>NZ_QNRO01000005.1 GCF_003315345.1 Marinobacter pelagius
AGAGTAGGCTGAAGAGGATCAATCAGATAATCCGCTGAGAAAGATTTTCTTCTTTACATCTTTGGCATTTTATCAACCAGAAATTCCGGATACCCCTGTAAAAAAGCTGGGGCGATGAGCCTCAGCTGTTGATCTGATTATTTCTGGAGAAAGATCCGTGAACAAGCTGCCGGTGTTGTTTGTCTCTTGTAACGCGGGAAGTCTGCAGTCTCAGCAGGACGCCGGCTCAGGTCCAGCCCGGATGATTTGGGGAAAGCGTTACCAGAGCGTCGTATTGATCAGTACTGACACAGACCTTCAGGCACCCCTGATAGTTCACTTGAAGGGCAGTGCTGACCGATCCGAGAGCATCCATAGACTGCTGGGTTCGCAGGGTTTTGCACCCGATAGTCGCTCCTACAGCCCAAACAGCCGGGATGGCTTGCTGCGTGTCCTGCTATCCGAAGAGCCGGGAGATCTGTCTGAGTTGCGGTTGAATACCGGGATGAGCGAGCAGGAGTATCGGCGTATCGGGCAGTGCCTGGAGGTTCTGCGCGAACAAGGGGTGCTGATCATTTGTCTGGACGACAAGGCCGACAGCCAAGTGTTGCTGCATGACCGTCACTTGCGGGAGATGATCAATGGCTGGGTTCAGGACCAGCAATGGGGAACTGTAATGAAGTTCAAAGGGGATGCCCCGAAAATTGCACCAACCCTGCGACTGGATGACCCCACCGTGTGCCTGCTCAACGCGGCCTTCAGCCTTGGAGGTTCGCAATTTCCCCAGAGGATGTTCAGCAGCGGCATGGACAATTCCACCCGGATGCTCTCCGGGTTCGGTTGGATGAGGTAGCAAAGGTGCGATGATGCTTCAGAATCGCCTTCTGGCAATGCCGCTCAGAGAGCTGTCGGAAAGGCTCGCGGATGGAATGCTCACAGGTAGAGCACTTGTCGAGGCTTCGATCGCTGCGTACGAGGCCTATGGTCAATACGACAATTCGTATGTTCACTGGAATCCCGAGAAGGCACTGAGCCTTGCCATCGCTAGCGATCGGGTTCGAGCGGCTGGTGGCAATACCGGTGCTTTGATGGGGATTCCCATATCAGTCAAGGATTTATACGGTGTTCCTGGTCTTCCGATCCATGCGGGATGCGCAAGGCCGTTACCCGAGCAGTGGCAGGCGGCGGGGCCCTTGATAGATGCATTGCAATCTCAACTTGCGCCTGTCGTTGGCAAAACACACTGCGTTGAATTCGCGTTTGGAGGGCTGGGCACTAACGCTCACTGGGGAACGCCGAAAAACCCGTGGGATACGAGTTCACATCGTGTTCCCGGGGGCTCCAGTTCCGGGGCAGGTGTTTCACTGATCAACGGAACGGCTTCGTTGGCTCTCGGGACGGATACTGCCGGTTCGGTTCGTGTGCCTGCAGCCATGACAGGCGTGGCCGGTCTGAAAACAACCGAAGGCCGATGGCCAAAAGCACAAATTGTTCCTCTCTCACGCACGCTGGACTCGCCCGGGATGCTTGCCCATCGCGTTGAAGACCTTGCATACGCATTCAATGCGCTGGATCCGAAAGTACACAGGCGTGGAAGTCGAGTGCCGGATACGCCAGATCTTGCGGATCTCACTTTTGGCGTTCCAGAGGCATTCTTCTGGGAGAACTGCAGTCCAGGGATTGCTGAAGCCATTGAGCGGTCATTGAGACAGCTTGAATTAGCGGGTGCCAGACTTGTCAGTTTCGAGTTGTCAGGGCTGGATGAAATTTATTCTGTCTTCCTTAAGGGAGGAGTGGCGGCACCAGAACTAGCTGCTTTTATGAAGACTGAGTTGCCAGACTTTATTGAGTCGTTAGACCCGGACGTGGCGGCCAGACTGCATACTGCCGAACAGCTACCGGCCTGGGAATACATTCATCGTCGCCAGTTGATAAACAAGTTTTCTGAAAAAGCGGCGTCAGAACTGGCAAGGATTGATGCACTCCTGACTCCAACCGTTACCCTCACTCCGCCAACGGTAGCGAGCCTCAGTAAGCCCGAAGCCTATGTGAAAGCCAATATGCAGACGTTGCGAAATACTGCCATGGGCAACTATTTGGGACTATGCGGATTGAGTATGCCCGCAGGCAAAGATGAGGCGGGCATGCCGGTTGGGCTCCAGATACTGGCCGGTCCCTGGCAGGATCAGAGACTATTGGCAATCGGTCAGGCGATTGAAAAATGCCTTGGGTGTTGGCCCGATATATTGGGCACACCTCCAGTCCGGTAAGTCTCCACGGGGCCCGTTTCAGGTTCACCGATCCGTCAGCTTCAACTCAATCCGCCGGTTCTTCCGCAGCGCCTCCGGACTGGTGCCTTCGGCTACTGGGAAGAACTCGCCAAAGCCTGCGGCCACCATGCGCCGCTCGGGTACCCCCTGGGCAGCCAGGTAACGTACCACCGCCACGGCGCGAGCGGTGGACAGCTCCCAGTTGGAGGGGAATTTCGGCGTATTGATAGGCACGATGTCGGTGTGCCCGTCTACGCGCAGGATCCAGTCGACATCTTCGGGAATCTTGCTGGCAACATCCAGCAGCAGGTTCGCCAGTTTGTCGAGTTCGCGCTTGCCGTCCTCGCCCAGTTCCGCCGAGCCTGAGGCAAACAGCAGTTCCGAAGGCAGCAGGAAGCGGTCGCCCACGATCCGGATATTCTCGTTGGTGGCCAGGATATCCCGGAGGCGGGCAAAAAATTCCGACTGGTACTGCTCCAGTTCATTGACCCGTTCGGCCAGCAGGGTGTTCAGGCGCTGGCTGACCTTCGCCAGCTCCTCTTCCTTCTCCGCGGTCATCTGTTCCTGTAATTCCAGTGCCGAGGCAATTTTCCGCAGTTGTTCCCGCAGAGAGGCAATCTGGTTGGAGAGGCGCAGGATCATGGCCTGCTGGCTCGCGGACATGTCGTCCTTCTGGGCCATCGACTGTTCCATGCGGGCCAGTCGCTCGGCCTGGGCCTCGGCCGTGGCGGTCTGCTGCATCAGCTGTTCGCGGGTGGATTCGAGGCTGCTCACCAGTTCGTCGTTACGGGCCAGGCTGCTGCTGTAGTCCTCCTGCAGCGTGATCATCTGCTCTTCCAGGGCCTCGGTTCTGCTCCGTTCCATCCCCAGCAGCTCTGACAGTTCATCCAGCTGGGCATTCAGGCGGGCGAGCTGCGTATCGCGGTCTGACAGGGTCTGGGACAGATAGAGCTGACTGACCACATAGATCAGTAGCATGAAGATCACGAGCATCAGCAGGGCGGACAAGGCGTCCACAAAGCCCGGCCAGACGTTGGTGGTACTGCGGCTGCGGCGTTTGGATCCGATCATGACGGCTCTTTCTGGTCATCGACCCGGTCGACGAGGTTGGTGACCCCCGTGAGCCACTCCTCAAGCCCGTCGTAGAAACGGTTCTGGGCATGGCCGGCCTGGATATCGAGAAAGCCCAGGATCAGTGAGCCGCCCAGTCCCAGCAGTGAAGAACTGAAGGCCGTTCCCATGCCCTCCAGTGGCTTGAGCAGGCCCTCCTGCAGGTCCGCGAATACCTTGCCGAAATCCTCCTGACTCATGTCCAGCCCGGTGATTACCTGCCCCACTGCATTGATCGTGCCCAGCAGCCCCCAGAAGGTGCCCAGCAGACCCAGGAACACCAGCAGGCTGATGAAATACCGTGTGATTTCCCTCTGCTCATCCATGCGTGAATGGATACCGTCCAGCACCGTGCGCAGCGAAAGCGTCGACAGGGTAAACCGGTCCCGTTTGGCCTCTTCACCCAGCTGTCGGGCCAGGGGCTTCAGCAGGCGGGGCTCCTGCACCACCGAAAGACCGGCATGGCCCGTGCGGAACTGGGCAATCCAGCGCAGCTCCGGGAACAGGACAAACACCTGTCGATAGGTCAGGGCGATGCCGACAATCAGAACGCCGACAATCAGCAGGTTGAAGACCCAGTTGGCCATGAAGGCGGTCATCAGGGGCTTGTGGATCAGAACACCAACGACCACCACCACGCCGAGGAACAGCGTCATCCAGAAAAGAGTGTGTTTGGGGTTGCTCATGACGAAGGCCAGTCTGCAGGAAGTTTCACAGAAACATAGCACAGGCTGGGGGATGTGTATCGGAGGAGTCGGAGACATTAAAAAGGGGTCAGATGAACGATTTCATCAGACCCCAGGCTCAGCGCCAACTCCGGGGTCAGAAGAACGCTTTCTTCTGACCCCTCCTTCACCGGCAGTCAGCCCTCCTGCAAAGCCTGCACCACCGCCTTGGCAGCACCCTCGGAGGAGGCCGGGTTCTGCCCGGTGATCAGCTTGCCGTCGACCACGATGTGAGGGGCCCAATCGTCACCCCGGGTGTATTCCCCGGCGTTGTCCTTGAGCATGTCCTCGACCAGGAACGGCACGATGTTGGTCAGCTGTACCGCATCTTCCTCGGTGTTGGTGAAGGCGGTAACCTTCCGGCCGCCGACGATATTCTGCTCCGGCTTGATGAATACGTTTTTGAACACGGCCGGGGCGTGGCACACTGCGCCGATGACCTTGTCCTGATCGTAGGCTTTCTTGATCAGCGCGATAGAGGTCTCGTCGTTGGCCAGGTCCCACAGCGGGCCGTGGCCGCCGGGATAGAAAACCGCGTCATACTCGTTCATGTCGACATCGCTCAGCTTCTTGGTGCTGGCGAGCATTTCCTTGGCGTGGGCGTCCTTCATGAAGCGTTCGGTGGTCTCGGTGAGGGCCCCTTCGGCTTCGCTGTTCGGATCCACCGGCGGCTGGCCGCCCTTGGGAGAGGCGATGGTGATGTCGGCACCGGCGTCCTTGAACACGTAGTAGGGCGCGGTGAACTCTTCAAGCCAGAAACCGGTCTTGTGGCCGGTGTCGCCCATTTGGTCGTGTGATGTCAGAACCATCAGGATCTTCATACAGGTCGGTACCTCTCGTTTCGGAATAAATGGCACAATTTGTCCGATGTACTTACCGAGCTGGCATCGGAACGGTCCGGATTCAACCCTGCATACGTAAATTCACGGGGAGCAGATCTGGAGCGGCTATACTCGTTAGTGGCCAGAAACAGATCGTCGTCTGTTCCAAATGCACGGAAAATCCGCAAAGGATGCTTTTTAGATGGGACGTATCATTCTTCTCCTGCTGGTGTTGATGGCTGTTCCTGCCATGGCCCAGCGGGGTACAGAGACCGTCGAGCCGTTAGCCGTGACGGTCGGGGTGAACCACGCACCTCCCTACCGAATTATCGAAGCGGATCAGAAAAGCGGCCTCTACGTGGAAATCTTCGAGGAAATCGCGGATTTGCTCGGTTGGCAGGTGCATTATCGGGAAGCTCCCTTCCGCCGTGTCCTCCGGATGGTGACCCAGGGCGAGGTGGATATCATGCTTGGCCCGGTGCGTACTGATGCGCGGGATGAAGATCTGGAATTTGTGGCCCCCGCCTTTCCGCCGGAACGCCGGCTGTTTTTCTACCTGAATGATAATCACCGGATCGACCGGTATTCGGACCTGTACGGCAAGCGCATCGGAGTACTTGAGGGCGCGCGGTATTTCAATCGCTTCGACAGCGACGAGAACCTGACGAAAGAGCCGGCCCCACGCTATGAAAACCTGATGCTGATGATGGCCCGGGGCAGGGTCGATGTGGTGATCGCGCCGGAACTGGTAGGGCTGTACACTGTCCGGAAACTGGATTTGGCGGCGAGGGTGTCACCGTTCTTCGTGCCGGGTGAGCGCTCCTGGATCGCGGTAGCCAAGGATTCCCCGGCCCTGGCCTATGCCGATGACATTCGCGCGGCCCTGAAACTGATTGAAATGAACGGAACCCACGAGGCCCTGGTGCTGAAATACCTGGAAAATTCCCCGCAATGACCCCGGACCACAACGACCTCTGGTTTTTACCCCTTGGCGGCACCGGCGAAATCGGCATGAACCTGAACCTCTACGGTCACGATGGTCAGTGGCTGATGGTGGATTGCGGTGTCACCTTCCCGAAACCGGGCCGGATTGCGGCCGATGGCACCGTACATCACCGTGGCGAGCCGCCGGTACAGATGGCCGACCCGGCCTTTATCGCCGATCGTCGCGAACAGCTGGCGGGCCTGGTCATCACCCATGCCCACGAGGATCATGTCGGTGCGGTGCCCTACCTTTGGCCGATGCTGCAATGCCCGGTCTACACCAGCCGGTTCACCGCCGAGATCCTGCGCCGGAAACTGGCGGAATTCGATCTCCTGCATCGGGTGCCGATTATCGAGGTCAATACGGGTGAGGAAGGTGAGGAAAGGCAGATCGGTCCGTTCAATGTGCAGTGGCTGGCCCTGACCCATTCCATTCCCGATCCCAACGCCCTGATGATCCGCACGCCGCTGGGCAATATTTTCCACAGTGGTGACTGGAAGCTGGATGACCAGCCCCTGGTTGGCCATGGCTACTCGCCCGGGACCTTCACCGATCTGGCGGAGGAAGGGGTGGCTGCCATGGTCTGCGATTCCACCAACGCCACGGTGAAGGGGCATTCCCTGTCCGAGGCGGCCCTGCACAAGGGGCTTCTGGACGCTGTGCGCAGCGCCGAAGGCCGTGTTGTGGTGACCTGCTTTGGCAGCAACATTGCGCGGCTGCATACCCTGGCGGGGATTGCCCGGGAGACCGGCCGTTACATGGGGCTGCTGGGGCGCTCCCTGATCAACATGAGTGGTGCCGCCAAGGCAGCGGGTATCTGGGACCGGGCCGACGAACTGATCAATCCTTCCCACCTTGGTTACCTGCCCCGGGAAGAGGTGCTGGCGGTGGCGACCGGCAGCCAGGGCGAGCCCAGGACCGCGCTTCGGCGGCTCTCGATGGGCAGCCATCCGGACTTCGAGCTGGAGGCCGGCGATACCGTGATCTTCAGCGCAAGGGCGATCCCGGGCAACGAGGAGGCCATTGAAGCGCTGATCTCGAGACTCAAAGAGCTGGGCGTCCGGGTGATCACCGCCGAAGATGCCGGCGTTCCCATCCACGCCTCCGGCCATCCGGCCCAGGAGGAACTGGAAACCATGTACCGATGGGTGAAACCCAACCTGGCGATTCCGGTCCATGGCGAGATGGAGCATATGGAGACCAATGCGGATATAGCCCGGGCCTGCGGCGTGCCCCGAACCCTGGTGGGCCGAGACGGCGACCTGTTCATGATCCGGCCGGTACCGGGTATTCGCCGCCAGGTTGTGGAAACCGGCCGGCTCGGCTGGGAAAAGCGGGAGCTGGTTCGGGTTTACTGAGTGGATCTGTAAGGTCATAAAAGCCGTGGTGCTGAGCAAGCTAACCGGATAGACTCAGGCCATTAGCGCGTACCGAACAAGTTCAATTCAGGAGCAACGTACCACCATGGCAATCTGGACCAGAACCCCGAATCTAGAGCAAATGATGGAAGCCAGCCGGAAAACGGCTGTTGGCCACATGGGCATTGAATACCTCGAAGTCGGTGACAATTACGTGAAGGGCCGGATGCCGGTGGATGAGCGCACGGTCCAGCCGTTCGGTATCCTGCATGGCGGTGCCTCGGTGGTGCTGGCAGAAACCCTGGGCAGCATGGCCGCCAACTGTTGCCTGAAGGATCCCGGTACCGTTGCCGTGGGTCTGGACATCAACGCCAACCACATCCGTCCGGTCAGCAAAGGCTGGGTTTACGGAACCGCCACCGCTCTGCATATCGGCAGCGCCACCCAGGTCTGGGAAATCCGTATCGAGAACGAAGAGGGCAAAACCACCTGCATCTCACGCCTGACCATGGCGGTCACCAAGCGTCCCGGATAATCCGATTACGGGGCTGGTTGAGAAGGTTTGCTGGTGATCAGCCCCTGATCGACGAAGTCCTGCAAGACGATGTCGAAGCTGCCATCCGGCACTTCTTTCTTGATGCGATAGGTGTTGCCGGCGTGGTCATCGGGTAAAGTCATCAGGTCGATCAGGCGGTAGGGCTCAAGCAGGGATTTATCAGCTTCCCGTACCAGCAGAACCTTGGGCTTGAGCTTTTGCCCGGGCCGGGTTTCCACCACGATGCCCACTTCGCCGTTGTGCATTTCCACGATCGAACCGGGTGGGTAGACACCGATCATCTGGATAAAGGCCTCGGCCAGTTCCTCGTCGAACTGGGTGCCCCGATGGGTGTGGATGATCTCCAGCGCCTGCATGGAGGCCCGGCCCTTGTCGTAGATCCGGTTGCTGGTGATGGCGTCGTAGGTGTCCACCAGGCCGACCATTTTCGCAAACAGCGGAATCTGGTGGCTCTGCAGCCCGCGCGGGTAACCGGAACCGTCCATCCGTTCATGGTGGCTGAAGGCCACATCCACTGCCGTTGCCAGGGCATTGCTGGTGCCCATGAGAATGGAGCGGCCGTGATTGGTGTGTTCCCGCATGATGCTGAATTCGTCCGGGGTCAGGGCGCCGGGCTTGTTCAGGACCCGGTCCGGAATCCGGGTCTTGCCGACATCGTGCAGAAGCCCGCACAGGGCCAGGTTGCGGATTTCCCCTTCCAGCAGTCCCAGATGTTTGCCAAACGCGGCGGAGAGGATCGATACGTTGATGCAGTGCTCGGCGGTGTATTCGTCCTGATTCTTGATCTTGGTGAGCAGCAGCAGGGCATTCTCGTTTCTCAGAACGCTGTCCACGCAACTGTTGACCACTTTCCGGGCATTGTTCAGATCCAGGGTGCGCCCCAGGCGAAGCCCGGCCATCAGGGACTTCGCGGTATCCCGGGCCTCCTCGAAACGCATCACCGCCGGCCCCATTTCCTCCGACATGCTGACCTTGTTGATGTAATTGACGCGCTTGCGGGGCAGCTTGCTCCGGGACGAGGCTGTCGGGGGCTGCTGGGCGGGGGATTTCTTGCGCTTGCCGAACAGGCTGAAGCGTTTCCGGGCGGGTTGTTCCGATCGGGCTGCGGGTGCGGCCGCCTCGACGCGGCCTTCGATAAACACGAACTGGCACTGGGCCTGAAGGGCCTGCAGTTCGGACTTGTTCTGGATGACAAAGCCCTGCAGCAGGAAGTCGGTATCTTCCCACGGCCGATCCAGCCGGATTACGTGCATGCCGATTTCCAGGTCGGCAACGTCGATCCGGGTTTCAACGACTTCCTGGTGCCGTAGAGCCATGACGGAGTCCGCTTCTCTTTGATTCCTTTTTATTGCACCATTCTGGCCCTGATTGGTGAAAGTTTGGTCATCTGAAATGTAAAATCTCGTGAAACATCCGGTTTCCGGGATATGTTTGGCCTTCAGAGCGACATCAGCCCCCGCACCAGTGCCGCCGTTCCCGCCACTGCGGCGATCCCCAGGATGATCGGTCTCAGTCCTTCAAAAGGCATTCGGTTTACCAGTTTTCCGGACATCAGGAAGCCGATGAGCACTCCCGGAAAGGTGGCTGCGAACAGTCCCAGTTCCCGAATGCCGAGATAGCCGGACAGTGCCAGGGCGGTCAGACTGAAGAAACTGGCAACCAGAAAGAACGCGGACATATTCGCCCGCACCAGTGGGCCCTTCTCGTTCTGGTAGATCAGGGCAATCGGTGGCCCGCCGACAGCGGTAATGGTGCCCATGTAGGTGGAAGCGGCACCGGCGATGACGCTGTTGCGGGCATTGAGTCGGGGTTTGAGACCGCCCACGCTCAAGGCGACACCGGCCAGGATCAGGATGCCGAACACCAGTTCAAACCCATTCGGGGAAATCAGTACCAGGGTAATGCCCGCCAGGATCATGCCGACAAACCCGCCGCCGATGGCAAAGCGCACCTGCCGGATTTCCAGGGCACCGCGGTTGCGGATCAGCATCAGGATAGTGAGCAGCGTCGCATTCAGCACCAGGGGCGCCGGCAACAGGATCGGGCTGATCAGGAACAGCAGCGGTGCGGACAGGGTGCCGATACCATAACCGGCAACCCCCTGCAGGCAGGCACCGGCGATAATGGCCAGATTGGCCAGGACGAGCTGTGCCACGGAAAGGTCAAACAAGCCTTTTCATCCTTCTGAACTTGATACACTTTGGGGCTCCACAGCCAAACCGGAGCAAACCCACGAAATGATACCTGAGCAGTCAAACACCCTCTGCCCATGCGGCTCGGGGAGAACCTATGAACAATGCTGCGGCCCGTGGCACCGGGGTGAACCGGCGCCGTCTCCGGAAGCGCTGATGCGGTCCCGGTATACGGCATTTGTTCAGGGGCGGGCGGATTATCTGCTTGCGACCTGGCATCCCGATACCCGTCCCCCGGAACTGGGCCTGGACGGCTCGCCGGACTGGGTGAATCTTAAGATCCTCGATAGCACGGAACAGGGTAGCAGGGGCAGGGTCCATTTTCGCGCTGTTTATCGTGCCGGTGCCGCTTGGGGCTATCTCGAGGAAAAATCCGACTTTGTCCGGGAAGACGGGCGTTGGTATTACCTCTCCGGCGAGACCGAGGAGGGTCAGCTCAAGCCCGGTCGCAATGAACTCTGTCCCTGCGGCAGCGGGAAAAAGTTCAAGGCCTGCTGCAGGTAAGCCGTTCGTTCAAGCGCACTCATCATCGTCCTTGTGGTAGATTGACCGGCTGGATAATGAGGAACCTATGAAAGCAGCCACACCCGAGACGACCAAGGGCGTTCTCTATGGCCTTGCGGCCTACACCATGTGGGGAAGTTTCCCCCTGTATTTCGCCCTGTTCGAGGGGGTGCCCGCCTGGGAGGTCCTGATCCACCGGGTGATCTGGTCCTGCCTGTTCCTTGCCATCGTGATCACGCTCATGCAGCGCTGGCAGCCGGTGAGATTGGCCCTGGCCAGACCCCGCAAGCTGGGCTTTGTGCTCGGCTGTGCCGTGTTCATTGCCCTGAACTGGGGCGTGTATATCTACGCGGTGGAAACCCGCCATGTGCTCCAGGCCAGCCTTGGCTACTTCCTCACGCCCCTGGTGAACGTGGCTATGGGGATGCTGATTCTCAGGGAGACCATTACCCGCCTGCAGGCCATCGCGGTGGTGCTGGCCACCGTGGCCATCCTGTACCAGTTGTTCCTGTTGGGCATCGTGCCCTGGATCACCCTGATTCTGGCCTTCAGTTTCGGCACTTATGGCCTGTTGCGGAAGAAAGTGGAACTGGATGGGCTCTCCGGCCTGTTTGTGGAAACGCTCCTGCTGCTGCCCGTAGCCCTGCTGACCTGGGCCTGGCTTGGTAGTGAGGGTGTTTCCCACTTCTCCGACAGCACCGGCATGATGCTGTTGTTGCTGTCTTCCGGTATCGTCACTGCCATCCCGCTGTTGGCGTTCGCCGGTGCGGCCCGCCGGCTGCGGCTGGCGACGGTGGGATTTCTCATGTACATCAACCCGACCATCCAGTTCCTCATTGCCCTGTTTGTGTTCGAAGAGCCCCTGAGTGGTGAGAAGCTGGCCAGTTTTGTCATGATCTGGGTGGCGCTCGCGATCTATTCCTGGTCGGCCTGGAATGGGAGGAAATCACCGCAATGAAACAATCCATCACCGGTTATCACCGGGACGAGGAAAACCACTGGGTCGCCCAACTTGCCTGCGGCCATAACCAGCATGTGCGCCATGACCCGCCCTGGGTGAACCGTCCCTGGGTCACCACTGAAGAGGGCCGGCGGTCCATGCTGGGTTTTGACCTGGAGTGCAAGAAATGCGATCAGGGCGCGCCTCTGGACGATCAACCCTGATTCCGGAGCTTTGCCAGTCAGCCTGCGTCGCACTCTGCGCAGGCGTATTTGCGTTCATAGCGTCGGTCAGCCCAGAGCTCGTATACCGGTGAGGCGATCTGGTGGATCCCCGGCCAGAGCAGGGGCTTGAAGAGAAAGCCGAACGGTGTGTGGGACCAGGCGCGTACGGTGGCGTGCAGGCCGGTAACCCATTCGCCGGTCCAGGTCATCAGGTGCAGGCGGCGCAGCAGCATCTCGTGGGGCGGCAGGATCAGGCTGCCGTTGCGCTGCTGGTGGATATCCGCCAGAACCAGGTTGCCTTTGTTCAGGCGCCTCAGCGCCCGGACTTCCCGGGCGCACAACGGGCACTGGCCATCGTAGAAGAGAGTGTCATACCGGGGCTCCATCGAGTCCTCCTAGCGCGAGTATCTGGCGTCGGGCGTCCGCTTTCTGCTGTTCCAGTCTCTCCTTCAGGCCATCGACGGCCCCCGGCAGCGTTTCCGGTGCGCGCGTTCTGAAGGCTTTGACCAGCTCGATCTGCACGTGCAGGTCCTGGAACCGGCCATAGAGCTCCTGGCGGTATTTCAGGGTCTTGAGTGGCTGTTTCCAGCCCCTGGCATCCAGCTCCATCAGGTAGCGGATACGCTTGAGCAGCTTCCGGAGCCGGTGAATGTCGTCATCCGGTGAGTTGTGTAACAACTCGGCGGTACGCCTGTTGAACTCCCGTATACGATTCTCTACCGCCTTCCGGATGTCTTTTGGTGTCAGCCGTCCGGCCAGTTTCCGGAACTGGCGGGAATGAATCTGATTGTCCCAGTGGTGCATGGCGTCCCGGTAGGGCTTGCTCCCGAGCCGTTTGACGAGGGCGTGGTGCTCCTGGTCGGCCTCGGTTTCTGCCCAGGTGCCGAGGGCAGTTTGCAGCTCGCTGTTGTGTTCACAGAGTGCCGGCAGATCCTGGAGGAATACATGCAGATCCCGGAGCCTGCTGGTGGCGCGTGCGTTGCGCTTGAGTTGCCTGATCGATCGGTCCAGGGATTTGTCGCCGGAGACTTCCTCCACCGATTCGGTAATGGCCCGGCTGCGCCGGATGGCAATCCGGAACTGGTGCAGGAACTCATCATCCAGCCCTACCTTCACCCCCGGTTCCAGTTCCCGCATGCGCTGGAGCTGATGGGACAGGGCCTCGGGAATGTCGCGTCCGGGCTCGTCGCCGGTGGTCCGGGCCCGTTTTTTCCGTTTGCGATCGAACTGCTGGTAGCTGAATTCCCTGGGCGTGAGGAAGGCTTCGAGCCGACCTTTGCCGGCCGCCATCTTGCGCCAGGGCTTGTCCGGTAACCGTATGTGCACAAAGCCGGCCGTGGGCAGGTTCGCGGGTGGATGCTTGAGCAGGTGCCCGGCCAGTTCCAGCAGGGCGGGGTTATGGCCGATGATGGTGATGGTTTCTTCCCCGTCGTCCAGGGCTTTGAGCCAGTGCAGGAGCCGGCGGTAGTCGAAGGTGTAAAGCTCCGGGGTGACCTGAACCCGGTTATCGGGAAATCCTGCCGGAACAATGCCTGCCAGAGTCCGCCGTGCCCTGACTGCATCGCTGGCATGGATGGTGCCACCGAAGGCACCGCTGCGCACCAGTGCCCGGCCAAGCGGAGCGAGCTGGCTTTCGCCGCGGCTGTTGAGCGGGCGTTGGTGATCGCTGAGGGCTTCATCCGCCCAGCTGGACTTGGCATGACGTACGAGAAACAGGTGCTTCATGGAAAAGACCGAATCCAGGAGAGTTGGATAATAGAGTAGTGCCTGTGTGGCATGATGTCGCAGGGCCAGCCGTTGATTTATGACAAAGATTGGCTCCAGGCCGTTAGCAGGCTATGATGGACATGGACCCGAAATACCTATTCATACCTATAAAAAGCGGAAGCCAACACCATGAATTTACGCAAGTCTTTCTTTGCCGCTGTGGCTGTTGCGGCGTCGGCCTTCAGCGTGTCTGCGCTGGCACAGGAAACTCATACCCTGACCCTGGCTCAGACCTGGGGGCCGAATTCACCAATCCTGGGGGAAACCACCGAGCACTTTGCTGACATGGTCGAATCCATGTCCGATGGTCGGCTGAAAGTCCGTGTGGACGCCTCCAACAAGCACAAGGCGCCTTTCGGCATTTTTGACCTGGTGCGTACCGGCCAGTACGACATGGGGCACACTGCCTCATACTACTACAAGGGCACCATCCCCAATGCCATGTATTTCACCACCATTCCGTTCGGCCTGATCGCACCGGAAATGTACGCCTGGTTCTACCATGGCGGCGGTATGGAGCTCATGCAGAAGGTTTACGAGCCTTACGGCGTGCTGTCATTCCCGGGCGGTAATACCGGTAACCAGATGGGTGGCTGGTTCCGCAAGGAAATCAACTCCGTGGAAGATCTCCAGGGTCTGAAAATGCGCACCCCGGGCTTTGCCGGCGAGGTCATGTCAGAGCTGGGCGTCGCGGTGACCAATATCCCGCCCGGAGAACTGTATAGCGCCCTTGAGCGTGGCACCATTGATGCTCTGGAATGGGTGGCCCCGGCACTGGACTTCCCCATGGGCTTCCACCAGATTGCGAAGTACTACTACTCTGGCTGGCAGGAGCCGGGTGCCGAGGTTCAGTTCCTGATCAACAACAAGACCTGGAACAAGCTGCCGGCGGATCTGCAGGAGATTCTCCGGGTCGCCATGCGCACCGCAGCGTATGACATGTACATCCAGAGTGTGCATGAAAGCAGCGTTGCCTGGAACAAGATGAAGGAAGACTATCCGGACGTGACCCACAAGGTGTTCCCGCCGGAAGTTATCGACGCCCTGCGTGAAACCACCGACCGTCTGCTCGAGGAAGCGGCGGCCAAGGATCCGCTGGCCAAGGAAATTATCACTTCCCAGCGTGACTACCTGAAGCAGGTACGTCCCTGGATCAACATCTCGGACAAGGCCTATCTGAACAGTGTTGCCGGCGAGTGATCGCCCAAAACGCTTAAGGTCCTGAAAACAAGGGGCGTCGGGGTTTCGGATTACCCCGACGCCCCTTTTTGTTTGCTACGCTTTCTGGAAAAATAGCGGGCTCACTTTCCGGGCAGGGCCGATGAAAAAGACACTGCTTTCTCTGAGTAATCTCACCAAACAGTTTGACGGCAAAACCGTTCTGGATTCCCTGAACCTGGACATCTATGACGGGGAATTCATTACCCTCCTGGGTCCGTCAGGCTGTGGCAAAACCACCTTGCTGCGTTTGATGGCGGGCTTCGAACATGCCGATGCCGGCACCATTACCCTGTCCGGGGAAGACCTGACTGGCACCCCGCCGGAACACCGTCCCCTGAATACCGTGTTCCAGCATTACGCACTGTTTCCCCACATGTCGGTGTTCGACAACGTCGCTTACGGCCTGAAAATGGAGAAGCGACCGAAGGAGGAGATTCGCGAGCGTGTCGAGGAAGCGCTGGCGATGGTTCAGCTGCAGGATTACATGCGTCGCAAGCCCCATCAGCTGTCCGGTGGCCAGCAGCAGCGTGTGGCGATTGCCCGGGCGGTGGTCAAGCGCCCGCGACTGTTGCTGCTGGATGAGCCGCTCTCGGCCCTGGATTACAAGTTGCGGCGCACCATGCAGGTGGAGCTGAAGCGCTTGCAGCGGGAGCTGGGCATCACCTTCGTGTTTGTCACCCATGACCAGGAAGAAGCGTTGTCGATGTCCGACCGGGTGGTGGTGCTCAAGGATGGTGTGGTCCAGCAACTGGGCACCCCCAGGGAGGTGTACGAGCGCCCGGCCAACCTGTTTACCGCGCGTTTCGTCGGTGAGACCAATTTCTTTCCGGGCGAAGTGGAGTCGATCCATGACGGCGCCATCACCGTGGATGTGTTCGGCCTGAAACGGACCCTGCGCCGCCCGGACTTCCCGGTACGGGAAGGGCAGCCGCTGCATGTGTTGCTGCGCCCCGAGGATATCCGCGTGCTTGATCCGGCCGATGAGCAGGGCGTGGCCGGCAAGATCGTCGAGCGCAACTATAAGGGCAGTACACTGGACTCGGTGATCCACCTGGATGATGGCACCGAAGTACTGGCCAGCGAGTTTTTCGACGAGGACGACCCCGCCTTCGATTACCGGTTGGGCGAACCGGTGAAGGTGAGCTGGGTCGATGGCTGGGAGTGGTTGCTCCCGGAGGAGGCGGATGAACCTGTCCATGAGGATGCACTGACCGATGCCTAGCATTACCCGGCAGCCGTTCAGGACGGCGGTGCTGGTGCTGGTGTGGGGCTGGTTGTTGTTTCTGGTGCTGGCGCCGAACCTGTTGGTGGTGGGTGCCAGTGTGATGACCCGGGATCCGGGCACGTTCATCTCATTGCCCCTGAACCTGGATGCCTACCGGCAGCTGTTCGACCCGCTGTACCTGGAGGTCTTCCTGCATTCCCTCTATATGGCGGCGATGACGACCCTGGTCTGTCTGCTGATCGGCTATCCCTTTGCCTGGGCCCTGTCGAAACTGGGCAAGCAGCGCCAGTTGCTGCTGATATTCCTGTTGATCGTACCGTTCTGGACCAACTCGTTGGTGCGTACCTACGCTCTCAAGATGCTGCTGGCCACCAACGGTCTGATCAACAGTGCCCTGATGGGGCTTGGCTGGATCGATGAACCACTCCAGATGCTCTATACCGAGGGCGCGGTGATCATCGGTCTGGTCTATCTGCTGCTTCCGTTCATGATCCTGCCGCTGTATTCGGTGTTTGACGACCTGCGTCAGGAGCTGTTGCTGGCCTCCCATGACCTGGGCGCCGGCCGCTTCGCCACCTTTATCCACGTGATCGTACCACTGACCCTGCCGGGCGTTCTGGCCGGTGTGATGCTGGTGTTGTTGCCCGCTATGGGGCTGTTCTTCGTACCGGATATCCTTGGCGGGTCCCGCAACCTGCTGGTGGGTAACGTCATCAAGAACCAGTTTCTGGATGCGCGGGACTGGCCGTTCGGGGCGGCGGCGAGCATTGTGCTGACGGTGACCATGGCCATCCTCATGCTCGCCCACCGCCTGAGCAAACAGCGTATCGGTGAGGAGGGCGCGGGATGACCCGGTGGTTGCCAAGAGCCTATCTGGTACTGGTCTATCTGCTGCTGTACGTGCCCATTGGTGTGCTGGTGGTGTTCTCTTTCAATGACTCCCGCAGCGGCTACACCTGGGGCGGGCTGAGCCTGCGCTGGTACCAGTCCCTGTTCAACAACAACGCCATGGTGGAGGCGATGTGGAACTCCCTGTGGCTGGCGCTCTCGGCGGCGACCGTCTCCACCATTATCGGGGCACTGACGGCGCTGGCGCTACACCGGTACCGGTTCCGGGGCAAGAAAGTGCTCAATGGCATGCTGTTCGTGGTGATGATGTCGCCGGAGATTGTGCTGGCGATCTCGCTGCTGGCACTGTTCCTGCTGGTGGGCATCCAGCTTGGCTATGTGTCACTGCTGCTGGCCCACGTCACCTTCTGCCTGCCGTTCGTGGTGATTACCGTGATGGCCCGGCTGAGCGGCTTTGATGAGAGCCTGCCCGAGGCGGCCCGGGACCTGGGTGCCTCCGATTTCACCATGACCCGGACGGTGCTGATCCCTGTGATCATGCCGGCGTTACTGGCGGGCTGGCTGCTGGGGTTTACACTGTCACTGGACGATGTGGTGGTCAGTACCTTTGTGAGTGGCCCCAGTTATGAAATTCTGCCCCTGCGCATCTACTCCATGGTGCGGGTGGGGCTCAAGCCCGAGGTCAATGCCCTGGGCACGCTGTTGCTGGTGTTTTCACTGGTTATGCTGATGTTGTCGCAATGGATTCTTACAAGGAGCAAACGATGAAGAAACTCGCACTGGCCGGCCTGCTGGCTGTAGGCCTGACTGGCTGCAGTTCCGAGGAGCCGAAGGTTCTCAACCTGTATAACTGGTCCGAATACATGCCGCAGGAAGTGCTGACGCGCTTCGAGGAAGAAACCGGCATCCAGGTGGTCTATACCACCTACGACAGCAACGAAGCCATGTATGCCAAGCTCAAGCTGCTGGATGACAGCGCCGCCTATGACCTGGCCGTGCCCTCCACCTACTACGTGAGCAAGATGCGCCAGGAAGACCTGCTGATGCCCATCGATCGCAGCAAGATCGAGGGCTTCGACAATCTGGACCCGGATCTGGTAAACCTGGACATCGACCCGGACAACAAGTTCAGTATTCCCTACCTGTGGGGCACCACCGGCCTGGCGGTGGACACCGCCGATGTTGAAGGCGAGCCGGTGACCGCCTGGGCCGATCTGTGGGACGAGCGTTTTGAAGGCCGGGTGATGCTCACCAATGATATGCGCGAAGTGTTTCACGTGGGTCTGCGGGTGCTGGGCTATTCCGGCAACAGTACCAATCCCGAGGAGATCAAGGCGGCTTACGAAAAGCTGACTGAGCTGATGCCCTCCGTTCGTACCTTCAACTCCGACGCGCCCCGGGTGCCCTACCTGGAAGGCGAGACCGATGTCGGCATGATCTGGAACGGCGAGGCGGTGATGGCGGAAGAGACCATGCCTGCACTGGAATACGTCTATCCGGAAGAGGGCATCATCGCCTGGCTGGACAGTTTCGTGATTCCCAAGAATGCCAAGAACCCGGAGGCCGCCCACAAGTTCATCAGCTTTGTGCTGCAGCCGGAAATTTCCGCACTGATCAGTGAGGAGATCGGCTATGCCACTCCGAACCTGGCCGCCCGAGAGATGCTGCCGGAGGAAGTGGCCAACAATCGCGCCAGCTACCCGACACCCGAGGACATGACCAACGCCGAGTTCCAGGTGGATATCGGAGACGAGGCGCTGCAGGTGTACGCCAAGTACTGGGAGATGCTCAAGTCCGGGCGGTGATGTCAGTCCGATACATCAATGAATCCGGAACGGAGGCCTCGGCCTCCGTTTTTTGTGAATGGGGTTTCACAAAACTGACATACATGGTCTATACCTTCCTGATAACAACCGGTTAGCAAACTTGTTACCTACCGTTATCAGGAGATACAAAGATCATGGGATCGCGCACCGCAAGGACATCCGCACTGCTTGGCTCCACCTTCCTGGCTGCTGTCACTTTTTCCGGAAGCCTGCTCGCTGAAGAGCTGCGACTGATTACCTGGGGTGGATATGCCCCGGACGACGTGGTGGCCCAGTTCGAGAAAGAGACCGGAATCGATGTGAAGGTCACCCTCTCCAACAATGAGGACATGATCTCCAAACTGCGGGCCACCGGCGGTGCCGGCTTTGACCTGGCCCAGCCCAGCCAGGACCGGATCATCGGTGTTCAGCGCCAGTTCAATATCTACAAGCCCATCGATTTCAGCCGCGTCAACACGGATCAGCTGCAGCCATCCATGGTCAAGGCCACCAAGGACTCCACCGAGCTGGATGGCGAATTCTACGGTGTGCCTTCGGTCTGGGGTACCAGCGGCCTGATCGTCCACAGCTCGGTGGCGGATACGGTTACAGATTACACCGACCTTTGTGACCCGGCGGTGGCCGGAGAGGTCAGCTACCGTCTCAAGCGCCCGACACTCATCGGATTTGCCTTCGCCATGGGTATGGATCCCTTCGCGGCCTATAACGACCGAGACGAGTACGAATCGATCCTGGCGAAGGTGGAAGACAAGCTGATCGACTGCAAGAGCAACGTGAAGACCTACTGGACCGGTGGTGACCAGCTGCTGGCGTTGTTGCGCACCGGCGAGGTGACCGCGGCCATGGCCTGGGATGCCGGCGGCTGGAAACTGAACGCGGAGAACCCGGAGATCCGTTTCGTGGCCCCGGACTCCGGCGCCCTGGGCTGGATCGACACCTTTGCCATTCCCCGCCGCAGTGAAAACGAGGAAGCCGCCTACAAGTGGATCAACTTCGTGATGCAGCCGGAGATTGCCGCCCGGATCACCAACGCCTCGGGTAACTTTACTGCCTCCAAAGGCGCGGACGAGTTTGTCCGGGCGGAGCTGCGGGATGCCTACCGCGCCAGCTTCAATGACCAGGCAATCAATAATATCAAGTGGTATCCGCCGGTACCTCCCGGACTGGAGACCCTGGAAGGGCAGGTGCTGGACCGCGTCCAGGCCGCGAACTGATCTCTATGGGGATCGAGTCCGACCTGTTCTGCTCGAACCTGGTCCGCCGCTTTGGCAGCAATGCCGCGGTGGACCATGTTTCCCTCGACGTGCCCGCGGGCACGTTTTTCTCGATTCTGGGCCCCTCAGGCTGCGGCAAGACCACGCTGCTGCGGCTGCTGGCGGGTTTTGACCGGCCCGATGAGGGCGATATCCACATCCGCGGCGCCCGCATGAACGATGTGCCCCCCAACCGGCGCCCGGTCAACATGGTGTTCCAGCATCTGGCCCTGTTCCCGACCATGTCGGTGGGTGACAACATCGGTTATGGCCTGAAGCGCCAGAAAGTACCGGCCGCAGAGCGGCGCACGCGGATCGCCCGGGTGCTGGAGCAGGTGGGCCTGCCCGGTATGGAAAACCGGAATCCGGGCGAGCTCTCCGGTGGCCAGCGCCAGCGTGTGGCCCTGGCCCGCTGTTTGGTGCTGGAGCCGACGCTGCTGCTGCTCGACGAGCCTCTCGGGGCCCTGGATCTGAAACTGAGGGAGCAGATGAAGATCGAACTCAAGCATCTGCAGAAGGCCTTCGGGACCACTTTCGTGTACATCACCCACGATCAGTCCGAGGCCATGGTGATGTCGGACCAGGTCGCCGTGATGAAGGATGGTCGGTTTGACCAGGTGGCCCCGCCGGAAGAACTGTACCGGGAACCGGCTACCCCATTTGTTGCCGGATTTGTCGGAGATAACAATCGCCTCACCGGCGAGCTCGTAGCCGTGCAGGACGAGCTGGCGGAACTCCGGCTGGATGATGGCAGTATGGTCCGTGGCCGGCTGGGTCAGAGTTCGCCGCCCATCGGTGAGCGGGTGGACCTGTTCATTCGCCCTGAATCCCTGGTATTGGGAGGAGACGCCCTGAGGCCCGATTACTCGGCGCTCAGGGCTTCGGTGACCGCTACCCTGTTTGATGGCGCCAACAGTCGTCTTGAGGCCGACAGTGCCGGCCAGACCCTGTATGCACGGTTACCCCAGGACGGCTCGGCGCCAAGATTGCGAGAGGGTGCCGGTGTCCAGCTGGCGTGGGATCCGATGCTGGCAAGGGTGTTTGCCCCGGGGGCCGCATGAACGCCAGTGCCGGTCGCCTGTCCCTGTGGTTGCTGCTCACACCCTTCCTGCTGTGGATTGTGCTGCTGGTGCTGGTACCCCACCTGCAGATGCTGCGGGTATCCTTCCAGGTCCGGGAGAGCTGGGATACGCTGGCATGGGGGCTTGAGCAGTACCAGAACTTCTTTACCGAATCCTATTACTGGCGCACCTTTGTCCGAACGGGGGTGATGTCGCTGTTCACCACGTTTCTCACCCTGCTGATTGCCTTTCCCATTGCCTGGTACATCGCGAGGCTGGCACGGGGCCGTGCCAAGGGACTGCTGTTTCTGGCGTGCCTGGTGCCGTTCTGGGCCAGTGAACTGGTGCGTACCTACGGCTGGATGATCCTCTTACGGGAAAGCGGACTGTTCAGTTCCTGGCTGCAAGCTCTGGGCTGGGCGGATGGCCCGGTGGAAATGCTCTACAACGACGTGGCGGTGATCATCGGCCTGGTCTACAACGGCCTGCTGTTCATGGTGGTGCCGCTGGTCACCACCCTGGACGGCATGGACGAGAACCTGGTGGAGGCCGGCTATGATCTCGGGGGTAGCCACCTCACCGTGCTGCGAGAGGTGGTGGTGCCCTGGGCCATGCCTGGCATCGTATCCGGTTGCATCGTGGTGTTCATGCTGACCCTCGGCAGTTACCTGACCCCCATCCTCATGGGCGGCAAGGACAGTGCCTGGTTCACCGGGCAGATTTTTACCCAGTTCATTACCCGCTTTAACTGGGAACAGGGCGCCGCCCTCGGCGTTTTGCTGCTGGTACTGTCGTCGCTGATCGTCTGGCTGGGACTGAAACTCTCTGGCCAGTCCCTGCGCAAGGTCATGGGGTGAGGGCATGATACGGTCGGTTCCCCGCTCCCGTTGGTTCGATGGCCTGTACCTGGCCTACCTGGCGGCGTTTTTTGTCTACCTGGCACTGCCCCTGACCGTGACGGCGGTATTTGCGTTCAATGATGCCCCGTTCCCGTCGCTGCCCTGGAAGGGCTTTACCCTGGACTGGTACCTGGCGGACGGTTCTGGTGGTCGCACCGGCCTGTTCCACGATGACACGCTGTTGTCCGCGCTCTGGGTGAGTACCAAGATCGCCTTCTGGGTGACGGTAGTCAGCGTTACCCTGGGGTGCGCCAACGCGGTGCTGTTCGAGCGCCTGGAGTTTCGCGGCAAGGAGTTCCTGTACCTGCTGATGTTGCTGCCGCTGGTGATTCCGGGAGTAATTCTGGGGGTGTCGATCCTGGTGTTCTACAGTGGTATGGCCAATGATGCCTCCCGGCTGTGGGGTGTCGAGCTGGATGTGTTCCGGCCGGGGATGACTCTGGTGGTGATGGGGCAGGTGACTTTCATTGCCACGCTCGCCACCCTGGTGATCGCTGCCCGCCTGCGCAAGTTTGACCGGCAGCTGGAAGAAGCGGCGCTGAACCTGGGCGCCACACCCGTGGTGGCCTGGTTCACGGTGACGCTGCCCTGGCTGATGCCGTCGATTTTCGGGGCAGCGGCGATGGCGTTCCTGATGTCCTTTGAGAACTTCAACACCACGGTAATGCTCACCGGCAGTGATACACCGCTGACCGTTGCGCTGTTCAATCGGTTGCGGGAAGGATCGACACCAGTACTGAATGCGGTGGCGCTGTTGCTGATGGTGGGCTCTGCGTTGTTGGCAGTGATGGCGCTGGGAAGGTCCCGGGATAGCGCCTGATGGCGCTATCCCGGCCGGGATGGAGTGTCAGACCACCAGTACCGGGCACTTGGCGTGGGACGCCACCCGGTGGGAGACACTGCCCAGGAACATGCCGTCCTTGTCGCTGTTGGTACCCTTGGTACCGACCAC
This sequence comes from Marinobacter pelagius, assembly GCF_003315345.1. GTDB lineage: Bacteria > Pseudomonadota > Gammaproteobacteria > Pseudomonadales > Oleiphilaceae > Marinobacter > Marinobacter pelagius_A. The sequence continues at coordinate 22,718 of NZ_QNRO01000005.1, forward strand.
AATCAGGTCCGCTTCCTTGTCCTGGGCGAACTTGATGATCACCCGTGATGGCCGTCCGGCTTTCACAAAGCCGCGCACCTTGGTGGCGCCATGTTCCTTGGCCAGGTCTTTGGCATGGTTTACCACTTCCTTCGCATACTCCGAGAGCACCTTGTCCGGAATGTCCATGTCGGCCGGGCGACCGATCGACAGTGAAGCCTCGAACAGGCTGTGGTGTTTGTACACGCAGAGGATGTAGATCTCCGCCTCGGGGATCAGTTTCTGGAGATCGATGGCCTTGTCCAGCGCCTTGAGCGAGGTCTTGGACCCGTCCACCGCGACCAGGATTCTTTTGAACATGGGTTTCTCCTTAAGGACCCTTGAGTCTCTCCATTAATCCCTGAACGCCACGTCCCGCAGGAACAGGGCAATGTCCGGGAAGGCGATAATCAGGCCTGCGGCCGCCACCAGCATGAAGATGAACGGCGGAGTTCCCCGAATCACCTCAAGGTAGGGCCGTTTGAAGATCGCGATGGCCGTGAAGATATCGCAGCCAAAGGGTGGTGTGGCTGAGCCGATGGCCACCTGGAGTGTAATCAGTACACCCACCAGAACCGGGTCCAGGCCGGTCGCCTCGATAGCCGGTGCGAAGATGGGGGTCAATACCAGGATCACCACAATCGGGTCCACGAACATACAGGCAATGAAGAACGCGACACAGATGGCGATCAACACGCCCACCGGGCCGGCTTCATTGACGCCAACCGCTTCCAGGATGGACTGCGGAATCTGGGCAAAGGAAATGATCCAGGAGAAGCCGTTGCCCACAGCCACCAGGATGAAGACGACTGCCGTTATCAGACCGGTTGATTTGGCAATCCTGTAGATATCTGCCAGCTTGAGCGAGCGGAATACGACAAACTCGAGCAGGAATGCATAGAGCACACAGACTGCCGCTGCCTCGGTCGGACTGAAGATGCCGCCGTAGATGCCGCCGACAATAATGACCGGGAAGAACAGTGGCCATAGTGCCTCTCGAACCGATACCGCTCGCTGTTTCCAGGTGGCCTTCTCTTCGGTGGGAACATTGTTCCTGTAGGCATAGATCAGGCAGTAGATCGAGAACATGAACAGTATCAGAAACCCAGGGCCGATACCGGCAATGAACAGCTCGGCAATGGAGGTCTCAGAGATGACCCCGTAGATAATCATGCCAATGCTGGGCGGGATCAGGAAGGCTATGTCACTGGAGTTGATGATCAGTGCCAGAGTGAATGGATCCGAGTAGCCTGCCTTCAGCATCTTCGGTCGCAGCGGGGAGCCCACGGCCACCACAGTCGCCTGGGTTGAGCCGGAGACCGCGCCGAACAGTGTGCAGGAGGTGGCAGTACTGATCGCAAGGCCGCCCTTCACATGGCCGATAAAGGCCATGACCATGTTGATCAGTCGATCCGCGGACTGGCCGCGGGTCATGATATCTGCAGCCAGAATGAACATCGGTACTGCAATCAACGACGCCGGCCGGATGCCCCCCATCATCTGCTGGATGAAGGTACCCATCTGGCCGAAGCCGTCGAACATCATTACAAAGCCGACCACCGCACCGGTAATCAGCGGAACCATCATCGGGAAGCCCAGCAGCAATAACCCGATCATGATCACCATCATTATAGTTGCCATGATTTCTTATCCTTACCTGAGTTCAGCTGCAGGGGTCATACTTCCGATTCGGTGTCGGCGTAACCATCAACAACGCCAGTGGAGAGGTAGACATCCTTGCTGGTGAAGTTCTTGATGGCGGTGAGGAAATACTGGATGCCGGTAATCGCAAAACCTACCGGGGCCCAAATATAGATCCACCAGATCTCAAAGCCCAGTGCCGGCAGAATCCGGCCCCGCTCATAGAGAGTCTCGATATAGCCGTAGGAATGGTAGCAGAGGAAAAACATCACCACCGAGGTGAACAGGGCAATGATGATCATCAGCAACTTGCGTCCCTTGGTGGGAATCGCGTCGTAGACAGCCGACATACGAATGTGGCGTCCGTGGCGGGCTGCGTAGCCGATACCAGCGAAGGTGATAAGAATGATCAGAATTCGGTTGATTTCTCCGGAGAAGAACAAACCCTCCTGGAAAACGAACCGGGCAATTACATTCACGCAGGTGTTGACGGCCATAAGGATCACGCCCATGGCGAGCATGACCGCTTCGACTTTGCTGATGAAAACGTCAATGGTACCCAGGAAGCCGGGTAAGCCGGATTCATAAGATCCGGTGTCGTCTTCGATCTCCGGAGACTTTTCGGACATAGGGTTAGCGCTCCGAAAAAAGGCTTTCAGCCGGGGGATGATGAATGAATGGCTGATAGCCGGGGGTTAACTGAGAAAGGGCTCCCTCTTCCGAGGGAGCCGCCTTCAGTGGGTTCAGTCGGACTGAACTTCTTTCAGGTCTTCCTTGAACTGGTTCAGCAGCTCTTTACCGCTTTCGCCAGTCATCTCGATGAACTTCTCTTCAACCTGAGGCGCGCGCGCCTTGAAGGCTTCGATCTGTTCGTCGTTCAGTCGGGTAACCGTGACCTCATCGCTGGCTTTCTTGATCTTCTCGAGTGACTCCTCTGCCAGACCGTCGATATGCACAAGGATCTTTTCAAATGCATAGTCGGCAGCATCCTGGACCAGCTTCTTGTCTTCCTCGGACAGGCCGTTATAGAAGTCCTGGTTCGCCATCATGGCCGTAGTAAACCATCCGTGACCGGTAAAGATCAGGTTCGGAGAAACTTCATAAAGACCGCCGGATTCGATCCAGAAGATCGGGTTTTCCTGACCCTGAATCATGTTGGTCTGCAGGGCACCGTAGACCTCACCCCAGGGCAGCGGCGTAGGAGTTGCGCCGAATGCGTCGTATGTCTCGGACAGAAGCGGGTTGGTCATGACCCGGATCTTCTTGTTGTTGAAGTCTGCGGGCTTGGTGATCGGCTCATCAGCCGTTACAACCATTTCACCTTCAGGATACATCTGCAGAAGCTCGAGGCCGTGTTGGGCATACAGCTTCGGGAACATCTCGTTGATTGCTTCACTTTCCCGGAAGAACTCTACCACTGTCTCCATATCGGTAGGCATCAGGTATGGAATGAAGAAAATCTGTGCCTCGGGAATCAGTGCGCCAGTGAAACCGGGAGACTGGTTTACGAAATTCAGAATGCCCGCCTGGGTCTGCTCCATGATATCACTGGACTCACCCAGCTCACCGAAGCGATAAACCTGCAGGGTGTGGTCCGAGTTTTCCTCGATATATTCCTTGAACTTGTAGGCGTAAACGTCCTGAACATCGCCTTCGTATTCTTCATGGGCATAGCGCCAGTTGGCCGCGTTTACGGCGTTTGCCGCGGTCAGGCCGGCGAATGCCAGCGCTGAAATACCAGCCAGTTTCCTGAATTTACTCTTGCTGCTCATCGGGTTGTCTCCGCTCGTTATTTTACGTTAATCCATTGTTACGTTTATAAAGACTGGCAAAACAAAGTCGTTTTCGCAAGAAAATGGCGGAAATAAGCCAATACCGGATACAGGTTTTAGCCGGATCGCAAGTGCATGAATTCAGGATGGATTCAGTTCTGACAGGCAGTTTTTCACGAACAGGGTGAATTCCCGTACCACGGTATCGACACTGTTCTGGAGGCGGTGCCCGTCGGGCAGAACCAGGGTGGTGATGCGTTGCTCCCGGGCCAGTTCCAGAACCGGCATTGCCGGTACCACATCGTCATCCCAGCCGTGGATGATCCGGGTGTGTTTCGCCTGAATGACGGGGCTGGACTGGGGATAACGCGGCAGTGCCAATGCCGGTGCCAGCAGGAAACAGCCCAGCACCGGGGTGAGGGCGCTGGTCTGGGCGCAGACCCAGCCACCCATGCTGGATCCGGCCAGGATCGTTCGCGCCGGATCCGCGCTGGCCTCATCCATGGCCGCCCGCATCTGCTGCAGGCGGACATCCGGATCCTTGCTGCTGCGGTGGTCGATGGCCTCGGCGCAAATGCCGGGGAAAGCTTCTGCTGCCTGTTTCATGGCCTGGATCTTGGTGCTGCCGGGCCCGCTTTCCAGTCCGTGGGAAAGGAACAGGTGAATGATCTCTCGGGGCATATCGGTCTTCCTGAAACGTGTATTTACAGGGATGATTGCGATTGATGGCGCCGGTGTCCAGTGATCAGAGCCGTATTGGTGTCCGGAACGTATGAAGGGTTGATATCAAGGAGGCTCTTTATGTCCAGATTGCTAATGATCCTGGTGCTCGCGGCTCTCACCAGCACCGCGCAAGCCCAGGAAACAGAGGGCTGCCCGGCGTTTCTCGACCACGAGCAGCGGAAGCTGCATTCCCGGGATTCCGTCAACCTGTGCGAGCTTGCGGGCGGCAAACCCATGCTGGTGGTCAACACTGCCAGCCGCTGTGGGTACACCGGTCAGTTCGAGGGGCTGGAGGCACTGCATCAACGATATGCAGACAAGGGTCTGGTGGTTGTGGGGTTTGCCAGCGACGACTTCCGGCAGGAAGCGGACAGCGAGGAAGAGGCCGCCAATGTGTGCTTCGTGAATTTCGGTGTCACCTTCACCATGATCGCACCGGGTCCGGTGACCGGCACCGACGCCAATCCGGTGTTCCGCGAGCTCAATCGGCAGAGCCAACCACCCCGGTGGAATTTCACCAAATACGTGGTGAACCGGGATGGCGAAGTGGTGCAGCGGTTCCCGAGCCAGGTCCGGCCGGAGGATCCTCAGTTGATCGAGGCGGTCGAGTCGGTGCTCTGATTCCGGGTAGCGGCCAGTATGTCGAGGGCATGGCGGCGCTTTTCCGGGTCGTAGATGTCCACCGTGAACATGAGCTCGTCCACCTCCACCGTCACCAGCAGGTCGTTTAGTTGCTGGCGAATGGTGGCAGCATCTCCCAGCAGCTGTAGCCCCAGGAAATCCCGGACACTGGCCTCCTCACCGGCATTCCACAGGCCCTCCATGGTTTCCACCGGTGGCTTCATCCACAGCGGCTGGCCCCGGAACAGCGACAGGATACGCTGGTAGCTGGTGGTGGCCAGGTAGCGGGCTTCCTCAACGGAATCCGCGGGTATGGCCGGCACTGCCAGCATGGCATAGGGCTCGACAAGCTGGTCGGAAGGCTGGAAGTTGTCCCGATAGACTCTCAGGGCCTCCCGGTAGAGGCGTGGCGCGAAATGGCCGGCAAAGGCATAAGGCAGCCCCCGCATGGCCGCCAGTTGGGCGCTGTAAAGGCTGGATCCCAGCAGCCAGATGGGTACATTGGTGCCGGCGCCGGGAATGGCCTTGACCGGTTGGCCGGGCTGTAACGGCCCCAGAAGGGTTTGCAGCCGGGCGACGTCTTCCGGGAATTGCTCGGCGCCCAGCCCATCCCGGCGCAGAGCCCGGGCTGTTACCGGATCGGTGCCGGGAGCCCGGCCCAGGCCCAGATCGATCCTGCCGGGATAGAGTGATTCCAGGGTCCCGAACTGTTCGGCAATCACCAGCGGCGGATGGTTGGGCAGCATCACACCGCCGGAGCCCACTCGAATGGTGGAAGTCTTGCCCGCAATATGGCCGATCAGTACCGAGGTTGCCGAGCTGGAGATGCCTTCCATGTTGTGGTGCTCGGCCAGCCAGAACCGCCTGAACCCGAGCTTTTCCGCGTGTTGGGCATAGGCAACACTGTTCGCCAGGGTAGTGCCGACGGAGTCGCCCTCGCGGACCGAGGCGAGTTCCAGCAGGGAATAGTCAGGGTGTTTGGACATGGTGCTCCTCAAAGGTCCAGAACGACAGGCAGGTTCAGTGGCTTGTAACTGCCTGTACAGGTGCTGGCGTTGACGTGCAGGCAATTGCCTACCTGTTTCTGGCCATAGCTTTCATGGATGTGCCCGAAAATGTGGAACCGGGGCGACCGGGATTCAAGCACCCGGGCCAATTCCTCGCAGCCCACGGACTGATCTCCCAGGCCGCTGGGCACCGTGTCCAGGATGCCGGCGGCCGGACCATGGGTGATCAGTACATCCAGCTTCTCGGGAATGCGTTCCCAGCGCTCGGCCAGCTCGGGCCCCCGCTCCAGGTTGAATGCCCAGTTGAAGAAAACCGGGGTCCAGGGGCTGCCCCAGAACCTCAGCCCTTCCAGCTCCAGGCCACTGTCCTGAAGATAATGGGCGTGGGTCAGCAGAACACGGGATTCCTCCGGTTCGTCCTGGAAACACCAGTCATGATTGCCCGCGATCAGAATCTTGTGCCGGTGGGGCAGGCTGCCGAACCAGTCATTCAGATCCTCCAGATCATCCAGGGTGCCCTGGCCCAGGCAGTCGCCGGCGTGGATCAACAGGTCGCCATCAGGCACTTTTACCTGGCGATGCATGCCGTGGGTGTCGGAAATACAGACAATTTTCATGGTGGTCTCCGATTGGCGGCCTGTCGGGGCGCATTGGACAACAATCTACGATAGCATTTTCCCCTGCCGAATCCCCATTGATCCAGGAGTGCGTGTGCGACTGATTCTGAGCCGGAAAGGCTTCGATTCCTCTGCCGGAGGCTGTCCCAGCCCGGTTCTGCCCGATGGTTCCCTGTGTGTCCTGCCAATTCCCGACCGGCTGTCACAGATCCGCTATGACGATGTGTCATTCGGGGCGCGCCGTCTCGGCAAGATTGCCCGGGACCTTTCCGGTGGCCGGGTGCGGGGCGGTTCCGGTGCACATCTGGATCCGGATCTGGTGGCCGATGCCCTGCCGCGCCAACCCGGCTGGCGGCCTTTGCTGGGCCAGACCGGTTCAGCCCAGGGGCATCTGAATAATCAGGGTGTGGGTGTGGGCGATCTGTTTCTGTTCTTTGGCGTATTCCGAAAGGCTGAGATGGTGCGTCGTCGATGGCGGTTTGTGCCGGGTACCCGGCCATTTCATGCCATCTGGGGCTGGTTGCACGTCGGTCAGGTGCATGCTGTAGATGATCTGCCGTCGAAGGCACTGCCCTGGGCGCGCTACCATCCGCATTTTTGCCGGGGACCGGATCCGGGCAATACCCTGTATGTGTCATCGGATTCCTGGCGGTTACCCGGGCATCGACGCGCTTTGCCGGGTAGTGGCGTGTTCCCGCAACTGCAAGATCGCCTGAGGCTGACTGATCCTGAAGGCCGACTCCCCACCCGTTGGCGGCTGCCGGCCGGATTTTTCCCCGCCGGGGGCAAACCGGCGCTAAGCTATCATCAGAAGCCTGACCGTTGGCGACTGGACCTGCCCTGGTGTTATCTGGCCAGTGCCGCACGGGGCCAGGAGTTTGTGCTGGATCTGGATGCCTATCCCGACCTGCTGCCCTGGCTGGCAGAGTTGATAGGGACGGGTAACGCCGAAATCAAGAACAAGGAACCGGCGAATGGCTGAGACCTTTATTACGGCTGTAATCGAACAGCTGAAGAAAAACCTCGGGGACACCGTCGAGGCGCTTGGCGGCGGAGAGCTGGACTGGGGGGCGCTTGCGATCCACGCCTTGAGCCAGTTGGTGATATCGGTGTTCTATGTCGCTCTGTTTGTTGGCGCCTACGTGATTGTGATCGGTCTGACTCGACTCGTCGTTGGCAAGCGCCGGGCTGCCCACCCGCTGTTCGGTCATCTGCGTACCGGAGTGCGTTACCTCATGGGCCTCGGCGCGTTACTGGTGATTCTGGCCCAGTTCGGGGCGGGTGCGGTGTTTCTGGCAGCGATGGCAAAGGCCGGATTGATGGCGCTCGGTTTCTTTGTCGCCTGGCTGGTCCTGGGCCGGCTGATTCGGGAGACGATGACCCGCTACCGGATGGATCCTTCAATCCGGCAGCTGGTGGAAAATCTGTTCTCGGTACTGGCGGTCACCTTCGCGGTTGTCACGGTCGTTGCCCAATTCGGCTTTGACGTGGTCTCCATCGTGGCCGGGCTGGGTATCGTTGGTATCGCGGTGGGTTTCGCCGCCCAGTCCACCCTTTCCAACTTCATCGCCGGTATAACCCTGCTTATCGAACGGCCTTTTCGCATCGGGGACTGGGTGACGATCAACGGCCAGGATGGCAAGGTGGTGAAAATTGCTCTTCGGACCACCTGGCTGCGGACCCGGGATAACATCTTCACAATGATTCCCAACGACAGCGTGGCGTCCTCTGATATTGTCAATTACAGCGCGGAGGGCGCGACACGACTGAATATTCCGGTGGGCATCGCCTACAAGGAATCGGCACAGGCGGCCCGGGAGGTCATCATGCCGGTATTGCACGCGCACCCGGAGGCACTGCAGTCGAAAGGCATGGAGCCCAGGGTACTGATGGAGAGCCTGGGGGATTCCTCGGTCAATCTGAAAGCGCAGGTGTGGATCACGCCGGACAATCTGGATGTGCAGCCCAGAATCATGGCCGAGATACTCGAGCAGATCAAAGAGGCGCTGGATGCCGCCGGTATCGAGATACCTTTCCCGCATCTGCAATTGTTTATCGATGACGCCAAGGGGCTGAAACCGGTGGTGGAGCCCCTGTACCCGAAACCGGCGGGCGACTGATTCGCTGCTCTCATGGCAGGATCGGCCCAGCAACGAGGATATGCATGTGAACGAGCCCAGCGGCTATTACGAGAGTGACACCACACTGGCGCAGTACCTGGAATTCCACTTTGGTGAATCCTGGCACGGCGAGCCGAACTTCCCCCAGGAACTGGCGCGGCTGTGTTTCGATGCGATGAACGGTCGGGATCACGGCAAGGCCCTGGATCTGGGCTGCGCCTGCGGCCGGGCCACCTTCGAGTTGGCTACCCGCTTTGACCACGTCGACGGTGTCGACTATTCCGAAAGCTTTGTCAGTGCAGCAGCAGACATGGCGAAGCAGAGGCAGGTACGCTATGCCCGCCCGGAAGAGGGTGAACTGGTGAGTTACCAGGAGCGGAGCCTCGCGTCCCTCGGGTTGGAAGATGCCGCCGGCAAGGTGAGTTTCCATCAGGGCGATGCCTGTGATCTCAGTTCCCGGTTCACCGGATACGATCTGGTACTGGCGGCCAACCTGATCGATCGTCTGTATCAGCCGTCAAAGTTTCTCACCACGATTCACGAGCGTATTACCGAAAACGGCCTGCTGGTCATCGCCTCCCCGTATACCTGGCTGGAGGAGTACACGCCCCGCGAAGCCTGGGTCGGTGGTTTCCGGAAGGACGGGGAGGACTACACCACCTTTGATGGCCTGCGGGATATGCTGTCTCCGCATTTCCGGCTGCTGGTGGACCCCCACAGCGTGCCCTTCGTGATCCGCGAGACCCGGAACAAGTTCCAGCACAGTTTCTCTGAAGTGACGGTCTGGGAGAAACTCTGAACGTCAGCTTCGGGTCAGGCTGTCCCGGCGGATGGCCCGCTCCAGACGACGGTGGCTTTCGCTGCGCTCGGACAGCACCTGCTGCACGTATTGTATGTGGGTGCCTGCGATCTCCCGGGCGTCATCCGCGCGCCCTTCCATGATGGCGTTGAACAGCAGTTGATGCTGCTGCTTGAGCCCTTCCCGGGTTTCTGCTTCTCTCGCGTACATGCCGCCGATGTTGGTCACCACGCTGCTCTTGAGCATGTTGAACAGGGTGCGGATGGTGTGCAGAAGAATGACGTTATGGCTCGCCTCCGCGATGGCCAGGTGAAAGCGGGCATCCGCCGCGCCCTCGGCTTCCACATCCCGCTCGGACGTTTTCTCGTAGCAGGCCTGGAGTTCCTTGTAGGCCGCCTGCAGATGCTCACGATCCACCTCTGTCGCTCGCTGGGCGGCGTAATAGGCGCAATCCGCCTCCAGGGTGCGGCGGAACTCCAGCAGATCCCGCTGGGCCTCAGGCCGGTCTTCCAGTAGCGAGATCAACGGGTCACTGAAGCTGGAGCCCAGGTTTTCGGTGACAAAGTTGCCGCCCCCCTGACGGCTGGTGAGCAGCCCCTTGGCGGCGAGTTTCTGCACAGCCTCCCGAAGCGAAGGGCGTGATACCCCGAACTGCTCGGCCAGCACCCGTTCCGGCGGCAGCCGCTCGCCCGGCTGCAGGGTTCCTTCCAGAATCATGGTTTCCAGCTGCTCGACGATGGTGTCGGCCAGGCGCCGGGGGGCAATATGTCCGATGGCCATTAAATGCACTACCTGAGGATTTCGGTGGATTTCAGATTGGTCTTACCAAAACAGCATACCCCGATTACCGGTTGATTTGACAGCAATCACCAAACGCAATTGGACCAATGTCGAGGGTGGTCGTTTTGACAGCGGTCGGCCCCTTCCCCTAACGTAAGCGCCTACCTCTTGTAAATTGGTAATACCAATTATCCACTAAAGATTCCAAAAACAAGATTTGGAGAGTTGTATGTCGTCCGGATTGCTTGCCCTCTTGGCGTTTACCCCCATCCTCCTGGCCGGGATTCTGCTACTCGGCCTGCGTTGGCCGGCCCGCCGTGCCATGCCGCTGGTGTTCCTGGTCACGGCCCTGATCGCCTATACCGGCTGGGACATGAGCTTCAACCGTATTCTCGCATCCTCGCTGCAAGGGCTGGTGATCACCCTCGGTCTGCTGTGGATCATCTTCGGCGCCATCCTGCTGCTCAACACCCTGAAACATTCCGGGGCCATTACTGCCATCCGCGCCGGCTTCACCAACATCAGCCCGGACCGTCGGGTGCAGGCGATCATCATCGTCTGGCTGTTTGGCTCGTTCATCGAAGGAGCCTCGGGCTTTGGTACCCCGGCGGCCATTGCCGCACCCCTGCTGGTGGCGGTCGGCTTCCCGGCCATGGCGGCGGTCATGCTGGGCATGATGGTACAGAGCACGCCGGTATCGTTCGGGGCGGTCGGCACTCCGATCATCGTGGGTGTGACCACGGGTCTCGATCGCAACAGTATTGGCGAGCGCATGGAACAGCTGGGTTCAAACTGGGACCAGTACCTGCAGCTGATCACCTCCGAGGTGGCCATTATCCATGCCATCGTCGGTGTGCTCATGCCGCTGTTCATGGTCATGATGATGACCCGCTTCTTCGGCAGGAACAAAAGCTGGCGCGAAGGCCTTGAGGTGCTGCCGTTTGCTCTGTTTGCCGGTATTGCCTTTGTGGTGCCTTATGCCCTGACCGGCGTGATCCTCGGGCCCGAGTTCCCTTCGCTGCTGGGTGGACTGATCGGCTTGGCTATTGTCACCACCGCCGCTCGCAAGGGCTTCCTTCTGCCGAAAACCACCTGGGATTTTGCGCCCCGAGACCAGTGGCCGTCCGAGTGGTTCGGCCTGATTGAAATGAAACTGGAAGATCTGGCCGCCAAGCCCATGAGCGGTTTCCGCGCCTGGCTGCCCTATGTGCTGGTGGGCGTGGTGCTGGTGATCAGCCGGGTGATCCCAGAGGTCAAGGCGGCCTTCACCGCTGTCGGCGTGGGCTTTTCTAACATCCTGGGCGAGGCGGGCATCAACGCCGGTGTTCAGCCGTTGTACCTGCCCGGCGGTATTCTGGTGATGGTGGTGATCGCCACCTTCTTTATTCACCGGATGCAGGTGCGGGAGCTGACCGCTGCGGTCAAAGAATCCGGCAGTGTGCTGCTGAGCGCCGGTTTTGTGCTGCTGTTTACCGTGCCAATGGTGCGGATCCTGATCAACTCCGGGGTCAACCTGTCTGACCTGCCGAGCATGCCCATTGCCATGGCAACCTGGGTGGCCGATACCGTCGGCGGTATCTATCCGCTGCTGGCGCCTGCCGTTGGTGCCATGGGTGCGTTCCTGGCTGGCTCCAACACCGTCTCCAACATGATGTTCAGCCAGTTCCAGTTTGGTGTCGCCGAGAGTCTTGGTCTGTCCACCGCATTGATCGTGGCGGTGCAGGCGGTGGGCGCTGCTGCTGGCAACATGGTGGCGATCCACAACGTGGTGGCCGCGTCTGCCACGGTCGGTCTGCTTGGCCGCGAGGGCCAGACCCTGCGCAAGACCGTCTGGCCAACCCTGTATTACCTGTTAATGACCGGCCTGATTGCCCTGATCGCCGCCTACGGGCTGGGCATCGTGGATCCGTTGGTCTGACTGTAAGCGCGCGAGCGCTGTTTCCGTGAAGGAGCCAATCATGAGCGAACTGTTTTACGACGCCGCCCCCAATGCCACCCGGGTGGCTCCGGAGCGACCCGGTCCGCGACACTATCCGGCCAAACCCCGGGAAGTGATCCTGTTCGGGACCTGTGTGGTGGATCTGTTCTTTCCGGAAGCAGGCCTGGATGCCATCCGCCTGTTGGAACGCGAGGGCGTCCGGGTACATTTCCCGGAAGGGCAGAGCTGTTGCGGCCAGCCGGCGTGGACCTCCGGCTATGCGGCCGAGGCGAGGGAAGTGGCCCGTGCGCAGCTGGCCATTCTCGATGCCGACATGCCGGTGGTGGTGCCCTCGGGCTCCTGCGCCGGCATGTTCCGCCAGCATTACCGGGAACTGTTCGCCGATGAGCCGGACACCCTGAAACGGGTTGAGTCGCTGGCCGAGCGTACCTTCGAGCTGACCGAGTTCCTGCTCAACGTCTGCCAGGTTGAGTGGCAGGATCTGGGTGAACCCACCCGGATTGCCCTGCACACCTCCTGTTCCGCCCGCCGTGAGATGAACACCCACCTCCATGCCCGGGAACTGCTGGGCAAGCTATCCAATGTGGAGCGGGTGGACCATGACCACGAGAGCGAATGCTGTGGCTTTGGCGGAACCTTTTCGGTAAGGATGCCGGAAGTCTCCGGCGCCATGGTAATGGACAAGACGCAATCCCTGATGGCTTGCGGAGCCGACGAAATGGTTACCGCCGACGGCGGCTGCCTGATGAACATCAACGGTTCCCTCGACAAACAGCAGCAGACTTTCCGGGGCCGGCACCTGGCCAGTTTCCTTTGGGAGCGCGTGAGCGGGGAGGGCAAGGTATGAGCCAGCGAATTCCTGTTACCGAACTGACCGGCGGTTTCCGGGACCGGGCGGAAATTGCGCTGGCGGACGGTCAGCTTCGGACCAACTTCCGCACCGCCATGGACTCGCTGATGAAAAAGCGGGCCGACGCCTTCCCCGATGAGGAGGAGCGCGAAGGCCTGCGGGAGCTGGGCAACCGGACCAAGGCCCGGGCCCTGTCCCGACTGCCGGACCTGCTCGAGCAGCTGGAAGCAAAGCTGACCGACAACGGCGTGAAGGTGCACTGGGCCGAAACCACCGAACAGGCCAACGAGATCGTCCATGGCATCATCCGGGCTCGCCAGGGTTCCCGGGTGGTCAAGGGCAAGTCCATGGTCAGCGAGGAAATGGAGATGAACGACTACCTCGCCGAGCGCGGGGTAGAGTGCCTGGAGTCGGATATGGGTGAGTACATCGTCCAGCTCGACGGTGAGAAACCCTCCCACATCATCATGCCGGCGATCCACAAGAACCGTCGCCAGGTGTCGAAGCTGTTCCACGACAAGCTGGGGGTTGAGGAGACCGACGACGTCAACGAGCTGATCCAGATCGGCCGTCGCACCCTTCGCCGCAAGTTCATGGAGGCGGATGTCGGGGTTTCCGGTGTGAACTTCGCCATTGCTGAGACCGGCACCCTGCTGCTGGTGGAGAACGAGGGCAACGGTCGGATGAGTACCACCGCGCCACCGGTGCACATTGCTGTAACTGGTCTCGAGAAGGTGGTGGAAAACCTGCGGGACGTGGTGCCGCTGCTCTCCCTGCTGACCCGCTCGGCCCTGGGGCAACCGATCACCACCTATGTGAATATGATCTCCGGCCCGCGCAAAGCCGACGAGTTGGACGGCCCGGAGGAGGTGCACCTGGTGCTGCTGGACAACGGCCGCAGCGGTGCTTTTGCCGATGCCCAGATGCGCCAGACCCTCAACTGCATCCGCTGCGGCGCCTGTATGAATCACTGCCCGGTGTACACCCGGGTGGGTGGCCACACCTACGGCGAGGTCTACCCGGGGCCGATCGGCAAGATTGTGACGCCGCATATGGTCGGCCTGCACCAGGTGCCAGACCATCCCAGCGCCTCCTCCCTTTGTGGGGCCTGTGGTGACGTGTGCCCGGTGAAGATCCCGATCCCGGAACTGCTTCAGCGCCTGCGCCAGGAGAATGTGAAAAGTCCGGCGGAAGGGGCGAAGGTGAAAGATGGGGGCGCCAAGTATTCCCGGAAGGAACGTCTGGTCTGGCGGTTCTGGCGGACCCTCAATAGCAGCCCGGTGCTCTACCGCCTGTTCCTCTGGGGGGCCACCCGGTTCCGCAAACTGACACCGAAAAATGTCGGTCCCTGGACCGAAAACCACACCGCGCCGGTCCCGGCGAAACGTTCCCTGCACGATCTGGCCAGGGAGCACCTGGCCCGTAACGGAGGGCAATGAGATGAGCGCCCGCAGTAATATCCTGAACAAGCTTCGCTCCGGTCTGGCCGGCTCCATTCCGCGCCCGGACGACTTCGACGAGCGCCTGGTAACCGAACCCTGGCAGTACGCGCCGGAGGACCGGATCATGCGGCTGCGCAATCTGATGGAGGCGGTGCATACCGAGATCCATCAGGTCAGCAGCGACAACTGGCCGGAAAAAGTGGCCGCGATCCTGGCCAAGCGGGACCTCGGCAATCTGCTCCATGCCCCGGCAACCGACCATGGCCAGCAACTCGCGGAATACTTGCAGCAGTCAGACTCGTCCGTGCAACTGCTGGCGTACGACCGACCGGTGGAGGAATGGAAAGAGGAACTGTTCTGGGAAGTGGACGCGAGCATTACCGGCACCGTTGGTGCCATTGCTGCCACCGGCTCGCTGGTGCTCTGGCCGGACCGGCACGAGCCGAGGCTGATGAGCCTGCTGCCGCCGTTGCACATCGCCCTGCTCAGGGCCAGCGAGATCGAGGATAACCTGTACGCCATGATGCAGCGCCAGAACTGGTCGGCGGGCTTGCCCACCAACCTGTTGCTGGTGTCCGGCCCGTCCAAGACCGCGGATATCGAGCAGGTCCTGGCCTATGGTGCCCATGGGCCGAAGGAGCTGGTGGTCCTCATACTTGAGGATGCCTGAGGTGGTACGGGCGTAGCTGCCTCACTGTTCTCATGACATATCCAGGCCAGCCAGGCTTGTCAGTATCCGTTCTTCCAGGGCCTGGGCCGGCGGCGACAGAGAACGATGGGCCGGCTTGATAATGCCGATCTGCCGTACCAGCCTGGGTTCACTCAGGGGTATAAAACAGAGCTTGTCACTATCTACGGGGAAGGCTAGTCGCGGCAGTGTTGTAATCCCACTTCCCGCCTCGAGCATGGCAAGCAGTGAAATCATGTTGGAAATGAAGAAGTCGTTATTTTCGACCAGGCTGGCCGCCGCCGTATTTTCCAGAAGCCGGGAGGTACCGTTGGCAATGAATCGCTCCCGGGCCAGTTCTGTCCATTTCAGACTTTTACGGTTCGCCAGCGGGTGATCCCGTCGCATGACTACACCCACCTTGTCCTCGAATAGTGGGGCAAAACTCAGGCGTTCGTCTTCCACCCAGACGCTGCTGATGCCCAGGTCCACCTCGCCACTGGCCACCAGGCGGCAGACAAATTCTGCATTCTCGTCGTGAAGGTTGATGTTGATGTCCGGATACTGGCTGACAAACCCGGCCAGGAATTCCGGCATCAGCCGACTGGCGACAGACGGAACCGTCGCCAGGGTCACCCGACCCTGATGACCGCCGGCCACCTGCTGTAATTCGCTCGCCAATCGATCGTGCTGTTTGACCAGATCCCGGAATCTTGGCAAACAGTATTCGCCAAAGGGCGTGAGCTGGGCTTTGTGGGTTTTTTCGAAAAATGGCTGGCCGAGCCGTTCTTCCAGGTCCCGGATCGCCATGGAGAGAGCCGGTTGACTGCGATACAACTTGCGGGCTGCGCCCTGAACACTGCCTTCTTCCCATACAGCCAGGACATAGCGTAGCGGCTGGATTTTCAACTCGATCGACACGCTAACTCCCTCAAAAACTTTGATTTCCCAAAAGTATAAGATCTTCTTATAAAAATCACGAAATTTTTGATTATCCTTATTAATGCTCAGGGTCTACTCTGTGGAAACATCTTGAGGAGGAACCCTATGTCACAGTCACACGCACTCTACATCGGCGGAGAGTGGGTCGCAGGCGCCAACGGAGCGCTGCCGAATCAGAATCCGTCAGATCTCAGCGACATCATCGGTCACTACGATCAGGCCAGCACCGATCAGGTAAAGCAAGCGATCACCGCGGCCAGGGAGGGGCAGAAGGTATGGGCCGAGACCGGGCTGGAAGCGAGATACAGCGTACTGATGGCGATTGGTGATGAGCTGATTGCCCGCAAGGATGAGCTGGGTGAGTTGTTGTCGAGGGAAGAAGGCAAGCCTCTGGCCGAGGGCAAGGGAGAGGTTTACCGTTCCGGCCAGTTCTTCCACTACTACGCGGCGGAAGTGCTGCGGCAGATTGATGACAGGGTAGCGTCAGTGCGTCCCGGGATTGAAATCGAGACGCGCCGTGAGCCCCTGGGCGTGATTGGCGTGATTAGTCCCTGGAATTTCCCTATGGCCACTGCCGTCTGGAAGATTGCGCCGGCTTTGGCTTTCGGCAACGCGGTGGTGTTCAAGCCGGCGAACCTGGTGCCGGCCAGCGCCTGGGCATTGACGGAGATTATCAGTCGGCAGGACCTGCCGGCGGGAACCTTCAACCTGGTGACCGGAAGCGGCCGTGAAGCAGGCGAAGCCCTCATCACCAGTCCCGAGGTTCAGGCGATTACCTTCACCGGATCGCTTGATGTTGGCCGTCGCGTGGCATCGGCCACAGCCGCCAATCTGGTGAAATGCCAACTCGAGATGGGCTCGAAAAATGCACTGATCGTGCTCGAGGACGCAGACCTCGATCTTGCAGTTGAAGCGGCTTTCGCCGGTGCCTACTCGGGCTCAGGCCAGAAGTGCACAGCGTCATCCCGACTGATCGTTATGGACGCTGTACATGACGAATTCGTGGACAAACTGACTGCCAGACTGGCCAGCGCCAAGGTTGGCCCGGCTCTGTCAGAGAATACGGTGATCGGGCCCATTGCCAGCAAGACCCAGCTGGAGGCCAATCAGCGTTGGGTAAACGTTGCCCTGGAAGAGGGCGCAAAAATGGCGTTCGGTGGAGACCACGTTAACGCCGAAACCGACGGTTACTACATGCAACCGGTGCTGTTCACGGACACCACTAATGACATGAGCATCAACCGTGACGAAGTTTTCGGTCCGGTGGCGTGTGTCATACGGGTGCCGGATTATGAGGCCGCGCTGGCCACTCTGAACGATACCAACTATGGGCTCACCGCTGGTCTGATCACCGGCTCCCTGAAACGCGCGACCGATTTCAAGGCCCGTGCCGAGACAGGCTGTGTCATGGTCAACCTGGCCACTGCCGGCACTGACTACCATGTGCCTTTCGGCGGTCGAAAGGATTCCAGCTTCGGTCCCCGTGAACAGGGACAGTACGCGCGGGAGTTCTACACCGTGGTGAAGACCTGTTACACGAAGGCCTGAGGAATCGCACCATGTCGAAGTCTGTATTAACCATTGATGGTCTCCAGTACTCCAACTGGTCCCGCGGTATCTTTGAACAAATGCGGGAGGGCGGTGTTGATGCTGTCCATGCCACCCTCGTGTATCACGAGAATTGCCGGGAAACTTTACTGCGGTTTGGCGAGTGGGAGCGTCGCTTCGAGGAGCACAGCGACCTGATCATGCCGGTGCGCGCGCCGGACGATATCGAGCTGGCGCGGGAAACCCATCGGGTGGGGGTGTTCTTCGGGGCCCAGAACTGCTCGCCAATCGAGGACGATATCGACCTGGTCGCCCTCATGCGCCGGCTCGGGCTTCTGATCATGCAGCTCACCTACAATAACCAGAGTTTACTGGCTTGTGGCTGCTACGAATTGGAGGACAGCGGAATTACCCGTTTTGGCAAACAGGCAATCCGGGAAATGAACCGGGTCGGCATGCTTATTGATATGTCCCACAGCGGCGAGCGATCCACCCTGGAGGCCATTGAAATCTCCGAGCGGCCGGTGATCATCTCCCACGCCAACCCGTCAAGTTTTCATCCGGCCAAGCGCAACAAGTCTGATTCTGTGCTCCGTGCCATCGCACAAAGCGGTGGTATTCTCGGCTTTTCGGTGTATCCGTTTCACCTGAAGAATGGCCCGGACTGCACGCTGGATGATTTCTGCGGCATGGTCGCCGATACCGCGGAGCTGATGGGCATCGATCACATCGGGATGGGTACCGATCTTTGCCAGGCTCAGCCGGAATCGGTACTGACCTGGATGCGTAACGGGCGTTGGTCCAAGGCGATGGACTACGGCGAAGGCAGCCAAGCGAACGCCGGGTGGCCATCACCGTTGTCCTGGTTCAGTGATAACCGGCACTTCCCGAACATCATTGAGGGCCTGCGCCGAAAGGGATTCAACCATGAAGAAATCGAGAAGATCATGGGCCGAAACTGGCTCCGGCAACTAACCGAGGGCACGCGGCCGGCTGTTGATACCGCGTTCTGAAAACCAATCTGTTCAAAAACAACAACAGGTAATCGTCATGACCAACTCAGCCAGCTCCATCGCTATCCCGGAAATCGGCGCCAGTCGTTTCGGCGACCCGATTGTACTGTTCCTGACCGTCGGCTTTATTCTGCTCTTCCTTGGGCTGTCACTGTATGACATTGAATGGACAGCCAGCCTGATCAGTGCGGGCTTTGCCTGGACCGCTGCTAATCTGGGCTCCTATTTCCAGCTTCTGCTACTGCTCACCTTTCTGATCGGTATGGGCGTGGCCATATCGCCGGCGGGTAGCGCAAAAGTCGGGAACCTGGATGCGCCCGAGTTGAGTACCTTCAAGTGGTTGTCGGTAATTATGTGCACCCTGCTGGCGGGCGGCGGGGTTTTCTTTGCTGCTGGTGAGCCAATCTACCACTTCGTCGTCACGCCGCCGGTGTTCGATACCGAAGCAGCCACAGCGGAGGCGGTTGCCCCGGCTCTTGCCCAGTCCTTCATGCACTGGGGCTTCCTGGCCTGGGCCATTCTTGGCACTCTTTCCGCCATCGTTCTGGCTCATGCCCATTATGTGAAGGGGCAGCCGCTGAAACCAAGGACTCTGCTCTACCCGGTATTTGGTGATCGGATAATGCAGGGATGGTTTGGGGCCTGTGTCGACTCAGCCTGTGTAATCGCGGTAGTCGCGGGAACGGTCGGGCCTATCGGTTTTCTGGCTACCCAGGTCAGTTTTGGCTTGCACGATCTGTTCGGGTTTTCTGGAGGGTACGGTACCCAACTGGTCATACTTGGCGTCCTGGCGGCGGTATATGTGACCTCGGCAATGACGGGCATTCACAGAGGGATTCAGTTACTGAGTCGTCTCAACGTGTTTCTTGCCCTGGCGGTTGCTGCCGTTATCTTCCTGTTCGGTCCGACGCTGTTTCTCACTAACGCCTTCACCCAGGGGTTTGGTGAATACATTAGTTCCTTCTTTGCCATGGCTACCGTCACTTCTGTCACTGCAGAGGGCTGGTGGATGCAGTGGTGGACGGTGTTCTTCTTTGCCTGGTTCCTGGGCTATGGCCCGTTGATGGCGCTTTTTGTAGCGCGTATTTCACGGGGGCGGACCATACGGCAGATGATTCTCGCGGTCAGTGTTCTGGCCCCTATTGTCACAACCATCTGGTTCACACTCCTGGGTGGCTCCGGCATTTTTTATCAGCTCACTGGAGTGATTGACTTGAGCGAGGCGCTCAACAACTTCCAGTTTGATGTCGCAACGCTCACTGTTGCCCAGGCCTTGCCGGGCGGAGCAATGATGGCCCTG
Organism: Marinobacter pelagius; assembly: GCF_003315345.1. Classification (GTDB taxonomy): domain Bacteria; phylum Pseudomonadota; class Gammaproteobacteria; order Pseudomonadales; family Oleiphilaceae; genus Marinobacter; species Marinobacter pelagius_A. The sequence continues at coordinate 42,517 of NZ_QNRO01000005.1, forward strand.
GCGATCCTCGTGCTGACAACCATTTTCGTGGCAACGACCGGCGACTCGATGAGCTACGCCATTGCCGTGGTCAGTGTGGGCCATGATGAGCCGGAACCGATTGTGCGGGCCTTCTGGGGTGTGGCCATGGCGCTCATGGCGGCTGTACTGCTGTACATGGGAGCAGGCCAGATCAGTGCGCTGCAGCAGTTTATTGTGATAACGGCGATACCCGTGTCACTGATTCTTTTACCCTCGCTGTACATTGGCCCAAAATCGGCCTACGCCATGGCCCGTGAACAGGGAATTGTCGCTCCCAAGGGCGAAGTGGCACTAGTTGGCGCGACCACCGCCTCGCCTGCGAGTTCAGGAGACTGAAGCATGGCAACTCCCTCACACGTTACCGAGCAGTTACACCTGCGCCCGTCGGATCAGGTGATGAAACTGGAGCGACTGGGAAGCCTTCACGCCAGCCGACTGAGCTTCTGTCGCAGCCTGGTTCGCCAGATGGCGCGCGAGGACTGGACAGTCAACACGGACCGTTTTGACCTGGATGCTGACGGCCACGGGGTCGTGATCTACCGGCTGAATACGCCCAACCACACCTATCACGGAGTGGTATTCTCCCAGCACCTGGATCCGGCGCGCCGGTCTGACCGGGTGATTGCCGAAGCTTGGGACGTCACTTTTGCCCTGGTAGAAGGAGAAGTGGAGGCCAGCCTGCTCGACCAGATGGCGGCCAATGTACCGCTTCAGGAGGCTGGTCGTCAGCATCCGAGATTGCTGGTGCTATCGAGAGCCAACAAGAGCCTCCGAAATTTCAGCCACTTTGTTGAGGCATTGGCCTCCGGGCGCCAGCCGGATCCCGCCTGGTTAACCCGGGTGGGGTACCTGTACCGCACGACAGCCGTATACGGCAATGGCAAATTCGGGATCGCGGACTACGCCCGGCTCCAGAAAAACCCGGATTTCAACCGGCCGTTCTCCGCGCAGATGTTTGCCGTGTACCTGCTTCGCCATTTCTCGGTGCAGCAGGTAGAGCATCTTGCCCAAATGCATTCGCCGGAGCGTGCCGTGACCCTGGCCCCGGCACTTCAGCGTTACCTGGGTATCGGCAACTCAACCGGTCTTGGGATGGCTCCTTTCCTGATCAATCATCCGCAGCTGATCCAGCAATGGGTATATGGCAGGGAGCGGGCACTGGCGTATGCCCGCGAACAGTTGCCGGATGACGCCGGCCGTCGGGAGCTGCTGGCGTTATTGAAGCGGGCACATCAGCATTTTTCCGAAACGGTGACGGAAGACGCTGAGCAGAGCCTGCGCAACGAGGCCACCGTCGCTTCTATCAAAGCGGTTATGGAGTGGCTGGAAAGAACCCCGGCCACATCCCGTCTCTGGACCGATTTGCTGGCGTGGGCGGATGAGCAATGCGCACTGGAGGCGCAGGAGCTGATCAACACCTTACTGATCGAGCTATATCCGGACATCATCGATGCTATGGAGAATGAGCTGGGTTGTGAGGAAATACTCGAATTACAGCCGGAAATGCGGGCGGCAACCCTGAAAAGCCAGATTGAACGCCGGTTTTCGTGGGCGCTCGACTACGATCCCAAGAATCCCGACCACCATTACTGGTTCTGGTACCGGTCCGCCGAAAAGGAGGAACCGCGCCTGGGTGTGCGTGCCGCCGAACCGGGTGCCGAGAAGGAAATGCTCCTGGCCATAGGGCCGCGTATTTACCGCACACATCAGTTGCTGGATGCGTTTCTCGACCGTTGTCCGGCAGGTTCCGTGGTCGAGTTCCTGATGGCCCATCCGCGGCAGAAGGAAACGGTAAGGCGCATCCAGACCATGGCAGCTACGCCTTATGGAGAAATTCAGGCCAACCTCTGGCACCGGGACATGAAACCTATGCACCTGCTTCGAACCAAACTGTCGTTTTTTGGTGCCAGCCGCTTTGACCCCAAATCCGATCGCTGGGTTCGGGTTACGTTGTTTCAGGGGGCGCCGCTGTTTTGTGAACTGTTCAGCGATCATGGTGCCAACAAGGCACGTCTGGCGGAGCTGGATGACTGGAGTTTTCCCGTGCAACCGGAGTTGGAATCGCAATGAAAGTGTCATTTAACGAACTTCAGGGCATCGGTCGAAAAGCCTTTGCCGCGATCGGCTTTGCCGAGGGTGACGCGATAGACGCTTCGGAAATGGTTGCCTGGCTTGAAGCCCACGGCCTCGGCGGTGCCGAAGCCCTGAAGAAGGGCTTGCGATACATCGTTACCGAAGATCAGAGCACTTCACCAACACTGGTCTATCAGGACGCCGACTTCAGCGTACTGGATGCCCACAACCATAGCATCCTGGGCAATGCCAGCCTGGCTGTCGAACTCGGCTATGCCCGGGCGCGGTCGAGGGGATTGTCGATCACCAAGATTCGTCGCTGCCACAACCGTATTCTGATTATCGGCTATCTGTCGCGGCTGGCGCGCCGCGGCATGAACGTCACCGCGTTCTGGCGCAACGCCCACGACCCTCTGACGGAAGTGGTGGTCGGCTTCAAGGCGGGGCATCCGGTGCCTGAAATCTGTTTCTACAGTCTGGATGATGCGCCCGATGACACCGAGAGGAACGACGGCATCACCCTGATCATGGCCAATCACGTTGATTTGTTGCCAAGTCTGCGTTCGGACTACGCATTGACCAACTTGATGTGGCAGACCGAGGAAGACCTGGAACGGCTGAAGGATCGGGCGCTGGTTGAGGGCATGGAGGTGGACGACGAACTCTGGCGCAGCCTCAAATCCCTGGCCGAGCAACTGTTGGTCGAGGCGACCGATGCTTCACGGGGTGGCGCGGGTGCGGGTACCAATGACAACGACTGACAGGAAGGCAACAGTGACCGAATCCATAACGACCACTCCTATTGCAACCGGCTTGCCGCAATCAAAGGCCCCCCTCGAATGGGCCGTGAGTGCGAACGGCATCCTTTTCACCGCCCAGATTCCGATCGACGCCAGCGGCCAGGTGGTTGCAGGCGGAATAGAAGCGCAGGCCCGGCAAACCATGGAGAATCTGAAACACACACTTGAGTGCGCAGGGGGCGGGATGGCCAGCCTGGCGCAGGCCCTGATCTATGTGACGGATCGGGCCCACCTGCCGGTGGTGAACCAGGTGTACGGTGAATACGTTACGCAACCATACCCGAACCGCGCGGCAATCATCGTCTCCGGATTTGCCCGAGAAGAGATGTTGGTCGAGATCGTGGCTTATGCCGCGACACCTCATCCTTGAGGACGCCTGAGGCGGTCGGGGTTACTTGACCCCGAACCCGCGCTTGTTGAGAAATTCCTTCATGTGCGGCCGAAGCTTGGTGGTGAACAGCGGCTTCAGCTCCTTGGACCAGTTGGAATCCTTGTTGCCACCGGTGCGGTCCAGGTAATACTGGTGCATGGTGTCGTCGAATGCGGCGACCTGCTCCTCGTCCTTGCTGTCGTCGTAGTAGTCTTCCTTGAGAATGGTCTCCAGCGACAGCCGGGGCTTCACTTCCGGATCCTGGTCCGGGTAGCCGAGGCTCATGCCGAACACCGGGTAGACGTGCTCCGGCAGTTTCAGAATCTCGGCCACCTGGGCCGGATCATTCCGGATCCCGCCCACGTAACACAGCCCCAAGCCTTCGGATTCGGCGGCAACCGCCACGTTCTGGGCCATCAGCGCGGCATCAACACTGGCCACCACCAGCTGCTCGGTCATACCCCGGACCACGTCGGCGCCAGCTCGCTCCGCGGCTTCGGTGGAGCGTTTCATGTCGGCGCAGAACACCAGGAAATCTGAAGCCTCCACCACATGGGCCTGGCCACCGGCCAGTTCGGAAATCTTGCGGCGGTTCTCCGGATTGACCACGTGGATGATGGAGTAGGCCTGAACGTGGTTGGAGGTGGCGGCGCACTGGCCGGCACGAACCAGCTCTTCCAGCAGGTCGCGGGGGATCTTCTGGTCCTTGAACTTGCGGATGGAGCGGTGGGATTTGATGAGTTCAATGGTCGGATTCATGGGTTCTCTCTGATACATGGCTTTCAGATAGCATACGAAACAGTTCACAATAATCCGTTCCATTGCCGTAAGGCAAACGACTGAGAATTCCCTTCCCTGGAGATTACGCTCTTGTCTGCTGACGAGACCAAACGAAATTTCGTGGCCGTCTGTGTATCGCTGACGTTCTGCTTTGTCGTCTACTCGATGCTGCTGGTGACGGTTCCGGTCTACAGCCTTGAGTTGGGCGCGACACCGCTGATGCTGGGTGTGGTTCTGAGTTCCCAGTATCTACTCCCGTTCCTGCTGGCCATTCCGCTCGGCGGCGTGGTCACTCGGCATGGCGGTCGGGTGACCCTGGTGGCGGGGGCGCTGGTCATGGTGGTGGGGCTGGTGCTGATGCAGGTGCTGCCGGGTTTCTATGGCCTGATTGCCGGCCAACTGCTGGTCGGGCTGGCCCATCTGCAGATGGTGCTCTCGGCGCAGACCGTGATCTCGTCACTGGCAACGGGGCCCAGGTTGGAAGGTTATTTCGGATGGTATGCGACCTGGCTGTCCGGCGGCCAGGTGATTGGGCCGCTGATTGCCGGCGGCTGGATCGAAGTAGCAGGAGGCGTTGGCAATCTTTTCCTGGTGATGGCCGCCATCGCCCTGGCAGGTGGAATCACGGGCCTGCTGCTCACCGGCGAGGCGAACCGGGGCGAGCGGGTTGCCCGATCGCAAACCGGGTTCCGGGCCCAGGCCAGGCTGATGCGGGAGAATAGCGGGGTGCAGATTTCCGTGCTGATCACAGTTGCCGGCATGTTCGCATTGGGTGTCTATGGCAGCTACCTGCCGGTGTACCTCGACAGCCTTGAAATGGGCGCGGCATTGATCGGGGTGCTGGTCAGTATTCGGGCGGGCGTGTCCATGCTCGCACGCCCCTTCATTCCGAGGATCATAGCTGCTGTGGGCGGTCGGGAAAATGCGACTTATTTGTCCCTCGGCACGCTTGCGGTTGGCCTGGGTTGCCTGGGATTTGCCGGGAATGCGCCCCTCGTGGCGCTGTTGTCGGTTCTGGTGGGAGTGGGCTCTGGTCTGTGTCAGCCCCTGTCGATGGTGGTGCTGGCGGAAAGTGTCGAGAAGGCCCAGCGGGCGGGGGCGCTTGGCATGCGGCTGATGGCGAACCGGGCGATCCACTTCCTGGCCCCGTTGCTGTTCGGTGCGATCCTGGCTATTAGTGGTTTTGGCGTGTCGTTTGCGCTGTCGGGGATTGTGGTGGCGGTGGTTGCCGGAGCTCTATATCGCTTTGGGTTTCCAACTCCGGGGGCATCGGCACGGCAGGAATCGAATCGTAAGTGATCGTGGGCTGCACCGTAATGAAAACCGGCCCGCTTTATTGCACCAAAACAAGGCGAAAAGGTCTCGTCAGAGGTCTCTTCGCCTTTCTTTTTGTGCAGATTGCACATGCAGGGTCCTCTTTTTGTTAGCGCGTGGCTGAATTAAACGGCATATGGCATAGACGTTGCCATGTCTTCTGGTGAGTTTTCACCACAGAGAGACAATGGCAATGACTTCACAAGTATCTCCCCAGGAACAGGACTATCCGCTTAGCCCGGTTCCCATGGACCAGCGTCGCAGTATCTGGTCCATGGGTCTGGTTCTGCTTGGCTTCACGTTCTTCACTGCCACCATGTGGGCTGGTGGCAGTATCGGTGTCGCATTCGATTTTTCCACCATGCTGCTGGTGCTGGCAGTGGGTAATCTCCTGCTGGGCACCTACGCGGCGATACTCGGCTATATCGCCGCCAAGACCGGTCTGAACACGGCGCTGATGAGCCGCTTCACCTTTGGCGAGCTGGGCAGCAAGCTGTCCGACTTCATTCTCGGGTTTACCCAGATCGGCTGGTACGCCTGGGGCACGGCCACCATGGCCATCCTGCTGGTCAAGCTGACCGGCCTGCCGGAAAGCTGGACCACCCCGCTGATGGTGGTGTTCGGATTTGGCTTCTGTATCACCGCCTTCATTGGCTACAAGGGGCTGGAAATGCTGTCCCGCTTTGCGGTGCCGGCCATGATCATTCTGGTGGCGGTCAGCATGACCATTGCCACCTCCGATGCCGGAGGTCTCACCGGGCTGCTGGCCATTACCCCGGCCGATGACATGACGGTGGCGGCCGCGATCACTCTGGTGTTTGGCACCTTCGTGAGTGGCGGCACCCAGGCCACCAACTGGACCCGCTTTGCCAAATCCGGAAAGACTGCCGTGATTGCGACCCTGGCTGCCTTTTTCCTCGGTAACGGTCTGATGACCCTGATCGGCGCCTTCGGCGCGCTGGTCTACCAGCAGGCAGACATCGTCGACATCATGGTGGCCCAGGGCCTGGCCACGCTCGGCATCCTCATGCTGTTCCTGAATCTCTGGACGACGCAGGATAATACCGTATACAACTTCGCGGTCGCCGGCTGCAACATGTTGCGTACCCGTCGACGTAAGTCGGTGACCATTGGTGGCGCAGCCATCGGTACGGCACTGGCCGTCATGGGGATGTACGAGTGGCTGATCCCGTTCCTGGTGCTGCTGGGAACCTTCATCCCGCCCATCGGTGGCGTCATCATGGCCAGCTACTTTATCGGCTACAAGCGTCAGTACCCGGCCCTTGAGGAGGCGACCCTGCCGGCGTTCAACGTGCCGGGACTGGCAGCCTATGCCATCGGCTCCGCGGCGGCCTATACCTCACCCTGGATTGCGCCGATTGTCGGGGTACTGGTTGCGGCGGCGAGCTATGGGCTGGTACTGCTGGTCAGCGACGCGGTGCGTGAGCGCCGGGCCCAGGTCCTGGGAGTCGCGTAAGTGGCCCTGCAATGCCGCGACATTCCGCAACTTCCCGGCCTCGGAGCGATTCAGCTCCGGGGCGGAAGTTCCGGCGCGGACAACTCGGTGCGCTGGCCTTACCTGGCGGAGAATCGTTCTTTCCGGCAGTGGGTAAGGGGCGGCGAGCTGGTGTTTGTCACCGGGATCAGCCGCCATCGTAGCCCGGCGAACCTGGCCGAGTGTCTCTACGAGGGCAGGGACTGCCGCATCTCGGGGCTCGTCGTGCTGACCGGCGATGCCTACATCGGTCAGTTGCCCGCCATGTTGAGCCGTCTGGCGGATGAACTTGCCATACCGTTGTTCGAGCAGCCGTACTCGCTGCCGCTGGTGGATGTGACCGAGGCCATCGCCAGGGCCATTCTGACCGGGGAGCAGGCGCAACAGCCCGAGGGTGACAGTCTGGCTGATGCCCTGGTGGCCCGCCTCGACGGTCATCAGCTGGACAAACTCATCGGTCAGTACCTGCCCGGGATGCAGGACCGTCTTGCCGGGAGTGCGGATCTCCTCGAAGCCTGGCTGGCCGAGCGGGGTAATCAATGTGCCATGGCCGAGGCGCTTGGCTGCCATAGAAACACCATCCGGAACCGGATGAACCGGTTGGCGGAGGACATGCCTCCGCAGACCGATCCTGATGAAACCTTCAAGACCCTGGTGCTGGCTCACCTGCTGTCAAAGCGATGATCCGGGCCAGAGTGAGAATGTGGAGATGTTATGAGTGAAAACCTGAATGCCATTGTCAACGCCCGGCTGCAGGGCCGCGAGGGACTGTATCAACTGATCATCGCCGATGGCCGGTTTCGCAGCATCCAGGCCCAGTCCGCACCCGCCGATGCCGGAGAGAATCAGCTGGACGCCGGCGGTAATCTGGTCACGTCACCGTTCGTGGAGCCGCACATCCACCTGGACGCGGCCATGACCGCCGGCGAGCCACGCTGGAACCAGAGCGGAACCCTGTTTGAGGGCATTGAATGCTGGTCCGAGCGCAAAGCCAGCCTGACCCGCGACGACGTGATCGGCCGGGCTGAGCAGACGCTGAAACTGTTTGCCGATCATGGTATTCAGCATGTCCGCACCCATGTGGATGTGACCGACCCCAAGCTGACAGGCCTTAAGGCCATGCTTGAAGTGCGTGAGCGCGTGGCTGAAACGGTGGATCTCCAGATCGTCGCTTTCCCGCAGGAGGGCCTCTGGTCGTTCCCCCAGGGCCGGGAATTGATGGAGGAGGCCGTGCGTCTGGGAGCCGATGTAGTTGGTGGCATTCCCCATTTCGAGTTCACCCGGGATTACGGTGTTGAATCGGTGCGTTGGCTGGTGGAGCTGGCCCACAAGCACGACCGCCTGGTCGACGTGCATTGTGACGAGATCGACGATCCCGAATCCCGCTTCCTGGAGGTTCTGGCTGCCGAAGCTCTCAGGCTCGATTATGGCTCCCGGGTCACTGCCAGCCATACCTGTGCCATGGGTTCCTATAACGACCACTACTGCAGCCGGCTGTTCCGGTTGTTGAAGAAATCCGGCCTGCGTTTCCTATCGATGCCCACAGAGAGTCTGCACCTGCAGGGGCGATTTGACGGTTACCCAAAACGGCGTGGCCTGACTCGGGTCCCTGAACTGCTCGATGCGGGCCTGAAGGTGGCGTTCGGTCAGGATTCCATCCGGGATCCCTGGTACCCGCTCGGGAACGGCAACATGTTGCGCACCCTGGACGTCGGCCTGCACGCCTGCCACATGCTTGGCATGGGCTGGATCGATCGGTCGCTGGAACTCATTACGGACAACGGCGCCGCAGCCCTGGATTTGAAGGAGTACGGCATCGAGGAAGGGCTGCCGGCACGCTGCGTGGTTCTTCAGGGGCGGTCCCCTTACGAGGTGTTGCTGGGGCAGTTGCCGGTTGCCGCGTCCATCCGCGATGGCCGGGTTCTGGTGAACCGGCGGGCTTGAGCCGCCTTTCAATAAAAATGCAGAATCCCCGGTTTGCCGGCCGGGGATTCTGGTCGCCTATTCCCCTGTTCAGCGAATCGTTTTAAGGGCCCTCGCCCATTTTTCCATTTCCTCCAGCATGGCGTTGGCGGAGCCCGTGTGATGCTCGGCCGGGAGGAAACGACGCTGGTCATCCAGGCTTTCCCAGGGCATCTGGACCATCACGCCTTCCACCATCGGCATCATTTTTACCGTGGTGACCAACTGCTTGGCGACCTGGGCCGAGCGTAGACCTCCGGAAACACCGCCGTAGCTGACAAATCCGCAGGGCTTGTAGTTCCACTCGTTGTAGATGTAGTTCAGCGCGTTCATGAATGACGGCGGCGGGCAGAAATTGTATTCGGGAATGACGAACACATACGCATCTGCCTTGCTGACGCTCGCTGACCAGGCTTTGGTGTGCTCATGTTCGTACTTCTGCATGCGAGGATGGTTGGCCTCGTCATAGACCGGAAGGTTGAAATCTGCCAGATCCACCAGTTCGCTGGTAAATGCTCCCTGGGCATTGGCCAATGAGTCGAACCACTCGGCAATGGAGGGGCCGACCCGGCCGGGGCGTGTGCTGCAGATGATGGTTTGCAGTTTCATGGAAGGACCTCGGATAGTGGATTCTCAGCCGTAGTGGGCCGGCCAGAGAATCTGTTTAACAAATCTTGATTGAAAACAGAGAGTAAAGTGCGCGAACCCGAAAAGATAACGGAGGATTCAGCAGGATTTCATCAAATATTCTGAGCGTCTCGGTGCGCTCAGGTAGTGATCCTGCGGGTCAGCGGGTTTGCCTCACATTCCCCGACGTTGTCCATGGTAAAATGCCGCTTTCCATGCAGCAGGAAATTACTCCATGACCCTCAAAGTGTTGATGATCGGTGCCGGCGGGATCGGCGCCTATTACGCAGCCCGGCTCGCCAGGGCCGGCCATGACGTGGTGCTTACGGCCAGGGGGGATCACCTGACAGCGCTGCAAAGCCAGGGGCTTCAGGTGGATTACGAGGGTGAGAAGCTGGACTGCCGGTTGCCGGCGGTCGACCACGCGGCACTGGTTCAGGATTATCGGCCGGACGATTTTGATCTGGTTGCAGTTGCCCTCAAATCAACCGCAACCGGTCCGGTAATGGACGAACTCGGGGACTGGCTTGGAACCGGCTCCGTCCCGGTGTTATCCCTGCAGAACGGCGTGGACAATGAGCCGCTGATTGCGGATGTGATCGGGGAGAATCGGGTGCTGGGCGGCCTGGCCGTGCGCATTGGTGGCCACATCATCGGGCCCGGTAAGGTGTTCGCCGAAGGCGTGGCACAGATCGTTATGGGGGCCTGGCCGCAAACAGATGGTCCGGACGATACCCGGCTGCCGCTGCTCAAGCGCCTGGAAAAAGCCTTCAACGAAGCGGGCATTCCCACCACGGTCACTGACAACATCCGTTACGAACTCTGGCGCAAGCTGGTCATCAACAATGGAGTCAATCCACTCTCGGCCCTGACCAGCCTGGATACCCGCAGCCTCACTCACCATCCCGAGTTCAGCAAGATTGTCTACGGCATGATGGCGGAAACGGTGGAAGCGTCGAAGGCGGATGGGGTAAACCTTGGTCAGCAGGATCTGGACGAGATGTTTGATCTGATCAGCAACTTCAACGCCATCAAGACCTCCATGCTGGTGGACAAGGAAAAGGGCCGGCCACTGGAACTGGACAGCATCGCCGGGGCGGTGCTCAGGCGATGCAGTCAGCTCGGCGTGGCAGCACCCCATACCTTTACGGTAAATGCCTTGTTGAAGCACCAGGAAGGGCAGTGAGAATCCGTGGTCACCGGAGTCGGTGACCACGATCTGGGGCTGGTGTTACTCGCCCGTCTTTCCCTTATTACCGGTCAGCCCGGCTACCACCACATAGAATAGCGGCACGAAGAAGATGGCCAGGAACGTCGCCGCGAGGGTGCCTCCCACTACGGCGGTCCCGATGGCGTGCTGGCTGGCACTGCTGGCACCGCTGGCGATCGCCATGGGCAGGACCCCGAACACGAAGGCCAGCGAGGTCATGATGATCGGACGCAGCCGCAGTCGTGCTGCTTCTGCGGTGGCCTGCAGCAGCGGTTTGCCTTCCTCTTCATAGAGTTGGCGAGCGAACTCCACGATCAGGATGGCGTTCTTGGAGGCCAGACCCATGGTGGTGAGCATGCCCACCTGGAAGAAAACGTCGTTGGACAAGCCCCGCGCCATGGTGGCCAGTACCGCTCCGAGCACGCCCAGTGGCACCAGCATGATGACCGCAAACGGGATTGACCAGCTCTCGTACAGAGCCGCCAGGCACAGGAATACCACCAGAATCGACAACAGGTAGAGCATCATGGCCTGGTTGCCCGCCTGTTTTTCTTCAAACGAGAGACCGGTGTACTCCAGGCCCAGCCCCGGCGGGAGATCGCGGGCGATACGCTCCAGCGTCGCCATGGCATCGCCTGTGCTGTATCCCGGGGCCGGGCTGCCCTGGATCTGCACGGCAGGCACGCCCTGGTAACGCTGCAGGCGCGGAGAACCATACACCCATTCACCGGTGGCAAAGGCCGCAAAGGGCACCATCTCGCCCTGGGCGTTGCGTACAAACCACTTGTCGAAGTCTTCCGGCGCCAGCCGGGATTCCTGCTGCCCCTGGACATAGACTTTCTTCACCCGGCCATTGTGCAGGAAGTCGTTGACGTAACTGGACCCCCAGGCCGCTGACATGGTGGCGTTGATGTCGGCAATGGACACTTGCAGTAACCGGGCCTTTTCGTCGTCGATCAGTACCTGGTACTGGGGCTCGTCCGGCAGGCCGTTATGACGCACCATGGTCAGCTCCGGTGCAGCATTGGCCCTGGCGAGGAACTCGCCCATACCCGCCATCAACCCCTGGTGGCCGATGGCGCCATTGTCTTTCAGGTAGAGATCGAAACCGCTGGCGTTGCCCAGCTCCAGAATGGCCGGAGGCACGATCGGGAATACGATTGCGTCCTTGATCCCGGCGAACCGACCGCCGGCCCGGCCGGCCAGCGCAAAGACGCTCCGGGCAAAGGTTTCCCGGTCGGCAAAGGGTTTGAGATCGACAAACAGAATCCCGGAGTTCTGGCCGCGGCCGGCGAAGTTGAAGCCCCGCACAGACATCACGCTCTTGACCACGTCGGATTCTTCTTCAAGCAGGTAATTCCCGGCTTCCGCCAGCACGGCTTCGGTACGCTCGGCGGTGGCGTTGGCGGGCAATTGCACCATGACAATCATCACGCCCTGATCTTCATCCGGCAGGAACGCGGTGGGGAGCCCTTTGAACAGGAAAGCCACACCGACAACCAGCAGAAGGTACAAGCCCATAAAGCGCCCTTTGCGCTTGATAAGGTAACTGACGCTGGATTTGTAACGGTCTGCATTGCGGTCAAAGGTACGGTTGAACCAGCCGAAAAAGCCTTTTTTGGCGTGCTGGTTCCCAGGCTTCAGCAGGGTGGCGCAAAGAGCCGGGGTGAAGATAAAAGCGATCAGCACAGAGAATGACATGGCCGAGATGATGGTGATTGAGAACTGTCTGTAGATCACCCCGGTAGAGCCGCCGAAGAATGCCATGGGCAGGAATACCGCTGAAATCACCAGGCCGATACCCAGCAGGGCGCCTGAAATCTGGTCCATGGATTTCCTGGCCGCCTCTTTGGGGGACAGACCTTCTTCTTCCATCAAGCGTTCAACGTTCTCCACCACTACGATGGCGTCGTCTACCAGCAGGCCGATAGCCAGCACCATGGCGAACATCGTCATGACATTGATCGTGAACCCGAAAGCGTACAGCACGCCAAAGGTCGCAAGCAGAACCACCGGCACCGCGAGTGTGGGGATGATCGTGGCCCGCCAGCTCTGGAGGAACAGGAACATCACCAGGAACACCAGAACCACGGCTTCGGCCAGGGTCTTGGCCACCGTCTCGATGGACGCGGAGACCACCGGCGTGGTGTCGTACGGCAGAACAATCTCTATACCTTCAGGCAGGAAGCGCTCCAGCTCGGCCAGGGTTTCTTTCACCCGTGCGGCCGTTTCCAGCTGGTTGGCGCCGGTCGCCAGGCGCAGCGCCATACCGGCCGCTGGCGCGCCATTGTATTTACCGGTGATGGCGTAGTTTTCGTTGCCCAGATTCACCTCGGCCACATCGGCCAGGCGCACCTGTGAACCATCCGGTTTCACTTTCAGCAGGATGTTCTCGAATTCTGCGGCGGTTTTCATGCGCTGTTTGCCAATCACCGTGGCCTGCAGCTGAACACCCTCCGCCGTGGGCAGCCCGCCAAGCTGGCCCACTGACACCTGGACGTTCTGGGCCCGCACCGCGTTGATCACATCCTGTGGGGTCAGCTGGAAACTGTTCAGTTTTTCCGGATCAAGCCAGATGCGCATGGCGTACTGGGAACCGAACAGCAGGAAGTCACCCACACCCTGGGTGCGGGCAATCGGGTCCTGGATGTTAGAGACGATGTAATCGGCCAGGTCGCCCTGGGTGTACTTGCCATCCGGGCTGGTCAGCGCAAACACCGTGAAAAAGTTCACCTTGTACTTGGACACCCGGATACCCTGGCGTTGCACTTCCTCCGGTAACAGTGGGTTAGCCAGCTGCAGTTTGTTCTGAACTTGCACCTGGGCAATGTCCGGGTCGGTGCCCTGTACGAAGGTGGCAATGATGGTCATGCTGCCGTCCGAGTTGCTCTCGGAGGAGATGTAGCGCAACCCATCAAGGCCGTTGAGCTGTTGCTCGATGACCTGTACCACGGTGTCCTGCACAGTCTGTGCCGAAGCGCCGGGATAGACCACAGAGAGTGCGATGGCCGGCGGGGCCACGTCCGGAAACTGGTTGATGGCCAGGTTCTTCACCGCCAGGCCGCCACCAAGCATCAGCATCAGCGCGATGACCCAGGCAAAGATAGGCCGTTCGATAAAAAATCGGGGCATGCTGGGAACTCCTTATTCGGTCCGGGGTGTCAGATCAGGACGCAGGTCGACATTGGTTGCCGGGGCGGCCTGCACGGGAATGCCCGGTGCCAGGCGCTGAACGCCTTCGGTCACAATTTTTTCGCCGGCCTCCAGGCCAGCGTTGACTAACCAGGTGTTGCCTACCGTGCGGGCGGTCTCCAGGGCACGGCGACTGACGGTGTTGTCCTCGGTCACGACCCAGACCGTGGGGACGCCCCGCGTGTCACGGGTCACGGCCTGCTGGGGAATCAGGATGGCATCCGGTCGCGTGCCTTCTTCCACCACAGCACGGACAAACATGCCCGGGAGCAGCTTGCCATCAGGATTGGGGAATTCTGCACGCAAGGTAACCGAGCCGGTGCCTTCGTCCACCATCACCTCGGAAAACTTCAGGACGCCTGCAAGGGGATAACGCTCGCCATTTTCCAGTACCAGGGAAACCCGGACATCGTCGTTTTCATTCGCCTCGATCAGACCGCTTTCGATGGCTTTCTGGAGATCCAGCAGTCTGGTGACCGGCTGGACAATGTCGACGTAGATCGGATCCAGTTGGGTAATGGTGGCCATTTCATCCTGCTGGCCATTGGTGACGAGAGCCCCTTCGCTGACCCGGGAGCGGCTGATTTTGCCACCGATGGGGGCCTTCACCGAGGTGTAGGCAAGATTGATCTGTGCAGCCTGGTACTCTGCCTCTGCACTGCGGCGGGCTGCCAGAGCATCATCATACTGCTGGCGGCTGATGGAACGGCTGCCCACCAGATTCTCGTAGCGCTGGGCCAGATTGCGGGCATTCACCAGAGCCGCTTCGGCCCGGGCCAGGGCGGCCAGGTAGGGCGCATCATCGATCTGGTAAAGCACTTCGCCCTCTGCCACAACACTGCCCTCGGTAAACAGCCGTTCCTCGATAATGCCGTTCACCTGCGGGCGAACCTCGGCAACACGCCAGGCCCGTGTTCGGCCCGGGAGTTCCGACGTCAGCGTCAGGGGTTGTTCGGTGACCTCGTAGACTCCGACCTGGGGTGGCGGGCGCTGGCCCTGATCCACGCTGTTCGGGTCACTGCATCCGGCCAGTATCATCGGCAGGGTTAATAAGACTGCAAGAAGCCGCGCGAGCCTCTGCCGTTCAAGGGTAAGGTGCATCCGATATCTCCGTATGTGCTGGTGAGGATGTACTGCAATGCGGGATAACAACCGTATTGCGATACACCCGTTAATATCGGATTCTACTGCGGATTGCGGGTAGCGCGGCGGGTTGACAGGGACGTCCCGGGGCTCCGTAATACCTCCACATGTGAAACCATCCGGAAGCTGCGCCGATGATGTCAGAACAGGATCAGAACCCCGAACCCAGGCACGGGGGGATTCAGGTAATCGCCCGCGCGGCGGCGATCATGAGGGTGTTGGGTACCCATCCCGATGGCCTGAGCTTGGGTGAATTAGCCAGGGAATTGTCGCTGCCCCGGTCCACGGTCCAGCGCATTATCGCGGCGCTGGAAACGGAAGGTTTTGCGGAGCACGCCAGAAGCGGTTACCGGCTGGGGCCGGAACTGGGTCGTTTGCTCTACCATACCCAGGTTGACGTGATATCCGTGGCCCGACCATTGCTGGATGAATTGAGCCAGAGCCTGGACGAAACCGTTGTGTTCTGTACCGCAGAACGGGAACGGGTACTGGTAATCGACAGGGTGGTTGCCGAGCGGGAACTTCGGGTGGTCCCGCCCATGGGCACGATTCGCGTACCGTTTCATTCCACGGCGCCGGGCAAGGCGCTGATGGCTAACATGGACGACCAGAGAGTTGGTGCACTGCTGGATCTGGCGGAGGCCGAGACCTCAGAAAAGACGGTGGACCGGCAAGGTCTCCTGCGGGAAATTCAGACCGTGCGCCGAACCGGCGTGGCGGAGGAAATGGAGGAGTACCGCGAAGGCATCACAGCCTTCGCGGTGGCACTGGAAACCTACCTGGGCCACTTCGCCGTGGCGGTGGTGGTCCCGACTTTCCGGGCCCGGCATCACCGCAAGGAATATGTTCAGCCTCTCAAGGACTTCAAATCCCGTCTTGAAGCCAAACTCGGCGCCTGATCCTATTCGGTGCCGTAACGGTCCTCGGACCAGTCCATCAGGCTGCGCTTCTGCAGTTGCGTCAGCAGGCTGTTGATGCCGGCGAGCATCAGGAACACGAAAATGCCGAAAGGCACCAGGCCGTGAACCTCGGGGTTCGGCGCGGCGACGGCGGGCACCAGGATCAGGCCGATGCCGTTACGCAGCAGCCGGATGCCGAGGATGCTGTAGTGGAATCCCGGCTGAAGGGTGTTGGCCGGTCCTGTCAGAGTGCGTCCCAGCACAGGTAACAGGTGTACGGTGTTCAGCAGTAGAATGATAAAGATAAGTGTCTGGGCTATCTGCAAAAATGTCATGATACTGGATGAAAAGGTAAGAATATCGGGTCAAAAAACGGTCGGAATTATCGCCGATTGGCGCTTTTTTATCCAGTGTCTCGCGATCCTGGCCCTGGCCGGTGGAGGTGCCCTGGCGCCCCGCTTGCGAGGGCCAGGGTGGCCCCGGGTCAGATGGCGATGCTGATCTGTGAATCCTTCTGGGCCTCGCCATCGAGCTCGTCGATGTCATCGAGCAGGGATCGGGTAAAGCACTTCATCAGTTCGATATCACCCCGGCTCTCCACGTTCAGCCGGATCACCGGTTCGGTGTTCGACATCCTCAGATTGAAGCGCCAGCGCTGGAACTCCATGCTCAGGCCATCGATGTGCGTGACCGACAGGGCCTCCTCCAGATATCGGCGCTCGATGCCCTGGAGGATGTGTTCCGGGTCTTTCACGGTCCGGTTGATTTCACCGCTGGCAGGGAAGGCCTCGATCCGGGCGTCGATCAATGACGACAGCGCTATCCCGGATTGGCACAGCCGCTCGGCCACCAGCAACCACGGGATCATGCCGCTGTCACAATAGGCGAAGTCCCGGAAATAATGATGGGCGCTCATCTCGCCACCGTAGATGGCGTCCTCGTCCCGCATCCGCTGCTTGATGAAGGCATGGCCGGTCTTGCTTTCAATGGGCTCGCCGCCGGCTTCCTGTACCAGTTCGCGGGTATTCCAGGTCAGGCGCGGGTCATGGATCACCTTGCCACCGCCGGTCTTGCACAGGAACTGGTCTGCCAGCAGCCCGACAATGTAATAGCCCTCGATGAACCGGCCCTTCTCGTCGAAGAAGAAGCAGCGGTCAAAGTCTCCGTCCCAGGCGATGCCCATGGCGGCATTGCTGGCAGTGACCGCCACGGATGTGGGCGTCCGGTTTTCCGGTAGCAGCGGATTGGGAACGCCGTTGGGAAAGTTGCCGTCGGGTGTATGGTGAACCCGATGGAACTCGAACGGCAGATACGGTTCGAGGGCATCGATCACCTCGCCGGCACCGCCGTTGCCCGGATTCACCACGATGCTCAGGGGCGTCAGGGTATCCCGGTCGATGTAGCCCAGAAGGTGCTCGATATAGGGCTTCATGGCATCGATCTGAAAAAACTCGCCTGGCTGGCGGGCATTGCCCAGGGGTTCCCGGCAACCCTCCCGGATGGCGAGCAGGCCGTTGGTGGAACTGATCGGGCGGGCGTCCGGGCCGACCATCTTCATGCCGTTGTAGTCCCTGGGGTTGTGGCTGGCGGTTACCATGATGCCGCCATCCATGCCGAAATGGCTGGTTGCGAAATACACCTGCTCGGTGCCGCACTGGCCGATATCGAACACATTGGCACCGGCCGTGCGTAGTCCTTCGCTGAGTGCTGCCGCAATCTCGGGGCTGGACAGCCGGATATCGTAGCCGACGATCACCTTGCGGGCGCCGGTGACCTCCACATAGGACTGGCCGATGCGCTCGGCCAGTTCGGGATTGAGTTGTTCCGGTACCTTGCCCCGAATGTCATAGGCTTTAAAGCAGTCAAGATCCATGGTCAGTCTCCTCTGAATCGCTGGGAAACAGGCCCGTACCCCGGAGGGCGGGCCCTGGTTTCAGGCCCGGGTCATCATTACCGGGATGGCTTCTTCTTCCACTTCGCCGTAGCCGGACTCCGTTTCCTGGGGCGTGCGGCCGTACTGGTCATCCAGTCGCTCGATGTCGTCCTCGCCGAGGTAGGCGCCGGACTGGACCTCGATCAGTTCCAGGGGAATCTTGCCGGGATTGAACAGGCGATGGACCGAACCGATGGGGATGAAGGTGGATTCGTTCTCCGAGAGCAGGAAGGTTTCCTCATCCCGGGTCACCTCGGCGGTGCCACGCACGATGATCCAGTGTTCGGCCCGGTGGTGGTGCTTCTGCAGCGATAGCTTCTCGCCGGGTTTGACGGTGATCCGTTTGACCTGGAACCGGTTGCCGTTGTCGATGCTGTCATAGCTGCCCCAGGGCCGGAAGACTTCCCGGTGTACTTCGGTTTCGGTCCTGGCCTGTGACTTGAGCTCGTTGACGACGTGCTTGACGTCCTGGACGCAATCCCGGCGGGCCACCATCAGGGCGTCCTTGGTATCGACGACAACCAGATCCTCCACGCCGACCATGGCCACCAGTTTGTCCGGTGCATGGACCAGGCAGCCGGAGGTCTCCCTCAGGCAGGCGTCGCTGTATACCGCATTGCGCCGCTCATCCTTGTTGCTGATGTCCCAGATGGATGACCAGGCGCCGACATCGTTCCAGCCGGCGTCCAGGGGCACCAGGGTGGCGCGGGTGGTTTTCTCCATCACCGCGTAGTCGATGGAGTCCTCGGGGCAGTGTGCGAAAATTTCGGCTGGAATCCGCTTGAAGCCCATGTCCTGCTCCAGGGAGCGGGCCGCGAGCATGGCGGTGTCATAGATATCGCGGCTGTGTTTTTTCAGCTCCGCCAGATAGACGTCGGCGCGGAACATGAACATGCCGCTGTTCCAGTAATAGCCACCTTCCTCGAGCAGTGCCCGGGCTGTGGCCGCATCCGGCTTTTCAATGAACCGGCGGACCGGGCGCGGCTCGTTGGGCTCAAGCTCGGGGTGGCCGGCAGCGACATAGCCGTACCCGGTTTCCGGCCGGTCCGGAGTGATGCCGAACAGGACCAGGTTTCCGTCCCGGGCAACCTTCATGCCTTCTGCGATGGCCTTGTGGAAGGGCTCGGTCTGATCAATGGCATGATCCGCCGGCAGCACCAGCATGATCGCCCTGGGGTCCTGCCGGGCCACCTCGATGGCGGCCAGAGCCACGGCGGGTGCGGTGTTGCGCCCGAACGGTTCCAGCAGGATGGACTGTGGTGCTTTGCCAATGGCGCTGAGCTGCTCCTGAACCAGGAACCGGTGGTCCTCGTTGGCCACGATGACGGGTGCCTCAACCTCCGTTTCGGGCAGGCGGGCCAGGGTCTGCTGGAACATGCTTTGTTCGTTCAGCAGGGGAAGAAACTGCTTGGGGTAGGCACGGCGCGATAACGGCCAAAGCCGGGAGCCTGTGCCACCTGAGAGTATCACTGGAATCATAGTCCTGCTCCTTTCCTCGTTTCCTGAAGGCCCGGAGTCGGTTCCGGGCGGGTTTCTGACCTGGGTCGGTGCCATTGGTCAGCCGTTGGTTGTGTGTCCGTTGATGCGCAGGTCCGTCGGGGGGAAGGGATCGGTCCCGTTGGGCCAGAGCGGTTCGATGCCATACAGAAACTCGATGTCGCCACCCAGGCGGGTGCTCTTCATCGGGCCATACTCCTCCAGGAAGGAGGACATGCCCGGCAGGCCACTCCAGGTTTCGGTCCAGGGGCGCATCCAGGCCAGGCCCCAGCCGGTATAGAGCCCCTTGGTGATCTGCTCGTGGCCATTGATGGCGGCTATCCGGTCGGGCTCTTCCAGGCCATCCACCACGTTCTGGGCGAGCTTGACGAACCGCTCCCGGTTGCCGTCGTATACCGGCGTGTCGTTCACCTCGGCGAACACGGCAAGGAGCGTCAGTGGCTGCATGGCATAGTTCAGGTACTCCAGGGCGCGATCCTCGCGGCTGAGCTCCTTGGGCAGGTAGCCGTCGGAGGTGATCTGGCCCATGGCCTCGTCAAACTTGGCAAGGGACCAGGACCAGTCGTCACAGTCACCGGTCGCCACGGACGCAGACATGACCGCCCAGGCGGCCCAGTAGTCGTGGTTGTTCACCTTCCTTGGCTCGCGATCGGTGTAGTATTCCCTCACCCCACCGACCACCCGGGAGAACCAGTCCTCGATGCGGGCCAGTCGCTCCTGGTCCAGGGCGGTTTCGCTCGACGACAGCTTCATCCGCAGGTAGGCATTGGCCGATGCTGCCAGTGCCCATTTGCGCACCGCCTGGCCAACATGGTTGATGTTCTCCGGCAACAGGGCGTCGGCACTGGCCCACTGTTCCAGGTTGTCCAGCACGCAGTCCCGGGCGGCAGGGCCGTCCCCGTCTACCTGGTAGTCGTCGGCGGCGGCGATAACCGTTTTTTCGAAGTTGCGGATGTTTTCCGATGCCTTCAGGTATTCCTGGTAGGCGGCTTCGTTGAGTTCATTGCGGGCGCTGTCGCTGCCCTCGTACTTGCTGGTGAAGTCCATGTCACCGGTGTGCGGTGGCACCATTTCGCAGTCGTAGTCGCCGGCACCCTCCCGGACTTCGGGGATCTGGTAGTAGCCGAGAGGCGCCCTCAGGCCCTCAGTCGGGCATTCTGCGGCGTTGAGAACGGGCGTGGCGGCCAGGCTCAGCACTGTGGCCGGGAGGAGGGTGCGCCAGGCTCCGGGTATTCGTATCGGGTTTTCCGTGCTCATAAGGCAACTCTCCTTTCAGAGTTGATGAATTGCTCAGATTTCCTGACGGCGGCAGATTTTGGCCGTGACCGTCAGGCCTTCGGTGACCTGTTCCGGTTCCAGCGCCAGGTCGAGGGACATGAACAGCTCGTCGTTCCAGCTTTCGCCAGTGGGTAGCTCAAACATGAAGCGTCCGGTGGTCTCGACCCGGGAGCCGTATTCCAGATCAATCCGGTCCTTACGGCCGAAGACGAACCAGATGAGAGCGTCGAGCTTCTTGACCTTCGGATCGCTGAACTGGAGTTCGATGAGGTACTCGTCACTTGGCAGTTCCAGGAATTCACCACCGCCGTTGAACAGCACTTCCGTGGTTCCGGCGGAGACTTTGGCGGTGTTCTGGAGTACCGGCTCGCTGCCGGAGCAGCCGTCGGTCACCATCGGGACGAGCTGGCGGTAGAACTCGGCGCTGTCCAGAGTGTGGTAGGCCGGCACCTCCCAGAGCAGGATCTTTGGAGGCGACTGCTGGAAGTTATCGGACATCAGGTACTCGAAGATGGAACCGTCGTAACTGCCGCCGGCAACGGCGACGTTGAGAATCTCCACGCCGAGAAACTCCTGCAGATAACCGACAAAGTTATAGTCCTGGGCACCTTTGCTGTTACTGGTGCCCACCAGGGTGATGGGCGGCAGGGTGTCCTCGCCGAACAGGGCGCTGGCCTCGGAGGATTCCAGGGTGCCAGCGGCCTGGGTACGGAACTCGTCCACGTACTGGGTGGGCCAGGTCTGGCCACAGATCCTGCGGGCGGCATCCTGCAGCGAACCGTCCTTGCGGATCAGGCCGGTGCGTCGGGTCTCGAAGCTCTGTTTGGGCAGGGACTGGTAGGCCGGCATCTGCTTTATCCGGTCGGCCACCAGCTGCGCCGTGCGTTTGGCTCCGAAAGGGGTCCAGTGGTGGTCACGCTTGAAGTAGTAGGCATCCTTGCGGTCCTGCTCCCGCAACAGGGGGCTGAGGTCGGGTACCACCAGCCCCGCCGAGCGGAAACGCTCGAGCGCGGCGACGTAATTGGTCCGGGCAAAGGGCCAGGAGAAGGACACCGGCATGTACTCCGGTAGCTTGTCGGGGTGCACCAGGCCTTTGGTTGGCTGGAACACCATGACCAGTTCGGTGCCGGTGGTCTGTTTCAGGTGACGGG
Source organism: Marinobacter pelagius (assembly GCF_003315345.1). Classification (GTDB taxonomy): domain Bacteria; phylum Pseudomonadota; class Gammaproteobacteria; order Pseudomonadales; family Oleiphilaceae; genus Marinobacter; species Marinobacter pelagius_A. The sequence goes on from NZ_QNRO01000005.1 coordinate 64,262, forward strand.
CAAATCGCCTGAGGTGGGCAAGCCCTTCGGGGCTGGGACCGAATTGTTCGGGCAGCTCGGCTTCTGACCGGAACAGCCAGCCGTCCTTGCCATCGACGAGAACATTGAAGTTCTTCAGATAGCTGGTGTCGTAGGACTCGATCCGGGAAGCTGCCGGGCAGAGGTCGCAGCAGGGCTCGACCTCGTACTCCGGGAACTCCACCGCCGATGCGTCCGGCAGGCCGAAGGCAACCCCGGCCAGAACCGCCGCCAGAAACCGCCCCGGTCCAGGGCCGAGGCGGAGTGCACGCTTGCTGATGCGGTGCATGAATACCGTCTCCAGTTGTTTCACGGAATGTTTCTTTGCCCTGTCACGGCTCAAATCGAGGTGTCCACCTTGTTCTCACTCACGATCAGTCGCGGTGAGCCTTCCACCTCCAGGATGAAGAAACTGAACACCTTGCCGCGCTGCAGGTTGACCGGCGGGGTGGTGGCCAGTGCCTGGCCGTCGTCGAAGGCACCCAGAGATACCTTGACCGCATTGATCTCGCGGTTGGCCACGTCCATGGAATCCAGGCCCTTGATGACGTCGACCTTGCCGTCGGCGGTCTTCAGTGAAATGGGCGCCTCAGGCGTCAGGTTGTAGAAAGAAATCAGCGCCTTGCGCGGATTGTTGAAGGCTTTGTCCTCAAGGATCATCAGCTCGCCGGAATCCATTACCACGGCGGTGTAGAACCGGTTCTTTTCCATGGTTACCGGTGCCGAGCGGCCGGCGACGGACAGGTGATAACCGCCCTCGGGCAGGTAGATGTAGGGGCTGGCCTGCAAGGGCTCGATATCCTTGAGGGATTTGCCGCCAATGGAGGCTTCGGGCACGGTGCCCTTGATGTCGGCGTTGACCACCCGGATGAACGCGGCGCCATCCGGCGCTTCAGCGGCATACAGGGCGTCCTCGCCCGCCTGGGCGGCCAGGGGAGTGAGCAGAAATGTCAGTAGCAGAGTCAGGGCTTTGAAGATTGGATGCATGTCAGTGCTCCTCAGAGATTGATGGGTTGCGGTTGGTGGCAGCAGCCAGTTGATGGCTGTTGTTCCCGAACCAGGCGAGTGCCTGTTCGGATTCAATGGGCTGGGCCAGGTATCGCTCCGGGAATTCCCAGAGCACCAGGCTCGGCCGGTTGGTCCGGAACTCCTCGGACTGGAGGTATTCCGTCATGGGTTCAAACGGGCCTTGTCCTTCCTCGGCCAGGTTGATCAGATCCTTGCCCAGGTAGCGGCGCAGGGCGCCCGGAAAGTCCCACAGGGGATTGGCGCTGTAGCTGGTGCCGACCAGCACAAGGTCGGTCTGCTGTTCCGAAAACAGCAGGTCACTGGCGCTCTCGTCGCTTTTGGCCTTCACTGTTTCGCGCTTGTTGAAACGGTCCGGGCGGGGAGCCAGGTGCTCGAACAGCGGGTCCAGGGGCAGGTAGTTGAGCAGATCGCCCTCATGACGAATCGGTTCGCCCAGCGTGGTCACAAACGTCTGCTCTCCCCATGACTGCTTGTCCAGGCTATGGCGGATGAAGCCCGAAGCATGGCGCGCGAAGACTTCGGCGCCTGCAGGCGACCAGTGGGTGTCGGTCCGGAGGAAGACCTGTGTTCCCTCCACCTGCGCCCGCTCCAGTTCGCCCAGCAGATCTGGCGCGTCGACACCTTCCGACTTCAGGCGCTCCAGGAACCGGGGATACAAGGCCTGCATCTCGGGGGCAGGGCGGGTATCGCCGAGTTTTTCGGTATAGACGCGGGCTTTGCTGGGGACGACCAGAACGACCAGCGGGATATCTCGGGCGCGCAGGAAGTTGCTGACTTCAGCCACACGCTCGAGATTGGTGTCGATCAGTTCGGGATTGTCGGTGGCCGGGAACAGTTCCTCATCGGTGAACAGCCAGTTATCACGCCCGATGGTCACGCCGGGACGTCCCTCGTCGAACACCAGGTAATTGATCGCCGCCCAGATATTCGTCCCGAGGTCTCGAACCGGGAACTGGTCGTCGTAGTGGCTTTCCAGATCCCGTGCCAGCTCGCCGTTGATGGGGTCGAGCTTTTCGGCAGCCCCGTAGTTGGCTAGCGAGCGCAGGGACAGCCCGCCCAGGGTCAGGACAGTGACGATGAAGAGTCCGGCGGTCAGTTTTTTCGAAGTCCTGGTCATGGCATCACCTCAGAACTGGAAGTAGAGGAACGGCGAGAAGCTTTCCGCGGAGAGCTTGAGCACCGCCATCAGGAACACGGGCAACAGCAGCGTTGGCAGCACCACCCGCAACGGCGTGGCACGGACCCCGTCGAGGCTCCAGGAGAAACGGTCCTTCATACCCATGACCACAACGATCAGGTAGGCCAGTACCAGGATCGCCACGTTGAGGCCGCGAATGTCCTTCAGGTAGGCGCCGCTCAGCTCAAAGCCGGAGAAACTGAACATGGCGCTGTAGAACTCGAAGGCCGATCCGATAGTCGAGGCCCGGAAGGTTACCCAGCCGACCATCACGAACAGGAAAGTCATGAGCCAGCGGCTGACCCGGAAGCTGCGGGGTGCACCCGACACACCCAGGGCCCGCTCGATCGCCAACAACCCGCCGTGCCAGGCGCCCCAGAGGAGGAATGTCCAGTTGGCGCCGTGCCAGAGACCACCGAGCAGCATGGTCAGCAACAGGTTGCGATAGGTGCTGAACACACCACCCCGGTTGCCGCCGAGCGGGATGTACAGGTAATCGCGCAGCCAGCTGGACAGGCTGATGTGCCAGCGCCGCCAGAACTCGGTGATGCTCTGGCTGATGTAGGGCTGGTTGAAGTTCTCGATAAAGCGGAAACCCATCATCAGCCCCAGTCCGATGGCCATGTCCGAGTAGCCGGAAAAGTCGAAGTACAGCTGTGCGGTGTAGGCCAGGATGCCGAGCCAGGCGTCCGCCGTGCTCGGATCGGACAGGGCAAAGGCGCTGTCCGCCAGCGGTGCGATTGAGTCGGCGATGAACACCTTCTTGATGAAACCCTGCATGAAACGGATGGCACCTTCGCCGAACTTTTCCAGGGTATGGGTGCGGTAGGCGAACTGGTCCGCCAGGTCCTTGTAGCGCAGGACCGGACCGGCAATCAGTTGCGGGAACAGGGCGATGAACGCAGCGAAGTCGACAAAGCGCCGGGTCGGCTCGGTGTCGCCCCGGTAGACATCCACCACGTAGGAAATGGCCTGGAAGATGTAGAAGGAGATGCCGATGGGCAGGATGATGTGGGCCAGTTCCAGCGGCTGATAGCCCAGGGACACGAACAGGCCGTTCAGGCTGTCCACGCCGAAGTTGGCGTACTTGAAGTAGCCGAGAGTTGCCAGATCGCCGGCGATACCCACGGCGACCCACTTTCGGGCCTTTGCGGTGCCAATGCCACTGTGATGGATTCCGAGGCCGATCAGGTAGTTCCAGAGCGTGACCGCGACGAACAGCAGCAGGAAATCCACCCGCCACCAGGCGTAGAAGGCATAGCTGCCCAGCAGAATGACCCAGGACCGGTGCCGGAATGGCGTCAGGTAATACAGCCCCAGGAACGCGGGCAGGAACAGGAACAGAAAGATATTGGAAGAGAAAACCATCGTCAGCCTCCGGCGTTACCGTTGTTGGAAACGGGTTCCGGTGTCAGGCGCACGGCGTGGCGCCCGTTCAGGAGAGCATCGAAAATTTCGGTCTGATAGGTGCCCAGCAGGCCTTCGAAGTGGATGCCCACGTCCGAGCGCGGAAAGCGCATGTTGACGTCATAGAGCTCGAGATACTGCGGGTTGTCCGAGGCCAGGGGACCGCTGGCGTTGGCGGCCAGGTTGCCGCCGACGATGGTCATCGACACCGCCTGGTGGTAGTAGTCTTCCTCGAAGTTCCGGTCGGTGGCGCTCAGGTCCTTGACCTGACCGAGCACGCCGTAAGTACCGTTGAGGGCGGCGACGTTGTTGTAGACCCGGACATTGGTGCTGTTGCGCACACGGATGCCATTGCGCAGGTTGTTCATCAACCGGTTTTCCCACAGCAGGTTGTCCGGTGACTCGTACAGGCCGATACCGTCGCCCTGGTTATCATGGACCAGGTTGTTCGCGACCACGTTGCGGCGGCTTTGCCGGTCCAGCACGATGCCCGACAGGCCGTTCTCGTAGCTGTGGTTGTTGATGATCCAGCTGTCGTTCACCTCCCGGGAGATGATGATGCCGTGCTTCTCCCTGGTCCCGTAGACCTCGTTGCCGGCGATCAGCAGATGGCTGGAGTAGTCGTGCGGGTCGATGCCGTAAACGATATTGTCGTGGTAGACATTGTTCACGATGGCCACGTTCTCGGCTTCGTAGCAGTAAAAGCCGTAATAGATGTCGGAGAAGGTGGACTCGACCAGCCAGGCTTCCGGCGCCGACCGTTGCAGACGTTTGTTGTCGTATTCCGAGTATTGGGCCACGGTGAAGCCGTAGGATTTGCTCTGGTTGTATCCGAGGTGCTTGAAGGTTGAGCCGAGCACAAAGGTCTCGCTGCCGCCCCAGCCAACGAAAAATGGTCGGAAGTTGGACTTCCTGACGAAGGTGGCCGGGCCTTTGGCCTTTTCCCGCCAACCGGTGACGGTGCTGTCGATCACGAACAGCCAACCGTCATTGGCCATGAACGCGCCCCGTTCCTCGGACAGGCGCAGGGTCTGGTCGCGGATCACCAGGGTCGCTTCCGGCTGCACCACCAGCGGCAGACGTATGGTGTAGGAGCCGTCGTCGTTGCGCTCCATGTAACGGGGATTGCCGACCTGCTCGTACACGTCATCGAGCGTTGCCCGGCCGGCATCCACCAGGATCGCCTTGGGGTGGGAATACTGGCGAATCACCCATTCCCGGGCCCGGCCCTGATCGACGAAGTCCCCCAGGGCCGGGATGTCGCCGATGCGCTGGACGGATACCCGGGGAGCACCCTCTGGCCGTTGGGCCAGCTGCTGCTCCACCGCATCGCGGTTGTATTGCGACACGTCCGGAAGTTCCGGAAGCTCGGTGGCCACCTCCTCGCCTGGTACTACCTGCAACCGATAGTCCTCCAGCTCGTACTGGGGCGCGGATTCCGATGGCTCCAGCCGGGTTTCCAGATTCGCCGCAGCCGCCACGGGTACCAGCAGGGCGCAGGTACAAAGAGGCAGCAGGCGTAACAGTTGATGGTGTTTCATGGCCGGTTCCCTAGAATCGCTTCGCGACATCGAGCACGACACGATGACGGGCGTCGTCCGCGTCCGGACCATAGGCGTCGCCCGGGAAGAAAACGCCGCCGCGCAGTCGCACGTCAAAGGTGTTCCAGGCAGCGCCGTCATCACCGTAGTAACCCAGCACCAGATCGACGGACTCGCCCAGGTCATCGCTGGTGCCGGTGAATCCGGGCTCGATCAGGTCCGAGGTCACGGAGCCGGCCTGGTCTGCCAGCCAGTAGCGGTGGTAGATGAGGTTGGCTGCCCAGTCGTCCCGGTTGGTGAGGGCGGTGTAGGCCGTGACGGTCTTCAGGTTGCTCCACTCGGGCTGGAAGGCCTCCCCGAACCGGGCGACCTGGGAGCGGGTGCCGGTGTACCGGGACCGGTTGCTCTCCAGACCGGTCTGGCGGAAGGCGTCGGATTCGTCTCCGCTGTCGCCGCCGGAAGCGATGGCACCATGGACCCCTGCGGTCCAGCGTGGGCTGTCCACAAGCTGGGCCCGCAGGCCGATATCGGCTGCCCAGCCGCTGACATCCTGCTCCTGCCGGGACAGTAATCCGGTCTCGGTGGTCGACAGACGGGACTGGTCACCGGTCACGGCCGCCACCGACGCCAGGTACTGGAGTCGGCTGTGGGAGTGCCAGTCGAAGTAGGCGTTATCTGCTCGGGCGTTGGCCCAGGTCAGTGAGTCGGTCACCCGCTCGGGCAAGCCATTGTCGGTCTCGGCTGCCAGGTCGCGGTCATTGCTGTAGCGCTCGGCATGGGTCACAAGGAAGGTGAGATAGTGGTCCTTGTGCCACTGCCACCGGGTCTGACCAAAGGCCCGGGCAATGTCCTGTTCCTCGACCGGCAGTTCGCTGACATCGGTATGTGCCTCGGAAATCTTGTTGGCAATACCCGCCGTGGCGTCCAGCAGCGTGGTGTCGAAAATCCAGCGGGTCAGGGTGATGTCATCGTCCCACCACATGCCGGTGTCCTCTTTCAGTCGCTCACGACCGAAGCGGATCGATTCCCCGGGGTAGTCGGTCAGGCCGTTGTAGTCGAACCAGAATTCCCTGAGCGCAAAGAAGGCGTCGGTTTCGGTACCGCCGATTTCATCACTGACGTCCACCTGGCCGGTGGCCCCGAACGCCTGCAATCGGAGCTTCGAGCGCCAGTGATCGGACAGCTGCCAGACCCACTCGGGCTTGAGGTCCAGTGCCACTTCGTCCGACTTGGTGCTGGAGCCGGGGGTGGTGCCGAGCCTGCGGTCACCCTCGCTGATCAGGCTGAACTTGGCCCGGGTGTTGTAATCCAGAAGCCTCGGATAGGACACGTCGGTTTCGCTGTCCCGGGTTTCCTGTGCCCAGCTGGTAGTTGTTCCGAGGCAGCCGAGTACCATCATCAGTCCGGCCATTCCGGTGGTTCCGTTCGTTGCCATGTGGGTTAGCCCCCCTGACGTTGTCTGTTTGTTTGGTCTGAAGCGCCGGTCGCCTGGCGGCGTGCTGCCAGCTCCCGGTTCGCCAGTGTTTCAGCCGCCTGCTCCAGCGCCCTGGGCATCTGGGGCACCATCTCTACCAGGAGCTCTCTTGCTCTTGGCAAACCGGCATCGGTGGCAAGCAGGGCGAAGGACCAGGCGTAGAGCTTGTTGACCTCGATGCCCTTGCCTTCCCAGTACATCTCCGCAAGCAGGTAATCTGCCTTGGGGTACCCGCGCCGGGCCGCCTTGAGCAGGTGATCCCTGGCCTTGCGCGGTTCCGGCTCGCCCAGGTAGCCGCGCTTGTAGATCCGCCCCAGCAGGTAGTCGGCCGAGGGATATTTCTTGCTGGCTTCGCGGGCATACTCGATGGCCTTGCGGGCATCGATCGGGACAATGCGTCCCCGCTCATACAGCCGGGCCAGGGTGAGGGAGGCCTTCAGGTCCCCCTGGCTGCGGGACGTTTCCAGCAGCCGGATGACTTCCTCCGCGTCCGCCAGATAGGTGTTGTCCATGATCAGGCGCGCCCGGCCGGTGATGGCCGGCACATAGTCGGGAATAAGCAGTTGGTAAAGCTCGTTTGTGACGGCGACTTGCTTCGCTGGTGATTCCTCGTCCGATAGCCAGCGGGCAAACAGGTACAGGTCACGGTCGTCGATCTTGCCCTGTTTCCAGGCCTTACGGGCCCTGGCCACCAGTGCGTTGAAGCGGTCGGTGTGTCCGTCCGCCAGGTAGACCCGGGCGAGGATCACCAGGCAATCCGGATGGGATACGGCGATCGGCTCGCACAGGGAAACGATTTCACCGGCCCGGGCTTGCAGCTGACCGTTCAGGATGTAATAGCGCGCCAAGGCAAGATCACCGGAGGGGTCGCCTTTCTGCCGTGCCCGCTGGATCCACTGCATCGGGTCGGCCTTGGGGAACTCCTGCGGATGATCCAGGTAGAGCTCGATCAGCGGCATCAGCGCGCTGTCATCGCCTGCCGCCATGGCTTTTTTCAGGTAGAACTCGCCTTTGGCTCGCTGGCTGACGCTTTTGCCCTCGCGGGCATACAGCTTGCCCATCCGGCTCAGGGCCCGGTCGCTGCCTTGCTCGGCCGCAGCCTGGTACCAGTGCAGTGCCTTGCCAAAGGCCGCTTCGGAGTCCTCGTCGGAGTACAGGTCGCCGAGCTCCACCTGGGCGTCGGCAAGCCCGAACTTTGCGAGTTTGGTCAGCTCCGCCCGGGCCGCGCCGAGGTTACCGGCGGCGGCCTCCTGCTCGGCGCGTTGCATGTCCGGGAGGCCGCTGCAACCGGCGATTCCCATCAGCAGGAGCATGGCTGTGGATGCCTTGTGGATCATGGCCTGGGCTCCAATCAGTTGCCGGATACCCGGTCGACGATGCCGTCCAGGGCAGACAGCTGGATGACATCAACGGTCACGCCGATGGGGCGGCCCACCGATTCAAGCGGCATGGGTTGCTCGGCCTGGATCAGGGCGTTGATCGCGGTGCCCGGCTGGTTGGGGGTCTCGGCGTCGACATAGAGTGATTCGATGGAGCCCCCGCGGGTCTCGCCACCGGCCAGGTGCAGGGTGACGCTCTGGCCCTCCTGCAGATTTTCACCTTCGGTGAAATTGAACCGGGCGATGATGTGGGCAGAGGCGTCGGTCGGGACCAGCACCGCGATCTGTTCACCCTTGCTCATGTACTGGTCTTTGGCGGGCAGCAGGTTCAGCACCTTGCAGTCACACGGACTGGTCAGGGTGCCCCGGACGCTCTGGCCCAGGAGTTCCTCGATCTGCTCGACGGTGTAATTGCCGTTACCCACCAGTTCGTTGACGTAAGCCAGCATGGGCGCGTCGAACGTGGCAATGGGCTGGCCTGCTTCGACCTGATCACCGGGTTGGACCAGGGTGGTGACCTTGCCGTCCTTGGGCAGGCTGACCGGGATGTCCTCGGAGGCCACCATGGCGGTCTCCGCCTTGGTGACGAAGTAGATCTGCCAGAGCTGGTATCCGATGAAGGTAACGGCGATCAGGCCAATCCCCATCACCACCAGGCTCACGACCATCGCCCGGGCGCTGGCGAAGAACCCGAGGGCCTGACTGGACTTGCTCTTGCGCGCCTTGGTGAAGTTCTCCCGGGACAGGGTGTTGAGGACATCTCCGGCAGACACGATCTCACCACTGAGGAACGAGGTGATCAGGTAACGCAGGACGGAAACCTCGCGCTGGCCCAGGTTCTGGAATTCACAGCCACAGCGGTCACTGTCGTGCCCGAGGTTCCTGGGCACGAATTCCACTTCCACCGCCATGTCCATGCCGTCCACCTTGAACACCAGCCGGCCGTTGTAGACCTTCCCGCGGCGCAGGGACTCATTGCCCAGGCGGATGCAGAAACCACCGGCAGACAGATCTTCCAGTGGAAAGCGCACGGGGGCGCCGTCGAGTTTCACGAAGAGTGTCGCCGGCATGCGGACCCGGGCGAACTGCCTCTGTGCTTCGGATTCGTGTACAAACTGCGGTGCTATCGCTGCCGTGTTCATTACTTTGACCCTTGAATGTTGGCTGTTTTGTTAATGCTTGATTCCCCGTGGCGCGGTTGGCGTCACACGATGAACATGACGGTTGCCAGGAAGACGCTCGAGGCAGAGAACGTCATGATCCGGGATGACCAGCGGTTCATGCGCTGCTGGAACGAGGCCGAATCCGTGCTGTAACTGGTCTTCTGGCGTGTCCAGGACTGCCGGTCGAGCCGGAAGAACACATAGATCTTCATCAGCGACCCGAAGATCTGGTTGAAGTACAGGATCAGCGGGTAGGCCGGCCCCACCGGGTGCCCCGTGGCCACCAGCATGGCGCTCAGCACCAGGCGGGTAAGGCCGATCCAGAGCAGGTAGGCGATCAGGATCACGCCGGAGTATTTGATCGCTGCCACGATCGCGGCGGTCAGTCCCAGGATGCTGGTCCACATGGAGATCCTCTGATCCCAGAGCACGTACCAGGTGAACCACCCCAGGCGGCCCGGCCCCAGCTTGGTGGCCCGGCTGTTCTGGCGCAGGTTGTTGCCGTACCACCGGAACATGAGCTGCCTGGCCGAGCGGATGAAACTCGGATCAGGTGGATGCTCGACGGTGTGGATGGACGCATCGGGCACGTAGAAGGTGTCGTAGCCAAGGCGCATCATGCTGTACCAGCTGGACTTGTCGTCGCCGGTCAGGAACCGGAACTGGCCCAGCCGCCAGTGTTTGAGGGAGTCGTACTCCACGTCGGAGATGAACTCCGGACGGGTCACCACGCTGGCGCGGAAGACCGACATCCGGCCGGTCAGCGTAAGGACGCGCCGGGCAAGCCCCATGGAGCACATGTTGATGTGCCGTTGAGCAAAGCGCAGCTTGTGCCACTCGGACATCATGTAGCTGCCCTTGACTTCGCAGAATTCGTTGGTGGTCAGTGCACCCACCCGCGGCATCAGCTTGAAAAAGGGGGCGGTCTTGCGCACGACACCCGAGTCCAGGACGGTGTCGCCGTCGACCACCGCAACGATGGCGTTGTCATCGGGAATGGCGCGGGAAATGGCCCGGAAGCCATAAGCGAGGCCGTCGCGTTTACCGGTGCCGGGAATGCGGACCAGGTTCAGCTGGACCCGCTCCGGTGGGTTGAGCTTACGCCAGAGCGAGCGCATCAGCATTTCATCGGACAGTTCCACGATGGAGGCAACCACGGTGGTCGGCCAGCCACAGTCGATGGCTTCGCGGATGATGGATTCGTAAACCTGTGCGGTGGTGGCGGCGTCGATCCGGAAGCTGGTCACCATCAGGAAGACATGGGACGGCGCTCCCTCATCCCCCAGTTTCCGGGCCTTGCGACGCAGGATCGGGTAGGCGTGATGCAGGAAGTACATGCCCCGGACAAAATGGGTGATGCCCACGGAGTAACGCCAGAGTCCGATGCCGCCGATCAGCAGGATGAAGTGGGCGCCGCCCGGGACAATGAACTCCCTGGGCAGGGCGACCGCTAGCGATCCCAAGGCCGCCAGGTACAGGCACCAGCCACCGGCACGGGAAAAAGGGTTGTCCGGAATCATCGACATGGCCGAGGTTCTCCAGGGTTCATCAATAAGGTCTGCTTGCAAGGAGCCCCGGCGCACTGGGGTGCCGGGGCGCGGGCGTTACCAACAGATGCCTTCGAGCACACCGTTGGTGGTGGTTTTCATGAAACCCACCAGGTCCACGACCCGTTTGCCTTCGGGCACTTCCGCGATGACGGTTTCAAACAATTCGTCGTTGTTGCCGACCACCAGTACATCCCCATGCTCGACCACGCCGCGCAGATCGCTGTCCATCAGGTTGGAGAGATGGGGAATCTTCTGGTTGATGTATTCCCGGTTGGCGCCGTGGGTGCGGGCATAATCCACGTTGCGGTCGAAGATCCGGAGGTCATAGCCCTTGCCGATAAGCAGCTCGGCCAGCTCCACCAGGGGGCTTTCCCTGAGGTCGTCGGTGTTGGCCTTGAAGCTCAGGCCCAGCATGCTGATCTTGCGGCGGCCGTAACCGGTCACGATGTTGAAGGCCTTGGCCACCTGCTCGTTGTTGCTGCTCATGATGGAGCTGAGCAGGGGATGTTTGACGTCCATCTGGTTGGCCCGGTAGGTCAGGGCGCGGACATCCTTGGGCAGACAGGAGCCGCCGAAGGCGAAGCCGGGGCGCATGTAATAGCGGGAGATGTTCAGCTTGTTGTCGAGGCACATCACGTCCATGACGTCCCGGCCGTCCACACCCATGGACTTGGCGATGTTGCCGATCTCGTTGGCAAAGCTGACCTTGGTGGCGTGCCAGACGTTGCAGGTGTACTTGATCATTTCCGCCACCTCGATGGGCTTGCGGATCAGCGGCGCATCCAGATCGCCATAGAGTTCCGCAAGCAGTTCACCGGAGCGGTTATCCAGCTGCCCGATCACGGTCATGGGCGGATGGTCGTAGTCCTTGATAGCCGTGCTTTCCCGGAGGAATTCCGGGTTCACGCAAACACCGAAATCCTGTCCGGCGATCTTGCCCGAGGCCTCCTGCAGGATCGGGATGACCACGTCCCGCACGGTGCCTGGCAGCACGGTGCTGCGAACCACCACCAGGTGCCAGCTGTCCTTCTCGCGCAACGCCATGCCGATGTCCCGGGAAACCTTCTCAACAAAGGTCAGATCCAGGTCGCCATTGGGCTTGCTCGGTGTGCCGACACAGATCATGGACATCTCGCTTTCCAGTACAGCGGTCATTCCCTCGGTGGTCCCTTTGATGCGGTGGGCGCGAACGCCGTCACCCAGCAACTCTTCAAGGCCCGGCTCAACGATCGGCGATTTGCCGCTGTTCACCAGTTCGATCTTGACCGGGGAAACGTCCACCCCGACCACCTCATGACCGCGACGGGCCAGACTCGCCGCACAAACGGCACCCACATAACCCAGACCAAATATGCTTACACGCATGGTTTCCGCTCCCTTGTTGTTCCGGAAAGATGTGCCGGTGTTACCGGTTTCGATGTTGCTCTCCGAAAAACGTCAAAAAAATGGTGTTTCTGAGGTTGTCTGCCAAAGCCGTTCTGTCCTTGCTTCGTGTCTGCAAAAAAATGGTCCATCACCGCGCTGTGAATCAGTGCGAACACGACCGGTTTTCCTGCAGTCCTTTTGCTGTTTCGGGCTCTGGAAAAATTTCCTCCGGCGGCCCTGAAACAGTTTTAAAACGTACCGAAACAAATAATTAAATGCCTGTTACGCAATGATAATTTTGACTTGTCGGCTTGATTTACATGTATGGGATCTGGTGTGAATCCGGGATTGACAGGTGTGCGTCAAGTGCTTGATTCCCCGTGGGAGCACCAGGCGGATCTGTCGTTTTCACAGGCAGGAATGGGCGACAAAAATTTGACGATGGTGATTTTGTAAATTCTGTTTATCTATTTTGGGGAGGGAAACTATTTCGAAAACGTCTTAAAAATAGTTCTTGTTACGGGAACTTTCTGAACGATGTCCCGATTGTCATTTCCGGGATGGATCTTTTTTGAGGGCTCATCGTGTCCGCGCGCCGCCTTCCCGAAATTGGGGCTTGAATATTTCGAGCGCTCGTTCTATTTTTGGGTTCCGGAGGTCGAGATATGAACAATTCCAATAACACGAACCCTGGCAATACAGACTGGTCCCTGCACGTTGGCGGCAAGACCGCACTGGTCACCGGCGCCGCTGGCGGTCTGGGCCACAGCTTTACCCAATGCCTGCTCGAAGCCGGCGCCACGGTCATCGTCAGTGGCCGCCGCCGCGAGGCGCTGGAGTCTCTGAAGAGCGATTTTCCCGAACATGCTGGCCGGATCCATGTGGTCACCATGGATGTCACCGACGAGGCAAGTGTCACCGAAGCCTTCGACACCATGGCCGATGACGTCGGCATTCCGGATGTGGTGGTTTCCAATGCCGGTGTCGCCACCAGCAAAAAGGCGCTGGACCTGACTGGCTCCGACTGGGACCAGGTGGTCGACACCAATCTGAAGGGTTGCTGGCTGGTGGCCAATGAGGCCGCCCGTCGTCTGTCCGCCATCAACCGGGGCGGCAGCATCATCATGATTTCTTCCATCCTGGGCCATCGGGTGGCCGGCAACGTGGCGCCCTACGCGGCGGCCAAGGCCGGTGTCGAGCAGCTGACCCGGGCACTGGCGCTGGAATGGGCCCGTTATGGTATTCGCGTCAATGCCCTGGCTCCCGGCTACATCGAGACCGATCTGAACCGTGTTTTCTTCGCGACCGAGCCCGGCCAGAAAATGATTCGCCGTATCCCCCAGCGCCGCCTCGGCCAGGCCGGGGATCTGAGCGGGCCATTGCTGCTGCTGGCCTCGGACCTTTCCGACTACATGACCGGCAGCACCCTCGTGGTGGATGGCGGCCATCTTCAATCCTCGCTGTAAGGAGCAGGCTGTGGACTTCAATCTGGATCCCAGGAATGAATCGTACCGGAAACGCATCCGGGACTTTGTGGAACAGGAGCTTTTGCCGCTGGAGCAGAATCCGGACGCCTATGACGAGCATGAGAACATTGCGCCGGAATATCTGGAGCAGATGCGCGCCAAGGCCAAACAGCAGGGCCTGTGGTGCCTGCAGATTCCCGAGCATCTCGGTGGCCAGGGGCTGGATATCTCCGGCATGGCGGCCTGCTACGAGGAAATGAACCGGTCCATCTTCGGGCCAGTGGTGTTCAACTCCGCCGCACCCGATGACGGCAACATGATCGTGTTGGCCAAGGTGGCCACCGAGGCCCAGCAGGAGCGTTGGCTCAAGCCCATTGTGGAGGGCCGGGTCCGGTCGTCCTTCGCCATGACCGAGCCACCTCCCGGCTGCGGCTCGGACCCCGGCATGATGCAGACCACCGCTACCCGCAAGGGCGATCGCTGGGTCATCCATGGTCACAAGCATTACATCACCGGGGCCGGGGAAGCGTCCCATTTCATCCTGATTGCCCGTACCTCCGACGATACCCGCAAGGGGCTGAGCGCCTTCATGTTCCACAAGGACGATCCGGGCTGGGAAGTGGTGCGGCGTATTCCGATCATGGGGCCGGAGGAGCACGGCGGCCATTGCGAGATCCGTTTTGACGGCCTGGAGATTCCCGACGAGAACCGGCTGATGGAAGTGGGCGACGGCCTCAAGGTGACCCAGATCCGCCTGGGCACAGCCCGCCTGACCCACTGCATGCGCTGGCTGGGACTGGCCCGCCGTTCCCTGGAAATCGCCACCGACTATGTCGAGAAGCGCGAATCCTTCGGCCAGACCCTGGCCCAGCGTGAAGGTGTCCAGTGGCTGCTCGGTGAGGCCGCCATGGAAATCCAGATCGGCCGGCTGCTGACCATGCACGCCGCCTGGAAGCTGGACCAGGGCGACTTTGCCCGCAAGGAAGTGTCCATGGCCAAGGTTGCGGTGGCGGATACCCTGCATAAAGCCGTCGATACGGCGATCCAGCTCTGTGGTGCCCGGGGTTATTCCAAGGATACACCGCTGGAGTGGATCTACCGCTATGCCCGCCAGGCCCGCCTGGTGGATGGCGCGTCGGAAGTGCACAAGATGGTGTTCTCCAAGCTGCTGCTGTCGGAGCGCACCGATTTCTGGCACTGGGGAGTGAAGCCCTGATGTCTGCTTTGGCCGACACCTTCAGCAATTTTATTGTCCGGCAGAGTGGTGCCGAAAGCGCGCGGGTCATCGAGTTCAGCAAGCTCTCCGGGGGCGCCATCCAGGACAACTTCGGGTTAACCCTGGAGCTGGAAGGCGGCGACCGGCCGGGCCGGCAGGAATTCGTGGTCCGGCAGGACGCCCCCTCGGGGGTGGCGGAGAGTCTGTCCCGGCCGGAGGAATTCCGGGTATTGCAGGCGGCATTCGGCGCCGGAGTTACCGCGCCGGAGCCGCTCTGGCTATGTGAGGACGCCGAAGTCAGCGGCCGTATCTTTTATGTCATGAGCCGGGCCTCCGGGTCCGCGTCGCCGCGCAAACTGGTCAAAGGGGATCTCACTGACGATCAGCGTCGGCACCTCGTGCGCCGGCTCGGTGCCGAGCTGGCCCGGCTGCACACGGTGCGGCCGCCGATGGCATCACTGGCTTTTCTCGACATGCCGGCAGGGAACAATCCGGCCCTGAGCCGGGTGGCGCTGTACCGCCGCTACCTGGAGGAAATCGGGGAGCCGCATCCGGTGCTGGAATGGGCCCTGAACTGGCTCGAGGACCACGCGCCGGAACCCGGTCCCACGGTGCTGTGCCACTGTGATTTCCGCACCGGAAACTACATGGTGGATGGTGACGAGCTGACTGCTGTGCTGGACTGGGAGTTCGCGGCCTGGAGCGATCCCTGCGAGGACCTGGGCTGGCTGTGCTGCCGCAGCTGGCGCTTCGGTGGTGATGACCGGGAAGTCGGTGGCGTTGGCGATAAAGACGATCTTCTGGCCAGCTACCGGGAAGTGAGTGGCGCCGACATCGATCCGGCTGCGGTCAGTTACTGGGAAGTCGTGGCACTGGTGCGGTGGGCGATGATCGCATTGCAGCAGGCACGCCGGCATATGTCCGGAGAACAGCGCTCCCTGGAGCTGGCCCTGACCGGGCGCATGGTGGCCCAGATGGAATACGACCTGCTGAACCAGATTCCGGAACTGGAGGAGGGGCAATGATCAACGAGCCGGATAGCCGCGACCTGCTGACCGAGGCCCGCCAGGTATTACTGGATTCCCTGGTACCGGATCTGGCGGGGGAGCAGAAATACCAGGCCCTGATGATTGCCAACGCCATGGGCATGGCCATCCGGGAGATCGAGCAGCGGGCGCAGGGTGAACCTGACGCCACCGACCGGTCGCTGTCGCAATTCCTGGCCGGACACCAGTTACCGGATGACCCTTCACAGGGTGAGCAGACCCTCGCCCGGGCCCTCCGTGACCGCCGGCTCGATGGCGATGATCCGGAACTGAGATCGGTTCTGAAGGGCATGACGGAGGCCCGGTTGCGAATCAACAACCCGGGCTTTCTGAAATAATCCGGACAGTCCAACACGGTGCGATATGAACAAGTACAAGAACCTGAACAAGACCGCCGCCAATCATTCCGCCCTGACCCCGCTGACTCTGCTGCAGCGGTCGGCGCGGGTCTACCCGGACAAGCAGGCGGTCATCGACGATGACATGAGCCTGTCCTACCGGGACCTGTATCGCCGTTGCCGACAGATGGCGGATGCCCTGCGCGCCCGGGGTATTGCCACCGGCGACACGGTAGCGATCCTGTGCCCCAACAGCCATGAAATGCTCGAGTCCCACTACTCGGTACCCATGGCCGGGGCGGTGCTCAACGCCATGAACATCCGTCTGGACGCCGGCACCCTCTCGTTCATCCTGGCCCACGGTGAGGCGCGGGTGCTGTTCTACGACACCCAGTGGGAAAACCAGGTCCGGGCGGCGATTGCCGAGCTCGAGGTGCGGCCACTGCTGGTGGCCATCGAGCGCAAGGCCGGCGCCAGCGAAGGTCTGGCGGAACTGGACTATGAGTCCCTGATTGCGGAGGGCGGCCCGGAGGCATCGTGGTCGCAGCCGGACGACGAATGGGATGCCATCACCCTGAACTACACCTCCGGCACCACCGGCAATCCCAAGGGCGTGGTCTATCATCACCGGGGGGCCTACCTGGCCGCCATGTCGAACGCCATGGCCTTCGATATGACCGCCGAAACCGTCTACCTGTGGACCCTGCCCATGTTCCACTGCAACGGCTGGGCCTACACCTGGGCGATCACCGCCGTCGGCGGCACCCATGTCTGCCTGCGGGAGGTCGATACCCGGGAGATCTATCGGCGGATCGAGGAATACGGCGTGACCCACATGTGTGGCGCCCCGGTTGTGATGAACATGCTGGTGCAGGATCTCGGTCATGAGAACCTGACCCTTTCACGGCGCGCCCGTTTCGCCCTCGGTGGCGCCGCGCCCCCCAGCGCCGTGATCCGCAAGGCGGAGGAAATCGGTTTCGAGATCACCCACCTCTACGGCCTGACCGAAACCTTCGGCCCGTCCACCCTGTGCGTGCCCCAGCCGGAATGGCAGGCGCTGCCCCTGGAAGAGAGGGCGGTGAAAATGTCCCGCCAGGGCGTGCCCACCCATGGCCTGGACGACGTGGACATCCTCGATATGGCCAGCGGTGAGCCGGTACCGGCCGATGGCAGGACCATGGGGGAGATCTGTATCCGGGGCAACACCGTGATGAAGGGCTATCTCAAGAACCCGGAAGCCACCGACAAGGCCTTCCGGGATGGCTGGTTCCATACCGGCGACCTGGCGGTCATGCACCCCGACCGCTACGTTGAAATCCGGGACCGGGCCAAGGACGTGATCATCTCCGGCGGCGAGAACATCTCCAGCCTCGAGGTGGAGGAAGTGCTCTACCGGCACCCGAAAGTGTCCGAAGCGGCGGTGGTGGCCATGCCCGACGAGAAGTGGGGCGAGGTGCCCTGTGCCTTCGTCAATCCCATTGATGACGGTGACGAGCTGACTGCCGAGGACATTATTGCCTTTTGCCGGGACAACATGGCGCACTTCAAGGCGCCGAGGAAGGTGGTGCTGGGCGAGCTGCCCAAGACCGCCACCGGCAAGATCCGCAAGAACATTCTCCGGGACTCCCTGTCCCGATGATTGGGCTGACCATGGTCAGCAGGAGGTTGCGATAGCGCGAACAACGCATTCAGACCCACGAAAACCGGCCCCGATGTAACGGGCCTGACAGTTCCAGTGACAACAAAGACAAGAACACAGGAGCAATACCATGAAGAAAACAAGCATGAAGAAACTGCTGGTTGCGATGACCGCAGCCGCAACTCTCGGTACCGCCGGGACCAGCTATGCCGAGGATCCGATCCAGATTGGCGGGATCTACATTCTGTCCGGCAGTGCTGCCACTTACGGTGAGTTTGCCCAGAAGGGTATCAACCTGGCGGTGGATGAAATCAACGCCTCCGGCGGCATCCTGGGTCGCCAGGTGGAAATGGTTTATGAGGACAGCCAGGGCAAAGCCTCGGTGGCTATCCAGGCCGCCCGGAAACTGGTCTATTCCGAGGGTGTTGAAGCCCTGGTGGGCCTGGACAGCTCGGGTGTTGCCCAGGGCATGGTGCCGACCATGCCGGAGTTGCAGAAACCGCTGATCATTACCCACGCCGCCACGCCGGATGTAACCGGCAAACTGTGTAACCCGTTCACCTACCGCATCAGCGTCAACGTGGCCCAGAACATGAAGGCTGCGGCTCTGGTTGCGGCGGAAACGGATGCTACCAACTGGACCACCATCGGTCCGGACTACGCCTTTGGTCACCAGTCCTGGGAATTCTTCGGTAATTACCTGAAGGAAATCAATCCGGACGTGAACCTGATGTCGGAGACCAACTTCCCGCGCTTCGGTGCGGAGGACTTCACGCCATTCATCGACCGGGTGATGAACTCCGATGCCGAGGGTGTGCTGATCTCCGTCTGGGGTGGTGACCTGGTCAACTTCATCCGTCAGGCCAACACCCGTGGTTTCTTCGACAAGGACATGGAAGTGATGTTCACCGTGGGTGCCGCCACCGAGGTGCTGTCCGCCCTGGGTGAGGAGATGCCTGAAGGGGTTCACCTGTCCACACGCTACTGGTATGACGCTTACGACAATGAGGTGAACGACCGCTTTGTCAAAGCCTACATGGATGCCTATGGTACGCCGCCCAGCTATAACGCCGAGGGTGCCTACGCTGCCATCTATGCCTACAAGCAGGCGATGGAAGCGGCCGGAACCACCGAGGGTCCGGCTGTGGCCAAGGCCCTCAGTGGCATGAGCATGGAAGCGCCGAATGGCACCGTGACCTTCCGTGCCGGGGATCACCAGGCCATGGTCAGCCCGAACTGGGGTGTTTCCGGCCCGATGCATGCCGAGCACGGTATCCGGACCCTGACCAACCTGCAGATCTTTGACGGCGAGAAAGTAGCCCGCACCATTGAAGAGACCGGTTGCAAGCTCTGATCAGACCATCTTTCATCAGCTTGACGTGGCGCCCTCCGGGGCGCCACGAAACCGGCCCTAACCTAATGAGGTAATCCATGTCTGGCATCGGAGCGGCGTTGCTAAACAGTCTTGATATCGGGCTGCTGCTGTTCATCATCGCAGTGGGCCTGAACATCGTGTTCGGTGTGCTGAACATCATCAACTTTGCCCATGGGGCGTTGTACATGTTGGGAGCCTACCTGGCTTTCACCCTGATCAATCTTGTGGGGATGCCCTTCTGGGCGGCCCTGCTGCTGGCGCCGATCGGTGTGGCCATCCTGGCCGTCATTATTGATCGGCTGCTGTTGCGATTCATCTACAGTCGGGACGTGGCGGACAGCCTGTTGCTGACCTTCGCGATCCTGCTGATCATCAACGAGAGTGTCCGCGTTATCTGGGGCAGTGGCATCCACGTGGTGCAGCCACCGCAGCTGCTGTCCGGCTCGATGGAGCTGCTGGGCAGTTCCGTGTCCACTTACAGCCTGTTCGTGATTGTTGTCGGCCTGCTGTTGCTCGCCGGGCTGTGGTACCTGTTCAATCGCACCCGTGTTGGCCGCATCATGCGCGCCGCAGCCCTGGACCGGGACATGGCCGAAGCCCTGTGCATCAATACCCGCATGGTGGTCACCGGCGTGTTTGCCTTCGGTGCCTGGCTGGCCGCTGTTGGTGGTGTGGTGGCAGCGCCGATGCGGGCCCTGGACCCGGGCATGGGCGACAAGATCATCATCGAGTCCTTCATTGTGGTGGTCATCGGCGGCCTGGGCAGCTTCCCGGGCGCACTGCTCGGTGCCATCGTCCTCGGCCTGATTCACGGCTTTGGCGGCCGCTATCTGCCGGAAGTGAACCTGCTGCTGCCGTTCCTTGGCATGGCGCTGGTTCTGTTGTTCAAACCCAATGGCATCATGGGCAAGGGGGCGACCGCATGAAGACCAAGATCCTGATGGGCCTGCTGGCCGTGGCGATTGCGGGGCTGATTGCGGTGCCCTGGATTGCTTCCTACTTCTATATTTTCATCCTCACCGAGATCCTGATTCTTGGCCTGTTCGCGGCCAGCTTCAATCTGATCTTCGGCTACACTGGCATGCTCAGTTTCGGCCATGCGGCCTTTTTCGGTATCGGTTCCTACGCCACGGCGCTGGTGCTGATTCACCTGGAGTGGCCATTCCTGGCCTGCCTGCTGGTGTCCATGGGCGCCTCGGCACTGCTGGCCCTGGTGATCGGCTTCCTGAGTGTAAGGCTCAATGAGGTCTATTTCGCCATGCTTACCCTGGCGTTCGGCATGATGGTATTTGCCATCGCCTACCAGTGGCGTTCCGTGACCAACGGCAGTGACGGCCTGGCCGGCTTTACCCTGGGCTCCTTCGGGCTCGGCGTGGACCTGATCCTGGGTAACCCGGCGGTCTACTACCATGTGGTGCTGGTCATCGTCGCTATTGCCGCGGTGGTGCTGTACCTGGTCTGCCGCAGTTCCTTCGGCATGATCCTCAAGGCGATCCGCCAGAACCCGGAGCGGGTGTCCTTCGCCGGGCTGAACGTGCGCACCTACCGCCTGGTGGCATTTGTCATCGCAGGCTCCTTTGCCGGCCTCGCCGGTGGCCTGATGGCCCCGTTCCTGCGGGTGGCCAGTCCGGAGCTGTTGCACTGGTCCATGTCCGCCGAACCGGTTCTGATGGCGATCCTTGGTGGCACCGGCTACTTCCTGGGGCCGTTTGTCGGCTCTGCGGTGTTCGTGCTGCTGGAAACCTGGATCACCAGTTTCACCGAGTCCTGGATGCTGGTTCTGGGGATCATTCTGGCGATGATGGTGATTTTCTTCCGCAAGGGGTTGCTGGGTACCGCCCTTGACTGGTGGCTGGAGGTGAAGAAATGAGCAAGCCGATCCTGACCATAGACAACCTCACCAAGCGTTTTGGTGGTGTTACTGCTGTCAACGGTATCAACCTGGAGGTCATGCCGAAGGAAACTATCGCCATCATCGGGCCCAACGGTGCCGGCAAGACCACTTTCTACAACATGGTGTCCGGGCGGATGCTGCCGACCGAGGGCAAGATCACCCTGGACGGGCAGGACATCACCGGACTGCCGCCCCACAAGATCAGCCGTCTGGGGGTGTCCCGGTCGTTCCAGATCAACAACATCTTCCCGGAGATGACGGTGCAGGAGAACGTGGAGGTGGTGCTGTCGGCCTACCATGGCCACAGCCGGAAACTGTTCAACATTGCCTCCCGCAATACCGGGATCCAGCAGGAGGCCGTGGAGTACCTGAAGCGGCTGGGCATTGACGGTCTCAGGGACCAGCGGGCCGAGGTCATCAGTTACGGTGACAAACGCTTGCTGGAAATTGCCATGGTGCTGGCCACACAGCCCAAGCTGGTGCTGCTGGACGAGCCCACTGCCGGCATGACCCCGGACGAGACCCGCCGCACCACCAAACTGGTGAAGAGCCTGGCGGACAGTGGCGATTACACGTTTCTGATCACCGAGCACGATATGGACGTGGTGTTCAATCTGGCCGATCGCATTCTGGTCATGCATCGCGGCGAAAAACTGTTTGCCGGCACTCCGGAAGAAGTGAAGAACCATCCGGAAGTTCGTGTCGCCTACCTGGGTGAGGAAGAAGAGGACGCGGTCGAGGAGGCCAACCCATGATTCTTGATGTTCGCAATATCCAGACCTTCTACGGCGAGAGCCAGGCGCTTCAGGGTGTCACGCTGCAACTGGACGAGGGCGAGACCGTGTGCATCCTGGGCCGGAACGGTGCCGGCAAGAGTACGACCCTGAAAAGCATCATGGGCCTGACACCGCCACGATCCGGCGAGGTGATCTTTGATGGCAAGCCGATTCACGGTCTGCCGGCCCATCAGATTGCCCGGGCCGGTATCGGTTATGTGCCGGAGGACCGGCGGATTTTTCCGGGCCTGACAGTGCGGGAGAATCTGGATGTGGCTGCCTACCAGCGCAAGGGCAGTGCCGCCCGCTGGACCGTGGATGGCATTCTCGATAAGTACGAGATGCTGGGTGAGCGGGCCGATCAGGACGGCGCCACGCTTTCAGGTGGACAGCAGCAGATGCTGGCCGTGGCCCGGTCCCTGATGATCCAGCCGCGGCTGTTGTTGCTGGATGAGCCCAACGAAGGGCTGGCTCCGGTTATTGTGCAGCAGATCGGTGAACTGATCGACGACCTCAGCAAGACCACCACCATTCTGTTCACTGACCAGAGCGTACAGTTCGCCCTCAAGCATGCCCGCAGGGCGTACATTCTTGAAAAAGGACAGGTGGTGCACGAGGCACCGAGCGATGAGTTGCGCAAAGACCAGGCAACCCAGGACCGGTTCCTGTCGGTGGCGTGATCTGACTTATAATCCCCGCCGCAGGAGCAGACAGGCGTGGTACCAATGATTGAAAACTACGAGGCATTTCGCAACGAGCTGAGCATGTCCAAGGAGGATGTGGTCCGCGAGGTTTATCGTCAGAACAAGGACAGGATCAGCATCAAGAAGGAGGCGACGGCGGTCAAGAACCTGATCCGCATCATCGAGTCGACGCTGAGACTGGCCAACTCCAAGGGCTTCCATGCCATGACCCTAAGGGATCTGTGTTCGGATTCGGGCATGAGCATGGGCGGTCTTTATGCCTACATTCGCAACAAGGACGACCTGATCCACCTGATCCAGAGTCACGGCTTCACCATCACCCGTCGCACTTTGTTGCACTACACTGGCGAGGTGGATGACGTACGTGACAAGCTGTTCTCGGCGATCAAGGCGCACCTGTACCTGAGCGAGCTGATGCGGGCCTGGTTCTATTTCTCCTACATGGAAGCGAAAAGCCTGCCGGCGCCGGAGAAGCGGGATGCGGTGGCCATTGAGCTGGAGATCGAAGACATCTTTCTGGGTGTTATCGAGGACGGTATCGAGGCTGGCGTGTACCGGCCGAGGAATGCCCGGCTGGTGGCCTCGATGATCAAGGCCCTGCTGCAGGACTGGTACCTGAAGCGCCGGAAATACCGCGACCAGAATGTGGCCGTTGACGACTATGCTGCCTTTGTCAGGGATGTGATCGAAAGCTATCTGCTCTGAGGGCGTTGACTCTCTCCTGTGAGGACTGTGATGACTATCAGTTTGACGAATCCGGAACTGCTGCGTGAAAGCGCTTATATCAATGGCGAGTGGGTCCAGGCTCATTCGGGGGATCTGTTGCCGGTGACCAACCCTGCCAATGGCGAACATCTGGCCAGCGTGCCTGACATGGGCGCCGACGATACCCGGCAGGCGATCCAGGCGGCCGAGGCGGCATGGCCGGAATGGCGTGCCCGTCCTGCCAAGGAACGCGCTGGTATCCTGCGCCGGTGGTTTGATCTGGTGATGCAGAATCAGGAAGACCTGGCCCGGCTGATGACCGCGGAGCAGGGCAAGCCCCTGGCGGAAGCCCGGGGCGAGGTGGGCTACGGCGCCAGTTTCATCGAATGGTTCGCCGAGGAGGCCAAGCGGGCCTATGGTGACGTGATTCCGGGCCACGGCCGTGACAAGCGCATCGTGGTGATCAAGCAGCCCATCGGGGTGGTGGCGGCAATCACACCCTGGAACTTCCCGGTGGCCATGATCACCCGCAAGGTGGCCCCGGCCCTGGCTGCCGGCTGTCCGGTGGTGGTCAAGCCGGCGGAGGATACCCCGCTGTGCGCCCTGGCCCTGGCGGTGCTGGCGGAAGAAGCCGGTGTCCCGCCCGGGATTCTCAACATCGTGACCTGTTCGAAGGGCCGGGCGCCGGAGGTGGGCGAGGAGCTGAGCACCAACCCGGTCATCCGCAAGGTGTCGTTCACCGGCTCCACGCCGGTGGGCAAGTTGCTGATGCGCCAGGCCAGCGGCACGGTCAAGAAAGTGAGCCTGGAGCTGGGTGGCAATGCCCCGTTCATCATCTTTGACGACGCTGATCTCGATGCCGCGGTGGCGGGGCTGATGGCCTCCAAGTACCGCAACACCGGGCAGACCTGCGTGTGCGCCAATCGCATCTATGTCCAGTCGGGTGTCTATGACGAATTTGTTGAGAAGCTCAAGGCTGCCGTCAGCAAGATGGTGGTGGGTGCCGGCCTTGAAGGTGACACCCAGCAGGGCCCGCTGATCAATGCCGCGGCCCTGGACAAGGTCCAGCGCCACATCGAGGATGCCACCACCAAGGGCGCAAAGGTGGCCCTCGGTGGCAAGGTGCATGCGCTCGGCGGTACCTTCTTCGAGCCGACTATCCTTACCGACGTCACCCAGGACATGCTGGTGGCCAGTGAGGAAACCTTTGGCCCGGTGGCGCCGCTGTTCCGGTTCGACACCGAGGAACAGGCGATTGCCATGGCCAATGATTCGGAATTCGGCCTGGCAGCGTACTTCTACAGCAATGACATCCGTCGCATTTGGCACGTGGCCGAGGCCCTGGAAACCGGCATGATCGGTATCAACGAGGGCATTATTTCCACCGAAGCGGCGCCGTTCGGCGGGGTCAAGGAGAGCGGCCTGGGCCGGGAAGGTTCCCGTTATGGCCTGGATGAGTTCATGGAGCTCAAATACCTGTGCCTTGGTGGCATGCGCTAACACGTCGGTTGCGAGGAGAGTCGGATGGCAGGCCCCCTGTCGCACCTGCGTGTGCTGGACCTTTCCCGGGTTCTGGCTGGCCCCTGGGCCGGTCAGATTCTCGGAGATCTTGGCGCCGAGGTAATCAAGATCGAGCGCCCAGGCACCGGGGATGACACCCGGTCCTGGGGGCCGCCCTATCTTCAGGGCGCGGATGGCAGTGCCGAGTTATCCGCCTACTTCCTGACCGCCAACCGCAACAAACAGTCCCTGGCCGTGGATATCGCCCATCCCGAGGGGCAGGCGCTGGTCCGCAAGCTGGTGGCCGAATCGGATGTGGTGCTGGAGAACTTCAAGGTCGGCGGCCTCAAGCGCTATGGCCTGGATTACGACAGCCTCAGGCGCATCAACCCGAAACTCATCTACTGCTCCATTACCGGCTTTGGTCAGGATGGCCCCTATGCCAGTCGTCCGGGCTATGACTTCCTGATCCAGGCCATGGGCGGGCTGATGAGCATCACTGGCCAGCCGGACGGCGAACCCGGGGCTGGGCCGATGAAAGTCGGCGTGGCCCTGACGGACATCATGACCGGGCTCTACGCCACCATTGGCGTGCTCGCCGCCCTCAGCCACCGGGACCGGACCGGGGAAGGGCAGTACGTGGAGGCCGCGCTGCTGGACGTGCAGGTGGCCTGCCTGGCCAACCAGGCCATGAATTACCTGACCACGGGCACGGCACCGGCCCGTATGGGCAATGCCCACCCCAATATCGTGCCTTACCAGGACTTCCCCACCGCGGACGGCAACATGGTACTGACGGTGGGCAACGATCAGCAGTTTGCCCGCCTGTGCGACGTGCTCGAACACCCGGAGTGGGCCAGCGATGAACGCTTTGCCACCAACCGGGCCCGGGTGGCCAACCGCAAGGAACTGATCCCGAAACTGAGGCAGGCCACGGTGATGCGCTCGACCCGGGAGTGGGTCGGGATCCTGGAGCAGGCCGGGGTACCCTGCGGACCGGTGAACACCCTGGATCAGGTCTTTGACGATCCCCAGGTGCTGGCGCGGGGCATGAGGCAGAATGTTGCCCACCCCAACCTGGGTGAGATACCGACCGTTGGCAATCCGATCAAGCTGAAACTGACCCCGGTCACCTACCGCACGGCGCCACCATTGCTCGGGGAGCAGTCCGAACAGGTGTTGCAGCGGATTGCCGGTCTGTCTCCCGGAGAGATCGAAGCGCTCCGGGAGCGCGGCGTGATCTCATGACACCGACGGTGCGGGGATTCCGATACAGGTGCCCGCATCGCTCATTGCCCCCGGAATTGTGCCGGTCGCTTGGCGAGAAACGCGGCGACCCCTTCCTGGAAGTCCGAAGTTCCAACCGCTTCCAGAAAGGCCTGTCTTTCCGCTTCCAGGTGTCCGGAAAGGGCACCGCCGAAGGCCTCATCCGAGAGTCGTCGGAAGGCGGCGTAGGCTCGGCTCGCGCCGTTGGCAACCTTGCTGGCAAGGTCGGTCAGGGCATCGTCAAACTCGCCTTCGGGGGCAACCCGGTTGATCAGCCCCCAGTCCAGCGCCTCCTCGGCGGTCAACGTCTGGCCCAGCAGCATCAGCTGACTGGCGCGACCGGCACCGATGCGGCGGTTCAGGAACCAGGTGCCCCCGCAGTCCGGAACCGTCCCGATGCCATCGTAGGCCACCATGAACCGGGCGTTGGCGTCAGAAATAATCAGGTCCGCGCCCAGGGCCAGGCTCAGCCCGGCGCCGGCGGCAAAGCCCCGGACCCCGGCAATGACGGGGGCGTTCAGTTCGCGCAGGATCAGGATGGCCGGGTTGAGGGCATCCAGCAGAGCATTGACCACCTCCCGGGCCTGTTCGGGGCCGCCAGCCATGCTGGCGACATCTCCGCCGGCCATAAAGGCACGGCCGGCGCCGGTCAGCACCACGCACCGAAGCCCGGTCTGGTCCCTCAGGGCTTTGGCGGCCTCCAGAAAGGCCTCGGCCATGGGAATGTCGATGGCATTCAGCGCGTCGGGGCGGTTGAAAGTCAGGGTGGCCACGCCGGTGTTGTCGTCGAACTGCAGGATCACGGGGGAGGTCATTGTTGTTCCTCTTTTTTTGGCAGACCTGAACCCTGAATATAGAACACAGTTTTCTGGCGCGGGCCCCCTGCGTCGACTATTTTTAAGAATGGACGTTCCACACTCGTCCAGACCAGCAAATAACAACAATCATAAACATCTTGAGGCGTGTTATACGTGAGTATCCTCGAGGTCAGTAACCTGTCCTTGTCCTTTGGCGGTGTAAAAGCGCTGCAGGACGTCAGTTTCCGTGTGCCGGAAAATACCGTCACCACCATCATCGGTCCGAACGGGGCGGGCAAGACGTCGCTGTTCAACTGTATTTCCGGTTTCTACAAGCCCCAGCAGGGCACCATCCGCTATGAAGGGCGGGAGCTTTCCAGTGGCATCAAGCCGCCGAAACGGGCCGCCCTGGGCCTGGCCCGGACTTTCCAGAACATCGCCCTGTTCCGGGGCATGACCGTACTGGACAACATCAAGCTCGGTGCCCATGTGCACATGAAAAGCGGGCTGCTGGGTTCGATGTTCTACTTCGGGGCCGTCCGTCGGGAAGAGATGGAAGTGCGCCGGGAGGTGGAGCACCGGATCATCGACTTCCTGGAGATCGACCATATCCGTCGCCAGTCGGTGGCCAGCCTGTCCTATGGCCTGCAGAAGCGGGTCGAGCTGGCCCGGGCGCTGGCGATGCGCCCGAAGGTGCTGATGCTGGACGAGCCGGTGGCGGGCATGAACCGGGAAGAGAAGGAGGACATGGCCCGCTTCATCCTGGATATCCGGGAAGAGTGGGGCGTGACCGTGCTGATGGTAGAGCATGACATGGGCATGGTGATGGACATCTCCGACCACATTGCCGTGCTCAACTTCGGGCAGGTCATCACCGAGGGCGAGCCGGCGGATGTCCAGAACAACCCGGAAGTCATCAAGGCCTACCTGGGTAACAGTGACATCGACAGCCTGCGCAAGAAACTCAATCCGGAAGGGGAGGCCGCCTGATGGACTGGTTGTTCTTTGGTGAGATCAGTCTGGCGGGGCTGGCCATGGGCGGGCTGTATGCCCTGATCGCCCTGGGATTCGTGATGATCTACAAGGCCACCCGGGTGATCAACTTCGCCATCGGCGAAATCATGATGTTTGCCGCCTACCTGTTTCTGGCCTTTGCCGGTGGTATGGAACTGTCCGCCTGGATCGCGCTGCCACTGGCTGTGATCGGCGGCAGTATCCTGGGCGGGGTGATCGAGAAAACCATGATCCGTCCGATGTTGGGGGAGTCTCCGATCTCGGTGGTGATGGTGACCATCGGTATCGCCAGCATCCTGGTGGGCCTGGTGGAATTCATCTGGACCGCCGACCCGCAATTGCTGCCGAGCTTCCTGCCCCGTGAGCCGGTGTTCATCGGCCCGCTCTACCTGGCTCCAAAAATCGCCTACGGTTTCTTGATCGGTTCCGCCCTTTTGATCATTTACCTGCTGTATTTCCGGTTCTCCCGGGGTGGGGTGGCTCTTCGGGCCACCGCCTCGGACCAGGCCGCGGCCTATTCCATGGGCATCAATGTGCGCCGGGTATTCAACCTGGCCTGGGTGTTCGGCTCACTCGCCGCCTCCCTGGCTGGTGTGCTGGTGGCGGCCACCGGGGGGCTCAGTCCCCAGTTCGGGATCATCGGGCTGAGTGTGCTGGTGGTGGTGATTGTCGGGGGGCTGGACAGCATCCTCGGTGCCCTGGTGGCTGGCGTGTTCATCGGCTGGCTGGAAACCGTGGCCGGCGCCTACCTGGGTGGCGAATACCGGATGCCGGCCACCTTTGTGGTGCTGGCGGTGATTCTGGTGATCCGTCCCTATGGCCTGTTCGGCACCCACGAAATAGAGCGAGTATAAGATGCGCATCGGTGACGCAAAACAGACCTACGAGGCCGATGAGGCAATCTGGACCAGTAGCACCCAGAAGTTCTGGTTTGGCCTGTTGATGCTGATTCTGCTGCTGTTCCCGTTCATGGTTGACTCCTATCTGCTGTATCTGGGTTGCCTGGTGGGCATTGCCGTGATCAGTGCTACCGGCCTGAATATACTGACCGGTTTTACCGGCCTGATTTCCCTGGGACAGGCGGGCTTCATGGGGGTGGGTGCCTACACCGTGGCCTGGCTCTCACTCAACACCGGCCTGCCGTTTCCGGTGACGCTGCTGCTCGCGGGACTGGCGGCCGCCGCTGTCGGTATTCTGGTAGGGCTGCCCTCGCTGCGGGTCAAAGGGCTGTACCTGGCGATTGCCACCCTGGCGGCCAGTGTGTTCCTGCATTTCATTTTTGCCGAGTGGGAATCGGTCACCGGGGGTATGGGAGGGCTGAGCCTGGAGCCGGCGCATCTGTTCGGTCTGACTTTCCAGAGCGACTTCCGGATGTATTTCATCATCGTGCCGCTGGCGGTGCTGATGGTGTTCGCCGCCCGCAATGTGTTGCGGACCCGGGTTGGCCGCGCCTTCATCGCCATCCGGGACCGGGATATTTCTGCCGAGATCCTGGGCATCAACCTGTTGCGCTACAAGCTGATGTCCTTTGCCCTCAGCTCCTTTTATGCCGGTGTCGCCGGCGGCCTGTTCGCCTATTTCTATCGGGTGGTGACCCCAGAGAGCTTCCCGCTTTCCATGTCGATCTTCTACCTGGCCGCAGTGATCGTCGGCGGCATGGGTAACCTGCTGGGGGGCATTCTCGGTGCCGCCTTCATGACCCTGGTGCCGGAAGCCCTGAAACTGCTGACCGCCGCGCTGACACCGTTCTATCCCAATGCCCCCGTGTTCATGTCGCCGATGCTGGAGATCATTTTCGGTGCCCTGATCGTGGGCTTCCTGATCTTCGAACCCCATGGCCTGGCGGAGATCTGGCATCGCATCCGCCGGTTTTTCCGGCTGTGGCCATTCCGGAATTAATCGTGTTTCAACGAGTCTTTCTCCGAGAGACCGTGCAACACCAACAACAAGAAGCAGCAAGGAGAAGAAACATGTTCAGAAACATCCTCAAAAAAGGACGCAAGCTCGCCGGGCTTGGTGGCCTGGTTGCTGCGTTGACCGTAGCCGCCCCTGCCATAGCCCAGGACAAGGAGCCCATCGTGTTCGGTGGTTCCATTCCGCTCTCCGGTGTCTTTGCCTTTGCCGGTATCCATATTCATGCCGGCCTGACGGACTACACGGACTGGATCAACAGCCAGGGTGGCATCAACGGCCACCCGGTGGAATACGTGATGGAGGACACCGCCTACGAGGTGGACCGTTCGGTGGCCGCCTTCAAGAAAATCTCCGGCAGCAGCTCACCGGCGACCTATTACGGTGACAGCACCGGCTTCATGAAGGCCATTGCCTCGGAACTCAACAGCATGGGGACCACGCTGATGAGTGGGGCGTCCTTCGCCACGGCGCTGACTGACAACGAGCAATATCCCTACCAGTTCATCCCCGGTCCCAACTACAGCCAGATGTTCGGCATTATTCTGGAGTACATCGCCTCCCAGGGTGAGGGCGACGACATGCCGACAGTGGCCTTCGTCTACAGCGATACCGAGTTCGGCAAGGATCCCATCGAGAACGGCAAGGCCCGGGCTGCCGAGTTGGGCATCGAGGTGGTCGAGGAGATCGTCACCAAGCCGGGCAGTGTGGACGTGTCCGCCGAGGTTCTGAAACTGCGCCGGGTTCGTCCGGATTACGTGGTGTTCCACGGCTACGTGCTGTCGCCGATCAACGAGTTCATGGTGCAGATGCGCCAGATGGGCCTGGATACCCAGTTCATGGGTACCTTCTGGTCCTCCGACAAGCTGATCATTGACAAGATGGGCGCGGACGCCGACGGCTACATGGGGGTCATGCCGTACAACTACTATGACAGCGAGGAGAGCGGCCCGATGCTGGATGCGCTCCGTGCCCAGGCCGAGAAGAGCGATCCTGAGGCAGGGTATCGTCCCACCGGCTACATGCAGGGCTGGTTCAACGCCATGGTCTGGACCGAGGTGATCAAGCGCACCCTGGATGCCGGAAAGGAGCTGACCGCGGACAACATGGCCGCGGCACTGGCTTCCATCGAGGACTGGGATACCGGCGGCATCATCGGTATTCCGGTCACGGTGAAAGACATGTCGTTCCCGGTCGGCCGGATCTGGCGCGTCAATGCCGAGAAAGGCCGTTACGAGCCGGTGTCGGACTGGATTCACCTCGACTGAGGGGCTGTATGGAAGCCTTACTGGAAATCGATAACATCGAGGTGGTCTACAACAAGGCGGTGCAGGTCCTCCGGGGCCTGTCACTGCGGGTACCGGAGGGCGCCATTGTGGCGCTCCTCGGTTCCAATGGCGCCGGCAAATCCACCACCCTGAAAAGTGTTTCCGGCCTGCTGACCCTGGAAGACGGCGAAGTCACTGCCGGCGAGGTGCGCTTTCGGGGCCAGGATGTGAAGGGCATACCGCCGGAGAAACTGGTGCGCAACGGTCTGTTCCACGTGATGGAGGGGCGCCGGGTATTCGAGGACCTGACCGTCGAGGAAAACCTGATTGCCGCCACTTACGCGCTCAGTGGCCGCAAACCCTCTTTGAGCGACAGCTACGAGCTGGTCTACAACTATTTCCCCCGGCTCAAGGAGAGGCGCAAACAGCTGGCGGGTTACCTGTCCGGCGGTGAACAGCAGATGCTGGCCCTGGGTAGAGCCCTGATTGCCCAACCGGACCTGATCATGCTCGACGAACCGTCCCTGGGCCTGGCGCCACTGCTGGTCGAGGAAATCTTCACCATTGTGGCCCGCATCAACCGGGAGCAGGGCACGGCGATCCTGCTGGTGGAACAGAACGCGGCGGTTTCCCTGGCGATCGCCTCCTACGGCTACATCATGGAAAACGGCAAGATCGTGATCGATGGGCCGACGGAAAAACTCACCGCCAATGAGGATGTCCAGGAGTTCTATCTGGGGGTGGGCGGTGCCGAAGGTGAAACCCGCAGTTACCGGGATATCAAGCATTACAAACGTCGTAAGCGATGGCTCTCATGACAACACCGACAATACCCGAACTCACCCTTCCCCAGATGCTGCGGGCCCACGCCCGGGACCGTTCCGATCACCTGGCCCTGCGCCAGAAGGATTTCGGCATCTGGCAGGCCTATACCTGGCAGGACTACTATCAGCGCGCCTGTCATTTCGGACTGGGACTGCGGGCACTTGGCCTCGGCGAGGGTGGCCATGTGGCGATCATCTCGGAAAATCGGGTGGAGTGGGTGATTGCCCAGATGGGTATTGGTTTGGTGAAGGGCATCTGTGTCGGTGTCTACCCCACCAGTCCCTGGAATGAAGTAGCCTACGTGTTGGAACACAGCGATGCCGAAATCGTGGTGTGCGAGGATCAGGAACAGACCGACAAGGTGATCGAGGCCTGGCCGCAGCTCCCGCACCTGCAGCACTGCGTCACCGTCGATATGAAGGGCCTGCGCAACTATCCGGCGCCACCCACCGCCTTCGAGGCCGTGGAAGCCATGGGCCGCGAGTATGAAGCGCAACACCCGGACCTGATTGACCAGATGCTCGCCAGCCAGGTCATGGACGATACCGCGCTGATGATCTACACCTCCGGCTCCACCGGGCGTCCCAAGGGCGCCATGATCAGCTGGGGCAACCTGCATGCCGCGGCGCCGGGGCTGATTGAACTGCTGGGTGTCGACCGGCACGCGTCCAGCCTGTCCTACCTGCCTTTGTGCCACGTGGCCGAGCAGGCACTGACCAACATTGCGCCGGTGTATGTGGGCAGCACCGTGAGTTTCGGGGAAAGCCTGCGGACCGTGCAGGAGGATCTCCGGGAAATCGCGCCGACCTTCTTCCTGGGCGTGCCCAGGATCTGGGAAAAGCTGCATTCCGCTATCTACATCAAGATCCAGGAGACGGGGCGCCTGCGCCAGGCCCTGTTCAATTGGGCGATGCGGGCCTGCGAGCCGCTGGCCACCAAAAACCGGGCACAGCGGACCCTGAAGGAGAAACTGGTCTATGGGATGAGCTACTGGCTGGTCTTCCGGGCCTTGCAGAACTACATCGGCCTGCGCCGCTGCCACATTGCCCTGACCGGCGCGGCCCCGATCTCTACCGGCATTCTCTCCTTCTTCCGGACCATTGGTATTCCCCTGGTGGAAGTCTATGGCCAGACGGAGAGCACTGGCGTTGCCACCGCCCAGCCCCTGGACGACATCCGGCTCGGTACCGTCGGCGTGGCGATCAGGGGCGTCGAGGCCAAGCTCGGGGAACAGGACGAAATCCTCATGCGCGGCGGCAGCATGTTCAAGGGCTATTACAAGAATGACGAGGCCACGGCATCGACCCTGAAGGACGGCTGGCTCCACACCGGGGATGTGGGTGAGTGGTGTGACGGCCAGTTGAGGATTGTCGACCGCCTGAAAGACATCATGATCACCGCCGGAGGCAAGAACCTGTCGCCCACCGAGATCGAGAACACCATCAAGGCCAGTCCCTACATCAAGGAGTGCATCGTGGTGGGGGAGGCGCGGAAGTACGTCTCGGCCCTGATCCAGATTGATTTCGAGACGGTGGCCAAGTGGGCGGAGCAGGAGCGGATCCCCTACACCACCTTCCGCAGCCTGGCCGAGCACGAGCAGGTCAATGACCTGATCCGCACCGAAATCGAGAAGGGTAATGACCAGCTGCCCCAGGTGGCGCAAATCAAACGCTTCCACCTGCTGACCAAGGAACTCGACCACGACGACGATGAAGTGACGGCGACCATGAAGGTGCGCCGCAGCAACATCTACGAAAAGTACATTGATGTGATCGAGTCGCTGTACGCCTGAGGCGACTCTCAGTAGCTATCATTGAGCAGCTGGTGGTATTCCGTCTTGAAGCGCTCCAGGCTCAGGTAACGGTTCCGGTGATCCACCAACCCGGCAGCGTTGAAGGCTTTGACGAAAGCTTCGGATTCGCCGGAATAGACTGTGCCGTACAGGCCCTCCCAATCCGCGAACTGGACGAGATCCAGCAGTACCGTCAGGGCAAGTTGGCCGTTCGCCTCTTCCAGGTAGTGGTAGGCCAGGGCGTAGTGTTCGAAGCGGTAGTCGGTGGTGGTGGCGTCGTAGATGGTGACATCCAACAACGGGTCGTAATCATAGTGCTGGTAGACCGGCGCAATGGGCTCTCCGGCTACCAACGCTGCCTGGCCTTCGGCAAACCACAGGGGCAGGAGCGAATTCCTCGCCTGATAACGGCTCAGGTTTTCCTGGACGTAGTGGGCCAGTTCATGGGTGAGGATCCGGTCGGTGTCGTAGGGCCACTGGCTGGTGTAGGGCATGATGCTGACGGCCGCAACCGATGCGGACGCAAACTCGGTTCGGGAAACGGTCGGGCTCAGGCAACCAATCAGCCGGTCCGGGTAGCGAACCGCGGTGCTCCGGTCCTCAACAAACTCCGGCCAGCGTAGCTGGAACCGGCTCAGTACCCCATCAATGCGCCGCTCCAGTTCGGTTGCCGCCGCGCGGAAGTCGGTTTCGCTGTAGGCGGATGAACCGTAGACCCGGACCCGGCCGCTCTCGGTTTCAAAATACAGGTTATCGTCAACACAGACTTCCGCTGCCGCGTCCAGGCTCCAGGAATCGTCCGGGAAGTCATCACCGGTGTCACCCACATAGAGGAAGAATCCGGGGGTATAGGAATCCCGGTCCCAGTCGTCATCATAACCATCGGACACCGTCACCTTGCAGCCTGAGAGCAAGATAACGGCAAGGCCTGTGAGTACTGCTGCGGTTCTGTTCATCCCGCCCCCCGGCGATATTGTTGTTACCCGCTATCTTCTCAGAGCGGGAAACGGGATGCCGTCAACCGGTGTAAAGATCCGGTAAATGCCGTTCCTCTGAGACTTATTCCGGATCATAAGCCTGCTCCCTGGGCGAATCCACAGCTCTGCCCGGGAATGAGCCCGTAGCGGTGCGGATGTGAATGTCCCGCTGGGGGAAGGGGATCTCGATCCCTGCCTCCCGCAAGGACCGGGTGATGGTTGCGTGCAGCTCGTGAGACAGGAGCATGATGTCGTTGATGTCCCGCACGAACACCCGGATCTCGAAGTTCACGCTGCTGTCGCCGAGGCCAACGCAGAATACCGCCGGTGCCGGATCGTCTACCACCCGTTCGTTGTCGGTGGCTATCCGGAACAGCAGTTCCTGAACCTTGTCCACGTCGGAGCCATAGGCAACACCCACCCGGACGATAACCCGGGTAATGGCGTCGGTCAGGGTCCAGTTGGTCAGGTCCTGGGTGACAAAGGTCTTGTTGGGAATGATCTGTTCCTTGCGGTCCCAGTCCACCAGGGTAGTCGCCCGGATGCGGATCCGGGAGACGGTGCCGGTAATGCCGCCAATGGAAACGGTATCGCCGACCCGGATAGGCCGTTCGAACAGCAGGATCAGGCCCGAGACGAAGTTGGCCACGATTTCCTGCAGACCAAAGCCCAGCCCCACCCCGAGGGCTGCTACCAGCCACTGCAGTTTCGACCACTGCACGCCCAGCACCCCGAGCGCGGCGATGATGCCGATAAAGACGATGATGTAGGTGGCCATGGTGGTGATGGCGTAACCCACACCAGGCTCCAGCCGCAGCCGGCTCAGGAACATGACTTCCAGGGTACCCGGCAGGTTGCGTGCCGCCAGTACGGTGCCTGCGCCGACCGCGAGCGCGAGCATCAGGTCACCGAGGTTGATGGGCACGGGATCTTCACCCTCGACCCCGGCATCGATGCTCCAGAGGGTGATGGCGTCAAAGATGCCCAGGGCCGGGAAGACATCGTCCCACAGCATCCACAGGCCGATACCGGCCACCACTAGTGAAAGCGTGCGAAGCAGGGTCTCACTCTGCTGGCTGATGTCGTTCATGTCCTGGCGGGGGGATTCGAAACTGGCCGGCATTGCCTCACCAGTGGACTCAGCCGCTTCCCGGGCCTCAGCCAGCTTGCGCTCGGCCTCGCGCTCCTCAAGACGTCGGATCAGCGCCATGCGCCGTTCCCGGACAGACAGGCCCCGCAAACCAAGGTAGTGCAACAGGATCACGAAGGCGAGCCAGCAGATACTCATGAACATCAGGCCTTCGAGGCGCACCGCACTGTAGTGGTAGCCCCAGAAGGAGAGCACGGCGAGCATCGGTGGCACAGCAACCGCCCCGACATGCAGGATCTTGAGGGCCCGACGTCCGGGCTGATCCTGGCGCACAGCGGACATGAACTGGTGGGCGAACCAGGCCAGTGCCAGTGAGGCGATGGCAAAAAGCGCGCGGCCCAGGCTATCACTGTAGGCCGAACCTTCCGGGATGGCCATGGTCGGCATGATGATCACGATCGGTGTCAGTATCCACAGCAGAAGCGGAATCTGCCTGCGGAGGGCCTGGAGCGTGTTGGAATTCCAGTGGAAATGCCGCTCGCCCAGCCCTTCGGGATAGGCAACGGTATACACGCTCCGCAACAGGAGCATGGTGAAGGCAGCATTGGAGAAACCCCGGGACAAAGCGTGCAGGAACTCGTTACCTTCGTCGAGCAGCAATGAAACCAGCCCCAGTGCCCCAACTGCCGGTAGTGCCCGGAGCAGGCTCAGCAGGCTCGCGTAAAGAGTCAGGTTCCAGTGGTCCTTCCCGACATTGCCCACGTCTTCCCCGGTTTTGACCAGCGCCCTGCGGAAGGCAGTACGACGCGCCGAGAGGATGATCAGCACGATTACAAGTGCCGTGATCGCCAGCCAGTCCTCATTGAAGGAAGCTTTTACCGCCTCGCGCAGCCCCGACCAGCCCGGGTTTGATACCAGCCAGCTGACACTCTGGAACAGCTTTCCAAATGTTTCCGTGTTGATGGTATTGGTACTGGGAAGCCAGAACAGGCGCTGCTGCAGCAGTTCCTTGTAAGCCTCGAGGCGATCCTGGATCTGCGTGACGGTGCTGTAATAGTCGTTCAGCACCTCGATGTGTTCGGTGACCGCACCGTGCAACTGACGCAGGAGGCGGGCCCGGCGTACCTCCAACTGGCCCCGGATGTCGTCGGTGGGATTGATTACCGCTTCGAACTCCTCAAGGCGCAGCTGTTCCTCCCGCGCTGCGGAGAGTTGGGCGCTGATGCCCTGGGTGAGCCCCGCTGCGATGGTCTGGCTCCGCAGGCGTTCGAGGCGCTGGCGAAGCAGATTGGCATACTGGTTGGTCAGGTTCAGCCCGGCGCGCTCCAGCCGCAGCTGGAAACTTTCGTACTCGTTGTCGAGGCGCTTGAGCAACGACTCGGCAAATTCCAGTCGTTCCTGGCTGGTGCCCAACGCCTGCTGGCGCGTATTCAGGGCTTCTTCCAGTTTCTGGATCTGCTGGCGGATGTCCTCGGTCTCGGGTGCCGGTAGCTGGCTTTCCAGCGGCTCTTCCAGTGCCTCGATTTCCGGCTTTACCGGAGTGGGAGAGGGTTCGGGCTCTTTCTCCTCTTCTTCGGGCGCCTCCTGATCCTTATTCTCGCCGTTCTCGCTGTCTTCCTCTTGCACGGGGGGCTGCTGCTCGGTCTGGGTCTGTACCGGTGGAAGCAGGTCGTCCAGGGCCGCAGTCATCTGTTGGGCGGCAACCCCGCTGGTCCAGAAGGCCAGGGAGCAAAGCAACAGGAGAAGCAAGCGAATAGTCATGGATGAAAAGAGATCCCGCACGAGTTTCCGATAGTGTAGCCAGAATACCGGGTGGGGAGGGAGGATAACGGCGTTACGGTCGTGTAAATGGCCGACGGGTAACGCCGCATGATAGGGCGGTGGCAGCTTACTCGCCGGTTTCCCCGGCGGCCTCTGCATTCAGCACCTGCGGCTTCTTCAGGGCCTTCTGGAACAGGTCTTTCTCTTCGGCAATGGCCATGGCGCATTGTTCGGCCAGTTGCTCGCCCAGCCCCTCGACCTTGCGCTCCAGGAACATCTGGATGTTCTCGGCCAGTTCCAGAATCTTGTCGCGGGCATCCGCCTCGGCTTTGGATTGAAAAAGCATCGTGTCGGGATTCTTCAGAGCCATTTCCAGGCCATCCTTATCCGAGTAGTAGAGTGCTTGTACTGCCATGAGGTTTCCTCGCAGTCTTTTGGGATCTGTATGTTTGTACAGTAGTGGATGGTACACGAGTGTGGGGAAGTTGGGGAGTCAAATACAAACAGCAAGGCGGTTGTGGAGCCTTGGGATACAGTTCGTAACGAAAAATACCGCTCTTTTTACATTGAACAACCGTTCAGTTTTTTAAATGCGGGTATAGTTCCGACACCAAAAAATACAAGACAAATCAGAGGACTGTATCAATGAAAAGGAGAGCAATCCTGCTCGCGGGCTTGATCCTGTGTATTGCCAGTTTCCCGTTGATGGCGGAAACGATACGGCTGGGCTTCAATTATCCGGAATCCGGGCGTTATAAAAATCTTGGCTTGCAGCAAAGACTCGCAGCCTTCCTTGCGGTGAATGAAATCAACGAGGCTGGTGGTATCCTCGGCAGGGAGGTTGAGCTGGTCATTCGCAATACGGCCGGTGAGCCAGAAAGGGGCGCTACCAACACGGAAGAGCTCATCCGCGAGGAGAACGTGGACATGATCTTCGGCGGCGCCTCAAGTGCTGTGACCATCGCCTCGGGCAAGGTGGCGAAAAAGCTGGGCCGCCTGTATTTCGGAACCACCACTTCCGCCAACGCCACCACTGGCAGCGAAGGCCATGATCACATGTTTCGTGAGTATCCCAACGCCTGGATGACCGCGAACGCGCTCGGCCACTACCTGACCGAAAACTTTGGCGATGCCAATTACTTCTACGTGACCGCCGATTACACCTGGGGCCATTCCTCGGAGGCGTCACTCCGGGCGTTCACCAATACCACCGACACCGAGAAACACCCGCATGCCATGACCCCCTTTCCAAGGGCGCTGATCCGGGATTTCAGGAAGGCTCTGGAGGCTGCCGAGGCAAGCAATGCCGACGTGGTGGTGTTGGTTCTTTACGGCGATGACCTGGTTCGGGCACTGCAGGTAGCCTATGAAATGGGTCTGAAAGACAAGGTGCAGATCGTCCTGCCCAACGTCACGCTGGGCATCGCCCAGGCCGTCGGTGCCACAATCCTGGAAGGGGTTATTTCCACCACGCCCTGGGAGTGGATGATTCCCTACCAGCTCGACTTCCCCCGAGGCCAGGAGTTTGTCGAGGCGTTTACGCAAGAATACGGGGTAAGGCCCACCTCAACCGCAGCTACCGCCTATGGCATTGTCTATGAGTACAAGTCTGCCGTTGAACGTGCTGGCACCACCGACACCGAGGCGCTGATCAAGGCCCTGGAAGGGCATGAGTACACCCTGCTGAAAGACCGTCAGCAATGGCGTGCGTTCGATCACCAGAACCTGCAGACGGTTTATGTGGTGCGCAGTAAGCCCCGGAATCAGGTGCTCGACGATGAACTGCGCAGTGACTTCTTCGAGGTTGTTGGTTCTCTTGAAGGGGGGAAAGCCGCGCAGACACTGGAGCAGTGGCAGGCTGAACGGGCAGCAGCGAATAAGCCGCCGTATTTGTGAGAGGGATTGATCCCGCCTGACACGCCAGAAGCGCCCCGCTCAAGACAGGGCGCTTCTGAAGCCTATGCCAAACAGATCCGATAGCGGAGAACGCCCGCCTCCTCCTCCCGAATCCATTCAATCCGGTGCCCTGTTACCTCGCAAAGTGCCTGCATGTCCTTGCGGCCGCTGGGATCGTCGGCCAGGAACTCGACCTGCGTGCCACTGGGCAAACCCTGGGTGCGTTTCTTGAAGCGCAGAATCGGAAGAGGGCACACCAGACCGACTGCATCGATCTGGTATACCCCGGACTGATCAGTCAAGACGCACGCTCTCACTGCTGGTCATTTCGGCTGAGGACCAGCCGAACTGGTTCAGAACGATCGGGGAGAGAGAAGCAATGACCAATGCTGCGACAAATGCGGAAATCATGACCTTCATGAAGATCCTCCTTTGTCCTGTTTGGCCTCGACGTCGGCCACCCAGAGGTCGTGGTGCTGGCGGGCCCACTCGAGGTCAACCTGACCGTTACCCATGGCATCGAAAGCACCTTCCATACCGACCGAGCCGATGTAGATGTGAGCGATGATGGCCACCATCATCACGAACGCCACGATCGAGTGCCAGATGTTGGCATACTGCATCTCCTGATGCGGTGCCAGGTCAGTCGGGAGACTGGTACCCAGAACGCTGTTGATGACACCAAAGGTGTCGGCAAACATGGGCATCTGGAACGGAAACAGCAGCGACAGCCCGGACAGGGAGACAGAAACACCCAACACCATCACCGTCCAGAAAACGATCTTCTGGCCCGCGTTGAATTTCTTTGCCGAGGGATGGCTCTTGGTAAAGATGCCGCCACCAGCCTTGAGCCACTGCCAATCCAACTTGTTGGGAATGTTGTGCGCCACCCACATGACAAACGTCATGACCAGGCCCAGCATAAAGGCCCAGGCAATGTTGTTGTGAAGCCACTTGGAGCCGGCTGCCAGAGTCGCAAAGGCGTCGGGCCCCAGAACGGGAATCAGGAAGCTGCGCCCCATCAGGGTAATCAGTCCGGTGATACCCAGTGCGATAAACGAGCCCGCCAGTAACCAGTGACCAAAGCGTTCCACGGGCTTGAATCGTTCAATGGTCGTGCCCGCAGGGCCGCCATCGATCATGATTCTTCCGCGAACGAAGTAGAAAATTACAAGCAGTACGATGATGCCCAACAGGGCGCTGCCACCGTAGGTAATGACCGGACCTTCCCGCAGCTTGTACCAGGCAATGCCTTCATCCTGGATCATGACGCCATTGGCGGGGCCGGGGGACTGAACGGTAGGGTCAATCTTGTTGTAGCGGATGGAACGCCAGGCATCGGCATCAGAGATACCGCCCCGGGTTCCAAGCTGATCGGTGATTGGCGCCGCATTGGCCGGATTACCCAGGTTCTCGGAGCGGAAACTCTCGTCCAGTTTCAACTGCTCCTGACGGCGCATTATGTCTTCGAGGGTCTGGGCTCCCCCGGTCGCTGTTCGATCAGCCGTCGGGGCCTCTTGTGCCCAGGCAGGATTGAACAGCAGTGTCGCCAGCACGAGGGCGGCGGCACCCAATAGGTTTTTGTTCATTAGAGCACTCCAACGGAATGAACAAGAAGACTTCGTTGCCTCAATGGATTCCGGGGCCCAATGGACCCCGGAATACTCAGGCCAGTTTATGCGCCCTTCTTCTCGTAGGCTGTGCCCCATCCCCAGGCGCCGGAACCGAAACCACGGTTCACAACACGCTGGCGATAGATGTCCGCCACCTCGTTGCCGTCACCGGCCAACAGGGCTTTGGTGGAGCACATTTCCGCACAGATTGGCAGTTTGCCTTCGGCAATACGGTTGCGACCGTACTTCTGGAACTCGACGGTGGAATTGTCTTCTTCCGGGCCGCCTGCACAGAAGGTGCACTTGTCCATCTTGCCCCGGCTGCCAAAGTTACCCGCTTGCGGGAACTGGGGCGCGCCGAAGGGGCAAGCGTAGAAGCAATAGCCACAACCGATACACAGATCCTTGGAGTGCAGCACCACACCGTCTTCGGTCTGGTAGAAGCAGTCCACCGGACAGACGGCCATGCAGGGCGCGTCCGAACAGTGCATGCAAGCTACCGATATCGAGCGCTCGCCCGGCTTACCATCTTCGATGGTTACCACGCGGCGACGGTTGATGCCCCAGGGGACTTCATGTTCATTCTTACAGGCCGTTACGCAGGCATTACATTCGATGCAGCGCTCGGCGTCGCAAAGGAATTTTGCTCTTGCTTGTCCTTCAATAGCCATGGTCTACACCTCTTGTTATGCCGGCATGATCGAACACAGGGTTGCTTTGGTCTCTTGCATCTGCGTGACCGAGTCATACCCGTATGTTTGAACCGTGTTGGTGGATTCGCCCAGAACGATTGGGTCGGCGCCCTTGGGATACTTGTCCCGCAGGTCCTTGCCCTGGTAGTGACCACCGAAGTGGAAGGGCATGAATGCCACGCCTTCTCCGACACGTTCTGTCACCATGGCCTTGACCTTGATCTTGGCGCCCTCCGGACCATGAACCCAGACGTCGTGACCATCACGGATGTTCAGGTTATTCGCATCGCGCGGGTTCACCTCAATGAACATCTCCTGCTGAAGTTCTGCCAGCCAGGGGTTCGAGCGGGTTTCATCACCACCACCCTCGTATTCGACCAGACGGCCGGAGGTGAGGATGATGGGGAACTCCTTGCTGAAGTCCTTCTTCTGGATTGACTCGTACAGAGTCGGCACCCGCCAGAAGGTCTTGTCTTCGTAGGTCGGGTAATCCTGGACCAGATCCCGGCGGTTGGTGTACAGCGGTTCGCGATGCAGCGGTACCGGATCCGGGAAGTTCCAGACGATGGCGCGGGCCTTGGCGTTACCGAAGGGTGCGCACTCGTGCTTGATTGCCACGCGCTGGATACCACCGGACAGGTCGGTCTTCCAGTTGGTTTCCGGGCCTGCAACCGCGTCGATGGCGGCACGTTCCTCGGCGGTCAGATCGCCATCCCAACCCAGGTCCATCAGCATCTGCATGGTGAATTCCGGATAGCCGTCCTTGATCTCGGAGTTCTTGGAGTAAACACCGTCTGCCAGAATGTTCTGGCCATTGTGCTCAACACCAAACCGCGCGCGGAACGTCAGGCCGCCCTTGGATACCGGCAACGACATGTCGTACAGGTTCGCGGTGCCCGGGTGGTTCATCTCTGCGGTACCCCAGCACGGCCACGGCAGACCGTAGAAGTCACCATCGCAAGGTCCACCAACCGCGCGCAGGGTGGTCTTGTCGAAATGGTGCTGGTATTTCATGTGCTTCTTGAGACGCTCCGGGGACTGGCCGGTATAGCCGATGGTCCACATGCCGCGGTTGAACTCGAGGGTAATGTCCTCAATCGACGGCTCATCGCCATTGATGGCGATGTTGCGGAACATGCGATCGGTGAAACCGAACTTGTCGGCAAACAGCTTCATGATTTCGTGATCGACCTTGGAGTCGAACAGCGGCTCAACCACCTTTTCCCGCCACTGGAGTGAGCGGTTGGAAGCGGTTACCGAGCCGTAAGTCTCGAACTGGGTCGTGGTGGGCAGCAGATAAGCGCCTTCTTTACGATCATGCAGCACTGCAGAGACGGTGGGGAACGGATCGACGACGACCAGCAGGTCGAGCTTTTCCATCGCTTCCTTCATTTCCGTCATCCGGGTCTGGGAGTTGGGCGCGTGGCCCCACAGCACCATGGCCCGGGTGTTGTCCGGCTGCTCCAGGTTTTCCTTGGCCTCCAGAACACCGTCGATCCAGCGGGATACAGGGATGCCCTTCTCGTTCATCATGGCCTTGGATTTACCGTTCTTGTCCCACACGGCAAAGCGGCCTTTCAGATAGTCCAGATCCTCTTCCCAGACTCGTGCCCAATGGGCCCAGGAGCCAGCGGACAAGCCATAATAGCCGGGCAGGGTGTCGGCGAGCACACCGAGGTCGGTAGCGCCCTGAACGTTGTCGTGGCCGCGGAAGATGTTGGTGCCGCCGCCGGCGACGCCCATGTTGCCGAGGGCCAGTTGGAGTACGCAGTAGGCACGGGTGTTGTTGTTACCGTTGGTGTGCTGGGTACCACCCATACACCAGATCACCGTGCCGGGACGGTTGTTGGCCAGAGTGCGGGCGACCCGCTCGAGCTGTGCACCCGGTGTACCGGTGACTCGCTCTACCTCTTCCGGCGTCCACTTGGCGACTTCGGCGCGGATATCTTCCATGCCGTAAACGCGGGTACGGATGAACTCTTTGTCTTCCCAGCCGTTTTCGAAGATGTGCCAGAGAATACCCCACACCAGTGCCACGTCAGAACCCGGGCGGAAACGCACGTATTCGTCGGCGTGGGCTGCGGTGC
Organism: Marinobacter pelagius; assembly: GCF_003315345.1. GTDB lineage: Bacteria > Pseudomonadota > Gammaproteobacteria > Pseudomonadales > Oleiphilaceae > Marinobacter > Marinobacter pelagius_A. The sequence goes on from NZ_QNRO01000005.1 coordinate 108,013, forward strand.
GGGTGAAACGTGGGTCGCATACGATCAGCGGCGCGTTGTTTTCTTCCTTGGCCTTCAGTACGTGTAACAACGACACCGGGTGCGCTTCGGCGGGGTTACCCCCGATAATGAAGATCGCCTTGGAATTGTGGATGTCGTTGTAGGAGTTGGTCATTGCGCCGTAGCCCCAGGTGTTGGCTACGCCGGCAACGGTCGTCGAGTGACAGATCCGGGCCTGGTGGTCGACGTTGTTGGTACCCCAGTAGGCAGCGAACTTGCGGAACAGATACGCCTGTTCGTTGTTGAACTTGGCGCTGCCCAGCCAGTAGACGGAATCGGGGCCGCTTTCCTCACGGATTTGCAGCATCTTGTCGCCGATTTCGTTAATGGCCGTATCCCAGGAAATCTTCTGCCACTGGCCGTTGACCATTTTCATGGGGGACTTGAGGCGACGTTCGCCATGGGCGTGTTCACGGACCGAAGCGCCTTTGGCACAGTGAGCGCCCAAATTGAAGGGGCTGTCCCAGCCAGGTTCCTGACCGGTCCATACGCCATTCTGGACTTCGGCTTCAACGGTGCAGCCGACCGAACAGTGCGTACATACCGATTTCTTGACGACGACTTCGCCACCCTCAGTCGATGGGGTCGCAGCTTCAACCCTCCCCGACGTCAGCGATAGTGCCGCCAAACCACCCACTGCGACACCGGAGGTTGTCAGGAACTGACGACGATCCAGAGTCTTGGCAGCGAGAGACGAAAGCAAAGAGCCTGCACGGGGGCCTTTCGCTACCCCGTTGGTCTTCTTCCTTAACATGTCTCATACCTCTCTCATTGTTATTCTCGTTTTTTTGGAGGTGTGATCATCCAAGAGCATCACGCAATCTTGAATGAATCACGCTTCCTCAAAAGCGAGCCGATTCGAAATACTTACGTGTATGTTCGGTATCCCGTAAACCGCGGCTTTTTGGCGCGTCTGTTCTGACGACCTCCGCAGCGGCGTTCGGTGCAACCGTCATTGCCACAGCAGCCGGAGCTGCGGCAGCGGCCATTTTCAGGAAACGGCGACGGCTGTTTTCACGCTTCGGGTTGTCCATTGGACACCTCCCCCTGGGTTAAGGGATCTTTCGATCCCGGTTACTGAATCGCAAAGGCGTCGGCTTCCACGGCCATGAAGGCTCTTCCAAGCGAGCCAACCGGCGCGTAAAAGACGGCGCTTTGCGCTTCCTCCAAATCGGTAAAAAACAGTGCTGCCCACTTCGCCAGATGAGCGTCAAAAAAAACTTTCTGCGATTGAAGTCCGCTATCGCAGGGAAATTCGCCGGTAATGATGCCCGCCATGATTTCACACAGGGTGCCGATATGGTCTTCGGGCTCTTTCACCTCACTGCGGGCTTTGATGCCCCGGGACCTGAGGTCCGTTCGCAGCTCCGCCAGGGGCTTCTCGTTCAGAAAGCCGGTGAGGTAATAACTTGCGTAGGGGAGCAGCTCGCCACGGCCGAGGCCAACAAACAGGTTATTGAACTCTCGCTCGGCATCGCAGGGATTGGTTCGTTCGGCAAGGGCGGCCAAATTTTTGCAGGCCAAACCCAGGGGCGTTTCATCGCCCTGCAGTGACGCCAACCCCTGTAACAATTCACCGGAGGGTGGGTCTGCAAGCAGAACGCCCAGCAGTTGATAGATCTGGGCCCTCGCACGATCCTCTTCGGAGACCGAACGCGGGCACTGGATTTCCGCAGTGTTACTCAATTCGTGTTCCTTCTAGTTATTATTTGCGGTCTGTCACACTATTCTAGTACACATTCAAGAATAGTGGCCTAACCCGACTTTGATTCGCTAATAGCTGAAATGTATTCGGCTAATAGTCAAAACGCATCCTTGGCCGGAATCGTGGTTCCGGCGTTTCTTCCGGCTGGCTGGTTTCTTTTTGGGCAAATTGTTGCTCGGGAAGTTCTGTCGGCGTTGCCTTGTCATCAAGCTCAAGGGTGTCATCGGGCTCCGGATCCTCGGCGTTTGTCGAAACAGGCTCAGCCGAGGATATCCGCACCTGCTCGTTCGACTGGTCTTCCACGACGTCAGCGGCTTTTTTGGCTTTGTCGACAAGGCCCTCGCCAACTTTGTACACCGATGTCACGGTCTGGCCGGCCGTCGAGGCCAGGGTGTAATCCTCATCGTAATCATTGAGTCCATCCAGAACTGCGAGTACCGGGTTGGATTTCCAGAGCCCCCGCAGAGCCTTCCGGCGAAGGAACTCCGGAATTTCCTTGCGCATGAATCCGGTGATGTCGGTGCCCAGCTCGATGGTTTCCGGGTCGGGCAGGCCATATTTCTCGAGCAACTCGTGTTCGGGCAATGCTTCGTTGATCGCAAGCTCCTGCTCCTCCGGGGTAGGCTCGGACTCGACAACCGGAGGGGGGGATTGTTCTGCCTGCTTGCCGGCTTCGGCTTTTCTGCGCGCCCAGCGCTGAAGACGTGACTCGGCCATTACTGAATTCTCGGTTTTTTGATGTTCGCAGGAGCACGGAAAACGTCGCTTTCCTGACGTATGCGCGGGTCGCCCTTGGCGTCCTCAACGCGATCGACACGGACTTCGTCGCGACGGCGCTTCTTGAATGGCTCCTCGATGTAGTGCATGTCGATGAACTCTTTGATCCAGGCCGCCAGGGATTCGGGAATCGGAACCGCCTCGACAATGCTTTCGCCACTATCCAGGGAATCCAGTGCTTCATGGGCGCTGGCTGTCACGGTGCTGACAACCCACCCGGATGGCGACTGGCTCGTTACATCTTTGTCCATAATGATCCAGACAGAAGGCACGGCCATGTTAAGGGAGACCAGATAGCCCTCCACATCAGCCCGAAACAGTTCCATTGTCACGGTGCCCGCGTGGTAATCGACGACTTCGCCCCCGCGAACCATCTCTTTCCAGAACGCGTCAGGTGCCCCCGGTATGACAGCAACGGGCTTCCAGATATCCTTTGCCCAACGTGTCACGCCTGGAGATCGGCGGACGACGGCGCCCACCTTCAATTCGCGATTCCACTGTTCTGTACGACTACTCATGGTGCTTCTCATTTTTTGTTATAGCGTAAAACTAGCAGGGCACAAACGATTATCCAATTGTCCCAAAGATAATGCCTGTGGCATGCTCGAAAAGCGATACGGATACGTATACGTATAAAAACAACGAAAGAGTCAAACTCCTGATGACGGCATACAAGACCCTATTATTATGCAGCTGCGATAAATCACAGACCTTCGATTCAGAGGCCTTGCGCAAAGCCGCGGCCGCTGAGCAGGTGGTCGCGGTTGATCAACTGTGCGGCAAGGAAATGAGTATTGCCGCCGAGCACCTGGGCGCCAGCAACGACGTGCTCATTGCCTGTGGTCAGCAGGCGGCTCTGTTCGAGCGCCTCGCCGAGGACATCTACGCCGAGATCCAGCACTCTGCACCGCTGCATACCATTGATATCCGGGATCGCGCCGGCTGGAGTGCACCCGACGCGAAGCCCGAGCGATTGCACGCCAAACAGGCAGCCCTGATTGCCGCAGCTCAGCTGCCAGCGCCTATGGCACCGGCAAAGACCATCCAGTCCAGCGGTGTGTGCTGCATCGTCGGTCCGACCGAACAGGCGATAAGAATGGCCGAACTGGTACAGGACGAGCTGGGTGTGACCTGCATCGTGAACGATGCAGGCCCCATTCAGCTGCCATCCGCCGCTTACGACGTGGCTAAAGGTCAGCTAACGGGCGCCTACGGCGCACTTGGCAATTTCAAGCTGGAATTTGCCCACCTGCAAACCCTGCATCCGGCCGGTCGCGGTGAACTGGGTTACGAGGCCGCAAAGCCCACCGCCCGCAGTGAGTGCGATGTTTTTATCGACCTTCGTGGCGGCGCTCCGGCATTCCCCAGCCACGAAAAACGCAACGGTTATTTCTGGGCCGACCCGAAGAAGACCGGCGAGCTGGAGCGAATTGCCCTGACGGCCAGGGAAATGGTGGGCGAATTCGAGAAAACCGTGTTTTTCCGGTTGGAAGAATCCCTGTGCGCGCACTCCCGAGCCAATAAGCCCGGTTGTACCCGTTGCCTGGATGTCTGTCCCACCGAGGCTATTTTTTCCGCCGGGGACCACATCCAGATTGATTCGGATATTTGCGCCGGCTGCGGCTCCTGCGCCGCTGTCTGTCCCACTTCTGCGGTGACCATGAACGAAACCCCGTTCGAGGCGCTTACCAAGGCCGTGGAAGTCATGGCCAAGGTTTATCGGGAGCATACCAACCAATCGCCAAGGCTGGTGTTCCACACTCTTGGTGCGGGTACCGAAGCCATTGCCAACCTCGCCCGTTACGATAATGGCCTTGCGGATGATTTGATCCCTATGGGGCTGGAGCATGTCGACCGGATTGGCCACGCAGAAATCATGGCGGCGTTCGGGGCAGGTTACGCGGAGGTGCTGATCCTGGCGGACAACGAGATCGACCGTCGGGCGCTGGCTGCGGAAGTGGAGCTGGCCCAGGCCATGCTCAAAGGTACCCATAACTCGCCGAGCCGGGTGCGGGTTATTTCCGCCATTGAACTCTGCGATGCCGGTGACAACGCCGGCCGCGTGAGCGACCCGGTCTTGCTGGTGGGCGGTCGCCGGGACATCACCCGGGTGACGGTTGCCGCCATGTCAGACAAGATCGAAGAGCCGATTCCGCTACCTGTGGGCGCACCCTACGGCGCGATCGAAATCGACTCCGATAAATGCACGCTCTGCCTGGCCTGTGTATCACTTTGCCCGACCGGTGCACTTGGCGATCACCCGGACCGACCGGAAGTCCAGTTCACGGAGAACGCCTGCGTCCAGTGCGGCATCTGCGACAGCACTTGCCCGGAGACGGCCATTACCCTTAAGCCGCAGCTGGATGTCTCCAAGGCAGCACTGAGTGCCCGGGCATTGCACGGTGAAGAGCCGTTCGAGTGCATAAAGTGTGGGAAGCCATTTGGCGTGGCCAGTACCATTAACCGGATCGTCGAGAAGCTGGAAAACCAGCACTGGATGTACAAGAACTCTGATAACGTGCAGCTCATCAAGATGTGTGACGACTGTCGGGTCAAGGCTCAATTCCATGGGGACACCGCACCCATGGCGGGCGGTGAACGCCCCCGGGTCCGCACCAGTGATGATTATCTGGACAGCTGAAAACAACAGGACACACCATGGTTGAGTACACCGAAGTAGGAAAGAAGCCGAACCTGATCGGAACTGACGCCCCCCGGCCCCAGGATAAAAACCCCAGAGGGGTTGATCGGATCATTGCCATCGCCTCGGGTAAGGGCGGCGTTGGCAAGTCCACTGTATCGTCCAACCTGGCCGTTGCCCTGGCCTCGAAAGGTCTCAAGGTCGGCCTGCTGGATGCGGATGTCTACGGCCCGAGCCAGCCCCGTATGCTGGGGGTTTCCGGCCGTCCGTCCAGTCCGGATGGAAGTACAATTCTGCCTTTGAGAAACCACGGGGTAACACTGATGTCCCTGGGTCTCATGGCCCCTGATGATGAAGCCATCGTCTGGCGCGGGCCGATGTTGATGGGTGCCCTGCAGCAGATGATGAATCAGGTGGAGTGGGGCCGGCTGGATGTACTGCTGGTGGATCTGCCGCCTGGCACCGGCGATGTCCAGATGACCCTGAGCCAGAAATTCTTCGTGGCCGGCGCGGTCGTCGTCTCGACGCCCCAGGACATTGCCCTGATGGATGCCCGCAAGGGGATCGATATGTTCAAGCGGATGGACGTGCCGCTGTTTGGGCTGATCGAAAACATGGCCTCGTTTATCTGTGATGGTTGCGGTAAAGAGCATCACCCCTTCGGGCACGGCGGTGCGCGGGCGGAGGCCGAGAAACTGGGCGCGCCTTTCCTGGGAGAGATTCCGCTGGATCTCGATATCCGGGTCGGTTCCGACGGCGGTGTCCCGATTGTGGTGTCGAAGCCGGACAGCCCCCAGGCGCAGGCTTTCCAGCGCATTGCCGATGAAATTGTCGCCTCTGACGTCTACGCCCGGGCTATCCAATGATCGAGTCACCCCAGTTCCCGCCGTTACTGACCGGAGAAGTGGTACCCAGGCACACCGATCCTTTTGACAAGGCTGTCAGCCGGGCCATCGCGGGTGTCGATTCCGGCACGGTGTTTTACTCCGAGCAGGGCGACACCCTGCGAGCGGCCTTGGTGCTGGCGCCGGAAACACCCCTCGAAGAGGCGATTCAGGCAGTCTATGTCGCCCAGATAGGCCTGGCCGAGAGTCTAGGTGCACTGGCGCCGCCTGAAGTTCCGGTGCACTTTCAATGGCCCGACCGCATCAAGGTCAATGGCGCCCTTTGCGGCAGTGTTCGTTTCGCTGCGGATGTTTCTGACCCGAAGGCGCATCCCAATTGGCTGGTCATTGGCATTGAGGTGCCCTTTATCCCGATGACTGACGAGCCGGGAGAGAATCCGAACGAAACCTGTCTGTACGAGGAAGGCTGCGTCGAGATTACTCCCATGGCGCTGCTGGAAAGCTGGTCCAAACACACCCTGCTGTGGCTGACCTATTTCATGGACAGCGGATTTGAGCGCGTCCACAACGAGTGGCGGCCACGCTGTGACACTCTGGGTAAAATGATTGACTATCCCAGGCCCGGGCTCTTTGTCGGGCTGGACGAGAAAGGCCGGATGTTGTTGCGTGAGGGTGTCATGACCGAGACAGTGAGCCTGATTGAATTTGCGGAGCATGTATGAAATTGGCCCGAACCCTTCAGTTGGACATTTCTGACGAGAACGTCTTTGAAAAGCCTGCGCCCAGCGGCGAGTGGGCGATCTCCGGGGGCTTCGAATTTTCCAACTGGAGCGACGCGGATCTGAAGGGCAAGGCCCGCCAGGCCTTCAGCAACGGCTGGTACAGCATCGAGTCCGGTGGCCGCGCCAGTTTTGTGGGCGTTTGTGATATCACCGAAGCCGAACTGGAGCAGCTGCGGCTGACCTTGGCGCAAACCTTTGTCGAGATTTACGGCGCGCCGGATATCGATGCGGCCTATCCGGTCGCCTGTGAAGAGATTGATCAGATGCGCAGCATGTGTGAGGACTTCGAGGATAACACCCTGTTGATGGTCAGCCGCCGGCTGACCGATCTGGGTGTTGAGGAAACCTACCGTTCCCGGGCCCCGCAGGATGCCTCACTGGAGGCGTTTGCGGTGCACGGCAGCGTTGACTGATTACAGCCCGAAACTGCCGTACGGAATAAACTGGACGGGGGTTCCCGGCTCGATCTGCCGGGCACTCTCATCCAGATCCACCAAGCCTTCGGACCAGGCCAGACCGGTGACCCGCCCCGAGCCTTCCGAACCGAACACTTCGACCTTCCCATCACGGACCCGGGCGCGCAACATCTCGCTGCGCCCCGGTTTCTTGTTCTTGGAAAAGTTGGCTGGTACGAGATAGCCTTGGGGTTCGAACCATTCGGCCCCTGCCAGCAGCGCCATGGCCGGCGCACCAAATCGTAGCGCACAGACCCAGGCGGCAACCGGATTGCCCGGCAACCCCACCACGGGCGTGCCTTTGAACATGGCCAGCGCCAGGGGGCGCCCCGGTTTGATCGCGATGCGCCAGTTGCTGATCTCGCCATGGGCTTTCAGGGTCTTCGACACATGATCCTCGTCCCCGGCGGAAACACCGCCACTGGTCAGGATCAGATCGCATTGCTCAGCGCCGCGCTCCAGTGCCGCTTTTACCTCTTCGGCCCGGTCCAGCGAATGGCCGAGGTCCACCAGCTCATAACCCAGCTGTGTCACCAGGGCGCTCAGCATCGGGCGGTTGGCATCATAGATTTGCCAGTCGGTGACCGGGGAGCCGACGGGTTTCACTTCATCGCCCGTCGATAGCACGCCGACGCGCAGCCGCTGATAGACGTCGACCGACTCGACCCCCACACTGGCGAGTACCGAAATCTGGGTTGGGGTCAGGCGGGTACCCGCTGTCAGAATCCGGTCCTGTGCCTGGATGTCCTCTCCGGCCTTACGCCGATTGGCCCCGGCCTTTAACGTGCCATTCAGATGGAGCTGGCCATCGACTACCTCGCAATCCTCCTCCAACACCACAGTGTCCGTACCAGCCGGCATTATCGCGCCGGTCAGGATACGAATCGCGTGCCCCTCGGGCACCTGCCCGCTGTACGGTTCACCGGCAGCACTACGGCCATCCAGCAGGGGCAGGGTGCAGGGCACATCGGTCAAAGGTCCCGCAAACGCATAACCATCGACCGCGGAATTGCTGCTGGGCGGATGGGCCCGAGGCGCATGGACATCGCTGGCCAGTATCCGGCCATTCAGCTGCGACAGCGGGACGTCAAGATCCACGCCCACCACCGGATGCAAGCGTGAACGTAATCGCTCCAGGGCCTCGTCCACCGGCGTCCAGTTCACCCCGGGGGGCAGGGCAAAACAGTCGTTGCGAAGCGGTTTCATGGTATTTCCGTTCATGGTTTTTCACGGTTCAGAATGAAGTTAGCGATTGCGGGCACATCACTTACGTCGAAAACCGGGCCCGCAAAATCCGGAGTATAGTCCGTCGCTACGGCAATGATGCTGGCGTCTTCCCGGTAAAGGGGTGAACGGGAAGACTCTTGGCGGTGTACTTCAATCTTGGGGTGTGCATGGGTCTTAAACCCCTCGACGACCACCCAGTCGCAGGGGCCCAACCGTCTCAGCAGTTCATCCAGTGTTGGCTCCTTGGCTCCCCGGAGTTCGTGCATGATGGCAAAGCGCTGACCGCCCGCCAGGATAACTTCCCGGGCACCGGCCTCCCGGTGTTTGTAGCTGTCGGTGCCGGGTTGGTCCACATCCACCATGTGATGGGCGTGTTTGATCGAGTTGACGGTTAACCCTCGGCCGGATAACTCGCGAATCAAAGCGCTGGCCAGAGTGGTCTTGCCCGAATTTTTCCAGCCTACGATGCCTATAACGTTCACTTCAGATGCTGCTCCGCCCAGGCCAGATCTTCTGGCGTATTGATGTTGAAAAAATCGCCCTCATCGAAAATCACCAGGGTTTCACCCTGGGCTTGTGTCCACTGGCGGATCTTGCGTACGCCGTCGTTCAGAGCGGCTCTCAGTTCGTGCCGCAGCGAGACCTGCCAACGGCCAAAGGTTGGCTGTGGCACCCGGCCACGCTCCGGGTCCGGCGTTGCCGCCAACACAACCGGGGTGTCGTGCCCGGACAATCGCTGGACCAGTTCCAGGGGGAAAGACGGCGTATCAGCGGCGACACTGATCAGCCACTCATGGCCCTGTTCGGCCGCCCAGTCCATACCCGCCAGCACGCCCGCCAGAGGCCCGGCATAGCCGGGGACCGAGTCGGCGACCACCGGCAGCCCCAGATCCTCGAAACGGCTCAGGTCGCCGTTGGCATTCAATACCACGGCGTCCACCTGCGGCGTGATTCGATCGATGACGCGCTGGATCAGGGAACGGTCGCCCAACATCAGTCGCCCTTTATCGCCACCGCCCATGCGGCTGGCCTGGCCACCGGCCAGAATGACGGCGCACTCAGTCATGCTCTGCCCCTTTTCGACGCATTTTCTTGTCTTCATCGGGAACCTGCGACAGATCCTGATCGAACACCAGACGGTGCTGGCCGCTGAGGCAGGTGAATTTCTTGCCCCGCATCCGGCCGATCAGTGTCAACCCGACCTGCCGGGCGATATCGACGCCCCAGGCGGTGAAGCCGGACCGGCTGATCAGGGTCGGAATGCCCATCAGTGATGTTTTGATCACCATTTCAGAGGTCAACCGGCCCGTGGTGTAGAGAACCTTATCGGCGGCCGGGATATCGTTCAGGTGCATCCAGCCGGCGATCTTGTCGACCGCGTTATGGCGTCCGACATCTTCCATATAGACCAGAATCTGCCGGCCCTGGCACAGGGCGGTGCCATGGATGGCGCCGGTTTCCATGTACAGGCTGGGCGTGTGGTTGATCTGGTAGGAGAGATCGTAAAAGGTGCTGGTGTGCACCGGCGTATCCGGCAATGACAGGCCCTCAAGGCCTGCCATCATGTCACCAAAGACCGTGCCCACGGCACAGCCGGACGTCCGGGTTTTCTTTTCCAGCTTGCCCTCGACATCGGTGACACCGGCAGTGCGGACCACAGCGACTTCCAGTTCTTCATCGAAATCGATTTTGGTGACCTGGTCGGTCTCTTTCAACATGCCCTGGTTCAGGAGAAAGCCGAGGGCCAGATACTCCGGATGATCGCCAATGGTCATGGCCGTGACTATCTCCTGACTGTTCAGGTAGATGGTCAGGGGGCGTTCTTCGATCACACTGATCGACTTCGGTTGACCGGTTTCATCGACGCCCTCTACCCCGCGGGACAGTCGGGGGTCTTTGGGATCGGGAAGTATGGGATCAATCGTCATTTTTACTCTGGCCGTCTCGGAGGTGCCGTAGAATAGATTATCTACGGAGATTGCCAGAGATTAGCCTATTTGGCATTCGGGAAAAACAGCTGTTGTCCATCCACCTTGAAGTCGGCAATCGCTTGTTGGCCATCCTCGGAAATCAGCCAATGGTGCCACTGTTTGGCCAGATCGTGCTTGAGGTGCGGGTGCTTCTCTTCGGAGAGCAGCAGGCTACCGTACTGGTTGAACATCGACTCGTCGCCGGCAAACAGCAGTTTCAGGTTCTGAGGATTTTCAAAGGCCACCCAGGTGGCGCGGTCGGACATCACGTAGGCATCCATGGCGGCGGCGGTGTTGAGGGTTTGTCCCATGCCGCTGCCCAGCTCGCGATACCAGTCGCCGTCCGGTTTGACGCCCGCGTTTTCCCAAAGGCGCAACTCGGCGCGATTGGTGCCGCTGTCATCGCCACGTGATGCGAAAGGCGCTTCGGCCTCGGCGATCGCCGCGAAGGCCTCGGCGGCACTCTCCGCCTCACTGATATTGGCAGGGTCGTCCGCGGGGCCAATCAACACGAAGTCGTTGTACATGACATCGGCCCGCTCGGTGGCGTAGCCGTTTTCGACAAAACGCTTCTCACCTGCGGTGTCATGCACCAGAAGGCTGTCGGCGTCGCCCCGGCGGGCGATTTCAAACGCCTGACCGGTGCCTACGGCTACCACACGTACGTCGATGCCGGTCGCGTCTTTAAACTTCGGTAAAATAGAGTCGAACAGCCCCGAGTTTTCGGTAGAGGTCGTCGAGGCCAGGGTGATGTAATCCTCGGCGTGAGCGCTGAACGCCAGACCCAGGGTGGTCACGCCTGCCAGTACCAGATTCAACGTCTTTTTCATCTTGTTTTCTCCTTGTCGTGGGGGGGGGGGACTGCATTCTTTTGGGCAACTACTCGGCAAAGCCGTACGAGCCGAACTACTCAACGAGCTCTCCAGCAACAAACGCCTGCGCCTCCCGCGAGACGGGCGCGTTGAAAAACGCATCAGCAGAGGTGTGCTCGCGAACTTTTCCGCCAGAGAGAAACAGTACATCGCCGGCAAGGCGCCTGGCCTGATGGATATCGTGGGTGGTCATCACGATGCGCGTGCCTCGCTGATGAAACTCCCGCACCGCCGCCTCTACGGCCTTGATCGCCGCCGGGTCCAGCGCGGACGTAGGTTCATCCAGGAACAGCACTTGCGGAGAAAGCACCCAGGCGCGTGCCAGTGCCAGGCGCTGTTGCTGGCCGCCAGAGAGCACCCGTGCAGGCGTGCGGGCGCAGGCGCTCAGTCCGAATCGATCGAGTGCATCAAACGCGAGCTTGCCACGTTCCCTGCGCGGGACGTTATTCACCGCCAGTGCATGAATGAGGTTGGCCACGGCCGATCGACGCAACAGCACGGGTTGCTGGAATACCATCGCCTGACGGGGTTTCCGGTCGCCTGACCACGTCACCCGTCCCTGAGAGGGGGAGAGCAAACCATGGGCCAGACGGAGGAGAAGACTCTTGCCTGCCCCGTTGGGCCCCATCACAAGGGTAGGGCCGATGCCGTCCAGGGTGAATGAGCAGGGGCCCAGAAGAACCTTTTCCTCGTGGCTGTAGGTGACCCCCTGAAAGGACAGGGATGGTGGTGAAAGCAGGGCAGAGGAGGCGAGGCGTGGAGCGTTTAATGAGGTCATCCTGTCCGCCTCCGGGTCAGTTCACCCAACAGATAGGCAGCTGCGTTAATCAGCATCACCAGCGTCAGCAGCACAATGCCCAGCCCAAGCGCGAGGGGCAGGTTGCCCTTGCCGGTTTCCAGCACGATGGCCGTCGTCATGACCCGGGTGACCCCATCAATGTTGCCGCCCACCATCATCACTGCGCCCACTTCGGCACTGGCCCGGCCAAATCCGGCGAGCAGAACGGTCAACAGCGCAAAACGGGCATCCCACAAGAGGGTGGGCATCATGCGTGCCCGGGACATCCCCAGTGAAACAAACTGCTCGCGATATTCACCCAGCATTTCTTCTACTTTCTGGCGCGAGAGCGCGGCGAGGATCGGCAACACCAGCACCACCTGCGCAATCACCATGGCCCCCGGTGTAAACAGCAAGCCCCACTCACCCAGGGGGCCGGCGCGAGAGAGCAGTAAATAGACCATGAGCCCGGCCACCACGGGAGGTAGTCCCATCAGGGCATTGAGCACGACAATCACAGCGCCACGCCCGGGGAAACGCCAAAGCGCCACGGCCGCACCGAGGGGAAATCCCAGCACAGCCGCAATCAGTACCGCCAGCAGCGACACCTGCAGCGAAAGCGCCACGATTTGATACAGCGAGGCGTCGAAATTTAACAGTAGCGAGAGCGCCACATAGAACGCATTATTTTCCACAGCTGCGTCTCCTTTATATTGAGCATCGTGGCGTTTTTAACTACGCTTTGCACAGTCTTCTGGAAAATATGCAGAATAAAACAGTCCTGTGCTTTCCCTGCACAGCAGGAGAAACTGATGCCCCTTCCCGCTTACCTCACCACGGCCGAAGCTGCCGAGTATTTGCGCCTGAAAGAAAGAAAAATCTACGACCTGGTCAGCCAGGGCGTTATCCCCTGTGTGCGGGTGACAGGAAAACTTTTGTTTCCGCGCCAGCGTATAGATCTGTGGTTGATGAACCATCTGGAGGGTGACGATGCCGTCAGCTCTCCGATCCCGCCGGTGCTGGCAGGCAGTCAGGATCCCCTGTTGGAGTGGGCCGTGAAGGAAAGCGGCGCGGAGCTGGCGTTGCTTTGTCAGGGAAGCGGCGATGGCGTACAGAGATTAGTCGACGGGCGCGCAATGCTCGCGGGTATGCATATCTGGCATGCTGAAAGCCTGCGCTACAATGACCCTGCCACGCTGGGGCTGAGCGGGATGCGCGATCTGGTTCTGATCCGGTGGGCAAAGCGCCGGCAGGGGCTGCTCCTGGCGGCCGATAACCCTCACCGGCTCGAACGACTTGAGGATATCGCCCGTCCCGGCATACGGGTTGCGCATCGCCAGCCCGATGCCGGTGTCAGCCATTTGCTACAGGGGTTACTTGCTCGCCACCGTATCAATGCCACGCAGCTTACGTGGGCCGACCACCCTTCGCTCAGCGAGGACGATCTCGCCCTGGCCATTCGCCAGGGCGAAGCGGATATCGGCCTGGGAATCGAAGCTGCGGCCCGGCGCCAGGGGTTGGCTTTTATTCCTCTGCAGCAGGAACATTTTGATCTCGCCATGCGCCGGCGTCACTACTTTGAACCGGCCATGCAACGGCTGCTGGCGTTTGCCGGTAGCGAGCGTTTTGAACAGCGCGCCGAGGCTCTGGGTGGTTACGACATCAGTGAACTGGGACGGGTCGTATATAACGCTTGAGCGGCGCCAATAATAGATGGGCGAATGAAATCGGGGTCAGAAGAAAGCCTTCTTCTGACCCCTGGGACAATAACCAGACAGGCGAACCGGGAGCCTGCATGCCTTCAACCCGAAAAGATCTGGTCAACGAGCTCAGCGGGGCTTTGGGTGATATCGGTACCCTGCTGCCATTGAGTCTGGGGGCTATTGCGGTCGCAGGGCTGGCACCGGTACCCGTGCTGTTGGGCTTCGCCGCATTCTATATTGCAACGGGACTGTATTATCGTCTGCCGATACCGGTGCAGCCCATGAAAGCGGTTGCAGCGTTGTTGCTGACGACCCAGGTGAGTTCCGGGAGCCTGATCGCCAGTGGCCTGTTGATCGGGGCCATACTATTGCTGCTGGGTACAACCGGATGGATCAACCGGGTGGCCCGTCTGGTACCGGGATCGGTATTGAGCGGCCTTCAGTTGGGACTGGGATTGTTGCTGGCCTACATGAGTCTGGGCCTGATGGCCACGTCTTTGGCGCTGGGCGTGATAACTCTGTTGCTCTTGGTCATTACCCTGAAAATGTTTCCAAACTGGCCGGCGGCGCTGATAGGGCTGGGTGTATCCGTAGCAATCGGGGTAGTGCTGGGGGCGCCGGGGCTCTCGCTTCCTGTGGCGGATTCCGTGGCATTCACCATGCCCCGGTTACCGGGCATCGACGAATGGCAACAGGGCTTTTCAACGTTGGTGTTACCCCAGCTGGCCCTTACGATCACCAATGCCATCGTATTGACGGCTCTGGTGGCGGGGGATTATTTCGGCGAGCAATCGAATCGCGTGTCGCCTGCCCGGCTGTCCGTGAGCACCGGCCTGGCCAACCTCTTTCTGGTTCCGTTTGGTGCGTTGCCCATGTGTCACGGGGCGGGTGGCGTGGCCGCGCATTATCGCTTCGGCGCGCGGACCGGAATGGCTCCCGTTCTTCTGGGAACGGGCTTGCTCCTGGTCGCTTTTATACCGGGCGGCCTCTCGGTCATTGCCGCGATTCCAACGGCCGGCCTTGGCGCCCTGTTGTTGGTGGCCGCCGTCGAACTGGCTGCGTCGAAGCGCCTCTGGACAGCCAAGCCGTCCTGCTGGCCGGTCATCGCCATAACCGCACTGGTGACTGTCTGGGCCGACCCGTTTTTCGGGCTTCTGGCCGGGGTAGCATCGGAAACGGTTCGGGCGGCCCTGGTGCGTAGGCAAAAGCCTGGAGTGGTTTGAGCCCATCGTCGAGAAACGCCATCTACCGCCGAGTGAAGATCCACGGAAAGCTTGGGTTTCATTACTGAGGAGTATCGTTTCCGGCGGCCCTGTATCCAGTGCTTACATTGCGGTTGGCGGACTGAACCGGCTGGTCGGAATTGTTTCGGGACATTTCCCGTGTCAGCCAGGCACCGGCGCCGAGCAGGAGTATCCCCCCGTAAAGCATGCTGGGCGCAGGAACTTCGTTGAATATGAGGAAACCCAGCAACGTCGCGACCGCAGGCGAGACGATGATATCAATCAGCGAATACAGGTTCGCGTTAATGGACTTCAGTACGATCGAGATGCCGAAATAGGCGAACCCCATGGATATCAGTCCCAGCCCTGCTGCCCAGAGCATCACTGGTAGAGACAGGTTGAGGCTGTCATAGCGGATAAAGCCGGTTACATCGCCCGGGCCAATAACCAGTACCGACGGAGACATGATCAGCGCCGCGAACAGCAGAGACCACGCGATATCATTGCCGGTTTCGGTTTTGCCTTCATGGCGCATATACGTGACCATGGCCGCGTAGATCGCACCCACGCCAAGCGCCACCATGTTACCAAGCAGGTAACCCTCCTGAAGCGGCTTGGCAATGACGATCCCGGCGAGGGCAATAATAAAAATGAGGATATAGCTCTTTTTCGCCTTTTCACCCAGAAAGAGCCACGAAAGAATAAAAGTGAAGAAGGGTGCGACACTCCAGAAAATTACCGCATTGGCAATGGGTACCAGGGTCATGGCGTAGTTGAAAAAGCCGCTCTGTCCCGCAATCAGTGCGCCTATCAGAAACGTATCCTTCCAGTTGCCATGGGGCAGCTCAAGAGGCTGTCTGTTCGCCCTTGGCATGGCCAGCATCAGAAATGCCGTTGCAAAAACAAAGGCATAAAAAGTCAGCGTCTGGACCGGAATCCGGCCATCCGTGAGCTTGACGAAAACACCGATGGTTGCTTCCGACAGGGTTATCAGAGCCAGCAATAGCCAGACTTTCATCGACGCCCCCTTTATCTACCCGGTTGAACGGGTTTCATGTCAGATGATCCTCCGGGGTATTTCAAGACACCCATTTCATCCTGATGACGCCCGGGCAGATCGCACCAGGGGTAGTAGCAACGTAACTCCGCCCGAAGCCAGGATTGCTCCGGCAAACGGCGCCAGTGTCGGCACCCCACCGGGGAAACTGGCGATCTGGAGCGCTTCGTTGAAACTTCCGCTCATGATCCAGCCCGGCAGAATCGCGCCGATCACCCCAGCCACCACCCCACTCAAGGCAGCAACTGGTGTCACCCGGGCCCAGAGCCCCATCAGGATGGGAATGATGGCCGTTGCGCACAGCAGATCGGCGATCAGGAATAGCCGCAGAACCGACGCACCCTGCAAGGCTATCACCACAACCGGCACCATCAGTGCGACCGTTACCCAGCGCGCGCCGGAGAGTGTCAGGCCCGCTTTTTCGGCGACCGCGAGGGAGGCGATGCCGTTCTGTAGGGTATCCACGGACGATGCTACCAATGTGACGGCCAATACCAGCGCGACCGCGCCCAACCATTGTGGTGCTTCATTGATCAGGGCAAAAAACGGAATGGGCGGCTGCCCCAGTTCAAGCCCGGCCATAGCCGCGCTGATTCCGAGGCCACCCACAACGGCAACCACAATGATGGTAGTGCCACCGCCGAGGAGGGCGCCTTTCCACAGTGAGGCGCTGTCCCGTGCGGCCCAGACACGTTGCCAGTAGCCCTGATGAAAGAGATTGGCCGCGGTTACCGCCAGCACCAGGGTAAGCGCGACACTGACCGCGCTCCAGAAGGGAATGCCTGGCATTTCGGCCGATTCCGCCACCGAAGGCAGGTGTTTCCAGTCCACAAATAGCACAGTCGCCAGCAGCGCCATCAACAGCAACGCCTGCCAGCGATCGGTGGCCAGGCTGGCGCGTAATCCACCCCAGGTGGTGTAGACCAGCGTTGTGACTGCAACGCCAATAATGACGATCTGACCGTTCAGATCCGACAGCAGCCCGGTAATCGCGCCGATGGCGGTAAGCTCTGCGGCCAGAAAGCAGGACATGTACAACACCGAGATCAACGAGACCCAGCGGCGCATGCCTTTGCCAAAGCGCTTTTCGGCGAACTCGCTGATGCTGCGCCCCTCGGGCATCTGCCGGCGAATGACGGGGCCGAGCATGGCGAATACGATAAAGGGCAATGCCGCCCCCAGGGCGTAGCCGGCGAGTGCCACCGGCCCGACAAACGCGCCCACTTCCGGTGGCGCAAAGAGTATCCAGGCGCCCATGCCCGAAGCAAGAAAGGAAAGACCAATGGTGGTGGCGCCCTGACTGTTGCGGGCGGTCATGTAGTCGTCAATGCCGTTGGCTGTTTGACGGGCACGCAAGCCCAGCCAACCGAACAGGCACAATGCCGCGACAATGGCGGCCATCTGGGTAATCATCATGTCGCGCTTCCTCCGCCGGAATGATCCGGATCAGGTTCCAGGGTCTGCCGAAGGCACTCTCAGCCCCGGCTGTGTTGCCGGAACTCCCCTGTCGACTGGAATTGTCTGTGTGTGGTGTTGAATGCGTAGCCGGTGGGTAAGGGCATCAGGCATTCATTTGATCGCCAACGGCATGGTAAAGACATGTCAGTTGGTGGGCAACTCTACCTCGACGCCTGCCCTGCGCCGCTTTATAATGCGCGCCTCCGCAGGAGAGTGGGCATCTTGCCCCGCCGAAGGCGCAACCTCCCATAAACGCTCAGGCACATGTACTGCGGACATCATTCATAGCCGTCTGGAGAGAGGCTGCCAAAGCAGTCCACCGAAGGGGCAAGCAGAGCCGGGCTCTGTAAACTCTCAGGTATCAGGGACAGGGGGAGAGGCCACAGAAACTCAGGAGTCCTGTGTGCTGATCTCCATCTATATGATTGCCATTACTGCCGAAGCCATGTCCGGAGCCCTCGCTGCCGGCCGAAGGAACATGGACCTGTTCGGGGTGGCCGTGATTGCTTTTTTTACTGCCCTGGGCGGCGGTACGGTCCGTGACATCCTCCTGGGCAACTTTCCTGTCACCTGGACCCAGCACCCACGCTATATCTACATGACCATTACCGGCGGTCTGGTGACTGTCGTGATCGCTCGCTTCATGCGGCATCTTCACCAACTCTTTCTCGTCCTTGATGCCATTGGCCTCGTTGCATTCACTGTTATTGGCTGCAACGTTGCTCTGAGCCTGGGTTATGACACGGTTGTGGTGGTTATGTCCGGTATCACCACGGGTATCTTCGGCGGTATTATTCGAGACATCATGTGCAATCGCACGCCCCAGGTGTTGCGCCACGAACTCTACGCCAGCGTTTCCCTGGTCGTGGCTTTGCTCTACCTGGGGTTGGTTCGCCAGGGAGTGGGCGAGAACATCACGTTGCTTGCCGCATTCAGTCTGGGTTTACTGCTTCGCATGGCTGCGATCCGCTGGAGTCTGTCGCTGCCAGTGTTCAGTTATTCTCAGGCCCGCTGGGACTCGTAGCCGCCCGAATGTGAGCGGGGAATGGAGACAGGAAGCCCGGGATGACAGCGTTCATTAAAGCGGCACGTGACAGGCAGCTGGTATCCGACCCCTGCCTCGCACGGTTGATTTTTGCCAGCAGAGCACTGTTGGGTCTGGTCGCTGTGGCCGTTGTTGGCTGGTTTCTGTCTGGCAGTCTGGGGTTCAATTTTTCGGGCGTGATGCTCGGCGTTGTGGCATCCCACTTCAGCCTGCTTCTGGCGCGCCAACCGGCGCGCCGCACCAGAATTTCCACTTCCTTGATCATGATTCCGGGGTATTGGCTGGGGCTGATCCTGATTCACGGCGTTGCTGGCCAGCCGGCATTGCAGATTGTCCTTTTGCCAATCTTGGTCGGACTCGGCTTCTGGCTCCAGAATGGACGCTCCAGGCTGGCAACCATGATCATGGCGGCCGCCTGGATCTTTATGTTCACAATCTACTTTCAGGCTCAGGATGGATCGTTGATCTGGCACCTGATGGTCGTCAGCGTTTCGGTCCCGATTATGATGGTGCTGCGTTTCATGGTCTGGTCTGAGGATCGGCCGGTAAGCCCGAGCCTGATCCAGCGCAGTCACCAGCTGATCCTGATTCGAGCGGCTCAACGGGCCTCCAGATCAGAGCAGATAGCCGATGTGCTTGGCTGGCTGCACAGGTCGATGGTTCCCGTCATTCAGTCATTAGAGGCTCATCCCGATATTGATGCTGCCACCCGGGCTGCGTTACTCGATCGGCGACGCGCTGTCGAAATAGAGCTGCTCCGAGCGCCGGCCCGCGGAGCGGAAATCGCGGGGATGCTCGCTGAGAATCCAGACGCCGGTAGTGTAAAGGTGTCTTACGGGTTACCTGTGCTGGCACACATTGCGGAACCTCAGGATGCTGAAGCAGAAGAGAAGACGGCCTCTGCGCAGAGTTCGTCGGCGAACATCTCGCGCAGACGAGCGATACAGGTGACGGCAGCCGTGTTGCCGGCAGCCTTGGCAGGATTTCTTATCTCGCCTGAACGATGGCCATGGGCGGTTCTGGTGGCGATGTTCATGTTTCTCGGGACAGAAAATTCGGGACGGCTCCTGAGCAAAGGGGTGCAAAACATCGTTGGCGTGATTGCCGGGGTCGCGCTTGCCATCGTTCTGAGCAATGTCCTGCCACCCATGCTCTGGCTCGGGTTCGCAGTGATCATGATGCTGACGTTTCTGGCCTTTTACCTGATTCCAGCGCACTATGCGGCAGGGATGGCGGCAGTAACGGCTCTGATCGGGCAGGCACTCGCCCTTGGCGGAGGCGATATCGCCATGTTGTTGCAGCTTCGACTGTCCGAAGTTCTGGTCGGTGCGGCCTTCGGGTTGTTTGCCGGTCTTTGCGTGATGCCTGAGAAAGCCAGTGATAATGTTCGGCGCGCCTGCGCGAACCTGCTGAACGATGTGGCGAATGTGCTTGACCCTGATCAGGCCGGGCCAGGCACAGCCCGCCTTCGGGACGGTCTGGCGGCGGCCTACACTGCGGCGGACTTTGGCCGCCTTTCGGGACTGCTGATAGACGGAACAGGGATGCGGGTCGCCCTTATCGAAATGGCTCAGTTGCAGCACCTGACAGAGCTCTATCGTCACCTAAAAGCCCGGTCTGAAGGGGAAATACCCACCCACTACCTTTATGAACTGGCCCGTCGCTGTCGAGCCACTGCAGAACAGGTGGTAAACCGCAGGCGAGAGATTTTGACGCCTCTTTCCTGGCCGGACAACGCATCCCCGGAGTTGGGAGTTCTTGCAGCGATAGACGCGAGCGTTCAGGCGATTGCGAGGCAAGGCTGAACAAGAGAGGCAAAACTTCCTGAGGAGTCAATCTCTTGCCCGGTTCCGTCTTTCGAAAGTGCTGATGGTTTCCGACGAAAATCATGGCTTTTTATTGGAGAGAGGAAGCAGGAGAATAGGCTGCTCACCAACTGTGTGGGGCTCGGTAAAGCGAATGTATTTCCCTGAATTTTCGGTACGAGCGCCTCTGCGGGCATTTTTGCTGCTCACTCTGGTAACTGGCTGTGCCCACGCACATACCTTCAGTCTTTCCTGGGACAACGACCTGCTTCTGGGGCTTGATCAGGGCTATACCAATGGCGTGCGCCTGTCCTATCTCTCGTCACCGTCCAGCGATCAGAACGCCGGTTCGGCCAGGCTGTCTCGCGCTGCGGGACAATGGCTGAAGGGGCTGCCGGGTATTGACCCGGAAAGTCAGAACCAGGCGGTATCGTTCAGCCTTCGACAGCTTATGGTTACTCCGGAGGACATTTCCCGCGAGCAACCCAGCCGGGATGACCTGCCTTACGCCGGTTTCCTTTTCCTGAGCAGTACCGCCTGGAGTTGGGATGCTGACAGCATCACGGGCTACGGTATGCATTTGGGCCTGGTCGGCCCGGAAAGCGGAGCTGAAGCCTCCCAGAAGTGGGTGCACACACTGACCGGCAGTGAAGAGCCCAGAGGGTGGGATGATCAGCTCGGAACAGATGTTGTCGGCGGCCTGCAAGGTACCCACGCTCGCAAGCTGTGGCGAAGTGGTCGTAAAGGGCAGCTGGAGCAGGAGCTTGCCTGGGTCGGCTCGGCCAGGGTTTCCAGTTTCCGTTCCAACGCAAGAGTGGGCTGGATTTGGCGCACTGGCAGATATCTGCCGATCAATTTTGTGCCCGACTATGCCGGGACTTCCAGCACGGTTGGCCTTCCGGCCGCTTTGAATGACGCAGGGAGAGGCTGGTCCGTGTTTATCGGTCTAGGCCTGGAATACGTTCCCTATTCCTACCTCGAAGAAAACGCCGACCCATACCAGTTCGAGGAGAGTCCTGTACTGGCCCAGGTCGGTATCGGTGTAACCTGGCAATGGCAGAATCTCCAGACGGCCTTGATTCTCAGGGCTACCACTGGTGAAGAGCAGTCGAATAAAGAGAGCTTCAGTTTTGGTACGTTGTCTCTGACCT
This sequence comes from Marinobacter pelagius, assembly GCF_003315345.1. Taxonomy (GTDB): domain Bacteria; phylum Pseudomonadota; class Gammaproteobacteria; order Pseudomonadales; family Oleiphilaceae; genus Marinobacter; species Marinobacter pelagius_A. The sequence continues at coordinate 129,546 of NZ_QNRO01000005.1, forward strand.
GGGCTTATTAAGGATGAAGGGAGCCCTCGAGGTGTTCTGCCGCCGACTTCAAGTTTGTTGCGGAGCCAGAGTGGCCCGCCCGTCAGGATGGACTCAGATCGCCTTTGGGCGATCTTCGGGGCGTTGCCACGCCTTCTCCGCGCTGCGGCGTCCAAATCGCTTTCGCGATTTGTCGAAGGCAGGTTCTCATCAGGACTAACAACCGATCCATATTCCACAAAAAAGCCCGCTCGATGGCGGGCTCTTTCGTGGAATATGGCCCGCCCGTCAGGATTCGAACCTGAGACCTTCGCCTCCGGAGGGCGACGCTCTATCCAGCTGAGCTACGGGCGGAAGAAATCGGGCACGGTGTGCGTCAATTTCGAGGCGCAATCTTACGTGTGATCGGTGGCTCTGTCCAGCCCTCCGGCTATCTTGATTGCATTGCCCTCGTTTCATGTGGAGCCGACTTCGGCCCTCGGGTTTTTGGGGTAGTAACGTTCGGGCAACCGCTCGATGTGGGGAAAGAATCGGGTGTCCTTGTAGGGCATCTTCATGTATCCCGAGACGCCCAGTCCGGCGATCTGGTCCACGGCCGAGAGGATCTCGTCAAGCAGGCGGGCAAACTCGTTTTCCCGGTCCGGGTCGAGCAGGCGGTAGTGGCTGTGGATCTTCAGGTGCCGGGGCAGTGACTCGAAGATGATCATGCCGGTGTGGTGGATGTCGTTCAGGGCTTCCAGAGCCTTGATCATGGTCTCCGGCAGTACCAGGAACTCCTCCGGGTCGGGGCCGTCCTCGAAGTAGGAGTGCACCCGGGATTCGTCTTCCACCTCCGGTGCCGCACTGACTTCATAGCGCAGTTGCATGCCGGGATCGATCCGGAACGGCTGGTCCGGTCCGTCGCGGTCCACGTGCAGGGTGTTGCGGGCATTGAACAGGCAGCTCTTGAAGATGCCCTGACGGTAAATGGCCTGGGCCAGGCAGACCATGTTGTTTACGGCCCGGATGAAGGCGGTCTTGAGGCCGGGATCGTGCAGGTTCAGTGACGTATCGATGTAGACGCCATCACTTTCCCAGCGCACGGCCAGGCCGCCTTCCACCGGGTACCGTCCCAGCCGGCTGACGGCAGCCAGGAAAGCTTTTTCGGTCTCGCCCATGCCCTGCATGAAGTTCTTGTAGTACCTGTCCAGCTGGACATCGTTGACGTCGCTGAGGGTTTCCGGGGCGTTCTCCTGGCGGAGGAACGACTTGCGGGAGCTGTATACCACGGTGTCGATCTCATGGTCCGAGGCGCGGGTCCAGACCGGCACCATCGGGGTGATCGGCGGCGCCGGCAGGTCGATCATCACCGTGTGCGCCATCCTCGGCATTTCTTTCAGGTAGTAATCACCGGCCTTCCGGCGGGTCTCCGGGTCCGGCGACAGCATGCCGTCGAGCATGCGGGCAAATTCCATGGGCAGGCCCAGGGAGTTGGCGGGAATCGCCTGGTGGCCGAAACGGCAGGACTGGCCGGAGGCCAGGGCATAGAGGGTGCCTGCGGCGCCCTGCTCATCGAAGCGGGGAGAGGAGAGCCCGCCGTTGAGTTGTTCCTCGCCGATGAAATAGACGTCTCCGAGCCGGGCGTTGGTCTGTTGGAGGTTGTCGGACATCAGTTCCATCACATTGGCGGTGATGAACTGATGGTTGGCGTCTAGCTGGGCGAATACCGAGGAGCCCCAGTCGATCAGGGCGATGTTCTCGGTGCTGGCGTCAAAGACCAGGTTGGACGGTTTGATGTCGCCGTGGACAATGGGCCGCCCGCCCGAACTGGCGCCGCTGCGGAGGCTGCGCAGGATGTCCGCGAGCTGGTCGGCAATGCGAATCACCAGCCTGGGTTTCAGGCGGCCTTCCCGTAGCGACACTTCCTCCAGGTTGATGCCCGCGGCCCGTTCCATCACCAGGATGGGCTGGTTGTGCGCCCGCTGGTAGGCGATCAGTCTTGGTACCCGCGGATGGCGGACCTGTTCGAGAATAAAGGCTTCATCCTCAAGCCGGTCCTGGAGGTGTTGGGGCAGGTTGATGCGGGTGAACTTGAAGACGTGTTCCGGACCACTGTAACCGTGGCCCGGAAGCCGGCCGGCAAACACAAATCCGTAGGCGCCCTTGCCGATTAGTTCAATGTCCCGGTAACCCAGTTGGCGGAGCTGGGCGGCGCACAGCGCCACCCAGTCCTTGAGCTTCTTGGCATCGTCATGGCTGAGCAGGTAGATCGACTGCTCTTCAGGAATGTAGAACTGCTGAAGTTCGGTCTTCTGCTCCATAACAACCCGTCAGCCCAGATGCAGCAACATGGATTGCGGCGATTCCAGATAGCCCTTCCAGCGGTTGCAGAAGCGCGCGATGGTGCCGCCGTCGATGATGCGGTGATCGCCCGCCCAGCTCACGGTCAGGATCGCCCGTTCCACCACGTTGCCATTGGCATCAAAGCGCGGCAGTTTCTGGGTCCGGCCCAGGGCGACGATGGCCACTTCCGGCGCGTTTATGATGGGCGAGGCGTAGGTGCCGCCCAGGGCGCCAATGTTGGAAATGGTGATGGTGCCACCCTTGAGGTCTTCCTGGCTGACCCGGCCCGAGCGTGCGGCCTCGGTCAGACGGGTGACCTCATCGGCCACGCCCAGCAGGGTCAGGCTTTCCACGCCCTTCACGTTCGGCACCATCAGCCCGGCCTTGCTGTCCACCGCCATACCGATGTTGCAATTGGGTTGGTAGTGGATCTCCGTCACCTCGTCATTGAGCCGGCTGTTGAGCACCGGGAAGTCTTGGATGGCCAGGGCCATGGCCTTCATGAAGAAGGGCATCAGGGTCAGTCGCGAGCCCCGGGCCTCGGCGTCCGGCTTGAGCTGCTCCCGCAGGGCGAGCAAGTCGGTGACATCGATGTCCTCACTGTAGATGAAGTGGGGAATCGTGGTCGCCGAGGCCACCATGCTGCGGGCCATCGCCGCCCGGACGCCCCGGATGGGTTCCACCCTGGCCTCCAGTTCACGGGCCGGCTTCCGGTTCGCGCTCTCGGCCTTTTCCTCAATGGCTTCGTTGGCCGGTTGTTTCCCGGACGCCGGTGTCGCAGGTTGTTCGAGGTGTGAGAGCACGTCGGCCTTCAGCACCCGGCCATCCTTGCCAGAGCCGGTGATGTCGGCCAGGTCCAGGTTGTGCTCCCGCACCAGGCGGCGCACCGCAGGACTGGCAGGGATCCGTTGCCGGTTTCCGGTGGCGACCGGTCTGGCGGCTGCCGGAGCGGTTTCTGCTACCGGTGCGGGTGCCGATTCGGTTTTTGCTCCGGCCGACTCCTCCCGATCCCGCGGAATGAACGCAAACAGCGGGGAATGCACCCGGGCCATTTCCTGTTGCTGGTGATACAGCCTGGTAACCCGTCCGGCCTTGGGCGCGGTGATCTCGACCATCGCCTTGTCGGTCATGACATCGACCACGGGCTGGTCTTCCTCGATCTCGTCGCCTTCGGCCACACGCCATTCCACCACCTCGCACTCGACAATGCCTTCGCCGATGTCGGGCAGGATGAAGTCTTCGGTGGCTTCCTCCCCGGCCGGTGTTGCCGGGGTGGGTGAGGGCGCGGGCGTCTTGCTGACGGTTTCGGCCAGCTGTGCCGCAGGCTCGGCAGCCTTGCCGCCTTCGCCATCCAGCTCCACCAGCTCAAACAGCGGGGCGTGCACTTTCGCGATGTCGCCTTCCTTATGGTAGAGGCGGGTTACCTTGCCCTTGTACGGTGCCGGGATTTCCACCAGAGCTTTGTCGGTCATCACCTCGGCCACCGGCTGGTCTTCCTCGATGATGTCTCCCTCGGCGACCAGCCACTTGACCAGTTCGCACTCCACGATACCTTCGCCGATATCGGGCAGTATAAAATCACTCATGATTGCTCTCCTGTCCTGATATCAACCTAGAAATCCACGCTTGACCTGATGGCCTCGAAGACCTTCAGGTGATTGGGCAGGTGCTCTTTCTCCAGCACCAGCGGGAAGGGAGTGTCCATCCCGGTAACCCGTGCGATCGGGGATTCCAGGTACAGGAAGCAGCGTTCCTGGATGGTGGCTGCGATTTCGCCGGCGAAACCGCCGGTGAGGGGCGCTTCATGGGTAACCACCAGGCGCCCGGTCTTGAGCACCGAGTTGGCGACGGTCTCCACGTCCCAGGGCAGGATGGTTCGCAGGTCGATGACTTCACAGGAAATGCCATCTTTCTCCGCCATGTCGACGGCCTGTTCAATCACTTCCATCTGCGCGCCCCAGCCCAGCACGGTCACGTCCGTGCCTTCTTTGAGGACTTCGGCTTCACCCAGGGGCAGCCGGTATTCCTCGTTCGGCACTTCACCGACGGAGGCGCGGTAGAGCCGCTTGGGCTCGAAGAACAAGACGGGGTTGGGGTCGTGAATCGCAGCCAGCAGCAGGCCCTTGGCTTGGTGGGGGTTGCGTGGAACGACGATCTTCAGTCCCGGCGTGTGTGCGAAGTAGGCCTCCGGCGACTGGGAGTGGTAAAGCCCGCCGGCAATGCCGCCGCCGTAGGGGGCGCGAATGGTCAGCCCGCCCACGTTGAACAGGTTGCCGGAGCGGTAACGGTACTTGGCGGATTCGTTAACGATCTGGTCGAACGCCGGGAAGATGTAGTCGGCGAACTGGATCTCGGCCACCGGCACGGAGCCCTGGGCCGCCAGGCCGTTGGCGAAGCCGATGATGCCCTGTTCCACCAGAGGGGTGTTAAAGCAACGAGCCTTGCCGTACTTCTGTTGCAGGTTGCTGGTGGCCCGGAAGACACCACCGAATACGCCCACGTCCTCACCGAAACACAGCACCCGCTCGTCGGCGGCCATGGCTGTATCGAGGGCGTTGTTGATGGCCTGAAGCATGTTCATCTGTGTCATCTCAGGCACCTCCCTTGGCGTGTTCGGCACTCTTGGGATAGGCGTCCGGATAGCGGCGGATGTGCGCCTTCAGCTTCTCGAATTGATCGGCCAGGGCCGGCGGCACTTCGTCATAAACATCGGTGATCAGGGTTTCCAACGCGGGTGGCGGGCGCTTCTGGGCCCGTTTCATGGTCTCCAGTACCTCCCGGCGCATGGTTTCCTGTAGCTGTTTCTCGTCATCCTCGCTCCACCACTTCTTGCGCTCGAGCCAGAGTCGCATGCGCAGGATGGGATCTTTCTCGCGCCAGACCGCTTCTTCGTCCTTGCTGCGATAGCCGGAGGGATCGTCCGAAGAGGAGTGGGCGGCCAGGCGATAGCTCATGGCCTCGATCAGCACCGGGCGGTTGTGTTCCACCGCCAGGCTGCGGGCGGCTTTGGTGGCCTCGTACATGGCCAGGACGTCGTTGCCGTCCACCCGGATGACATCCATCTTGTAACCATAGGCCCGGGGGGCCACACCGTCTGCGGCGAACTGTTCGGCGGCCGGGGTTGAGATGGCGTAGCCGTTGTTGCGGCACAGAAAAATTACCGGCACCCGCTGCACGGCGGCCATGTTCAGGGCGGCGTGGAAATCGCCTTCCGAGGCGGCGCCTTCGCCGAAGTAGGTAATGGTGCAGTGGCCTTCGCCCGCCAGTTTCTGGCCGTAGGCGTAACCGGTGGCCTGGGGGATCTGGGTGGCCAGGGGCGAGGAGATGGTCATGTAGTTCAGCTTTTTGGAGCCATAGTGCACGGGCATCTGGCGGCCTTTGCCGTAGTCCAGCTCATTGCCGAACAACTGATTCATGAATTCATCGATGGTGAAGCCCCGGTAGGCCAGGGCGCCCTGTTCCCGGTATTGCGCCATGATCATGTCGGCGTCATCAAGGGCGGCGGCACTGCCGATCACGGCGGCTTCCTCGCCGGTGCACTGCATGTAGAAACTCAGTCGTCCCTGACGCTGGGCGGCGAGCATGCGCTCATCGAGAATCCGGGTGGTGACCATGGTCCGGTAGATGCGCAGGGCTTTGTCTTTGTCCAGCGCCGGTGCCTTGGCGCCCTTGTACAGGGAACCGTCCTGCTTCAGGACCTTGAACGTGGGAATACGGAACTCTGCACCGTCGGTGAAAGACGGGGTGTAAACAACTCTGGATTTTGTTGTTGTCATAATCCTCTTCCTGGGGTGGTGGCCTGAGGAACACGGCTCCCCTTGTGGGGGTGCCGATCATTTAAGTGTAGACAAAACGGCAGGGTCTGGTGTGACCTTGCACAATTGTCTGATGCTTACCTTAACGTAAACTGCAGAATTCGGGTAGTCCCTGAACAGCGGTTTCACCGAACCGGTACTATCAGCTGGCCGGATACAGGCGCGAGGGCGTCAGGGTGACCAGAGTGTCCTCATTGCCTATGCCCACCTCGCCATCCTGGATGGTGCATTGAAGGCTCATGGTGCGCTCGGCCAGGCCCGCAAGCGCCTCGGTGCCCTCCTGGGGCAGGTCGATGATGGTCAGATTATTGAAGCGGGAGAGCTTGTTGTGATTTTTCTCCCACCACAGGGAGGCCGCCCGTCCGCCATAGGTGTACAGCAAGACTTTTTTGGCCCGGTTGCAGGCCTTTCGCAGTCGGCTTTCGTCCGGCAGGCCCAGTTCAATCCAGAGTTCGATCTCGTCGCTGAGGCTTTTCTGCCACAGCTCCGGTTCGTCGTCAGTACTCAGGCCACGGGTGAATTCCAGGTTCTCGTCGGCATTGAGAACAAAGGCCAGCAGCCGGACCATCATCCGCTCGTCGGTCTCCGAAGGATGCCGGGCCAGGGTCAGGTGGTGGTCCGAATAGTAGTGTCGGTCCATGTCGGCGATGTTGAGCGTGGCCTTGAAGACGGTTGCTTTGAGTGCCATGGGCGTCCTGCGTTGGTATCGATATGTCTGTTTGCGATAGTGTAATGCATTCCTTCCCGGCTGAGCGTGAACGCATGACGATGTTGCGTGGTTTTCTGGTATTGGTGCTGTTTTTTATCCTGGGCGAGTCCATGCGGGTGCTGCTCGCCCTGCCGGTCAGTGGCGGTGTGCTCGGGATGGTGGTCATTACCTTTACGCTGATGGTGAAGGGCAGCGTCAGTGATGATCTGGCCTCGGCGAGTCAGGGGCTGATCTCGGTGCTGGTGCTGCTGATCATGCCCGGTGTGGTCGGGGTGTTCTTTACTGCCGATCAGTTCTCGGGCCAGTGGCTGGCGGTCGCCGCAGCGCTACTGGTCGGTACCTTCCTGAGCGTGCTCACTACCCTGTTGTTAATGAAGCTGGTGACGGAGAGGGGAGAGCAGCATCGTGAGTGAATTGTTCAGCCGCCTCGGGGTCCTGGCGGATACCCTCGCGGCCACGCCGATTCTCGCCATCGGCCTGACCCTGGGGGCCTTCTTTGCCGGCAACTGGCTGTTCGCCCGCATCGGCAGGCCTTTGTGGCTGCCGCCGGTGTTGTTGTCGGCGTGCCTGCTGTCCGGGGTGATTGCCATCCTGGCCGTGGATTACCAGGCCTACCAGCAGGGCGCGCGCTGGCTGACCGTGCTTCTGGGGCCGGCCACAGTCGCTCTCGGCATTCCGCTGTACCAGCAGATGCACCATATCCGTGCCATGTGGCGCCCGATTGTGGTGACCCTGCCCATTGCCGCAACCCTGGCGGCGGTCTACGCCCTGGTGATTGCCTGGGCACTGGGGGCCACCCCGGAGGTGCTGGCATCGTTGGCGCCCAAGTCGGTGACCGCGCCCATTGCCATCGGCATTACCGAACAACTGGGTGGCTCGGTGCCCCTGATGATGGGCGGCCTGCTGATCACCGGTGTGGTGGCAACCCTCTTCGTTGACCTCCTCGCGCGCCTGTTGCCGGTGACGGATGAGAGAATCCTGGGGTTTGCCCTGGGCCTGAACGGTCATGCCATAGGTACCGCCCGGGCATTTGAGATCAGCCATACCGCCGGGGCGTTTGCGTCCCTGGGCATGGGGCTGACCGGGGTGTTTACCGCCATGATCCTGCCGTTGGTGTTCCATCTCTGAATCCTGCCCCACATCGGGTCATTCACCTGGCGAATAACCCCATGTCGCAATTTCGATTGCCGTAAGGGTTTTCCGAGACTAGCTTGTTGCCCAGGCAATCGGCGCCATTTTGCGCCGATGTTCCGTGAAAATTCCTAAAACAGCGACGGAAAACGCGATGAAAAAACTGATTGCAGCATTTGTCGGTTCCATGGCCCTGGCAGCGGCACCGGTAGCCCTGTCCGCCGAGGCGACCAAGGAACTGAAGATGGCGTACGACGCCGACCCCGTGACCCTTGATATCCATGAGCAGCTCTCAGGTGGCATCCTGCAGTTGTCCCACATGACCTTCGACCCGCTGCTGCGCTGGACCCAGGACCTGGGTTTCGAGCCGCGTCTGGCCGAAAGCTGGGAGCGGATCGATGACAAAACCATGCGGTTCAAGCTGCGTGAAGGGGTGGAGTTCCATTCCGGTAACGAGCTGACAGCCAAGGATGTGAAGTTCACCTTCGACCGGCTGAAACAGAGCCAGGACTTAAAGGCGATCTTCCAGCCATTCAGCGAGCTGAAGATTATTGATGACTACACCTTCGAGCTGGTGACCAAGGAGCCGTACCCGCTGCTGCTCAACACGGCTACCTACATTTTCCCGATGGACAGCGAGTTCTATACCGGCAAAACCGAGGACGGCAAGGACAAGAGCGCCATCGTCAAGCATGGCAACTCCTTCGCGTCCGAGAACCTGTCCGGAACCGGTCCTTACATTGTCACCGAGCGCCAGCAGGGCGTCCGGGTGGAGTTCGAGCGTTTTGACGACTACTGGGATACCGAGTCTCCGGGTAACGTCGGCAAGATCACCCTGACTCCGATCAAGGAGAACGCCACCCGCGTTTCGGCGCTACTGTCCGGCGGCGTAGACTTCATCGCGCCGGTGCCGCCGACCGATCTGGAGCGCATCAAGCAGGATCCGAACAGCAGCCTCGTCACCATGAGCGGTACCCGGATCATCCTGTTCCACATGAACCAGGAGCGAGTCGAAGCGTTCAAGAACCCGAAGGTTCGTCAGGCCATTGCCTATGCCATCAACCAGGAGGGCATAGCCGCCAAGATCATGAAGGGCTTCGCCACGCCGGCCGCCCAGATGTCTCCGGCCGGCTACCAGGGCCATAACGAGTCCCTCACGCCGCGCTTCGATGTGGCCAAGGCCCAGCAGCTGATGAAGGAAGCCGGTTACGAGGATGGCTTCACCATCACCATGATGGCGCCGAACAACCGCTACGTGAACGACGACAAGATCGCCCAGGCGGTAGCGGCGATGCTGGCCCGTATCAACATCAAGGTGGACCTGAAGACCCTGCCGAAAGCCCAGTACTGGCCGGAGTATGACAACCGCGCGGCTGACATGATGATGATCGGCTGGCACGCGGATACTGAGGACTCCGCCAACTTCTACGAGTTCCTGACCTTCTGCCCGGATGCCGACAGCGGTTCCGGCCAGTACAACGCGGGCAACTACTGCAACCCGGAAATCGACGCCCTGGTACAGAAGGCCAACGTCGAGACCGACCTGGACAAGCGCGCCGCCATGCTGCAGGAAGTGGAGCAGCGTCTGTATGACGATGCCGCCTTCGTTCCGCTGCACTGGCAGGATCTGGCCTGGGCCTCGAAGAAGAACGTGAACATTGAGCCGGTGCTCAACGTCATGAACTTCCCGTACCTGGGTGACCTGGTTGTGGAGTAATCGCCTTTAATGGCAGGCCGGCACTGGAGTGATCCGGTGCCGGCCTTTTGTTTGCAAGCCTTATCCGGAAAATTTCCATGTTAGCGTTTTTGGTTCAGCGGATTTCCCAGGCGTTGCTGGTCATGTTCGTGATCAGTGTGATCGCCTTTGCCATTCAGGATGGCCTCGGGGACCCGCTTCAGGAAATGGTGGGCATGTCCGTCTCCGAGGAGGAGCGGGAAGCCATTCGCGACGAGCTCGGGTTGAACGACCCGATGGTGGTCCAGTACCTGCGGTTTGCCGGCAATGCGTTGCAAGGCGACCTGGGCAACTCCTACTTCTACAGCAAGCCGACCCTGGAGGTGATCGCCGAGCATCTGCCCGCGACTCTGGAACTGGTGATCGGTGCCAGCCTGATCATCGTGTTTCTGTCGGTGCCGATTGGCGTCTACGCCGCGATCCGGCCCCAGGCCTGGCTGTCCAAATTCTTCATGGGCGTCAGTACCGTGGGTATTTCTATCCCGGTGTTCCTGACGGCCATCGTGTTGATCCAGCTGTTCTCCATCGGGGTGGCGGTGAACTGGTTCCCGTCGGACACCGGTTGGGGGCAATGGCTGAATGACTTCTTTACCACCGAGGGCGGTCTGCCGTCTTATGGGCGCGGGGATAATCTGACGCACCTGTTCGGCACCTGGAACTCCGGTTTCTTCAGCGAAGGTGGGTTGATGCATCTTGTTCTGCCCTCGGTCTCGCTGGCTTCCATCATGCTGCCGCTGTTTATCCGGCTGATCCGGGCCGAGATGATGGAAGTGCTGCAGAGCGACTACATCCGCTATGCCCGGGCCAAGGGTCTGAGCGCCGGTCGCATCAACTTCCTGCATGCACTGAAGAACACCATGCTGCCGGTGATTACCGTCGGCGGCGTGCAGATCGGCATCATGGTGGCCTACACAATTCTCACCGAGACCGTGTTCCAGTGGCCGGGTGTCGGGCTGATGTTCCTGGAGGCGATCACCCGCAGCGACATTCCCCTGATCGTGGCCTACCTGATGGTGGTCGGCCTGATTTTCGTGATCACCAACACCGTGGTGGACCTGGTCTATGGCCTGGTGAACCCCACCGTCAAACTGACAGGTAAGAAAGCATGACAACGGCAACGGTTTCCCGCTGGGACCGCTTCCGCGAGTCCTTCTTCTGGTACAGCTTCAAGCGCGACAAGGTGGCCATTGCCAGCTTTGCCGTGCTGCTGCTGATGGTGCTGGCGGCCATTTTTGCGCCGCTGCTGGCGCCCACCGATCCCTACGATCTGGCGCAGATCAACATCATGAATTCCGAGCTGCCGCCGGTGGGGATGAGCGGATCGGATCCCGCCTTCCCGCTGGGCACCGATGCCCAGGGCCGGGATCTGCTGTCCACGATTCTCTATGGCACCCGGGTGTCTTTGATGATCGGCTTCGGGGCAGTGATTCTGCAGGCGTTCCTGGGCATCCTGTTCGGCCTGCTGGCGGGTTACCTGGGCGGCAAGGTGGATGCCATCCTGATGCGCATCGCTGACGTGCAGCTCTCGTTCTCCACCCTGATGGTGGCGATCATTGTCGGTGCCGTGTTCAAGGCCAGCTTCGGCAACCTGATGTTCGGCGAGATTGCCATCTACATGCTGATTTTCATCATCGGTGTCGCCGAGTGGCCGCAGATCGCCCGTACCGTGCGAGCCTCGGTGCTGGCGGAGAAAAAGAAAGAGTACGTGGACGCGGCCAAGGTGATGGGCTTCGGCACACGCCGGATCATGTTCCGGCACATCCTGCCCAACACCCTGTCGCCGATCTTCGTCATCGCCACGGTCCAGATTGCCAACGCCATCATTTCCGAGGCGGCGCTGTCATTCCTGGGTCTGGGCATGCCGGAAACCCAGCCTTCCCTGGGGTCGCTGATCAAGTCCGGCTTTGACTACATCCAGAGCGGTTCCTGGTGGATCACCCTGATCCCGGGCCTGGTGCTGGTGGTGCTCGTGCTGGTCATCAACCTGTTGGGTGACTGGTTGCGGGATGTGATGAACCCACGGCTGTACAAGGGGTAACACCATGGCACTGTTGGAAGTAAAAGATCTGGATGTTCGCTTCGCGGTGCGCGGTGGCGACCTGACTGCCCTGCGCGGCATCAGCTTCAGTCTGGACAAGGGCGAGCGGCTGGGCCTGGTGGGGGAATCCGGCGCCGGTAAATCGGTGGCGGCCTTCTCGATTCTGAACCTGATCGCCAAGCCCGGTTATATTGCCGGCGGGCAGATCCTGTTCGAAGGCAAAGATCTGGCAGCCATGAGCGAGCGGGAGTTGCGCAAGATCCGTGGTAACCGCATCGCCATGATCTTCCAGGATCCGATGATGACCCTGAACCCGGTGCTTACCATTGGTACCCAGATGGTGGAGGCCATCCTGGCGCATCGGAACATCAGCAAGAAAGAGGCGAGGGCGATTGCCCTGGACCGGCTGAAGAAGGTGCAGATTCCGTCGCCGGAGAAGCGCCTGGACCAGTATCCCCATGAGCTGTCCGGTGGCATGCGCCAGCGGGTGATCATTGCCATCGCCCTTTTGCTGGATCCGGAGATCATCATTGCCGATGAGCCCACGACCGCCCTGGATGTGACCATCCAGGCAGAGATCATGGATCTGCTGCTGAACCTGTGCGAGCAGGAGAACGTGGCGCTGATGCTGATCACCCATGACCTCGGCGTGGTCTCCCAGGTCACCCAGCGCATGCTGGTGATGTACTCGGGCCGCATCATCGAACAGGGGCCGACCCGGGAAATCATCAACGATGCCCAGCACCCCTACACCCAAGGGCTGATCAACGCGCTGCCCCAGATGGGTGAACCCGGAGCGCGACTGTTCCAGATTCCCGGCTCCATGCCGTCCCTGAAGAATGTGCCCACCGGTTGCCCGTTCCATTCCCGCTGCAACTTCGCCACCGAACAGTGCAAGCAGGCGATGCCGGAGTATGTGCGTTCGGGCAATGTCGATGTGGCCTGTTACGAAGTCGCCAACCTGATTGAGCAGGAGAAACGCATGCAGGAGGCCGAATCATGACCTCCCCCCTGGTAAGTATTCGCGGTCTGGAGAAGCGCTTTGACCTCTCCGGCAGCCTGCTGGAACAGATCACCTTTGAGGGCGGCCGCTTCCGCCGCAAGCAGGAAGCCGTGCACGCCATCAATGGCGTCGATCTGGAAGTGCAGAAGGGCGAGGCCCTGTGCGTGGTGGGCGAATCCGGCTGTGGCAAGTCCACCGTAGCTCGCACGGTGATGGGGCTGATTTCCCCCAGCGCCGGGGAGATCCACTACGACGGTCAACGCATCGATAACCTGGACGGCAAGGCGGCACTGCCTTACCGGCGCAAGATGCAGATGATCTTCCAGAATCCCTATGCCTCCCTGAACCCTCGCATGACCATCCAGCAGACCCTGGAAGAACCGATCCGTTTCCACCATCCGGACTGGTCACAAACTCAGGTGCGGGACAAGATCCACGAGGTGATGCACTCGGTGGGCATCGATCCGGACTGGGGCAGCCGCTTCGGCCATGAGTTCTCCGGCGGCCAGCGCCAGCGCATCGCGATTGCCCGGGCCCTGGCGGTGGACCCGGAGTTCATCGTCGCGGACGAGCCGATCTCCGCCCTGGATGTGTCGATACAGGCCCAGGTGCTGAACCTGTTGATGGACGCCCAGGAAAGCCGCGGGCTGACCTACCTGTTCATCACCCACGACCTGGCAGTGGTGGAACATTTCGGCACCCGGGTGGCGGTGATGTATCTCGGCCGGGTGTGTGAGCTGGCCGATACCAGGAACCTGTTTGCCGCGCCCCGCCATCCTTACACCCAGGCACTGCTGTCTGCCATTCCCAAGCTGGAGGATGACCGGCCGAACCACATCCGGCTGAAAGGGGAAGTGCCAACGCCGGTAAATCTGCCCTCCGGCTGTGTGTTCCATGGCCGTTGCCCCTATGCCAATGAACGCTGCCGGCAGGAGGTCCCCCAACTGATCGCCACCGACGGCGGCACACAGGTGGCATGCCACGCGGTGGAAGAGGGGCGGTTGTAACGGGTGCGCTGCGATAGGCTATGATGCCTGCATTGACGTCCGGACCCATTCAATCGCATACCCTCAGGGAACTCCATGGAAGTACGCTGGCTGGAAGACTTTCTGGCACTTGCCCGCACGCGCCATTTCTCACGTGCTGCCGAATTGCAGCACGTGAGCCAGCCTACGTTCAGTCGGCGCATCAAGCTGCTGGAAGAGGCCATGGGCAGTACCCTGATCAACCGACAGACCCTGCCGCTGTCGCTGACACCGGCCGGGGAGGTTTTCCGGGAATTGTGCGAGCGCATTACCCGGGATGTCCGGGATACCAGGGACCGCATCGCGGCACTGGAAGCCGAGGCGTCGGCAAGGATCAGTGTCGGCTCTACCCAGGGCCTGTTCTCACATTTTTACCAGGGCTGGGCGACGGATGCGGGAATCGCCGAGCGCCTCAAGCTGAACCTGAAGGCCACCAGCTGGGTCGGAGAGCAATTCCTGGAAGCCCTGGAGAGCGGCGAGTGCGATCTGGTGCTGTGTTACTGGCACCCGGATCTGCCCTGGGGCGGCCGGCTGACGGCCGACAGTTTTGATTGGCTCGTGCTGGCCCGGGAAGCCCTGGTGCCGGTCAGCGTGGCTGACGAGCAGGGTCGTCCAAGGTTCCCGCTGCCCGGAAGTCCCGAGCAGCCGGTGCCGCTGATTGCCTACCATAACCGGGGTTTTCTGCAGTCGGCGATCGAGGGCCACCTGGCGCGCCACAAACTGACCGCCAACCTGTTGCCCCTGAACGAGAATACCCAGTCAGCCAGTATCAAGGCCCTGGTCAAACAGGGTTTTGGCATGGGCTGGCTGCCGCAACGGATGACGGAGAAAAGCGAGCAGTTCGGCAGCCTGGTGCGGGCTGGTGATGAGCGCTGGGACGTGCCCCTGGAAATCCGCTTGATCCGCCTGCGCGATGCCCGCTCGGACGATCTTTTGAAACTCTGGAAACAACTGGAAGACTGACATGCCTGATAAAGCCCTCCTGTCATTGCAGCTGGACCACCTGAACGAGCTGCAGGCCCGCTACGAATCGGCGCTGGCGGACCAGGGGTTCGACAGCCTGCTGATCGCCTCCGGCGCCGCGCCCTACCGCTATGGGGATGATCAGGCCTGGCACTTCCAGGGCTATGGCCCCTTCCTGCACTGGACCGGACTGACCGGCCGCGAGCACTGCTGGCTGTGGATCCGTGCCGGACACAAACCGGTGCTGTGGCTGTACGAACCGGTGGACTTCTGGCACGCCAACCAGCCGTTGCCGGAGGAACCCTGGCAGACGTTTATCGAAGTCCGTAGCAGTCAATCGCCCGAGGCGCCGGTGCTCGATGATCCGGGCAGTCTGGCGGTGATCGGCGATTCTGCTCTGTTGGATGGCGTACCCGGGGAGCCGAATCCGGAACACCTGCTCAGGGCCCTCGATGAAACCCGGGTGTGCAAGACCCCCTACGAAATCGAATGCCTGGCGCACGCCAACGCCCTGGCCCTGGCGGGGCACCGGGCGGCCCGGGACGCCTTCGCCGATGGCGAGAGCGAGTTCGGTATCAGTCTTGCCTACCAGCAAGCCACCCGGCAGCGGGAAGCGGACGCGCCGTATCACAGCATCATCGGTCTCAACGGCCATGCCGGAACATTGCACTACCAGTATTACGACACCCAGCCGCCGGGCCATTCCCGCAGCCTGCTGATCGATGCCGGCGTCCGGTTCCGGGGCTATTGTTCCGACATCACCCGAACCACCGCCGGGCCGGGGGAATCCCATTTCGCCGCCCTGGTTCATGGGCTTGAGCGACTGCAGCTCCGGCTGTGCGACATGGTGGCACCCGGTGTGGATTACATCGACATTCACCGCAAGGCCCACCAGGGCATTGCCGCCTTGCTCTCGGCCACCGGCCTGGTGACCGGTCTGGAGGACGACGACATCGTCGAGCAGGGCATTACCCGGGTCTTCTTCCCCCATGGCATCGGTCACTTCCTGGGCGTGCAGGTCCATGATGTGGCCGGTAAACCGACTCCCCCGCCGGAAGATGCCCCGTTCCTGCGCCTGACCCGGCAACTCGAGCCGGGAATGGTGGTGACCATCGAACCCGGGCTCTATTTCATTCCGTCATTGCTGGATCCCTTGCTGGAAGGGGGCTCGGGGCAGCACCTGAACCAGGATTTGATCAAGCAGTTACGGGGCTGCGGCGGCATCCGGATCGAAGATAACGTCGTGGTTACCGAGACCGGAAGCCGGAACCTGACCCGGGACGGTTAAGCCCGAAACACTCCGTTGCATAAAATTGATACAACGGGGTTGCAATTCCGGATGTGAATAACAATAATTATCACTAACTTTCATAACCGTTGGTGAGTTATTGCTATGTACGTTTGCCTGTGCCACGGGGTAACCGATCGGGAAATCCGCGAAGCAGCCGATAATGGCGTTTCATCCATGCGCCAGCTGGGCAAGGAACTGGGCGTCGGAACCCAGTGCGGCCGGTGCGCCTGCACGGCACGGGAAATTCTCCGGGAGAGCCGCTCCCCGGATTACCTGTCGCTTGCCAACATGCTCGCCCAGCCAGCCTGACGAGATTTCTTGCCGCGCCGTATTTTTCTCTTGGGCCATAAGGGGCTATCCTAAAAGACTGATTCACCAAGTCATCATGGAGCCCCGTTATGAAAGGCGACAAGAAGGTCATTCAGTATCTGAACAAGGTCCTCGCCAACGAGCTGACCGCTATCAACCAGTACTTCCTGCATTCCCGCATGTACAAGGATTGGGGCATCAGCAAACTGGCTGCCAAGGAGTACGAGGAATCCATTGACGAGATGAAGCACGCCGATCAGCTGATCGAGCGCATCCTGTTCCTCGAGGGCCTGCCCAACCTGCAAGACCTGAACAAACTGCTGATCGGTGAGAACGTCGAGGAAATGATTTCCTGCGACCTCAAACTCGAGCAGATCGCCCACACCGACCTGAAAGAAGCCATCGCCTATTGCGAGGAAATCCAGGACTACACCAGCCGCCAGCTGTTCCGCAGCATTCTGGATAGCGAGGAAGAACACATTGACTGGCTGGAAACCCAGCTGGAAATGATTGCCCAGATGGGGATCCAGAACTACATCCAGCTTCAATCCTCTGCTGCGGAGTAAACCCCGACAATGGACCTGTCCTGCTTCAAGGCATACGACCTGCGCGGTCGTGTGCCGGATCAGCTCAACCCGACCCTGGCCGAAAAAATCGGCCGGGCCTATGTGGAAGTGACCGGCGCAAAGAAAGTGATTGTCGGCTATGACATCCGCCTGTCCAGTCCGGAAATCGCTGAAGCCCTGAGCTCGGGCCTGATGGCGGCCGGCGCTGATGTGTTCGACATCGGCCTGTGCGGCACCGAGCAGGTGTACTTCGCCACCAGCCACTATAAGATGGATGGCGGCATTATGGTTACCGCCAGCCACAATCCCAAAGACCACAACGGTATGAAAATGGTCGGTCCCCAATCCCGGCCGATCAGCTCCGACAACGGCCTGAACGAAATCCGCGACCGCGTGCTCGAGCCCTTTGCCGACGCCGCGGAGCAGGGCAGTTACGAGCCGCTGGAAGTGATGAGCGCCTACGTCGACCACCTGCTCGGCTATATCGATGCTGGCGCCCTCAAGCCCATGACGATCGTCTGCAACGCCGGCAACGGCGGCGCCGGCCTGGTGATCGACGAATTGGAACAGCACCTGCCGTTCGAGTTCGTGAAAGTGCACCATCAGCCGGACGGCCACTTCCCCAACGGCGTCCCCAACCCGATTCTCCCGGAAAACCGCGCCGCCACGGCCGATGCCGTCATCGAGCAGGGCGCCGCCATGGGCATCGCCTGGGACGGCGACTACGACCGCTGCTTCTTCTTCGACGAGAACGGCCGTTTCATCGAAGGCTACTACATCGTTGGCCTCCTGGCCGACCAGTTCCTGCGTAAAACCGGCGGCGGCAAAGTCATCCACGACCCCCGCCTCACCTGGAACACCCTCGACCTGGTCAAAGCCGCCGGCGGCGAAGCCATCGAAAGCAAAACCGGCCACGCCTTCATCAAACAAAGAATGCGCGACGAGGACGCCGTCTACGGCGGCGAAATGAGCGCCCACCACTACTTCCGCGACTTCGCCTACTGCGACAGCGGCATGATCCCCTGGCTCCTGGTCGCCGAACGCCTCTGCCAGTCCGGCCAGACCCTCTCGTCGCTGATCGACGCCCGAATCGAAGCCTACCCGGCCAGCGGCGAAATCAACCGCACCATCGCCGATCCCCCCAAAGTCATCGCCGCGATCGAAGCCAAATACAGCGTCGGCGCCAAAAGTGTCAGCCACGTGGACGGCGTCAGCATCGAATTCGACGACTGGCGCTTCAACCTCCGGATGTCCAACACTGAGCCGGTTGTACGCCTGAACGTGGAATCGAGGGCGAATATCCCGCTGATGGAAGAAAAGACAAAAGAACTACTGGCGGAAATGGATCGACTGAACAAAGAAGGTTAACCAGAGAAGGGCACAAGGTGAGCTAGGCTCCAGGACTCTGGGGCGAGCGGGCAGGAAGGGCGGTCAGAAGCTGTGCGGAGCCATGGATGGCGGAGCTCAAGCGCCACATGGATGTGCCGCAAGGAGCGGGTTTCTGACCGCCCTTCCTGCCCGCTCAACCTTCTACAAAGCCTGCCTGCTTCGGCCTTGCACCAGAGGCCAGTCAGACCTCAGAGCCAATCGTTCAACATAATCCCGATCCCGAACCTCTCAATCCGGTGGTTATAGTCAATCAGACTCTCACCATACCCGTTGTAGTACTGAAAGAACCCCTTGACCGTCTCTCCCATCGGAAAACTGTACCCGAACTCAACGGACGTCCGATTGTCCGACCGCAGATTGTTCATCAACCGCAACGAAAACGTCCGGTCCTCAGACAGTTTATACACTGCCCGGTAATTGGCATGCCCCAGATACCGTTCGATATCGGCATTGTCATCGTTACTGTTCTCGGGAATCCGGTACCAGGGCTGCACCATGAACAGCCAGCGCCCGTAACTGTAGGCCGCGCTGCCCATAATCCGGTTCCAGCTCCGGGACCAGGGCTCCGACTGGCCGTTGGACTGGTGGTTAAACCCGAGGGTCACGCCACTCAATGTTCCCGGGCCAATATCCCAGTCGGTCCGGTAGCGCAGAAATATCTCCGGTTCATAATTGGTTTCCCGAAAGGGAGCTGAATCGTCCTGGTTGTAAACCTGCCAGTAGGATTGCTGGGTATAACCGAACCAAAGGGTAGTGCGATCGTCGAACAGGCCCGTTAACAACGGAACCTTGAAACTGATCTGGTATTTGGCCTCCAGGTTCCTGAGCTCGTAATCGTAGTTAGTGGTTCCGAGTCGGGGACTGGTCGGGGTGGCGTTGGGGTCATCAATCCAGCTGACCGGAAGGATATAGGTGGGACGGTGACCCACGAAACTGCCGGAGAAGGAAAAGATGGCCTTTTCTGCCGCCACATACTGGTCCAGCAGCGAATTCATGACGCTGTCGTCGTCCTCTGCAAGCCCCGAATCTTCCTGGACTTTTCCTTCGGCCATTGGCAGTTCCTCGCTCACGGCCTCCTCGGCCTGTTCCTGCTCGCTCTCGCGGGCCGCCTGCCTTTCCTCGTCAGCCTTGAATACCCGATCGAAACAGGCGAGCCTGCGAACCCCGTTTTCAATAAGCGCGCATTGCTCGGCGGACAAATCCCCGGATGGCTCGGTGCCCGCCGTCTGGGCAAAGGCCGCCGGAGCGGCCAGGGCAGTGAGACAAACGCTCAGGCCGGTGTTTCGAAGCCAGGCTGGATGCGTCATGGGATAATCCTCAGCTTGCATTCAGGCTCATCCAGGTGTTGGCAATGCCGTACACCCAGACCCCGATCAGGGTGATTGCCAGCAAGGCGAAAATGATTCTGTGGCGGGTACGATTGGTCGCATTAGCGGCTGCGACCCAGCGCAGGTACATCAGGCCGATAAAACTCAGAAACACCCCCAGGCTGGCAAAAGCCGGGATCAGCAGCCAGCCGGCGCTGATCTTGCTGCCGTCGGCGGTCTGGCTGGAAAACCAGGCCATGGAGCCCAGAAGAACGGCCAGGGCGGAGAACTCAAGAATCAACAGCGGTTTGCGCCAAGGATGCGGGCGGTTGCTTTCTGCGTCTGGCATTGAGCGGGTCCTGGAAGTCGGGTTGGTTGGAATGCCGGTATGGTACCTGTATTCACAAATTCGTGCCTGAGGGCTTACGAAATCGCAATTAAACCGGTTGAAATCAATTTATGATTCTGGCCTTTGGTTTTTTTGCCGGGGTACAGTCGCTATAATGCGGCGACCAAAGATTATAACGCTCAAATGCGAGGTGCATTGTGAACATGAAAAGAGTCCTGGCTGTTGTTCTGCTCGGTTTCGGCCTCACCGCCGGCGCCGTCATGGCTAGTGTTGAAGACGAGATCCGCGCGCGTATCGAACCGGTTGGTGAAGTGTGTCTGGAAGGCGAGGAGTGTGGCGCCGCAGCCGCTCCGACCCAGGCAGCCAGCTCTGGCCCCCGTTCCGGCAGCGAAGTCTACGACGCTGTCTGCATGGCCTGTCACACTACCGGCGCTGCTGGCGCACCCAAGATTGGCGACACCGCGGCCTGGGCTCCGCGCATCGACAAAGGCATGGAAACCCTGATTAACCACGCCCTCAATGGCTTCAACGCCATGCCGGCCAAAGGCGGCTGTGCCAGCTGTCCGGATGAGGAAATCAAGGCGGCGGTTGAGCACATCGTTTCCCAGAGCCAGTAAGCACAAAACGCGCTTAACATGCCTTGGCACCCATCTGCGCCCTTTTAAGGGGCGCAGATGGGTGTTTTCGTTTCTACGGCATGGGTTTTGGTTCGAGACTTCCCTTGAGTTCGAAGAGCCCCCCGTTTTCGTCCACGATCTCTATAGTCCACTCTTCCCTGTGACCCGACCCGACCGCCAGACGAGGGTCCATCCATCCGTACGTGCCTGACTCTGAAACAGTGGTCCAGCCTGAGGGCTGAGCCTGTTTCTGCCGCTGATCGCTGAGCCTGTGGGTAAGGCTATCCTGGTTGGCTTTCACGGCCCTTTCTGTGATCCGCAACATCGGCTCCTGGTTTTCACCAAGGACCGTCAGTTCCTGTTCCCCGCGGTAGCTCAACAGCAGCCCGGGTCTGGGCGCATCCAGGATCATCACATCGAGCCCCTCAATGACCGGGGCCGCCGTGATCGTGGCGGCGATCCGGCTGTCCGGCGAGTTGTCTGTCTCCGGTGCTCCGTGCCCCAGGGCTGGCCCGGCGCAAAGCGCCAGGCCAGCCGCTGCCACGGTGCAAAACCATCGGATGCTACCCTGATGGATTGCTTCGCTCATAGCATGTCTCCCAGTTCATCCAGCAGGCTTCCGCTGCTGGTCGAGGTATCGGTGTCTGCAACCTGGGTGTCAGCCGTGCAGGCGAGGGTGGTATTTATCACCGTGACCGGCGCCGAGACCGAAGGCACCCGGCCTTCGTCCGATGGTTTACTGACAAACAGCATGTACTTGCCAGCCGGCACCACGTCGTGGCTGTCCGGCATAGCGAGACGCAGGTTGCGGCCACTGCGGGAAGCAATCGGGAGTTCCACTGCCCGCTGGTCGCCGTCGATCAGGTGGGTCATGGCGGTGCGCCGGATCAACAGCACTTCATCGATGCGTTCGGCGTCATCCACCTGGATGCTGAGGGTGTCGCCGATGGTGGCCGTTTCTGGCGCTGACAGGATCTCGGGGCGGTCATCCCGCATGGCATAGGGCGGGGTATAGATCTCGAAACTCGGATCGCGGCCGGCATTCGGTCCCAGGCCGAAGTCCTCGAGGTTGATATGGGAGAGGTAGGCGGTATTGATCGGGGCGTGGCCGGCCACCAGAATCCGTCCGTCCGGAAGCAGTACCGCAGTATTGTGGTAGGTCCTCGGGCGGTTGGCCGTGGCCATTTCGGTCCAGGTGCCGGTTTCGGGATCAAAGCGCTCGGTGGTCATGATCGGCCCTTCCAGCCCCGGCGATACTACGCCATCGCGGGTACCGCCGCTGAACACCATCACGCTGCCATCGGGCAGCAATACATTGGTGCCGTACCAACGGGGCTGGTTCAGCGGCCCGGTCAGTCGGGACTCGTAATCCAGTTGTTCGCCGTCAATGCTGATGGTGTCGATGCGGCTCTGTGCGACCGGCAGATAGCCGCCCGGGTTGGTGAGCAGGGCGTAACTGGGTACGCCGCCCGCCGTCAGCAGTTCGACTTCGTTGTACTGGCCGTTCTCATCCGGCCGCAGCGGCAGCATGGTGCTGGAGGTGGAGCCGCGCATACCACCGGCAATGGCGGTTTTCAGGGTTTCCTCGTCCAGATTCAGGTCAGAGGCGGCAGTCAGCAGGTCGGTGGGGGATTCGAGCACGCCACCCAGCAGGCTGCCAGTCTGTTCCATGGACAGGTTGGTGATGTTGAGGGTGCTGCTCAGCTGTTCCAGGCCCACTTCATCCAGACGCAGGGGCAGGCCGGCATAACCGATGTCGGTCCAGCGCTGGGTGTCGGGATTGAAGCTGGCCACGATATTCCAGAGCGCCTGATCATAGCCCTGGCCGAAGGGATTGAAGGCCTGGCCGCCGGCGTTGTACAGCACATGGCCATTGGGCAGCAGGTGCATCCTGGGATAGAGAGGGAGTGATCGCTGGGCGGTACTCGGGTTCTCGGTCCAGGTACCGGTGCAGGGGTCGTAGGTTTCCGTTTCCACCACGTTCCGGCCGGAGTTGAGCGGGTCTTCGGGGTAGACCGGCTTGATCAGTTTGGTGACGCCGCTGGCCACAAACACGTCGCTGTTTCCGAGCGTCACCAGCGACGGGTACCAGCGGCCATAGGTCATGTCGCCGCTCTGGGTCCAGGTATTGGTGCTTCCGTCAAAGATCCGGGAGTTCTTGATGCCCTCCAGTTCGGCCACCCCGATCGGAAAGCCATCGACCCCGGGTTCTGAATAGTAGTCAGTGCCGCCGACCGCCATGATCCTTCCATCGGCCAGAGCGATGATGTCGGAGCAGAACAGCGCGCCGTCGTTCTTTGCCGTGTTGTCGGCGGTATCCAGGGCGCCATCGAGTTCGGTGCCATCAAGCAGGGTTTCTGAGTCATTGCCGTCGGGATTGGCGCCTGCCCGCAGCGGATCCGGTTTGATCCACCGGGGTGTGTCCGCCTCGCCGAGCGCCAGAACCCGGCTCTGATCGTTGATGGAGACCTCGCCGAATTCCGCCACGATGGACAATTCGACGTTTTCCGTTCCTTCCAGAGCGTTCAGGTAGAGTACCCGGCCGTCCTCAAGTACCGCCATGGTGCCGGCCGCCGGTTTGCACTCCAGCAGGCCCTCGCTGTTGGTCACGCAACGCTCATCGGTTGTCACACTCTCACCGTCGACGGTGATTAGGGGCTCGGCGAAGGGATCGCTGAAGAAACCTTTGACGGGATCACCGGTCGGTGCCCCCGATTCGGCGGATTGGGCCACCTGATCGCCGGCCACCACTGTGTCCTGGCCGGACGAGGTTTCGGCGCCGGAGCTGTTGCTGCTGGTGCCGGAATCGTCACCGCCGCAGGCGGAAAATGCCAGTGCGGAGCTGATGGCCAGCAGCAGTTTACCCGGCCGCAGCTTGCTGGAGCCGTACGAAAGATCGATCGGTTTCATTTCGTTCTCCTGGTCTTGTTGTTGTGTCGAGGGGAGGCTTCCCCATCGGGGTAACGGGCCAGGAGCGGGAATAGTTGCAGGGGGTGAAGATTAAAAAATAGTCAGCTGCCGAGATCCCCGAGCAGGGCGCTCAGGGTGGCTTTGCCTTTTTTCTGGTTGGCTTCCCGGTCGAGGTCTCCGAGGCCTTCCCACTTCAGGTCGTCCTCGGGCAGCTCATCCAGGAACCGGCTGGGAATGGTTTCGATCTTCTCGCCATACTGTTTGCGGGACGCGGCATAAGTCAGGGTCAGGGTCTCCCGGGCCCGGGTGATACCCACGTACATCAGGCGGCGCTCCTCCTCGATGTTGCCTTCCTCGATGCTGGCGCGGTGGGGCAGGATTTCCTCCTCCAGGCCCATGATGAACACATGGGGAAATTCCAGGCCCTTGGAGGCGTGCAGGGTCAGCAGCTGAACCTTATCGCTGTCGTCGTCCTCTTCGCGCTGCTCCATCATGTCCCGCAGGATCAACTTGCTGATGGCGTCCTCGATGCCGATCTCGTCTGCCGTGCCCTTGCCGTCATCGAGCATGCGCTGGATCGAG
Organism: Marinobacter pelagius; assembly: GCF_003315345.1. GTDB lineage: Bacteria > Pseudomonadota > Gammaproteobacteria > Pseudomonadales > Oleiphilaceae > Marinobacter > Marinobacter pelagius_A. The sequence goes on from NZ_QNRO01000005.1 coordinate 153,586, forward strand.
TCCACCAGGTACCAGATGTTCTCCATGCGCCGCTCGGCCTGTTTGGGCGTGCCGGAATGCTGGTGCAGCCATTCCTCGTACTCGATGTCGGTGAACAGCTGCTTGATCACCGGGATCGGGTCCTCCGAATGCAGTCGTTCGCAGGTGCGGTCGACCCAGTGGGCAAAGCGCCGCAGCCGGTCCAGGCCCTTTTCGGTCACGTGGGCTTCCGCGCCCATGTCTCCCAGGGCCTGGAACAGGCTGACATTACGGGAACGGGCGTAGTGGCTCAGCTGCTCCAGGGTACGCGGGCCGATTTCCCGGCGGGGCACATTGACCACTCGCAGGAAGGCGGCATCGTCATCCGGATTGACCAGCAGCCGCAGGTAGGACATGGCATCCTTGATCTCGTTCTTGGAGAAGAACGACTGGCCGCCTGAGATCCGATAGGGAATCTGGTAGGCCTGCAGCTTCATCTCCAGCAACCGGGACTGGTGATTGCCCCGGTACAGCACGGCGAAATCCTTGAAATCCAGACCCTGCTTGAGCTTGTTGTCGATGATCTCGGTTGCCACCCGTTCGGCTTCGGCATCCTCGTTGCGACAGCGGATGATGCGGAGTTCCTCGCCGATGGTATGGTCACTCCAAAGCGCCTTCTCGAACACATGGGGGTTGTTGGCAATCACCGTATTGGCGCTGCGCAGGATCCGCCCGGTCGAGCGGTAGTTCTGCTCGAGCTTGACGATTTTCAGGCTCGGGAAGTCTTCCTTGAGCTGGGCCAGGTTCTCCGGCCTGGCCCCGCGCCAGGCATAGATGGACTGGTCGTCATCGCCCACCACGGTAAAGGCCGCGCGCTCGGCCACCAGCAGCTTGACCAGTTCGTACTGGCACACGTTGGTGTCCTGGTACTCATCCACCAGCATGTAGCGGATCTTGCGCCGCCACTTGGCCAGCACATCCGGATGGCTGCGGAACAGCTGCACCGGCAGCAGGATCAGGTCGTCGAAATCCACTGCGTTGTAGGCTTTCAGGTATTCGTTGTAGCGCTTGTAGATCAGGGCGATGCGCTGTTCCCGTTCATCGGCGGCCTTGCTGTATGCTTCCTCCGGCCCGCGCATGGCGTTCTTCCAGGAGGAGATGGTCATCTGCACGTCGTTGAGTTCATCACCGGCATCGGCACTGGCTTCGCGCAGCATCAGGTCCTGCAGCAGGGCCTTGGCATCCTCGGCATCAAAGATGGAGAAGCCGGGGTGGTAGCCCAGGTGCGGATGCTCTTCCCGGATCATGTTCAGGCCGAGATTGTGGAAGGTGGACACGATCAGCCCGCGGGATTTGCCCCGGTCCACGATCCGGCCTACCCGTTCCTTCATTTCCCGGGCGGCCTTGTTGGTAAAGGTCACCGCGGCAATATGACGCCCCGGAATGCCCAGTTCCTCGATCAGGTAGGCGATCTTGCGCGTGATCACGCTGGTTTTGCCGCTGCCGGCGCCGGCGAGCACCAGGAGCGGGCCATCGGCGTAACGGACGGCTTCACTTTGTCGGGGGTTGAGCTTGTTCACAGATTGCAGACCAGAATGGAACGGGGGTCAGGAAATTCGCGTGTCATTATTCTACACCAGCAGGCGTTACTGTACCTCGATCATCTCTGGGCTATGATAGGGTTAACAGTTACAGCCTTTGCAGAGACGGATCCTGTTTGATGACATTGCCCCTGGAGACTCCGAGGCCCGATCGGTTACGCGTACTGGTGCTGACGCCACACCACGCGGACTTTCTCTGGCTGGACTCGCTGCTTTCGGGCGATTCCGAGATCGATCCGGATGTCACCTGGTGTCCGGATCTCATCGATTGCGACGATCTCATCCGCAACGCCAGTTTTGACGTCATCGTCTGGGATTGTGTGTTTCACGGCGGCAATGAAGCCGCCTTCCTGCAGTATCTCTCGGTCTCCAGTGACGACAAGCCGGTGCTTGCACTCAGCGCCGAGCTGCCCGGCGAACGGGCATCGGAGCTGGTTGCCGAAGGGGCGGCGGACTATCTGAGCCGGCAGGGACTCGACCGCTGGAGTTTCCCCCGGGCGGTGAAATACCTCTGGTACCGGGAGCAGCTTAATATCTCCGCCCAGGGCCATCTGGGGCGTGATGTTGCCACCGGGGTCATTAACCGGGACCTTTTCTTCGATCGCCTGCAGCAGGGCTTGCTGCGGGCCGAGCGGGGCAGCCAGAGGCTGGCTTTGCTGCACCTCAATATCGACGATTTCCGCAGTATCAACGAATCCTTTGGCTACCAGCGCAGCGACCAGCTGATGATGAAGCTGGCGGAGCGGCTGCGCCACGCCTTGCGCCGTGTGGACTCGCTGATGCGCATCGGCGGGGACGAGCTGGCGATCATTATCGAGAAGGTCGAGGATTCGCTGGACATTACCCGCATCATCCGCAAGGTGGTCACCATCCTTGATGAACCCGTGACCGTGGATGGCCAGCCGCTGGTGGTCAACGCCAGCCTCGGTGTCGCCACCTACCCGGAATCCGGCGACAGCGCCGAGAACCTGATGCGCCGGGCCAACCGCGCGATGTTCGAGGCCAAGCGGGACCCGGGTACCAGTTACCGTTTCTACGACCGGCAACTGCACATCTCCGCCGGCTACCAGCTGCGACTGGAAGCGGACTTGCGCAATGCCCTGCGAGGCAGGGAGCTGGAAGTGTATTACCAGCCCCGCATCGACCTGGCGACCGAGGAGGTGCGCGGCGTGGAATGTCTGCTGCGCTGGAACCATCCCCAGCGTGGCCTGGTCGGGCCGGACGAATTCATTCCGGTGGCCGAGCGCAGCGGCCTGATCGTTCCGATCGGCTACTGGGTGATCGAGCAGGCCTGTCAGCGGCTCAAGGAATCCGCGGAGCTGGGTTTCCCCGGGCTGGTGTTCGCGGTCAACCTCTCATTCCGCCAGTTCCATGACCGCAAGATGACCGAAACCATCTTCCGGATCATCTTCAATGCCAACGTCGATACCAGCCTGCTGGAGCTGGAGCTCACCGAGAGCGCCATGATGCACGATCCGGAGTACGCCCAGCGCTGCCTGCGGGAGCTGAACCAGCTGGGCATCAGCTTTGCCCTGGACGATTTCGGCACCGGTTTTTCCTCCCTGAGCAACCTGCAGCACCTGCCGATTTCCCTGGTCAAGATCGACAAGTCCTTTGTGGAGGAGCTGGGGCAGTCGGCGGACGCCGAGCACATCATCCGGGCGATCATCAGTCTGTCCCACAGTCTGCAGATGAGCGTGGTTGCCGAAGGCGTGGAGAGCGAAGGGCAGCTGGAGTTCCTTCGCCAGCAGCATTGTGACGAGGTCCAGGGCTACTATTACGCCCGCCCGATGCCCTGGAACGAGCTTGTGCAATTCCTGAACAGCCGCAGTCAGGCCGCTTGCTTGCAGAAGTAAGCCGCTGTACCTTTTCCCGTTAATTCGATTCCTATGTGATTTTGCCGAGGTTGCATGAAGACGATTTCCAGCCGTATCGCGGAAGAACTTGGTGTCCGCGAACAACAGGTTAATGCCACCGTTGCACTGCTCGACGAAGGCGCGACCGTTCCGTTTATTGCCCGCTACCGGAAAGAAGTCACCGGTTCGCTGGACGACAGTCAGTTGCGGAACCTGGAAGAGCGGTTGCGCTACCTGCGGGAGCTGGAGGACCGCCGGGCCACCATCCTCAACAGCATCGAGGAGCAGGGCAAGCTGACCGATGAGCTCAAGGCCGCGATCAACGGTGCAGATACCAAGAACCGGCTGGAAGACCTGTACCTGCCCTACAAGCCCAAGCGTCGCACCAAGGCGCAGATTGCCCGGGAAGCCGGTCTGGAGCCGCTGGCCGATGCCCTGTATGACGACCCGAGCCTCGATCCCGAAGCCACCGCCGGGGCCTACCTCAACAAGGAAGCCGGCGTTGAGGACACCAAGGCGGCCCTTGATGGCGCCCGCTACATCCTGATGGAGCGCTTCGCCGAGGATGCCGAACTGCTCGGTGACCTGCGGGACTTCATCTGGCAGCAGGGCCAGCTCAAGGTATCCGTGGTGGACGGTAAGGAAACCGAGGGTGCCAAGTTCCGGGACTACTTTGACCATGTCGAGCCCCTGAAGAAGGTGCCGTCGCACCGGGCCCTGGCCATCCTGCGTGGCCGCAACGAGGGCATCCTCACCTACAGCATTGTGGTTGGTGACAGGGAAGATGATCGTCGCCAGCCGCACCCGGCGGAACAGCGAATTGCCGCGCGCTGGCGCATCCGGGATAACGGTCGCCCGGCTGACAAATGGCTGTCCGAAGTGGTGCGCTGGACCTGGCGGGTCAAGCTGTCCACCCAGATCGAGACCGATCTGATGGCGCAGGTGCGGGAGGCGGCGGAAACCGAGGCGATCAACGTGTTTGCCGCCAACCTGAAGGATCTGCTGTTGCTGGCACCTGCCGGCCCGCGTCCGACCCTGGGCCTGGACCCGGGGCTGCGCACCGGGGTCAAGGTGGCAGTGATTGACGGCACCGGTCAGGTGGTGGGTCACGGTGCGATTTTCCCCCATGCGCCCCAGAACAAGTGGGACCAGTCCATCGAGCAGCTGGCCACCTGGTGCCGGGAATACGGGATCGAGCTGGTGGCCATCGGTAACGGGACCGCCTCGCGGGAGACCGAGAAGCTGGTGGCGGATCTGTGCAAGCGCTACCCGGAACTGAAGCTGGCACGGATCGTGGTCAGTGAATCCGGCGCCTCTGTCTACTCTGCCTCCGAATTCGCCTCCCGGGAACTGCCGGACCTGGATGTCACCATCCGGGGCGCGGTGTCCATCGCCCGTCGTTTGCAGGATCCCCTCGCCGAGTTGGTGAAGATCGAGCCGAAATCCATCGGGGTCGGGCAGTATCAGCACGACGTTTCCCAGGTCCAGCTGTCCCGCAGCCTGGATGCGGTTGTGGAGGACTGTGTAAACGGTGTCGGTGTGGACCTGAACACCGCCTCGGTGCCACTGCTGTCCCGGGTTTCCGGCCTCAACCAGAGCATTGCCCAGAACATTGTCGATTTCCGCAACCAGAACGGCATGTTCACCAACCGCAAGCAGCTGCTGAAAGTGACGCGCCTGGGGGATCGTACCTTCGAACAGGCAGCCGGCTTCCTGAAGATTGCCGGTGGTGAAAACCCGCTGGACCGCTCCTCGGTGCACCCGGAAGCCTACGGCGTGGTGGAGGCGATTGCCGCCCGGAACAGCCGGAAAGTGGAAAATATTATCGGTGATTCCGCGTTCCTGCGTGGTCTGAATCCGCAGGATTACGTAACAGAACAGTTCGGGCTGCCAACGGTCCGGGATATCATTGCCGAGCTGGAGAAACCCGGCCGGGATCCGCGTCCGGAGTTCCGTTTTGCCAGCTTCGAGGAAGGGGTGGAAACCCTGAACGACCTGAAGCCGGGTATGATCCTGGAAGGTTCGGTTACCAACGTGACCAACTTTGGCGCCTTCGTGGACATCGGTGTTCACCAGGACGGACTGGTGCATATCTCCGCCTTGTCCCACACTTTCGTCAAGGACCCACGGGAAGTGGTCAAGGCCGGTGACATCGTCAAGGTCAAGGTCATGGAAGTGGATATCCCACGCAAGCGCGTCGGCCTGTCCATGCGTATGGACGACCAGCCCGGTGAGAAAAATGATTCCCGTGCCTCATCCGGCCGTGGCCGTTCCGATAACCGTTCCGGCCAGCGCCAGAAACGGGCGCCGAAGGGTCAGAAGCCGGCCCAGGGCGCAATGGCCGGTGCCCTGGCCCAGGCGCTTGCCTCGGCCCGCAAGGACGGAAGCTAAACTTTCAATCATCAGGTTCACCGACGGCCCCGTCACGAGCGGGGCGGTCGCAGCAGGAGTCAACCATGGCTGAATCCCGCCATTCGTTATTTCGGCAGTTCTCAAAATCGGAGTGGCACGGCTTTCTCAAGGGCGTGGAGAAGGAAGGCCTGCGGGTTGACCGGAACGGTTTCATCGCCCAGACCCCGCACCCCAAGGCGCTGGGTTCCACGCTCACCCATCCCCGCATTACCACGGACTACTCCGAGGCCCTGCTGGAACTGATCACGCCGGTCTGCGGCAGCACCGACGCCTTGCTGGAGTCCCTGCGGGATATCCACCAGTTTGTGCAGCAGAATCTCGGCGACGAGGTGTTCTGGGCGGCCAGCATGCCCTGTGAACTGGAAGGGGACGAGAGCATTCCCATCGCGGAATACGGCACCTCGAACATCGGTTACCTGAAGCACGTTTATCGCCAGGGCCTGGCGGTGCGCTATGGCCGCATCATGCAGAGTATTGCCGGTGCGCACTACAACCTGTCGTTGCCGGATGCTTTCTGGGAAAAGTGGCAGCAACTGCTGGGGGACCAGCAGTCCCTCCGGGATTTCAAGTCCGAACAGTACTTCTGGCTGATCCGCAACTTCCGCCGCCGCAGCTGGCTGCTGATGCTGCTGTTCGGAGCCTCCCCGGCACTGGACGCCAGTTTTGTCGCCGGGGTAAAGCACGATCTCAACCGCTTTGATGAGCGCAGCTGGTACGGCGAGCATGCGACGTCCCTGCGCATGGGGGATCTGGGTTATCACAATAACGCCCAGGCCTCGCTGAATATCTGCTTCAATGAACTCGACACCTACACTCGCACCCTGGACCGTGCCATTCACACTACCTGGCCGCCCTACGAGGCGATCGGCACCCGCCGTGGCGATGAGTTCATCCAGATCAATACCAGCGTCCTGCAGATCGAGAACGAGTACTACAGTGCCGTTCGTCCCAAGCGCACCACCGAACGGGAAGAAAAGCCGATCCAGGCGCTGGAGGCCCGTGGTGTGGAGTACATTGAAGTGCGGTGCCTGGACCTGGATCCGTTCTCGCCGTTAGGCGTGAACCGGGAGCAGATCGATTTTCTTGACCTGTTCCTGCTGGACTGTCTGCTGTCGGATTCGCCCCGGATCGGTGACGCCGAATGTGAACGCCTGGACGACAACTACAAGGATGTCGTGGCCCGGGGCCGCGACGCCAGCCTGACCCTGTGCCAGGAAGCAGGCAGGATTCCGGCGATGGAGGCGGCCTCCGGGCTGCTGGGCCGCCTGGAGTCGCTGGCCGAGGTGCTCGATGACTGGACGGGTACCGAGAGCTACACGACGGCCCTGGCGGCCCAGAAAGAGAGCCTGGCAAACGGTGTGCCTTCCAACCGGGTACTGGATGCCATGCGTTCGTCCGGCCTGGGACACCGGGACTGGGTGATGGAAATGTCCCTTCGTCACCAGCAGACCTTGCGGAACGAGACGATGGCTCCGGATGTGCTGGAGGCGTTCCGGGCAATGAGCCGGGATTCCCTCGCCGAGCAGGCGCAGATGGAAGCCCACGATACCCAACCGTTCGAGCAGTTCCTGGCCGACTATCTGAGATCCTGAGCGCGGAGTTCGGCCTCCGTCACAGCCCGACAGGGACCTGCTGCACAGAACCCGGATATCGGTTTGTCAGTGGAGCAGGCCCTTGCTAGCGTTGGTGCAACGGGATTACGGAGGATACCGGTATGGCAAGGGACATCAAGCTCGGCTGGGATGTGGAGGCGCTGAACAAGGCCTACCGTCAGGGCCACCTGGCGGCCTCCATGGGCATGGCGAAGAGTCGCTGTCCGTATCGGGGCGATGTGGTGATAGCCGCCTGGGAAGCGGGCTGGGATGATGCCGAGGCGACCGCCCGCGATCAACGAAGCCAGCCCGACGATTTCTTTTCCCGCATTGCCTGACTGCCACCGCCCACAAGCGCTTGAAGTTCCCCGGGGTTTAGGGTTAAGTGACGGGTCTCTGAGCTTCAAGTCTTCATTCCGAGGGTGTTGTTTTGGCTGGCAGATGGGTGTTTGCAGTTGTTTTTCTGGTCTGTGCCGGGTTGCTCGGCGTGGCCTTCTATATGGAGCACGTCATGGGCCTCGAGCCCTGTCCGCTGTGCTGGCTCCAGCGTTTCGGCTTCATGGGCGCCGGGCTGGTCAGCCTGCTGGCGTTCCTCCATGGCCCCACCGGCTGGGGCGTTCGTGTCTACGGCTTTTTGCTGGCACTGACCGCGGGAACCGGCCTGGGTATTGCCGGGCGCCAGCTGTGGCTGCAGAGTCTGCCAGCGGATCAGGTGCCTGCCTGCGGTCCGTCAGTGGATTACATGCTTGAGGTTCTGCCCTGGATGGAGGTGCTCACCACTGCCCTGCGCGGGACCGGCGACTGTGCCGCAGTGGTATGGCGATTCCTGGGGCTGAGCATTCCGGGCTGGACTGCGGTGTTTTTCTCTGGGCTGGTTCTGGTCGGCCTCTTTTTCCTGTTCCGGCGACCGCAATCCCGTAGCTGGATTCGCAGCTGAAACGGTTGCGGCCAACCGTGACGTTGGGGTACCTTGAATCCCGAACTGTAAGCAATTGCACCGGGGTCAAACGCTTCGGGTAAACGAGCGGAGAACAGGCGTCATGTTGGAGAATTGCCGAAATGCCAGGGAACGCTGGGGCGGCGTCAGCGAACTGATTGATCGCTGGCTGAAAGAGCGTCAGGAGCTACTGGTCCATTACTGTGATTTGTCCGGAGAAAATGACTTCTCCCAGACCGAAGCCCTGACGGAAAAGTTCGTTCGCCTGTGCGAAGTGCTGGTGGATTATGTCTCCGCGGGCCACTTCGAAATCTACGAGCAGCTGATCCAGGAAGCCCGCGAGTTCAACGACGGTGGCCTTGAGCTGGCGGCCAAGGTGTATCCGAAGATCGAGCAGACCACGGAAATCGCGCTCAACTTCAATGATCGTCTGAACGGCCAGTCACTCTCCGAAGCCCAGGTCCGGGAGCTGTTCAATGAACTGTCCAGGCTGGGGGAAGCGCTGGAGAGCCGGTTCGAGATGGAGGATTTCCTGATCGAGCACCTGCACAATGCCCATGCCGGGAAGGTCGCTTCCGCCTGACCTGTGTCCGGCCATCAGCCATAAAAAAGCCTCAGCCCGACAAGTTGCCGGCACTGAGGCTTTTTTGTGCCCGGAGCTTATTCGGAGGCTGAGTCCTCTCCGGCGTTTTCCTCGGGGTTGACGTCAAGCAGTTCGACATCGAACACCAGGGTCTCGTTGGGGCCGATCGCGCGGTTGCCACCCGGACCGTAGGCGAGTTCTGACGGGATGTAGAGCTTGTAACGGGCACCTTCGCTCATCAGTTGCAGGCCCTCGGTCCAACCCGGAATGACCTGGTTCAGGGCGAAAGTGACCGGTTCGCCACGCTCACGGGAGCTGTCAAACACCTCACCGGACAGCAGCTCGCCGGTGTAGTGAACCCTGACGGTATCCTCGGCGGATGGCTTCTCTCCGGTGCCTTCCTCGATCACTTCATACTGCAGGCCGGACTCGGTGGTCTCAACGCCGTCCTTTTCCGCATTTTCCGCCAGGAAGGCTTCGCCGGCCTCCTTGTTCTTCTGGGCCAGTTCGTCCATCTGCTTCTTCTGGTCTTCCTGCATCTGCTGCTGGTAGGCCATCAGGGCTTGCTGGATTTCCTCGCGGGTCAGGCGCTTGGTTTCCTCGTCACCGGCATGGCCATGCTGGATGCCTTGCAGGAACTGCTCCATCTGCAGGTCCGGCAGGTCATTGCTCATCCGCTCGCCAAGCACCAGGCCCATACCGTAACTGACCTTCTGCTCGGTGGATTCCAGTTTGGGATCTTCGGGGGCTTCCGGTGGAGTGGAGCAACCGGTGACGACACCGGCCATGGCCAATGCAAGCAGGGTTTTCTTCATTACTGAGTCCTTAACGGTTTACGTAAGTGCGCGGGAGCGGCACTCCCGGATTGTCATCATTGAAACACAGAAGGTAACGGGTTCCGGCGCGAGATGCCACTGAACATGTGTTAAGGAACCCGACTCTTTCTGTCAGCTGCCGTTGCTGCCGGCGGTGGGGCCCAGGGAAAAGGGCGCACTGTAGGGGGACTGCCAGTCGGTATCAGGGTCCTGGCCTGGAGATCCGCCGCGGGCCTTGTCCGGGCGTTCAATGGCCAGTGTATTCCAGGGTCCCTGGGCCGGGGGTTGGTCAGCATAGTGCCAGTTGCCGTCTGTGTCCTGCCATTTGAATATGATCTCCGGGCCTTCGGTTGGCACGGGGGAGGGCACCAGGCCCTCGAATGCAGGAATTTCCTGCTCGGGTTCCTGATTGTCTGTTACGGGTTGGGATACCTCCTGGGGATCGTCAATTCCAAAGAACATCAGAACCAGAAGAAATCCCAGGGCCGGAAACGAGAGCCGGATGAGCCATTTCATCATCATGGCTGGGAGTCTCCATTGGAGAATGAGGCCAGAATATCGGCCAGTGTATTCAGCTCAACTGCTGCATCGTTGGCCTGTTCCGGCCGGTAGGCAGCAGCGGCAAGGTTGTCTTGAATCAGCTGGGCATGTCCCGTCATATGGGCCTTGTCCGCAGTCTCAGTCGCAAGTTGTTGCCACGCCAGGGCCAGTTCCAGCTGCTCGGCCTGCAGTTCCAGGCCGGCGACGCCTTCGCGAAGGGTCTGGCAGTGTTCATGGCCTTTCGGGAGATATCTTCGTACTGCCCGCAAAGCACCGGTTACATGCTGGCGCCACTCTGTTACCGTAGCGTGCTCCGTGCCGCTGTAGGGCCTGCCTTCAAGGGCCAGCCAGCCGGCGCATAAAATACGTGTAACGCTCCAGCCCCGATCCTGGAGCGCAAGACAGGTTCGCTGAGTGCCGGGCTTTTGCCAGAACGCCAAGGCAAAACGCCAAATCGGGTTGTCCGGTTCCAGTTTTTCCGGTAATTCCACGCCGAACCTGCCCTGACCATCTTACGCTGATAAAATGGATTTATGTTAACGATTACTGATCTCAGTTTACAACGGGGCGGTGTCTGGTTGCTAGAATCCGTGAATCTCACGGTTCAGCCCGGCCAGAGAGTTGCCATCGTAGGTGCCAATGGTGCCGGTAAATCCAGCCTTTTCCAGCTCTTGTTGGGCCAGTTGGCGCCGGAGCAGGGCAGTGTTTCCCTGCCCGGGGGCTGCCGCATCGCCCACATGGCCCAGGAAGTGGCGGCGTCAGAACGCAGTGCACGGGATTTTGTGCTCGATGGCGACCTCGACCTGCGCCGAATGGAGGCCGAGCTCGCCCGGGCCGAAGCGGCCGGTGACGACCATGCCGTGGCGAGGATTCACGGCGAGCTGGATGTGCATGAGGCCTGGTCGGCGCCGCGCCGGGCCGAGTCCTTGCTTCGCGGCCTGGGATTTGCCGACGGGGATGCGGAACGACCGGTTGCGGCTTTCTCCGGTGGCTGGCGGATTCGTCTGAACCTTGCCCAGGCGCTGATGCGGCCTTCGGATCTGTTGTTGCTGGACGAACCCACCAACCACCTGGACCTGGATGCCTGCCTGTGGCTGGAGAACTGGCTCCGGCGCTATCCCGGAACTCTGCTGTTCATTTCCCACGACCGGGACTTCATGGATCGGGTTGCCTCCCACGTGGTGCATTTCGATCAGCGTAAACTGGAGCTATACACCGGCAACTACTCCGCCTTCGAACGCCAGCGTGGCGAGCGTCTGTCCCAGCAACAGGCCAACTATGAGCGCCAGCAGGCGCGAATCGCCGAGATCCAGCGCTTTATCGACCGGTTCAAGGCCAAGGCCACCAAGGCCCGCCAGGCCCAGAGCCGGGTCAAGGCCCTGGAGCGGATGGAGCGCATCGCCCCGGCCCACATCGACTCTCCATTCAGTTTCGAGTTCCCGGTGGCGGAAAAAGTCTCCAATCCGTTGCTGTCCATTCGCAACGGACGGGCGGGCTATGGCGACACCGTCATCCTGGACAATATCAACCTGACGCTGTTGCCGGGCAGCCGGGTCGGCCTGCTGGGTCCCAACGGCGCCGGCAAGTCCACCCTGATGGATGCCCTCCGGGGTGAAAGCACCTTGCTGGGCGGCGAGCGAACCTGTGGCGAGCACCTGGCCATCGGCTATTTCGCACAGCACCAGCTCGAGTCTCTGGATCTGGATGCCAGCCCTTTCCTGCATCTGCAACGCCTGACGCCGAAAGCGTCGGAGCAGAGCATTCGCAACTTCCTGGGCGGCTTTGATTTCCATGGCGATGAGGCCCTGAGCCCGATCCGCTCCTTCTCCGGTGGCGAGAAGGCCCGGGTGGCCCTGGCCGTGATCGCCTGGCAGCGCCCGAACCTGCTGCTGCTCGACGAGCCCACCAACCATCTGGATCTCGAAATGCGGCAGTCGCTGACCATGGCCCTGCAGAATTTCGAGGGCGCCATCGTGGTGGTCTCCCACGACCGGCACCTGCTACGCAACACGGTCGACAACTTCTGGCTGGTCAATGACGGCCGGGTCGCCGAGTACGATGGCGATCTGGAAGACTACGAACGCTGGCTGGCTGACCGGCGCAAGGAAAGGGACGAGGGCGAGGCTCCCCGTCGGGAGACCGCCGAGGCAACCGCGGCCCGGGCGGCCAATGGCGTGGGTGAAAGTGCCGACGATCGCAAGGCCCGCAAGCGCATGGAAGCCGAGATTCGCAAGAAGCTAAGCCCCTACCGGAAACAGCAGACCAGTCTGGAAAAAGAGATGGAGCAGTTGCAGCAGACGCTGGTACGGCTGGAGCAGGATCTGTCGGATCCGGGATTGTATGGCGAAGCGGGAAAAGCCAGCTTGAACGAATTACTCGCTAACCAGGCCGACGCCAGCCGGCGACTGGAAGAGGTCGAGGCGCAGTGGCTGGAGGTCAGCGAGACTGTCGAGGCGCTGGAAGAAGAGCTGGCCGGCTAGTGTTCTGTCAACGAATCCCTGCCGGACACTAGTCCGGATTGATTTTCAGGGTGAAGTCCTGCCGCGCCAGGTAGTCCCGTTCGTTCTTGAGGTCGGCCAGGGTCAATGGCCGGTCATCGAGCCAGCCGTCCGGAAAGGTGACGGTCAGCTTGTCGTTGCCCGGTTCCAGCCGGAATTCCGGTGGCGGCTCCATGTCCCTGGGATGCTGCAGCAGCACGGCCAGCCGAACCAGGATGCACAGGCGGCGTAGGCGCGAGGTATCTTCCGGGTCGAGTCCTTCGAAGATGGTCGGTGCAAACTTGCGCCGATGGCCCCGGACGAGCGTCGCCAGATCCCGCTGGAACTGCTGGCTGAAGCCCGGAAGATCCGAGTATCGAAGCAGGTAGGCTCCGTGCTTGTGGTACTGGCTGTGGGAAATGGTCAGGCCGATCTCATGCAGCCGGCAGGCCCACCGCAGTACTTCCTCGTCCGTAGCGGTGCGCAGACCCCACTGGTCTGCAACCTGCTCCCAGGCCGTCACGGCGGTTGCCTCCACGGCGGCACCATGGGCCTGATCCACGTGATAACGTTCCTGCAGTGCCGAGATGGTGCGCTCGCGCACGTCCTCGTGCTGGATCCGCCCGACGATGTCATAGAGCAGGCCCTCCCGCAGAGCGCCGTCAGCGAAGGCCATGTCCTCGATGCCCAGGGACTGGAAGGCCCCCATCAGAATGGCAAAACCACCGGGGAAGATGCTCTGCCGGTCCGAACGCACCCCAAGATCGCCGAGCTTGTCGGTCTTGCCCATGTCCACCAGGCGCTTGCGCAGCTCCTGCATCCCGGCACGGGTGATGGTGCCGTCGGTAATCTTCAGGGTTGCCAGCACACTGGCAATCGCCTTGATGGTGCCGGAGGAGCCGACCGCACTCTGCCAGCCCACATTCCGGTAATGCTGGCGGATATTCAGTAATTCCTGCTCGGCATGGGTCACCGCCCGGTCCATCTGGCGCCGGGTGATCTTGCCGTCGGGAAAGTAGCGGTTGCGAAAAGACACGCAGCCCATGTGCAGGCTTTCCAGTTCCTGGGGCTCGAACCGCTGGCCAATGATGAACTCGGTGCTGCCGCCGCCGATATCGATCACCAGCCGCCGGCCGATGTCGTCGGACAGGGTATGGGAAACGCCCAGATAGATCAGGCGGGCTTCCTCCCGGCCGGCGATGATCTCGACCGGGTAGCCCAGAACTTCCTCGGCACGATTCATGAACTGGTGGGCGTTGCGGGCTACGCGAAGGGCGTTGGTGCCCACCACCTGGACGGCCTCCGGCGGCATTCCACGCAGCCGCTGTGCAAACCGGCTCAGGCATTCCAGTGCACGAGCCTGGGCTTCTTCGGTGAGACGGTTGTACTGGTCCAGGCCGGCGCCCAGCTGCACCTTCTCGCCCATTTTTTCCAGGGTACGGATTTCTCCGTGTACCAGCCGGGCCACGACCATGTGGAAACTGTTGGATCCCATATCAATGGCTGCCAGCATCTCCGGCCCTTGTGCAGCGTTTTCGGCGTTGTTGTCGGCCGTCACGTCGTCAGAAATCCTTGTGAGATGAACTTGCCGGGTACTATAAGCCATCTGTCTCCGGCCTGTCAGTAACAGAACGCCCCGCCCAATTGACCGCGGTCAGCATCCTGGCGATGAATAGTGTGGGATCTACTGCTTCACATCGGCCTGATCAATCGCGTAAAGTATTGCGTAACTTGAGCAGGTTGAACGGCTGTTCTATTGGCAGCCTTCAGACTACAGTCAACAGCACCCCTGCCGGCTCGCGCGACCGCGCGGTACAGTCATTGGCGGTGCCTGAATCAGGAAAAGGTAATGAGCGGAAATATCGTAAATGTCACCGACGCTTCTTTTGAGCAGGATGTACTGAAGTCCGACGTTCCCGTACTGGTGGACTACTGGGCCGAGTGGTGTGGCCCCTGCAAGATGATTGCACCGGTCCTCGAAGAGATTGCCGACGAGTACGAAGGCAAGCTGAAGGTCTGCAAGCTGAACATCGACGAGAACGAGCAGACGCCGCCCAAGTTCAACATCCGGGGTATCCCGACCCTGATGCTGTTCAAGAACGGCAACGTTGACGCAACGAAGGTTGGTGCCCTGTCCAAATCCCAGCTGGCCGCCTTCCTCGACAGCAACCTCTGATCCCGTTGCTGCCGGAAAACCGCCCCTGAACAAGGTTCACGGGCGGTTTTTTTATTGCCTCGAGAAAATCACGTCCCCGGGAAATCAGTCCCAGGCCTCGGACCGGTCCCGGTCAGACGCCTTCTGTTCCACCCAGTGCTCGGTGTTCCCGGTAATCTCCTTTTTCCAGAATGGCGCCGAGGTCTTCAGCGCGTCCATGATGAATTCGCAGGCGGCGAAGGCATCTCCCCGGTGGGCACTGCAAACACCCACAAAGACGATCTGGTCACACAGATCCAGGCGCCCGACCCGGTGAATCACCCTGGCCTTGCGTACATCCCAGCGCTGGGAGGCCTGATCAATCAGCCCCTGGATCACCTGTTCGGTCATCCCCGGGTAATGCTCCAGGTACAATCCGGTCACCCCCTGGAGATCACCGCTGTCCCGAACCAGCCCGGTAAACGTCGCAATGGCTCCGGTGCCTGCGCCGCTGTCCCGTAGCGCCTGGTATTCCGCTGCCGGATCGAAATCGTCAGTCTGGACCGTGATCATCTCAACCTCCGGTTACCGGCGGGAAAAAGGCCACTTCGTCCCCGGCTTTCACCGGGGTCGACGGTTTGGCCATCGCCTGGTTGACCGCGATCATGACCGGCTGGTCGCCCTGCAGTTGGGCCCAGGGGCCGCCCCTGGCAGCCAGTTCGGCGAGAATGTCACCGGTGGTCAGGTCCGGCGATGCCGCCATCTCCAGGCTTTCGGTGTCCAATTCTTCGCGCAGGCGCGCGAAAAACCGCACAGTCAATGTTTCAGTGTTCATAATCAGCTCATCAGCTCCGCAAATGAGTAATAGGTCAGCTCGTCCCCGGCTTTCACCGTGGTGTTTTCCGGAACCACGGCAAGCCCCTCTGCCCAGCAGGCGGAACTCAGTACACCGGAGCTCTGGTTCGGATAGGCAACAATCTGGAGCTCGTCGCCCGATACCTCTTTCCTGGCACGCACGAATTCACGCCGAATGGATGTGGATTCCACGTCAAAGCCGGCCGGGAGTCGTTCGCCCACAGGCCAGGTCTTGTGGCGCCCCTGGCATTTCCGGATATAGGGCATGCCGACAATGAGGAAGGTCACCAGAACGGTGGCGGGATTGCCCGGCAGACCCAGGATCGGGGTGCCGTCGATGGCGCCAAATGCCAGGGGCTTGCCCGGCTTGATCGCCAGCCGCCAGAGCGAAAGCTGACCCTGGTCCTCCAGCACCGCCCGGACATGATCTTCCTCGCCCACCGACACGCCACCGGTGGTGATCACCAGGTCCGCCTCGGAGGCTGCGCGCTTGAGTGTTTCCCGCGTCGCGTCCCGGTTGTCTTTCAGGGTCTCGCAGAGGGTGACCTCGCAGCCGGCCTGAGCGAGCAGGCCGAGCAGGGTGAATCGGTTGGAGTTGTAGATCTGGCCGCCGGCGAGCGGCTGGCCCGGGTCCACCAGTTCATCGCCGGTGTTGAGCACCGCCACTTTCAATCGGGCGAGTACCGACACCTCGCCAAAGCCCATGGAGGCAATCAGCCCCATTTCCTGCGGGCGAATCGGAGTGCCCCTGACCAGGGCCATATCACCCTGTTTCAGGTCCTGGCCCCGACCACGGATGTTCTGGCCCCTGGCAACCTCGGCCTGAACCAGGATGCCGTCGTCGGTTACTTCCACCCTTTCCTGCATCACCACGGCATCGGCCCCCTCGGGGATTTCCGAACCGGTGAAAATCCTGGCAGCGGTGCCTTCGGCCAGCGGGATGGGGGCCTCCCCGGCGGCGATCCGGCCGGAAAGCGGGATTGGCTGACCGGACTTGAGGTCAGCCTGGCGGATCGCGTAACCATCCACCGCGCTGTTATCAGCGGGCGGCACATCAGCCGGCACGTGCAGGTTTTCAGCCAGCACACGGCCCAGGCTCTCGGTGAGCGGCACGGTTTCCACCCAGGAAATCTCCGGTGCCCGGTCGAGAATGTGGGCGATGGCGTCGTCGACGGAAGTCAGGTTTTGGCCTGCCATGGGTCAGCTCCTGTTATTTGGTTGCCCGGTTACCGATGACCTGCTGCAAGCGGGGGAACGCCTCGTTCGCCGGCTTGCGCAGGGTCAGGGCGGTAAAGTTGCAGGGCTGGTGTCGGCTGTCCAGCTGGCTCTTCAGGATGCCCTCCCAGCCGGTGCGGCAGGCGTTGGTGGAGCCGGGCAGGCAGAAGATCACCGTGTGATTGGCCAGGCCACCGAAGGCCCGGGACTGGATGGTCGATGAGCCGATTTCCTCGGCGGAAAGACGGCGGAACTCCTCGCCGAAGCCTTCGATGGCCTTGTCGAACAGTGCCGAAACGGCTTCCGGGGTGCTGTCGCGTTCGTGGAAACCGGTGCCGCCGGTGATGATCACCACGTGGACCTCCGGATCCGCGATCCACTGGGACATGATCGCCCGGATAAGGTAGACGTCATCCGGCAGAATCCGGCGGGTAATCAGGTTGTGGCCTGCCTCTACCGCGCTGTCTTCAAGGTACTGACCTGAGGTGTCCTGCTCCAGTCCGCGGGTGTCGGAGACGGTGAGGATGGCTATGTTCAGGGGTTTGAATTCGTTGGTGCTTTCGCTGCTCATGGCTGGGCTCCGAATTGTCAAAACTGGAGGTGATGGAATTTTCTCCAGTATCCGTATTGGCGGTGGATAATGGAAGAGGAGTAACCCCAGAGGGGGAGGTATCAGGCCGGTCTTGCACCCGTTTCATGGTAATTTGGTCTAATTTTGGTCAGTGCACTTGACATTCGCGTCCAAGGTGGCCGATGATCCTTCTTGCCCGGCGAACGGTTGTTCCCACTCTACTGGCTTCAGCAAACTATTCCGGATTCCACAACACCGGCTTGCTCCATCTGGCCAGCACCTGTTTCAGCTTTTATTTGTTCAATACGTTCAGGGGCACCCCTGTCATTCCAACACTCGTTTATTTCCATTCCTGAAAATCCAACAAACTATGAATCTTACTGAACTCAAGCAGAAATCCGTGCCCGAATTGCTCGAAATTGCGCAAGAGATGGGCCTCGATAACCTGGCTCGTTCGCGCAAACAGGATGTGATCTTCACCATCCTGAAGAAACATGCCAAAAGTGGCGAAGACATCTATGGCGACGGCGTACTGGAGATTCTGCAGGACGGTTTCGGCTTCCTCCGTTCCGCCGATGCCTCCTATCTGGCGGGTCCGGATGATATCTACGTCTCCCCCAGCCAGATCCGTCGATTCAACCTGCGTACCGGCGATACCGTGGCCGGCAAGATCCGCCCGCCGAAAGACGGCGAGCGTTACTTTGCCCTGCTGAAAGTTAACGAGATTAACTTCGATAAGCCGGACAACGCCCGTAACAAGATTCTGTTCGAGAACCTCACACCGCTGTTTCCCCAGGAGCGTCTGGTCCTGGAAGCCGGTAACGGCAGTACGGAGGATCTGTCTTCCCGGGTCCTGGACCTGGTGGCTCCGATCGGCAAGGGCCAGCGTGGCCTGATCGTGTCTCCGCCCAAGGCCGGTAAGACGCTGTTGATGCAGGGGATTGCCCAGTCGATCACCCGGAACAACCCGGAATGTCACCTGATGGTGCTGCTCATCGATGAGCGTCCGGAAGAAGTGACAGAAATGCAGCGTACCGTGCGCGGTGAAGTGGTGGCGTCGACTTTCGATGAGCCGCCGGCCCGTCACGTGCAGGTTGCCGAGATGGTGATCGAGAAGGCCAAGCGTCTGGTCGAGCACAAGAAGGATGTGGTGATCCTGCTGGATTCCATTACCCGTCTGGCCCGGGCCTATAACACGGTGATTCCGTCCTCCGGCAAGGTATTGACCGGTGGTGTGGATGCCCACGCCCTGGAGAAGCCGAAGCGGTTCTTCGGTGCGGCCCGGAATGTGGAAGAGGGCGGTAGCCTGACCATCCTGGCGACGGCGCTGGTGAACACCGGTTCCAAGATGGACGAGGTCATCTACGAGGAGTTCAAGGGTACCGGTAACATGGAGGTACACCTGGACCGCAAGATCGCCGAGAAGCGGGTTTATCCGGCCATCAATATCCGTAGCTCCGGCACCCGCCGTGAGGATCTGCTGATGTCCGAAGCGGATATCCAGCGTATCTGGATCCTGCGCAAGCTGCTGCACTCCATGGACGACGATACCGCGGCCATCGAGTTCCTGCTGGACAAGCTCAAGGACACGAAGACCAACGAAGAGTTCTTCCAGTCCATGAAGCGCCGGTAATCACCGGCCTCAGCGCTTCTGATTTCGGGGGCGGGTGTCTTCGGGGGCCTCCTCCGGAGACACGCCGTGAACCCATCCCTGGGGGCTTGGTCTTGCCATCCCTGGCAAGACACAGTCTCCGGAGGACGCCCCCGAAGACACCGTTCTGATTCCCTGCGCGCGCCGTATTCCGGACTTCCGAGAAGGTCCAAAGGGCGGCAAACTCCGTACCAAAAGGCCAACCTAGAGCGGAGCACACGATGAAATACAACGACCTGCGTGATTTCATTCATCAGCTGGAGAAGCTGGGTGAGCTGAAACGGATCAGCGTGGAGGTCGACCCCCACCTGGAGATGACCGAGATCTGTGACCGCACCCTGCGGGCAGGTGGGCCGGCGTTGTTGTTCGAGAATCCCAAGGGTTACGACATGCCGGTGCTGGCCAACCTGTTCGGGACTCCGAAGCGGGTGGCGCTGGGGATGGGGCAGGATAATGTCACGGCGCTGCGGGAGATTGGGAAACTGCTGGCGTTTCTGAAGGAGCCGGATCCCCCCAAGGGGTTCAAGGATGCCATCGAGAAGCTGCCGCTGTTCCGGCAGGTGATGCGCATGAGCCCCAAGGTGCTTCGCTCCGCGCCCTGTCAGGAGGTGGTGATCGAAAAGGATCAGGTGGATCTTTACCAGATTCCGGTTCAGCACTGCTGGCCCGGGGATGCCGGTCCGCTGGTGACCTGGCCGTTGGTCATCACCCGTGGCCCGCACAAGGAGCGGCAGAATCTGGGGATCTACCGGCAGCAGGTGATCGGCCGTAACCGTCTGATCATGCGCTGGCTCAGTCATCGTGGTGGTGCGCTGGATTTCCGGGAGTTCCAGAAGGCCAATCCGGGTAAGCCCTACCCGGTAGCGGTGGCGCTGGGGGCGGACCCTGCCACGATTCTCGGGGCGGTGACGCCGGTGCCGGATACCCTGTCCGAGTATGCTTTTGCCGGGCTGCTCCGAGGGTCGCGAACCGAGCTTGTGAAGGCCGGGTTGAGTGACTTGCAGGTGCCGGCCAGTGCCGAGATCGTGCTGGAAGGCTTTATCTATCCGGACGATATGGCGCCGGAGGGGCCGTTTGGTGACCATACCGGTTATTACAACGAGGTGGATCAGTTCCCGGTGTTCACCGTGGAGCGGATTACTCACCGCCGGGATCCGATCTATCACAGCACTTACACCGGTCGACCACCCGATGAGCCAGCGATCCTGGGCGTGGCGTTGAACGAGGTGTTTATTCCGATTCTGCAGAAGCAGTTTCCGGAGATCGTGGATTTCTACCTGCCGCCGGAAGGCTGTTCCTACCGGCTTGCCGTAGTAACCATGAAAAAGCAGTACCCCGGCCATGCCAAGCGGGTGATGATGGGGGTATGGTCGTTTCTGCGGCAGTTCATGTACACCAAGTTCGTCATTGTCACCGATGACGACGTGAATGCCCGCAACTGGGAAGACGTGATCTGGGCGATCACCACCCGGATGGATCCGGTGCGGGACACCACGATGGTGGAGAATACGCCGATCGACTACCTGGATTTCGCCTCGCCGGTGTCGGGCCTTGGCTCGAAGATGGGGATGGACGCCACCAACAAGTGGCCCGGTGAAACTGACCGGGAGTGGGGCGAGCCCATTGCCATGACCGATGAGGTGAAACAGCGGGTGGATGATATGTGGGACAGCCTGGGGATTGAAATTCCGGGGGCTCGCCCTGATTGAGAAGGACAGTTATTTGCATCGGGTAGTGCTGTGGCCGTCAGGGTTGTGTTATTCGGTGGATCCCGACGCCGATCTGCTCAGTGCCGCGGCGCAGGCAGGTATTGCCGTACCGGCGGCCTGTCGTAACGGGGTCTGTGAGATTTGTGAGGCGCAGTTAGTGTCCGGCGCCGCCCTTAATACCCGTAATCAACGTGAAATTTCGATTGGTGAGCGGCTGATGATGTGTCGAACCCACGCGCTCGCCGACCTGGAACTGGAGATAGGCGCCGTTATGGCAGCAGGAAACAATCAGCCCCGCAAGGTGCAGGCAAAGGTGGTGGATGTCCGGTCCATCAGCCACGACGTTTACCGGGTGGAACTGGAGATTCCCCGCCGCCGGGAGTTGTCTTTCCATGCCGGGCAATACCTGTCGGTGAATCTGCCGGATGCGGATCCCTGTTATTTTTCCATTGCCAGCAGTCCTTCCGAACAGAACATCGAACTGCACATCCAGGCCTCTCCGGACTGGGTGTCGGCGCAGAAGGTGATCGACGCTTTGACCTCCGGCCAGGATGTGACCCTGGAGTTGCCCCACGGCAAGGCCTGCCTGGCGTCAGCCCCGGAGAAGCCGGTGCTGCTGGTGGCCGCCGGTACCGGCTTTGCCCAGATGAAGAGCCTGGTGGATTACCTGCGCGAGACCAATTTCAATCACCCCATCAAACTCTACTGGGGCGTGCGCAAGCATGAGGACATGTACCTGCGCACCCTGGCCCAGCAGTGGGAGCAGGACTGGCCGCCGTTTACCTTCCTCCCGGTGGTCGGGGATGACGAGGATAATGACTGGGGTGGCCACCATGATCAGCTGGTGCGTGCGGTGCTCGCTTCCGGCATGGACTGGAACAATGTCGAAGTGCATGCCAGTGGGTCGCCTACCATGGTGTATACGCTGATGGATGCGCTGATTGAGGCGGGGTTGCCTCAGGAGGCGTTTTTCTCCGACGTACTGGAGTACGCGCCGAGGTGAAAATGGGGTCAGAAGAAAGCTTTCTTCTGACCCCGTCCTGGATATACCCCCAAGTTCAGGCCCTCGGCATCGGCAGCTCGGGCAGCCCGTTATCCTGGGCCAGCCCCTGCATCATCAGCTTGATGCTCAGCTCTTCCTCGCCCATGTGGGCATTCAGCCGGCTCAGTTCTGCCAGGGCCTCACGGCTGCGGCGCAGGCGCAGGCTGGTTTCGAAATACTCCCGGGCCTTGCCCCACAGCTCGTTGCGCAGGCTCAGGCGGCCCAGGGCCAGCAGGAGTTCGGGATTGTTGGGGCGGTCCTTGAGCCATTGCTCGGCGAGCAACAGCTGCTCATCCGTTTTCTGTCCCTCGAGCCGCCCATAGAGGTTGATCAGCTCGTCACTCCAGTGGTTGCGCAGTACCTTCCGTAGCAGTGTTTCGGCCTGGGCCTCCTCGCCCAGTCTGGCCAGCAGGCGGGCATAATCCCGGATGGTGTATTCATCCCGGCGCAGGAACCCGGGAAGCTCGTCCCACAGGCGGGTGAGGGGTTCCAGGGAGGCTTCCGGATCCGCCTTGCGGGCCCGTTTACATTCCTCGGCCGCCTGTTCCAGCAGGTTGTGCCAGACTTCGCGCTCAAGCTCGTGGAACTCCGTCTCCGGCAGGACATCCCGCTTACGCAGTTCCGGCAACAGCCTGGACAGCTCCCGCCAGTCCTCGAGCCTCAGGTAGGTGTTCTTCAGCAGTTTCAGAACGAAGGGATGATGCGGTGACTGTTTGCGCAGCCTTATCAGCGTGGCGAGCGCCTGTTCCAGGCGGTTGCCCGCCAGTTGCAGCTGGGCCTGGGTGATACCCACGGCAAGATCCGAGCCCGGGGTGCTCTCGAAAGCCTGTCGCAGCAGGTCATCCACCGCCTCATGGTCGCCGGATTCGAAGGCCGCCTGGGCTGCGGCCAGGTAGTTGATCAGCGGGGTGTCGGCCTTGTCAGCGGCGGAGGTCAGCAGTTTCCGGGCCCTGGGCCAGTTACCTTCGGCCAGCGCCAGCAGCCCCTGAGTGGTGCGGCGTCGGGCGCGGCGTTCGTTGCCCCGTGCGATCCAGCCAGCCACCACGCCGGTGCCCTGGCGGAAACGGCGGATCAGGTTGATGGCGACCACCGCCAGCACTACCAGCGCCACAAACAGCGCCAGCCCCACCCAGAAATTGGTTTCCACCAGGTAGTGGCCGAGACTGACCCGGATATAACCCAGATCATATTGCAGGCCGAGCGCCAGGCCGGTGCCGATCAGCAGGGCAACCAGGATAATAAGCAGCAGGCGGATCATGATTCCGTGCCTCCGGCGTCGGCACTGGTCTCCTCGCCGTCGCCGCCATTACCATCGAGCCGGCCGGCCAGACGCTGCTTGAGAAGGTCGAGGGATTTGCTGATGTCCGGCAGTTCCGGATCGACGTTCCGGGTGGCCAGCTCCGCGAGCGTATCCGACAGTGCTTTCACCCTGGGATTTTCCGGGTTGTACCAGTCGCTGACAGCCGTCCGGGCCTTGGCGAGGGCGCGCTCATACAGGGCCTGGTTGCCACGCAGGACGGCCATTTCCGCTTCTTCCAGCATCAGCTGGAGGTTGAGCCGGGCGTAGGCACTCTGGTCCGGTGACAGCAGGGGTTTGACCGGCTCATCCAGCCGGCGTACCACCACGACCCGGCCGAGGGTATCGGTGAACTGGCTCCAGGCCTGGGCCAGCAGGCTCGGGCCGCCTTCGCTGGCGTCCAGGGTGGCGCCGCCGTCACCGCCTACGAATCCGGGAGCGGATTCGTGGATCAGGGCCTGATCGGTGAGCTGGTTGACGCTGTCGATGGCGGCTTCCAGGGTGAGGTAAAGGCCGGTCCGGTCGACGTTTTCAATGCTCTTCAGAGCGAGGATTTCTCTGGCCAGTTGCTCGCGGACGGGATAGACGCCGATGTCATCGGACTCGGCGAGGACCTCGTCGGCGGCCCTGAGAGCCGACAGGGCGCCACCAATATCCTTCTCGATCTGCAGGCGCTGGTTGGCGATCCGGATCAGATATTCCGCCTCGGCGAGCAACCAGTCGGTGCGGGTGCGGTTGCCGGCTTCGAGCAACTCCCGGGCGTTGTGGTCAATCTGGCGTTGCTGGGTGGCAATCAGCTCGCGCTGGGCCGCCAGTTTTTCCTCCAGGGCCTGGAGTCTCTGCGCCTGTTGGCTGCCCCGGTCGCCATACAGATCTTCCAGTTGGCGGGTATCCTGTTGCAGGCTCTCGATAGTCTGTAGCGTAGCTTGATGCGCCTGCCATTGCTGCCAGCTCCACAGGGCCAGGGCAATGGCGACGACCAGTGCAACAATCGCAAGTAACCACAGGGGCCAGAGCTTCTGGCGGCTGGGCTGTTCCCGGGGAATGGGAGCGGGCAGTTGATCGGTTGTTTCAGTCACGGGCGTCCTTACGTTTTATTTGCGGCGCCACCGTTTCTGCCATAAAGCTGTGCTGTAACAGTGGCCACGATGTCATTATCGGCAAGACTTCCTGGTACACACGGTTTTTCGAATCCCGCCCCTCGGGCCGTCTGGGCCACACGTTCGGCGGGAACGATCAGTAACCTATCGTATAGATTATGGCCGCTCTTCGCACATAGTGCGATGAGATTGTTCAAGGTTTCCCCGGACAGTGCCACGATAACCTCCGGCGCGAACTGGCCGAGGGCAAGGTTCACCTGCTCCGGGGAATGGTCCGGACAGAACCGTCGATACAGAGGCAGCAGGGTGACCCGAGCGCCTCTTGATTCCAGGGTCTGGCGGATCAGTTCACGCCCGTCCTCGCCCCGGGCAATCAACACCCGCTCTCCGTCCGGCCGGGCCAGGGAAGGGAGTTCCAGCAGGGCTTCACTGGTCCAGCCGCTGGCTGGCCGGCGCACTGACAGGCCGTGACCGGCGAGGACTGCCGCGGTGCCCGCGCCGACTGCATACCAGCGGATACCCATGGGGATCTGGGGCCACCAGGTGTCGATTTCCTCCAGCAGCCGGCGGGCGGCGTAGGGGCTGACGGCGATAACATGGGTGAACTGGTCCAGATTCAGGATCGTGGTGCGGTTTTCCGGGGTTTCCGGCAAGGGCTCCCGGTCAATCAGCGGCAGGATCCGGGTTTCGGCGCCAGCGGATTCGAATGCCCGCGCAAGGCGCCCCGCTTCCGGCTCCGGCCGGCAGATCAGCACCCGCCGGCCGGCCAGGTCTGGCAGATCAGCGAGGGGTGTGACCATAGATTTCCGCCAGTACCTTGTCTGCCCCCATGGCCAGCAGGTCTTCAGCGAGTTCCCGGCCCAGGCGTTCGCCCTCGCTCCGGGGTGCACGACCTTCCACCCGGAAGATCTGCTCGCCGTTGACTGCGCCTACCAGGCCGCGCAACCAGAGCATATCTTCGTCTTCCAGCAATGCATAGGCGGCGATGGGTACCTGGCAGCCACCCTCCAGGCGACGGTTCAGTGCCCGCTCGGCACTGACCCGGTCCCACGTGTCGGTGTGGTTCAGGGGTGCGATCAGTTCCAGCAGTTCGGTGTCATCCACGCGGCATTCGATACCGAGGGCACCCTGGCCAACGGCGGGCAGTGACACCGTGTCCGGCAGGCAGTAACGGATACGGTTGTGGAAGCCCAGGCGCTTGAGGCCGGAGCTTGCCAGCACAATGGCGTCGTATTCCTCGGCGTCGAGCTTCGCCAGCCGGGTATTCACATTGCCACGAAGGACCTTGATCTGCAGGTCGGGGCGGTAGGCCCGCAGCTGGGCTTCCCGGCGCAGGCTGGCGGTACCGACCACGGCACCGTCCGGGAGGGCATCCACGGTTTCGTACTTGTTGCTGACGAAGGCATCGGTCGGATCCTCGCGCTCGCAGATGGCCACCAGTCCCAGGCCTTCCGGGAACTCCATGGGCACGTCTTTCATGGAATGCACGGCCAGGTCGGCGCGGCCATCGAGCATGGCTTCCTCGAGTTCCTTAACGAACAGTCCCTTGCCCCCGATCTTGGCCAGCGGCACATCCAGGATCTTGTCGCCCTGGGTCTTGATCTTGACCAGTTCCACGCTGACGTTGTCGTGCAGGCGCTCCAGTTCGGCCTTGATGTGTTCTGCCTGCCAGAGCGCAAGGGCGCTGCTGCGGGTTGCGATGCGAAGGGTACGTTTGGACATGGCACTCACTGTCGGTTGGGAAAATGTTCGCCAAGGTTAACGCGTGACGGCAGAAATGTCCCGTGGGGAAAAACCGCAGTCAGCCGGGCTGGTGCTCCTGCAACCACTGGCGCACATCGGCGGCGTGGCGTCGGCTGACTGCCAGACGCTCGGGCCTGTCCCGCAGGATGATCCGGCTCTGCCCTTCGGAGGTGCGCTCCAGTGCCTTGACGAAGCGCACGCCCACCAGGGTGTTGCGGTGAACCCTCAGAAGTTGGTCTGGATAACTGGCTTCCAGTTCCTTGAGGGTGTAGTCGGAGACCGTCTCACCACCCAGGTGGTGGATGGTGACGTACTTCTGGTCTGCCTCGCAGTAGAGAATGTCTGCCAGGTCGATCAGCTCCGTGCCCCGGTGGGTCCGGACTGCCAGCTGGTCGTTACTCTGTCTGGTGTTGCCGACCAGCTGCTGGCGCTGGACCCGATTGACCCGGCCAACCCGTTCAAGGGCCTCGGCCAGGGCTTCCTTGCGCACCGGTTTCAACAGGTAGGCGGTGGCCTGCACGTCGAATGCCTGGATGGCGTAGTGATCGTAAGCCGTACAGAAAACCAGTGCTGGCGGGTGCTCCAGCTGGCTCAGGCGAGCCGCCGCCTCCATGCCGTCCATGCCCGGCATGCGGATATCCAGCAACAGGATGTCGGGCTCCAGTTCGGCGACCTGCTGCAGCGTGCTGTCGCCATCGGCGGCTTCACCACAGATGCGATAGCCGGGCAGGGCGTCAACCAGTCGCCGGAGGCGCTCCCTGGCCAGGGGCTCGTCATCGGCAATCAGGATATTCAGGTTGTGGTTGCCGTTTGCGGTCATGGTGTCTGGTCTGCTCATAGGCGTTTGTTTATTACTGTTGGCTGGCTTTCCGCCGGGGCAGGCGCAGCGTCACGGTGTAGGTTTCGTGCTGCTGGCTGTGTTTGAGCACCGCAGGCTCGCCGAACAGCGCCTGCAACCGTGACTGGATATTCGCCAGCGCAATGCGGTTACCCCGGTGGCGACGCTGGTCCTGTTCCGGTTTCGGATTCTGCACCATAAGGTAGACAAACTCACCTCGTGCGGAAATCTCGATCCGGACGGTGCCCCCTTCCGGCCGTGGCTGGATGCCATGGTAGATGGCGTTCTCGATCAGCGGCTGCAGGGTGAGGGGCGGAACGGCCTGGCGCTCCAGTCCCGGGCTGACGGCCCAGTCCACCTGCAGGCGCTCGCCCAGGCGCAGGCTTTCGATGGCCAGGTAACGACGACACAGTTCCAGCTCCCGGGCCAGCGGGATCAGCTGGTCGGAGGTGCGCAGGCTGGCCCGGAACAGTTCGGAGAGGTCCAGCACCGCCTCTTCGGCCTGTTCGGGGCGGGTGGCAATCAGGCTGGCGATGGTGTTCATGCTGTTGAACAGGAAATGTGGCTGGATCCGGGCCTGAAGCGCCGCCAGCCGGGCCCCCATCTCGGCTTCCCGCTGGGCCTGCCACTGGTGCTGGAGGTAGAAGTAGCGCAACACCATGAGCACGATCAACAGCGCCACCAGAAGTTTCTTGGCAATGCCCTGCCACTTGGTGACGCCGGGCTCGGGATGCAGGACCCGATCGGCAAACAGGCTGAAGGCGAGGACGTCGGCGAGCACAATGGCAACGATAAGCAGGGTCGAGCGGGTGACCGTCATCCGCGCCAGGCGGCTGCGCAGCAGGCAGATCAGGGCGGCGCTGGTGAGGGTGGTCCACTGGACGAACAGGGACAGCAGGCCGAAATAGTTCCAGTCGATCCAGCCGGTCTCGGTCTGCACGATCGACAGAACCAGCACGAACAGTTCGCTGGTGACCAGAAGCAGGAATACGGCCCGGACCCGGCACAGGTCCGGGACAAAGAAATCATGACTGCTCACACTTTTGTCGCCGTTCAGGGGTGTCTCCTTTGCACCGGTCAGAATGCTATAATCCCGCCACATCAAATGTACCCGTTGCCCGCAGATGATGCCGGGCCGTCAGCAGGAAAGATAGACCATGACGGATCAGAAAAAGTCTGACCAGACCACATCCTCCGAAAAACCCTGGGGCGGGCGCTTCAGCGAGCCCACTGATGCCTTTGTCGAGCGCTTCACCGCGTCCGTGGGTTTTGACCAGCGCCTGTATCACCACGACATCACCGGTTCCATCGCCCACGCCACCATGCTGGCGGAAGTGGGTGTGCTCACTACCGAGGAGCGGGACCAGATCATCGAGGGGCTGAAGGGTGTGAAGGCCGACATCGAGGCCGGCAACTTCGAGTGGTCCGTGAGCCTTGAAGACGTGCACATGAACGTCGAGGCACGGCTGACCGATCGCATCGGCATCACCGGCAAGAAGCTGCACACCGGCCGCAGCCGGAATGACCAGGTGGCCACTGACATCCGCCTGTACCTGCGCGACGAGATCGATGTCATCGCCGAAGAACTCAACCGCCTGCAAACCGGCCTGCTGGACCTGGCCGAGCGTGAGGCCGATACCATCATGCCCGGTTTCACCCACCTGCAGACCGCCCAGCCGGTCACCTTCGGCCATCACCTGCTGGCCTGGTACGAGATGCTGGTCCGCGATGGTGAGCGCCTGCAGGACTGCCGCAAGCGGGTCAACGTGATGCCCCTGGGCGCCGCTGCCCTGGCGGGCACCACCTATCCCATCGACCGGGACATGACTGCCCGGCTGCTGGGCTTCGACCGGCCGACCGAGAACAGCCTGGATTCGGTCAGTGACCGGGACTTCGCCATCGAGTTCTGCAGTTTCGCGGCGCTGCTGATGACCCACCTGTCCCGTTTCAGCGAGGAACTGGTGCTGTGGACCTCCGCCCAGTTCGATTTCATCGACCTGCCGGACCGCTTCTGCACCGGTTCTTCCATCATGCCCCAGAAGAAGAACCCGGATGTGCCGGAGCTGGTGCGCGGCAAAACGGGCCGGGTCAATGGTCACCTGATCAGCCTGCTGACCCTGATGAAGAGCCAGCCGCTGGCCTACAACAAGGACAACCAGGAAGACAAGGAGCCGCTGTTCGATACCGTCGATACCATCAAGGGCTGCCTGAAGGCCTACGCCGACATGATTCCGGCGATCCGCGCCAAGGCGGACAACATGCGGGTGGCGGCCAAGCGCGGTTTCTCCACTGCCACCGACCTCGCGGATTACCTGGTCAAGAAAGGTGTGCCGTTCCGGGATGCCCACGAGATCGTTGGCAAGTCGGTGGCCTTTGGTGTGGCGGAAGGTCGTGACCTGTCAGAGATGACCCTGGAAGAGTTGCGCCAGTTCTCGGACGTGATCGGTGAGGACGTATTCGATGTGCTCACCCTTGAAGGCTCGGTCCAGGCCCGCAACCATCTGGGTGGCACGGCGCCGGAGCAGGTGCGGGCCGCTGTCGCCCGGGCCCGCAAGCTGCTGGGCTGAACGGGGATATCCGGTGTCTGGCTCAGCCGCCCGGGTGACCGGATGAGAGACCGATCACCCCCGGTGTCAGGTCCTCCAGTGGCCGGGGATCTTCCAGATGGGAGCCCTGGCCGAAATGAATCCCGAGGGTCCTCACTCTGCGGAGGGTGTGGTCGCTTTCAATGTGGGTGGCGACCGTGGTTTTACCCGCCGCCTCGGCAATCCGGTGCAAGGCTTCCACCATGACCTGTTGCACCGGATCCTCCTCCAGTTTTTCCATCATCCGGCGGTCCAGCTTGATGATATCCACCGGCAGTTTTGCCGCCAGGCTGTAGCTTTCCACCGAGGCGCCTGCTCCTTCCAGTGCCACCCGGCAGCCAATCTTGTGCAGGGCATCACACAGGATGGCAACGTCGTCCGGATACTGGGTAGCGTGTTCCTCTCGGATTTCCAGGCAAAAATATTCCGGCGAGAACGGCGAGTTGGCCAGTTCGCCTTCGAGGAAGTCGGGAAAGGTGTCATCAAGCACGCTGGTGATGGAGAGGTTGAAGCCACAATACTTGATGCGCGGCTCCAGCAGCTCGTGTTGCGACAGCCAGTCCAGGGTCTGGCGGATCACCTGGCGGTCCAGGCGCTTGGCCAGGTCAAAGCGTTCGGTGACCGGCAGGAACTGGTCCGGTTGGAGCTGGCTTTGACCATCCCGGAGAGCCGGGATGCGGCACAGGATCTCGATATGGTCGCCCCAGGTCGCGCTGGCGACAGGTTTCAACGCCTGGTATTCCAGTAGCAGCCGATCGTTGTCCAGGGCTTCCCGGATCTGATCCAGCCGTTGGGCAATCAGGTTTTCATCGATGTTGGAGGCAATCGCCCGGGCGGTGTGAATCCGGTTGCGTCCGGACGTCTTGGCGGTATGGCACAGGTCCGCGGCCTGGGTCAGCAGCTTTTCCGGATCCCCGGGAAATTCTTTCTCCATCACCAGCAGCCCGCCGCTGACGGTGGTCTGCAGCATGCTTCCCTGCCATTCGAAGACAAAGCCGCGCACCAGCTCCCGGATATCGTCGGCAATCTTGCGGGCCCGGGGCTCGGGGCAGTTCTCGATGAGCAATACAAAGGTATCGCCGGATAACCGGGCCAGGGCATCCCGTTGCCGTATCCTCACCCCGAGATTGCCGGCCAGCTCCCTCAGGTAGCGGTCGCAGGTACCGCTGCCGGCGGTTTCGTTGAAGCGGTTGAAATCGTCCAGGTCCAGGTAAAGCAGGCTGTCGACGCTGTCCCGGTGGGTTTTCTGCTCCAGGGTCCGCAGCAGGCGGGCCAGGAATTCCCGGCGATTCATCAGGCCGGTGACCGGGTCACGGCGGATCCGGTCACCGGCTTCGCTCTGGCTGATCCGGGTGTGGGTGTTGCGGCCAACGTGAACGGCGCCGAGGATGTCGCCCTGAGCGCTGGTCAGGCGCTGGTAGTGGAATTCGTGGATCGGCAGTTCGCGATTCTGGTGGGCCAGGGGCATCTCCACCACGAAGCTGCCCCGCTCGAACGCCCGCTGCCAGAGCCGCTCGATCAACCGGCGTTCGTTCGGATGCTCCCGGAGCAGTTCTCTGAGATTGTCGCCGGCGGCAGGTGCTTTGCCGAAGGTCTGGGCAAACTGGCTGGCGTAGGCCTGATTGCAGTGCAGGAGGGTCAGCCGGGTGTCCACCGCTGCCACCAGGTCGGGGGTTGCCTGGCCGGTGGCTTCCAGCAGCCGATGGCAATGGTCCAGAGCTTTTTCCTGTTCCATGATCGCGGTGCGATCCACCAGGGTGCCGACCAGTCGGTGGATGCGCCCCCCCTTGCGCAGTGCCCGGCCATCCAGGGTCATGCGGCACTGCTTCTGTCGTGCTGTCAGCACATTCAGTTCCAGGGAAAACGGCTGGCCGGTGCGCATGCAACGCCGGAACAGGGCCCGCACCCTGGACTGGCCCGCCTGGCAGTAGAACAGCGCCTGTTCCGGCGTGATGTCCAGGCCCGGCCGCAGCTCCAACAACTGGTAGATGCCTTCACTCCAGGTCATCTCGTTGCTGGTGATGTCCAGTTCCCAGAGTCCGAACCGGGCAAGGTTTTCAGCGGATTTGAGCAGGCACGGATCCACGCGGGAGGCATCGGCGAGGGCAATGGTGGCCCGGGCCGCCTGGTCGGAGTCGTGGATGGCCTGCTTGAGACTGAGCTGGGCGGTAAAGAAAAAGCCTTCCCGGTGCCGGAAGGTCACCAGAATGTGCTGCCCGCCCTCGATCTGATGGCGGTTTACCGGTGCAAACGGGTCGTCCTGGCGGGAAGCCAGGATGCGATGGACCGGCTGCCCCACCAGCTCCCCGGCCTCGTATCCCAGGACGGCTTCGGACTGGTGATCAACCTGCACCACGGTGCCTTCGTCGTCGATTCTCAGCAGCGTCTGGCGACCATCCTGTGGTGTCTGGTCTGGCCGGTAGCGGCGAATCACGAATTCTTTCACGTGCGGGTAGCCTCAGGTGTAGGACAGTGGCTCCATGATACTGATACTGCCATGGAAAAGAAGCTCCGGGTCCGGTGCAGTGTCTCGCCCGCTGCCATGGGTGTCAGGTATACTGCGCCAAAGCAACTTTCCGGGGGCGCCCATGCCTTTTCGACTTTTTGCGATTTTCAGCCTCGTGTTTACCCTGTTGCTGGCAGGCTGTGGCCAGAAGGGCCCGTTGTACCGCGACCAGGGTGGAACCACGGCCAGCGAGGCGGTCCGGGCCGTGACCGACGGCCAGGCCGAGGAAGACCGTGAACAGAGTGATAACTGAGCAACCGCGTACCCGCTTAACGAATCAGGACATCCATGGACCACTTCAACTACCGTAACGGCGAGCTCTACGCCGAAGACGTCCCTGTCTCCGAAATCGCCGAGCGCTTCGGCACGCCGGCCTACATCTATTCCCGGGCCACCCTTGAGCGCCATTACCGGGCCTACGACGACGCCCTGGAGGGTCGTCCGCACCTGGTGTGCTATGCGGTCAAGGCCAACAGCAACCTGGCGGTACTGAATGTGCTGGCCCGTCTGGGTGCCGGTTTCGATATCGTGTCTGCGGGTGAGCTGGAGCGGGTGCTCCGGGCCGGCGGCGAGGCCGGCAAGGTGGTGTTCTCCGGCGTCGGCAAGCAGGAGTGGGAAATGAAGCGTGCCCTGGAAGCGGGGGTACGTTGCTTCAACGTGGAATCAGACACCGAACTGGACCGCCTGAACCAGGTGGCTGGCGAGCTGGGGGTTAAGGCTCCGATCTCTTTGCGGGTCAACCCCGATGTCGATGCCGGGACCCATCCCTACATTTCCACCGGTCTGAAAGAGAACAAGTTCGGCATCGATATCGCCGAGGCGCCGCAGGTCTATGCCCGGGCCGCGGCCCTGCCGAACCTGGAAATCCACGGTGTGGATTGTCATATCGGGTCCCAGCTGACTTCGGTATCGCCGTTCCTGGATGCCCTGGACCGGGTGCTGGCGCTGATCGATGCCCTGGCCGAGCAGGGTATCCGGATCCGCCACCTGGACATGGGCGGTGGCCTGGGTGTGACCTATGACCAGGAGCAACCGCCACAGCCGTCAGATTATGTGAAGGCCCTGGCGGAACGCCTGGGTGACCGTAAGCTGGAGCTGATCCTGGAGCCGGGGCGCTCGATCGCCGCCAACGCCGGGATTCTGGTGACCCGCGTCGAATTTCTGAAGTGCACCGAACACCGCAATTTCGCCATCATCGATGCCGCCATGAACGACCTGATTCGTCCGGCCCTGTATAGCGCCTGGCAGTCCATCATTCCGGTCCGGCCACACCAGGACGGCGAAGAGAAAGCCTGGGACCTGGTGGGGCCCGTGTGTGAAACCGGGGATTTCCTGGGCAAGGACCGGCAGTTACGGTTGCAGCCGGGAGACCTGCTGGCGGTTCGCTCCGCTGGCGCCTATGGTTTTGTTATGAGCTCCAATTACAACACCCGCAACCGTCCCCCCGAGCTGATGGTGGACGGTGACCAGGTTCACGTGGTTCGTCGCCGGGAAACCCTGGAGGACCAGCTTGCCCCTGAAAGTTGTCTGCCGGAATGACCAGGGAACAGGAGATGAGTCAGCAGCGACGCAGCCAGGGTCCAGCCCTCCGGTTCACCAAGATGCATGGCCTGGGCAACGACTTCATGGTGGTGGACGCCATCAGCCAGCCCTTCCGGCTGCGTCCGGAGATGATCCGGGAACTGGCGGACCGGAATTTCGGTATTGGCTTCGATCAGTTGCTCGTGGTTGAGCCTCCCGGCCTGCCGGACGTGGATTTCCGTTACCGGATTTTCAATGCCGACGGTTCGGAAGTGGAGCAGTGTGGCAACGGTGCCCGCTGCTTCGCGCGGTTCGTGCGGGACCAGCGCCTGACCAACAAGAAGGTCATCCGGGTCCAGACCGCCGGGGGTGTAATCGAGCTGCGGGTCGGGAAGGACGGCATGGTCATGGTCAACATGGGCGTGCCTGAACTCAATCCGCCGGCAATCCCGTTTGCCGCCGACTGTCGAAAGGATGTTTACACCGTGGATGTGGACGGCCAGACCGTGGAGCTCAGTGCGGTCTCCATGGGTAACCCCCACGGCGTGCTGGTGGTGGATGACGTCGACACGGCGCCGGTGGAAACCCTGGGGCCGTTGCTGGAACGCCACCCCCGTTTCCCGGCCCGGGCCAACATCGGGTTCCTGCAGATCCTCGATCGTGGCCATGCCCGTTTGCGGGTGTTCGAACGGGGCTCCGGCGAGACCCTGGCCTGCGGCAGTGGTGCCTGCGCCGCGGTGGTGGCCGGCAATATCCGGGGCTTGCTCGACCAGCGGGTGGAAGTGGAGTTGCGCGGTGGCAAGCTGGTCATCGAATGGCAGGGTGAGGGGGCGCCTGTTATGATGGAAGGCCCTGCGACAACAGTGTTTGAAGGGCAGTTGCGACTGCCAGGTGACAACCATACCCGCCGCCGCAAGAGCGGTCGTTCCAACAGACAACGGTCCTGACAGCCCGGGAGAACGCGATGACAGAGCAGACGGTCCGCAAGAAGGCCGAAGACCTCACGCCAGAACAGGTGGCCGACTACCTGAGGGCCAATCCTGACTTCTTTGTTGAGCAGGATGAGTTGTTGCGCAGCCTGACCCTGCCCCATGACAGCGGGCGCGCCATCTCGCTGGTGGAGCGACAGGTGCATCTGTTCCGCGAGCAGCGCGATACCCTGCGCCGGGAACTGGTTGAACTGGTCTCCATTGCCCGCCATAACGACCGACTGTTCGAGAAAAGCAAGCGGCTGCTGATGCAGGTGATCGAGGCCCGCACCCTCAACGACATGGCCGCGGCCATCGATGACTCCATCCGGGGCGATTTTGGCCTGGATGCCGCCTCGGTCCTGCTGTTCACCGATCAGGACCTGCCGGAAGCGTCCCAGGGTGCTTTACACGTGGTCGGTCCGGAGCGGGCCCGGGAACGGTTAGGCATGCTGCTGGACGGCGAGCGGGCGGTCTGTGGCCAGTTCCGGGAGAGCGAGCGGGAGTTCCTGTTCCCGGACCGGGAAGAGCCGATTGCCTCGGTTGCCCTGGTGCCCCTGCGTCGGGAGGAACTGGTGGGCGTGTTTGCGGTGGGAAGCTGCCAGCCCGGCTACTTCGATCAGAGCATGGGGTCGTTGTTCCTGAGTTACATCAGCGACACCCTGAGCCGCCTGCTGCCTCCCATGATCCAGCGCCACACCGGCGGTGCGCCGGTGACCGATATCACCGCGGAGTCCCGATAGCGTGTCAGTGGGGGCCGTCGCCACGATGTTGCCCGATTCCCTGCAGGAACCGCTGTCCCGGTTCGTTCGCCACCTGGCCTCCGAGAAGCGCCATTCGCCACGTACCTGTGACAGTTATGAGCGGGATCTGAACCGGCTGGCGCTCTGGCTGGCGGAGTCCGGCCGTGACCAGTGGCGGTTGCTGCTCAGCCATGACCTGCGCCGTTATGTGGCGGTCCTCAGTCGGCAAGGGTTGAGCGGTCGCAGCATCGCCCGCCATCTTTCGGCCATTCGCCGGTTCTACAACTTCCTGCTGCGGGAACGGCTGGTGGCGGACAATCCGGCGGTGGATGTCCGTGCCCCCAAAAGCGGCCGCCGTTTGCCCCGGGTGGCAGATGTGGACCAGCTCAGCCAGTTGCTCGATGCCAGTCCTGACGATCCCCTCGAGGTGCGGGATCTGTGCATGTTCGAGCTGATGTACTCCTCCGGTTTGCGGCTGTCGGAACTGGCGGATCTGAATCTTGAGGCGCTGGACCTGCGAGCCGGGGAAGTGCGCGTAATCGGTAAAGGCAACAAGGAACGGGTTCTGCCGGTGGGGCGCAAGGCGGTGGACGCTATCCGGGCCTGGTTGTCGGTGCGACCGGAGCTGGCGCCGGAAGGCGAGAAGGCGGTCTTTGTCAGTCGACGGGGGGATCGGCTCAGCCGTCGCAGTATCCAGTCCCGGCTGGGGCGCTGGGGTATTACCCGCGGTGCCGACCAGAAATTGCATCCGCACCTGTTACGGCATTCCTTCGCCAGTCACATGCTGGAGTCCAGTGGCGATCTGAGGGCGGTCCAGGAACTGTTGGGCCATGCCGATATCGCCACCACCCAGGTCTATACCCACCTTGATTTCCAGCATCTGGCGCGGGTCTATGACCAGAGTCATCCCCGGGCCCGGCGCAACAAATCCGGACCCGGTCCCGACGATCAGTGACGCATCATTGCGTCCAGCTCGTCGATGATTTCGGCCCAGTCACTGTCCTCTTCCAGCCCTTCTTCCAGGAAGTGGGACTGGCTTTCCGACCAGAACGGAGCATCCTGCAGGGCAATCTCCTGCGGGAGCGGGGAATGCCGGGCGACAAAGTCCTCGATGCTTTTGTCATCGGAGGCCAGGCCGAGTTGCTCGAACAGGGTGCTCAGGGAATGTTTGCTGGTGTCCATGGAGTACTGTCTCCTGGTTGAGAGTGTCTGAATGAAATCGCCAACGTTTGCAGGTATTGTTCACTGAACTTTAGCGAATCCCGGGAGGATATCCAGTGAAGGTCGTCCTTCGCTCCCTGTTACTATGCAGCCTGCTTGGCCTGTTTCAATCCCCTGTCCTGGCGGATCCTCCCCAGCCCTCGCCAGCGCCGGTGCTCGGCCAGCCTGATCTTGAGTGGCTGCAGCAGCAGGAACGTTTCGTGGTGGGCGTCCGGGGCGGGCAGGTACCGCTGGTTTTCGATACCGGAGACGGGGTGCTGGCGGGAACCTACATCGATTATCTGGCCCGCCTGTCGGACAAGCTGGGTGTGCCGGTGGATCCGGTGGTCCTGGATGACAGTGAGCAGCCCGGCGCCGTGCCGCCGGAGACCGATGTGCTGCTGACCACCCATGCGCCGGGTACCCGGATCGCCGGCGGCCAGCGCATGACCAAACCATTGATGACGCTGACCTATGGGCTGTTTGTCAGCGCCGGTGACGCCGCAATCCAGTCCCTTGCGGATCTGGAGGGTGGGCAGGTCGCCATCATCGACGGCGACGCCAACCAGTACGCCATGCTGGAGCCGGTGGAAGAGTTCCAGCCGGTGCCGGTAAACGGGATCGGTGAGGCGGTCAGCGCTGTCCTCTCCGGCAAGGCCCAGGCGTTTGTCGGACCGGTGCCGGTGGTCTCTGACTATCTGCAGTCGGCCATGATCAACGGCATCGGCCTGGCCAGGCTGCTCGATGACAAGGAGGTGGATGTGGTGCTTCAGGTCCCGGCGAAACAGGGTCGTCTGTTCCGGGTACTCGACAGCGCGATCGCCGCCATCAGTCACAACGAACACAGGGTGATCCGTCAGTCCTGGCTGCAGGCGGATGTCCCGTCCATGGAGCGCAGTGGCGTCGAGCTGTCGGCCACCGATCTGGACTGGCTCAAACGCAATCCCAATCTGCGGGTGGCCTTCCGGTCGGACTGGCCGCCGTTCGAGTATGAGCAGGATGAAAGACCCACCGGCCTGGTGGCGGACCTGGTAACCCGGCTGGAATCCGAGTTGGGCATTCGCTTTACTCGTACCCTGGTCGAAGACCGCTCCCTGGCGGAACAGAAACTGGTCGATGGTGAGGTGGATATTCTGCCCGGTCTGTCCAGAACCCCCCGCACTGAAAACAAGTATCTGTTCACCCGCGCTTACCTGAATGTACCCATTGCCCTGGTGATCCGGGATGATGGCCGGTTTATCGGGGATCTTCGGGAATTGCGGGATGAGCGTGTCGGTGTTGTTAGCCACCATGCCGCCCACGATTATCTGCTGATCAATCATCCCGACCTGAATCTTTATCCCGTGGAGGATGTGGAGGCTGGGCTGCTGGCCCTGTCCAACGGGGATCTGGACGTCATGGTGACCCATATCCCGGCGGTCAGCTATACAGTCGCGCGACTGGGGCTGTCCAATCTCCGTATTACCAGCATTACGCCCTACCAGTACGATCTCAGGCTGGCGGTGCGCAAGGACAACCCGGAGCTGCACCGGATCCTGAACAAGGGCCTGTCAAACCTGGAGGCGTCGGAAACCGAGTCCATCTATAACCGGTGGATTCACCTGGATATCGAACAGGAAACCGACTACACGGTGGTACGACGGGTGGTGCTGATCGCCATCGTGGTGGTGCTGATCTTCCTGTACTGGAACCGGAAGCTGTCCCGGGAGGTAGATGAACGGATCCGTTCGGAGAATGCGTTGCGCCGCAGTGAGGACGAGCTGCGCGCGGCCAAGCTCGAGGCCGAGCGACTGGCCCGGGAGGCCGAGGCCGCAAGCCGGGCCAAGAGTGAGTTCCTGGCCAACATGTCCCATGAGATCCGGACCCCGATGAATGCCGTGATCGGCTACAGCGACCTGCTCAGCAACAGCGTGACCGATCCCCAGCAGCGCAGTTACCTCGACGCCATCCGTGCCGGCAGCCGGAGCCTGCTGATGCTGATCAATGACATCCTGGACCTGTCCCGGATCGAGGCCGGAAAGATGCGCCTGGACTATTCGGCGGTATCCGTGCGCCGCCTGCTGAGCGATGTCCGGCATATTTTCGATCTTCGCGCCCGCGACCAGGGCATTACCCTGGAAGTGAGCGTGGATTCGAGAATGCCCGCGGCCATGATGCTGGACGAGACCCGGTTGCGCCAGGTTCTGTTCAACCTGGTGGGCAACGCCATCAAGTTTACCCACGAAGGAGGTGTGACTGTCCGTGCCACGGCAAAACCGCTGAAAAATGCTCCGGACGAGGATGGCAAAACGACGGAGCGCCAGTTCTATCAACTGGTGGTCACGGTCAGTGATACCGGTATCGGAATAGCTCCGGACCAGTTGGACCGGATCTTCGATGCTTTCGAGCAGCAGGAAGGGCAGAACACCCGGCGCTACGGCGGCACCGGCCTGGGGCTGGCGATAAGCCGCAAGCTGGCGCGCATGATGGGTGGAGACCTGGCGGTGGAAAGCGAACCTGGCACGGGGTCGGTGTTCACCGTGAAGCTGCCGAAAGTGGAGGCGACGGTTGAGCAGGCCGAGGAGGATGGCGAGCCGAAAGAAGAAGAGCGTCTGCTGGCCCAGACCCTGAGCATGCAGGAACGCGGCTGGTTGCGGGAGCAGCTGGCCCGGGACTTTGGTGATGAGTGGAAAACGGTCCGCGAGAGTGGCGACCCGGAACAGATGAAGGATTTTGCCCGCCGGGTTGTGGCCTGGGGGCAGCGCCACCGGTCACCGTCGGTTACCCGCTACGGTGAAAAACTGCTGGCGGATGTGGAAGCGTTCAATCTGGATGCGGTGAACAGTGCGCTGGAGGCATTTCCGAAGCTGCTGGGGCGACAGGGCTGACCTGCCGCTGGTTACAGACAGTCGAACTGGGAGCGCCGGTCAAAGGCCACAGAGACCATGTCGTAGCCGGATTCAGACAGGTTGCGGATCAGGTCGCGATCCTTCAACAGGGTCATGCAGACCTTGTGGACGCTGGCCTGCAGCTGCTCGGTGGGCGGTTCGCCCGCTGCGAAGCGGAAATCCACGATCAGGTATTTGCGATCCACCGTCGCCGCCACCGGAATATCCTCGCGGATGATGCTTTCGTAGCCGATGTAGGTGGCCTGCTGCTGGGGGAAGACCTGGCTCATCAGTACATCAATGTTTTCGGCGTGCGCCATTGGCGCTGCCAGCAGGATGCCGGCGATGACGGTGCGGGGAAAGGTGCGAAGGTTCATGTGTCCACTCCCTGGTTTCCTTTTGGGTAGTGTAACAAAGTGTAACATCTCGTTACAGGCCATTATTGCAGAGTGCGGCGCCAATTACGCCGGCGGTGGCAAAAGTTTTTCAATTGTTTGCAGTCTGGATACAGTCAGTCCGGGCTGCCTCGGGCGGGCGGATCAACTATTCTTTCAAGAGCGAAAACAGTAGGGAGAGAGCCATGTTTCAGCTGGTATTCAAAGGTGAGTGTGTTGCAGGAACCGATGAGCAGACGGCGAGAAATAACGCCCGGGCGCTGTTCAAGGCCTCTGTCGAACAGGTTGAACGGATGTTCAGCGGTCAGCCGGTGGTGATACGCAACAAACTCGAGGAGGCCCAGGCCGAGAAGTACCGGGCGGTGCTGAAAAAGCATGGCATGGTGGCCCATGTGCAGCCCATGCCCGGTGCCCGGCCTGCGCCAGAGTCAACCCGTCCCGGGGTCGAGGATCCGGAGCGCAGCGAACCGACACCCAAACCGAGCGCCAGCGCCCCTGCGCCGGCCAGAGGTGGCGCAACTCCGGAGGTGGAACCGGGGGACCGGTTGCCAGTGGCCGGAGAAAAGGTGGATGACATCCTCGCAGGCAGCGGCCTGAACCTGGATCCCGTCGGGGTGACCCTGGCTGAACATCAGGAAGCCGAGGCACCGATGTTCGAGCACCTGGATGACTGGACCCTCGCGCCGGCGGGTTCGGACCTCGGGGTGGAGCGGGAGCTGCCGCCACCCATGGTCCCGGATGTCTCGCACCTGTCCCTGGTGGACGAGGACGACAAGGACCGGCGTTGAGTGTATCCGGTGACAGGACGCGTCTGTTGAAAGCTCTGGTTATCCTGCTTCTGTGCCTGATGACGCCGGCATCCCTGCTGGCGCAAGAGCGCGAGCGTGCCCGGGTGGGACTGGTGCTCAGCGGTGGCGGGGCCAAGGGTATGGCCCATGTCGGGGTCCTCCGGGTGCTGGAGGAGATGAATATTCCGGTGGATGTGGTGGTGGGCACCAGCGCCGGTTCGGCCGTGGGTGCCCTTTATGCCTCCGGCATGCCGGTTGCCCGGATTGAAGAACGCTTCATTGAAATGGACTGGCTGTCCAGTTTCCGGGACGACCCCGGCCGGGTCTACAAACCGATCCGGCGCAAACAGGATGACTGGCGGTTCCCGGTGCTGCCCGGTCTTGGTGTCCGTGCCGACGGTCTGCATGTCGGGGGCGGCATTGTCGCCGGCCAGAACCTGGGCTTCATTCTCAACGAACTGACCCGGAATGCCGCCCTGGTGGAGGACTTTGACCGGCTGGCGATTCCGTTCCGGGCGGTGGCGACCGACCTGGCCACGGGGGAGCAGGTGGTCATCGGCCGCGGCAATCTCGCCGAGGCGGTCCGGGCGAGCATGAGTATCCCTGGTGTCTATGCCCCGGTGGAGCTGGACGGCCGGCTGCTGGTGGATGGGGGTGTCGCCAACAACCTGCCGGTCAGCGTGGCCAGGGATATGGGCGCGGACGTGATCATCGCCGTGGATATCACCGATCCGCTCATGGATTCCGATGACCTGCGCGAAGCCTTTTCCGTGGTGGGCCAGCTCACCACTCTGCTGACCCGCCGCAACACGGAGCAGCAACTGGATCTGCTTGGTGAGCGGGACATCCTGATCCGGCCAGATCTGCGCGGGCACACCTCGGCGGACTTCTACCAGGCGCCGCTACTGTTCGAACTGGGCGCGACCGCCGCCCGCAACCATGCTGTTGAGCTCAGACCCTTACAGGTTTCACGCACCGACTGGACCGGCTACAAGGCGCGGATGGCCACGAGAACGTTCAGTGCCGGCCCGATTGCCCGCATCGAGATCGAGAATACCCGACGGCTGGCTCGGGATTTCCTGCGGGAAAGGATTCGCCAGCGTGTTGGTGAACCCCTGGATGTCCCGGCCCTGGAGGAGGATCTCAAGCGGATTTACGGTCTCGGCTATTACGAAACCGTTTCCTACTCGCTGTCTCCCTCTCCGGATGGCACCGTGCTGGTTATCCAGCCCCGGGAAAAGACCTGGGGGCCCAATTACCTGTCCTTCGGGCTTGGTTACGAGGACAATTTCGACGGCGAAACCCGTTTCAATATCGCCTCCGCATTGCGCATGACCGAACTCAACCGGCTCGGGGGCGAATGGCATACCGGCCTGCAACTGGGGACCGAGCCCTGGGTCCGCACCCAGTGGTATCAGCCCCTGGACTATGGCTATGACCGGTTCCTGGTGCTGGGTGGCGAGTATTCCCGGGACAATTTCAGCGTCTATGATGAAACGGGCCAGCGAATTGCAGAGGTGGACGTTACGTTCCGCGCGGCAGACCTGGCGCTTGGCATGGAACTTGGCGGTGATGCCGAGGCCAGGCTGACCTACACCCGCGGCTATGCCACGGTGGACGAGGAAGTGGGGGAACCGGTCGCCCCGGATGACGCTATCCACCAGGGCAACGTGACACTGCGACTGGTCCATGATTCCCTGAACGATGCATTCTTCCCGACCGCCGGGGCTTTCGCCGGCGTCAAAGCACGGTTTGAACGGGAAGACCTGGGGTCGGACCGGCATTTTGACTCGGTGACCACGCTGCTCCTGGGTACCGGAAGCTGGCAGGGCCTGACCCTGACGGGCCTGATGTTCGCGGAGGATGTGACCCGGGGCGAGGCCGGGGTTGAGAACCATGTCCGCCTGGGTGGCTTCCGGCGGCTGTCGGCGTTTGCCCCGGGCCAGATCACCGGTGAGAGCGCCGCTATGGCTTCCGCCTACGCCAGCCAGAGTTTTGGCGGGCCGCTGGTGCCCTGGTTTGCCGGTGTCGGGTTCGAGGCGGGCAACGCCTGGGAGTCCCTGAGCGATGCCAGCTGGGACGGTTCGGTCCGGTCCTGGAGCCTGTTTGCCGGGGTGGACACCTTCCTCGGGCCGGTCCAGCTGGCGGGCGCCTACAACAATGCGGATAATTGGAGCGCCTACCTCAACATTGGCTTCTCCTTCACCCAGCTGTTCTATTGACGCAGCCGTTCAGCTTCGCTGTCCCTTCCCGGCAATGGCGTCCAGTACCTGCTGGCACTGTTGCAGGGCAAAACGGTGCAGGATGCCGGCAAGGCGTTCCTCATCGCGGTCCCGGATCGCACTGATGGACTCTTCCATGTTGGCGAGATTGTCCTCCAGAACCCGGCTGCCACCATGCTGGAAGGCAACGAAGGCGCAGCGCCGGGCCGAGGGCCAGAGGTCATCAATGGCATTCACGATGAAGTAGTTGTCGGCGTAGACCAGTGAGGCCTTGGTATATTCGATGCCCAGCTCGAGAAACTTCATCAGGTCGTTGTTCTGGTAACTGGCCTTCATCTGCCGGTGCAGGGATTCGAGCCGCTCCATGTCCGATGGCTGCCACTGGCGCACCAGCTTCCTTCCGGTGTGTGTGAGATAGAGTTCCAGGGTCTCGTACAGGCTGCGCACGAAATAATCGTCGAGGGTCGTGACGAACGCGCCCTTGCGCGGGACGTTGCGTACCAGGTGCCGCTTTTCCAGCAGAAGCAATCCTTCCCTTACCGACCCGTGGCTGACGTCCAGCTCTTTGGCCATGGCGCCTTCGTAGATGCGTTCGCCGGAGCGAAGCTGGCCAAAAACGATCAGGTTTTCGATGTGGCGGGCGACCTGTTCGGTCAGGGTCTCACGGGGCTTGAAAGCGTTCATGTCGGTTCAGGGCTACTGCATGGAATTGGAATTGCTCGCATATTCGCACATTCCGGTGGCTCCGAGCCAGTCTGAGGCCGGTGTCACAGCAGGGGGGCGCTAAGGCGGATCGCCCGGCAGGTCAGCCGGAACAGGATCGAGCGGTCCCGGTAGTCGCGCTCGGTCATCAAGCGGCAACTGTTCAGGTCCTCCTCCAGCATCTGCTCGACATCGGACACGAACTGTCGGTCGGTATTGACGGCGGTGATCTCGAAGTTCAGGCGCATGGAGCGGTTGTCCAGGTTGGCGGTACCCACGGCGGCATAGCGGTTATCCACCAGAACCACCTTCTGGTGCATGAAGCCCGGCTGATAGCGATAGATGCAGATGCCGGCCTGGCTGGCCTGTACCAGGTAGGAATAGGCGGCGAGTTTGATCAGGTGATTGTCCGGGGTTTCCGGGATCAGGATGCGGACATCGACCCCCCGCAGCGCAGCAAGCTGCAGGGCATTCATGATCTGGAAATCCGGGACGAAGTAGGGCGAGGCAATCCAGATCCGGGACCGGGCATTGTTGATGCAGTTAAGGAAAAACAGGGTGCAGGTTTCCCAGCTATCGGCCGGTCCGGTGGGAAGGATCAGCACTTCCTGGTCCCCGGGGGTGTGCTCGCCGGCACTCCAGTCCAGGTTGGGCAACTCGTCACTGGCCCAGTTCCAGTCTTCCAGCCAGGCCAGCTGGAGGCCGCTTACCGCCGGGCCTTCGATCCGGCAGTGGGTGTCCCGGAGGGGGGCCTGGTTCATGGCGGTCCCGAGGTATTCATCCCCCAGGTTGATGCCCCCCACGAAACCCACCTTGCCGTCGCACACCAGCAACTTCCGGTGATTGCGGAAATTGATCTGGAACCGTCGCCGGCGGATGTTGCCATCGCCGAACGAGGCGACGCGGGCTCCGGCCCGGGACAGTTCCCGCAGATAGCGGCGGGGCAGGAAGGCGCTGCCGATGTCGTCGTACAGGAACCATACCTCCACGCCTTGGGCCAGCTTCCGTTCAAGGATCGATTTGATGCGCTGGCCGACCCGGTCCGAG
Organism: Marinobacter pelagius; assembly: GCF_003315345.1. Lineage (GTDB taxonomy): Bacteria > Pseudomonadota > Gammaproteobacteria > Pseudomonadales > Oleiphilaceae > Marinobacter > Marinobacter pelagius_A. The sequence continues at coordinate 198,056 of NZ_QNRO01000005.1, forward strand.
CGGACGATGTAGAACTCCAGGAGGATGTAGTTGCAGGCATCCTCCATGGCTTCGAACAGGGCTTCGAAGGTGGCTTCGCCGTCCCGCAGCAGGGTGCACTGGTTGCCGGAGGTGAAAGGCTGGCGGCCGAGTTTACACAACACCTGCAATTCGTCCTGGAAGCGGTCATTGCCGGGAGCGGGAATGGACGTGGTTTGCTGTTCGAACCGGTTGAGCAGGGCAGTCAGGGATTCGTCGCCCATCCGCCGGGCCTTGACGTAGCCACCGAAGCGGTTCCGGCCGATCAGCAGGAACAGGGGGACAGTAAGGTACGGCAGACCCAGCAGGCCAATGATCCAGGCGATGGCGCCCTGGGACGTGCGGTACGTCAGCAGGATCCGGTAGATGCAGGCCAGTGCCGCCAGGTACAGCAGGCCGACAGCGATGGCAATCAGCGGAAAGCCCTCCGTCATGCCGTACTCCCGGAGTCCGTGGTGCCGGTATCAGCACCCAGGTGGTCGGCCCGGTACTGCGCCGGCGCCTGCCCGGTCCAGCGCTTGAATGCCCGGCTGAAGGCGCTGAGTTCGGAAAAGCCCAGCAGGAAAGCGATCTCACCCAACGCATAATGGTCGGCGGCGACATAACGCAGGGCCTTGTCCTTGCGCACCTCTTCCACCAGTTCGTGGAAACTCAGCCCTTCCTTCTTGAGTTTTCGGTAGAGGGTCTGGCGGCTCATGTGACACTGGCGGGCCAGGGTGTCGGCATCGATCCGGTCGGTCGCCATCTGCCGGGAAATCAGCCGGCGGATCTTGCGGCTGAACGAGCGGCGGGTCTGCAGTCGGGCGAGCAGGAAGTTGACCTGGCGAAGAACCGCCGAATACACGTAGGGGTTGCGGTGAGGTATCGGGTGGCTCAGATGCCGGCTGTCAAAGGCAACACGGGTGATGCCGTGGCCGAAACTCACCGGGCCGCCCAGCAGCAGTTCGTATTCGTTGGCGTAGGACGGCTTTTCATGGGCAATCTCGGCCCATTCGGCCTGGAAGCCGGGGTGGATGAAATGCCGGGTCCGGCTCATGGCAGCGGCCAGGGTCCGGTCCATGTCCTGGCGGCAGTAGTGTTCCGGGGTATCCGGTTGCCAGGTCAGGATCGCGGTGTCGCCGCTCTGCTCGAAGGTGAGGATGACCGATTCGTTGATCAGCCGGTGCAGGCGGACATACTGGGTTACCGCCTCGCCCAGGGTGTCGCAGTTGAAAAACACGTGTCCCACCAGGCCCATGCGTTCCGGGTCGACCAGCTTGCCGGCATGGAGCCCGACACCGGGGTCCCCGGTGATCTGTTCGGCATACTCCCACAGCCGGTAGTGGGCCTCGGCAGGCACCCTGCGGTCGGGATCTTCGAGTTCACCGGTGCCCAGCCCGGTGATACCGGCGATCCGGCTCCGGTCCAGTACACCCTGGCGCTCCAGGTAATGCACCAGCGCCAGCGTGCTGGAGGCGGCAACGCCGGGAGTCTGGGCTGTAGGGGTATCCGGGTGCGAGGAACTCACAACATTCCTTCTGAAAGTTAACAGGCTGTCATGGACACTGGTACAAAATGTCAAGCGTATGGGACAACTTGTCAACGGCCTCTGTGCCTTACAACGATAGCATCATCCCATCAGGTTGGAGTAATGAATGCACACTTGATGGAGGTGTTGTATGGAACAGGAAATCTTTGTGCCCCATAGCGAGCAGGAACGCAAGAACGTGATTGCTCTCGCGGAATATCTGGACAGCATTTTCTACTGCTGATCAGACAGGCGTTCAGCCTATGACCTTAAGCCGGGTAACCCCCGGCTTTTTTTCGTCCCGACAATCTCCTGCCTTGCTCGCTGGGCTGGCAATGGTAATGTATCCGCTCCGAGAACAATCCTGTCCAATGCGGAGGCTGTCTGTCCATGAGTGTCGAGCTGAATCATCGAATTACCGGCGAAGGCAAACCCCTGATCTTGTTGCATGGCCTGTTCGGGTCACTGGAAAACCTCGGGGGGATTGCGCGCCGGCTGCAGGATGAATGGCAGATTCACGCCCTGGACGAGCGCAACCACGGCAGCTCTCCGCATACCGATACCATGGACTACCCCTCCATGGCGGAGGATGTACTTGCCTACATGGATGCCCAGGGTCTGGACAAGGCCTCACTCCTGGGGCATTCCATGGGAGGCAAGGTGGCCATGCAGGTGGCCCTGATGGCGCCGGAGCGAGTGGACAAGGTGATCGTGGCGGATATCGCGCCGGTCAGTTACAAACCCCGTCACGATGCCATTCTCGAGGGGCTGAGAAGTCTGGATCTGACCGCCGTGCGCTCCCGCCAGGATGCCGACAAGCTGCTGGCGGAATTTGTCGAGACCCCCGGCGTCCGGCAGTTCCTGCTGAAGAACCTGGAGCGGGTGCCCAGCGAAGAACAGACCGCTGACGTCCCCATGTTCCGGTGGCGGCTGAACCTGCCGGTGATCGATGACTGCTATGAAAATCTGGCCAAAGCCCCCGAGGGTGACGGCCCCTTCAACGGTCCAGTCCTGTTCCTCAAGGGCGCAGAATCCGCCTATATCCAGGAAAAACACCGGGACCAGATCATGCGGCTGTTTCCGTCGGCCGAGCTGCGCATCATCCAGGACACCGGCCACTGGCTGCATGCCGAGAAAGCCGATACCTTTGCTGCCCTTTGCCGCCGTTTCCTCGAGAGCGAAACCTGATTCCGGAGCCGTCTGGCGCGGGTCGTTTTCATGGTCTGGCCCCCGTCTGCTATGGTTAGGCCATTGTCCTGGCGGGGAAATCGGAAAATAACAACGGGCGGACGCACTCTATGAAGTGGTTGTTGATCGGGTTGCTGGTGGTGTTTCTTTTGCTCGGCAGTTTTCTACTGACGCCGTCGCCCATTGACAGCAAGGCCTGGGAGCCGCCTTCGCCACCACCGCTGACCGGGATCCTGGCACCCAACGAACGGCTTCGCCTGGCGGACCTGCTGGCCCGGGGCCAGGTCTATGGGCCGGAAGACACCACGGTCGGGCCGGACGGCGTTCTCTACAGCGGTACTCAGGACGGTTTCATCGTCCGGGTCTTCCCTGACGGTCGCGTTGAAAAGTGGCTTGAGACCGGAGGCCGGCCACTGGGGATGGTGTTTGACCGCGAGGGCAACCTGATCGTTGCGGACGCCTGGCAAGGGCTGCTGTCCATTGCCCCGGACAAGACCGTGACCGTGCTGGCCCGGGAGGCCGGGGGCACACCGTTCCGGTTTACCGACGATGTGGACATCGGCCCGGATGGCACCATCTATTTCACCGATGCCAGCTCACGCTTCCATCAGCCGGACTACCGGCTAGACCTGCTGGAAATGCGTCCCCACGGTCGTCTGCTGCGTTATTCACCCCGCACCGGTCGGGCCGAAGTCCTGCTGGGTAACCTGCACTTCGCCAACGGTGTCGCCGTTTCGCCGGACGGAGACTTTATTCTGGTCAACGAGACCTGGAAATACCGGATCCTGCGTTACTGGCTGCAAGGCCCCCGGGCCGGCCGGGCCGAAGTCTTTGCCGACAACCTGCCCGGGTTTCCCGATAACCTGGCGGTGGATGAAGAGGGCCGTTACTGGGTGGCATTCCCCACACTGCGCAACGCCCAGGTCGATACCTTGCACCGCTCCCCCTGGCTCAAGGACCTGGTTGCCAAGCTGCCGGACAGCCTGAAACCGGCACCCCAGGAATATGGCCTGGTGGTGGCCTTCGACCGGGACGGCAAGCCCATTACCAGTCTGCACGATACCCGCGGCACTCACTTGCAGGAAATCACCTCGGTGAATCCCCACGACGGGGTTCTATACTTTGGTTCACTTCACAACGACCGTATCGGGCGGCTACCGTTGCACGCCATTCCGGGGCTCGGAGACACTGACGAATGACCGCCGAACAGAACATTGACTGGGACCTGCCGGATCCCTTCACCCTCGAAATTACCGTGCGCGAGAAGGACACCGATCGCCTCGGGCACGCCAACAACGTGGTTTATGTCCGCTGGCTGGAAGACGTCAGCTGGGCCCACATCGAGAGCCTGGGCATGACCTGGGAGTTGCATGAGGCCACCGGCAAGGCCATGGCCATCACCCGTACCGAGATCGACTACCTGGCCTCCGCCAACGCCGGGGATCGGCTTATTCTGGGTACCTGGCTGACCGGGTTTGACGGGCGCTTCCGCTCCTCCCGCCAGTTCCAGCTGGTGCGCCCGGCGGATGGCAAAACCCTGGTGCGGGCGGTCTCCACCCATGCCTGCGTCAACATGAAAACCCAGCGACCGTCCCGCGCACCGAAGGAGTTTGCCGAGATCCTGTCAGCGGCCTCGGTCAGGGTCGGCAAGGGCCTGGCCCCGGAGTGAGCTTCCCCGGAGCCGGTTTTCTGCTAGTCTGAAAGCGTCTGTCTCAGTTAGCTCCGATCATTACCACCGAAGTCTGGAGAGACCCATGGAATCCACCAATGAACACAACATCGATACTTCCATGCGCCACGTGGTCTATGACCGTTTTGGTGAACGGGATGTCCTGCAGGTGATCGAAAGCCCGGTGCCACAGCCTGAAGATGGCCAGGTACTGGTGCGGGTTCATGGCGCCGGCCTGAACCCCATCGACTGGAAGACCCGCAAAGGGCTGGGTTTTGCGGCGCGCCAGATCGAGAACTCGCTGCCCTGGACGCCAGGCTATGATGTCGCCGGTGAGGTGGTTGCTGTGGGCGACGGAGTGACGACCCTGGCGCCGGGTGACCGCGTGATGGGCATGGTGGGGTTCCCGGCCGCCGGTGGAGGCTACGCCGAGTTTGCCCTGGCCGCAGCGGATGAGCTGGCGATCGTGCCAGAGGAACTGGATCTGGTGACGGCCGGAGGTATCCCCCTTGCGGCACTGACCGCCTGGCAGGGGTTGTTCGAGATGGGCAAGCTGGAGTCCGGGCAGAAGATCCTGATCCACGCCGGTGCCGGTGGTGTTGGTCATTTCGCGGTGCAGTTTGCCCTGGAGCGGGGCGCCCATGTCATTGCCACGGCCTCGGCGCGAAACCGCGATTTTCTGGCGGAACTCGGGGTGCACGAAGTGATCGATTACCACACCACCGACTTCGCCGACGAATGCTACGGCCTGGACATGGTGCTGGACCTGATGGGCGGCGATGTGGGCAAGCGTTCACTGCACACTTTAGGTGAAAACGGTGTACTGGTGACCATTCCCACGGTAACCGCGGACGAGATTATCAGCATCGCCGAAGAGATGGGGCTGCGGGCGCACGGGATGACCGTACGCCCGGATGTCTTCCACCTGGAGGAGATTGCCGAGTTGATCGAGGACGGCGATGTGCGGGTGCACGTGGACGGCCGATTTACTCTGGACCAGGTACGGGAAGCCCACGAAGCGCTTGAAGGTGGGCACGTCCGCGGCAAGCTGGTGCTGGACTGCCGCTGAGGGCTCTCTACCACCGCTTGAGGGCTCTCTACCGGCGCTGAGGGCTCTCTACCACCGCTTGAGAGCTCCGGCCCTCAGTCCTTTTCTTCCTCGCCCCCGGTTTCTTCGGCCGCCGTTTTTGCGGCTTTCCCGCCGTTGTTTTTCTCCTTGCGGTCCTTCTGCGGCTGCGGCGGTACCAGGCTTATCAGCACCCAGTCTTCTTCCGGTTTCAGGTCTTCCATCTTGCAGACCGGCGAGATGTATCCCTTGCTGTCGAACACGAACAGCACCAGGGCCTGGCGCTGGTATTTCTCCAGGAAATCCTCGTAGCTGAACTCCTCGCTCAGTTGGGTGGTCCGCACGGTATAGCCCTGGCTGGCCAGGCTGGCCAGCTTGGCGTAGCTCACACCATCAAACAGGCCCCGGGTCATCTGGATCTTCTCCGCTGTCTGGTGGCGGGCCTTCTGGTCCTGGTCTCCCTCGGCCAGGCTGAACACGCAGTTCTTCCCGAACCAGTCGAGGAAATGGTACGTGGCCAGTGAATTCATGTGCTTGTACGGTGAGATGACCAGCAGCTTGCCGATGCCGGTCAGATCCAGGTGGGTCGAGGCGTGCTCGGATACAGGGTTGCCGAAGTAGACCTGCAGGTTATCCATCCGGGCCTGGCGCACATTCTCCCAGTTGGTGTCGGCCAGGGTGACCGGCACTTCATGCTTCTTCAGTGCATGGGCAATCATTCGGGCGACATTGTTGGCACCCAGGATCAGGAAGCCGAATTCGGCCGGTTCCGCAACCTTCAGCAGTCGTGCCACAGGGCGCGCCGTCAGACTCTGAAGGGTGACCGTGGCAATGATCAGCATGAACACCAGGGGCACCAGCGTGCCGGCGCTGTCATAGCCGAGTTTCTGCAACTGGAAGGCGAACAGCGCCGAGACCGCGGCCGCCACGATGCCCCGGGGCGCAATCCAGCTCAGGAACAGTTTTTCCCTGAGGTTGAGTTCGGTGCCGATGGCGGACAGGAAGATGCTCAGGGGGCGGGCCACCAGCATCAGGGCGGCCAGAACCACCACCAGGGCCCAGCCAAGCTCCGCGATGGCGGCAAACTCGACCCGGGCGGCCAGGATGATGAACAGGGCGGAGATCAGCAGGACACTGAGGGATTCCTTGAACTCGAGAATGCTATCGATCGGTACCCGCTTCATGTTGGCCATCCAGATACCCATGATGGTAACTGTGAGCAGGCCGGATTCGTGGGCCAGTTCGTTGGAAATGGCGTAGACCCCGAGCATGAAGGTCAGGGTGCCGGCATTGTGCAGGTACTGGGGAATCCAGTGCTTGCGCAGCACTAGGCCGTTGAGATAGCCGGCGGCCGCCCCGATCAGGAAACCCACCAGCAGGGTTTTGCCGAAGATGTAGAGGGAATGGCTGAAAACGTTGCCCTGGCCCCAGGAGACGATGCCCTCGAATACCAGCACTGCGAGCAGGGCGCCCACCGGATCGATGATAATGCCCTCCCAACGCAGGATATTGGCCAGCGTGGACTTCGGCCGCACCGACCTCAACAGGGGCGCAATCACGGTGGGGCCGGTAACGATTGAAATTGCGCCGAACAGCAGGGCGACTTCCCAGGACACGTCCAGGGCCCAGCGGGCGACCAGGGTGCCGATGAGACAGGTGATAATGGAGCCCACTGGTACCAGGTTGCGCACCATCTTGCCGTGGCCGCGAATCTCCTCGTAACGCAGGGTCAGGCTGCCCTCGAACAGGATGATGGCCACCGCCAGCGAGATTACCGGGAACAGAAGGTCGCCAAAGACCTGCTCTGGTACCAGGAAGCCGAAGAGAGGACCTGCGGCGATGCCGCCCGCCAGGAGAAACAGGATGGCGGGCATTCGTACCCGCCAGGCCAGCCACTGGCAGAACAGGGACAGGACGCCAATGCTGGCGAGAAGCATGACAGTGCTGAGAGGCATAGGCTTTCAGGTCCTTTGAATTACTGGTTGGCGCGCCTGGCAATACGGTTAAGCAGGCGCGATGCCGCAATAAATCCGAAACTGGCGGTGACCGGGCTGGCGGCGCCGAATCCTGAGGCGCAGTCCAGCCGTACCGGGCCATTGCCGGCCGGTTTCTGATGGCACACTTCCCCGTCTCCGGCAGGATACGTGAGCTGTTCCAGTGAGTATACGGCCTCGATACCAAACCGCCGCTTCGGATTTCTGGAAAATCCATATTCCCGACGCAACAGGTTGCGGACTTTCGCGAGCAAAGGGTCCTGGGTGGTTTTGGCAAGGTCCGCCACCTGGATCTGTGTGGGATCCATCTGACCACCGGCGCCGCCGGCGCAGACCAGTGGAATCTTGCGTCGCTGGCAATGGGCGATCAGGGCAGCCTTGGCCTTGACGCTGTCGATGGCATCCACCACCCCGGTCATCTCTGGGGTAATCAGCTCGGCGGCATTCTTCGGGGTCAGGAAGCCAAAATGAACCCGTACCTCGGCATGGGGGTTGATGGTTTTGAGTCGATCAGCCATGGCGTCAGTCTTGGTTCGACCGTACTGTCCCTCCAGCGCATGCAGCTGCCGGTTGGTGTTGGACACGCAGATGTCGTCCATATCGATCAGCGTCAGGGTGCCGATCCCGCTGCGGGCCAGCGCTTCGGCCGCCCACGAACCGACTCCGCCGAGGCCGACGATGGCAATGTGGGCATTCCGGAATGCGTCCAGGGCACGGCGGCCATAGAGCCGCTCGATTCCCCCGAAACGAAAAGCGTAATCGTCCGCGGACATTCAGCCTCCGTCAGTAGCCGGCAGTGCCGGCGCGAATCAAAGCATGCAATTGTACCCCACGCAGCGGAGGGAGACGAAAAGCAGGCACAAAAAAGCCACGCCCGAAGGCGTGGCCCAGAGTGCTGACGAACCCCGGTTTTTCCGGGGTTCGTTGCGTTTAGGCGCTTTAAATTTAGTTGGCGATGGAGTTAGCCCAATACTCCTGACCGGATTGCCAATACTTCAGCAAAGCCAGTTTCCGGGCCCATTTTCGGATTCGCCTCTGTAACCCAGGCATACCAAGGGATTTGAGCCGTAAAAGACGCGCCAGGATCTGCGCGATCTTCTTCATATTCTGGGCTGCGGCGGCCAATAGGCATTGCTCACGCACCTTGGAGAGCCCTCGTAAGCGAGCGTAGCGGTGACCATGGAGCTGTTTAGCATCGGCGAACGATCGCTCCACCGTTTCCTGTCGTCGTTTGTAGAGCGCTTTGCCCCATGGGGTTAGCCGGTAACTGTCTGTTCGATCCTTGCTGTCTTGCCAGACATGCCGGGTCAGCACTTTGACGTGGTTGGCGCTGCGTGTGCATTGACTCAGCAGCGGGCAGTCTTGGCAGTGGGTCGGGTTAGACTTGTACTCCCGGTAGCCTTGGCGATTGGTGGTGGCGTAGATCAGTTTCTGGCCTTGCGGACAGCGATAGCTGTTGGTCTCGGGGTCGTAAGTGAAGGCCCGTTTAGGGAGATAACCCTTGGGTTTATTCGGTCGCCGATAGCCCATGACCCCGTAGATACCCCGGTCTTCCAGGCCCTTACAGATACCGGCGGTGTAGTAACCCGCATCCAGTCCGACGCCCCAGACGTCGAAGCCAAAGCGCTCACATTGCCGATCCAGTCGATCGAGATAGGGACGGCTGTCATGCAGATTGGCTGGCGTGGCGTAGCTGTCGGTGATGATGGCGTTGCGGCCATCGACGGTTCG
>NZ_QNRO01000006.1 GCF_003315345.1 Marinobacter pelagius
ACCTGATCCCATCCCGAACTCAGAAGTGAAACAGACCTGCGCCGATGGTAGTGTGGCGTTGCCCATGTGAGAGTAGGTCATCGTCAGGCTCCTAAATAAAACAGCCCCGACAGCTATTGCTGCCGGGGCTTTTTTATTTTGGATCGAGGCCCTGCTGTGCACTACAACAGCCCCCATGTGACAAGGCGTGCTTCGCACGCCGCAGGACGCGGGAGCGCAGCGACGGCGGGCCCGAAGGGCCGAAGGCCAACGGCCTGAGCAATGTAGGTCATCGTCAGGCTCCTAATACCAAAACCCCAGCACCGCAAGGTGTTGGGGTTTTTTATTGTCTGCAGTGCGAAGCACTGCCTGCCCGAATACTATTCCCATATTCCCGTGTGACAAGCGAGTCAAAGGCGAGCGCAGGACGTCGGAGCAACGCGACGATGGGCCCGTAGGGCCGAAGGCCGGCAGGCCCGAGCAAAGTAGGTCAACTGCAGCCACTTGACCCTGTAGTTGCTACAGGGTTCATAACTGCGCCAACATCGTTGATGATCATTGATAGAGGCAAGAATGCACGATCACGGTCACGACCATAGCCATCATTTCGACACCCATAACCGCTCCTTTGCGATCGCTGTGTTTCTCAACATCCTGTTTGTCGTCATCGAAGCGGTGTACGGGGTCATATCCGGCTCTCTGGCACTGCTTGCCGATGCCGGCCACAACCTCAGCGATGTAATGGGGTTAATCATGGCCTGGGCAGCCAGCTGGCTGGCCAGTAAAGCGGCAACCTACTCCAAAACCTATGGCCTGAAGAAAACCACCATTCTGGCGGCCCTGTTTAATGCTCTGATTCTGATCGCGGCTGTCGGTGGTATCACCTGGGAGGCCATTCAGCGCCTGACAGATTCTGCCGATGTCGCCGGGCTGACCATAGTAATCGTGGCTGGTATTGGCGTATTGATCAACGGTGCCACCATGATGCTTTTTCTCAAGGGGCAGAAAGGAGACATCAATATCCGGGGCGCTTTTTTGCACATGGCCGCTGATACCGCAGTGTCGGTAGGCGTCGTGATCTCCGGCACGATACTGATGTTCACCAACATGACCTGGATTGATCCGATCGTGAGTCTCGTTATTGCCGTTGTGATCTTTGTGGGCACCTGGCAGTTACTGAAGGACTCCATAAACCTGGCGGTAGATGCTGTTCCCAAAGGGATTGATCCTTCGGCTGTTCGTGAGCGCCTTGAAGGTTTGCCGGGAGTAAAATCGGCCCATCACCTCCACATCTGGGCCCTGAGTACCACCGAAAACGCGCTCACTGTTCATCTGGTGAAACCAGACCCTGAGAATGACGACCAGGTAATCAGTGATGCCGCTGAAATGCTGAACCAGCACTTTGGTATCCAGCATGCGACCATTCAGTGGGAGCGGGCTGAGGGGCAGTGCCCAGATACGTCCCATTGCTGAACGCTGGAACCGTTAAATCAACAAGGCCAGGCACCTCATGCAAGAAGCGATCGAACGCCACCATTATTCATGGTAGAAACAAGCTGAGAGGGGCGTAGCCAATCACCCTCGCTTCTGTTTCAACTGCTTGTTAACCATCGCCCTCAATGCAGCAGGCTTCACCGGTTTGTAGAGGATCTGGTAACCCCTCTCGATGGCATCCTCCCGCACTTCAGGCGCCATATACCCGGTAATCAGTATCCCGGGAATGGCCTCGCTTATAGCCGCTCTCAGGCTATCCATTGCATCCAGACCGTTGCGGTTATCATCCAGCTGGTAATCGGCAAGAATGATATCCGGCTGCTGGCCATCGAGCTTCTCCAGCGCATCCTCAAGGCTTTCCGCCGAAGTTACGTCACACTGCCAGTTGCCCAGAAGGGCGGCCATGCCCTGCAGGATTGCCGGATCATTGTCGATGCACAGTACCTGGAGCCCCCCCAGGCTTGAAACCCGCCTTGGACTGGACGCAGGCTTGCTGCTTGTTTCGGTCTGCTCGGGAGCGGCCGAAGGCACCGTGATTCCGAACACGCTGCCGCGCCCCTGGATGGAATGGACGCTTACCGGGTGGTTGAGCATGCCACTGATCCGGTCGACAATTGCCAGTCCCAGGCCAAGGCCCTTCTTGTCCCGCCCGTGCTGGAACCGGCGGAACTCCTCGAAGATATGGGCCAGCTGGTCTTCAGGAATGCCGGGACCGGTATCCCAGACTTCGATCCGGATATAGCCCTTCAGGCGCCGGCACCCCATGAGTATCTTGCCACTTGGTGTATAGCGGATAGCATTTGACAGGAAGTTTTGCACCACCCGGCGCAGCAGTTTTGAATCCGATCTGACCCAGGCGGTACTGGGCACCACGTGGAGTTCCAGGCCCTGTTCCTTGGCAATTGCGGTGAAGTCGGTCGCCAGGTGCCGTAACAGCTCATTGACCGGGAAAACTCCGATATCCGGCTCCAGGGCCCCGGCGTCGAGCTTTGAGATATCAAGCAGAGTACTGATGATTTCTTCGGCAGCGCCCAGGGAGCTGTCGATATGCTCTACCAGTTCCCTGGTTTCTTCATCATTGGCCTTGCCGGCAACAGCAGAGGTAAAGAGTCGGGCGGCATTCAATGGTTGCAGCAGGTCGTGGCTCGCGGAGGCCAGGAACCGGGTCTTGCTCTGGTTGGCCTGCTCGGCCACGGATTTGGCTTTGAGCATCTGCTCGTTGATGACCTGCAACTCCTGGGTGCGTTCCTTGACCCGTTGTTCCAGGTAGATGTTGGTCTCTTTCAGCGCCTGTTCGGTCCGGCGCATTGCAGTGATGTCCTGGAAGGTTGTCACGTAGCCGCCACCGGGGATGGGGCTGCCGTCGATCCGGAGCACCGTTCCATCGGGGCGTTGGCGTTCGTAGGACATCGGCTTGCCCTCGCGCATGCTGTTGCAGCGGTCGGCAATGATCTCATCGATACGTCGGGCGGAATGATTGGCGTTGGTGAGGTTGTAACGCATCAAATCTTCCACCGGTCGGCCTACCCGAACGAAGCCTTTGGGGTAATTGAACAGCTCAAGGTAGCGGTGATTCCAGACCACCAGTTGCTGCTGGTGATTTACCACCGAGACCCCGAGACTTATGTTCTCGATGGCCGATTGCAGGAGCTCCCGGCTGAAGGTCATCGCCTGGGACGCTTCATCGACAATACTGACCACATCCTCGATCTGCATGTCCCGGCCGGTGAGGGTGGATTCCAGCACCACACGGGCGGTGGAAGCACCAATGACCGAAGCCAGTTGCCGCTCGATGTATTTCATCAAGTGCGTGGAGGCGGGCCGGTGTGGATGCAGACGAATCGCGTTACGCCGTTCGTAGTTCCGGAAGATGGTCTCGGAGCGCTCCTCGCCCATGAAACGGTCGGTCAGCGCCTGCAGGTCGGAGATCAGGATCTCCCCCTGCCAGCTCTGGTGGTGGGCTGTCTCCGCCTTTGGCTGGGGATCATGAAAGAACGAGGCGATCTGGATCTTCTCGCGCACACGCTGACGGGTCAGCATGGACAGAACGATATAGGTCACGGTGTTGATCCCGAGACTCCAGATGATGCCATGGCTGGTCTGGTCAAGGTCAGAGCCGAACAGGGCCGTGGGACGGGTCCAGCCCAGACCCCAGAGACCATGGTTGATGAGGCTGTCCGCAATCCAGCCTGTGGTCGCCAGGGCCGGGAGCAGCAGGGTATAGCACCACATCAGGAAGCCCAGGGCCAGGCCCCATACAGCCCCCATGTAATTGCCCCGGCGCCAGATAATGCCGCCTACCAGTGCCGGGCCGAACTGGGCCGCTGCAGCGAAGGACAGCAAGCCGAAGGCAGTCAGGCTGTAGTCTTCGCCGGCCATCCGGTAAAAGCCGTAGGCGGTCAGCAGAACCACGAAGATGGCGACCCGGCGAATGCTGAGCAGCAGATAGCTGAGGTCCGTGCGCCGATTCATGCCGGGGCGGAAGAACTTCAGCAGCGCCGGCATGATGATCTCGTTACTGACCATGGTGGCGATGGCGACCGAGCAGACAATCACCATCGCCGCCGCCGCTGAACCACCGCCGAGGAACACCAGTATCGCCAGCCACTCTTCGCCGGCAAAGATGGGCAACTGGAGGATGAGGATGTCCGGGTTACCCATGATCGGGTCTGGTGACAGCAGGCCGGCGGCGGCGATGGGCAGGACGAAAGCACTGGCAACGACCAGGTAGATCGGCATCGCCCAGCGTGCCACTTCAAAGTCCCGGTGATCGGTATTTTCCACCACCATCACGTGGAATTGCCGGGGCAGACAGATGATCGCCAGCATTGCTACCAGGGTCTGGGTAATGAAGGCCGGCGCCTCCAGTCCGTCCGTGGTCAGGGCACCGGCAAGATCCGCCGCCCGGACCTGGTCAAACAGGTCGCCGAACCCGTTGTACAGGCCAAAACCGACGAACAAACCGACGGCAACAAAGGCGATCAGTTTGATCAGGGATTCGAAAGCGACCGCCTGGATCATGCCCCGATGGTGCTCGGTGGATTCCAGATGCCGCGTACCAAATAGCACGGTGAACACTGCCAGGGCCAGAGTGATGTACCAGGCCGAGTCGTTCCAGGCGGCGGAGCTGAGCTCCCGGTAGCCGGTGCCGCTTTCGGAGAGCACGTTGAAGCCCATGGCGATTGCTTTCAGCTGCAGGGCGATATACGGCACGCTGCCGATTAGCGCAAAGGTGGCGATCATCGCCGCCAGAAGCTGGGATTTGCCGTACCGGGAGGCAATGAAGTCGGCGATCGAGGTACTGTTGTTGCGTTTACTGATGTAAATGATGCGCCGGAGCAATGGAGCTCCGAAGATGAACACCAGCAGGGGGCCGAGATAGATCGGCAGGAAACCCAGCCCCTCCTGGGTGGCACGGCCGACGGCACCGTAGAAGGTCCAGGAGGTGAAGTAGACGGCGAGGGAAAGGGCGTAGATGTGCGTTCGCGCCAGGCGTTTCCGGTACAGTCCCGGATGCTTGTCACCGGCCCAGGCGATGACAAACAGGATGGAAATGTAGGTAATCGAGATTAATACCAGTAGCCAGGCGCTAATCATGAAACGCTCTTCTCGTTAAAACAGCTTGGAGTCTAGGTTTCGGACCTCCGGTCAGTTGTCGCAGACGGTCTGAAACAGCGGGTCACCGGATTCGAGGACTTTCATATTATCCACCCGGGGCTTTCCGTCAGCGCCCAGCGGAACCAGCTCACGGCTTTCGCAGTTGATGATGTGCACCCGATGGGAGACTGCATCGGTCATCTTTTGCTCGAAACGGTACAGGGTAAAGCGCACGATGTCTGGATTGTCGGTATCGCGGCTGATGCTTTCCACATCCACGGTCGAGAATGCGGTGACGTAGGGGAAGACGAACGTCCACGGGCGCCAGAGAATGCCGTCGCTTTCGGTGCCGACAACCACCGCCTCTTCAGGCAGCAGGGTCTGCTTGTGGTCGTACCAGGTGTACTCGCCATAGATGAGATAGCCGAGCATGCCGGCGCCGGCAAATACCGGGATGAGCCAGCGGGGAGCCTTGTTGCGGGTTAGGGCGCGAATACCCAGGGCAATACCGGCCGCGCCGAGGCCGCAAAAGACTGTGGCGATAAAGGTCCAGAACATAAATCTACTTCCTCAAAAAAGAACGGGCTCCCTCGATGAGGAAGCCCGTCCAGGTTCAACCTGTCAATTCTTCGAATGAATCAGGTTGAGTTGTTGCTTAGTGGTCTTGAGCCTGACCGGCACCGCGCGGGTAACGGACGCTTTCAACCAGCTCCTGAATCTCAACGGGCGGTTCTTCAGTTGCGTTGGATACAACGAAGGCTACCGCAAAGTTGACGATTGCACCAACCGCACCGATGGACAGCGGGGAGATGCCCAGTACCCAGTTCTCAGGGGTATCCGGCAGGTTGTTGGTGCCCGGGATGAACAGCCAGCCCTTGTACACGAAGATGTATACCAGGGTGAAGGCCAGACCGCACAGCATGCCAGAGATCGCGCCAACGTTGTTTACACGCTTGGAGAAGATACCCATCATCAGCGCCGGGAACAGGGAGGCTGCGGCGATACCGAACGCCAGAGCTACTACCTGTGCCGCGAAGCCCGGTGGGTTGGCACCAAGCCAGGTGGCCACCACGATTGCCACAGCCATGGAGATCCGGGCTGCCAGCAGTTCGCCTTTCTCTGTGATGTTCGGGTTAATGGAACCCTTGATCAGGTCGTGACTCACCGCGGAGGATATCGCCAGCAACAGACCCGCCGCTGTGGACAGTGCCGCTGCCAGACCACCGGCGGCAATCAGACCGATTACCCAGCCAGGCAGGTTGGCGATTTCCGGGTTGGCCAGTACCAGGATGTCCCGGTTAACGGTCAGCTCGTTGCCAGCCCAGCCACGCGCTTCTGCTTCCGACTGGAAGGACTCGCTGGCATTGTAGTGCTGGATACGGCCGTCGTTGTTCTTGTCCTCGAACTGGATAAGACCGGTAACTTCCCACTCCTTGACCCAGTTCGGACGCTCTTCGTACAGGATCGGAGCCGCGTCAGTGCCATCCGGGTAGATGGTGGTCATCAGGTTCAGACGAGCCATGGAAGCAACGGCCGGAGCAGTCAGGTACAGCAGGGCGATGAAGACCAGGGCCCAGCCGGCTGACCAGCGCGCGTCAGCAACCTTGGGTACGGTGAAGAACCGGATGATAACGTGCGGCAGACCAGCAGTACCGATCATCAGGGACAGGGTGAACAGAACCATGTTCAGCTTGTTGTCGATGTCGGCAGTGTAGGAGTTGAAGCCGAGGTCGGTGATGACCTGGTTCAGTTTCTCCAGAATCGGCAGGCCGGAGTCAGTGTGGGTCGAGAACAGACCCAGCGGCGGCAGCGCGTTGCCGGTCAGCTGCAGGGAGATGAACACCGCCGGGATGGTATAGGCGATGATCAGTACGCAGTACTGGGCAACCTGGGTGTAGGTGATGCCCTTCATGCCACCCATAACGGCGTACATGAATACCACAACCGCGGCGATGATCAGACCCAGGGTCGCGTCAACTTCCAGGAAGCGGGAGAAGGCAACACCGGCACCGGCCATCTGACCGATTACGTAGGTCACAGAAGCCACGATCAGGCAGATAACCGCCACCAGACGGGCGTTCTTGCTGTAGAAACGGTCGCCGATGAACTCCGGCACGGTGAACTTGCCGAACTTCCGCAGGTACGGAGCCAGAAGCATGGCCAGAAGTACGTAACCGCCGGTCCAGCCCATGAGGAAGGTGGAGTTGGCGTAACCACCGGCGGCAATCAGACCCGCCATAGAGATAAAGGATGCCGCTGACATCCAGTCTGCACCGATCGCCATACCGTTGGTGACCGGGTGAACGCCGCCGCCGGCAACGTAGAAGTCCTTGGTGCTACCGGCTTTCGCCCAGATAGCAATCAGGATATAGAGGAGGAAGGAGCCCCCTACGAAAATGATGTTGATTGCAAATTGGCTCATTCGTCCTTACTCCTCGTGTACGCCGAATTTTTCGTCGATCTTGTTCATGCGCCACGCGTAGTGGAAGATCAGAGCGATAAAGGTAAGGATGGAGCCCTGCTGGGCGAACCAGAAGCCCAGGTCGGTTCCGCCAACGGGAATGCCCGCCAGCATCGGACGAAGCAGGATGGCGCAGCCATAAGATACCAGGGCCCAGACAATCAGGCTCCCGAATATCAGGCGTAGGTTCGCCTTCCAGTAGTTTTCAGCGTCGTAGCTATGACCTGACATAGGATTCACTCCTGTGTTGTTGTTGTGGAGGTTGGATGGATTTTTGGTGAGGTATTTCGGTTAGAGAATTTATTATTCATATAAGTACTTCTCCGACTGTTGTCCCTAATGACTTTACTGGTCAACCAACATATAGATATTGGCAAAAGGTCTAATTCTCAGTAATTTGCCTTGGGATCGGTCAATTTTGTGAAGCGGTTTTGCCCTCCCTCAAAAGCGGTGCATGTTTTGTAATCTCCGATGGTATCGAAGCTTGTCATTCAATTCTTTCAGGGTTTTTACATCTTCTTTCCCGGCTTTGTTCAGAGCCACCAGGGTGAGTTCGGCCGTAGCAAGCGCATCGGCTGCCGCGTGATGGCGTTCGCTGACTTCGAGCCCGAAGAAATCGGCCCAGTTGTCCAGGCGCTTGCCGCCGGTTTTGGCGTCGGGGAAAAATGCCGGTAACAGGTCGGCCACATCGATCCACAGATGCTGCTGGGTGTAGCCCAGCTCCACCCTGAGTGTCTTTTCCAGGAATTTCTGGTCGAAAGCAGAATGGTAGGCGAGTACCGGGTCGCCGTTCATCCAGTCGAGCAGGTACAGCAGGGCATCCTCGGTTTCGTGGCCCTGGGTCAGGGCTTCCGGCCCGATGCCATGGATCAGTACCGTTTCGCTGATATCCAGTTCGGGTCGCCTGAGAATCAGGTCGAACTGGTCTTCCAGGTGGATCACGCCGCCACTGATGGCCACTGCGCCAATAGCGATCACCTCGTCCTTGGCAGCGTTGAGGCCGGTGGTTTCAAGGTCGAGCACGATCAGTCGGCTGTCAGATAACAGCTGGTCGCCCGCACTTTTGGGTGCCGGGAGGTTGTCCTGTTCGTGCGCTCCGATCTGGCCGGCCCGACGCCGTTCCAGCCATTGTTTGATGTAGTCCAGCATCCTGTCCGGCTCTCAGAGTTGATAGGTGACTTCCAGCTTCTGCTGGAGTCGCTGGGCCTGGCGGAAGGATTCGCGCAGGATCCGCCGGTCCAGCGGGTTCAGGTCATCCGGATCAATGTAGTTAGTCAGCTCCTCACCACGATCCAGCATTTCCTGGTGAGCGCGCATGCGAATCGCCTGGATAAGGCTGTAGGCTTCTTTCCAGGCATTGGCATCCTTGGGGTCGAAGACTCCTCTTTTGGCCAGCTCTTCCATCCGTTCCAGCGTGTTGGCGGTTTCCACGCCGTTGGCCAGGGCGAATACGCGTACCGCTTCCACAAACGGCGCCAGGCCCTGACGTTTGAGGTCCAGGGCGTGTTTCTTCTCCTCGTTCAGGTAACGGAAGTTGCGGAACATCGTCAGCGGCGGTTTGCGCTGCAGTGCGTTGCCGGCCAGCATCTTCTGGAACAGGGCGTTTTTGCGGATTCGCGCCAGGACCTTTTCCAGGAGTTCATGCAAGGGTTCGGTCGGGCCGAACACCGCCCGCATGTCCAGGAAGATTGATGAGTACACCAGGTTCTGGGGGGTGGAAGCGTCGATAAAACGGATGAACCAGTCGTCCCATTCCCGGTCGCTCAGGCAGAGTTTCGGGTTGCTGGCCATGATGTTGCCCTTGCACAGGGTGAAACCGCACTCGGCCAGCTCCTTGTTGATGGTCTGGGCGAAAGGCAGCAGCTTCTCCCGGACCTGTTCCTCGGTCATTCCTTCCGGTGTCCGGAACAGGATGCCGTTGTCCTGGTCGGTGAGCAGGGTCTGTTCCTGCCGGCCCTCGGAACCGAAAGTCAGCCAGGTGAAGGGAATGCCCGGGTCGTTTTTCTTCAGGTTCAGTTCCAGTACGCGGCGCACGGTCACGTCATTGAGAGTGGTGATGATCTTGACCACCTGACCGGAATCGGCGCCGTGGGCCAGCATGGCGTCCACCAGGCGCGACACATCGCTGCGCAAACTCACCAGGGTGCGCAGATGGGTGGCGGTACCAATGGTCCGGGCCAGGTTGACCAGATCCACCCGCTGCAGGGCGAACAGGTCGCGCTCGGAGACCACGCCAATCAGGCGTTGCTCATCGTCAACCACACACAAATGGGCGAAATGGTGCTCGGCCATCAGCATGGCAGCTTCAAAGGCGTCTGCGTCGGCGGGCAGACGGCAGGGGTCCGGCGTCATTACCTGGCGGACGGGGGTGTCCAGTGGCCCTTTCTCCTCGGCGATCATGGTGCGCAGATCCCGCAGGGTGAAAATGCCAATCGGGTGCCGGTTGTCGTCGGTAATTATGATGCTGCCGACGTTGTTCTCGTGCATGCGCGCCACCGCCTTGCGCACCGGCAGATCCGGAGAGCAGACGATGGGATTGCGCAGGGCATAGCGTTCCAGCGGAGTGTCCAGGCTGTTGCTGGAACCCATAGACGCCATGGCGTTGGACTGGATACGCTGGTTCACCTGATCAAGCAGGCTGCTGACGCCCCTGAGGCAGAAGTCCCGGAACGGGTCGCTTTCGGAAAACAGGGTAATGAAGGCATCCTGCTCGATGCTCAGGCAGAAGGTGTCGCCGTCAGCCCGGTGCAGGGTGCGGGTGGGGCGTTCGCCAATGATCGCGGCCAATGGGAAACACTCGCCCCGGCTGATTTCAAAGGTGGTCTCGGTACGATCTTCTTTCTCATTGTGGCGTTCGCCACGGATCCGTCCCTGTTTGACCACGTAAAATCGTTTGACGACACCGTCATCCGGTGAGAGCACCTCATCGCCATCGGCAAAGAACCGCAGGGTCGCATGCTCGGCAAAGTGGGCCAGATGGGCATCGTCCATGCTGGAGAAAGGGGCATGTTCCCGCAGGAAGCTCATGATGGCGCGGGTGTTCTGGGGGCGGTTACTGTCCTGATTCGAGGCCATGTCCGGATCCGTTCGCTCGTTATTATTGTCCGCCTGAGTGTAGTGCAGGGCACGGGATCGGGCCCTACGATTTTGGTCGCAGGCGGCAGTGTGGGTGGTTGCTTTCTTTATGGTATACCGGGGCGGTGGTAAAGTTCTGATATCAATCAATCCAGATACAAACCGATCCATGACCAGTAAAGATGAGCGCCTGGCCTTCCTGGAAGAAATGAAGGACGTCAGGCGCATCCGCAAACCGAACCGGGCGGAAGTCTCCACGCCCAGGGAGCTGACTCCGGGCCATCTGGAACGTCAGCGCGCGGCCGTGGAAAAGCCCTTGAAGGACATCAATCCGCTGACTTCGGATATGGTGGAGCCGTTGACGGCTCACGACATTCTGAGTTGGCAACGGCCGGGCATCCAGCATGGCGTCTTTCGCAAGCTGCGCCTGGGCCAGTATCCCATTGAAGCTCGCCTTGACCTGCACCGGATGACTGTTGAGCAGGCCCGAAGGGAAGTATTCCCGTTCATCGGTGATTGTGTCCGTTACGGCCTTCGCTCCGTGATCATTCTTCACGGCAAGGGGGAGCGTAACCCTGACGGAATTGCCCAGTTGAAAAGCTATCTCGCCAAGTGGCTACCCGAACTTGACGATGTGCTGGCGTTTCATTCGGCCCAAAAACACCATGGTGGCACCGGGGCGGTGTATGTCATGGTACGGAAGAGTGACCGCGACAAGCAGCGCAATCGTGAAATCCATGGAAGCCGGTGAGGCTTCCAAACCCGAAAACATCCTGTCCCTAAACCGGAAATACCGGTACTGGAGGTAAGTGTGGTGAAGCAGTTGATTGTGATTGTGTTCTCAGTGCTGGCTCTGGCTGGCTGCAAGGATCGCGTGATCTGGAATGATAACGGCAAGGTCGAGGATGCCACGGAGGGGCGCGAAGTATGGAATTCCAACGGTCAGATGGAATCCGGTGAGCGCAAGATCTGGGTGAACAAGGACGGCGAGGATGTCGTCAAATAAAGGACCTGGTGTCGACCTGCCCCCTAATAACAGAAGCGGGCCTGCAACAGGCCCCCGTACAGGAGAGAGGGAATGGCATTGCGCCTGACAGTAAATGGTCAGACTCATTCACTGGATATCGAGGCAGATACGCCTCTTTTATGGGTATTGCGGGACGAGCTGGGCCTGCCGGGCACCAAGTTCGGATGTGGAGCAGGGCTATGTGGCGCCTGTACGGTGCATCTGAACGGGCAGCCGGTGCGCTCCTGCTCCACGCCCGTGGAAATGGCCGCAGAGGGTGAAGTGATCACCATTGAAGGGCTGGGGCGAGGTGACCGGTTGCATGCCTTACAGCAGGCTTGGATCGACCACGGGGTGCCCCAGTGCGGTTATTGCCAGTCCGGGCAGATCATGAGCGCCGCCCATTTGCTGTCGACCAATCCCTCGCCTGGCCGGGACGAGATCGTTGCGGCCATGACCGGAAATCTGTGTCGCTGCGGCACCTACAGCCGCATCATCGCCGCCGTGGAATCCGTGGTTGCCGGTGAGAAAGCGGCGCAGGGGGAGGCATGACATGGCGGTGAATCGAAGGGATTTTCTGAAAGTTGGTGCCGGTGCCTCCGGTAGCCTGGTGCTTTCCCTGTCTTTGCCGGGCTGCGCCGGACTTCCCACGGGCTACGAGGAGGGGACCGGCGAATGGCGTCCGGATGCATGGCTGGAGATTACCAGGGATGACCGGATCTATTTCACCCTGGCACGGGTGGAGATGGGTCAGGGCACCTACACCGGCCTTACCACGCTGATTGCCGAGGAACTGGAAGTAGCCCCGGAGGCCATCAAGCCGCGCTTTGCCCCGGTCGCAGACGAGTACAAAAATCCGTTGTACAAGCTGCAGCTCACCGGGGGCAGCACCAGTCTGGCTACCAGTTGGGAGCCGCTGAGGACCGCCGGTGCGGAAGCCCGGGAGATGCTGGTCCGTGCGGCCGCAGGTGTCTGGCGGGTCAATGCCGCTGAGTGTTCGGCCAGTGATGGCCGGGTCATCCACCCCAATGGCATTGACTCCATGCGCTACGGCCAGCTGGTAGAGCTGGCCTCCAAAGAGATTCTGCGCGGGGACGTCGCGCTCAAGCCGGCGGCCGAATGGAAATACATCGGCAAACAGAACCGGCGGCTGGATGCCCGGGCCAAGTCCACCGGCAAAGCCGTGTACGGCATTGACGTCAGCCTACCGGATATGGCGTACGCAGTGGTCACCCGCTCACCCCGCTACGGTGGCAAGGTCCAGTCGTTCAATGGCGACGAGGTCCGGGCCATGCCCGGGGTTCTGGAGGTCATGGAAATCGACCGGGGCGTGGCTATCGTCGCCGACAGGTACTGGCGTGCCCGAAAGGCCCAGGACGCTCTTAAGGTCCAGTGGGACTTTTCCGGGGCGCTGGGACTGTCCGCGCCGGAGGTGTTCGAGACCTATCGCAAGGCGGCAGACGAGGATGCCGGCGAGTCAGAGCGGAGCGAAGGCGATATCGAAAGCGTTCTGGCAAATGCTGACACGGTGGTAGAGGCCGAATACAGCCAGCCTTACCTGGCACACGCCACCCTGGAGCCCATGAACGCCACTGCCTGGTACCGCAAGGATCACATGGAGATCTGGGCGCCGACCCAGGCACCGGATCTCGGCAGGATTGCCGCTGCCCGGGTGACCGATCTGGCCCCGGACGAGGTCACCATCAACACTACCTTCCTTGGCGGCGGTTTCGGCCGGCGCCTGACCCAGGACTACATAGAAGAAGCGGCCGCCGTCGCATTCCGCATCGACCAGCCGGTGAAGGTGATCTGGTCCAGGGAAGAGGATACCCGCCACGATCTGTACCGACCGGCGATGTTGCACCGTATGAAGGCGGGCTTGAACAATGGCGAGCTCAGTGGCTGGGATCACCAGATCGTCGGGCCGCAGATTCTGAACTGGTATGTCCGCAACGCCGGGCCTGCGCAGTTCCCGTGGACGCCCAAGTTCCTCTACGACACCCTCGGCAAGGTCGGGGTGTGGGCCGAAGGCATTGCCACCCCGAAAGACATCTCCGCCATCGAGGGAGCGATCGAATATCCCTACCAGGTGGCCAATATCGATATCCGTCATACCCACATCGATCCCGGGGTTCCCATCACCTGGTGGCGCTCGGTGGGCTATTCCCATAACGGCTTTGCCGTCGAGACCTTCATGGACGAACTGGCCCACGAGGCGGGCCAGGACGCCTACCGATTCCGTCGCCGCCTGCTGGAGAACGAGCCCCGACATCGGGAGGTACTGGATCGGGCAGCCCGACTGGGCGGCTGGGATACGCCGGTGCCCGAAGGGCGGGCCCGGGGCATTGCGCTGATGCGCAGCTTCGGTACCTACGTGGCCCAGGTGGTGGAAGCCGGCCTCGAGGATGGGTCGATCCGGGTGTATAAGGTCGCTGCAGCCGTGGATTGTGGCCAGGTGGTCAACCCGGCCATCGTGGTTGACCAGATCGAGGGCGGCATCCTGTTCGGCCTGACGGCAGCGTTATACGGGGAAATTACCCTGGAGCAGGGCGAAGTCCAGCAATCCAACTTCCACGACTACCCGCTGCTGCGGCAGTACGAGCGGCCGGAGGTCGAGGTGGAGATTGTGGACAGCACCGAGACACCGACCGGCGTCGGTGAGCCCGGTGTGCCCCCGGTGATTCCGGCCCTGGGTAATGCCCTGTTTGCGCTGACCGGCAAGCGCCAGCGCACCTTGCCGCTGAAGGCGGATGCCTGATGGCGGCGGGAGCGCGCACGTGATTTCCGGCCAGGCCTCCGTCATGGAAAGTATCCGCCGCTGGCTGGCCGCCGGCGAGCGAGTCTGGTTGTGCACCATCGTGGAAACCTGGGGTTCGTCCCCCAGGCCGGTGGGCTCGTGGCTGGCAGTGTCGGAGACGGGTCGCTGGAGTGGATCGGTGTCCGGCGGCTGCCTGGAAGAGGATCTGCTGCAGCGAACCGCCGCCGAGGGGTCCGTCGAATCTATCCTGATTGATTACGGCATCACCGACGGGGACCGGGACCGTTTCCAGTTACCCTGTGGCGGACGGATCCGGTTACTGGTGGAGCCGCTGGTGCCGTCGGACGATTTGTCCCATATCGATAGCCTGTTGCGAGCAATCACTGAACGGCAACCGGTTATGCGGGAAGTGGTGGTTGGTGGCGGTATGCGCCTTGTAGGCGCAGACGGCAGCGTCCGCAACGGGGTGACCTTCGACGGACAGACCATGGTGCACACTCTCCAGCCGGAGTGTCGTCTACTGCTGATTGGTGCCGGCGAGGTGGCACGCCATGTGGCGGAGTTTGCCTCGGCTGCCGAATTTACCGTCACCCTGTGTGAGCCCCGGGATACCTTTGCGGACGGCTGGCAGTATCCGCATATCCCCCTGAGTCGACGTCTGCCGGACGACCTCATCGCCGAAGATTATGGTGATCAATGGTGCGGGGTTCTGGCCCTGGCCCATGACCCCCGGGTGGATGACATGGGTTTGCTGGCGGCACTGCAGTCGCAGGCGTTCTATATCGGCGCCATGGGGTCTCGCAAGACTTCCGAGGCCCGTCGGTCGAGACTCGCCGACCTGGGGCTGGATGCGTCGGCGCTCGCCCGGCTCAGGGCGCCAATCGGGGTCAACATTCCCAGCAAGACGCCGGCGGAAATTGCCATTTCCATAGTGGCGGATCTGATTGCTGCACGACATGATTTGCGAGCCGCCCAAGCATCCCTATAATGGCGGCAAATGAGGGTTGATAATCTCCGGGCGGCGGGGACGCCCTGGCACCTGGTCCGTGGAGAAACACCGTGTTTGATGTCACCCGATACGCCGTTGCGGCAGAATCCATCGTCGAAGCCGGCCGCTTCCTGTACCAGCGGGGCTGGTCGCCGGCCACCAGCAGCAATTACTCGGCGCGGATTGACGACGAGCACATTGCGATCACGGTTTCCGGCCGGCACAAAGGCCAGCTGGGGGCCGGCGATGTGATGGTGGTGGACCTGTCCGGTCAGCCCGTCCAGAGCAGCTGCCGCTCCTCTGCAGAAACCCGTCTGCATACCGTGCTTTATGAACTTTTCCCGGAGGTCGGGGCGGTGCTGCACACCCATTCTGTGAAAGCCACCGTACTGAGCCGGCTACTGGATCCGGGCCGGGCGCTGGAACTGGAAGGCTATGAACTGCAGAAAGCCTTCTCCGGCGTGCAGACCCACGAATCCGTATTGACGGTTCCGGTGTTCGACAACACCCAGAATATCGATGCGCTCGCCGGGGATACCAAGGCCTGGTTCGCGGAGCATCCTGAGCAGCCGGGCTACCTGATCCGGGGCCACGGCCTGTACACCTGGGGCAAGACCATGGCCGATTGCCTGCGCCATGTGGAAGCCTTTGAATTCCTTTTTGAATGTGAACTTGAAACCATGAGGGTCCGCCCATGACCACCCTGAGCATCTTCGATCAAAGCCAGCCAGAGCGCGCCCGGACCGTAACGGAAGAGCCGTCGGAAATCCGCGAGCTGCTGGCCACCCAGGGCATTCGCTTCGAACAGTGGCCGACCCGTGACTTGCCGGCCGATGCCACCCAGGAACAGATCCTGGAGGCCTACAGCGAGGAAGTGGCCCGGCTGAAGGAAGAATGCGGATTCCAGACCGCCGATGTCATCAACCTCAATCCGGATAACCCGCAGAAAGAGGCGTTCCGCCAGAAATTCCTGGATGAACACACCCACAGTGAAGACGAGGTCCGTTTCTTCGTGCGGGGCCAGGGCCTGTTCTACCTGCATTTCGGTGACCAGGTCTACGCAGTAATGTGCCAGAAGAATGACCTGATCAGCGTCCCGGACGGCACCCGGCACTGGTTCGACATGGGGCCTGAGCCGGAATTCACCTGCATTCGCCTGTTCAGCAATCCGGAAGGCTGGGTGGCCGACTTTACCGGCGAGGACATTGCCAGCCGGCTGCCCCGGTACGAAGCGCTGGCGGAGGCGGGTGGATGATCCGGGTTATTCTGACGGACATTGAGGGCACCACCAGCTCCATTTCGTTTGTGCACGACGTGCTGTTCCCGTTCGCGGCCGAGCACCTGCCCGGGTTCGTGACCGAACACCGGGGTGATCCTGCCGTGGCTGAGCAGCTCGATGCGGTTGCCGCAGCAAGTGGCGTCGATCGTCAGGATGTGGAGGGCCTTGTCGAGGTGCTCCAGCAGTGGATCAGGGAAGACCGCAAGGAAACCTCCCTGAAAGCCCTGCAGGGTATGGTCTGGGAGCAGGGCTACCAGCAGGGTGAGCTGAAGGGGCATATCTACCCGGATGCGGCCGATTACCTGCAGCGCTGGCATGATCGGGGCCTGCGTCTGTTTGTCTACTCCTCCGGTTCGGTGAAGGCCCAGAAGCTCATTTTCGGCTTTACCACCGAGGGTGATTTCACGCCGTTCTTCTCCGGGTATTTCGACACCCGCATTGGTGGCAAGAAAGAAGCCGATTCCTATCGTAATATTCTCAAAGAGCTGGGTGTCGAGCCGGAAACCGTGCTGTTTCTGTCCGATGTCGAGGCGGAACTCGAAGCAGCAGAGGCTGCCGGCATGAAGACTGCCTGGCTGGTCCGGGAGGGCGAACTGCCCGACACCGGCCGGTTCGTCGCCCGCGATTTCTCGGAGGTGGAGACCCTGCTGCGCAAGCGCTGACACCTCCGCCTGACCCACAGGAGGATCCCATGACCGGAACACGCTGGGCCCGCTCAATGGCGCTGCTGCTGATTATTCCGGTCCTGAGCGCCTGTAATCCATTTTCCGAGGCCCGCCCCATGCTGGATGAATACGTGGAGCGGGTCGCCCGGGTTCTGGAGACGGAACCCGAGCTCTCTTCCCCGGAACCCGCCGAACAGATCCCCCGCCGTCGTGACCGGGTACTGGCCATGCCGGAACTGGACATGGGCATGCTCGATTTCCTGTCCCTCTATGGCTGTGAACTGCAGTTGGTGGTGGGCGAGAAAAATTCAGTGATGGGCCGGGTCATGCAGCCCCTCAATCGTCTTCGTTACGAGGTGCGCTTCATCGAGGCGGCCCGGAATTGTCTGCCCGAGGTGGAGGACGAGGAGCTTGAGGAAGCACTCGGGGAAGCCATCGAGAGCAAGCGGGAGTCCCTGCCCATTGCGGTGTGGAATGCCACCTGGGGTGTGGAAGAGGTGGAGACCCTTTTCACCCTGGCCAAGGGCTATTACCCGGTAGCCGCGGAAGGCGATCCGGTTTCCGATCTGGCGCTGGATGCGCAACAGCTGAATGCCGCCACTGCCAGGTTGCTGGATGAAAGGCTGGATGTGTCACTGGAGTTTGCTGGCAACGTTCATCAGCGATGGCAGGCCGAGTATCGGGCGGGGCAGTTGATCAACAGTGCACGGTTGCTGGCGGCCAGGCTGGACGACGCGACTGGCCTGTTGCAGGAGCGGCTGGACGGGCGGCCGCTGTGCCTCAATGGCAAGCCGAACAATCAGTCCGACATTGTTCAGAACATGTTCTTCAGCGTGTACATCGAAGAGATCCAGCCCTACATGGGCGAGATCCGCCGGGGCCGGGATGCGTTGATTGAGCCCCTTGCCAGGCTGGCGCAACAGCAGGAAGAGGTGATGCCGGAGCAGTTCCGGGACTGGTACCTGCAGCATCTGTCCCTGTCCGCGGAAGGCAGCCTCTGGCTTGAGCTGGACCGGGCAATGGCGGATCACACCCGGGCCTGGCAGGACCTGCTGGAGCAGTGCGGTCTGCGCCCCGGGGCGTAAAAAGGACAGGCAGCCCCGCCAGAGTCAGCTTGCCTGTGGACGATTCACTTTCAGATGAATCATGGCAACGACGAACAGCAGCAGCGTCAGCACCGTCAACAGTACCGGGCCCGGTGCCCCCTCGCTCAGCCAGGCTGACACCACCGCCTGGGTGAAGTAGAAGATCACCACGAAGGCCATCCAGATATAGCCGCGGTTGTGGCCCCGGAATACCGGCACGGCAAAGGCCAGCAGGGGGACCAGCTTTACTGTCAGCATCAGGGTGATGGAAACCCCTTCAATCGGCGCGGGGAAAAAAGTGGTGGCTATGAGGGTCGCCAGCACCGCGAGGTACAGCAGAATGGTGAGCCGTGCAGTTTGTTTCGCTTTCGGGTTGTGGAGCATGGGTGCTTTCCGGTTCAGTCGGACAATTTAAGGGCCAGGGTGGCCAGGCGATGGCCGAAGGCCTGGCACAGGGTCTTCTCGTGTTCGCTCAGGGGCAGCTGCTCTCCGGTACCGGCCCAGTGGGACGGGCCGTAGGGCGTTCCCCCGGATTCAGTCTCGCCCAGTGCCTGCTCGGTGTAGGGCAGACCGCACAACACCATGCCGTGGTGAAGCAGCGGCATCATCATGGTCATCAGGGTGGTTTCCTGGCCCCCGTGGAGACTGCCGGTCGAGGTGAACGCACCTGCGGGTTTTCCGGCCAGGGCACCGCTCAGCCACAGATCACCAGTGGTATCGAGAAAGTGCTTCAGGGGCGCCGCCATGTTGCCAAAGCGTGTGGGGCTGCCAATGGCCAGCCCGGAGCATCCGCCAAGGTCGGCCTTGGTGGCATAGGGCGCTCCCTCATCAGGTACCGGCGGCAGGCTCGCTTCGGTATCGGGGGATACCGGTGGCACGGCCCGCAGGCGGGCCTCAATGCCGGATACCCGGGCAACGCCCCGGCCGATCTGGCCGGCCAGCTCTGCGGTCTGGCCATTGCGGCTGTAATAAAGAATCAGGACGTACGGTGCATGCTCTGCCATGGAACGGGTTTCCTTGCTTGGCGGCTTGTAACTGGATTCGGAGATGACATTACAGAATGGTCAGAACATTCTCCGGTGGTCTGCCCAGGGCCGCCTTGTTGTTACGAATTACGATGGGGCGTTCGATCAGTTTCGGATGCTCGGACATCGCCTGGAGCAGCTGTTCCCGGGACAACTCAGTGCTATCCAGGCCCAGCTCCTTGTATTCGGTTTCCTTGGTGCGCATGAGTTCCCGGGGCTCGCAGCCCAGCATATCCAGGATATTCCCGAGCTCTTCCGCTGTCGGAGGAGTTTCCAGGTAGCGTATAATCCCCGGCTCGATTCCCCGTTCGTTAAGCAGTTCAAGTGTTTGACGTGACTTGGAGCAGCGCGGGTTGTGGAAAATCCGGGTCGGTTCTGTCATCTTCTGGCCTGATTATCTGGGATGGATACAGCGGGTTTGAAAGGCCCGTAGTCTAACAGGAGGAGTTGCCGTGCAGTACCCTGAATGGGTTGGCCGTGCCCGAGGGTTGATGGTTGCAGCCGTGCTTATGACGGTTTTTTTGTCAGGCTGCCAGAAAACCGAGTTTGAACGCGCGGAAGGGCCCCGCCTGAACTGGGACAGCCTGCGCGGGCAATGGGTGCTGGTCAACTACTGGGCCGAATGGTGCAAGCCCTGCCTGGAGGAAATCCCGGAACTGAACGAGCTGGATAAGGCGCCGGATATTGCGGTACTTGGTGTCAATTTTGACGGCGTAACCGGAGCGGAACTGACAGAGCTGGGTGAGCGGATGGGCATCGAGTTCACCATGCTGGCGGAAGATCCCGCTTCCCGGTTTGATTGGCAGATTCCCGTGGCCCTGCCGGCCACGTTTGTCGTTAATCCGGACGGAGAATTGCTGGAAACCCGCTTCGGCCCCCAGACAGAAGCGGATATCCGGGCGTTGATCGGCGGCTGAGCCCGCGCCCAAGACTGAACACAAGCAGGAACAGCCTTTTATTATGGCGCAAACCTTCGTACACCTTCGCGTACATTCCGAATATTCCATGGTGGATGGACTGGTCCGGGTCAAACCGCTGATCAGTCGTGTCGCCGAGCTGGGCATGCCCGCTGTGGGGCTGACCGAGCAATCCAATATGTGCTCGCTGGTGCGTTTCTACAAAGCGGCCACCGGTGCCGGTGTCAAACCGATTATCGGTGCGGACCTGTGGCTGGAGAATCCGGATGAGCCGGACAGCCCGTTCCGCCTGACGCTGCTGGCACGGGACAATGATGGCTACCTGAACCTTACGGAAATCATCTCCCTCGGTTACACCGAGGGCCAACGCTTCGGCAAACCCATCATCCAGCGCCGTTGGCTGGAAGCACGGGCAAAGGGGTTAGTCGCGCTCTCCGGGGCCAAGCTGGGGGATGTCGGCAAGGCACTGCTGGCGGGCAAACCCGAGCTGGCCCGTGAGCGAGCCGAATACTGGATGAACCTCTACCCGGACAGCTATTACCTGGAGCTTCAGCGCACCGGACGCGCTGGGGATGAAGACTGTCTGCACCTGAGTGTTGAGCTGGCGGCGGAACTGGGCTTGCCGGTGGTGGCCACCAACGATGTCCACTTCCTGGAAGCCGATGACTTCGAGGCCCACGAGGCCCGGGTCTGCATCGGCGAAAGCCGGACTCTGGACGACCCGCGCCGAGAACGCCGGTTCAGTGACCAGCAATACCTGCGCAGCGCCGAGGAGATGATCGAGCTGTTCTCGGACATTCCCGAGGCGGTTGAGAACACTGTGGAAATTGCCCGCCGCTGCTCGGTGAAAGTGCGTATGGGCGAGTACTTCCTGCCCAACTACCCGATCCCCGACGGCATGACCATGGACGAGTATTTCCGCCATGTGTCTGAAGAAGGCCTGGAAGCGCGCCTGGCGAAAACCCTGAGCAAGGACGACCCGGAATACGACCAGAAGCGGGAAGCTTACTACAAACGCCTGAACTTCGAGCTGGATATCATCACCCAGATGGGGTTCCCGGGTTACTTCCTGATCGTGATGGACTTCATCAAGTGGGCCAAGAACAACGGCGTGCCGGTGGGCCCCGGCCGGGGTTCCGGTGCCGGTTCCCTGGTGGCCTATGCACTGCTGATTACCGACCTGGACCCGCTGGAATACGACCTGCTGTTTGAGCGGTTCCTGAATCCGGAACGGGTATCCATGCCCGACTTCGACGTCGACTTCTGCATGGAAGGCCGCGACCGTGTGATTGACTATACCGCCGAGAAGTACGGCCGTGAGGCGGTCTCCCAGATCATCACCTTCGGCACCATGGCTGCCAAGGCGGTGGTGCGCGATGTGGCGCGGGTCCAGGGCAAGTCCTATGGTCTGGCGGACAAGTTGTCCAAGCTGATTCCGTTCGAAGTGGGCATGACCCTGGAAAAGGCAATCGAGCAGGAGCCCCAGCTCAAGGATTTCCTGGAACAGGACGAGGAAGCCCAGGAAATCTGGGAGATGGCCCTCAAGCTCGAAGGTGTCTGCCGGAACGCTGGCAAACACGCCGGTGGGGTGGTGATCGCCCCTACCAAGATTACCGATTTCTCGCCGCTGTACTGCGATGACGAGGGTGGAAGCCTGGTAACCCAGTTTGATAAAGGGGACGTGGAAGACGCCGGCCTGGTGAAGTTCGACTTTCTGGGTTTGCGGACTCTCACCATCATCAAGTGGGCCCTGAACATGATCAACCCGCGCCGGGAAAAGCTCGGCGAGGGTGTCCTGGATATCAGCACCATTCCGCTGGATGACAAGCCGTCCTTCGAGATGCTGAAACGGGCCGAAACCACGGCGGTGTTCCAGCTGGAATCCCGCGGTATGAAGGATCTCATCCGCCGCCTGCAGCCGGATTCCCTGGAAGACATGATCGCCCTGGTGGCGCTGTTCCGTCCCGGCCCGCTGCAGTCCGGCATGGTGGACGACTTCATCGACCGGAAGCATGGCCGGCAGCCGATGTCCTACCCGCATCCGGATTATCAGTATGAGGGCCTGAAGCCGGTACTGGAGCCCACCTACGGGGTCATCCTGTACCAGGAGCAGGTCATGCAGATTGCCCAGGTGATGGCCGGCTATACCCTGGGTGGTGCGGACATGCTCCGTCGGGCCATGGGTAAGAAGAAGCCGGAGGAGATGGCGAAGCAGAAAGCCATTTTCCTCGACGGTTGTGAAAAGAACGGCATCGACAAGACCCTGGCCGAGAACATCTTCGACCTGGTGGAAAAGTTCGCCGGTTACGGCTTCAACAAGTCGCACTCTGCCGCCTACGCCCTGGTGTCCTACCAGACCCTGTGGCTCAAGGCCCATTACCCGGCCGAGTTCATGGCCGCGGTACTCACCGCCGATATGCAGAACACCGACAAGGTGGTGACGCTGGTGGAAGAGTGCCGGAACATGAAGCTGGACCTGCTGGTGCCAGACGTCAGCCGTTCCGCCTACACCTTTACCGTCAACGATGAGGGCCAGATCGTCTACGGTCTTGGCGCCATCAAGGGCCTGGGTGAGGGCCCGATTGACAGTATCGTGGCGGCCGCCAAGGATGGTCCTTTCGAGGATATCTTCGATTTCTGCCGGCGGGTGGACCTCAAGAAGGTCAACAAGCGAGCCATGGAGGCGCTGATCCGCGCCGGTGCCATGGACAAACTCGGCCCCGGTCGGGCCCAGCTGATGGCGAGCATCGACAAGGCGGTGCAGCAGGCAGACCAGCAGTCCCGCAACGATGCCGTGGGCATGATGGATATGTTTGGTGAAATGCTGGAGTCCGGAGGCGAGGACGGCGATGCCTACGCCGACGTGGCCCATGTCCGTGAATGGCCGAAAAAGGAACGCCTCAAGGGCGAGAAGGATACCCTGGGGCTGTACCTGACCGGACACCCGTTCGACGAATACGAGAAGGAAGTGCGCCGGTTTGTGCGTTCATCCATCGCCGATCTGAAACCGAACAAGGCTCCCCAGCGTGTGGCAGGCCTGGTGGTGGCCCAGCGCACCATGAAAACCCGGACCGGGTCGACCATGTGTTTCATTACCCTGGACGACCGCAGCGCCCGCATCGAGGCAACCCTGTTCTCGGAAACCTTCTTCGAGAATCGGGAGCTGCTGCAATCGGACCAGGTCATTGTGGTGGAAGGGCAGGTCAGTCACGATGACTACTCCGGGCAGATGAAAATGCGCGTCAACTCCGTGATGGACGTGGCCACCGCCCGGCAACAGTTCAGCCGGGGGCTGAAACTGGAGCTGGCGGCGGATCAGCTGCAGAACGGCCTGCTGGACAAACTGGATGAAACCCTGAGACCGTTCCGTTGTGAGGGCAGTCCGGTATGGATCGAGTATCGCAGTCCCGAGGCCCGGACCCGCATCGAGCTGGGCGAGTCCTGGCGGGTGCAGCCGGACGATAACCTGTTGCTGGAGCTCCGGTACCTGGTGGGCGACCAATCGGTTGAACTGGTCTATGATTAAGACCAATGTCCGCTTTAGCCGGCCTTTATGCACTGCTATCTTTGTCCCAAATTCTGGTTTTGGCGGCCCGCCGGGTCGTCAGGCAAATCAAAATGATGGAACATCATGAACCCTAATTACCTGGATTTTGAACAGCCGATCGCCGACCTGGAAGCCAAGATTGAAGAGCTTCGCATGGTCGGCAACGACACCGACATCAACATCACCGATGAGATCAGCCGCCTCAAGAAGAAGAGCGTCAGTCTCACGGAGAGCATCTTCTCGCACCTGCAGCCCTGGGATATTGCCCGGCTGGCTCGGCACCCGCGCCGGCCGTACACGTTCGATTACATCGAGATGATTTTCGATGATTTCGACGAGCTGCACGGGGATCGCCGTTACGCGGATGACCAGGCCATTGTCGGCGGTACCGCACGCTTGGGCGACAAGCCGGTCATGGTCATCGGCCATCAGAAGGGCCGTGAAGTCAGAGACAAGGTCAAGCGCAACTTCGGCATGCCCCGCCCGGAGGGTTACCGCAAGGCCTTGCGGTTGATGGAAATGGCCGAGCGTTTCAAGATGCCCATCCTGACCTTCATTGACACGCCGGGTGCCTATCCCGGCATCGGTGCCGAGGAGCGTGGCCAGAGTGAGGCGATTGCCTTCAACCTCGCCGTGATGTCCCGCCTGAAAACCCCGATCATCTCCACGGTGATTGGCGAGGGTGGTTCCGGTGGCGCCCTGGCAATTGGCGTCTGTGACCAGCTGAACATGCTTCAGTATTCCACCTACGCGGTGATTTCACCGGAAGGTTGTGCCTCCATCCTCTGGAAGAGCGCGGAATATGCGGCTCAGGCTGCCGAGGCCATGGGTGTGACGGCAGACCGGCTCAAGGATCTCGGGCTGGCGGACAATGTTATTCCCGAGCCGCTGGGCGGTGCGCACCGGAATCCGGAAAAGATGGCGGAATCCCTCCGCGAGACTCTTACCAAGGGCGTGACGGAACTTTCCCGTCTGCCGCTGGACGAGCTGGTATCCCGTCGCTACGAGCGGCTGACCCGCTATGACAACGGGCGCTAAGCCCCTCCCTGGTTTTCCCTGGCCGGAGGCACTCTGCGCTCCGGTCAGGTCACTCCCCGCGCACAACAGACTCTGGGTCGCCTTCAGTGGCGGTCTGGATTCCACGCTGCTACTGTACTTGGCAGCCCGCTGTTTTCCCGGCAGTCCCGATCTTCGCGCCATTCACATCAATCACCAGTTACAGGCCAATTCGGAACAATCCGAGCAGTTCTGCCGTCGAACCTGTGAGGCTCTGGGCATTGAACTGCTCGTGCGCCGGGTGGATGTCCGGGCAGAGACAGCCGAGGGCAGCGCCGGTGGCATCGAGGAGGCTGCCCGCCATGCCCGCTACGCCGTGTTCGAGGAGATCCTGGAAGCCGGTGATTTGCTGCTGATGGCCCATCACGCCGACGACCAGGCCGAGACGGTATTGTTCAGGATGCTCCGTGGCACCGGTGTCCGGGGGCTGGCGGGTATGCCCCGTGAGCGGGCGCTGGGAGCAGGGCGACTGGTGCGCCCACTGCTCGGGTTCGACCGTGCACAGTTGTCCCAATGGGCCAATGAGGCCGGTCTGGAGTGGGTGGAGGATCCGAGTAATGTCGATGAGCGTTTCGACCGGAACTTCCTCAGGCACAGAATCCTGCCCGAACTCAAAGAGCGCTGGCCCGGCCTGAATGTCAGGCTCAGGCATACCGCAGCTGCCTGTGCCGAACAGGTGGCCCTGACCGAGCGGCTGGCGGAGATCCAGTGGCGCGACTGTTCGCCCGATGGCCGGCATCCGTGTACCAAACGCCTGAACCAGTTGCCACTCCCGGAACAGAAAAACCTGATGCGCTGGTGGATCCGGACTTCCGGTTACGAGCTGCCGTCGATACAGGACTGGGGGCAGGTGATCTCCGATCTGATCCATGCCCGGGAAGACGGTGAGCCGGAACTGCTTGGTGCGGGCTTTGCCATCCGGCGTTTCCGGGGCCGGCTGTATCTGGTTCCCGACCGGTCAGAACCGGAAACTACAAACGCAGAACTCCGGCCCGAACAACCCCTCTGCTGGGGAAGCTGGCGTATCCGGCTGCTTCCTGCTGAAGGCCAGAAACAGCCACCGCCGGCAATACGGGTATCTACGAGGCGAGGGGGTGAGCGTTTCCGTCCGGTACCGGACGGGCCCGGAAAACGGGTCAAGAAATGGTTGCAGGAGCAGGGGATTCCACCCTGGGAGAGGCCAGGTATTCCGCTGGTTTTCAGCCAGGATGGCGAGGAGGAAACCCTGATCGCAATTGGCGATTTGTGGTGTTCTGGACAATACTCGGGAGGCGCCCCTGCCGCCGGCTGGAGGCTGATTGTGGAGCGGGATTGTGATTGAGTAGAGGGGGGCTTTCTGGTAGTCTGGCGTCCCATCTTGAGATGAACAATCTCCCTCCTTCACCGAACCAGACAATCACGGAATCTGCATGACGCGTTATATTTTCGTCACCGGCGGTGTCGTGTCCTCCTTGGGGAAAGGTATTGCGTCTGCCTCCCTGGCAGCCATCCTCGAGGCACGCGGCCTGAAGGTCACCATTCTCAAGCTGGACCCCTACATCAACGTAGACCCCGGCACCATGAGCCCGTTCCAGCACGGTGAAGTTTTTGTCACCGAAGATGGCGCGGAAACCGACCTGGACCTTGGCCACTACGAGCGCTTTATCCGCACCCGGATGAGCCGCCGTAACAACTTCACCACCGGTCGCGTCTACGAGGAAGTGATCCGCAAGGAACGCCGTGGCGACTACCTGGGCGGTACCGTGCAGGTCATTCCGCACATCACCGACGAGATCAAGCGTCGGGTGGTGGAAGGCGCCGCAGGCGTGGATGTGGCGTTGATCGAGATCGGTGGCACCGTGGGTGATATCGAATCCCTGCCGTTCCTGGAGGCCTGCCGTCAGCTGAAGGTTGAGGTGGGTCCTCAGCGCGCCCTGTTCATGCACCTGACCCTGGTTCCGTATATCGCTACTGCCGGCGAGATCAAGACCAAGCCGACCCAGCACTCCGTCAAGGAAATGCGCTCCATCGGTTTGCAGCCGGACATCCTGCTGTGCCGTTCCGAGCACGAGGTCGATGCCAGCTCCCGTCGCAAGATTGCATTGTTCACCAACGTGGAAGAGCGCGCAGTCATTCCGCTCCAGGATGCCAAGTCCATCTATGCCATCCCGCGCATGCTGCACGAGCATGGACTGGACCAGCTGGTGATCGAGCGTTTCGGTCTGGATGCGCGGGCCGCAGACCTGGGCGAGTGGGACAGCGTGGTCGAAGCACTGATGCATCCGGAGCAGGAAGTGACCATTGCCATGGTCGGCAAGTACATGGAGCTGCTGGATGCCTACAAGTCGCTGATCGAGTCCTTGCTGCACGCCGGTATCAAAACGCGCACCAAGGTAAACATCAACTACATCGATTCCGAAGACATCGAGCGGGACGGCACACGAGTGCTGGAAGCTGCCGATGCCATCCTGGTACCCGGTGGCTTCGGCGAGCGCGGTGTTGAAGGCAAGATCCGCACCGTACAGTATGCCCGCGAGAACAAGGTTCCCTACCTGGGTATCTGCCTCGGCATGCAGGTCGCCGTGATTGAATACGCTCGCAACGTTGCCGGCCTGAAGGATGCCCACAGTACCGAATTCCGTACCCATACTCCGGAGCCGGTGGTTGGTCTGATTACCGAATGGCTGGATGCCACCGGTGAGCGCGAAGAGCGCACCGAGGAATCCGATCTGGGTGGCACCATGCGTCTGGGTGCCCAGGACTGCGTTCTGACCGAAGGTTCCACCATCGCCAATTGCTACGGCAAGAAGACCATCCGCGAGCGCCATCGTCACCGCTATGAGGTGAACAACCATTTCCTGCCTGCGCTTGAGGGTGCTGGCCTTCAGGTCTCCGGTCGCTCCAGCGACGGCAAGCTGGTGGAAGTGGTGGAGGCGCCGGATCACCCGTGGTTCGTGGCCTGCCAGTTCCACCCGGAATTTACCTCCACACCCCGGGACGGCCACCCGCTGTTCAAGGGCTTTGTTGAAGCGGCTCTGGCGCACAAGAAGGAGTCCTGAGTATGGCGCAGAGCACGGTAAACGTCTCGGGCATTGAAGTCGCCAATGACAAGCCGTTCGTGCTGTTTGGTGGCATGAACGTGCTCGAGTCCCGGGAGCTTGCCTTCGAGGTGGCTGAAAAGTATGTGGATGTCTGTGGTCGCCTCGGCATCCCTTACGTGTTCAAAGCCTCTTTCGACAAGGCTAACCGCTCGTCCGTGCACTCGTTCCGTGGCCCCGGTCTTGAGAAGGGGCTTCAGATCCTGGCGGACATCAAGAGCAAGCTCGGCATCCCGATTATTTCCGATGTTCACGAGCCGGCGCAGGCAGCCCCAGCGGCGGAAGTCTGTGACATCATCCAGCTGCCCGCATTCCTGAGTCGCCAGACCGATCTGGTGGTCGCTATGGCCGAGACCGGCGCGGTGATCAACGTCAAGAAGGCCCAGTTCCTGGCGCCCCAGGAGATGAAGCACATCATCACCAAGTGCGAGGAAGCCGGCAATGACAAGGTGATCCTGTGCGAGCGGGGTAGCAGCTTCGGTTACAACAACCTGGTGGTGGACATGCTGGGCTTCGGCATCATGAAGGCCATGAATGTGCCTGTGATGTTCGATGTGACCCACTCGTTACAGATGCCAGGAGGTCGCGCCGATTCGGCCGGAGGCCGACGTGCCCAGGTTACCGACCTGGCACTGGCGGGTATGTCCCAGGGCCTGGCCGGTCTGTTCCTGGAGGCACATCCGGATCCCGATCAGGCCAAGTGCGATGGACCCTGCGCCTTGCGGCTCAGCCAGCTGGAGCCCTTCCTGCAGAGGGTCAAAGCCGTGGATGACCTGGTGAAAAGTTTTAAACCTATCGACACCGCCTGATTGGCGGTGTTTGTTTTGTTTGGGAGTACGAGCAGGTGGGGGATGGCTTTCCGAAACACGCTCCTTGCGGCACATCCATGTGACGCTTGGGCTCCGCCATCCCTGGCTCCGCACAGTTTCGGAAAGCCATCCCCCACCTGCTCTATGCCCAGCTACACGTTAGAACCGTTTAGAAATCGAAAACCTGGAGAATCAGTCGAATGACCAAGATTGCTAACATCAAGGGCCGCGAGGTTCTGGATTCCCGTGGTAACCCCACTGTCGAAGCGGACGTTATCCTCGAGGATGGAGCCATCGGAAGTGCATGTGCGCCTTCCGGTGCGTCTACCGGTTCCCGGGAAGCTCTGGAACTGCGTGATGGTGACAAGTCCCGGTACCTTGGCAAAGGTGTTTTGAAGGCGGTTGAAGCCGTGAATGGCAAGATCCGTGACGCGCTCGTTGGCAAAGATGCGGCTGACCAGCGTGGTCTGGACAACATCATGCTGGAACTGGACGGCACCGAGAACAAGGCGAATCTGGGCGCCAACGCCATTCTGGCGGTCTCTCTGGCAGCGGCCAAGGCTGCGGCGATCTCTCTGGGTAAGCCGCTGTATGCGCACATCGCGGACATCAACGGTACCTCTGGCCAGTTCTCCATGCCGGTTCCGATGATGAACATCCTCAACGGTGGCGAACACGCCGATAACAACGTTGATATCCAGGAGTTCATGGTTCAACCGGTTTCTGCCAAGACGTTTTCCGAAGCCCTTCGTGTCGGCGCGGAGATCTTCCATAGTCTGAAGAAAGTTCTGCAGGCACAGGGTCTGAACACCGCTGTCGGTGATGAAGGTGGTTTTGCCCCGAACCTGCCGTCCAATGAGGCAGCACTGGCTGTGATCAAGGAAGCGGTAGAAAAGGCGGGCTACAAACTGGGTACCGATGTGACCCTCGCCCTGGACTGTGCTTCTTCCGAGTTCTACAAGGATGGCCAGTATCAGCTCTCCGGCGAAGGCAAGAGCTTCGATTCCGAAGGGTTTGCCGATTACCTGGCAGGCCTGTGTGAGCGTTACCCCATCGTTTCCATCGAGGATGGCATGGACGAGAGC
The DNA here is from genome assembly GCF_003315345.1 of Marinobacter pelagius. GTDB lineage: Bacteria > Pseudomonadota > Gammaproteobacteria > Pseudomonadales > Oleiphilaceae > Marinobacter > Marinobacter pelagius_A. The sequence continues at coordinate 29,904 of NZ_QNRO01000006.1, forward strand.
GACTGGGATGGCTGGAAGGTGCTGACCGAGAAGCTGGGCAGCAAGGTGCAGTTGGTAGGCGATGATCTGTTCGTGACCAACACCAAAATCCTGAAGCAGGGTATCGACAAGGGCATTGGCAACTCCATCCTGATCAAGTTCAACCAGATCGGCAGCCTGTCCGAGACCCTGGATGCCATCAAGATGGCCCAGGATGCTGGTTATACAGCGGTTATTTCCCACCGTTCCGGTGAGACCGAGGACACCACCATCGCGGATCTGGCGGTTGCCACTTGCGCCGGCCAGATCAAGACCGGTTCCCTGTGCCGTTCCGACCGGGTTGCCAAGTACAACCAGCTGCTGCGCATTGAAGAGGCTCTGGATGGCAAGGCGCCGTACCGTGGTCTGAGCGAGATCAAGGGTCAGGGCTGAGGTCCGGCGGTAAAAATTAACTTGCCGGTGACCATCGGCAGGTAACAAAATGTTAAGGCCATCGCGTTCTGGATGAAAGTTCAGACACGATGGCCTTTTTGTACAACCAGTTAGAAGAATTTGTTGTTAATCTACTCTAAGGTCTATACTCATTAGCCAGTGTTGATTTTTTGAACGGTTATTTCTCCGACGGAATTGGAATGAAGACGCTTTGGGCCATCATGGTTGTGTTGATTCTCCTGCTGCAGGTGCGCCTGTGGGTCGGGGAGGGCAGCTTTGCACAGGTGTGGTCCCTGGAGCAGTCGATTGCCGAGCAGCGTGCGGAGAATGCCGATCTGGCGGCTCGTAATGATCGTCTCTATGCGGAGGTGCGGAACCTGCGTAGTGAGCAGGGGGCGTTGGAAGAGCGGGCGAGGATGAACCTTGGGTTGATTCGCGAGGACGAGACTTTCTTCCTGGTTGTCGAGAATTGACCTGTGAGCGCAGAGCGGCGGGGGCGTCCTTTCCGGGAAACGCTACGAGCACATCCATGTGCGCTTGACTGTGGCCATCCATGGCCACAGACATTCCCGGAAAGGACGCCCCCGCCGCTCTCCAGACCACGTGCAAGAACCTCATGACTAACCCCCAGTACTGGCTAATTGTCCCGGCAGCCGGCATCGGCAAACGCATGAAGTCGGAAGTGCCGAAACAATATCTGACGCTGTCCAACCGCTTTATTCTCGATATCACTCTTTCCCGCCTACTTGATAATGCCGATTTTTCTGGCTGTATGGTTCCCCTGAGCCCCCAGGACCACTGGTGGCCGGATACAGAGGCGGTCAAGGATGACCAGATCCAGACCTGCACCGGTGGCAAGGAACGTGCAGACTCCGTGCTTTCGGCGCTCCATGCATTGAAAGAACAGGCGAGCGAGAGTGACTGGGTGCTGGTGCATGACGCCGCCCGACCCTGTGTTCACCCCGATGATCTGGCAAACCTGATTGATACCCTTTCCGGGCACCCGGTTGGTGGGCTGTTGGCGTCTCCGGTGGCCGATACGCTCAAGCACGCCGGTGATGGTCAGCCGCCGGAGGTGGAGGCGACGGTGGATCGTAGCCGGCTGTGGCGGGCGTTAACGCCGCAGATGTTCCGGTTCGGGGCGCTGACCCGGGCACTGGAGGCGTGTCTTGATGCCGGGCATGGGGTGACGGATGAGTCCTCTGCCATGGAATTTTCCGGTAACATGCCGGTTCTGGTGGAAGGGCGACCTGATAATATCAAGATTACGGTTCCGTCAGATCTGGCACTGGCCGGTTTTATCCTGAGCCGGTTGTAACCGGTTCCGCCCGAAATTCCTTTCAACGTTCCGGAGAGCAGCATGCGGATTGGTCAGGGCTTTGATGTCCATGCCTTTTGCGAAGGTGATTCCGTCATTCTTGGTGGTGTCGAGATTCCTCACAGTCAGGGCCTGAAAGCACATTCTGATGGGGATGTGTTGCTCCATGCCCTGGCGGATGCGCTGCTCGGGGCCGTTGCCCTGGGGGATATCGGCCATCTGTTTCCGGATACCAGTGACGAGTGGGCGGGTGCGGACAGCCGGGATCTGCTGCGCCGGGTGATGGCCCGGGTGCGTGACGAGGGCTACGAGGTGGTGAACGTGGACAGTACGATCATTGCCCAGGCGCCGAAGATGGCACCCCATGTCGACGCCATGCGCCTGAACATTGCCGAGGATCTGGGGATTGCCGCGAACCGGGTGAGCGTCAAGGCGACAACCACGGAGAAGCTGGGTTTTACCGGGCGCGGTGAGGGGATTGCCTGTCAGGCAATTTGTCTACTTGAGCCGGTGAGCATGTGAGCAATCAAAACACCACAGGCCATCAATGGCGCCTGGACTGGCCAACCAGTCACGGTCGGGTCGCGAGGGCTCAGCTTAAGAGTGTTCCCGAGGATTTCAGGGTCGAGGAAGTCCTCACTGTTTCTGATCTGATTCCCGGAGAAGGTGAGCACCTGTGTCTCTGCCTCGAGAAGACGGGCGATAACACCGAGTTTGTGGCCAGGCAGTTGGCTCGGATGGCCGGTTGTCGCGGTTTTGATGTCGGGTTCTGTGGTCTGAAGGATCGCCATGCGGTGACGACCCAGTGGTTCAGTCTCTACCGGCCGGGTATGGAAGCCTCGGATGATTACTTTATCCGGGAGGTGGACGGGCACTGGCGCGTGCTGGCGTCGGCACGGGCACCCCGGAAATTGCGGCGGGGTGAGCATTCGGCTAACCGCTTTGCCATCGTGCTGAGAAATGTCGAAGGTTCGAAGGCGGAGATTGACGAGGCATTGGATCGCCTCGGGGAGCAGGGCGCACCCAATTACTTCGGGCCGCAGCGCTTTGGCCATGATGGTGGCAACCTTGACCGGGCCCTGAAGATGGATCCCTCGCAGCTGAATCGCCGGAAAGGTCGCGCAAAACGTGGCTCCCGAGGTGGCAGGGACGGGTCGAAAAACGTATTGTACTTTTCGGCGGCGAGATCCTGGTTGTTCAACGAGGTGCTTGCTACGCGGGTATCGGATGGTAGCTGGAACACCTGCCTGTCGGGAGAGCCAGCAGAAAGCGCTGCCGGGCCCACGGGGCCGATGTGGGGCGATGGCGGGACCACTGCAACCGATGGTCAGGAAGCCGTGGAGCGGGATGTGGTCGGTAAGTGGCCGGAGCTTGAACGGTTGTTTGCTGCCACGCGGATGCAGCCGGAGCGCCGGCCACTGGTTGTTCAGCCGCAGGAGCTGGACTGGGAGTGGCAGGGCGGAGATACCCTCTTCATTTGTTTTGTTTTGCCGCCTGGCCAGTATGCCACCACCGTGCTGGGCGATATTTTCGAGCTGGAGGACATGAGCCTCGGCCGTCATAACGAATAAAAAGTGCTAGCGGAGAACACTGTGCGAATTCTGTTATCGAATGATGATGGTGTGCATTCGCCGGGGCTTGTTGCCCTCTATGAGGGGCTTCAGGGCCTGGGAGATCTTGAAGTCGTGGCCCCGGACCGGGACCACAGTGGTGCCAGTAACGCACTGACCCTTAACCGGCCGCTCACCGTTGAGGAACACCCGAACGGTTTCCATTCCGTGGATGGCACGCCTACCGACTGCGTGCACCTGGCGGTGAACGGTCTGTTCGAGGAACCGTTCGATCGGGTGGTTTCGGGTATCAACACCCATGCCAATCTGGGCGATGACATCATCTATTCCGGCACGGTGGCTGCCGCTACCGAAGGACGTCACCTGGGACTGCCGGCGATTGCGGTGTCCCTGGTGAACGACGGCCATTTCCATTACGAGACCGCCGCGCGGGTTGTGCGCATGCTGCTGGAGCAGGACCGTCCACTCCAGCTTGGTCCCCGATCGATCCTGAATGTGAACGTGCCAGATCTGCCCTGGGAGCAGCTAGCGGGTATTCGTGTCACCCGTCTCGGCCATCGGGAACGTGCCGAAGGCGCCGTGCCCATGACCTGTCCGAGGGGCAAGCAGCGATACTGGATCGGAGCCGCCGGAGAGGGCGGCGATGCCGGTCCCGGAACGGATTTCCATGCCGTCCGTGAGGGCTATGTCTCGATCACGCCGGTTCACATTGATATGACCCGCCACGAGGCACTGGTGCCGCTGCGGGATTGGGTTGAGGAACTGGCGTTCGACGGAGGGCAGTCTTCATGAGTGCACAGCTCCAGGGAATTGGAATGACCTCCCGACGTACCCGGATGCGCCTGGTCCAGCGGCTGCGTGAATCCGGGATCGACTCTGACAGGGTGTTGGAGATCATCGGTGAGGTACCCCGCCATATCTTCCTTGATGAGGCACTGGCCCATCGGGCTTACGAGGACACCTCGCTTCCCATCGGCTATGGGCAAACCCTTTCCCAGCCCTACATTGTCGCCCGCATGACCGAGATCCTGCATCACCACGGACCGGCTCGTATCCTGGAGCTGGGGACCGGTTCCGGTTACCAGACAGCGGTGCTGTCGCAGCTGTTCGAGGAAGTGTATAGCGTGGAGCGAATCAAGCCTTTACAGGATCGCGCGCGGGACCGGTTGCGGCAGCTGGGCGTGCGCAATGTCCTGCTCAAGCACGCCGATGGTGGCATGGGATGGCCGGACCGGGGGCCGTTTGACGGTATTATCGTGACTGCGGCACCGGGCGACGTGCCGAAGGAATTGCTGGCCCAGCTGGCGGACAACGGGGTGTTGATCGCCCCGGTCGGAGAGGAGACACAGGTGTTGGTGGAAGTGGTACGCCGTGGCGAACATTTTGAGCGGCGGGAGCTTGAGCCCGTGCATTTCGTGCCCCTGCTTGGGGGAGTGATCCGGTGAGCGAATCGAACGACGGATCGAACGGAGCCGTGCCTGAAGTTCAGAGAAACCAGCATCCCGCTGCCGTTTTCCTGCGCGGCATGGCCATGGGCGCAGCCGATATCGTTCCGGGCGTGTCGGGTGGCACCATTGCATTTATCACCGGCATCTATTTCCGGCTGCTGGAAGCCATCAATGCCGTCCCGGTTGCTGTTTTTCGTGACCTGATCAAGGGACGGTTCCGGGCCTTCTGGGTGGCCTGTGACGGCACGTTTCTGGTCTGCCTGCTTGCGGGCATCCTGTCCAGCATAGTCACCCTGGCCTCGGCCATCAGCTTCGCCCTGGCCAACTATCCGATTCTGATCTGGAGCTTTTTCTTCGGGCTGATCGTGGCGTCTGTCTGGCACGTCGGCCGACAGGTGCGCCGATACCGTGTGTCCCTGTTGGTGCCGTTGATTGCAGGCATTGCGGTGGCCTGGTGGATTACCACCCTGTCCGGGGGGCAGCTCTCTCCGTCAGCCCTGGCATTTTTCGGTTCCGGCGCCCTGGCAATCTGCGCCATGATCCTGCCGGGGATTTCCGGGAGTTTCATCCTGGTGATTATCGGTATGTATGCGCCGGTTCTGGCCGCCATCAAGGCGGCGGATCTGAGCGTTCTGGTGTTGTTTATGGCCGGGTGCCTGGTCGGGCTGCTGTCGATCGCACGGCTGATAACCTGGGCCTTCCATCATTTTCACGACATGGTGCTGGCGCTGTTGACCGGTTTCATGATCGGGGCTCTGAACAAGGTCTGGCCCTGGAAGGAGGTTCTCAGCTGGCGCACCAACAGTTCGGGAGAGCAGGTGCCCCTGAACGAGGTCAGTATTGCTCCGGCGACTTTTGAACAGCTGGCCGGGCAGGATCCCCAGGTGCCCATGGCGCTGTTGATGGCTTTGGCCGGGTTGCTTTTGGTGCTGGCAATTGAATGGATCGGAAATCGAAAAGTGTTACCTGACGCACAGAATCAGTGTTCCCCAAGGTAACAAAGACGACCGGCACGTAACTTGGATTGCCTCTGGAAATATGCAATAAATTAGCGAGTTACTATAAAAACTTTAGAATCTGGATTGATCCTTCGGTATTTTTAGACGGATTTTTCATAACTGGGGCAATTTTATTCCTGTGAGATTTTTGCGTGGGCTCGTCAATGCCGCCCGGTCGGCCTTCCCGCGGTTCCACCCAGGTGCCATGCCCCAGCCTCGTTTCCTTAAAATGCTCCTGGTCGCACTGGGCGTGGTTGCGCTCACGGCCTGCAACACTTCGGCAATCTACCAGGACGATCTCTACAACCCGCCCGTGTACTGGGGACGACATGTCGTTCAGCCCGGTGAAACCCTCTACCGGATTGCCTGGCAATATGGCCGCGATTACCGGGAACTCGGCAGCGCCAATGGCATCGGACCTCCCTGGACCATCAAGCCCGGCCAGGTCCTTCGTCTGGACCTTCGCGGAACTGTCACATCTTCGAGCCAGAATAGTCAGAAACAGAGGGTTGCTGCGACTCCGTCCAGGGCTGCGCCTCCGACGCCGACACCTGAATCGGCCCCCAGGCCGAAAGTTACCAGGCCGGCAGCAGCCGGTGACTCCCTGGACAAACGTTCGCAGACCGTGGCCAGTGTCAGCTGGCGCTGGCCACACGCTGGCACCGTAATTGCAGGATATTCAACATCCGGAAAAGTCAATAAAGGTATTGATATTGCCGGAAAAGCCGGTGATGCTGTGAAAGCGGCGGCCAGGGGAAATGTGGTCTACGCCGGTAACGGGTTGCTTGGTTACGGCAACCTCATTATCGTGAATCACAACGAGCACTATTTGAGTGCTTACGCCCACAACCGGAAGATTCTGGTGCAGGAAGGGGAGGACGTTAACGCCGGACAGGTGATCGCAGAGCTCGGGAGCAGCGGTGCGGAACGACCCATGTTGCATTTTGAAATCCGGAAGAATGGCAACCCCGTCGATCCACTCCATTACCTGCCACCCCGCTAGCCCTCACGCAAGCAGCCAGGATCGCTGTTGCAAACCTGAAGCCCGGCACTGACAGAAACCGCGTACGACAAAACAACAAGAATGATCCGGCCTGATTTTGGCCAAACAACAAATGTCCTGAATAAAACGAAGACGAATGAAGCAGAGTCCGGGATAAGAAGAAGTATCGGACCTTCCACAGGATTATTGAGAGGCGGGGCAAGAAACATGTCAGCAGAGCAAGAAGACATCATTGTTGATCGTGTCGAGGATCTGGACGATTCCGAGGATCAGGTGCTAGCAGAAGACAAAGTTGAAAAGGAGTCGGCGGACAGCGCCGATGAAGAGGAAATCTCCACTCAGGGACGGTACTTCACCAGCCAGAAGCAGCTGGACGCAACCCAGCTTTATCTCAACGAAATCGGTTTTTCACCCCTCCTGACGCCGGAAGAGGAAGTCTACTTCGCCCGTCTCGCCCGCAAAGGCGAGGAGTCAGGTCGGAAGCGCATGATTGAAAGCAACTTGCGCCTGGTAGTCAAGATCGCCCGCCGGTACGTCAATCGAGGTCTTACCCTGCTTGATCTGATCGAAGAGGGTAACCTGGGCCTGATCCGTGCGGTCGAGAAGTTCGATCCGGAGCGCGGCTTCCGGTTCTCCACCTATGCCACCTGGTGGATCCGTCAGACTATTGAACGGGCCATCATGAACCAGACCCGGACGATCCGCCTGCCGATCCATGTGGTAAAGGAACTCAACCTGTACCTGCGTGCGGCCCGGGAGCTGACCCAGAAGCTGGATCATGAGCCTTCTGCGGAAGAAATCGCCCAGATGGTTGATAAGCCCGCGTCGGACGTGAAGCGCCTGCTGGGCCTCAATGAGCGGGTTGCCTCCATGGACACCCCGATCGGTGCTGGCGGTGAGAAATCCCTGCTGGATACTGTCGCAGACGAAGGCGCCTCGGATCCGGCGGACTTGCTGCAGGACAACAACATGTGTTCCTGCCTCGAGAAGTGGATTGACCAGCTCAGCGACAAGCAGCAGGAGGTGCTTTCCCGCCGCTTTGGTCTGCGCGGCTATCCGGTGAGTACCCTTGAGGAAGTCGGTCAGGAAATCGGGCTGACCCGCGAGCGGGTACGTCAGATCCAGGTGGAGGCGCTTCGTCGCCTTCGCGAAATCCTGGAAAAGGAAGGCCTCTCCGGTAATCTGCTGTTCCAGTAAGCTCCACCGACGTCAGTAATCGAAAAGCTGGCCAATGACCTTGGCCGGCTTTTCTGTTTTCATGCCTCGCAAATGAGAACCAGGTGGCGCTCTGCTGCCCGGGGTCGTTGTTAGAATGCGTTGACCGGGCAGGATAGGGTGTCGAGCTCCGGTGACGAATGAAAACGCATTGAATAATAACGATGGAAAAGGAAAGGACTATGAAGAAGGCTCTCTCATCAGGATTTGCATCCCTGATCCTCACAGCAATGTTATCCGGCCCTGCCTCGGCCCTGACCGTTGAAGGCGTCGATGTTCCCGAAACGTACCAGGCCATGGGCACCGAGCTTAAGCTCAATGGCGCCGGTACCCGTTCCAAGTGGTTCATGGACCTGTATGTGGGTGGTCTGTACGTTCCTGAGAGTATCAGTGACGGCGAGGCGGTGATCAACGCCGACGAACCCCAGGCCATTACCCTCCATATCATCTCGGGGATGATCACCAGCGAACGTATGACCGAAGCGACACTTGAGGGCTTCAAGGCCTCGACCGATGGCAACATGGCACCGGTTCAGGATGACATTGACCAGTTCATGGCCGTGTTCCAGGAAGAGATCAAGGAAGGCGATGTGTTTGATCTGGTTTACCTGCCGGGAGAGGGCGTTCGGGTCCTGAAGAATGGCGAACTTCGGGATACCGTGGGTGATCTGGCGTTCAAGAAGGCGTTGTTCGGAATCTGGCTGTCCGACAAGCCGGCCCAGGAAAACCTGAAAGAGCGGATGTTGGGTCAGCGCTGATCCTCAGCCGCTGAAATGGCATTAAAAAGCCGGCGTACCCGCCAGGGAGCGTCGGCTTTTCTGTTTCCGGAGCGGGGGATCAGAGGTAGTCCCGCTTCTGTTTGAACTCGCACAAATCCTCGATGATGCAGGCGCCACATTTGGGCTTGCGGGCGGTGCAGGTGTAACGGCCGTGGAGGATGAGCCAATGATGGGCATCCAGGAGGAATTCCTTCGGGACCAGGCGCAACAGTCGCTTTTCCACTTCCAGGACGTTTTTCCCCGGTGCAATTCCTGTGCGGTTCGATACCCGGAAAATATGGGTATCCACGGCCATGGCCATGTGACCGAAGGCGGTGTTGAGCACCACGTTCGCGGTCTTGCGTCCGACACCGGGCAGGGCCTCGAGATCCTCACGCTTCTCCGGGACCCGGCCGCCATGCTTTTCGATCAGGATCCTGCAGGTCTTGATGACGTTCTCGGCCTTGCTGTTGAACAGGCCAATGGTCTTGATGTATTCCTTGAGCCCGTCCACGCCCAGCGCCAGGATTGCCTCCGGGGTGTTGGCCACCGGGAATAGCTTGTCGGTGGCCTTGTTGACGCCCACGTCCGTAGCCTGAGCCGAGAGAATCACGGCAATCAGCAACTCGAACGGCGACGAGTAGTTCAGCTCCGTGGTCGGGTTGGGGTTGGCATCCCGCAGCCGGGTAAAGATTTCGATACGTTTTTGCTTGTTCATCCGTCAGCAGTACTGCTCTGGTGTGGATTCAGGAAACATTGCCAGTGACGCGGACACGCTTGCTGCCACTGGTTGCGGGTTCCGGCGCTGCGGCCTTGCGCCTGGCCTCGAGTTGACTGTCGATGCCGTTCTTCAGGGCGATCAGCAGTCCCAGGCCTACAAAAGCGCCGGGAGGAAGCACCATGAACAGCATGTCCGGATAGTTTTCGAACGGGCGGACCACCCAATCGGCGGCCATGGGTCCCAACAGCAGGTTCATGTCCGCAAACAGGGTGCCCTGGCCGATCAGTTCCCGCATTCCCCCCAGAACAATCAATACCGCAAGAAAACCCAGTCCCATCATGGTGCCATCAAGAACCGCCGCCCCCGGGCTGTTCTTGGAGGCAAAGGCGTCTGCCCGACCCAGGATCGTGCAGTTGGTGACGATCAGGGGAATGAAGATACCCAGAATCTGGTAAAGCTCGTAGGTGTAGGCCTGCATCAGCAACTCGGCACAGGTGACGAACGAGGCGATAATCATCACAAACGCGGGTAACCGCACCGACTCGCCCACGAAGTTGCGAATAAGCGAAACCGCCAGGTTCGAGCCCATGAGTACCATCAGTGTGGCCAGGCCAAGGCCAATGGCATTGACCACAGTGCTGGTTACCGCCAGCAGGGGGCACAAACCCAGGACCTGAACCAGCGCCGGGTTGTTGTTCCACAGCCCGTCACGGATGATTTCTGCGGAGGTCTTGCTTGCCATGATCAGGACGTCTCCTCAAGTCGGTTCAGGATTTCCCGCCGATGCTGGCGGAAGTATATCAGAGACTTCTGGACCGCCTTGACGACGGCGCGGGGGGTGATGGTGGCTCCGGTGAACTGGTCAAACACACCACCGTTCTTCTTCACGTTCCAGTTTCTCGGTTCCGGGTTATCGAGGGATCGCCCCTCGAAACTGTAGATCCAGTCGGACTTCTTGGTCTCGATGCGGTCACCGAGGCCCGGTGTCTCCTTGTGGCTCACTACGCGCACCCCAAGCACGGTTCCCTGCAGATCGATGCCGACCAGTAACCGGATGTTGCCGGAGTACCCGTCAGGGGCCACCACCGGCATGATGAAGCCCGTAGGTTCACCGTTTCTCCGGGCTACCCAGACGGTCACCGGGCCCTTGGTAGCAAGGCGGTCACTGGCCGGTAGCTGGACGGTATCGTTCAGCAGGTCGTTGTCATGCTGCGATTCCGGAATAATTTCAAACAGGGCCTTGGCCTCTGCCCGCGCGGCTTCTTCCTGGATGCGCTCCGCAGTGAGGGCCTGGGTCACGGCGATGGACCCGCCGGTGATGATGGCAAAGAGGCCCAGGCCGATGGCGCTGCGCCGAATGGATTGTGCCAGTGCAGCCATGTCTTACCCCTGATTCTTGCCAGGCAAACCGCGGCGGGCCTTGTGGTGGCCATAGGCGCGCGGTGGCGTGTAGTAATCGATAAATGGCACGGCGAAATTCATCAGCAGAACGCCGAATGCCACCGCATCCGGGTAATTACCCCAGGAACGGATGACGTAGATCAGCACGCCAATGCCGGCTCCGTAGATCAGCTTGCCGTGGTGACTGGTTGCCGCCGAGACCGGATCGGTGGCGATGAAAAAGGCGCCCAGCATGGTACCACCCGCCAGCAGGTGCAGGGACAGGGGCGCGTACTGGTCGGGATTGGCACCGAAGGCCAGGCTCATGACAACCAGCCCGCCGAGAAAGCCTGCCGGGATATGCCAGGTGATAATGCGCAGGAATACCAGTAGTAGACCGCCGGCCAGGAAGGCAGCGTTGACCCACTCCCAGCCCCTGGCGATGCCTTCGCCAAACGTTGGATGATTCAGAACCTCGGCGGCCGTGTGGGAGCCGATCTTGTGTTTGTATTCGTCCAGGGGGGTGGCCATGGTCCAGCCGTCAATGGCGGTCTGGGAACCAGAGAAAATCCGGGCCAGGGTCTCACCAAATCCCGGCGCGCCCTGGAATAACATCGCCGCTTCGGCCCAGTTGGTGGTCATGGCGACCGGGAAAGAAATCAGCACCAGGGCGTAGCCCACCATGGCAGGATTGAAGGGGTTGGAACCCAGGCCGCCATAGAGTTGCTTGGCAATGATAATGGCAGTGATCACGGCAATGGTGGACACCCACCAGGGTGCAAACTGGGGCAGGGAGAGGCCCAGCAACAGGCCGGTAACGGCTGCCGTATTGTCCTTCAGGAAAAACGCCACCGGTTTGCCGCGGAGCTTCAGAAACGCAGCCTCGGAGGCGAGCGCGACGACGATACACCAGACCACGTTGATCAGGTTGCCCCAGCCAAAGAATACAGTCTGGGCAAGCAGCCCGGGTAATGCCGCGATGATGACCCAGAGCATGACCCGGGACGTCGGTCGGGCGTTGTGGGCGTGGGGTGATGACTGCTGAACAAGTGCCATGGAGATCGGGCCTGGGCTCGGTTAATCGGATGTCTGGGATTCGGTGGTGCCGGCCAGGGCCTTGCGGGCGTCCGCCAGAGCCTGTTCGGCACGCTGTACGCGGTCGTGATTCTTGGCCACCGCGCGCTCAAGCTTGTCGACATTGTCCGCCTGCTGGGCCTTGGCGTCATCCAGCATGCCCTGCATGTTATCCAGTTTGGATTTGGCCTGCTCCAGCTGTTTTTCCAGCGCTTCGATGTCGGGTTTCTCCTCGCTGGTGTTTGTCTGCGCACTGGCTTCCGGACTGGCTTTGGCGGTTTTGGCCTTCTTGCGCTCCAGTGCCTGCTGGACCAGCGCGGCCTTGGCGGCACGTTCGTCAACCGCCTCACCGGCCTCGGCGGCTTTTTCAGCCTCCGCCTGCTTTTTCGCCTGGGCTTCGGCAGCCGCTTTCGCACGCTCCTTACGCCGCTGCTCCTTCTCCTGTTGCTCCCGTTCCAGGCGGGCCTGCCGGGCCTCGAAACGCTCCCGGGCACGGTCGGCCTTGATCTGCTCGGCCCGCTGGACCCGGATCTCGCCCTTGGCGTAGCGATAATACTGCACCAGGGGAATCGAGCTGGGGCACACGTAAGAGCAGGCGCCGCATTCGATGCAATCGAACAGGTTCAGGTGTTCGGCCTTCTCGAATTCGCCGGATTTCGAATACCAGAACAGCTGCTGGGGCAGCAGCTCCATGGGGCACACTTCGGCACACTGGCCGCAGCGGATGCAGGGCTGTTCCGGTGGTGGCGCCGGTAATTCGGCCGCGGTGGCGGCGATCACGCAGTTGGTGGTCTTGGTCACCGGGACTGCGGTGGTGGTCAGGGTGTAGCCCATCATGGGGCCCCCGAGCACCAGGCGGTTAACCTTCGACGATTCGAGGTTCGCCTGCTCCAGCAGGTAATCGATGGGTGTGCCGATCAGCACCTCGAAATTGCCGGGTTCACGGACGGCCTCACCGGTAATGGTCACGATCCGGGAAATCAGCGGGCTGTCGTCAAAGACCGCCCGGGAGACCGCAACGGCGGTACCGATGTTCTGGCACATGACGCCAATATCGGCCGGGATCCCGGCGCTTGGAACTTCCTGGCCGGTCAGGACCCTGATCAGTTGTTTTTCGCCGCCGGACGGGTACTTGGTCGGGATGACGGCAATCTCGATCTGTGTGCCTTCGCAGGCCTTTTGCATGGCCTCGATGGCCTGCGGCTTGTTGTCCTCGATGCCAATCACGCAGCGTTCCGGCCGCAGGATCCAGGCCATGACCTTCAGGCCGGCAACCACTTCGCCCGCCTTTTCCCGCATGGTCATGTCATCGGCGGTGATGTAGGGCTCGCACTCAGCACCGTTGAGAATCAGGGTGTCCACCTTGCGGTCCTTGGGCGGGCGCAGCTTGATATCGGTGGGGAAACCGGCGCCGCCCATGCCGGAAATGCCGGCCTCATGGATGATACCCAGCACCGTCTCCCGGTCCAGGCTGCGGTAATCCGACACAGGGTGCTGTTCCCGCCACTGGTCCTCGCCATCCGGTTTCAGGGTGATGCACCAGTCATTCATCCCCGAGGGGTGGGGGACCGGCAATTCGGCGATGCTCTCGATCACACCGGAGGTCGGGGCGTGAACAGGCACACCCATGCCAACACTGACATCGGCGATCTTCTGTCCCTTGAGCACCCGTTCGCCGACCTTTACGAGAGGTTCTGCCGGGTCACCAATGTGTTGTTGCAGCGGCAGCACCAGCCGCTCCGGTAACCCCGCGGTCCGGATCGGTCGGGAGGTGGATTGCTGCTTGTTCTCGGCCGGATGGATGCCGCCGGTGAAATCCCACAACTGAGTCATCAGGCACTGGCTCCCTGGCGGTCGGTGGCAATGATGCCGGAACGCGGTGGCGTCCACGTCCAGGTGCGGATATCCGGTTCAATAGTCACCATGTCGATGCAGTCAACCGGGCAGGGTTCGACACAGAGATCACAGCCGGTGCATTCGCTTTCGATGACGGTGTGCATGTGTTTCGCCGCGCCGAGGATCGCGTCAACTGGGCAGGCCTGGATGCACTTGGTGCAGCCGATGCACTCATCCTCGCGGATAACTGCCACGCGCCTGGCCTGCTCGACGCCGTGCTCGGCATCCAGCGGCTGGGGTTCGACGTCCAGCAGGTCGGCGAGGGCCTTGATGGTACTCTCACCGCCCGGAGGGCACTTGTTGATAGCTTCGCCCTGGGCGATGGCTTCGGCGTAAGGGCGGCAACCGGGGAAGCCACACTGGCCGCACTGGGTCTGTGGCAACAGGGCGTCGATCTGGTCGACCAGCGGATTGCCCTCAACCTTGAACCGCTCGGAGGCAAAGCCCAGCAGGCCGCCAAACACCACGGCCAGGGCCAACAGCACAGCAACGGCAATCAGAATGCCTGTCCACATAACAGCAATCGCTCCGTCAGACAGTGACCAGGCCGGTAAAGCCCAGGAATGCCAGTGACATCAGTCCTGCGGTTACCATACCAATGGCGGCACCCCGGAAGGCAACCGGAACATCGGCCACCCCGATACGCTCACGCATGGCGGCAAACAGCACCAGCACCATGGAGAAACCGGCTGCTGCACCGAAACCGTACAGGACAGACTCAACGAAGTTGTTGTTTTTATTCAGGTTAAGAAGTGCCACGCCGAGAACAGCGCAGTTGGTGGTGATCAGGGGCAGGAAAATGCCCAGAACCCGGTAGAGCAGCGGGCTGGTCTTTCGAACCACCATTTCGGTGAACTGGACCACCACCGCAATCACCAGGATGAAGGTGATGGTCTTCAGGAACGCCAGATCCAGCGGTGCCAGCAGGTAGGTGTAGGCCAGGTAACTGCATACCGATGACAGGGTCAGCACAAACGTGGTGGCCAGGGACATACCCATGGCGGTCTCCAGTTTCCCGGACACGCCCATGAACGGGCACAGGCCCAGAAACTGAACCAGCACAAAATTGTTCACCAGTATGGTACTGACCAGTATCAGCAAATACTCTGTCATCGGAGCTGCTCTTCCTCGCGCTGCCTTACATTACCCGCATGCCCGGGGTGGCGCCGGAATCCGGAGAAAGAATGAAAATTTCCTTCCCGCCCGGGCCGGCTGCCAGGACCATGCCCTCGGACATGCCGAACTTCATTTTTCTCGGTTTCAGGTTGGCCACCATTACAGTCAGGCGGCCTTCCAGATCTTCCGGCTTGTAGGCAGACTTGATACCAGCAAACACGTTGCGTTCGCCATGTCCTACGTCAAGAGTCAGACGAAGGAGCTTGTCTGCACCTTCAACATGCTCGGCTTTGACAATTTTAACGACCCGAAGGTCCACTTTCGCGAAATCACCGAATTCTATCTCATCGCCAATCGGCTCAAGATTGGCAGCAGGTTCTGGCTGACCGGTCGCTGCAGGCAGTTCCTCTTTTGAGGCATCCAGCATCTTTTCGATCTGGGCCATGTCCACCCGGTTCATCAGCGGCTTGAACTTGTTGATACCGTGGTTCTCCAGCAGTTCAGCACGGTTGTTCCAGTCCAGTTTCGCATTCAGGAACGCCTCAGAGGCCTCGGCGGTTTTCGGCAGCACCGGCGCCAGGTAGGTCATCAGGATACGGAACATGTTGATGGCATTGGTACAGATGGCCTGCAGGTTGTCGTCCTGGCCTTCCTGCTTGGCAATGACCCATGGCTGCTCATCGTTCACGTACTGGTTGGCGATATCCGCCAGTTCCATGACCCGGCGCATGGCACGACCGAATTCACGGGCCTCGAAGAACTCCTCGATCTCCTTGCCGGCCTCGATGAATTCCTTCAGCTTGTCATGCTCGGTCACCTTGCCCAGCTGACCGTCAAAACGCTTGGTGATGAAGCCCGCGCTGCGGCTGGCGATGTTCACCACCTTGCCCACCAGATCCGAATTCACCCGCGCCGCGAAATCCTCCAGGTTCAGGTCCATGTCATCGACGCTGCCGGTGAGCTTGGCCGCAAAGTAATAGCGCAGGTACTCCGGATTCAGATGATCCAGGTAGGTGCGCGCCATGATAAAGGTGCCACGGGACTTGGACATCTTCTTGCCATTGACGGTCACAAAGCCGTGGGCCCAGACCGCGGTCGGTGTCCGGAAACCGGCATCGTGCAGCATGGACGGCCAGAACAGTGCGTGGAAATTGATGATGTCCTTGCCGATGAAGTGATAGACCTCAGCCTCGGAATCCGCCTTCCAGAAGTGCTCGAAATCAATGCCTTCGCGGTTGCACAGATTCTTGAAGCTGGCCAGGTAGCCGATGGGAGCGTCCAGCCAGACATAGAAGAACTTGCCCGGCGCATCCGGAATCTCGAAACCGAAGTAGGGCGCATCACGGCTGATATCCCATTCCTGCAGCCCGGCGTCCAGCCACTCGGCCAGTTTGTTCGCCACCTGGGGCTGCAGGGTGCCGCTGCGGGTCCACTTGGCCAGGAAATCGTGGAAATCCGGCAGCTTGAAGAAATAGTGCTCGGATTCCTTCTCCACCGGCGTGGCACCGGAGACCGCGGAGCGCGGATTGATCAGCTCGGCAGGTGTGTAGGTGGCACCACAGGCTTCACAGTTATCCCCGTACTGGTCTTCCGCCTTGCACTTCGGGCAGGTGCCCTTGATGAAACGGTCGGCCAGAAACATCTCCTTCTCCGGATCGAAGAACTGGGTGATCTTCCGGGTGGCGATATGCCCGTTTTCCTGCAGCTGACGGTAGATGTACTCGGAGAAGTAACGGTTCTCCTCCGAGTGGGTGGAGTAATAATTGTTAAAGCGGATATGGAAGCCGGCAAAGTCTTCCTGGTGCTCATGGCTGATCCGGTCGATCAGCTGCTCCGGAGTAATCCCCTCCCGCTCGGCCCGCAGCATGATCGCGGTGCCGTGGGCATCGTCGGCGCAAACGTAGTAGCAGTTGTGGCCACGCATGTTCTGGTAGCGCACCCAGATATCGGTCTGAATGTACTCCAGCAGGTGACCCAGGTGGATCGGCCCGTTGGCATAGGGCAGGGCGCTGGTAACCAGAATATCGCGCTGATGCTTGCTCGCTTGCGTCATGGTGATGTCCGAACCTTCTGTTGGTAAGGGTTGGAAAGACAAAAACGGGGCCCTGGTGCAGATCCTGAATTGATTGCTCCAGGTAAAGACCCCATATGGTCAGAAACGGGCACAGATGATACCTTCCAAGCAGTAATTTTTCACCTGAAACGCCCGTTTCCGTGTTCATGAGCTTATTCCGGAGAACCCGATGACCCAGATTTCCCAGCAGGCCCTCGAAGCCGCTGTCCGCGAATACCGGGACCCCTATCTCGAAAAGGACCTGTACGAACTCGGCGCCGTCAAAAATCTGAGCGCTGACGACAGCGGCAAAGTCACCCTCATGGTCGAGCTGCCGTACCCGTCCAAAGGCATTGCCGGAGCGCTCAAACAGATCGTCACCAACGCCCTGGAAAACATCGACGGCGTTGAGAGCGCAGACGTCCACGTCGGCCAGAAGATCCACTCCTACAAAGTCCAGAAAGACATCCCGTCGGTCCCCGGCGTCAAGAACATCATCGCCGTAGCCTCCGGCAAGGGCGGCGTCGGCAAATCCACTACTGCCGTCAACCTGGCCCTCGCCCTCCAGGCCGAAGGCGCAAGAGTCGGCATCCTCGACGCCGACATCTACGGCCCAAGCATCGGCATGATGCTTGGCGTCCCCGAAGGCAAACGCCCGGATACCCGCGAAAACAAATATTTCGTCCCCATGGAAGCCCACGGCCTGCAAGCCAACTCCATGGCCTTCGTCGTCACCGAGAAAACCCCCATGGTCTGGCGCGGCCCCATGGTCAGCGGCGCCGTGATGCAACTGCTCCAGCAAACTCTCTGGAACGAACTCGACTACCTCATCATCGACATGCCCCCGGGCACCGGCGACATCCAGCTCACCCTGGCCCAGAAAGTCCCGGTCACCGGCGCCGTCATCGTCACCACCCCCCAGGACATTGCCCTGCTGGACGGCAAGAAAGGCATCGAAATGTTCCGTAAAGTCGACATCCCGGTGCTGGGTGTGATCGAAAACATGAGCGTCCACATCTGCAGCAACTGCGGCCACGAAGAACCCCTGTTCGGCCACGGCGGCGGCGAACGCATCGCCGCGGAATACGGCACCACGCTGCTGGGCCAGTTGCCGCTGCACATGACCATCCGGGAGCAGACCGACGGTGGCACTCCCTCTGTTATTGCCGAGCCGGATTCGGAAGTGGCGCGCCGTTATCGTGATATTGCCCGCCGGGTTGGGGCGGAGTTGTCTACCCGAGAGCGTAACTTGTCTGGTTCGATCTCCAGTGTTTCCGTAACCGAACACTGATAACTGCCTGATGTGTGCGGCGGTCCAGTTGGAGGCATGATCGCGGCCATAGGGGCAGCCTTCCAAAAATGTTGGAGGCCAGGGATGGCCGGAAACAAGCGCACATGGACGTGCTCGTAGCGGTTTTTGGGAGGCTGTCCCTATGGGCGCAGCCCCCAAATCTTCAGGCCGGAGCCCCAAGCCGCAGCGCCCCAAGGCATGACCTCTACACTCTTCGACAGACTCCAGGCGAACAGGTAAACTACGCCTCAATTTTTCCAGTGGAAACGAGATTTCACCAATGAGCATCAAATCCGACAAGTGGATCCGCCGGATGTCCGAACAACACGGCATGATCGAACCGTTCGAACACGGACAGGTTCGCGAAACCGAAAAAGGTCGTGTCATCTCCTACGGAACCTCCAGCTACGGTTACGACGTCCGCTGCAGCAACGAATTCAAAATCTTTACCAACGTCCACAGCGCCACCGTCGATCCCAAAAACTTCGACGACAACAGCTTCGTCAACTACACCGGTGACGTCTGCATCATTCCACCGAACTCCTTCGCCCTGGCCCGCACCGTCGAGTACTTCCGCATCCCGCGCAACGTACTCACCATCTGCCTGGGCAAGAGCACCTACGCGCGCTGCGGCATCATCGTCAACGTCACCCCGCTGGAGCCGGAATGGGAAGGTCAGGTAACCCTGGAATTTTCCAACACCACCAACCTGCCGGCCAAGATCTACGCCAACGAAGGCGTTGCCCAGATGCTCTTTTTCGAATCCGACGAAGTCTGTGAAACCAGCTACAAAGACCGGGGCGGCAAATACCTGGGCCAGACCGGCGTGACCCTGCCCAGGACATGAACGCCAACCAGTTTCTCAAAGCCGTAGCACAACTGCAGGGATGGCGTGAATGCGCCTTCCTGCTGGCTCTCGCGGAACGCTCGTTCCCGAACTATGCCCTGTTTGCCGACGCCGTTGGCCTGAAAACGGCCGCCAAGATGCGCCAGCTCCTGGACCTGGCCTGGGACATGCTCCAGAAAGAGGCCAGCGAAGCCGCCATTCCCCAGTTGCTGAGCAAACTCGAAACCCTGTCGCCCAACGTGGACGAGCACGACGCCTACGGTGTCTACCCCGCGTTCGATTTCTGCCAGTTGCTGGAACAGGCCCTGCTCAACCGCCTGAATCCCAACAAGCATCGGGCAACCGAGGCCTCCCAGCTGGCCACCGCAACGGTGATGAACTTCATCGAGATGTCCGAGGGCGAAGATCTGCCGGAAGATGAGCTGGTTCGCCTGCTCGATCATCACCCCCTGATGAAAGAAGACAAGATGTTCCAGCGGGACCTGGTGCTTGCACTGAAACGCCAGCGGGTTCCCAAGGAGTCTTTTATCGCCGAGTTGAAGGCACAAGCCGCCAACGACGGTGTCAGCAATCTCGGGATTGCCCTGGACAGCTAAACAACCCTGCTGTCCGCGCTACACTTGATGTTAAACCCGTATGTCAGCCCTGATTGGATAGAGCCATGAAACTCTCTGCTTTTGGTCGCAAATTCACCGCCGATGCCGGTATCACCTCCCTGATGGACGATCTGGGAAACGCCATGGCCTCCGGGGATGACATGATCATGATGGGTGGGGGGAATCCGGGTCATATCCCCGAAATCCAGCAGCGGGTTCAGGAAATCCTCGGAGATATGAGCCGGAACGAGGACGACGTTCGGCGTCTGGTCGGCGTCTACGATCCGCCTCAGGGCGAGAAACAGTTTATTGCCTCGCTGGCGGGCCTGCTCAACCGGGAGTATGGCTGGGGGCTCAAGCCCGAAAACATTGCCCTGACCAACGGCAGCCAGGCCGCCTTCTTCATGCTGTTCAACATGTTTGGCGGCGATTACGGCGACGGCCACCGCAAACACATCCTGCTGCCCCTGGCGCCGGAGTATATCGGTTATGCCGATGCCGGCATCGAGCCGGAACTGTTCCGGGCCGTGCAGCCGGATATCTCCTTCACCGATGCCCACGAGTTCAAGTACCGGGTGGACTTCGATGCAGTGGAAGTCACCGGCGAGACCGGGGCAATCTGCGTGTCACGCCCGACCAACCCCACCGGCAACGTCATCACCGACGGCGAACTGGCCCGGTTGGAAGTCATGGCCAGGCAACACGACATTCCCCTGATTGTCGATGGGGCCTATGGCACGCCGTTCCCGAGCCTGTTGTTTGTGGATGCACACCCGACCTGGAACGAGCAGATTATTCTCTGCCTCAGCCTGTCGAAGCTCGGCCTGCCGGCGGCACGAACCGGCATCGTCATCGCTGCGGAGCCGATCATCAAGGCCCTGTCCGGCATCAATGCGATCCTGAACCTGGCTACTGGCAGTTTCGGTGCGATGCTGGCCGAACCTCTGGTGCGATCCGGGGAAATCCTGTCCCTGAGCCGGGATGTGGTCTGCCCCTTCTACAAGGCCAAGATGGAAAAGGCAGTTGCCGCGTTCCGGGACGCCATGGGCGAGGACAGCTGCCGCTGGTATATCCACAAACCCGAAGGTGCGATGTTCCTGTGGTTATGGTTCCCGGATCTGCCCATCTCCAGTCTGGAGCTGTATCAGCGACTGAAGAGCAGGGGTGTGCTGGTGGTATCCGGCCACTACTTCTTCCCGGGCTTGCCGGAGGATGGCTGGCGCCACCGCCACGAATGCCTGCGGGTGACCTATTCCCAGGATGATGAGCGGGTGGCTGAAGGTCTCCGGATCATTGCGGACGAAGTGAAAACGGTGTGGGCCGAGGCCGGAAAGAGGGCTTAATTGCCCAGCTCTAAGTCTTGCAGGCGCAGTTCATAGCGGCTGCCGTCGGGTTCAATCTGCAGCAGGCGTGACAGCAGAAAATTCTGTCGTGGATCGAACCACATCAGGGTCTGGCGCCGGGCATTCTCGCCCCGGACCTTCTCTGCCTTGAGCAGGGTGATGGTGTCACCATTGGTGGATACCCGCTCTTCGTCGATAACGGCAAACTTTTCTTCATCGTAGTCACCGCCGTCGATCACCTGGTAGCTCATGTCCCTCATGCCGGCCTTGATGTCCTGGCGGAGCTGCAACTGGAAACCGAGCGGGTCCAGGGCGCCTTCCTTCAGGGGTATTTCAAAGCTTTTATCACGATAGCTGCCGGTGGCGATTCCCTTGTCCCAGTCGAAATCGATGGACTGTTTCCGGTCTCTGATGAAAACGCCGGAAAGGTGGTAGCGGTAACGCAAGGGGATAACCTGACCATTCTCCCATTTCAGTACCAGGGATTCATCGATGTCGGCAATAAAGGAGTCGACATCGGTACGATAAAGCCAGATGCCGTTGCCTTGGGGGGTCAGGCTGCGCACGGCGGCGCCGTTGATCTCGAGGCCCTTGTCCATGGCGGCGGTATAGCTCGCCCTGTAGGGTATCAGCTCCGAAGTCGGTTCCTGTGCCGGGGCGGCAACAGGCAGGAGCAGCAGAGCCAGCAAGGCCAGCCGACGGAGTGCAGGGGGGGTGCCGTGTCTTCTGAATAGTCCTGACATGCGCATGAGCCAAACCTTCAAACTGTCAAAGTCAGCGACAGTGTAGTCGCTCCCGGACGGCGTGAGGATGACAATCTGTTCAGTTGTCGGGTAGCCGCATCGGGGCTTTGAGGATATCGCCGTCGAACAGGATGTAGTCACTGCCCAGTTGGATGCGACCCTCGCAGAACCAGCGAATCACGATCGGATACAGGATATGTTCCTTCTCCTGCACCTTCTCCGCCAGGGATTCCGGGGTGTCGTCCGGGGCCACCTGAACTTCCGCCTGGGCGATCACCGGGCCGCCATCCAGTTCTTCGGTGACGAAGTGCACGGACACTCCGTGGATGTCATCACCCGCTTCGATGGCGCGTTGGTGGGTGTTGAGCCCCGTGTACTTGGGCAGGAGCGACGGATGGATATTGAGCATCTTGCCCCGGAAGGTGCGCACGAAGTCCGTGGTCAGGATCCGCATGAAGCCTGCCAAGACGATGAGGTCGGGGTTGTGGCGGCGAATCTCCGCCATCAGTGCGGCATCAAACTCTTCCCGGCTGTCGAAACCCTTGTGATCGACCACAAAGGTTTCGATGTTGGCCTGGGCTGCCCGCTCGAGGGCAAAGGCCCCCGGGCGGTTGGAGCCCACGGCAGTGATCTGGCCGGGAAAGTCCCGTTCCCGGCCGGCATCAATCAGCGCCTGCAGGTTGGTGCCGCTGCCGGAAACGAGTACGAGGATTTTGGGCAGTGGAGCCGGATCTGCCTTCATGCTGACAGCAGCCCTGGCGCGTAACGAACCACCGCATCTGCTTGTGCATCATCGGCGCTCTCGATAACGCCCACCTGCCAGGCCTTTTCACCCATGGCACTGAGGGTATCCAGGGCCAGGTCTTTCTGGTTGGCCGGAACACAGACAATCATACCGATGCCGCAATTGAAGGTGCGATACATTTCCTCAATGGCAACGCCGCCGGCATCTTTCAGCCAGTGGAAAACCGGAGGCAGCTCCCAGCTCTCGGTATCAATCGCTGCAATGCTGCCGTTTGGCAGTACCCTGGGGATATTCTCCGGCAGGCCGCCACCGGTAATGTGGGAGAGCGCACGGACATCCACCTCGCGAATCAGCTGCAGCAGGTTCTTGACGTAGATCCGGGTCGGAGCCATCAGAGCGTTGGCCAGAGTGGTGTCACCCATGGGCTGGTCGAGATCGGCCTTGCTCACCTCCAGGATCTTGCGGATCAGGGAGTAACCGTTGGAGTGGGGACCGGAGGAGCCCAGTGCCAGCAGCACATCGCCGGCCTGCACACGGCTGCCGTCAATGATTTCGCTGCGTTCTGCCACGCCGACACAGAATCCTGCCAGATCGTAATCTTCGCCTTCATACATGCCCGGCATCTCGGCGGTCTCGCCACCCACCAGGGCGCATCCGGCCTGCTCGCAGCCCTCGCCAATGCCCGAAACAACCTGGGCCGCCACCTCAACGTTCAGTTTGCCGGTGGCGTAATAATCCAGGAAGAACAATGGCTCGGCGCCACCAACGACCAGATCGTTAACGCACATGGCCACCAGGTCAATGCCGATGCTGTCATGCTTTTCGAGCTGCATGGCAAGGCGAAGTTTGGTGCCAACGCCGTCTGTGCCGGAGACCAGCACCGGTTCGTTGTAGCCGGCGGGGATCGCCACCATGGCGCCGAAGCCGCCAAGGCCGCCAAGCACTTCCGGCCGGCGGGTGCGGGCGGCGGTATCCTTGATCCGGTTGACGAGATCGTTACCCGCGTCGATGTCAACGCCGGCGTCGCGGTAAGTCAGGGAGGGCTTCTGTTCGCTCATGGTGATTTATGGCCATTGGCAAAAGTGGGACAGGCCGCGGATTTTAACAGCTACTCACTGTATAGGCCATGGTGTATCCTATGCGCCATCCATGCGAACACCAGGGTGATTCATGTCAGTAAAAGGACAATACTTGGCGCGGGTATCCAGGGCTGCCGTGCGGGCGGCCGTTTTGTTAATGGGCTTAGCCTTTCTGGGTGCGCCGGCTCAGGCAGTAACAGTCTCCGGGCTCTATTCCGTCGAGGTACCGGTGGACGGCTCCTCATCAGCGCAGTTGCAGCAGGGTTATGCCGAGGGGCTGCGCCGGGTGCTGGTGCGGGTCTCCGGAAGCCGGGACGTGCTGGCACGGGACGGCGTTCAGTCGGTGCTTGCCGAGGCGGAATCGCTGCTGCTTTCGTACCAGTTTCTCCGTGGAGACGACGGCGGCAACCGCTTGCAGATGTCGTTCGGGGCGGTTGGCGTAAACCGTGCCCTGGCTTCCATCGATGCGCCGGTATGGGGCGCTAACCGGCCCCTGACCCTGGCCTGGATCGCAGTCGAGGAACGGGGTTCCCGTCGCCTGATCACGGAAGGTGGCGAACCTGACCAGTGGCAGTCGGCCTTTGCGCAGGCGGCCAGCGAGCGGGGACTGCCGATAGCGCTTCCTCCCGAGAACCTCCGGGGTGACCGGGAGTTACTGTCCGAGATCTGGGGCCAGTTTGTCGGCCGTGTTCGCTCCTCCGCCCCGGACACCAGCCACGATGTGATGGCCTTGGTCCGGGTTAGCCAGAGTGGCGGCCAGTGGCGTGCCGGGTGGGTGTTTGACGGCATGGCCATGGAGGGTGGCGAGGAATCGGTCACCGCACCGAATCCGCGTGCCCTTGCCCAGGCTGTGATTGACCGTTGGGCAGACCGCTACGCCGGCCGTTATGCGGTAGCTGCCGGCGAAGTCGGTGATCTTCCCCAGGTCGATATCGTGGTGCAGGGCATCCAGTCCGTCGAGGATTACGGCAAGGTCACCGGTATTCTTGAAGGGTTCACCCCGGTTCAGGCGGTGGGCGCCTCGCGGGTCAAGGGCGATCAGCTGACCCTGCGGGTCACCTTCAGTGGCGAACTGGATCAGCTCAAGGAATATGTTGCGCTGGATCCCCGTTTTATCCCCCTGGATGCCGGTTCCTTTGTGCCCGAGCCGGAGCCAGAGAGCTCTGAGTCTCTGCCGGAGAGCCCGGAAACTCAGGGGGAGGCGGACTCCGCTTCTGAAGCCGAAGCGGCGCCGGAAACCAGGGTTGAGAGTGGTGCCGGGGCCATGGACAATGCCGCCAGTGGACAGACGGCAGATGCCGAGCCTGTTTCCGGGGACCTGCCACTGGACTCGGAGGGCGCGGAACAGGCATTCGAGTCACTGTACCAGTTGCTGTACTACCGGTGGCAGCCGTCACCAGCCATTGGAAATGGTGTAGAAGAGTAAGGCGTTACCGGAGGGAGCCTTGTGATATCGCAACGCTGGCGATGGATACCCAATGCGCTGACGTTTTTGCGCATTGTTCTGATAGCTCCCTTTGCCGGCGCTCTGTTAATGGAGAACTATCGGTTGGCGTTGCTGATTTTCTTTGTGGCCGCGGTTTCTGATGGTTTTGACGGTTTCCTGGCACGTCATTTCAACTGGCGGTCCCGCGTTGGTGCAATCGCGGATCCGTTGGCGGACAAAGCGCTGCTCCTCACCGCCTACCTGATGCTGACGCTGACTTCGGTGTTGCCGGTCTGGCTGTTCCTGGTTGTGCTGGGGCGTGACCTTCTGATTGTTGTCGGAGCGCTGGCCTATCATTACAGCATCGGGCGTTACGAAATGGAGCCGAGCGTGCTCGGTAAGATCAATACGCTGATCCAGATCCTGGTGGTGCTTTCCATCATTCTCCTGCTTGCCGATTTGCCCATGCAACCTTGGGTCCTGGATGCAGGTATCCTGCTGGTGACGGCGTCGGCCGTGATCAGTGGCGGGCATTACCTGCTGGTCTGGGGTGTACGGGCCTGGAGGGCCAAGCAGTCATGAGCGCTTCCCAGCTGGTTCTCGGGGTCAAGTTGCGGGACGACGCCCGGTTCGACAACTTCCACGGCGATCGCAACATCGAAGCCGCCCGGCGCCTGAAAGCAATCTGCGATCAGCCCGCCGGAGTGCCGGTGGTGGTGGTCTGTGGCGATTCGGATACCGGGAAAAGCCACCTGCTCCAGGCGGCCTGTCATCATGCCGAGGCCCGCGGGTGGTCCGCCGTCTGCATCAGTATCGCGGAGCTTGAGCCCTTCGGGCCCGAGGCGCTGACGGGCCTCGATAACCAGGATCTGGTCTGTCTCGATGACCTGGACCGGATCGCCGGTGATCCCGCCTGGGAAGAGGCGGTATTCCATCTCTACAACCGTATCCACGATCGCGGCGGCCTGTTGATGGTCAGCATCTCTGAAGTGCTGACTTCCCTGGGCTTCCAGCTGCCGGACCTGGTTTCACGGCTCACCCACGGACTGACCCTGCAGCTTGGTATCTACCGGGACGAAGACCGGCAGACCATTCTGCAGGCCAGGGCCGAGCAGCGCGGCCTGGTCATGAGCGACGATGTCGCCAGCTTCATCATGCGCAGGGCGCCCCGACGCCTGGGTGATCTGCTCGCCATGCTGGATGTTCTGGACGAGAATTCATTGCAGGCCCAGAGGCGGCTGACCATTCCTTTCGTCAAAACGGTCATGGGATGGTGAAGGCACCAATGGTACAAAGGATGGCAAAACGATCACGGGTTGACGGAGGAACAACATGAGACGGGTTGTATTCAATCAGAAAGGCGGGGTAGGCAAGTCCAGTATCACCTGTAACCTGGCGGCCATCAGTGCGGCCCGGGGCAAGCGTACCCTGGTCGTCGACCTGGATCCCCAGGGCAATTCGACCCATTATCTGTTGGGCAAACCGGCATCGGAACTCCGGGACACGGTGGCCGACCTGCTGGAGCAAACGGTGGCCTTTACCGTGTTCAACCGTCGCCCGGACGAGTTTGTCCATGCCACGCCCTTCGATAACCTGTTTGTGATGCCTTCAAGCCCCGAGCTGGACTTTCTGGAGCGCAAGCTTGAAGCCAAGCACAAGATCTACAAACTGCGGGAAGCCCTGAAGAAACTGGGCGAAAGTTTCGACGCCATCTATGTCGATACCGCCCCGGCGCTGAACTTCTATACCCGCTCGGCACTGATTGCGGCCCAGCGTTGCCTGATCCCGTTTGACTGTGACGACTTCTCCCGCCAGGCGCTGTACAACATCCTCAACGAGATCCGGGAGTTGCAGGAAGATCATAACCAGGATCTGGTGGTGGAGGGCATTATCGCCAACCAGTTCCAGCCCAGGGCCAGTCTGCCGAGAAAGCTGGTCATGGAACTGATCGAGGAAGGCCTGCCGGTACTGCCCGTCCGGCTGTCCAGTTCGGTCAAGATGAAGGAATCCCATCAGAGCCGGCAGCCACTCATTCACATGGCTCCGAAGCACCCGCTGACCCGCCAGTATGAAGACCTGTTCCGGGTCCTGCATGGTGAAGCGGTCGAGCTCGAGCCGCTGACCGACTAGGTATTTGCATGACTGACGAACAGAAAAAGGTTTCCCGGGTAGCGGACTGCCTGCTGCAGATCGAGATCGAACTTCGGCAACTGGAAGTCTGGGAGGGGGAGCCGCCCCCGGAGGAAGCCTTCCAGAGTGAGAAGCCGTTTTGCCTGGATACCATGGAGTTTACCCAGTGGCTCCAGTTTGTGTTCGTGGAACGGATGAAAATCCTGATCGAGAATGATCACCCTCTGCCCGAGGTGTCGGGGATTGCGCCCATGGCGGAGGAGCATTTCCGGGGCCGGCCGGAATCCGGCCACGGACTGGTCAGGGAGCTGGAGAAGATGGACAAGCTGCTGTCCGGCAAGTGAACCGGCTCAGTCCAGCCGCATGGACAGATCCACGGCCTTCAGATCCTTGGTCAGTGCGCCGATGGAGATGTAGTCCACGCCGGTCTCGGCAATGGGTACCAGAGTCTCGTCATTGATGCCGCCGGAAGCTTCGAGCCTGGCGCGGCCGGCAGTGACCTTCACGCCGGTACGCATGTCATCCAGCGAGAATTCATCGAGCATGATGATGTCGGCGCCGGCCGCCAGTGCCTGATCCAGTTCGTCCAGGTTCTCTGTTTCAACTTCCACCGGGCGGCCCGGGGCAATTCTGCGGGCTTCTTCGATGGCTTTGGCAATGGAACCGCAGGCGGAAATGTGGTTTTCCTTGATCAGGAACGCATCCCACAGACCGATGCGGTGGTTGTGGCAGCCGCCACAGGTGACTGCGTATTTCTCCGCAAGCCGGAGGCCCGGCAGGGTCTTACGGGTATCCAGGAGTTTTACCCCGGTATGGGCGACTTTCTCGGCATAGGCTGTGCAGGTGGTCGCGACTCCGGACAGGGTCTGAAGCCAGTTCAGGGCCGTGCGCTCGGCGGTGAGCAGGCTGCGGGCGGCGCCTTCCATGGTGAACAGGATCTGATCCGGGCTGACCCGGTCACCGTCATTGGCCTGCCACAAAAGGGTCACCTGAGGATCCACCTGGCGGAACACCTCATCGACCCACTCCCGGCCAGCCAGGGTGGCGGCTTCCCGGGTAATCACCCGGCCGGTAGCGAGTTTGTCGGCTGGAATCAGTCTGGCCGTGATGTCACCATCACCGATGTCTTCCCGCAGGCTTTGGGCAACGGATTCGATTCTGGACTGGCGCAGGAGTTCGGCAGGGAGCATGGTGTCGGGTCCGGTCTGGTCATGGGAAAAGAAAACTGGCGCACGATTCTAAAGCCATGTCTGGCAATCACCAAATGTGAGCGGTGTCACGTTTGCTCCGCGGATGGCTCCTCTGCGACACAATTGGTGACAAAATCTGACAGAATCTGACGCTAAGAGCTTCTATTATAGTAACTTATACACACGGACACTCGACAATCCATGACCCCGGAGTTAGGCAATGGCGCAGGATAACAAGGTAGTCAGCTTTCAGGACAGGAAGCAGGCGGGCCAGTTCTCGTTACCACCTGCGCTGATCCGTTTGCGGGATGCTTCGGGCCGGGAACTGAAATCCGTCCTCAACGAATTCTTTGACCGCTCTGACGATGCCCTGTTCGAGCTGGCCGATCGGGCCGGCAACGAACACGGCCAGCTTGCCTATTTTGACGCCATGCGGGAGCTCCGTCTGCGTCGCAAGTCCATCTCCGTGTCGATCCTGCAGTATGTCTCCCGGGCTTTCAACGAAATTGGCCGGTTCCGTCCCCATGTTGCAAAGGGAGACCTGGAGGAGATCGACCAGGACAATCTGAGCCTGATGGACCACGGTGAACTCGAGCAACAGGTTGCCATCGAGAACCTGATCAACAAGCTGCGCAATCGCTACGCCGACGCCATCCGGCTTTTGACGGTCAGAGTCAATCATCTGGTGCCTGCCATCGAGCTCTCCGACAGCCAGATGCCACTGAGCCCCGAAGTCATTTGTGGCGGTGTCAGCGAGGCCTGCGCCGACCTGGATATCGATATCCGTGCCAAGCTGGTGGTACTCAAGCTTTTCGACAAGCTGCTGGCGGATATCCTGGCCAATTTCTACCAGCAGGCCAACAAGACCCTGATCGACGAGGGCGTGCTTGCCGACATGAAGCGTCCCCCGGTGCCAGGTTCCAAATCCGGCTCCGCCGGGAAATCCTCCGATGCCAAGACCGGTCAGGCGCAACAACCGGCGGCGGATACGAGCGCTGGAGAAAACGGAGGCGGTGCGACCTTCTCCGAGCTGAGTGCGCTGCTGCGCCAGGGTGGTGACGCTTCCGGTGCCGGTGCGGGGCAGTCCGGAGTGGCCTTTCTGGACACCGAGGCTTTGATGTCCAAGCTCAGCCAGGTGCAGGTTCAGGCGGTAAGCTGGGATGCGGAACAGGTGGTGCCACTCCGGGACCAGATTCTGCTGGTGCTGAAGACCGATGACGGCAAGCCGATGCAGGTCGGCCAGATGGACGACGATGTGATCAACCTCGTGTCGATGCTGTTTGATTTTATCCTCGAGGACCGGCAGCTGCATGCGGTGATGAAAGCCCTGATTTCCCGTCTCCAGATCCCGGTCCTCAAGGTCGCCCTCAGCGACCCGAATTTCTTCAACCGGGGTGGGCATCCGGTGCGCAAGCTGCTCAACGATATGGCTCTGTCAGCCATTGGTTGGACAGAGAAAAGACCGGGGCAGCGGGACCCTTTGCGGGAGAAGATCGAGTACATTGTCGACCGGATCTTGAATGAGTTCACCACCAATGTGTCCCTGTTTGAAGAACTGCTCCAGGACTTCAGTCATTTCATGGATCTGGATCGTCGCCGCCGGGAACTGGTGGAGCAACGCCTCAGGGACGCCGAGGAAGGCCGGGCACGTCAGGAGCGGGCCAATGCAATGGTCGAATCCATGGTGTCCGGAGTGGCGAATAACAGGGAGATCCCAGAGCCCGTAATGGCGCTGCTCGAGCAACCCTGGACCCGTTACCTGCAATGGCTCTACCTGCGCCAGGGGGAGCAGAGTGAAGCCTGGCAGAAAGCACAGGAATTCACTGAGCGCCTGGTGTGGAGTGTTGACCCGAGACCGGTCACGGAAACTACGCGAAGCGATCTTTTGCGGGCCATTCCCGCAATCGTGGACAAGTTCCGCAAGGCCATGCAGGAAATTTCATGGGATCCCTTTGCCACGGATTCCGCAATCCGGGACCTGGAACTGGCCCATGTGGACGTTTTCCAGCGCCTCGTCACCGCTGTCCCGCATCCCGAAGCCCCTGTCGAGCGTCAGGAGGCTTCCCGGGAAGAGGTGTTGCCCGAGTCCGCGATCCCCGACGACGATGTCGCTGATGAAGAGTCGGGTGTCGACGCAGAATGGCTCGCCCGGGCGGACAGCCTGAGAGTCGGCTCCTGGATTGAACTGAACCGCGATGACAACAGGACCCGCTGCAAGCTGGCAGCCTTTATCAAGGCCACCGGCAAGTACATTTTCGTCAACCGCAGTGGCGCAAAAGTGGCAGAATACCAACGGGAAGATCTGGCCCGGGCCATGGCCGCCGGCGAGATCGGAATGCTGGATGACGGCCTGATCTTTGACCGGGCCCTGGAGTCGATCATCGATAACCTGCGCAGCAGCCGAAAAGACTGATGATTTCAGAGCGGAGGATTGCCAGCCTCAGGGAAACCGGGCGCCTTTCAGGGGCCAGGTGGTGCCCTTCGCCCAACTACGGCCCAAGGCCGGAAGGGGCCGATATCAGTTTGCTGGTTGTTCACAACATCAGCCTGCCGCCGGGGCAGTTCGGCGGCCCCGAGATCGAGAATTTCTTCTGTAACCGGCTGGATCCGGCCGCGCACCCTTATTTTGAAACCATTGCCGAAATCCAGGTGTCCGCCCATGCGCTGATTCGCCGGGATGGCGAGATAGTGCAGTTTGTCAGCCTGTTGGACCGGGCCTGGCATGCCGGGCGATCCTGCTTTGACGGCCGTGAGGAGTGTAATGATTTTTCCATCGGCATCGAGCTTGAGGGGGCTGACGATATCCCCTATGCCGAGGCCCAATACCGGGCATTGGCGGGTATTGCCCACCAGGTGATGATGGCCTGGCCTGAGATCGATGCCCGCCGTATCACCGGCCACAGCGATATCGCGCCCGGCCGCAAGACCGATCCCGGTCCGGCCTTTGACTGGCAGTATTTCATGGCCTGCCTGGACACCCGTTCCGGATCCGGGGAGCTCGCCTGATGGTGCTGATTGTTTTCCTGCTGGCTTACCTGGCGCGCCGGAAACTCGATAGTTCGGGACATTTCTCCGGGGATGCCCTGTGGCGGGCGTGGTTTCACCGGGGCAGTCGGGTTCATGCCGGTGCGGAAACCAGTGTTGGCGGCGGACTGGCACTGGTACTGCTGCCGGCGTTCCTCTGTGGTTTGCTGGAGTATCTGCTGACCGGGTACGGATTGCGCTGGCTGGTCTATCCCGTGGAGTTCATCGTGCTGGTTGCGATGATGGGAGCACCGGGCTGGAAACAGGTGTTGCGGGCCTATTCCGATGCCTGGAGCCGGGATGACATGCAGGGCGCCTGGCACCATGTCCGGGACTGGTTGCCGGTGGAGGAGCGCCGGGAAGACAGCTCTGCCGAAAGCATGCACCTGTCAGTGTCCCGGGCCTTCATGGTATCGATTTTTGAACGCTATTTTCTGGTGGCCTTCTGGTTCGTGGTTGGCGGTATGCCTGCCGCAATTCTGGCCCGGGGCATGGTTGCCCTGGCGGAACAATGGCCCCAGGCGGCGGCGCGGCCCCGGTTTGTCCGGTGGGCCGAATGGCTGGCGTGGATTCCTGCGCGTGTGGTCTCGATTACTTTCGGGATTGCCGGTGACCTTGCCGGCTGGCTCAGTGAGGCGCAGGGCCTGTTGTTGGCCTTTCGCAAGCCGGCCGGGGAGCTACTGGCCGAATCGGCGAACAGCGCCTTGACCGGTTATGCGCTTGACCCGGAACGGTTCCTGAAAGTGCACCAGGATGAATGGTCCCGGTTCGGCTCAGCCAGCCTGGGCGCAGTCCGGGACCTGCTCAATCGAACCATGCTGGTATGGCTGTGTGCGGTGGCGGTGCTGGTCATTGCCGGCGTCGTCTGATCTGATCCGATCGAAAAAATCCGGCCCTCAGAGGCCGGATTTTTTTTGTTCCCAGAGAATCTCCTCACCGCCACCCCGGCGGGCGAGTACCCGTGCGATGACAAACAACAGGTCTGACAGCCGGTTGAGGTAATGGCGTGACGCCGTGTTGATGGAATCCTCGTGCCCGAGCGCCACAACTACCCGTTCGGCCCGGCGGCAAACGGCCCGGGCGAGGTGGCATTGGGCCGCGGCAGGTGTTCCTCCGGGAAGTACGAAATTCTTCAGCGGTGGCAAATGTTCATTGTGCCGGTCCAGGGTTTCCTCGAGCCACTGGATGTGGTCATCCCCGATAACCCGGCTCCCGGGAATGGCAAACTCCCCACCGAGATCGAACAGGTGATGCTGGATACGGCGCAGGGATGCGATCAGCTCGTCCTCCTGGTCCAGGGTCTCGATCAGCAGGCCGATGTGGCAGTTGAGTTCGTCGGCGGTACCCATGGCCTCGACCCGTTGGGCGTTCTTGGCGATGCGATTGCCGTCTGCCAGGCCGGTGGAACCGTCATCTCCGGTGCGGGTGTAGATCTTCGAAAGGCGGTTGCCCATCAGGAAACTCCTCTGACTCTTAATGTGGCGACAGTTGTTTTACCTTGTCCGTCAGCAATTGGTTCACCGGTGTCGGGATATCAAGGCGCCGGCCGAGCTGGACCAGGTACCCGTTAATGAAGTCGATCTCTGTTTTCCGTCCGTTCAGGATATCACCGCGCATGGACGAGGTGTTCCGTGCAGTGTTGCGCGCGACGGTCTCGATTCGCTGGCGCAACTCCCCGGGCGTGGGATTGTCGATGCCCTCGGCGGCCATCAGCCCGGCTATTTCGTTGCACAGCGGGTCGATGTGACTCAGGAAAAAATCGTTGGCCAGGATGTCGCCGTTGGGGCAATCGAGGATGGCGGTAAAAGCATTGATACCGGCGTTGACCACCAGTTTCTGCCAGAGCCGGGGGAGGATCTGGACATCGGCATGGACCACGAGACCGGTTGTCGCCAGTTGTGAGACCGCGCCGGCAAGCTTTGGCCGTGCGGCGGGGGTCAGTGGGCCGACCCAGGTTTCTCCGGTACCGGCGTGAACCACCCGATTCGGTTCCGGCCGGTTGGCACCCTCGGTGGTGGAGGCAGCCAGAATGGGATGTTCCGGCCAGGCATTCGCCACCGCCTGCTGGCTGCCAAGTCCGTTCTGGAACAGCACGACGGGGACCGATGCCGGTATCCGGGCCAGCCAGTGTTGGAGGGCGTCGACGGTGTCGCCGGCCTTGGTGGTGACCAGCAGCAAGCTCAGGCCATCCGGGGATTGAAGCCAGGGCAGGGCCATGGTGCGATGGCTGCCCCGGATTGATTCGAAGGTATAGCTGAGGATGGCCGCGCCCGGATCTGCGTCCGGCCGCGGCAGGAAGGCAGCCTGGCCCTGCGGAAGCAGGGCGGCCCAGAGCCGCCCCAATGAGCCTGCGCCCAGGATGCCGATCATCGGCTTACATGGCCTCGATTTCAGCCCGCTGTGCGCTGAGTCGTTGCAGGCTGCCCTGGGCGTCCTTCAGCTTTTCTTTTTCCTTCTCGACCACTTCGGCCGGGGCCTTGGCGGTGAATTTCTCGTTGCCCAGTTTGCCTTCGAGGCGGCCGATTTCCTTCTGCAGGCGTTCCAGCTCCTTGTCCAGGCGCTTGAGCTCGGCATCCTTGTCGATCAGGCCGGCCATGGGTACAAGAACTTCCATTTCGCCCACCAGCTGGGTGGCGGACATGGGGGCCTTGTCACCCTCGAACCATTCCAGTTTCTCCAGCTTGGCCAGGGAGATCAGGAACTGGCGGTTCTCGTTCATGCGGCGCTCATCTTCGGCGCTGCCGCCCTTGAGCAGAACGGGGACCTGTTTGGCGGGGGAGATGTTCATCTCACCACGAATGTTCCGTACGGCCACAATCACGCCCTTGAGCCACTCGATATCGGCGGCTACTACGGCGTCCTGCTTGCTTTCGTCCGGCTGCGGGAACGGCTGCAGCATGATGCTGTCACCGGTCTTGCCGGCCAGCGGGGCGATGCGCTGCCAGATTTCCTCGGTGATGAACGGCATCATCGGGTGCGCCAGGCGCAGGACCGCTTCCAGCACGCGCACCAGGGTGCGACGGGTGCCACGCTTGGCTTCGGCACTGGCGCTGTCGTCGTTCAGTACCGGCTTGGACAGTTCCAGGTACCAGTCGCAGTATTCGTTCCAGATGAACTCGTACAGGGCGTAGGCGGCCAGGTCAAAGCGGTACTGGTCCAGGTGCCGGATGACTTGCTGCTCGCAGTGCTGCAGTTCGCTGATGATCCAGCGGTCGGCCAGGGACAGTTGTACCGGCTCGTCGTTCACGCCGCAGTCTTCGCCCTCGGTGTTCATCAGCACGTAGCGCGCGGCGTTCCAGAGCTTGTTGCAGAAGTTGCGGTAGCCTTCCAGGCGTTTCATGTCCCAGTTGATGTCGCGGCCGGTGGTGGCCATGGCCGCCAGGGTGAAGCGCAGGGCGTCGGTGCCGTGGGCGGCGATGCCCTCCGGGAATTCCTTCTGGGTGCGCTTGCCGATCTTCTCGGCCAGCTTGGGCTGCATCAGGTTGCCGGTGCGCTTCTCGAGCAGGTCGTCAAGGCTGATACCGTCAATCATGTCCAGCGGGTCGATGACGTTACCCTTGGACTTGGACATCTTGTCGCCGTGTTCGTCCCGGATCAGGCCGGTCACGTAGACGGTCTTGAACGGTACCTGCGGAGTGCCGTCCTCGTTCTTCATGAAGTGCATGGTCATCATGATCATCCGGGCAACCCAGAAGAAGATGATGTCGAAACCGGTGACCAGCACGTCGGTGGGGTGGAAGGTCTTCAGGCGCTCGGTAATTTCCGGCCAGCCCAGGGTGCCAAAGGTCCACAGGGCGGAGCTGAACCAGGTGTCCAGTACGTCTTCGTCCTGCTCCAGGGCCACGTCGGCGGTCAGGTTGTGCTTCTGGCGCACTTCCTCTTCGCTGCGGCCGACATAGATGTTGCCTTCGGCGTCATACCAGGCCGGGATCCGGTGACCCCACCACAGCTGGCGGGAGATGCACCAGTCCTGGATGTCGCGCATCCAGGCGAAGTACATATTCTCGTACTGCTTGGGTACGAACTGGATGCGGCCGTCTTCCACCGCTTCGATGGCGGGCTTGGCCAGGGTCTTGGCGTCGGCAAACCACTGGTCGGTCAGCATCGGCTCGATGATCAGCCCGGAGCGGTCGCCGCGGGGCACGCTCAGCACGTGGTCCTCGACCCGCTCGAGCAGGCCGTTGACCTTCATGTCGGTGACCACCTGGTCCCGGGCCTTTTCCCGGGTCAGGCCGGCGTAGGCCGCGGGGATCTTGCCGTCGATCTCGGTGTTCTCGGTGCCGTCGGCGTTGAAGACTTCGGCCACGTCCCGGATGTTGGCATCCTGGGTCATGACGTTGATCATTGGCAGGTTGTTGCGCTTGCCCACAGCGTAGTCGTTGAAGTCGTGGGCCGGGGTGATCTTCACGCAGCCTGAGCCTTTCTCCGGGTCGGCGTGGTGGTCGGCCACGATGGGGATGCGTCGGTTGACCAGCGGAAGGGTCACGAACTTGCCGATCAGGTGCTGGTAGCGCTCGTCGTCCGGGTGGACGGCGACGGCGGTGTCACCGAGCAGGGTTTCCGGTCGGGTGGTGGCGACCACCAGGTAGCCTTTGCCGTCCTGGGTCTGTTCGCCGTCGGCCAGCGGGTAGCGCAGGTGCCAGAAGAAGCCTTTTTCTTCCTTGTTCTCGACCTCAAGATCGGAGATGGCGGTATGCAGTTTCGGGTCCCAGTTCACGAGCCGTTTGCCGCGGTAGACCAGGCCATCCTCGTACAGGCGGACGAAAACTTCCTGGACGGCCTTGTAGAAGCCATCATCCATGGTGAAGCGTTCGTTGCTCCAGTCCACGGAGTTGCCCAGGCGGCGCATCTGGCGGGTGATGGTTCCGCCGGAGTGTTCTTTCCAGTCCCAGATGCGTTTGATGAATTCTTCCCGGCCGAGGTCGTGGCGGGTTTTGCCTTCTTCGGCGGCGAGTTTGCGTTCGACGACCATCTGGGTGGCGATGCCGGCGTGGTCGGTGCCGACGGTCCACAGTGCGTTACGGCCCTGCATGCGCTTGTAGCGGGTGAGGGTGTCCATGATGGTGTGCTGGAAGGCGTGGCCCATGTGGAGGCTGCCGGTCACGTTGGGGGGCGGGATGGCGATGCTGTAGGACTGGCCTTCACCGCTGGGGCGGAAGTACCCTTTGGATTCCCAGTTTTCGTACCACTGGCGCTCGATGTTTTCTGGCTGGTAGGTTTTTTCCATGGGTTTCTGCAGTGACCGTTGGTTGATTCACAAGGGAAAAATTAGACGCTCGATTATACATGGTCGGGTTGTTTGCGGCGAACCCGTCGTTGGGTAAGACTGCAGGTTTGGGGGTGGCGCCGGGTGGGAAGACCCTTTCCAAAACACGCTACGAGCACCCCTTCGGGGTCCAGCCAGCAATCATAGATTGCTGTCGTTCGGCTGTCGCATGAAGCTTCGCTTCATAAACGCTCGGCCTCACCCATGTGCGCTTGTTTCGGGCCGTCCTTGGCCCTCAACAGTTTTGGAAAGGGTCTCCCCACCCGACGCTCGGGGTTGTCTGCAATTCGCCCGTCGTGTCTATCGCTTTCGCTGGTCGTGGACTCTGGGTTCGATGCCGAGAGCCCGAAGCTGCTTGAAATGGGATCTCGCCTGATTGAGCACGTTTGGATCGTTGTGGGCCACCAGTGCCAGTCGTTTGAACCGGTCCGCATCCGCCGGCAGGGTGGCGGAGAGGATGATCACCGTATCCCAGTCTTCGGCTACTGGCGGGCACAGTAGTATGCCGACGCGGTCGGTGCAGGTGGTAGCCGAGTCTGGAACGATGGAATGGGGAATGAACGCGTCCGGGCTGAAGTTCCAGAGGAGGTCGTCCAGTTCCTGGGCCTGTTGCATGGTGTCGCAGACGATGCAGACGCGGTCGCCCTGATGCCAGGCTTTGTCCACGAGTTTGACGGCGTGGAGGTTGCGGGCAGCGGGGGTGTTTTTTGCGAGGATGTGGAACCAGTAGCGCTGGTTCCGGTATTCCTGCCCGGACGGGCCGGCAGGGTTGCTGCCGGGGTCCGGGGTGGTTTGGGGCTGACTTTCCTGCATTATTTGCTGGCGTGGGACATGAGGTAGTCAACCAGCAGCGGTACCGGGCGGCCGGTGGCGCCTTTGGCTTTGCCGGAGAGCCAGGCGGTGCCGGCGATGTCTAGGTGGGCCCAGCGGTATTCCTTGGCGAACCGGGACAGGAAGCAGGCGGCGGTGATGGTGCCGGCCGGGCGGCCGCCGATATTGGCCATGTCGGCGAAGTTGCTGTCGAGCTGGCTCTGGTACTCTTCCCAGAGGGGCAGGCGCCAGGCGCGGTCGCCGGTGCGTTCGCCGGCGGCGAGCAGTTCGTTGGCCAGCTCGTCGTTGTTGGCCAGCAGGCCGGTGGCCTGGTTGCCCAGGGCGATGATGCAGGCGCCGGTGAGGGTGGCCATGTCGATCACCACTTCCGGGTCGAATTTCTTGACGTAGGTGAGGGCGTCACACAGTACCAGGCGGCCCTCGGCGTCGGTGTTGAGGATTTCGACGGTCTGTCCGGACAGGGTGGTGACGATGTCGCCCGGACGGGAGGCGCCGCCATCCGGCATGTTCTCGGCTGCAGCCACAACTGCCACGACGTTGATCTTGGGCTTGGTTTCGGCGAGTACTTTCATGGTGCCGAACACGCCGGCGGAGCCGCCCATGTCGTACTTCATTTCGTCCATGCCTTCGCCGGGCTTGAGGCTGATGCCGCCGGTGTCGAAGGTGATGCCTTTACCCACCAGGACGTAAGGCTTGTCCTTGGTCTTGCCGCCACGGTATTCCATGACGATCAGACGCGGGGGCTGGGTGCTGCCTTTGCCGACGGCGAGGATGGTGTTCATGCCCATCTTTTCCATCTGCTTTTCATCAAGCACTTCGGTCTTGATGCAGTCGTGTTGCTTGGCCAGCTGTTTGGCCTGGTCGGCGAGCCAGCTCGGGTGGCAGATGTTGGGCGGGGTGTTGCCCAGGTCGCGGGTGAAGTTCATGCCGCGGCCGGTGGCCAGGCCGAGGTTGAAGGCTTCCTTGAGGGCTTTGCCGCCGCCGGAGGCGACGACGGTGACCTTGTTCAGTTTCCGGGAACCGGGCTTGTCGCTCTTGAACTGGTTGAAGGTGTAGAGCTGCTCTTCCAGGATGCGGCCGATGACGTTCAGCAGCGCTTCTTCGGAGGTGACGGCCGGGTCGCCCTTAACCTGGGTATCCGCCATGGCGATCAGGGCGCTTTTAGAGGGGCCGTCCTTGAGGGCGCCAAGGACGGCGGTAACGGCTTTGCGGAAGTTGGCCGGTGTACGGTCGTCGTTCTTGCCGGTGCCGACTACCAGGAGGCGGCTCCAGGGGCGGCCGTCGAGCGGGAAAACGCCGGTGCTGGCGTTCTTACCGGTGATGTCTCCTGCCGTCTGCAGCTTCTTGATCAGTCCGTCGAGCGCTTCGTCGGCGTGGGTGGTCGACTCGGGCCAGTCGCCTTTTTCGGGTACGCCGACGACAAGGCAATCCGCCTTGGTGGTTGCGATAGCTTTGCTGCTCAGGCTGAAGTTCATGGCAACTCCTGTTGGTGATTCTGAAGAAACGTCCGCGGGGATGCGGGTTGGATGTTCGTTCTAGTCTAGCATTGGGGTTGGCAGCGGGTTAATCAACCGGCCGGCGCGGGTACCGCTATGGCCCGGATGTAATCCCCCGGCTCTGTCATTCAGACCAAAGGTTACATAGAATACGCGCTGTTTCCGGAATCCTCCATTCGTTTCCGCAGGTGCGGCCAGAGAGACCGTTTTGAGCATTATTTTCCGTTATCTCATTCGCCAGGTCATGATCAGCATGGTTGCTGTCTCCGGCATCCTGCTGCTGGTTTTCATGAGTGGCCGCTTCCTGAAGTATCTCGGTAACGCCTCCGAAGGCGAGATCTCGGCAGATGTGCTTCTGCCCATCATGGCCTATCGCTTTCCGGGTTTTCTGGAATTGATTCTCCCTCTCGGTCTCTTTATCGGTATTTTGCTGGCCTACGGGCGTATGTATCTGGAAAGTGAAATGACGGTTTTGTCCGCATGTGGCGTCAGCGACCGTCAGTTGTTAGGGAAGACGTTGATCGGAAGCTTTCCGGTGATGGTGCTCGTCGGTGCCATGAGTCTCTATGTGTCCCCCTGGGGCATGAAGCAGGTGGAGCATATTCTGGCAGATCAGGCCAAAGCCACGGAATTTGAAATGCTGGTTCCGGGGCGTTTCCAGGAACTGCTTTCCGGTGGGCGCGTCACCTATACCGAAGGCCTGAGCGATGACAAGCGCCGGCTGGAAGGCGTTTTCATTGCCGAGTACGGGAGCGATGGTGAGGGGTTAAGTATCATCACGGCAGAAGCCGGTTCCCAGTTGATCGATAAGGCAACCGGCAGTCGGTTCCTCATTCTGGAAGACGGGGCCAGGTTTGATGGTGCTCCCGGGGCGTTGGACTACAAGGTGACGGAGTTCGGAGCCTATGGGCTCAAGATCCAGAGCGGGACGGCGCGGGATGTCGAGCTTGAGGATGGGGTAAGTACTGGCACGCTTTGGGCTTCCGACAAACCCGAAGACAGGGCCACGCTCCACTGGCGGCTGTCCCTTCCACTGATCGTTCCGATCGTAACCCTTCTGGCCGTGCGCCTGAGTCGTGTCAATCCGAGACAAGGCCGTTTTTTCCACCTGCTGCCGGCGATGCTGGTCTATATCACTTACCTGGGTTTGTTGATTGTCGCCCGGGATGCTCTGGCGGATGGAAAAGTCCCGGAATGGCTGGGCATGCTGTGGGTTCATGGCCTGTTTCTGGCCCTGGGCCTTTGGCTGCAGTTCGGGCCGGCGTGGTTGCACCGTCGCCGGCTGATGCGGGAGGGCTCAGGCGATGCGTAAGATTGACGGCTACACCATGCGCACCGTCGGTGGTGCGATGTTTCTGGTGATGGTGGTGGTACTCTCCCTCGATTTTATATTCGCATTTATCGGCGAGCTGGAGGATACCCGTAACGATTACCAGATCCTGCAGGCACTCTGGTATGTCCTGATGACATTGCCGCGACGGATTTATGACTATTTACCTCTGGGCGCCTTTATGGGGTGCCTGATCGGGCTGGGGTCAATGGCCAGTTCTTCTGAGCTGACCGTTATCCGGGCAGCCGGGGTGTCAATAAAACGAATTGTCTGGTCGGCGATGAAGCCTGCGCTCGTGGTCGTCGTGATCGGTGTGCTGATCGGTGAATACCTTGCACCACCGGCGGAGCGTTACGCTCAGAGTGAGAAGGCGGTTGCCCTCGGTGCAGGGAAGGGCGTAGCCACCGCCTATGGGGTCTGGCACCGTGAGGGCAACACGTTCATGCACCTGAATGCGGTTCAGCCAAATGGTGTTCTTCACGGCGTTTCCATGTTTCGCTTCAGTGAAGGCATGGAGCTGGAATCCTCCAGTTTTGCTCCCAGAGCGATATACCAGGGCGACCACTGGCTGTTGCAGAACGTCCGCACCACGTACATCGAGGACACCGGTACACGGCTGGAAAAACAACAAGAACTGCGCTGGGAAACCGGATTGTCGCCCCGTGTTCTGAGCGTGCTCATCGTAAAGCCGGAAAACCTCTCCATAACCGGTCTTTATACCTACGCCTCTTATCTGGATGAACAGGGTCTCAATGCCGCACACTACTGGCTGGCGTTCTGGAAAAAGACTCTGATGCCCCTGGGGACGGCGGTGATGGTGCTGGTTGCCATTTCGTTCATTTTCGGGCCGCTGCGGTCGGTCACCATGGGGTTCCGGGTGTTCACCGGTCTGCTGGTCGGATTACTGTTCAAGTACATGCAGGACCTGCTCGGTCCCATGAGCGTGGTGTACGGCTTCAATCCGATGCTGGCGGTACTGATTCCGATCGCGGTCAACGCGGCGGTGGGCGCGGTGCTGATGCGGCGGGCCGGGTAGCTTCCCGGCCGGGCTCACGGTTTCTTTTTCTTCGCTTCCCTGGGTAACTGGACGACCACGCTGTTGGACGT
The DNA here is from genome assembly GCF_003315345.1 of Marinobacter pelagius. Taxonomy (GTDB): domain Bacteria; phylum Pseudomonadota; class Gammaproteobacteria; order Pseudomonadales; family Oleiphilaceae; genus Marinobacter; species Marinobacter pelagius_A. The sequence continues at coordinate 71,310 of NZ_QNRO01000006.1, forward strand.
TCGGTCGGTAATCGACAGCCCGTTGATCGGTAGGAACAGGGCGATAATGGCGGGAATGGTCAGGAGCAGGGTAACGGGGCCCACGTAATAACCGGCCAGCATGGCGATGAAGATCACTGCTGCCGCCGTGCCGTAGCGCAGCAGGGCCTGGGTCCAGCTCACGGAGGTGCCGTCCAGGTTCTCGATGCGGACTCGCCATACCTGCATGCCCAGGGTCTGTCCGATGCGGGTCCAGAAGTAGGCGAAGAACAGGTACAACACCAGGAAAAGCACGAAGGTCAGGCCCGGGTCCCCGGACAACTGGCCGGCTTCGGCCATCTGTTCGTAAAGTTCCCAGCCGACGATCCAGCCGGCAATCATGGTGTACACCCAGGTGGCCACCAGCAACACGGCAATGCTGATCAGGCCATCGTAAATGATGGCGAGGGCGCGCTTGGTAAACGTCGCTGGCGGGAGCAGTTCCTCGGCGTCATGAAAGCGTCGGGGCATGGGGTCTCCTGTGAGGTTTCACGTTTTTCATGTTCTCGGCGTGTGCTAGAGTAGCGGATTTGCACACGCATGTAAGTATTCGTATTCAATCGCGGACCCGAGGGGCTCCCCGCCGGGTTTCTGGAAAGGTATCAAAGGTCTATGAAAACCGCAGAGTTGCGACAGGCGTTTCTCGAGTATTTCAGACAGCAGGGGCACACCATTGTCGAGAGCAGTTCGCTCGTACCCCATGACGATCCCACACTGCTGTTCACCAACGCGGGCATGAACCAGTTCAAGGACGTGTTCCTTGGCCGTGAAGAGCGCGACTATACCCGAGCCACCACCTCTCAGAAATGCGTGCGTGCCGGTGGCAAGCACAATGACCTGGAAAACGTCGGTTACACTGCGCGTCACCACACTTTCTTTGAAATGCTGGGTAACTTCAGCTTTGGTGACTACTTCAAGCGCGAAGCTATCAACTACGCCTGGACCTTTCTGACCGGTGACGAATGGCTGAAACTGCCCAAGGACAACCTCTGGGTGACCGTCTACGCCGAGGACGACGAGGCCTACGATATCTGGAACAAGGAAATCGGTGTGCCCGCGGACCGGATCGTCCGCATCGGTGACAACAAAGGCGCCCGTTACGCTTCCGATAACTTCTGGCAGATGGGTGATACCGGCCCCTGCGGCCCCTGTACCGAGATTTTCTATGACCACGGCCCGGAAGTCGCCGGTGGCCCTCCCGGCAGCCCGGAAGAGGATGGCGACCGCTACATCGAGATCTGGAACGTTGTGTTCATGCAGTACAACCGCACGGCGGATGGCGAAATGCTCAAGCTGCCCAAGCCGTCCGTGGATACCGGCATGGGGCTGGAGCGCATCACTGCGGTATTGCAGGGCGTGCACAGCAACTACGAGATTGACCTGTTCCAGAACCTGCTGAAAGCGGCTTCTGAAATCCTGGGCGGTGTGGATACCACCGAAGCATCACTACGGGTGGTTGCGGACCACATCCGTTCCTGCGCCTTCCTGATCGCCGATGGCGTTATGCCCTCCAATGAAGGTCGTGGCTTCGTGCTGCGCCGCATCATCCGCCGGGCCGCACGCCACGGCAACAAGCTGGGCGCTACCGAGCCGTTCTTCTACAAGCTCACCGATGCCCTGGTTAAGCTGATGGGCGAGGCCTACCCGCAGCTGGTCAGCAGCCAGAAGCAGATCGAAAAGGTACTGCTGCAGGAAGAAGAACAGTTCGCGAAAACCCTGGATAAGGGTCTGCGCCTGCTGGAGCAGGATATCGCCGAACTGAAAGGGTCGGAGATTCCGGGTGAAACCATTTTCACCCTGTATGACACCTACGGATTCCCGGTGGACCTGACCAATGACATCGCCCGTGAGCGTGGCCTGACCCTGGATTACGAAGGCTATGAAAAGGCGATGGAGGCCCAGCGTGATCGTGCCCGGGCCGCCAGCAAGTTCGGCATCGACTATAACGCCACAGGCCTCAAGCTCGAAGGCGAGACTGAATTCACCGGTTACGACCATATCGATGGCCACGAGCGGATTCGCACCGTATTAGTAGGCACCGACGAGAAAAATGCCGAGGCCGGCGACGAAGCGGTGGTGGTGCTCGAGCGTACCCCGTTCTATGCCGAGTCCGGCGGCCAGGTGGGCGATACCGGCCTGCTGACCTGGAGCGGCGGCCGGTTCAAGGTCACCGATACCCGCAAGGAAGGTGACAACCACCTGCACATCGGTACCGTGATCGAGGGTGAACTGTTCCCGGGGCTGGAAGTGGATGCCCGTATCGACCACGCCCGCCGCGAACGCACCAAACGCAATCACTCGGCCACGCACCTGCTGCATGCCGCACTGCGCAATGTGCTGGGTGAGCATGTCACCCAGAAGGGTTCCCTGGTGGATCCGGACAAGCTGCGTTTCGACTTCTCCCACTTCGAGGCCGTGACGCCGGAGCAGCTGAGGGAAATCGAGCGCCAGGTGAACGAGCAGGTGCTGGAAAACACCCCGGTCCAGACCGAAATCACCGATATGGAAAGCGCCAAAGAGAAGGGTGCGATGGCCCTTTTCGGTGAGAAGTATGGTGATAGCGTCCGTGTCCTGAGCATGGGTACCGACAATTATTCCGTCGAGCTGTGCGGCGGTACCCACGTGGCCCGCACCGGTGATATCGGCCTGTTCCGTATTACCTCTGAAAGCGGCATTTCTTCCGGCGTTCGTCGCATCGAGGCGGTGACCGGTTTCGGTGCCCTGGAATGGGTCGAGGAGACCGAGCGGACGCTGCGTGATACCGCGAAGCTGGTCCGGGCGACCCGGGAAACCGTGGTGGAAAAGGTCCAGAACGCGCTGGATCGCAATCGCCAGCTTGAAAAGGAAGTGGACGCACTCAAGGCGAAGCTCGCCAGTTCCGCCGGCACTGATCTGGCCGGCTCTGCCGTGGAAGTTGCAGGTCTCAAGGTCGTCGCCGCCGAACTGGAAGGCGCAGACCGCAAGGCCCTGATGGAAACCGCGGACCAGCTGAAGAACAAGTTGGGCGAGGGCGTAGTCGTGCTTGCGACGGTCGAGGATGGCAAAGTGATTCTTGTGGCCGGCGTGACCAAGTCCGCCACGAATCGCATCAAGGCCGGCGACCTGATGAAGCACCTGGCTTCCCAGGTGGATGGCAAGGGCGGTGGCCGACCGGATATGGCCCAGGGCGGAGGCAACGATCCGTCCAGGCTGGCGGAGGCCCTCGACGGCGTGCCGGCCTGGGTTGAAAAAAATATCGCTTAAGCAACTGTTTTTGGAAGCGGGCTGGGGTTTATAATCCCGCCCGTTTTCTTTTGATTGGCGGGGCAGGCCCCCGCTGCGAAACCCCGTATCGGAGTTTGGGAAAGACATGGCTCTGTTGGTTCAGAAATTTGGTGGTACCTCGGTGGGAACCACCGAGCGCATAGAAGCGGTCGCCGAGAAGGTATGCCGGTTCCGCAAGGAAGGACACGATGTGGTGGTCGTGGTTTCCGCCATGAGCGGCGAAACCAACCGCCTGATTGCTCTTGCCAATGACATAATGGAAGAGCCCACGCCCAGGGAGATGGATGTGCTGGTCTCCACCGGTGAGCAGGTCACCATTGCCCTGCTGTCCATGGCTCTGCAGAAACGGGGTTGTGATGCCCGTTCCTACACCGGTTCCCAGGTGCGGATCCTCACCGACAGCAGCCATACCAAAGCGCGCATCCAACAGATTGACGAGCACAACATGCGCTCCGACCTCGATGCCGGCCGGGTGGTCGTCGTAGCCGGATTCCAGGGTATCGACGAGAACGGCAATATCACCACGCTTGGCCGTGGCGGTTCCGATACTACCGCAGTGGCATTGGCGGCGGCATTGAAGGCAGATGAGTGCCAGATCTACACTGATGTAGATGGTGTTTACACCACCGATCCACGGGTCGTTGACAGTGCACGCCGCCTGGAGCGGATCACGTTCGAGGAAATGCTCGAAATGGCGAGCCTGGGGTCGAAGGTGCTCCAGATTCGTTCCGTCGAGTTTGCAGGTAAATACAACGTTCCATTACGGGTGCTGTCCAGCTTCCAGGAAGGCGAGGGCACCCTGATTACTTTTGAGGATGAAAACGCCATGGAACAACCGGTTGTTTCCGGCATTGCTTTTAACCGTGATGAAGCCAAACTGACTATTTCCGGTGTTCCCGATACCCCGGGCAGCGCCTCGCGCATCCTGAAACCGGTCAGCGACGCCAATATTGAAGTGGACATGATCGTCCAGAACGTGGGCGAGGATAACAAGACTGCCTTCACGTTTACCGTTCACCGCAACGACTTCAAGCGGGCGAAGGAAGTGCTTCAGGGCGTTGCCGATGAATTGACCGCCGGCGAAGTGGTTGGTGACAGCAAGATTGCCAAGGTGAGCATCGTAGGTGTGGGCATGCGCTCCCACGCGGGCGTTGCTTCGCGGATGTTCGAAGCGCTGTCCAATGAGGCCATCAATATTCAGATGATCTCCACATCGGAAATCAAGATTTCCGTGGTGATCGATGAGAAATATCTCGAACTTGCCGTTCGGGCACTGCATAGTGCTTTTGAGCTGGACAAGAACGGGGTACAGGAAGAGGCCTGAACCAGCGGATGCCAGGCTTATCCGAGGGTCTCATAACAAGGGAGTCATTAATCGAATCTATCAGAAATCGCATTCGTATAAGTGAATGTGCGGCTGTTGATCGATCAGTGATCCCATTATAAAAGTAAGAAGTACAAAAAGTACGCTAAAGCATTTTTTTCGGAACAGGTAGAAGCTCTGGATAGGGAGTAAGGGATATGTTGATTTTGACTCGCCGCGTTGGCGAAACTCTGATGATCGGTGATGAAATCACTGTCACCGTTCTGGGAGTGAAGGGGAACCAGGTTCGCATTGGTGTAAACGCCCCGAAGGATGTTGCGGTACACCGCGAAGAAATCTATCAGCGGATTCAGTCCGAAAAAGGCTCCGAGGAGCCGGAACCGGGCAATCGTTGATCAGTAAAAAGCCGTTCAGGATTATCCCGAACGGCTTTTTTTATATCAGGGTAAATCGAGGCTGAAAAATCTCGTGTCAACCCTATGAAAACAGAAAAATTATGGTAGTATACGCCCCGTTCTCAAGGAGAGGTGGGTGAGTGGCTGAAACCAGTTCCCTGCTAAGGAACCGTACGAGCAATCGTACCGAGGGTTCGAATCCCTCCCTCTCCGCCATTTCCATTTAACGGAAGGCAGAGAACCGTTGAGGTAGCACTCAACTATTCAGGAAAAGCCTGAAATGAGAGTTTTGATGCGCGGCTGTAGCTCCCCGGAGCGCCGGCCGGCTGGATAAAGTACCTGGCTACGAACCAGGCGGTCGGAGGTTCGACCGAAGCACACGAAGTGTGCTGAGGAACGTCGGAGCGAAGCGACGACGGCCCCGAAGGGGTGAGGGCCTTAAGGCCCGAATAATCCTCTATGAGGATGAAGTTTGAAATGAGAGTTTTGATGCGCGGCTGTAGCTCAGCTGGATAGAGTACCTGGCTACGAACCAGGCGGTCGGAGGTTCGAATCCTCCCAGCCGCGCCACTTATTCAAAAGCTTCTTAATTTCAGTAAAAAGTTGGTTCGCCAACAATGCAAAGTTTCAAGCGGCTGTAGCTCAGCTGGATAGAGTACCTGGCTACGAACCAGGCGGTCGGAGGTTCGAATCCTCCCAGCCGCGCCATATTGAAGTCAAAGCGCCCCAGTTTGTGTACCCCACAGGCTGGGGCGTTTTGCTATGTATAGCTGGGAGGATTTGAACCGAAAGAGGTTCGACTGAAACCCACGCAGTGGGTTGAGGAACGCCGGAGCCTCGCGACGGCGGCCCCCGAAGGGGAAGGGCCGAAGGCCCGCCTAATCTTCCCAGCCGCGCCATATCAAGATCGAGACGCCTCAGTTTGTGTAACCCACAGGCTGAGGCGTTTTGCTTTGTATTGCCCTCCGTCAATTTCCGGTCGATCACTATTTGCACAAATCTCAACCTGTTGCCTATTCTTCAGGATGCAAGCAAATCATTTGGCAAGGAGATCCACCCATGAATAAAACCGTAAACGGCTCCTATGACGATCATGACCAGGCCAAGAACACCTGGGATGATCTGATCGCAACGGGCATTCCCCGGGACAACATCTACATCGACGAAGACGCCAAGCAGGTCAAGGTGATTGTGCCGGAGGAAACCGAGCGGGAAGTCCGGGAGATCTTCGAGCGGCACAGGCTGCACTGACACCGGCATTCCGGACTAACAGGGAAAGGAGCAAATCTATGAGTGGAAAAGATGGTGATGTAGCCGAACGCGGTCGCCGTGACAGGTTGATCAAGGAGGAAATTCACGATCCGTACATGGCCCGGAGCAAGCCCAAGGAGCCGACCGTCTGCCCCGAATGCAACGCGGTTTTCCAGAAAGGGCGCTGGCAGTGGTCAACAGAACCGGTGAGTGATGCCCACGAGATGATGTGCCCGGCCTGTGAGCGGATCCGGGATGACATGCCGGCGGGCATACTCACACTCACCGGGGCTTTTCTCGGCAAGCACAGGGACGAAATCCTGAAGCTGATCCAGAACAAGGTGGAAGAAGAGAAGGCCGAGCACCCGATGAAGCGTCTGATGGGTGTCGAAGATGGGCCGGATGGGGAGTTGATCGTCAAATTCACCGACCTGCATCTGCCCCGGGGCACCGGTGAGGCCATTGAACGGGCCTACGACGGTGACCTTGAAATTCAGTACACCAAGGAGTCGAACCTCGTCCGGGTTTACTGGAACCGCGATCAGTAACCGCTAGAGTGAACGCCCGGCATCGGTTTCAATTGCCTCGAATCCGGCCACAAGGTCCAGCAGTTCCGAGGTGATGACCGTTTGCCTGGCGCGTCGGTAGTCCATCGTCACGTCACCGAGTCTTTCCTCCAGATTACGTTCGGCCGCCTGCATGGCGGCCAGGCGCCCACCATGTTCGCTGGCCTGGGATTCTGCACAGGCCCGGAATAGCAGCACAAAAAGATACTGGTCCAGCAGGCGGCGGAACAGTGCTTCCCGCTCCATGGTGTAGGTGGGCAGGTTTCGGGAGGGCCAGGGCTCTTCTTCCAAGCGGTGAAAACGCCGCAGGTTTACCGGTAATAATTCAACGCCAGTGGGGTGGTAGCCCTGTATCCGGGAGTGGCGGTTATAGAACAGGTAGACATAATGCACACCGCCCTGTTCGCGCCATTCATCAATCTTCAGGAGAATCTGGCCGACGGTTTTGGTGATCTGGCTGGCCGAGCCCGGTACTGGAAACTCCTCCTCGATAGCTTGGCCGGCGTGTTCCAGGCTGGCTGCGGCCCTGGTGCCCACGGCCAGGATTCGCCGGTTGTCCTTGTCCGCCGGAATGCCTTCCATGCGTTCGAGCGAAAACTCCACGATTTCCTCGTTGAAACGGCCGCACAGCCCATGGTCCGAGCCAAAAACAACAGCACCCAGACGATGCCCCTCTGAAGCGGAAACCGCCGCGAAGCTTGAGGGATCAAAGTCCTTCAGGACCACGTGCAGCCCCATTTCAACGGTCCGGTAGTAGCCCGAGAGTGCCCGGACGGCCTGCTCGTACTGGTGGATATTGGCCGCCGAGAGTGCCTTCATGGTTTTCACGATGCCACGGAGGTCGTCAAGGCTGTCCAGCTGTTTCTGCAGATGCTCGAGCGATTCCATGTCAGGTGTCGTCCGTTTCCGAAGGTGCGAATTCTGCCAGTGCCTCCCGGATGCTCTCGGTGGTCCTCTGCCACTGTTCGTCATCCAGCTGCTTGCCGGCGTCCATTTGTGCGGCGATTTCCGGCAGGGCCGTCAGTAGGTGCTGCTGAATCTTCTGCTCCGCTTCCGTCACCTGGTCTGCTGGCAGGTCATCCAGCAGCCCCGCATTAACCGCGAAGAGAATGACTGCCTGCTCGCAGGCTCTCAGGGGCTGGTGTTCGTGCTGTTTCAGCACCTCCCGGACCCGCCGGCCGCGCTCGATGGTGGCACGTGTATCCTCGTCCAGGCGGGTGGAGAATCGGGCAAAGGTCTCCAGTTCCTCGAACTGCGAGTAGGCGAGGCGCAAATCGCTGGCAACGCTGCGCAGGGACGGGTGCTGGGTTTTGCCGCCCACCCGTGACACCGATTTACCCACGTGGATGGCCGGCAGGAGACCTTTCTGGAACAACGTTGGCGACAGGTAGATCTGACCGTCGGTGATAGATATCAGGTTGGTGGGAATGTAGGCGGAGATATCCTGGGCCTGGGTCTCGATCACGGGCAGGGCGGTCAGTGAACCGCCGCCGAATTCGCTGCGCAGATGGGTGCTCCGTTCCAGGAGCCGGGAATGGATGTAGAAAATATCGCCGGGATAGGCTTCGCGCCCCGGCGGCCTGCGCAGCAGCAGCGACAGCTCACGGTAGGCCCGGGCGTGGCGGGTCAGATCGTCATAGATAATCAGCGCATCCTGGCCCTGTTCCATGAAATATTCCGCCATGGTGGTGGCAGCATAGGGCGTGATGTAGCGCAGGCCCGGGGGATCATCGTCCGAGGCGACCACCACCACGGTATGTTCCATGGCCTTGTGTTGGCGCAGGGTTCCCACCACCTTGGCCACCGATGTGGCGCGCTGGCCGACCGCACAGTAGATGCAAACTACGTCCTTGTCCCGCTGGTTGATGATGGTATCGACGGCGATGGAGGTCTTTCCGGTCTGCCGGTCACCCAGGATCAGTTCCCGTTGGCCCCGGCCTATGGGAATGAGAGCGTCAATGGATTTGATGCCGGTCTCCAGGGGCGTGGTCACTGGTGCCCGCTCGATGATTTCCGGTGCCGGTCGTTCAATGGGGCGGCGTTCATGGAACTCCAGTGGCTTGCCCCCATCCAGCACCCGGCCGGTAGCATCGATAACACGGCCCAGCAGCCCGTCACCCACCGGGGTATCGGTTTCCCGGCCAGTTGCGGTAACCCGTATGCCGGCACTGAGCTTCTGGCTGTCGCCCAGCAGCATGATGCCCACTTCCTCGGGCTCCAGGTTGATGGCTACCCCGAGGACGCCATCGGGAAACTGCACCAGCTCTTCCGAGGTGACGCTGGCCAGTCCTCGCACCCGGGCTATGCCACCACCGACCTGCAGGACGGTGCCCGTTTCCTGGCTGTGCAGGGAGAACCGGTTGTCCCGGGCCACGGTCCGGATGGTGGCCATTGTGTCGTCCAGCATCTGCATCAGCATGGCGTCAGGCTCCCGGTCCGGTCGTTTCGAGAGGTTCAAAGGCCTTCTCGATGCTGGCGGTGAGTTCTTCCAGGTAATCCGAGAGGTTCCAGCTGATTCGCTGGCTTTCACAGGTCAGTTCAATGCCGCAGATCAGCTCAGGTGCCCGGGTATAGTTCACGGTCAGTTCAGCACCGACCAGTTCGTGAACCGCACGGGTCAGGGTACTTCGCTGGGCCGGGTCAAGCTCGAAAGACGTGGCAATGGTTGCAGGTTCTGCCGAACGCCCCATGGTTTCGCGGGTGGTGTCATCCAGCGCGTGCAATTGGCGGACAAAAGTATGGGCAATGCGCTCCTCGAGTCGTTCGTCCGCGAGGTCCTGCAGGGCCTTGCGGATAACCGTTTCGACCACATCCAGGGATTGATGCCGCAATCCGTCGATAAACGCAGTCTTTTCCTCGCTGACCTCCCGCATCCAGTGGCTGCGGACGCGGGCGGTTTCCTCGCGGGCCTGGTCCAGCATCTGGCTACGGGTCTGTCGGGCTTCCTGGCGGGTTTCTTCCAGCAGGTCTTCCCGCTCTTGCTCGAAGCTGGCCAGTTTCTGCTGGTAGCTTTGTTTCTCGTTGATCGCCTCCTGCTCGCGGCTGTTCGCTTCGTCCATGCGGTTGCGGATCTTTTGCTCACGCCGGTCCATGGCCCGAATCACCGGCTGGTAAAGGAAGCGCTTGAGCAGCCAGACCAGGATCAGGAAATTGACAACCTGGGCCGAGACCGTGATCCAGTCGATTTCCATGGATCAGCCTCCGGCGGCAGCCGTTACATGATCCCAGAACGGATTGGCGAAGATCAGGATCATGGCCACCACGAAGCAATAGATGGCGGTTGATTCGATCATGGCCAGGCCCACGAACAGGGTGCGGGTGATGGTGGCGGATTCATCCGGCTGCTGGGCGATGGCGCTCAGGGCCTGGGCCACGGCACGGGCTTCCCCGAATGCCGGCCCGAGTGAGCCAATGGCAATGGTGAGGCCCGCGGTGATGACTGAAACCATGCCAATCAGGGAAATACTATCCATAGGCAACTCCTTTAGTGTTCCGAACGTGGTGTCTGCTGCTGTTCATCGGGCTCGTCACGCTCCTGGACCGAGGTGGCCGACGCGATGTAGACCATGGCGAGAATGGCAAAAATATAGGCCTGGATCATGCCGGTGAGCAGCCCGAGCAATTGCATGACCACCGGAAAGAAGTAGGGCGTCAGGCTCAGCAGGATGGCGACAATCACCGTACCGCTCATAATGTTGCCGTAGAGGCGCACCGCCAGGGCGACCGTGCGGGAAATCTCGCCGATGACATTGAACGGCAGCATCAGCGGTGTTGGTTTGATGTAATGCTGAAGGTATTGCCCGGCCCCCTTGCTGGCAATGCCGAACACCGGTACCGCCACGAACACGCAAATGGCCAGGGCGGTTGTGGTTGAGAGTGACCCTGTGGGGGCCATGTAACCGGGAATTACATTGAGCAGATTCGCCACCGCGATAAACAGGAACAGGGTGCCGACAAAGGGCAGGTAGGGCCCCGGCTGCTGGTGGCTGACCTGGGCAATCTGGTCCCGGATGCCGACCACCAGCACTTCCAGCAGGTTCTGCCAGCGTGACAGTTCCGGCCCTTCCGATAACCGTCGGGTCACCAGCCACGAGCCCAGGGTGAGCAGGGCCATCACCAGCCAGGTAAACACGATCGTCGCATTCAGGGTGAAGCCACCCCATTGCCAATAGACGATGCTGTCCGGACTTATGGTCATGCCCCTGGATCCTCTCCGGCCGGGTGGGTCTGAAGCCGGTGCTTCATGAGTAGCCGGGGCAGGGTGAAGCCAATCGCGGCTATCAGCAGATGCTCCCAGCCCGCTAGCCGTGCGATCAGCAGGAATCCTGCCAGGGTGAGACCGAACCTGAGTATCAGGCTGGCGAGCATCAGAAAGGCCGGGTGGGCGGCTGTCGGCAGGCGGCGGACGGTCAGCCAGAGCCCCCAGAGAAAGGCTGTGCCCAGCAGGCAGCCGAACGCAAAACTGCCGCCATATCCGAGCATAAGGGCGGTCAGGGATTCGCCTTCAATCATCCTCGCTCTCCTGTTTAATCCAGTACCAGGCGTTCAGGCAACCCAGTGCCACGCCGATGATCAGCAGGGTCAGTGTCCAGGACACCTCCCCGGGCCAGCGCCGGTCTGCCCAGACTCCGATGGCGATGCCGATCAAAGTCGGAACGGCGACAGACCAGCCCACCAACCCGAACATACCCAGACCGAACCAGGCCGTTCGCCGGCCTCTTGCCCGGGCTTGCTGCTTGCGCTCGACTCTGCGGCCCACTTTACGGCCGAGGTTTTCGGGGGCCTTGTCCGGTCCTTGTGTGCCGGGATCCTCAGCCATGAAACTCTTCCTTCAGATCGAGGAACCGCCGCAGGGCACCGGCTTCCAGCCGGGCAAGGGCGCTGCGGGCCTTGCGTTCGTGTTCGTCCAGCTCCAGGAATCGTTCCTCGATCAGTGCCTGAAGCTGCGCGATGTCCGTTCCGGTGACACCCTGGGGCGTGGAGATGGAGACCTCGCGCCCGCACTTCACCAGAATGCCCCTGTCCACTGCAGCAAAATGCTCCTCTCCCTCCACGGTATAGAAGGAAAGAACGCCCGGTACCAGTGCCGCCACGAAATCGATGTGCCTCGGTAACAGGCAGAACTCGCCGTTTTCCGCCTCGGCGATGATTTTCGAAACGGGTTGCTCCAGCAGCACTTCCGTCGGCAGCAACAGGCGGAGGTTCATGGTGCCCGCGGGCGACTGTTTATCAGGGCTCATGACTGGCCTCCGGGATGTTCACCTCGTCAATGGCGCCAATCATGTACAGCGCCTTTTCGCTGACCTGTTCGAACTCACCGTCCAGTATCCTTTCACAGCCGGCGATGGTTTTCTCCAGGGGCACCAGGCGACCGCCCTTGCCGGTGAACTGACCGGTGGTGAAGAACGGCTGGGTCAAAAAGCGCTCCAGCCGCCGGGCCTTGCTCACGGTCGCCCGGTCCTCACGGGACAGTTCCTCCATTCCGAGCATGGAGATAATGTCCTTTAGATCCTCGTATTCAGCCAGGGTGCTGCGCACTGCCTGGGCCACCCGGTAATGGCGATGGCCGACAATGGTCGGGGTGAGCATTTTCGAGTCGGTTTTCAACGGGTCCACCGCGGGGTAGAGGCCTTGGCTGGCACGCTTCCGGGACAGGACGATCGAGGCGGTCAGGTGGGAGAAAATATGGGTGGCCGAAGGATCGGTGAGGTCGTCCGCAGGTACATAGACGGCCTGCACCGAGGTGATGCTGCCGTTGCGCGAGCTGCAGATCCGTTCCTCCAGGGCCGCCAGCTCGGTAGCCAGGGTTGGCTGGTAACCCACCCGGGACGGAATCCGCCCCATCAGCCCGGAAACCTCGGTGCCGGACTGGACGAACCGGAACACGTTGTCGATCAGCAGTAGGACATCCCGCTTCTGCACATCCCTAAAATGCTCGGCCACGGTCAATGCAGCATGGCCCACCCGGAAACGGGCGCCCGGTGGTTCGTTCATCTGGCCGTAGACCAGCACGGCCTTTTCCAGCACGCCGGATTCCTTCATGGAACTGTACATGTCCTCGGCCTCGCGCATGCGCTCGCCGATGCCGCAGAACAGGCTGATGCCCTCGTACTGCTCCGCCATGTTGTTGATCATTTCGTTGATCAGGACTGTTTTGCCCACGCCCGCCCCGCCGAACATCCCGGATTTGCCGCCGCGCTCCATGGGCGCGAGCAGGTCGATGGCCTTGATGCCGGTTTCAAAGATCTCGGTACTGGTGGTGCGCTCGGCCAGCGGCAGCATCGGGCGGTGGATGGGCCAGTATTCGGTGGTCTCGATGGGTGCGCCACCATCCACCGGTTTGCCGAACACGTTGATCATACGTCCCAGCAATGCGGGACCGACCGGCACCTTGAGCCCGGCCCCCGTCTGTCTGACGGGCATACCCCGGGCCAGCCGCCGGGTGGAGTTCAGGGCAATGCAGCGGACCGTGGCGGTATTGAGGTGGGTCTGCACCTCCAGTACCACGTGCCAGTCCTTGCCGGTTCGCAGTTCGGCATTCCGGGACGGCAGGGCGGAACCAAAACACACATCCACCACGTTGCCCCGTACCGCGGTGATGCTGCCCTGAGCGTCGGAAAGCCGGTTCCTGCTAGTCATGGTGCGGCTCCTGCGGATTCGGCCTGTGCCACCTGTTCCTTCACCCTGAGAAAGCTGTCCGGGCTCACCGAAAGAAAATCGATACCGCAGTTGACCAGAAACGCCGCAAATTCCGGGTGGTCACTCGGTGCCTGCCCACAGAGGCCGATTGCCCGGCCATGGCGATGGGAGGTATCGATCAGGCGGGCGATCATTCGCTTGATGGCCTCATGGTGATCATTGAACAGTTCTGACAGGCGTTCCGAATCCCGGTCCACACCGAAGGTGAGCTGGGTGAGGTCATTGGTGCCGATGGAGAAACCGTCGAACCGTTCGCTGAATTCGTCCGCAAGCTCGATATTGGCGGGCACCTCGGCGGTCATGTAAACGGCAAGGCCTCTCTTACCGCGGACCAGCCCGTTCGCCGACAACTCCTCCAGCACCTTGTCCGCTTCCTCCGGCGTACGGCAAAACGGGATCATGATCCGGAGGTTGTCCATTCCGATGTCATCCCTTGCTGTTCTGATCGCCTGGCACTCGAGAGCAAAGGCCTCCCGAAATTCGGCACTGTAATAACGGCTTGCCCCGCGCCAGCCCAGCATCGGATTGGCTTCCAGTGGTTCGAAGTCACGGCCTCCGATCAGTTTTACCTGCTCGTTGGTCTTGAAATCGCTGGTGCGGATGGTGACCGGTTTCGGGTATTGGGAGGCGGCCAGTTGGGCGATGCCCTGGGCGAGAGTTTCCGTGAAGTAGGTTCCGGGATCCTGCCAGTCCGACGTGAGCTCCGAGATCCGTTTGCGCTCTTCCCTGTCTGTCATCCGTTCAGGGTAGAGCAGGGCCATCGGATGGACTCCGATGAGGTTCCTGACGAGGAATTCCATCCGCGCCAGGCCGATACCGTCGGCAGGCAGGCCTTGCCAGCGCAGGGCAGTTGCCGGATTGGCCAGATTGAGCATGATCCGAGTGCGGGTGATGGGAATGGAGGCAGGGTTTATTTCCGTGACCTGTACCTCCGCGACCCCCTCATAGACGAATCCCACATCACCCTCGGAACAGGAAACGGTAGCAGCACCGCCATCCCTGAGCTCCGTCATGGCCTTGCCAGCATTCACGATGGCCGGAATATCGAGTTCGCGGCATGCGATCGCTGTGTGGGACGTGCGGGTGCCATGTTCGGTGACTACCGCATGGGCCCGCTCCAGAACTGGCAGCCAGTCAGGCCCGGTGTCGGAGCAGACCAGTACACAATGATCAGGGCATGTTTGGGCTTCCTCCAGAGAGCCCGCCTTGCAGACTGTGCCCGTGCTGACGCCCGTGCCAATGGCAATCCCCCGGAGCAGTTCTCGGCCCCGTTTGGTGATGCTGTAGCGATTGAGGCAGCTGTCCGGAAAGACGGGTAAGCTGCGACATTTTGTCGCAGGTAGGGCTGATGGCGGGGCGGGGGCTTCCGGATTCGGCCCTGAGCCTTCCTCATTGGAAATCCTTATGTCCCGCACCGCCATGTCAGGCTCCGTAAGGCATTGAGTGGGTTTAATTGAAAGGTTAGCAGGCTCTCCGAGAATTACCGCTGGAGAGCGTGATATTGAGTTACGGAGCTTGGGGCTTTTTATTCCGAAATCTTATTTGAATATCGCGGAAGGCCTTTCTAATGTTCAGGTGGGTTAGGCCCGAAATCCAGCTTTTACAAAGGAAGTGCCATGAAAACGACAAAGACAAATTTTGTAAGGAAACCGCTGGCTGCTGCGGTGATGTGTTCTGCGCTTGGTTTGTCGCCGGCGGTGTTTGGGGCGACGATTGATAGTGTGAATGAGGATAACCTTGCGGTTCCGCCGGTTGACGGGAAGACGCTGGTTTATACTGACACCGAGGGTACCGCGACGTTTGGCTGGCTTGATCCGGTCAACGATAGTGGTGTTATCGGGCGTGGGATCGAGGTCTACAATGAGGCTTTCACCGGTAAGGTAGATGAGGTGGCCTACGACTTTGCTGGCTGCATCATGGCACAGCCGGATCGTCAGCTTCTGGATCCACCTCAGGTTAACTGCCAAGCGCCGGGCGATTCCGGCAAGCGCTTCAAACTGAAAACAACCGAAACTAACGGGCCAATTGATCTCGTATTCAACGTTACTTCTGATTCTGAACCAAAGCTTTATCGGGTCATCGGAAAGTTTTCGAATCTGACCGATATCACGAATTCTGTGGGTGGTGCTCTCAAGGGCTTCCGTTTTGAAACCGGTTTTGGTGTCGGTAACGAATTTACCCCCTCTTCTGCCGAAGACGGTTTGTCGTTCGGATTCCGCACGGATATTGACGGCAAGCTTTCCATAGGACCTGTTGGCAAATATCCGGGTGGTTTGTTCGGTGGCAGTAAGGTAGAGGGCTTGCCCTTCTTCAACACAAGTATCGCTGAATTTGTTGAAAGTGATGTCACACTTCTAGACCAGGACACGCTGGAAACCAATGGCATCATACCAACCCCGTACTCTGATCTGGCAGGGGCCGACAGCGGTTGGCTGGCATTGACTAGCGTGCCAACCGGGTGGTTTATCGATCATGATGGGAATCCATCGAACGACTCCATCCTTCTGGCTTACGATGATCCGAAGACTCCTGAAGAGGATTGGAAGACCTTTGAAAAGGTCTTCCGGGTCGCGGCGGATGACCCGACTGGCGGTTGGGATGGAACTGTTGTTTATGAATTTGATCATGATGATGATCGAACCACCGCACCCATTCCCGTTGACATACCAGCCGTTAACTGGGATCCCAACGGTGACTCATTTAACGCCGACGTGACATGGACTGTTACAAACGAGGATGGTTCTGAATCCACTTATACGGTTCAGAATTATGTCAACGATGTTTCACCGCTCGTGAACACTCTGGATGAGGGGGATCCAGTCGATGGGTCTTTCGATGCAGTTGCACTTGCTCCAAACACAGCGGAAGGACTCTATACCGGTTTCTTTAACGTCTTGATTGACGGCGAAGCAGTACTAATTGATCCTTTCGCAGATTGGGCAAACACACCCGTAACTATCCGGGATAGTGCGGTAGATGCGGAAATGTTGACTGATGCATCAAAATTCGTGGTGTGGAATCCTGAAGCTCTGGATGGTGAGGGAGCCTATGAGGCGAACCCCGCCTATACGGGGGCTTATGTGTTCAGTGATTATGATCTGGATGGGGATTCGGTGCTGAGCCTTACAGAAATAAGCAGTGCAGGATTCTTTGCGCAGGGTTCCACTGATACCTTGGCTCGATGGCCCGGTTACGTGCAAGGTGCGATTGAAGATCTGGCCAACGTAAACATCAACACCACCATCAGCGTGGCCGAGACCTTCTCGATGAACTGGCCAACCTGCACCGGTGACGGTACCCAGACAAACTGTACCTTCACATTGCGGGTAACAGGCCTGAACGATGCTGTAGAGGCACCATCCATCCCGGTGACACCGGTTGAGCCTGAACCGGAAGAGCCCGCCGCGTCTTCCAGCGACGGTGACGGCACCATCTTCGGCTGTACCGCAGGCAAGCCGGGGTCTCCGTTCGATCCGGTTCTGCCGAGTATGGTACTGATGGCTCTGGCCGGCCTGTGGGCGCGCAAGCGTCGCGCGACTGCCTGATTCGGTTAGTTTCTGAGTCGTAAACGGAAACGGGGCTGAATTTTCAGCCCCGTTTTTATTCCCGGTAAAGTTGGCGGTTCTTCAATCAGCCACCGCCACCCTGGCCCCCAGATCCCTTGATCTTATACTCCTGGCTGTTGCCACCGCCGCCAGAGCCCTTGCCGCCCCGGCTGCCTTGACCACCATTCATCATGCCCTGACCATTGCCCTGGCCTTGTCCGCCACCCATTCCCTGGCGATTACCCTGGCCCTGGCCGTTCATGCCCTGACCGTTACCCCGGCCCTGGCCATTCATCATGCCTTGGCCCTGACCCTGACCTTGCCCGTTCATCATGCCTTGACCCTGACCCTGACCCTGGCCTTGACCATTCATCATGCCCTGGCCCTGGCCGTTCTGGAGCTCTACTCCGCGCTCGCGGGCGCGCTCAAGCATGCGTTCCCGGTGGCGCTGCAGGTATTGCTGCCGTTCCGCCTGGGTGTTCAGGTTCTGCATGGTCTGGCGGTGTTCCTGCATCTCCTGCTGGGTCATCAGCTCCCGGCCGAAGACCGCTTCTTCTTCCTGGGCTGCGAGGGGAAAGCTGGCCATGGTAACGAGCATGGCCGCGCCGGCGGTGTGAATCAGAGAGCGTTTCAGTTTCATGGTGTTCTCCTCCCGAAGAGACTGTTCTTGCAGTCTAGTTCAACGCTGCCGGGCGGGAAGTTATTACTAATACCTACCACATCAGGTCGTCAGGGATCTCGTAGCCGGCGTAGGGATCGTCTTCACCCTGGTCGTCCTGCTGGCGGTCATGCAGCACCACGACAGCGCCTTCGTCACGCTCCATGATCTTGCGGGCTACCTTTTCCGGTACCACGTCGTAGTTTTCGCCCAGGCGAACCACCGCCAGGCGGCCGCGGGAGAGCTGATCCACCATGGTGTCGTCCACCAGGATTTTCTTGATCCTCTTGCCGTCCACGAACTGGTAGGAGGTTTCACCCCGGCTGCGGTCCAGGCGGTTGGTTTCCACCAGCTGCCGGATCTGGGCCTGGATGGCTTTTTTCTCCGCCTCTTTCTGGCGCTGCAGGTTCAGCTGGCGGTCCCGTTCGGCCTTTTCTTCTCGGGCCTGGCGGGCGCGGATTTCCGCCTCGTTGACCTGTACCGCCCCTTTGGGTTGCTGTTTGCGTTGCTTGCGTTTCTCACTGCGGATGGCCTTGGCTTTTTTCTCGTCGGCCAGGCCGGCTTTCAGTAACTGATCCTGTAGGGATGCCATCGGTAGCTCCGTTCATTATTTACCAAATCGGGTATCCTGATGGTGTAGTATACGCGCTCGTTTTTGCCTTCATAACCAGCTTCGGCTGTCCCCGGGATTTTCTTGTATGTCTTCCTTTAAAGAATTCGGTCTGTCACCCGCCATGGTTGCCAATCTTGAGCAGCTCGGCTTCGAGCAACCCACCGAGATTCAGGCCAAAGCCTTGCCCCATTGCCTTGCGGGTAAGGATGTCATTGCCATGGCCAAGACCGGCAGCGGCAAAACGGCGGCCTTTGGCATCGGACTGATCGAGGGTCTCCGGCCGCGGCTGTTTGCCGTGCAGGCGGTTGTGCTTTGCCCGACCCGGGAGCTGGCGGATCAGGTGGCGAAATCCCTGCGCGAACTGGCCCGTGCCCGGAAGAACATCAAGGTGCTGACCCTCTGTGGTGGCGTTGCCATCGGCCCGCAGATCGGTTCATTGAGCCACGGGGCGCATATCGTCGTGGGCACACCGGGAAGGGTGCAGGACCACCTGCGCAAGGGCACTCTCAAGCTCGACAAGGCGAATACGGTTGTCCTGGATGAAGCCGACCGGATGTTGGATATGGGCTTTCAGGAAGCGATGGAGGACATCCTTTCCCATACGCCCGATACCCGCCAGACCCTGATGTTCTCCGCCACCTGGCCGGAGCCCATCCGTAAGCTCAGCGCCCGGTACCAGCGTGAGCCGGTGGATGTGAGGGCGGAGTCGTCCGGAGCGAATCCGGACATCCGCGAACTGTTCTATGAGATTCCTGCGGGCAGCACCGCCGATGCTGTCATGGCGGTACTGTCCGAGCGCCAGCCGGCATCCTGTATCGTGTTCTGCACCACCAAGCAGCAGTGTGACGAGCTTGCCGACAGTCTCCGGGACAGTGGCTTTTCCGCGTTAGCGTTACACGGGGATCTGGAGCAGCGGGACCGGGATAGTGTGCTGGTGCGTTTCGGTAACCAGAGCTGTTCAGTGCTGGTGGCTACCGACGTGGCTGCGCGCGGGCTGGATATCAAATCCCTGCCGCTGGTGATCAACGCCGAGCCGGCAAGGGATCCCGAGGTGCATACCCATCGCGTGGGCCGGACCGGCCGTGCCGGGGAGCAGGGCCTGGCGGTCACGCTCTGTACACCCGCCAAAGGCCACAAGATCAACCAGCTGGAAGCCGCCCGCCAGCGGCCGGTGGAGTGGGGCGATACCGAAGCCCTGCTGGCGGTGCCGCTTCGCCCGGTGGCGCCGGCCATGAGGACGCTCTGCATTGCCGGTGGTCGCAAGGACAAGGTGCGCCCCGGTGATGTGCTGGGCGCGTTGACTGGGGAAGCGGGCATTCCCGGCAAGGCTGTGGGCAAGATCGATCTGTTTGATTTTCAGTGCTTTGTTGCGATTGACCGGGAGTTTGCAGCCAAGGCCCTGAAGCGGCTCGAACAGGGGCGGATCAAGGGTCGGAAAATACGTGTCCGATATGCCTGAATCCGGTACGGTCCCGTGGGTTGATAAGTTGTCATTTCAGGCCGTGAACCTCGGAAAGCCCGTATGGAAAATCCCGTTCAGGTTGCTCGCGGCAGGCGAAAACGGTAAATTACGCAGGATTTTGCCTCCCGATTTGTCCCGATAAGGCTGTAAGACCTTAGTCTAAGTGGTCGGACCGGGCAAGGCGGGGAAATCACACAAACCAATACAGGTAGCTATTCGATATGAATAACCTGATGTCACAAGCCGTTGATCTGATGATCGCAGGCATGGGCTTCGTGTTCGTGTTCCTGGTTGTTCTGGTATTCGCGACACTCCTCATGTCCAAACTCATTGGACGGTTTGCGCCACCAGAGCCGGCAACCCCGGCCAGAACGCCACGTGCCAAGCCGAAGGCGCCCACGTCGGTTGATCCTGACACCGCCGAGGCCATCAAGAAGGCGATTGCACAATACCGGTCACGCCACAAGAAGTGACCCGGTAAACGACTAGAACCTTTTAACAGAAGGCTGACACGATGACTGACACTAAGAAACCGCTGGGGATTACGGACGTAATTCTGCGTGACGCCCACCAGTCCCTGCTTGCCACCCGTATGCGGCTCGATGACATGCTGCCCATTGCCGAGAAACTCGACAAAGTCGGTTTCTGGTCTCTGGAATCCTGGGGTGGAGCTACCTTTGACTCCTGCATCCGTTACCTGGGCGAAGATCCCTGGGATCGCATCCGCGAGCTGAAAAAAGCCATGCCCAACACGCCGCAGCAGATGTTGCTGCGTGGTCAGAACCTGTTGGGTTACCGCCATTACGCGGATGACGTGGTGGACCGTTTCTGTGAGCGTGCCGCCGAGAATGGCGTCGACGTATTCCGTATTTTTGATGCGATGAATGACCCCCGCAACCTGGATCGCGCCATCAAGGCCGTTCGTAAGACCGGCAAGCACGCCCAGGGCACCATCGCCTACACCACCAGCCCGGTTCACACCATCGAGATGTGGGTCGAGCTGGCGAAGGAAGTGGCCGACATGGGCGCGGACTCCATCGCGATCAAAGACATGGCGGGTATTCTCAAGCCGTACGTGGCCTACGACCTGGTCAGCCGTCTGAAGAAAGAACTGGATATTCCGATCCACATGCAGTGCCACGCCACCACTGGCATGTCGACCGCCACCGCCATCAAGGCGGCGGAAGCCGGTATCGATAACGTGGATACTGCCATCTCCTCCATGAGCATGACCTACGGTCACTCGCCCACCGAAGCCGTGGTGGCGATTCTGGAAGGTACCGACCGTGACACCGGCCTGGATCTGAACCTGCTGGAAGAAATCGCGGCCTACTTCCGCGAAGTGCGCAAGAAATACGCGAAGTTCGAGGGCAGCCTCCGGGGCACCGATTCCCGCATCCTGATTGCCCAGGTGCCCGGTGGCATGCTGACCAACATGGAAAACCAGCTGCGTGAGCAGAACGCGAGCGACAAGTTCGATCAGGTTCTGGACGAGATTCCCAAGGTCCGCGAAGACCTGGGCTTCATCCCGCTGGTCACACCGACCTCCCAGATCGTGGGTACCCAGGCGGTACTGAACGTTCTTACCGGCGAGCGTTACAAGTCCATCTCCAAAGAAACCTCTGCCATCCTCAAGGGCGAGTATGGTGCGGCACCGGCGCCGATGAACAAGGAATTGCAGGAGCGTGTTCTGGATGGCAAAGAACCCGTGACCTGTCGTCCGGCCGACCTGCTTGAGCCGGAAATGGACAAGCTGACCGACGAGCTGAAGAAGCTGGCCGACGAGAAGGGCATCAAGCTGGCGGAAAACACCGTAGACGACGTACTGACCTACGCGCTGTTCCCGCAGATCGGCCTGAAGTTCCTGGAAAACCGTGGCAACCCGGATGCGTTCGAGCCGGTTCCGACCGCCGAAAGCGCCGCGCCGGCCAAGAAGGCCGAAGGCCCCGAGACCTACACCGTGGAAGTCAACGGCAAGAAGTTTGTGGTTGCTGTTTCTGAAGGCGGTGAGATCACCCAGATCCAGGGTGAGGGCGGTGCGGCTTCTGCACCGGCGGCGTCCTCCGCGCCGGCCCCTGCTGCCGGCGAAGGCGAGCCTCTGGTGGCGCCGCTGGGCGGCAACATCTTCAAGGTTCTGGTTTCTCCGGGTGACACCGTGGAAGAGGGCGATGTCCTGATCATCCTCGAAGCCATGAAGATGGAAACCGAAGTTCGCGCACCGAAAGCCGGTACCATCGGTGAGGTCTTCATCAAGGTCGGTGACGCCGTCTCCCCTGATGATGAAATGCTGACAATCGCATAAGGGCCAGCATTCCATGGAAAAATTAATGACACTCTGGACAGGTAGTGGCCTGTTCAACATCGAGCTCGGCCAGGTGATCATGATCGCCATCGGCCTGCTTCTGCTGTTCCTTGCGATCCGCAAGGGCTTTGAGCCACTGCTGCTGGTACCGATCGGTTTCGGCGGCATCCTGGCGAACATCCCGGAGGCAGGGCTTGCCCTGACTGCGGCGGAAAATGCCATCCACTTTGCCCTGCAAGGTGCGAATGCGGAGATCCTGGCTGCTCTGGCAGCGCCGCTGGATGTGGCCTACCAGGCGGGTCAGGCGGTGACGCCCGAGCTGAAGGAAGCCTTCAAAGTGGCGGTTAAAGAGGCCAGCTACTCTGAAATGGCGATGGCCAACTCCATTGCCCAGGACTTCGGCTATGGCAACGGCATGCTGTATAACTTCTATTCCGTGGTTATCGGCAGCACCATCGGGCCGCTGGTGATCTTCATGGGCGTGGGCGCGATGACCGACTTCGGTCCGCTACTGGCCAACCCGAAGACCATGCTCCTGGGTGCTGCGGCGCAGTTCGGTATCTTTGGCACCGTGCTGGGTGCGGCTCTGCTGGACTGGACCGGGGTTCTGGAGTTCAACATCCTGGAAGCTGCGGCCATCGGTATTATCGGCGGTGCGGACGGCCCGACGTCTATCTATGTTGCCAGTGTACTGGCGCCGCATCTGCTGGGTGCGATTGCGGTTTCGGCCTACGCGTACATGGCGATGGTGCCGATGATTCAGCCGCCGATCATGAAGGCGCTGACTTCTGCCGAGGAGCGGAAGATGAAGATGACCCAGCTGCGTCCGGTCAGCAAGAAAGAGAAGATTGTCTTTCCGCTGGTCGTGCTTATCGCGGTAGTGCTGTTCCTGCCGGATGCGGCACCGCTGCTGGGTATGTTCTGCTTCGGTAACCTGCTGCGTGAGTGTGGCGTGGTGGAGCGTCTGAGCGATACCGCCCAGAATGCCCTGATCAACATCACCACCATCTTCCTGGGGCTGTCCGTAGGCTCAAAGCTGATGGCTGACAAGTTCCTGGACGCGCAGACGCTGGGTATTCTGGCGCTGGGTATCGTTGCATTCGGTATCGGTACCGCGTGTGGTGTTCTGATGGCGAAGCTGATGAACAAGTTCAGCAAGGAGCAGATCAACCCGCTGATCGGTTCTGCCGGTGTATCTGCGGTGCCGATGGCAGCGCGGGTGTCCAACAAGGTTGGCCTGGAGGCCAATCCGCAGAACTTCCTGCTGATGCATGCGATGGGGCCGAATGTGGCCGGTGTTATCGGCTCGGCGGTGGCTGCGGGTGTGATGATCAAGTTGTTGAGCTGATCTCTCGCCGTTGCTTTGAGAAACCCCGTTGGGCTTGAGCCTCGCGGGGTTTTTCTTTTTCAGGACTGCAAATTTTGGGGAGGCACTGGTGTGGGCATCCTTTTCAGGAACCGCTACGAGCACCCCTTCGGGGTCCAGCCAGCAATCACAGATTGCTGTCGTTCGGCTGTCGCATGAAGCTTCGCTTCATAAACGCTCGGCCTCACCCATGTGCGCTTGACTCCGGCCATCCATGGCCTCCGACATTCCTGAAAGGAGGCCCCACATCCGCTCTATGATCTTCGGAGTTATCGCTCTTTAATGAGCGAGTTAGTGAAAATCTCTGGAGCTGACCGGTAACGAGTTAATCAGATGGCTCAGATCCGAGAGTTTCCCCGCCATCACATGCACAATATCGCCCTCTCTCTCCAACACACCTTTCACATGCAATAACCGGGCAGTCAGTAACGGCTTTCGTTGCCGCCGTGCCGTTTCCAGCCAGACCACGACATTTACGTTGCCGGTTTCGTCTTCAAGGGTGACAAAGGTGACGCCGGAGGCGGAGCCGGGGCGTTGGCGGCCGGTGACGAGGCCGGCTACCTGGACGGGGATGCCGGCTTTGGTGGTTTTTAGTTGTTCGGAGGTGAGGCAGAACCTCAGGTGGCCTTGTTGCCGGAGCAGGGCCAGGGGGTGGCGTTGGAGGGTGAGGCCCTGGCTGGCGTAGTCGGCTACGACGTTCTGGCCTTCGGTGGGTTCGGGGAGCTGGTTGCAGTGGTCCGGTTGATAGTCGTCCGGGTCTTCTGCGGCGAACAGTTCGGTGGGCTGTTCGTGGTCGAGTAGTTGCCAGTAGGCCTGGTGGCGATTGGCGGTGAAGCCGGGCATGGCGTTGGCGCCGGCGAGGAGTTCCATGTCCCGCTGGTTGAGGCCGGCCTGGCGGCGGAGTTCTGCGGCGGAGCGGTAGCCGTTGGTTGGGCGGTTCTGGTGAATGCGGTCGGCGCCGCCGGCGGAGAGGCCCTGGATGATTCTGAGGCCCAGGCGCAGGTGGCGGTCCGGGCTTTCGAGGGTGTGGTTCCAGTGGCTGTGGTTAACGTCCGGCGGCAGTACGGTGACGTTGTGGCGGCGGGCGTCCTGGACCAGTTGGGATGGGGAGTAGAAGCCCATGGGCTGGCTGTTGAGCAGGGCGCAGTAGAAGGCTGCCGGGTAGTGGCGTTTGATCCAGGCGGAGACGTACACCAATAGCGCAAAACTGGCGGCGTGGGATTCGGGGAAGCCGTAGCCGCCGAAGCCGCAGATCTGCTGGTACAGGCGTTCGGCGAAGTCGGCGTCGTGGCCGCGTTCGAGCATGCCGGTGACCAGTTTTTCCCGGAACGGGGTGAGGTCGCCGTGGGATTTCCAGGCGGCCATGGCGCGGCGGAGCTGGTCGGCTTCGCCGGCGGAGAAGCCGGCGGCGACCATGGCGAGTTTGATGACCTGTTCCTGGAAGATGGGCACGCCGAGGGTGCGCTCCAGTACGCGGCGGACGGCATCGTTGGGGTAGTCCACCGGTTCCAGGCCGTGTTTGCGGCGCAGGTAGGGGTGCACCATGTCGCCCTGGATAGGGCCGGGCCGGACGATAGCGACTTCGATGACCAGGTCGTAGTAAGTCTCGGGTTTCAGCCTCGGCAGCATGTTGATCTGGGCGCGGGATTCCACCTGGAACACGCCGATGCTGTCGCCTTTCTGGAGCATGGCATAGGTGGCCGGGTCTTCCTGGGGGACGTCCTGGATGTGGAAGGACTCGCCCTTCTGGTCGCTGATCAGCTCCAGCGCCTTGCGGATGGCCGAGAGCATGCCGAGGGCCAGCACGTCCACTTTCATCAGGCCGAGGCTTTCCAGGTCGTCCTTGTCCCACTGGATCACGGTGCGGTCGGCCATGGCGGCGTTTTCCACCGGCACCAGCTCGGCCAGCGGACCGGCGCTGATGACAAAGCCGCCCACATGCTGGGACAGGTGTCGGGGGAAGCCGAGCAGGGTGTTCACCAGGGTAAAGAACTGGTCCGCCACCTTGGGGTTGCGGGTGAGGTTCTTGTCCAGGATCTGCTGGCGCCAGTTGGTGGCCTTGTCCCGCCAGTCGATGCCGTCCAGCAGTTGTTCCACCAGGGCCGGATCGAAACCCAGGGCCTTGCCCACGTCGCGAATGGCGCTGCGGGGGCGGTAGCGGATGACCGTGGCGGCCAGCGCGGCCCGCTCCCGGGTGTAGCGGCGGTAGATGTACTGGATGACTTCCTCCCGGCGTTCGTGCTCGAAATCCACGTCGATGTCCGGTGGTTCGTTGCGGTCCCTGGAGATGAACCGTTCGAACAGCAGCTCCACGTTGGCCGGGTTCACTTCGGTAATGCCCAGGCAGTAGCACACCGCCGAGTTGGCCGCCGAACCCCGGCCCTGGCACAGGATGCCCTGGCTGCGGGCGAAGGCGACGATGTCGTGAATGGTGAGGAAGTAGTGTTCGTACTTCATCTCCGAGATCAGCTCCAGCTCCTTGCGAATCAGTCCCTGGACCTGGAGTGGGGTGCCTTCCGGATAGCGCCGGCGCTCGCCCTCGCGGGTCAGGCGTTTGAGGTAGCCGGCGGGCGTTTCATCCACCGGCACCAGGTCCGGCGGGTATTCGTAGCGCAGGCTGCCGGGCTCGAAGGTGCAGGCCTCGGCAATGCGCAGGGTCTGTTGCAGCCAGGTTTCCGGGAACAGGCGTTGCAGGACCGGTAGGGGGCGGAGGTAACGTTCGCCGTTCTGGAACAGGCAATGGCCGGCGCTCTCCAGCGTGGTGTGATGGCGCAGAGAAGTGAGCACGTCCTGCAGGGGCTGGCGTTCCCGGCTGTGCATGTGGACTTCGCCGCAGGCGGTGATGGGGCAACGCAGCTGGTCGGCCAGCCAGCGGATGCGGGCCAGCTGCTGCTCTTCTCCGGATTCCAGGGGGCGGGCGGCTCCAATCCAGAACCGCAGGTCGAACAGGCGGCACAGCCATTCACCGCAGGCCAGAGCCTGGTCGGCATCTGCGTCGGGTATGGCAGGCGGCAGCCAGAGACAAAGGCAGTCATCTAGCTCGTGGGTTTCCACATCCCTGAAGAACAGTTGGTACCGGCCTTTCTCTGCCCGGCGCCGGCCGGTGGTGATCAACCGGCACAACTGGCCATAGCCCTTGCGGGTGCGGGCCAGGAGGATGAAGCGAGGTATTGCGGCTCCAGCCGGGGCATCCTCCAGCTCGAACCAGCTGCCGGTAATCAGCTTGACCGGGCTTTCTTTCAGGGCCGCCCAGGCCCGGGGAATGCCGGCCACGGAGCAGGCATCGGTGATGGCCAGGGCGGTGTAGCCCAGCTCCGCCGCCCGCTCCGCCAGTTCGTGAGGATGGGACGCGCCGGTCAGGAAGGTGAAGTTGCTGAAGCAGAAGAGCTCGGCGTAGCCGGACATCGCGTTACCCGAACCAGCCATGGATGAACCACCCCTCGCGGACATCCCGGAAGACCCAGGCCAGCTGGCCGCTTTGCAGCTGGGCGATGTAGTAATCCCGGTGTACCCGCTGACCGTCCCACCAACCGCCACTGATGCGTTCCGGCCCGGCAAACCAGGCTGCGGGCGGTTCGGTCAGCGGTTGCGGCCCCTGGAGCAGCCAGAGTGGCCGGCGGGGCAGATGTTCCGGTGCTGCAAGACGGGTTTTGTGCTTCTGTTGAACCTCGGAGGCCGACCAGGCCCGTTCCGGGCGATGGTCCGCCCGGGGTGACAGGCGTTTCAGGGATTGCTCGCCCAGCCGGGCCTGTAGCCGGCTCATCAGGGTGTGCCAGGCCTCGTTCAGATCCTGGCTTTCGCCCAGTAGGTCCTGGCCGGTGGGAGCTTCCCGGCCGAGAAAGCGCTTCACCGACAGCACCAGGGCAACCACTGGTGCCCGCAACGGCTGTTGCTCCAGTCGCAGGCGGATCAGGTTCAGGAAGGCCTCGGCCCGGTGTTCCGGCCCCGAGGTTTGGATGCGCAGACGGGTGTCTTCCTCGTGCCGGTGCCGCAGGATCAGGTGCAGGCTGTCGGTATCCTGCTGGCGCCAGCACAGGTCGTCTTCCAGCTCCGAGAGCATGCGCTGCAACGGAAACAGCAGCCCCTGGGTGTGCTCGATCTCCTGAATGAAATCTGCCTGCTGGCGAAACGAGTGGGGCGGTTGCCAGGGTGTTTGCGGGTCTGACCTTGTGCCCTGGATTTTCTGGATGCGTGCCAGGGTTTCCGGAGACAGCCGGCGGGCCAGTTCCGTGGCAGGCAGGGCGAACACCTCACCCAGGGTATTCAGACCCAGCCGTTGCAGACGGGTGCAGGTTTTGCCGTCAAACTCCGCGGCCACCAGGGGCATGGTCTCCAGTGCCCTCAGGATGTGGCCCTTGTCCGCCGTGCATTCTCCCTTGCCGGCCCGGGCAATGAGGCGGGCAGCCAGCGGGGTGTGGCCGATGGCAATCCAGGCGGTAAGCCGGTGCTCGTTCAGGGCTTGTTCCACCGTTTGCCAGACCGCCGGCAGGCCCCCGTACAGCTTCTGCAGGCTGCCGATTTCCGCCAGGAGGCCATCCGGGGGCTCCAGCACGATGTGGGCGGCGTAGCGATACAGCCAGCGGGCCTGATCTTCCAGTATCTGGGCTTCCTGTTCGGGCTGTGCCCGCACCATGCCCAGTTCCGGGACCAGGTTGATGGCAGTTTTCAGGCGCATGCCGGCGCGCACACCCTGGTCCCGGGCATCCGGGCAGGCCTGGATAACGCGCTGACCGGAGCCTTCCACGATCACCAGGGGGCGTGAGTCCTCCCGGTTACGGCGGATATGGTCCAGCAGCAGATGCGGAAAATGCAGGTACAGCCAGAGCATGGAAACCCTATCGTTGTGTGTGTTGCCAGGGAACCTGCACCACCCGGGGAGCTTCCCGGAACGCCAGGTCCGCCCGGTGTGCCATGGCCAGGCTGCATCGCTGCCCGGGCCAGCTGCCCCGGCGCTTGATCACATTGACCTTCAGATCCCGGTGATCACCCGGGGTCAGCTCCAGGCGCAATGCGGCCGGAGAGTTCTGCTCTGCATATCGGCGCTCTCGGAACAGCACGCACACATTGCTGCCCGCCTCCGCTGCCAGCTGCAGCCGGCGCACCTCACGGGTGGCCAGTTTGCCCGGCCAGGCCAGCACCACCCCGGTGACCGGGGAGCGAAGGCAGTTTTCCAGTGTCCACAGGAGGTCGCCTGCGTCTTCGGTGTGAATCATCACCACCTGGTCCAGATCCACACCTTCCCGGGCCAGCGCTGGGGCATAGGGGGTATGGGGAGGATTCAGCCAGAACACGGTTTTGCCCGCTTGCGTCAGCCGCTGCATCAAGGGCAGCAACAGATGCAGCTCACCAATGCCGGGGGCATCCAGCAGGCATTCGCTCAAAGCGCCTCGCGGCCAGCCGATGCCGCCCAGCTGGTTATCCAGCACCTGGTAGCCGGTGGATTCCGAAGGTTGTGTGGTCCGGCGATGCCGGTGCCCCTGCCAGACACGGGCATCCTGCATCAGTGTGTTCAGCAGCTCGCTCATGAGGAAAATCTCCGAATACTGTTTAAATATACAGTATTCTGAGCAGGGCCGGATTTCAAGCACCGGGTTGATAAAACGAATGCTGAAACCCATGGTTAGGGGAGAGGCAAAAGGAGGTGAACATGAGCGATCTGAAACAGCAAGCCTGTGAAGCCTGCAGTGCTGACGCACCGCAAGTCACCGAAGACGAGAAAGCCGAACTGCTCAAATCCGTTCCCGACTGGGAAATCGTCGAGCTGGACGGCGAGGAACAGCTCCGGCGCGTATTCAAGTTCCGGAACTTCGTCCAGGCCCAGGCTTTCACCAACAAGGTGGCCGATCTGGCCGAAGAGGAAAATCATCACCCGGCCATCCTCCTGGAGTGGGGCAAGACCACCGTACGCTGGTGGACCCACAAGATCGGCGGCCTGCACAAAAACGACTTTGTGATGGCCGCTCGCACCGACGAAGCTTACCTGAACATGCAGTGAGGCCCTCAGGGCCCCGCTGCCCGGCTATATCCATATCAAACGGATACCGGCCAGAACCGGGAATCTAAAAAGCATTGTCAACCGGGCTGCGGACGCCAAATCCTCCCTTGCGAACAACGTGGGTGTAGATCTCAGTGGTTCGCAGGTCCGAATGCCCCAGCAGCTTCTGGATGGTGCGCAGGTCGTACCCCGCCTCAAGCAGACGCGTAGCAAAACTGTGCCGGAAGGTGTGGCTGCCCGCATGCTTTCGAATACCGGAATCCAGGATAGCGCGCCGGAAGTGTTTCTGAACCGTCCGATCGAGCAGATGATGGCGCCTCCAGACGTTAGTACGCGGATCCCGGGAAAGCTCCGCGGCGGGGAAAACATACTGCCAGCCAGGCTCCTCGCTGGCATTCGGATACTTCCGTGCCAGCCCTGCGGGTAAATAGACTGCCCCGATCCCTTTGAGGAGATCGGCCTGATGCTGGTGCAGGGCAGAATCGATCTGTTTCCGTAGCGGCTCAATCAGGCGATCCGGCAGCAAAGTAATCCGGTCCTTGTCCCCCTTGCCAATTCGAACGATCAGTTGCTGCATATCAAAGTCCACGTCTTTAACCCGCAAACGCAAAGCTTCATTGATACGGAGTCCCGAGCCGTAAAGGAGCATGGCGACGAGCCTGTACTCGCCTTCCAATTTGCTAATGACCGCCTTTGCTTCCTCCGAACTGAACACGGTGGGTAACCGCTTGGGCCTCCTCGCGCGCTCAAAACTGAGTTCCTCCAATGGCTGCCCCAGGAACTCACGGTACAGAAACACGAGCGCATTGAGCGCGACCCTCTGGGTAGCGGTGCTGACATTTGCCTGCAAAACAAGGTGAGACAGAAATGCTTCCACTTCCGCAGTTCCCATAGCCTCGGGATGTTTTCGATCATGGAACCGGATGAACCGTTTGATCCAGAACAGGTAGGTCTGCTCGGTTTTGTACGCCATGCCACGCAGCCGGATGAAGCTTCGGACCTTGTCCAGAAAGCGAGTTGGCTGTGCAGGAAGGGGGGAGGGGATATCCATATCCTATCATCCTTCAGATACTGTTTTTATATACAGTAATTCGATGAGTTCAGAAGTCAAGACAGAGCCGTGGAGCGGAGTTATACGAACGCGTTCGCAAAACTGCAAAAGTCGCATGAGAAATCCGTGTAACTATCTGATAGGGTTGAAAAGATGAAAAACAATGGGCGGAGTTATACGCCCATAATGGTGAGCAGGGGTGGCTCGAAGGTGGGCGTATAACTCCGGCGGTAGCCGTGGTGGATTGCTCTCAAGTGACTGGTTTTGAGTAGGTTTTTGGGAAGCTCTTGAGAGTTTTTAATGGAGTTTTGCGAACGGGTGTTATACGAACGGGTTCGTATAATTAGCAGTTATAAGCCAAGGCCTCGGTCATTTTGATAGTGGTTGGGTGCATGGGCCTTGGCAGTAAATTCGGGGTAGAGGTTTCGGCTTTCGTTCACGGCCAAGGCCATCAAACTCCGCATCAAATCTGGTAGCTCATATTGTCTACTCTGTTGTTATCGGCAACGTGCCCAAATCGTGGGGCTGTTCGTCGCAAATTTTAAAGTGGTCGGGTAGCTTGGTGGTTTGTATCGTTGCCGGATCGCGAGCAGGTGCTTGGCTTCTTTGGAGTCCGCATGCGGGTTGAGGGGCGGACCGGAAACCAACGGGTGAACCGGCTTCTAACCAACGCATCAACGGGACCGGTTTTCCGCTGGCGCTCCAAACCGGCCCCGTTATGCCAGCGTTAATGGCCTGGCATTTGTGAGTTTTGGGTTGGTTTGGTGCAAAGGCCTTGGCACCGGGTTTGGCCGCAAAGCCCGCTCACTTTGGTGATCGCCAAGGCCGGAAAATTCGCTGTCTGGCTTGGTTGCCAAAGTGGTCAGCGGTGTTGGTATTTATGGCGTGCCCCAGTTGTGGGGCCGTCCGTCTTAAACGGTAATCGGGTCGGCGGCTTTTGAGTTCTGGTTCCTTTCGCCATCGGTCGAGTTGGTGCAAGCTTTCCGGGAGAGGGCATGCGGCCTTGGGTGTCAGGCGCAACTACGATGGTGAACGGCCATTAACAAGGCGGTCAACCGGACGCCAAAAGCGTACCGCTTTTGGTTCCCTCCGCTGCGCTCCGGCGCCGGTTACCTCAGCGTTAAAAGTACAAGGAAGCATCAAATGGAATTTGTCGAAATCGAGCTAACCCAAGGCAATATCAACAACAATCACCTTTACCTGTCATCGGTGGTCGAGTTTTTTCCGCCAGACTCTATCGGGGGCAGCAACGAAGGTAGCCTCGCTCCGAGAGTCCTCGAAGTTCACAGCGGCATCGCTTCACCGGTTCGCACCGACATCGCAGGCGATAAGAAAATTTTTCGCCGCCGGGCTTGGGTAGGTGAGTTTTTCGAGGTTCATAATTTGGCCGCAGGTGATCGGGTGGTAATCGAGAAAACGGGCACAGACCGCTATCACGTCTACCCGAAGCGAACCTAATCTTTTAACAAGTCGCTGTAGTACGCGGCCGATGGCCGCCGGACGCCCTTTTCATTGCGGCTTCGCCTCCATTACAAGGGCGCCGCTAAGCTCAGCGTTATGTGGGCGTTCCCATAGAGAATCCATATGGCATTCAGTGAGTTTGAAGCAAAGAAAATTGAGCGGGCCGCGTCTGAGTTTCTTGAAAACCGGAGACCGCCAGTCGAGATCAGACCCAAATTAGATCTCGACGTTCGAGTTTCCGGCCAAAGCGTGCAGATTGTCGAGATTCGCCCTCATTTCCGCGAGCCGTCCACGATCATTGAGTCGCCGGTGGCAAAAGCGACCTACGTTAAGAAATCTCAACGCTGGAAGATTTACTGGATGCGCAGCGATTTAAAGTGGCATTCGTACACGCCAGAACCTGAGTCACGCTCCATCGAAGAATTTTTTGCTATCGTGAATGCCGACGAGAATGGCTGTTTCTTCGGGTAGCACATAACCAGTCATTCAAGTTCGTTCCCGGCCTGGCGGCCGTCCACCGGACGCCCTAGTCGGGCGCCGCTTAATATTGGCGTTATATCCCGCTGGGTGGAATATTTGTGGGTGGTTGTCGTTGATGGGCTTTGGCGTCAGTCATCCAGCAAGTCCAAGCTCCGTTAATGGCCAAAGCCAGAAACTTGGGCTGTCGTGGTTGGCTGCCCGCGTGGTAACAAGATTTGTCGGCAGCTTGGTAGCCGCGGTCGGTAGGGCAATCCGTCGCGAACAAATCGCCAATCAATCACCACGTGCCACGGCGCTTGGTGCATCGGTTTGAGGACTGGGGAGATTTCAGCCGCCTGCTAAGTCTGGCAGGTGCAAAAAGCAGTTGGCGGTGGCAAGGTTGTGCGGCAGTGTTTGGATATAACAATTCGCTCAAGTACGTTTCGGGCCTAGGGCCCTCCACCGGACCGGTTTTCGGCGCGGTTGCGCCCAAAACCGGCCGCTTAGCTCTGCGTTATACACATTGCGATCAGAACAATTTGTAGCCGAAACGCTTCTTAGCGTCTCTCGGAGGTAGCCTCCCGGGACTGATGATGGCAGGCATTGTTTTTGTCGTAGTAGATCCGTCCAATTTTTGGACTCAATATCTGTGGTCAGAAATAATCAACCGATCATCGTCACTACTAGGGGAGGGTTTGCTTATGGTTATGAAGGTTCAACGAGAAACTAAGTCATTTGCTAAATATCTTGCCAAAGCCATCCATTGGTTTTGGGAGGTCTACCTCCCTTCCAGGCTAAGCCTGCTGATGAGTCGGTGAAACTCCGACGAAAAGGGGAGACCGAGAGTGTATAACCAAGCGGTCAACCGGACGCCAAAAGCGTGCCGCTTTTGGTTTCCTCCGCTGCGCTCCGGCGCCGGTTACCGCAGGCGTTAGGGAGAAAGAATGGCTGAGTCTTTGCAGATAGCCTTCTACATAGTCAGTCCGATCGGGACATCTCTTGCCGTTGCAACGGCGTACTACGCGATTTACCGTCAGACAAAGCCTTGTGTCGTTGTCTATTATGAGCCGAATCCTGACACTGCCAGCCTGATTGATCTTGTGATTCGCAATATCGGAACTGGCACGGCGCGGGACATTTCCTTTTCCGATTCACTTCCCATTTTATGCTGGGGAATCGATAAGGCTGATAACAGCGAAAGCAAGCAGATTGATCATCGAATTCCTTTTCTAGCGCCAGGCAAAGAGCTTAGGTTCAATGCTGGTCAATATGGTGGTCTTAAAGATCGAGTGAAGGATGGAATCTCTGTCAGTCCGAACTACACCTTTCGGACTCCATTACGTTCGGGCAAAAAGGGCACTGACGCCTCAATGCTGGATGTAAATTACATGCAACATGCTGGAACAAAAAATAGCGCAGCTCAGGATCTTTCTGATGCTCTGAAAGGACGGAACCACACTGTATTCATCCAGATGAACAAGAGCTTGGCGAGTATTAGCAAATCGTTATCGGAACTGTCAGACAAGAGGGATGATGCCTAGCCTCCCTAACCATTGCAGGCACGGCGACGCCCATTACATTGCGCCTTTGGCTCCATTCCATGGGCGCGCATGCTGCAGGCGTTAGAGCTTACTGACCGTACAGGGGGAGTCTGAATTTATGGAATTGATTCCTCTTCTCGGTGCCGTCTGCACGCTTGCTCTCGGGGTTTTGGGCTTGGTGGCTCCCCGAAAAGTCGCTGACCTTGTCGGTGTTGCCCCAGAGGGAGTGCTGGGGCTATCGGAAATCCGTGCCACTTACGGCGGGATTTTTATCGGTTTGGGTGCAGCATGTTTGTGGTTTCAGCAGTCAGGGGTTTACGTTGCGGTTGGGTTCGCATGGTTATTAGCGGCGGTGTCCCGCATTGTCTCAATTTTTCTGGATCGGTCTTTCAGCAGCAAAAATGTAGGCGGGGTAATTGTCGAGGCAGGTATCGGCCTTTTGCTGGTTGCTGGCCTGCTCTAACCATTCATTCAAGTACCACAATTTTTACACCGCTTCGCGGCTCCAAAATTGCCGCAAAGCGCTGCGTTAGGCTCAAATAACAATGGAGAATTCATGGAGTTTTTGAAGGGTGCAAAGGATCTAGCTAGAAACCCTCTGGGGATAATAGCTCTGTTTATTTCTCTGATTTACGGATTCGCGAGCCTGTTACTGAATTCTTCCGCTGACAAGCTGACTGAAGCAGAGCGATGGCCGCTAATTCTCTTTATTGTCGGCTTTCCTATTCTAGTCTTGGGTGCCTTCTATAAACTTGTTACCGACCACCACGGGAAACTATACGCACCTGGTGATTTTAAAGACGACAGATCTTTTCTACGTACGCTTTCACCAGCAGAACAAGAAAGACGCTTGGAGAAAGAAGTAAAGGAATCCTTCGGAGATGATGAGTCAGATTACGACGATACAGCCGATGATTCTGGGTCAACCCAGACACCGGATGGCTCCAAGTCTAAGACATCTACGGAGGATGAAAATCTGTTGCGCCGACAGGAGTACCAAAAGTTTAGACAAGAACTGAAGGATGTAGAAAGCGCGGTAATCAATAAGATAGCGGCCGAATATAAGGTTCCCGTCGACCAAAACGTTGGAATTGGAGAAACTGATGCGTATTTTGACGCTTTTCTACAAACTTCTGCTCCACCGTTTACGTTCATTGAAGTAAAAGCTCTTAAAAATCCGACATCTGCCATGATGATGATCGACAGAATTTTATACAACGCAGTAGTGGCAGATAAGTTTTTCGACGCTAAATTCAAGCTTATTATCGCGGTTGTCTACTATTTCGATGACCAACAGTTGCAGCGCGTGGAGAGGCACTGGAAAAAGCGTGTCAGTCGATGTCCAGCCGATGTTGAAGTAAGGTTTATTCCCAGGGGTGATATCGAAGCCTAACCAGAGCAGGCACGGCGACGCCCCTTACATTGCGCCTTCGGCTCCATTCCAGAGGCGCGCATGCTGCTAGCGTTAAATGTCTATGATCGATCACGATAAATTCCGGGCCTTGGTCACTCAGCTATACGCCACGGTCAATGAGTTGGAGGCCATGTTCCCGGGCAGGCACTTCACCCCGGATGGTCATATGGTTGGCAGTTTGGGTGAATGCCTCGTGGCCGATGCCTACAATCTGGATCTGAAGACAGCGTCCAACAAAGGCTATGACGCTGTCACCGAAACCGGCTTAGAAGTTGAGATCAAGGCTACGCAGTCAAGCTCTGTAGCGTTCCGTAGTCAGCCACAGCATACGATCATCATTAAGATCCTGCGTGACGGAACATTCGAAGAAATTTACAACGGGCCAGGAGCCCTTGTTTGGGAGCAGTTCACAGGTAAACGGCTACCGAGTAATGGCCAGTTTCAAGTCTCTCTCAACAAACTCCGGCAACTGAATCAAACCGTGGCTCAAGCAGACCGTGTGCCTAGAGCCATTTAACAAGGCGCAGCAGTTCGCGGCTGATGGCCGCCGGACGCCCTTTACGTGGCTCCTTCGTCGCCACTCCAAGGTCGCCGCTGTGCTTCGGTGTTAGCAAGATGCCAATAGGCACACACTCTGCTAGACTCCTCCCATGAAGCAAATTAACTGGAATGCTGAAAAAAACCAGCAGTTGATGAGCGAGCGCGGAGTTTCCTTCGAAGATGTCCTGTTTGCTCTTCAGTCTGGTGGTTTACTTGATGATGGACCTCACCCCAACAGGGACAAGTACCCGAATCAACGCCTGCTTGTGGTTCGGATTGACGATTACGCCTGGCTGGTGCCGTACGTCGAGAATGATCGAGAGATTTTTCTCAAAACGGTCATCCCCAGTCGCAGGGCCACCAAGACATTTCTAGGGGGGTAGCATGGCCAAAACCAAATTAGATCCCGAAGAGCAAGAGCTGCTGGAGGCTTACGAATCCGGAGAGTTCGAGTCAGATCTGGATGCCGATCGCCGGGAGTACCTGACGAAGGCAGCGGAAGAAACGTTCAAGAAAGACAAGCGGATAAATATACGCATCTCCAGTCGCGACCTGGAGGCACTTCAGCGTCGGGCGTTGGAAGAGGGGCTTCCTTACCAGTCCTTGGTTTCCAGTGTCCTGCACAAGTATGTCTCCGGCGGCCTCAAGGACGTTTCTGCTAACAAGTCAGGCCAGCGGACGCGCTAACGCGCGCCGCTGCCTTCTGCGTTATGTAGATACAGGATTTTAGAACATGGCCATAAGCACTGAAGACCAGAGGATTGCACTTGAGCATGTCCAGTTTCAGATCGAACAAGCTATCTATGCTCTTGTCGATAAGAAGAAAGAATTGGAGTCTTCTGAAAGCATTGGAGAAGCACTGCATGTGGTGAACCTCAGAATAGATGCTCTAGGAAAGGTTTTGAAACACGTAGTATCTCCGCTACACGAAACCTACTCTTTTATTGAGAACGGCTCCGATGCAATACAACCGGGCGACTTGACTTCCAACACGGAAGAAATGATCAGAAGGTTCAATCGCGCAATGCTCCAGGGACTTTAGCGATACGTGAATAAGGTCATACATAACAAGTCACGGAAGGCGGACGCGTGAGACGCGCCGCTTCGTTTTCGCGTTAAATGCCTAGAGGGATCTATGTCAGAGATAGCCAAAACTCCTGAGCCGCCATATTACGCGGTCATTTTCAGTAGCCATCGCACTGAGGGCGACAGTGGTTACGGGGCAATGGCAGACAGGATGGTTGAGTTGGCTGCAAACCAACCGGGCTTCTTGGGTATGGAGTCTGTGCGCGAGGATTTAGGTATCACTGTTTCCTATTGGGAGAGCCTGGAGTCCATCACCAATTGGAAAAAGAACGCAGAGCACCGAGAAGCTCAGAGACTTGGTCGCCAAAAATGGTACTCAAGCTTTCGAGTTCGTGTTGCGAGGGTAGAGCGTGAGTACGGCATTTAACCAGTCAATTAAGTTCGTTCCGGCCTGCGGCCTCCACCGGACGCCCTAGTCGGGCGCCGCTTATCATCGGCGTTATATTTCTTAAACCTCAATCAAGGAAGATCATGAGAATATCGATATTACCCCTAATCGTTCTCTGCCTATTCATGGGCTTCACCTTTTGGGTTATGGCAGGCGCAGACCAGTCACTTCTGGCTTTCGGTGCCCAGCTCATGTCCAGCCCAGACACCGCTCAGGTTGTCATTGATCTCTACATTCTGGCCGCGCTGTCTTGTGTCTGGATGTACCAGGATGCCAAAAGCCGTGGCAAAGGTTTGGGCTATCTCATTCCGTTCTTCGTCGTAACAGCGGTGTTTGTATCTGCTGGACCGCTGCTATATTTGGTGCTGCGTGGCGGGCGAGAGCCGGAAGCCGAAGCCAGCAAAATATAACAAGTTGTTGTAGTTCGTTACGGCCTGCGGCCTCCACTGGACGCCCCTGTCGGGGCGCCGCTAAACAAAAGCGTTACACAGCAAGGGAGAGTGCGCAGTAATGATCGCCAGGGAATGGAAGTGCCGAGTGCCTGAAATCCACAGCGAAGGATTCACAGGCTATCTTTACGAAACCGGCATCAAAGACTCTTCCTCAACCCCTGGGTTTATCGGCGCGCAGATTTTCCGCCGTTCCCTCACAGATAAAGTTGAACTCACCCTCATCACATACTGGGACGATCTCGCTTCCATAAAAGCGTTCGCCGGAGGCGATATTTCACAGGCCCGTTTGTATCCCGAAGACGAGTTTTATGAACTTGAGCCCGAGCTTACGGTGCAGCACTATGAGGTTATCGAGCATCAGCTTTCACCGGAGCTACGGGGGTAAACCGGTGCTTTTGCTTTGTAACAAGGCAATTAAATTCGTTCCGGCCTTTGGCCTCCACCGGACGCCCTTGTCAGGGCGCCGTTTATTGCAGCGTTAAATCAGTAGTGGTACCGGAGCTGCGCGATAAGCAAAGCGTCATCCGTGACCTTGTAAACGATTCGGTGTTCTTCGTTTATCCGGCGAGACCAGTATCCGGCGAGGCTGTGTTTGAGGGGCTCTGGTTTGCCAACACCTTCGAACGGTTCTCGCTTGGTTTCTTTACTCAACTTGTTGATTCGGTTAAGAATCTTTTTGTCGGTTTTCTGCCAGTACAGATAGTCTTCCCAGGCGTTCTCGGAGAAGATCAGTTTCATTCAAGAAGTTCCTTTTCCTGACCACCGCCTTGCTCCAGCTCGGCGACGGATTCCAGCAAACGACGGGCGTTCTTTGGCGCCCGAAGAAGGTATGCAGTTTCCTGCAGTGCTTCGTAGTCCTCAAGGGAGATCATGACCACGGACTGGGATTTGCTCCGGGTGATGATCACTGGAGAATGGTCTTCACAGACCTGCTCCATGGTTTTTGCTAGATTGGTTCTAGCGGCTGTGTAGCTAATAGCATCCATATGGTTGCTCCTGTACAGGATGTTGTTCCTGTTCAGGATACCGTACAGAAAAAGATTTAACAATCGGCTGCACAGCGACCGATTTTCCGCCGCTTTGCGGCTCCAAACCGTCGCGTGAGCCGGGCGTTATGTGCTCCTTTGTGATTCAAGCTTTTATGGAAAACGCGAGAAAATATGAGTTTTAGCGATGATTTTTTGAATATATTGGGGGCTTGGCAGAGGGGATGGAGCGAGGATCAGAGTACTCGACTCCAAATCGCTGACAAACTGAAGAGAAGTGCCAAGAATCTACCTGATGATTTTAAGCAGGTAAGCAGCCCCTGCTATCGCAAAAGATTTTTACACCATGGTGAGCTTTTTGAAATCATTATGGTTGATGAAAAAGATGAAGGACTGACCAGCTGGACTATCTGTCAGAAATACGCAGAAAATTTCAAAGGCCTTCATAGACCAGACGCCGTATCTGCTGCAATTTTTGAACACACCCCAAAAGACGATGAAGTAATTTTGAATATTTGTGCTCTTTGGGATTCGCCGTCTTTCTTAGATTCAGCAAAACAGTATCAAAAGAATGGTGGAGAAAACGCTGATGCGATTTTTAACTTCAGAGCATCCCAAGGTGAAGTGATTTTAAATGCGCCTCTAAAGGGCAGTGAAATTGTTGCCCTTACGGGAGCATCTAGCCCTTTTGACGAACTCTGTGATAGGTCGGGCATACCTGAGTCGGAAAGAGATGAATATTTTAAACAGTTGATCGATCTGGAGCAGTATCCCGAAGCTTTGAAGTACACGTCGAAAGAGGGAACGCAAAGAGTTATACAAAACACTATTAAAATTATGGAAGATAAGATTGAAGCGGCCAAACAAGGGCGGAACCACACATAACCAGTAGCGTCAGTCGGACCGGATTGTCACGCTGCGCGCAACAATCCGGCCGCTGCGCATGGCGTTAGAAGATCAGGTGGGTGCATGCTTCAGTTTCTAGCCGATAACATAGATCAACTTGATTTGGCTCTTGACCAACTCGCTGTGCAGGACAGGAATTTCGACCGCTTTGCCCTCATGTTGGTAGACAACGTCGTGGAGCTAACCCTGCATCGGTATGCTCAAGATCGAGCGGCAGAAAATCAGTTTTGGGGAAGAAAGGAGGAGCCAGAGCACGATCCCAAGTTGGTTGAAAAAGCCTTGAGGCAGTCCTTTGACAATAAAGCTAAGGCAGTTCGAGACTTGGGATTATATGGCGAACAACTTTGCACAACGGTGCTGAATCGTAAGCGTCTGGGCATCACACCTTGTCAGGTATAGCCGGCTTCCAGTTATGGGGTAATAGCTCGTCGATGGCGTTGTTCTTCTGCGTCGGCAGTCGTGTCAGAACATCCTTCAGGTAGGCATAGGGATCATGCCCGTTCAGCTTGGCTGACTGGATCAGCGTCATCACCGCAGTCGCACGCTGACCGCTGCGCAGTGATCCGGCGAACAGCCAGTTGCTGCGTCCCAGCGCCCAGGGCCGGATCTGGTTTTTCACCCAGTTGTTGTCGATGGGCACAGCACCATTGTCCAGGTAGCGCGTCAGCGCTTCCCAGCGTTTGAGGCTGTAATCCAGGGCTTTGGCCGTGCCGGAACCATCCGGCACCTTCTGTCGATGCGCCAGCATCCACTGATGCAGTGCGTCAGCAAGTGGTTTGGCTCTGGTTTGTCGGATTTCCTGGCGCTTATCCGGTGGCAGGTTTTTGGTGTCCCGTTCGATCTCGTAGAGTCCGCCGATGTATTCCAGTGCCTTCGCAGCCAGCTCGCTCTTATTGGCTTCGTGCAGGTCGTAGAACTTGCGCCGGGCGTGGGCCATACAGCCGATTTCGGTGATGCCGTTGCCGAACCCGGCTTTGTAGCCAGCATAATCATCACAGACCAGCTTGCCCTGCCAGTCACCCAGGAAGGTTCGGGCGTGTTCGCCTGCACGGCTGGGTGCGAAGTCGTAAACGGTGGCTTTCAGGTCCGAGAACGGCGTGGTGCAGTAGGCCCAGACGTAGGCCTTGTGGGTTTTCTTCTTGCCCGGAGCCAGCATGCTGACCGGTGTTTCATCGGCATGCAGAACGTTATGCTCCAGCAAGGTGTCTCTCAGCGCATCCGCTAGAGGTTGCAACTGCACACCGCAGGCACCCACCCATTCGGCCAGGGTGGAGCGAGGGATTTCCAGGCCAGCGCGACCGAAGATGCGTTCCTGACGGTACAGTGGTAGATGGTCCGCGTATTTGGCCACCAGCACCTGAGCCAGCAGGCCGGCGGTGGGGATACCCTTGTCGATCACCTGCGATGGTACCGGTGCCTGGATCAAGGTCTCGCATTTGTCGCAGGCCCACTTGCCACGGATGTGGCGCTCGACGGTGAACTCGCCGGGGACGTAGCCCAGCTTCTCGCTGATGTCTTCACCAATACGCTTGAGCTGGCAGCCACACTGGCACCGGGTATTGTCCGGTTCGTGGTGGATCAGGGTCCGAGGCAGCTCGGGTGGCAGCGGTGTACGCTTGGGTTGCTGCTTTGGCCGGGTGGCTTTCTCCTCCTCGGTCATCGCCTGATCCAGCTCGACCTCGATCGCTGCCAGGTCGCTGTCGATCAGTTCGTCCAGCAGCTTTCCCTGAACGGCATCGAGTTGCTCACTGCGCCGGGCGTACTTGTGACGCTTGAGGATGGCGACTTCGTGGGTCAGCTTCTCGATGATGGCGTTGCTGCGCACCAACTCTCGCTCCTTCCGGCCCAAGACTTGATCCTTGGCGTCCAGAGAGTCCATCAGTTCCGTCGCCAGGGCACGGAGCTGATCGGCAGAGAGTTGGTTGATGTCGGGGCGCTGAGTCATGCCGCCTAGTATGCCAAGTCCCTGTGCGGCAAGCGATTCGCGGTTCTGGCTATAGCGGCATCACGGCACTTGTGGTTACAGGATGGAGATAACGCCTTCCGCGCCAATGCGCTGCCAGGGCAAGCCCTGAACCAGGGCGGACAGCTGTTCCTCAGTCAGGCGTAATTGGTCACCGCGCCAGGATTCGCCCCAATGGAATTTACCCCGGTTCAGCCGACGGGCACAGAGCCAGATGCCCAGTCCATCGTGGATGAGCACCTTCATCCGGTTGCCCCGTTTGTTGGCGAACAGGTAGGCGCAATTGGGCCTGGCCGAACCGAACACCTGAATAACCCGGGCCAGGGCCTTGTCGGGCCCGGCCCGCATATCCAGTGGTTCGGTGGCCAGCCAGATCTCGTCAATGCGGATCATCCCAACAGGTCCCGCAGCAAAGCGATGCACTGGTGCGCCTGCTCCGCCGGCCACTCCACCACAACCACACCACCGGCGCGGGGAATCTCGATGCGGATGGTGCTACGCTTGCCGGAGACCGATTGGTGGCTCGGCGCTGAGGTTGCCGCTGGCAGTTTGACCGGTACAAATCCCGGTGTTTTATCCGCTCGCTGCGCTTCACTCATCCAGCGCCGGACCATGTTGGCGTTGAGACCGTTATCCAGCGAGATCCGGGAAACAGAGGCACCGGGTTCCAGGCATTTGGCGACAATCTGGGCTTTGAATTCCCGGGAAAACCGGCGACGGCGTTGGTAGGGCTTGGTTACGCTTACTTCGTTCATGTTAAGTGTCCACTAGAAAATAAGTGGACACTATCCTGACGGCGGCAACGCCAGGCTCAAGATGGGATTACCGGACGGTTACGCTGAATCTACATCGCTTTCGAAATACTGCCTACCACCAAGGACTACGACACGAAGGCATTCTTCATTCGCTAGCAGTTTTCTACTTCATTAACGCGTGCGACCTCTTACTATGTTACGAGCCCCGTTTCTGGGCATGGTCTAGTCAAGACAGATACTCTCATCGAGCTCGCAAGTACATCGGCGACATCAAGATGCGGGACCACAAGGATGTTCTCCAAAGCGCGTCTCTCCGGTTAAAAGAAGTCGCAATGTCACTGGATTTTGATCTTATTCAGGATCTTGCAGCAGATATGGAGTCCTCAATCGAGGCAACGAACGAAATGATCGATTTCTTGGCTAATGATGCACCTGAGAGGCGCACCAGGGACCAAGTTATTGTGGATGTGCAGGCGTGGCCGTTCGCATTTACCGAAGAAGCAAAAGAGTTTGCGAGGAATAACGGGTGTACAGCTAAATACGTAGGGTCTTACGTCGAATGGATTGCTCAGAACTACAAGTGGCCAGTCACATCAGACCCTGTAGTATCCTGGCGTGATCGATTGAATACCGTTCGCCAGCAAGCTGACCCTCACGAAGCCCTAAAGCGATATTGTGATTTTATGAGTCAGACGAAAGTCTTGCGAGCTCGGATTGATGAGGCTGCTGGCCAGCTTGATACACACATTCAGCAGCTCATTGACGAAGCTCGTGGCAAGTGATCTTCTAACCAGTGCAGGCACGGTGACGCCTACTACATTGCGCCTTCGGCTCCATTCCAAGGGCGCGCATGCTGCAAGCGTTATGAGGCTCTAAGAGAGTAGGCTTTGAGTTCTAAACGGAAAGGAACGTATGGATACTGCAGTAAAGTTAACTCGTGAAATCTTTATGGAATGCGACTGGAGTTATGACGTATCCCCGGAAAACCACTATGGATACTCTTCAGTTATGAGTTGTCTGCAGAAATCTGCAAAGGCAATGGAGGAAGCGGGGAAGCCAGAGCACGCTAAAGTCCTAGAAGTGCTGTCGCGAGCAGCTTCAATGATGCTGAGACCGAGTAGTCTCAATGAGCCCTTCACCGCACGCTTCCAAGACTTTCAGGCAGGAAGGCGGTCTTCTCAGCCTGAAGACTTTACCGAGGAAGAATTAATTTTCTTCGACACCATTCTAAACGATATCGATGAGCCATGGTTAAGAGCGAGGCTGGCGGATCTACTTTGGCTGCTAAGAAAACCGAAGAACCCAGAACATGCAAAAATTGCAGTAGATTCGTATATTGCGAATCCGATTGATTCGGAAACTTGGCATCGCGATGTAAGAAATGCATGGGAACGGGCTGCTCGTTTATGCATGCAAATCAAAGATTATGACCGGCTAGATAATATAAAAAATGGCTTGTTCTCAGTGTTCTGCTCCGAGCATCCAAGAAGTAAGTTCATGGCGTTATGGGTCGCGGATTTACTGGATCAGCTAAAAATTGATAGAGATTTTAAAGAAGATATAGCTTCATCGCTGAATGAAAAAGCGCTCGAATTAAAACGTGATGGGGATTTCCATTCTTCGAGATCATATTTTGAATTGGCAGCAAAGAAGTATCAGCAGTGCTCTGCGGAGCAAGGCTGGCTGGAAGCACTGATAGCGATAGCCGACTGTTTTGAGCTGGAAGCTGATTCGAGGTCGCATGGTAGTAACATGGCTGCCAATTCTTTCTATGAAAATGCAATACAGGCATACCGTCGAATCCCGAACAAACATAGAGAAGGCTACGATGTCGATAACAGAATCTCAATAATACGAAGTAAAATCAAAGAATCAGGTCGAGCTACACTAGAGGAAATGGACGTGTTAGAAACGCCTGGGGTAGATATATCCGAGATTTCAAAGTCATCAATGGCGCATGTTGCCGGGAAAGACAGTCCGGGGGACGCCTTGATGTATTTTAGCGGCTTGTTCAATGGTCCCAAATATCAAGAATTGGCGTCTAGCGCAAAAGAAAGTATGCAGGAATGCATATTTAGTAGTCTATCAGGCTCAAACCATATGAGTAGTGATGGCCGCGTTGTTGCGAAGACCCCTCCCATGAACTTGACCGCGGGTGAGGACGATCCGGCAAATCAGGCTGTTTTGAAAAGGCAGGTCCAACAGCAATTTTCTTTTGAGGTACAGCTTGTAGTGCAAGGTCAAATACTGCCTGCACTGGGACAGTTGCTTATGGA
The DNA here is from genome assembly GCF_003315345.1 of Marinobacter pelagius. Lineage (GTDB taxonomy): Bacteria > Pseudomonadota > Gammaproteobacteria > Pseudomonadales > Oleiphilaceae > Marinobacter > Marinobacter pelagius_A. Next base: position 116,046 of record NZ_QNRO01000006.1, read on the forward strand.
GCACAGGTTTACAAAGGACTTGCTCATAGCTTCGTGCTATCAATCCCCCATTGTTCCAAAAGATCGAGAGAAACTCTTAGGTGATGCGTTATGGCAAGGCTTCGAATACGAGTTTGGTGCTGCGATCTACTTGCTTTGCCCTCAGGTTGAGCACATCGTTCGGACACAGCTGAAGGAATCTGGTTTCCATACAAGCACGATTGATAAAGATGGAATAGAAAATGAGAATGGACTGAGTACGCTGATGGATTCTCCGGAAGCTGTTCAGGTATTCGGTGAAGACCTGTCTTTTGAAATAAGAAGTATCTTCACTGAGGCTCTGGGCTTTAACCTCCGTAATGAAACTGCACACGGGCTACTGGACGATAATGCATCCTCCTCTTTAGCTGCTATTTACGCGTGGTGGATGGTTCTCAGGTTAGTCCTTCGTTCAATTGTGCTTGGCGGCATCAAAGCCGACTAGCATCGCGCGCATGGCCAGAGAATGATAGATCCGCATAACCAAACCATGCACCGGATGTCAAAACCTTCGCTTCGCTATGGCTTTGCCACCGGTGATGGCGGGCGTTATGCAGCCGGATTGACTAGGGAGATAAGGAATGCCTGAGTGGGGCGTAGCCTTAATTGGTGTTTTCGTTGGGTTCCTATTGAACGAAGTAGTGTCGTTCCTCAAGCGGTACTGCCAGCTTTCGACCTATCTAAAGGCTCTGAATGATGAGCTAGAAGCAAATAAGTTTCAGATACGGCAAAAGAGAGAAATAGCAGAGAAAATTCTCGAAGCACTTGAAAAAGGCCATTTTCTTCCCGGCAAAAGCGTCCCGTTTGCTTCACTCGCGTATTCCAACTACATGGCCAATTTAGTGCCAAAACTCAGCCCCATCGAGCGAGACAACGTCAGACACATTTACGGAAATCTTTTGGCAGTCGATGAAATAATGTCGTCGCTTGAGGAGTCATTCAGAACAGATCATCAAGCAGGCGTCATGGAGAACGTCTCAGAAGCTTACAAGGGGAAGGTTCGAGACATTATTACGAATTATGATGTGATTTCGCACTTAATTGATAGTTATCTCAAAGGACAACCTGAAGACATTTATCATAGAAATCAGGAAAATGCATAATTAGCTGTTATATAGAGAGAAGCGCGAAACAGGGAGTTAGTATGAAAAACTATTTCTACTTTTTAGTTCTGATGCTTTCCGTTCCAAACTTGGCTTCGGCGGACGAAAGTTCCTCTCTACTTTTTGATGGAGGAATGGGCAGCCTAATCGCCTTAAGGGATAATTTTTTTATCGAATATAGTGACCAAGTTTCGGATGGCTGTCTTCCCCAGCCCTCGAAAATGAAAGACAAGATGGAGTTAGCTCTCCGACAAAACGGGTTCTCCATTTCATCAGAAAAATCATTTTTCCCGAATGTGGTAAAAATTACAGCACTGGGATTTGGTACAAACAACTATTCATGTGCAGTTCATGTCGAAGCGAGTCTTGTATTTTTCGCCAATGTTGCAGTGCCTTACGCACAAGAAATGGAAGACGGTAAAACCACATTTGCACCAGTAACTTATAAATTTGGTAGCACAATGTTGACTGGTAGTAAAAATGGGATGCAGGGACGCGTAGAAGAAACAGTAAAAGAATATGGTGATAATCTATACTTGCAAATTTCTCGTTCCAAGGACGAACTGGCTGAAAATTTTCCTGAAATTCTCGAATACCACACAAAGCAGAATTCGCAGAACAATTAAAAATATAACAAGGTGGTCAACAGGACGCCAACTACGCTGCGCTCCGTCGGCGCCCATTACCACTGGCGTTAGGGCTTACCACGTCCCAGCCAATAGCCAGGCTTGCGAGAGTGGTGGGCAACGGCAATTACGACAGTTTCTTCCGGCAACTCAATCGCAACTATGTCGTACGGGAATCGGTCAAGGATTAGACGTTTTGCACCGGTATCGCCAGCTTCTTCGGGGAGAGGTGATAAGGGGATAAAGTTTTCTTCAATCACATCAATGGCAGCGAAAAACTCAGCTCCAAGTCCAGCCTGCTCATATTCGTACTATGCTGCTGCCTCTATTGCTTCCTGCGAGGCTTCTTCCAGTATCCTTACCGTTCGCACTGTTACTGGCCTAACCTCGCTCGCATCTTTGATCGGAATTCTTCACGGCTCAGCAGCGTGGCTTTTCCGCTCTTGACCTTGGAAACACGACGAACAATTTCATCATTCCAAGCCTGCTCGACAGAGTCGTCGCGAGGGCCGTCCAGGCTCATTATGATCTCGCGAGCCAGCGCTGCACGTTCCGATTCGGAGAGAGTCGAAATCTGGGAACGTAGGTGGTCTAATGTTTCGGTAGTCATGGTGCCTCCGAGAATGGCGATACGATTATGCTATCCCTATTCAAAGGCCCTAACAAGGCCAGTCACGGCGACGCCCACTACATTTCGCCTTCGGCTCCATTTCACGGGCACGCATGCTGCAGGCGTTATGCCTTAAAGCAGATGCCCTTCTGGCAACATTCGTTTGTGCAGAATACGGATAACTTCAACAACACCGTCGTTGGCTACTCGATAAAAGATGATGTGGCTTCCTTGGGGGTACTGTCGGTACCCCGGGCTGATCTCCTCGCAGGATTGCCCCAGGTTCGGATTTTCACCCAGTAGGTGGAAGCACTGGTCGAACTGAAAAATGTAGTGGTTTCGCTGATCCCGGTCCCATTCACGCTCCGTGTAAACTGCAATCGATTTGAGGTCAGCTTTGGCCTTCCTGGAAAGCTTGAAATTCAGCATCAGCGCTCTTCGTTGTCCAGTTCGCGAATGAACGAGTCATAGGAGTAGTCTTCAAAACCACTGTCCTCGCCTTCCTTAAGCAGTTTGCGGAGAGCAGTCAGGCGGGTTTCGGACTCTTCAAGCAGGCGCAATCCTGCACGAACAACTTCGCTGGTTGAGCTGTATCGGCCATTTTTGAGTTGTTCCGCAATGAACGCATCAAAATGTTGGCCTAGAGTGATGCTGGTGTTCTTTTGCATGATGCCACCTCGCTAGTACCAATAATTGGTATATTTTGGTCCAGGTGGCATGACAATGCAATCCACGCGACAAGCGCCTGATTGGTGGCCTAATGATCGTAGCGTCTGTCGTTGGTAGGGCCAATGCCCAATGAAACCTACAGCCAAAGAACGCAAATTCTGGTGCGTGGTCGTGGTTACGCTCGGATTGCTTCTGTTCTTTTCTGTTATTGCTAATTCCGTGCTTGCTACAATCGTTCCCGCGGGAATCACGTTGCTGCTTTTTGCCAGTCTCGTTGCCATAGGGATCGGAAATGCGTTCGTGAACGTTTGATCAGCGGCAACCCTTGAGGGGATATTGCGAACGAACGTGGCCATACCCAATGGTCGTTGCGCTGCTCCAAATTTGCCAATGAGTGTGGCATTTATTTCTGTTTCAGACCGGAGAACACCATGCCTTCCCCCCTCGTGACTACCGACTGGCTGCAAGACAACCTGAATAACGAACGTTTGCTATTGGTCGACGCGAGTATGGTCAATGTCGTTGGCAAGGCGCCGATCGTTTATGACCGCCCTGTGTTTATCCCGGGTAGCTACAAGATCGATCTGGAAGGAACGCTCTGCGATACCGGATCTTCCCAAATTCATGCCTTCCCGACGGAAGTGCAGTTTACGGAGGAGGCCCGCCGGCTGGGCATTACGCCCGAAAGTCTGGTGGTGCTGTATGACAACCAGGGCATCTACTCGGCACCCCGGGCCTGGTGGATTCTACGGGCTATGGGTCTCAAACAAGTGTGTGTTCTGGATGGTGGCCTGCCGCAGTGGTTGGCCGAAGGCCGGGACACCGTTTCTGCTCCGGTTTCAGAGGCGGCCACGCCTGGCAGCGTGGTGGGCAAGCTAGACCAGGGCCTGGTTCGGGATTCCGCCTACGTTTTCCAGCATCTGGAGGACGAGCGCGTACTGGTCATCGATGCGCGATCACAGGCGCGTTTTCTGGCACAAGCGCCAGAACCCCGGCCTGGTGTGCGCGGTGGCCACATCCCCAATTCCCTCAATCTGCCGTTTACCGAGGTATTGAATGGCTATCGCTTCAAGCCGGCGACCCGGCTGGCGGATATATTTTCCAACCTCGTTCCCTCCCGCCAATCCGATAAAGAGCACCGACTGGTGTTTTCCTGTGGTTCCGGTATCACCGCCTGCATCGTTCTGCTGGCGGCTGAGCTGGCGGGGTATAACCGGCTATCCCTGTATGACGGCTCCTGGGCCGATTGGGGCAGCAATGAGTCGCTGCCGGTGGCGTAGCACACTGAGTAAATGATCCGATATCGCACCAGGTTAACCGAGAATGAAGAAATTCCTGGAAAACAATCCGTTGATATTGATGGAAGCGGCCATCGTAGAGCAGTTGCGGCGTTCTGGGACGGTGCGCCTTCACGGGACGCTCGTGAATGCGCCGTTGATTTATAACCCTGCTGCCCGGGAGATCATGAGCGCCATCTACCTGGAGTATATGAGGCTGGCGCAGAGTGCACACTTGCCAATTCTTGTTTGCACACCTACCTGGCGAGCGAATCAGGCCAGGGTGTATGAGTCCGGTGTCAACCATGCCGTCAATCTGGACGCGGTTTCCTATATGCGGGAACTTCGCGACTCAGAAGGCTATGGCGACGCGCTTGTGAAAATTGGTGGAATGATCGGATGCAAGAACGATTGCTATCAGCCAGATGAAGGGCTATCCGCTTCAAAGGCCGAGCAGTTTCATGCATGGCAAATCCAGCAACTCACCGGCGGAGGCGTCGATTTCCTGATTGCGGAAACGCTGCCGAATATTCAGGAGGCGTTGGGTATAGCAAGGGCCATGGAGGTGACAGGCGTTCCGTACATTATCAGTTTCGTCATCTCCAGGGACGGCCGCGTTCTGGATGGTTCCAGTTTGAAGGCTGCCATTGATCTCATTGATTCCGGTACGAGCCGGCCACCTCTTGGCTACATGGTTAATTGTGCTCATCCGTCTTTCCTGTGCCCGGAACAGCAACCGGGGGATATTTTCAATCGATTGATCGGCTATCAGGCCAATGCTTCATCACTGGATCACTGCGAGCTGGAAAAGGCGGGGCAATTACAGGCCGACGATGTGGTTGAGTGGGGGCAGCTGATGCTTACGCTCAACAAATCCTATGGGGTGAAGATACTTGGGGGATGTTGTGGAACCAGTGTTGAACATCTGCAATACCTGATAAAGCACATGCCAGGCTGATATGCCCGGCCATGCCGCCCGTGAGGATTCCGGTTCCCAGCCGGCGGCGACATGCAGATCCACTATCTATACTCAACTGGAAACAACGGGTAAAGGAGGCTGCATGACGACTGTTTTCAATCTCGCCGATGATCTCGGGCCGGCAAAAGTCATTCATGTCCATGTTCCGAAAGTGGGGCTGAAGGGTATTCTGGTCGTGGATAATGTGGCTGCCGGGCCCTCTATCGGGGGTGTGCGGATGGCACCGGATGTGTCGCTGACTGAGTGCGCGCGCCTGGCACGGGCAATGACCCTGAAGAACGCCATGGCCGGCTTGCCCCATGGGGGTGGCAAATCCGTGATTTTTGCCGATCCGAAAATGCCGGCATCCGAGAAGGAGCAGCTGATCCGGGCCTTTGCCACGGCTATTGGGTCGGAAACCCAGTACATTGCCGGGCCGGATATGGGCACGAATGAGCAGTGCATGGCCTGGGTCCACGATGAGATTGGCCGTTCCGTAGGATTGCCCCGGGAGCTGGGCGGGATTCCGCTGGACCAGCTGGGTGCTACTGGCTGGGGTCTGGCGCATGCGGTGAAGGCGGCGCTGCCGTTCTGTGACCTGGACCTGAAGGGTGCCCGGGTTGCCGTCCAGGGCTTTGGCTCGGTGGGGTATCACGCTGCCCGGTTCCTGACCGCTGAGGGCGCGGTGATTGTCGCGGCATCGGATTCGCGAGGCACCATTTACCGGCCGCAAGGTCTGGATCCGGATGCGCTTTTCCGGCTGAAAGCGGAAGGTAAATCCGTGGGGGAGTGCCGCGATGGCCAGGCCAGTGGCCCGGAGGAAATCATTGATATCGAGTGCGATATCTGGATTCCCGCGGCGCGGCCGGATGTGGTGACCGAACAGAATGCAGATCGCCTGCGAGCCCGCCTGGTTGCCGAGGGCGCCAATATCCCGCTGACCAGTGGTGCCGAGGAGCTTCTCCATCAACGTGGTGTGCTTGTGTTGCCTGATTTTGTCGCCAATGCCGGTGGCGTGATCTGTGCCGCCATGGAATACCACGGTGCCACCCAGACCGCTGCCTTCGACGCTATCGCCGAAAAGCTGACCCATAACACCACGCAGGTGTTGCAGGCAGCCACGGAAGACCGGGTGTTGCCCCGTACCGCCGCGGTGAAAATCGCAAAAGAGCGGGTTCGCAAGGCCATGGCCACACGCCGCTGGGGTGGTATGGTCTAGATAGACTTCCTGTCGTAAACCTTCACCGTCAAAGTGATTTTCCGGTAAAGTCGGGAAAATCTACTCACGCACCAAACGGAGATGTCCCCAGATGAGCGACCCAACGTACACGCCTCCCAAAGTATGGAAATGGGATCCGGGTAACGGTGGCCGGTTTGCCAATATCAACCGCCCGATCGCCGGCCCCACCCATGACAAGGAGTTGCCGGTCGGCAAGCATCCGATCCAGCTGTATTCCCTGGCCACACCGAACGGCGTGAAAGCCACGGTGATGCTCGAGGAACTGTTGGAAAAGGGTCACAAGGGAGCCGAGTATGATGCCTGGTTGATTCAGATCACCGAAGGCGATCAGTTCGGAAGCGGATTCGTGAAAGTGAACCCCAACTCCAAGATTCCGGCCATGATGGACCACAGTGTCGATCCCGCCATCCGGGTCTTCGAGTCCGGTTCCATCCTGTTATATCTGGCGGAGAAGTTCGGTGAATTCCTGCCGAAGGATCTCGCCAAGCGGACCGAGACCCTGAACTGGCTGTTCTGGCAGATGGGCAGCGCACCTTTCCTCGGTGGGGGCTTTGGTCACTTCTACGCCTACGCGCCGGAGAAGTATGAATACCCGATCAACCGCTACACTATGGAAGTAAAGCGGCAGCTGGATGTGCTGGATCGCCAGCTGGCGGACAACCAGTACATCGCCGGTGACGAATACACCATCGCCGATATGGCCATCTGGCCCTGGTATGGCGCGCTGGTGAAGAACATGGTGTACGAAGCCGCGGAGTTCCTGGAGGCTCACACCTACAAGAACGTGGTGCGTTGGACCGATGAGATCGCTCAGCGCCCGGCGGTGAAGCGTGGCCGGATGGTCAACAAGACCTGGGGGGATCTGTCCTCCCAGTTGCATGAACGCCATGATGCCAGTGACTTTGAGCTCAGGACCCAGGACAAGCTGGAAGGCAAGGAAGGGTAATCGTCCCGCTTCGAGTGAGGCCAGAAACAACAAGGGCAGCCATTTGGCTGCCCTTGTTCGTTACAGAGGGTTTTACTCCTCGACGGCGCTATTATCCTCGAGGATCAGTTCCACTTCCTCGGGATCGAGAAGCTGTGCCTCGTAGGTCAGACCCTGGGCCTCGATCACCTTGACGAAAGCCCGCAGATGGCTCTTGGAACCGTCGAGCAGGTTGGAGTAGGCCAGGATGATCGGGCGCTCATCGGTCTGGTTGATGGCTGCCAGGATGTCCCGCATGTCCTTTTCTTCAATCAGTGCGCCGACATAAAGGGCGTTGATAAAGGAGGTCTTACCCTTGGCAACGAGCTCGTTATAAAGCGCCTGAAGCTCTTCATTGGTGAACACGCCAATGGTGTCGTTTACCACCGGGTCTTCCACGCCAAACTTGTCCAGCAGGTAGTCAACGGTGCTGGTGTGGGTTTCCTCAGACAGGGCAATCTTCGCGAAGACCTGGGTTTGCTTTCCCCAGGACTGGTCGAGGGTGAGGTAAACATCCCGGGCCAGTTTCTCCTCTTCCCGCATGTACTTGAGATCGTCAGTTTCGATCTCGGTCAGGTCGCTGTCATCCACAACGACGGTATCGGTTGAAGATGTTGCTTCTGTTGAAGAAGTTTCTGTTGCTTCGGCCAGCATCATGCTCTGCTTGCCGTAGCCAGGCCCTCCGGCAGCCAGGGCAACACTGCTCGCAAACATGGAGCCGATAAGGGTAGCGGTGATAAAGGGTTTCGTGTTCATAGGTAACCTCTCTTGAACAGGTAATAGGAAAACCCGAATTCACTACTTAAGACGCCTGGCGATTGAAAAAGTTCGCCCAATTTCTTAAATTTATTGCAATAAAATGTAGGTAAAAGTATCTATCGCCGCCGAAAAATGCGTCAAATTGTCGCACCTTGATATTTTCAGCCTTAGCCAGTCCCTTTCCGTTTTTATTCCTATTCTGATTTCCACTCACTGACCAACCCTTGGTCGTGGTCTATCCTTTGAGTCACTCGTGATCACGAATTAATGAAGTGCGACTCGCCTGAAGGAGTAGTTGATGACAGTACCCGCACCGCTGAACATTGATCAGGTTTATCACCGCTGCCCGCCGGAAAAACTGGATTTCGAGACCACGGAAACCCTGGAGGATCTCGAACTGCCTTGCGGCCAGGAGCGGGTGCTGCGCGCGCTGGAGTTCGGCGCCAGCATGGAAGGCCGGGGATTCAACCTCTTCGTGCTGGGGCCCTCGGGAGCCGGAAAGCAGGAGTTGGTGGAGCGCTTTCTGGGCAGGCATGCGGGCGAAAAGGAAGTTCCGCCGGACTGGTGCCATGTCTACAACTTCAAGAACGCTGACCGCCCCAAGGCGCTGCATTTTCCTGCCGGCCAGGGCCGCGAGTTCCGTAAGGACATGAATGATTTTACCGACGAGCTGCGCACGGCCATCCCGGCGACGTTCGAGAGTGAGGAATACCAGTCCCGGATTCAGGAGCTCCAGGAGGAGATGGCCAAGCGCCAGCATCAGGGGCTGTTCGATATCCAGGAAGAGGCCAACCGCAACAACATTGCCATGATCACCACGCCGGCGGGATTTACCTTTGCCCCCATGCGGGATGGGGAGGTGATCGATCCCGAGGACTACAAGAAATTCTCTGATGAGGAAAAGCAGCTGGTCGAATCCAAGGTGGAGGAGCTTCAGAAAAAACTCCAGCAGACCATCCAGCAGATTCCCCGGCTGCGCAAGGAGGTTCGCGAGCGGGTACACGCCCTGAATGAAGAGATGGTTCAGATTACCCTTGGTGGCCCCATGGGCGAATTGCGCGAGAAGTGGTCACACTTGCCCGAAGTGGTGGCGCATCTGGACGCCGTGAGGGAGGACGTGGTCGAGCATGCCGAAGCCTTCCAGGATGGCGAAAGCGGTCCACCGGCCGGCCTGTTGGTGCGATACAAAGTGAATCTGCTGGTGGACAACGCCGAGACGCAGGGCGCTCCGGTGATCTATGAAGACCTGCCCAATCACCAGCACCTGACCGGCCAGATCGAGCACCGGGCGCGCCAGGGCACGCTGTATACGGATTTCACCCTGATCAAGGGAGGCGCCATGCACCGGGCCAGCGGGGGTTACCTGATCCTCGACGCCCGCCGCATCCTGACCCAGCCCATGGCCTGGGAAAGCCTCAAGCGCATCCTGTTCTCCGGTGAAATCCGCATCGAATCCCTGGAGCGCCTATACGGCCTGGTGAGCACCACCAGCCTGCAGCCCGAGCCGATTCCGGTGTCGGTCAAGGTGGTGATTCTTGGGGACCGGATGCTGTATTACCTCCTGTCCCATTACGATCCGGATTTCCTGGACCTGTTCAAGGTGGAAGCGGATTTTGAGGATGATCTTGATCGGGATGATGGCTGCTACGAGCTCTACGCCAGGATGATTGCCACCATGGCCCGGGGTGTCAAAGCGCGACCCTTGTCCCGGGATGGTGTGGCCCGTCTGATCGAACACGCCAGCCGACTGGCCAGCGACCAGCGCAAGCTTACCGCCCATGATCGGGTGTTGAGGGATCTGATGAGCGAGGCGGACCACTGGGCCAGGCAGGCAGGTGAAAAACTCATCACCGCCGACCATATTCAGCAGGCAATTGATGAGCGCGAATACCGTGCCAGCCGGGTGCGTGAACGCAGCATGGAGCAGATCACCCGGGGCATCGTAAAGATTGCCACCGAAGGTGAGGAAGTGGGGCAGGTGAATGGCCTGTCCGTGCTCCGGCTGGGTGCCTCCATGTTCGGCCAGCCCACACGGATTACCGCCACCGCCCGCCCGGGCAAGGGCCAGGTCGTGGATATCGAGCGGGAGGCCAAGCTGGGCGGTCCGATCCACAGTAAGGCAGTAATGATCCTGTCCAGGTTCCTGGCCAGCCGCTATGCCGGAGAGAGGGAGCTGTCGCTCTCGGCGAGCCTGGCCTTCGAGCAGTCCTATGGTGGTGTGGAGGGGGATTCTGCCTCGGTGGCGGAAACCTGTGTCCTGCTTTCCGCCATTGCCGGGGTGCCGCTGAGGCAGAACTTTGCGGTCACCGGGTCCATGAACCAGCATGGCGAGGTCCAGGCCGTGGGCGGAGTCAATGAGAAAATCGAGGGCTTTTTCAGTGTCTGCCGGAATTCCGGCAACCTGGGTAATCAGGGCGTGTTGTTGCCGGAAAGCAACGTGGAGCACCTGATGCTCAGAAAAGATGTCAGGGACGCCATGGGCGAGGGTCAATTCACCATCTATCCGATCTCGGATATCAATGAAGCAATCGAGTTGCTGACCGGGATGGAAGCGGGTGTTGCTGATGAAAATGGCGACTACCCGGAGGGCAGCTTCAACCGGAAGGTGCAGGACCGCCTCGTGGCCTTCGCGGAAGTGGGCAAGAAGCGGGACGATGACAAGGACAACGGCAATGGCAACGGAGGCAAGGACAACGATGACTGAGCAGCCCGAATCCGTCCCCGCCGAACCCGGTTCCGGTCGTGTACTTGTGCTGTTGGATGGCTCCCGGCTCAGCCTGTCGGCGCTGGAAGCAGCCGCCGATATCGCTGCGTTGCGGGGGCACGAAATTCTCGGTGTGTTTGTCGAGGAAGTGAACCTGCTGCGCAGCTCGGGCTTTGACTTTGCCCGGGAGATTGGCGCAAGCTCCGGCACCTCACGCCCACTGGATTCGGCCATGCTCGAGATGCGCATGCGCTCGCTTGCGGAACAGGCACGCCGTTCGTTGCAGCGGGCGGTGGCCAGCCGCGGTCTGCGCCAGGCACTGAAGTTGTGCCGGGGCAGTGTGATTGAGGAGGTTCTCGGCCTGGTAGGCCCGGATGATCTGGTGGTGATGGGGCGTGCGGGGTGGTCGGCCACACCCGGCTCGCGGCTGGGCTCCACTGCCCGGGGGCTGATTCGTCAGGCTCCGGGGGATGTGCTGCTCTGGGCCGAGATCCAGCGCCGCCCTGGCCACGGTGTGGTTGTGCTCCTCAACGACGACCAGGGCGCTAACCACCGGGCGCTGGCCGTCGGTATCGAACAGGCACGACGCCATCACCAGCCCTTGACGGTGCTGATTCGCAGCCATGGAGAGGGTGGCCAGGAAGTCGTCAGGGCCATCGAGGAACAGCTGATTGCCCGGGGCGCCGGCGCACGGGTTCGGCTTATTCCCCGTGCCAGTGCCGCCGAAGTGGCCCGGATACTTCGCCAGGAACGCCCGTCCGAGCTGGTGGTCAGCCGTCAGTGCAGTGTGTTTGATGAACAGGGTGCCGATCAGCTACTGGTCGAACTGAATCTTCCGGTGACCGTAACACCCTGATTCAAAAATTCCTTTCAGATTGTTGGTGCCGGATGTTTCTGGATGTTGTCTATATCGTTGTCCTGACCGCAGCGGCGGGTGCCTGTATTCCCGCCGGTGGCCTGCTGGCGAGCTTTGAGCACATCAGGCCGAACTGGCTTGAGCAGGAGTTTCGCCATTTCCTGATCGCCTTTGGCGGGGGGATTCTGCTCGGGGCGGTTGCGGTGGTGCTGGTGCCAGAGGGGCGTGCCAGCATGCACGGGTCGATTTGGAGCATCCCAATCATCTTGTTGGGTGGGCTGCTGTTTTTCGGGATTGAGCGGGTGCTGGGTCTGCGGCGCCGGGAAGCACCACAGTTGACCGGTTTGATGCTCGATTACATTCCGGAAGCAACGGCTCTGGGCGGGCTGATTGTGGTTAACCCCGCCATGGCGGCACTGCTGGCGGCATTGATTGCCCTGCAGAACCTGCCGGAAGGGTTCAATGCCTACCGCGAACTCTGTGATCAGCCGGACTACACCTCACGGAAAACGCTGGGATTCATGAGTTCACTGGTCGTGACGGGGCCCATATCCGGCCTGCTCGGTTACTTCGTGCTATCAGATCATCAGGCCATATTGGGCGGCATCATGCTCTTTGCGTCCGGCGGGATCCTGTATCTGATTTTTCAGGATATCGCGCCCCAGTCCCGATTGGAGCGGCATTGGGGGCCGCCCCTCGGAGCCGTGCTCGGGTTCTGCCTTGCACTGTTCAGCGAGATGCTGGTGGCGCACGCCTGAGAGCCAGCCTCAGGCGATCTTGCGGGCACTTTCCTTGCTGAGAATGTCCTCGATTTCTTCTGCCGAGAGGGTTTCTTTTTTCAGGAGCGCCTTGGCGAGCGCGTCCAGGTGATTACGGTGTTCGTTCAGAAAGTCCACGGTGGCTTTCTCCATCTCAAGCAGTTTGGACTGGATTTCACCGTCGATCATTTCCGCCATCTTTTCACTGAATTCCCTGGGAGCGCCCATTTCGCGACCCAGAAAAACGTGTTCCTCGCCGATGCTCAGCCCCATGGGACCAAGCTTTTCGCTCATGCCCCATTGGCCGATCATCTTGCGCAACAGCTTGGTGGCTTCCTTGAGGTCGTTCTGGGCGCCGGTACTGACTTCGCCATAGACGATCTTCTCCGCCGACCGGCCACCGAGCATCACCTTGATGCGGTCTTTCAGGTAGCTCTCGGTGTAGGTGTAGCGGTCTTCCTTGGGGGTCTGCTCGGTCACGCCCATGGCCATGCCGTGGGGAATGATGGTGATCTTCGTGAGCGGGTCCGCCTTCGGCATGAAATAGGCCATGATGGCGTGGCCGCTCTCGTGGTAGGCCACCGCCTGCTTCTCTTCCGGTGTCAGCCGGGCGTCCCGTTCCTCACCCAGGATCAGGCGGTCCCGGGCCTCGTCGAAGCATTGGGCGTCCACCTTGTCCTTGTTTTCGCGGACCGCGGTCAGGGCGGCTTCGTTCACCAGGTTCTTCAGGTCGGCGCCGGAAAACCCGATGGTGCGTGCGGCGACGTCGGTCAGGTTCACGTCGTCGGCCAGCGGAACCTTGCGGACATGAACCTTCAGGATGGCTTCCCGGGCGTCCTTGTGCGGGCGGTCCAGGGTAATGGTGCGATCAAAACGACCGGGGCGGAGCAGGGCGCTGTCCAGTACGTCCGGCCGGTTGGTGGCGGCCAGCACCAGAATGTTTTCGTGCTCCTCGAAGCCGTCCATTTCTGTGAGGATCTGGTTCAGGGTCTGTTCCCGTTCATCGTGGCCGCCACCCAGGCCGGTGCCACGGGAGCGGCCGACCGCGTCCAGTTCGTCAATAAAGATCAGCGCCGGGGCTTCTTTGCGGGCGGTCTGGAACATGTCCCGGACCCGGGCCGCGCCCACGCCGACAAACATTTCGATGAACTCCGAGGCGCTGATGCTGAAAAACGGTACGTCCGCTTCCCCGGCGATGGCCCGCGCCAGCAGGGTCTTGCCGGTGCCCGGCGGGCCGACCAGCAGTACACCCTTGGGCATCACTGCGCCGAGCCTGCGGAACCGTTCCGGGGCTTTCAGGAAGTCGATGATTTCGGTGATCTCCCGCTTGGCGGATTCGATCCCGGCGACATCGTCCAGCGTGGTGTGGGAGGTTTCCGGGCGAGCCCGGCGGGCCTTGGATTTGGCGTAATCGAACAGACCGCCGCCCTGGGTCATCCGCCGCTGGGCTGCGCCCCAGAACCAGAACATCAGGGCCAGCAGCAGAATCCACGGCAGGAATGCCTGGATCAGCTGTTGCCACCAGGGCAGCTCGGAACTGGTGGCCCGGATGGTGACATTGTTCTGCTCAAGCAGGGGTAGCAGCTCCGGGTCTTCCATGGGTGGCCGCACCGTGTGGAAGCCGGTAGTCGGTTGCCGGGCCTGGCTTTCGGCGCTGAAGTCAGTCATGCCCTGATCGTTGAAGGTGCCGACGATCGACTCGGACTTCAGAGTGACTTCGGCAACCTGGCGTTCCGCCACGGCGGTCTTGAACTCGGAATAGGCGAGCTCCTGCTGGCGTGGCTGGTCCCCGTCCTGCAACCACAACACCATCAGGAAGATGGCGGCGCTCAACCAGAGAAAGGCAAACTGGTTGGGAATCGCGGGTTGCGGGTTGTTGTCGCCCGGTTTCTGCTGGTCCGGTCCCTGCGGTGCTGTCATCTGGGCCTCCGATCGCCCTCCATGATTTTTGCAACGAATACCGATTTGCCGTAGGTCTCGAATGACCACTTCATGGTATCCGAGAGTACCTTCATGACTTCATCGTATTCCCCGAAGATTTCTGTGCTCATACGTCCGGAATACACTTCCAGCCCGGATTGTTCAAGTCGGGCGATGAGATCCCATATCGGCTGTTTGTAGTCATCCTTAAGCGGATAGCAGCTCAACTGTACTGAAAGATACATGGTACCTCCTTTCGGATCAGTGACCCGGGTCAATCGGATTCGTTCAATACCCCATCGCCGATGAGGTGCTCCGGCGCGGATCGGCGCCTCCATACAGCGTACCATCTGGCCCGATTAGTATGCTCTGGATGGCTCCCATGGCGGATTTGGTTACCACCGTGTGGCCCTTTTCCTGAAGTCGTTGAACTGTATCGGGGCTGATGCCCTGTTCAATGCGGATCTCGTCCGGCAGCCACTGATGGTGGATCCGGGGTACGCTCACCGCTGTCTGTATATTCATATTATGGTCGATCACGTTCATTACCACCTGCAACGTGGTGGTAATGATCCTCGAGCCGCCGGGGCTGCCGGTGACCAGGAAGTTCTTGCCGTCCTTGCGGACAATGGTGGGTGACATGGAGCTGAGCATGCGCTTGCCGGGCTCCACCTTGTTGGCCTCGCCGCCGATCAGGCCGTAGGCATTGGGCACGCCGGGCTTGGCGCTGAAGTCGTCCATTTCGTTGTTGAGCAGGAAACCGGCGCCGGCCACGGTGATGCCCGAGCCGTAGCTGAAGTTGATGGTGTAGGTGTTGGAAACCGCGTTGCCCCAGCGATCTACCACGGAAAAGTGGGTGGTCTCGGGGCTTTCGTAGGCCGCGGGCTCGCCGGGACCTATTTCGGTGGCGGGGCGGGCCTGGTCCGGCTGGATGGTCTCACGCAGACCCTCGGCATAGGCCTTGCTGGTGAGGCCGGCGAGCGGAACCTCAACATAGTCGGTATCCCCCAGGTATTGCGAGCGGTCGGCGTAGGCCAGTTTCATGGCTTCGGCCATGTGGTGGATGGTGCTGGCGGAGTTATGGCCCCAGTCGGAAATGGGGTAGCCCTCCAGGATGTTCAGGATCTGAACGATGTGAGTGCCGCCGGAGGAGGGTGGCGACATGGAATAGATGTCGTGGCCGCGATAGGTGCCATGGACCGGCTTGCGGATGGCCGGTTCGTAGTCCTGCAGGTCCTGCTCGGTGATCAGGCCGCCATTGCGCTGCATTTCCTCGGCAATGAGGCGAGCGGTTTCGCCTTCGTAGAAGCCCTCGACGCCGTTATCGGCAATCCGCTGGAGCGTGGCGGCCAGTTCCGGCTGGCGGAAGCGCTCACCCGGCTGCCAGGCCGAGCCGTCTTCCTTGTAGAAGGTCTCGAGGGTCGCTGGCCAGCGCTGCAGCCGATCCTTGGCCTGTTCCAGGCCTTCGGTGAACCGGTGTGGCACGATAAACCCGTCCCGGGCGAGCTTGATCGCGGGTGCCAGGGCGTCTTTTAGGCTGAGGGTGCCATGGCGCTCCAGGGCCAGCGCCAGACCGGCGACCGTACCGGGTACACCGGCTGCCAGGTGGGTAAAGCGGCTGCGGTTGGTGACCACGTTGCCGTCTTCATCCTGGAACATGGTTTCGCTGGCGGCAGCGGGTGCTTTCTCCCGGTAGTCGATGGCTTCGGGGGCACTACCATCACCCGGCGAGAACAGCATGAAACCACCGCCGCCGATATTGCCGGAACGGGGTTGGGTGACGGCCAGGGCAAAGCCCGCCGTGACGGCGGCATCAACGGCATTGCCGCCCTCTTTGAGCACCTCCAGCGCCACCTCCGTAGCGAGGCTGTGGCTGGTAGCCACCATGCCATGTTCGCCCTGGACCGGGTGGAAGCGTTCACCCTCAAGAATGGCCTGGGCCCAAACCGTGGGCAGGCAAGTCATCAGCAGTAAAAGCACGATTATCCGCATGCGTCCATTCCTCGTTTTAGGCGTTCAGATAGGCTATGATAGCCGGTCATTTTTGATGGTGCGTACCGATTGCCCGCCTTGTGTTTTTCCACCGGGGTCCCTGTCGCACCTGCTTTCCCGGATTCAAGTTAAGGAAAGGCTTTCATGGAGCATACCTATCGTCTTGTGATTTCCTGCCCGGATCGGGTCGGAATCGTTGCCAAGGTGAGTAATTTCCTGTCCACCTACAATGGCTGGATTACCGAGGCGAGCCACCATTCGGACACCCAGACCGGCTGGTTCTTCATGCGTCACGAGATCAAGGCCGAGTCCATCCCGTTCGGGCTGGACCAGTTCCGTGCCGCGTTCGAGCCCATTGCCCGCGAGTTCAACATGAACTGGCATATTGCCGACTCCGCGCGGCCCAAGCGGGTCATCCTGATGTGCAGCAAGGAGTCCCACTGTCTGGCGGATCTCCTGCACCGCTGGCACAGCAAGGAGCTGAATGCCGAGATCGTCGCGGTGATTTCCAACCATGATGATTTGCGCCGCATGGTCGAATGGCATGAAATCCCGTATCACCACGTGCCGGTGAGCAAGGAGAACAAGGCCGAGGCCTTCGCTCACATCGAGGAACTGTTCGGGAAGTACGAGACCGATGTCGTCGTGCTGGCGCGCTACATGCAGATCCTCCCGGCCGAGTTGTGCGAGAAGTACGCTGGCAAGGTGATCAATATCCATCACAGCTTCCTGCCGTCCTTCGCCGGTGCGCGCCCGTACCATCAGGCGTACAGCCGCGGTGTTAAGCTGATCGGGGCCACATGCCACTATGTGACCCAGGACCTCGATGAGGGCCCGATCATCGAACAGGACGTCATCCGCATCAATCACAGCGATTCCATCGAAGACATGGTCCGCCTGGGCAAGGATGTGGAGAAAAACGTGCTGGCGCGCGGCCTGCGGGCGCATGTTGAAGACCGGGTGATTACCTACGAAAACAAGACCGTGGTGTTTGGTTAAGGCTTGGCCACAAGTGCCCCGGAATAGGGCGGACTGTGGTATGCTTGGCGGCTTGTTGAAGAATAAATACGGGGCCCGGAAACGGCTCCCGCACGACTTCCAGATAACGCAAAGGAACCTTTCTCGATGGGTGAGTTAGCCAAAGAGATCCTGCCGGTAAACATTGAAGACGAGTTGAAGCAGTCCTACCTCGATTACGCCATGAGCGTCATTGTCGGCCGGGCACTGCCGGATGTGCGTGACGGCCTCAAGCCGGTGCACCGTCGGGTGCTGTTCGCCATGTCCGAGCTGGGCAATGACTGGAACAAGGCCTATAAGAAGTCTGCCCGCGTGGTAGGTGATGTTATCGGTAAATATCACCCCCACGGTGACTCTGCGGTATATGACACCATCGTGCGGATGGCCCAGCCGTTCTCCCTGCGCTACCCGCTGGTGGATGGTCAGGGTAACTTCGGTTCCATTGACGGCGATAACGCGGCGGCCATGCGTTACACCGAGATTCGCATGGAGAAGATTGCCCACTCCCTGCTGGCAGATCTGGATAAGGAAACCGTTGATTACGTCGACAACTACGACGGCACCGAGCGGATTCCCGATGTGCTGCCAACCCGGGTCCCGAACCTGCTGGTGAACGGCTCTTCCGGTATTGCGGTGGGCATGGCCACCAATATCCCGCCCCACAACCTGACCGAAGTGGTCAACGGCTGTCTGGCACTGATTGATAACGGCGATCTGACCGTGGATGAACTCATGGAGTACATTCCCGGCCCGGATTTCCCGACCCAGGGCATCATCAACGGCCGCGCCGGCATCGTCGAGGCCTACCGCACCGGTCGTGGCCGCATCTATATCCGCGCCCGCCACGAGATCGAGCAGGACAAGAAGACCGGTCGCGAATCCATCATCATCACCGAGCTTCCTTACCAGCTCAACAAGGCCCGTCTGATCGAGAAGATCGCCGAGCTGGTGAAAGAAAAGCGTGTTGAAGGTATTTCCGAGCTGCGGGACGAATCCAACAAGGAAGGTATCCGAGTTGTGATCGAACTGCGTCGTGGCGAGAACGCCGACGTGGTGATCAACAACCTGTTCGCCCACACCCAGCTGGAAACCGTGTTCGGTATCAACATGGTTGCCCTGATCAACGGCGAACCCAAGACCCTCAATCTGAAAGAAATGCTGGATGCGTTCCTGCGCCACCGCCGCGAGGTGGTGACCCGCCGGACCATCTACGAACTGCGCAAGGCCCGTGAGCGCGGCCATATTCTCGAAGGCCTGACCGTTGCGCTGGCGAACATCGACGAGATCATTGAGCTGATCAAGCAGTCCCCGACTGCGGCCGAGGCCAAAGAAAAACTGATGGACAAGGGCTGGGCGCCGGGTGATGTGCTGGCCATGCTCGAGCGTGCCGGCGAAGATGCCTGCCGCCCCGATGACCTGCCAGAGATCTACGGCCTGCGCGAAGGCCTTTACCATCTGTCACCGGAACAGGCCCAGGCCATTCTGGACCTGCGTCTGCACCGCCTGACCGGTCTGGAAACCGAGAAGCTGCAGAACGAGTACAAGGAAATCCTCGAGAAGATCGCCGATCTACTCGACATCCTGGGCGATCCGGAGCGCCTGTTGCAGGTGATCCGTGAAGAGCTGGAAGCGATTGTGAACGACTACGGCGACGACCGCCGTACCGAGATAACCAGCTCCCGCCGTGACCTGACCATCGCGGACCTGATCGACGAAGAGGACCTGGTGGTCACCATCTCCCACGGTGGTTACGCCAAGACCCAGGCCGTTGAAGATTACCAGGCCCAGCGACGCGGTGGCCGTGGCAAGGCCGCCACCTCCATGAAGGACGAAGACTTCATCGAGAAACTATTGGTGGCCAACTCCCACGACACCATCCTGTGCTTCTCCAACCGTGGCAAGGTCTATTGGCTGCGTGTGTTCGAGATTCCCCGTGGCAGCCGTGGCTCCCGGGGCCGGCCGATGGTCAATATCCTGCCGCTGGACGAAGGTGAGCGTATCACGACCTTCCTGCCGGTGAAGGATTACCCGGAAGACCAGTTTGTGCTGATGGCCACCTCTAACGGTGTGGTCAAGAAAACCCCGTTGCCGAACTTCTCCCGTCCGCGCAGCAATGGTTTGATCGCCCTGAATCTGGACGAGGGCGATACCCTGGTTGGCGCAGCCATCACCAAGGGCGATGCCGAGGTCATGCTGTTCTCCACCGCCGGCAAGGCAGTGCGCTTCACCGAGGACCAGGTGCGACCCATGAGCCGGACTGCCCGTGGCGTGCGCGGTATCCGGATGCCGGAAGGCCAGCATGTGGTGTCCCTGATCATCCCGGAAGAAGGCGGCGTGATCCTGACCGCCAGTGAGCATGGCTATGGCAAGCGCACCGCGATCGACGAGTTCCCCACTTACAGTCGGGGCAGCCAGGGCGTTATCGCTATGCAGTGCTCCGAGCGTAACGGCGACCTGGTCACCGCGCTCCAGCTGTTTGATGGCGATGAAATGATGCTGATTTCCGATAAGGGTACCCTGGTGCGCACGCGCACAGATGAGGTTTCGGTTCTGAGTCGGAATACTCAGGGTGTGCGTCTGATCCGCCTGTCCCAGGAAGACGAGCGTCTGGTCGGCGTGGAGCGGATTGCAGAATCCGATGATGAAGAGATAGAAGGCGAGGAAAGCGAAGAATGAGCAGGGCGTTCAACTTTTGCGCGGGGCCGGCTACCTTGCCGGAGCCCGTGCTGAAACAGGCCCGGGACGAAATGCTGGACTGGCGTGGTACCGGCATGTCGGTGATGGAAATGAGCCACCGCAGCGACGAGTTCGTGGCCATTGCCGAAACTGCCGAGAAAGACCTGCGTGAATTGGCCGGAATTTCAGATGATTACGCTGTACTCTTCATGCAAGGTGGAGCTTCCAGCCAGTTCTCCACCATCCCCCTGAACCTGCTCGGCGACAAGACCACGGCGGATTACGTCAACACCGGGATCTGGTCCAAAAAGGCGATTGCCGAGGCCAAACGCTACGGTGACGTGAACGTGGTGGCCAGTTCCGAGGACAGCGATTTTACCACCGTGCCGGAACAGTCTACCTGGTCCACCAATGCCGATGCCGCCTACCTGCATTACACCCCGAACGAGACCATCGGTGGCCTGGAATTCGATTTCACACCGGACAGCGGAGATGTGCCCCTGGTGGCAGACATGTCCTCCACCATGCTGTCCCGGCCGGTGGATGTGTCCCGCTATGGGCTGATCTACGCTGGCGCCCAGAAGAACATTGGTCCGTCCGGCCTGGTGGTGGTCATCATCCGCAAGGACCTGCTTGGCAAGGCCCGCAAGGAAACGCCGACGATGATGAATTACCAGGTCATCGCCGACAATGGCTCCATGTACAACACCCCGGCGACCTATTCCTGGTACCTGGCCGGACTGGTTTTCAAGTGGCTGAAGGCGCAGGGAGGCGTCAAGGCCATGGGCGAGATCAACTATCGCAAGGCGAAGAAACTGTATGACTTCATCGACGCCAACGATTTTTACGCCAACCCAATTGAGCCCCGCTTCCGCTCCTGGATGAACGTACCATTCACCCTGGCCGACGATGCCCTGAATGACGACTTCCTCAAGGGTGCGGACGCCCGGAGGCTCCTGAACCTCAAGGGCCATCGCTCCGTGGGCGGGATGCGCGCCAGCATCTATAACGCCATGCCCGAAGCGGGTGTTGACGCACTGATCCAGTACATGACGGAATTTGCGAAGGAGCGTGGCTGATCATGACGGACGAGAAGACCCGTCTGGGCGAACTGCGTGACGAAATCGACAGTATTGACCAGCAGATCATGGACCTCATCAGTGCCCGGGCCCGCTGTGCCCAGGAAGTGGCCCATGTAAAGATGGCTGCGAATCCGGACGAGGATGTGTTCTTCTACCGTCCCGAGCGCGAGGCCCAGGTGCTGCGTCGTATCAAGGAGCACAATCCGGGGCCGCTGCCCGCCGAGGAAATGGCGCGGCTGTTCCGTGAAATCATGTCCGCTTGCCTGGCGCTGGAAAAGCCGATGCACATCGCTTTCCTGGGGCCGATCGGTACCTTTACCCAGGCGGCGGCGCTGAAGCATTTCGGTCATTCCGTTGTCAGTGTCCCTTTACCGGCCATCGACGCCGTCTTCCGTGAGGTGGAGTCCGGTGCAGCCCACTACGGGGTGGTGCCGGTGGAGAACTCCACCGAAGGCATGATCAACCACACCCTGGACATGTTCATGTCATCGCCGCTGAAGATCTGCGGAGAGGTGCAGTTGCGGATTCACCATCACCTGTTGGTGTCTCCGAAGCACAAGGATCAGGAAATAACACGCATCTATTCCCACCAGCAGTCTTTTGCCCAGTGCCGGCAGTGGCTGGATACCCATCGCTACGGCATCGAGCGGGTGACCGTGTCCAGCAACGCCGAAGCCGCGCGCCGGGCCGCCGAGGAGCCGGGTACGGCTGCTATTGCCGGGGATATGGCAGCGGAACTGTATGGCCTGGAGAAGCTGGCCAACAGCATCGAGGATCGTCCGGACAATACCACCCGGTTCCTGATCATCGGGCGGGAGGAAGTGCCGGCCAGTGGTCACGACAAGTCCTCCATCCTGGTGTCCATGCGCAACAAGCCCGGCGCGCTGTATCAGTTGCTGGAGCCGTTCCACCGTCACGGTATCAGTCTGACCCGTATTGAAACCCGGCCGTCGCCCAGTGGCACCTGGGCCTACGTGTTCTACATCGACTTCGAGGGCCACATGGAGGACGAGACCATCCGAAAGGCGCTGGCCGAAGTGGACGAAGAGGCGGTGGAGCTCAAGCGGCTCGGTTCCTACCCAATCGGCGTTTTGTAAAGGAGGCTTTGAATGGCAGTCGATTACCAGAGTCTTGCGGTTAAAGGTGTCCAGGCTTTGTCTCCCTACCAGCCGGGCAAACCGATCGAGGAACTGGCCCGGGAGCTGGGCCTGAAGCCTGCCGAGATCATCAAGCTGGCCAGTAACGAGAATCCGTTGGGGCCCAGCGAAAAGGCGCTGGCTGCCGCCCGGAAAGCACTGTCTGAAATGTGCCTGTATCCGGATGGCAACGGCTTTGATCTCAAGCAGGCGCTGTCCGAGCGCTTCGGCGTGGGCATGGATCAGATCACCCTGGGCAACGGTTCGAACGATGTTCTGGAAGTGGTTGCCCGCTGCTTTGCCGACGCGGATTCCGAAGTGGTGTTCTCCCAGTATGCCTTTGCGGTTTATCCCCTGGTGACCCAGGCCATCGGTGCCAAGGGTGTGTCCGTGCCGGCGAAGGATTGGGGGCATGATCTTGATGCCATGGCCGATGCCGTGACCGAGCGTACCCGCCTGGTATTCGTGGCCAACCCGAACAACCCGACTGGTACTGTGCATACCGCCGATGCGATCGAGGGCTTCCTGGCGAAGATTCCCGAAGATGTGCTGGTGGTTCTGGATGAAGCCTATTGTGAATACCTGACGGGTACCGAGTACCCCGACGGCATTGAACTGCTCGAGCGTTTCCCCAACCTGATCGTCTGCCGCACCTTCTCCAAGGCCTGGGGCCTTGCGGCCTTGCGGGTGGGGTACAGCATCAGTTCGCCTGCGATTGCGGACATCCTCAATCGGGTACGTCAGCCGTTCAACGTGGATACCGTCGCGTTGGCTGCGGCAACTGCGGTCCTGGGGGACGAGGATTATCTGAACCGTTCCCGCGAGGTGAATGCCGAAGGGCTGAGGCAGCTGGCGGACGGTTTTGACCGAATGGGGCTGCCTTACATACCTTCCGCAGGAAACTTCATCGCCGTGGAAGTCGGAGAGCAGGCCCTGGCGATATATCACACGTTGCTTGAACACGGGGTCATCGTGCGGCCGATTGCCGGTTACGGTATGCCGGAACACCTGCGGGTTTCTGTCGGCCTTGCCAGGGAAAACGAACGCTTCCTCGACGCCCTTGCCGAGGCCCTGAGTGCCGCCGGGGAGGGTGGCTGAAGTGGGCGACGGCGAGCCACTTTTCAAGCGCGTTGCCATTATCGGTCTGGGGCTCATCGGCGGGTCTCTGGCCAGTGCCATCAGACAGCACCGGCTGGCCGGCCAGGTAGTCGGTTATGACCGGCGGGCCGAAGAGCTTGACCTCGGCGAGGAGCTGGGTGTTATCGACGTGGCGGCCGAGTCCCTGGAACAGGCCGTTCGCGGCAGTGATCTGGTGGTGCTGGCGGTTCCGGTACGCGCGACCCGTGCGGTGCTTACAGAGCTCAAGCCGTTTCTCGACAGCGACACAATGCTGTCCGATGTCGGCAGTACCAAATCCAGTTTTGTGGCGGACGTTGAAGCCGTTTTCGGTGAGCTTTCTCCCCACGTGATTCCCGGTCACCCGATTGCCGGATCCGAAAAAAGCGGCATCCGGGCAGCCAATCCCGAGTTGTTTGCCAATCACAAGGTCATCCTGACGCCGGCGGATAACGCCCATCAGCCCGCTGTCGAGCGGCTCAGGGCGCTGTGGGAAGGCTGTGGCGCCACCGTGTTGACGATGTCCGTGGCTTACCATGACGAAGTACTGGCCGCCACCAGCCACCTGCCACACCTCATTGCTTTTTCCCTCGTGGACACCCTTGCCGGGGAAGACGAGAATATGGATATCTTCCGGTATGCCGCCGGCGGTTTCCGGGATTTCACCCGGATCGCGGCCAGTGACCCGGTGATGTGGCATGACATCTTTCTGTCGAACCGGGATGCGGTGCTCCGGGTTATCGACCACTTTACCCATGATCTGGACCAGTTGCGGTCTGCCATTGCCGCTGGCGATGGGGCAATGCTGCTCCGGGTCTTCAGTCGCGCCAAGGCGGCGCGGGAACACTTCACCAAGATGCTTTCAGGACAGGCGTACGTGACTAACAACAGCGAAAAGCAGGTAACCTTCCAGCTCCAGCCCGGTGGCTCCATCCGGGGTGATATCCGGGTTCCGGGTGACAAATCCATGTCCCACCGTTCCATCATGCTGGGTGCCCTGGCGGAGGGAATTACCGAGGTCAAAGGTTTCCTCGAAGGTGAAGACAGCCTGGCGACCCTGCAGGCATTCCGTGACATGGGCGTGACCATCGAAGGCCCGGAAGACGGCTTCGTTCGCATCCACGGTGTCGGTATGCACGGCCTGCAGGCACCCCGGGGCCCGCTCTACCTGGGGAATTCCGGAACCGCCATGCGCCTGTTTGCCGGTTTGCTGGCCACCCAACCGTTCGATTCCGAGCTGACCGGTGATGCCAGTCTGTCCAAGCGTCCCATGGGACGCGTTGCCGATCCGCTCCGGGCCATGGGTGCGGTGATCGACACCGCCGAGGGTGGCCGCCCGCCGCTGAAGATTCGTGGTGGTCATAAACTGACCGGCATTCATTATGAAATGCCCGTGGCCAGTGCCCAGGTCAAGTCCTGCCTGTTACTGGCGGGCCTCTATGCCGAGGGCGTTACCTCGGTGACCGAACCTGCGCCGACACGGGACCACACCGAGCGCATGCTGGAGGGCTTCGGCTATCACGTTTACCGTGACGGCGCGACCGCCAGTGTGTCCGGCGGCGGCAAGCTGACTGCCTGCGCCATCGATGTGCCCGCGGATATTTCTTCCGCCGCCTTCTTCCTGGTGGCCGGGAGCATTGCCCCGGATTCCGAACTGGTGCTGCGCCATGTCGGCATGAACCCGACCCGGGTCGGTGTCATCAATATCCTGCGCCAGATGGGCGCCGATATTGAAGTACTCGAGGAGCGGGAAATCGGCGGCGAGCCGGTGGCCGACCTGCGTGTGCGCTCTGCCGAGCTCAAGGGCATCGACATCCCGGAAGAGCAGGTTCCCCTGGCCATCGACGAATTCCCTGTGCTGTTCGTCGCCGCCACCTGCGCGCAGGGCCGTACTGTGCTCCGCGGCGCCGAGGAACTGCGGGTGAAGGAAAGTGACCGGATCCAGGTCATGGCGGATGGCCTGGCAGCCTTGGGCGTGGAGACGACCGTTACCCCGGATGGCATCATCATCGATGGCGGCCAGGACATCGGCGGTGGAACCGTGAACAGCCACGGGGATCATCGGATCGCCATGTCGTTTGCGGTGGCATCGCTGAGGGCAACCGGCCCGATCGAGATCACAGACTGTGCCAACGTGGCCACCTCCTTCCCGAGCTTTGTGGAGCTGGCGCAGCAGACCGGTATCCAGATCCGTACAGAAGGTGGTGAGTAATGGCAGACAGCAAGGCACCGGTCATCGCGGTGGATGGCCCCGGCGGTTCGGGCAAGGGCACCATCACCCAGATGCTGGCGCAGAAGCTGGGCTGGCATCTGCTGGACAGTGGCGCCCTGTATCGTCTGACCGCCCTGGCAGCCATGCGGCAGGGCGTTTCCTTTGATGATGAACAGGGACTGGTCAGGGTGGCGTCTTCGCTGAACGTGACCTTCGAGCCGACCCCGGCCGGTCAGCCCGCGAAAGTATTGCTGGCAGGCGAAGATGTCACCTCCGAGATCCGTACCGAAACCTGTGGCGATAACGCTTCGCGGGTGGCGGTCATGCAGCCCGTCCGGGATGCGTTGTTGCAGCGGCAGCGGGACTTTCGCCAGGCGCCCGGTCTGGTTGCCGATGGCCGCGACATGGGCACAGTGGTGTTCCCGGATGCGCCGGTGAAAATCTTCCTGACGGCCAGTGCCGAGGAACGGGCCCGGCGACGTTTTAACCAGTTGAAGGAAGCGGGTGTCGATGTTAATATTGATGCCCTTTTAGAGGAGATACGGGTTCGTGACGAACGGGATATGAACCGTTCCGCAGCCCCTCTCAGGCCCGCGGATGATGCGCAAGTCATTGATTCTACGGGGTTGAGTATAGAAGAGGTGTTGGACAGGTGTATGGCCGCAGCAGGTCAGGCCTGACTACACCTTTTTGTCGTTGAAATGCCGGAAACAGCGTTATTTGCCAGCCGCTGGCTGATTCCGGAAATCGTTAACAGACCGTGTTGCTGGCGGCACGGAGTACACTTGCGTTGATCACATAGGACACATAATGAGCGAGAGCTTTGCGGATCTTTTTGAAGAAAGCCTGAAAGAAATTGACATGCAACCGGGTTCCATCGTCCAGGGAACCGTAGTTGACGTCGACAACGACTGGGTCACCGTTAACGCCGGACTGAAGTCCGAGGGCGTTATCCCCGCCTCCCAGTTCCTCAACGAAAAAGGCGAGTTGGAAGTAGCTGTCGGCGATGTTGTCGATGTGGCTCTCGATGCTGTTGAAGATGGCTTCGGTGAAACCCGTCTTTCCCGCGAGAAGGCCAAGCGTGCCGAAGCGTGGAAAGTACTGGAGAAGTCCTTCGAGGCTGAAGAAGTTGTTAAAGGCGTGATCAATGGCAAGGTCAAGGGCGGTTTCACCGTCGACCTGTCTGGTATTCGTGCCTTCCTGCCGGGTTCCCTGGTAGACGTTCGTCCGGTTCGCGACACTGCGCACCTGGAGAACAAAGAACTGGAATTCAAGGTTATCAAGCTGGACCAGAAGCGTAACAACGTGGTTGTTTCCCGCCGCGCCGTTCTGGAAGCTGAAAACAGCGAGCAGCGTGAAGCTCTGCTCGAGACCCTGACCGAGGGTATGGAAATCAAGGGTATCGTCAAGAACCTGACCGACTACGGCGCGTTCGTGGATCTGGGTGGTGTTGACGGCCTGCTGCACATCACCGATATGGCCTGGAAGCGCATCAAGCATCCGAGCGAAATCGTGAACGTTGGTGACGAGATCAACGTCAAGGTGCTGAAGTTCGATCGCGAGCGCAACCGTGTTTCCCTGGGTCTGAAGCAGCTGGGCGAAGATCCCTGGGTCGACATCAAGGGTCGTTACCCGGAAGGCTCCAAGGTTACTGCACGCGTAACCAACCTGACCGACTACGGCTGCTTTGCCGAGCTGGAAGAGGGTGTTGAAGGTCTGGTACACGTGTCCGAAATGGACTGGACCAACAAGAACATCCATCCGTCCAAGGTTGTTCAGGTCGGTGACGAAGTAGAAGTCATGATCCTGGATATCGACGAAGAGCGTCGTCGTATCTCCCTGGGTATCAAGCAGTGCGTATCCAACCCGTGGGAAGACTTCTCCAGCAAGTTCAACAAGGGCGACCGCATCTCCGGTAAGATCAAGTCCATCACTGACTTTGGTATCTTCATCGGTCTGGAAGGCGGCATCGACGGACTGGTTCACCTGTCCGACATCAGCTGGAACGAGACTGGCGAAGAAGCCGTTCGCGAATACAAGAAGGGCGACGAAGTCGAGACCGTTATCCTGTCTGTTGATCCGGAGCGTGAGCGTATCTCCCTGGGCATCAAGCAGCTGGAAAGCGATCCGTTCGCCGAGTTTGTGCAGCTGAACGACAAGGGCTCCATCGTCAAGGGTACTGTATCCGCTGTTGACGCCAAAGGCGCAACCGTTGCCCTGAACGACGAGGTTGAGGCGGTACTGAAAGCCTCTGAAATCAGCCGTGACCGTGTTGAAGACGCACGCAACGCGCTGAAGGAAGGTGAAGAAGTCGAAGCGAAGATCATCAGCATCGACCGCAAGAACCGCGTCATTAACCTGTCCATCAAGTCCAAGGACGTTGAAGACGACAAGCAGGCGCTGGAAAGCGTCCGTAGCAAAGCCGCTGAATCTTCTGGTGCGACCACCATCGGTGATCTCATCAAGGAACAGATGCAGCAGCAGAACGCCAACAAGGAATAAGTTTCCTTCTGGTGTGAAAAAAACGGGCTCTAAGAGCCCGTTTTTTTTGTGTTTTTTTCTGGTTTGACTAAACTAGGACAAGAAATCACGGTAATAGACTACCGAATAATAAATAAGAGGGAAGCGCCTCATGACGAAGTCCGAACTGGTCGAACTGATTGCTTCCAAGCAGACCCAGTTGTCTGTGAAGGATGTTGAACTTGCAGTGAAAACCATCATAGAGCATATGTCCCAGTCGCTCGCGGATGGTCAGAGAATCGAAATTCGGGGATTTGGCAGCTTTTCCCTCCATCACCGGGCGGCCCGTGTCGGGCGTAACCCCAAGACCGGTGAGGCAGTGAACTTGCCGGCAAAGTATGTGCCCCATTTCAAACCCGGGAAGGAACTCCGGGAGCAGGTCAATGACAGCCTGAAAAAAGGTTTCTAGGGTCTCGCAGAGAACATGAAGATTCGGGCCTGTTGAGCCCTACGGAGTGCTTACGCTATGGCAGGATTGCAGAAAATCCTCATTATTCTGTTGGTACTGGTCCTGATTTTATTGGCACTCGTATTCTCGCTGAATAACCAGATGGCGGTCTCCCTTAATTTTCTGCTGTTCGAGACCCAACCCCACGGCGTGGCCGTCTGGATTATTATGGCGTTCGTCATTGGCGCGTTGTTTGGCGTTCTGATGACCATGCTGGCGACCGTTCGGACATCCGTATCGCGGCGAACCCTCAAAAAACGACTCGATCGTGCCGAGCAGGCATTGGAGAAATCCAGGGCTGAGAACGACCGGACTCTTTAATGGATATAGTGCTTCAGTGGCTGCTGCTGACCGCGGCAGTCGCGGCCGGCTGGATGGCTGGCCGGCTTGGCAGTAACAACCGTAGTTCGAAAAGCGCCATCTCTGACGAAGACTCGGTCCGCGATCGCCTTCAATTCCTGTTTACCAACTACTCCGACCAGGCGGTCGAAAATTTCGTCCAGTCTCTCGCCGTCAACAAGGACACCGTCAGCCTGCACCTTTCCATTGGCAGTCACTTCCGGAACAAGGGCGAGACCGACCGCGCCATCCTGATTCACCAGAACCTCCTTGCCCGCCCCGAGTTGCCCGGCCGTTTTTCGCCGCAGGTGACGATGGAGCTTGCCCTGGACTATCTCAATGCCGGCTTGTTGGACCGCGCCGAAGCGCTGCTGCACCAGATCATGGGTGACCGGGAATACGGTCGCGACGCAGCGCTCCAGCTGATCGAGCTGTACCAGCAAGAACGCGAGTGGGGCAAGGCGGCCGACGTGGCCCGCACTCTCGCCAAGGGCGATTCCGATGTGGCGCTGTTCAAGACCCTGGCCTACATCACCTGCGAGCTCGCCGAGCAGGCACTGAAACACGACGACAGGTGGACGGCCCAGAAGTTGACCAAGGAGGCCCTGGAATACGACCGCTCCTGCGTCCGTGCCACGCTGATCCTGATGAGCCTTCTCATTCGGCAGGGCAGCTTCAGGGAAGCGGGTAAGGAAAGCCTCAAGGTATTCGACCAGAACCCGGAGTTCGGGCCGGAAGCGATCGACCGCCTGATGAAACTCGAGCGCGAGCATGGCGACGTAGGCCGTCTGGTAAAGAAGCTCCGCAAACTCTACGAGAAATATCCCAGCACGAGTTTGCTGCTGGCTCTGGTAGAATCCGTCGAACGCTCTTCCGGGCGGCCGGCGGCGATTGATCTGCTGCGCCAGGAACTGGAAAGCCGCCCATCTGTGCGCGGACTGCTCCGGCTGGTGGAAATGGCGGGTTACGAGAAAGGCATGACCACGGATGAAGGCCGCCTGGTCAGCCGCATCGGTCATCTGCTCCTGTCCAACCGCCCGGTCTACCGCTGCGTCAGCTGCGGCTTCTCCGGTCGGCAGCTACACTGGCTTTGCCCGAGCTGCAAGCAATGGGAAACCATCCGCCCGATCCAGGGCGTGGAAGCCGAATAAACCCGTCACGATTTATCCCAGGAACCGAACCGTGCAAAACCCCTCTGACCCCAAAATCATCGTCGCCCTCGACTTCCCCTCCCAGGACCCGGCACTGGCCCTGGTCGACCAGCTGGACCCGGCCAAATGTCGCCTGAAAGTCGGCAAGGAACTGTTCACCCGCTCTGGTCCGCAGCTGGTACAGGCGCTGCAGGGCAGGGGCTTCGACGTGTTCCTGGACCTGAAATTCCACGACATCCCGAACACCACCTCCGCTGCCGTTGCCGCTGCGGCCGATCTCGGTGTCTGGATGGTAAATGTCCACGCCTCCGGCGGTGAAAAGATGATGGTCGCCTGCCGCGAACGTCTCGAATCTTTCGGCGCCGACAAGCCCCTGCTGATCGCAGTCACGGTCCTCACCAGCATGGGACCGGAAGACCTGGCCGGCATCGGTATCACCGACTCCCCGGAAGTTCAGGTATCACGCCTCGCCACCCTGACCAGAAACTGCGGCCTCGACGGCGTCGTCTGCTCCGCGCAGGAAGCGCCGAAGCTAAAAGCCGAGCAGGGCGCCGACTTCAAACTGATCACCCCGGGGATCCGGCCGCTGACCGCCGACAAAGGCGACCAACAACGCATCATGACTCCCACGGATGCCCTCAAAGCCGGTTCCGATTACCTCGTGATTGGCCGTCCGATTACTCAGGCGCCTGATCCATTGGCTGCCTTGGAGGCTATTCATGTGGAGGTGATTGGCCTCTAATTTGTTTTCTGTCCTTTGATCCTGCCCCAGCCTGCTGTCTTGGCGGGCTGGTGGTGTGGGGTCGCCCTCCCAAAAACCGCTACGAGCACGTCCATGTGCGCTTGTTTCAGGCCATCCCTGGCCTTCAACATTTTTGGGAGGGCGGCCCCACACCACCGGTCTAGGCATTCGGGGGTATCGCAACTGATCTGAAAGAGAATTTTGGGGAGGGTTGATGGGAGATTCTCTCCGCGCTCCAGCGAAGTCGTATATCTCCTGGATTCAGAGGGGCGATGGGTACCTGCTCCCAAAAATGTGCGGAGCCATGGATGGCGGAGCCAAGCGCACATGGACGTGCTCGTAGCGGTTTTTGGGAGCAGGTACCCATTGCCCCTTGCACCAGAACTGGAAGGCTAGGGCAGGAATCAGTCGAACGAACAAAGCAACGAAAAACCAACACAAAAAAGCCCGCTAACTCAGAGAATTAGCGGGCTTTCGGAATATTGGCTCCCCGAGCTGGGCTCGAACCAGCGACAAACGGATTAACAGTCCGTTGCTCTACCAACTGAGCTATCGGGGAACGTCGTCATGTGACGAGGCGCGTATATTAAGGTGGCTATACCGCCTCGTCAACCCCTGACAAAAACTTTTTAGCCAAGCGCCTTCTGCAAACGCTCAACCGCCTTCTGCAGGTTCTCCATGCTGGTCGCGAAGCTCAAACGCATGTGGCCCGGGGCACCGAAAGCGGAGCCCGGCACGATCGCCACGCCGGCGTCGGTCAGCAGCTTCTCGGCGAACTCCACATCGGTGCTGACGCTGTCATCCGCATCAATGGCGCCCTGGAAGCTCGGGAACACATAAAAGGTGCCGTCGCCAGTCAGGCACTCAACACCCGGCAGCTTGTTCAGGGCATCTACCAGCCAGTCGTGGCGTTCCTTGAACGCTTTGACCATCTCGCCCACGCACGCCTGGTCACCGTCCAGGGCGGCGGTTGCTGCAGCCTGGGAGATGGAGCAGGGGTTGGATGTGCTCTGGGACTGGATCTTCTTCATCGCGCCGATGATCTTCGCCGGGCCCGCAGCATAGCCGATACGCCAGCCGGTCATGGAATAGGCCTTGGAAACACCGTTCAGTACGAAGGTGCGCTCGTACAGTTCCGGACAGGCGTTCACGATGTTGCAGAACGGCTTGCCGGTCCACAGGATCGGCTCGTACATGTCGTCGGTGGCGATCATGATGTTCGGGTGCTTCTTCAGCACCTCACCAATCGCCTTCAGCTCTTCCATGGAGTAGGCCATGCCACTCGGGTTGGACGGGCTGTTGATCACGAACAGGCGGGTACGCTCGGTGATGGCGTTCTCCAGCTGCTCCGGAGTGATCTTGAAGCGGGTGTCGGCGCTGGTCTCGATGATGACCGGCTTGCCTTCGGCGACCAGTACCATGTCCGGGTAGGAAACCCAGTAAGGGGCCGGGATGATGGCCTCGTCGCCTTCGTTCAGTGTGGCAAGTGCCAGGTTGAAAAAGCTCTGTTTGCCACCACTGCTTACCAGTATCTGGTTGGCTTCGTATTCCAGGCCGTTGTCCCGTTTGAACTTCGCAATAATCGCTTTTTTCAAGGCCGGCGTACCATCCACGGCGGTGTATTTGGTCTGGCCGTTATTGATGGCTTCAATGGCTGCCTGTTTGATGTGCTCGGGGGTGTCGAAGTCCGGCTCGCCTGCACCCAGGCCAATGATGTCCTGGCCGGCTGCGCGGAGTTCCGCGGCCTTGTTGGTGACTGCGAGGGTGGGAGAGGGCTTGATAGCCTGTACTCGGCTGGAAAGTTGAAGGTCCAAACTTGAGCTCCTTAAAGCTGCGTCCTATTGGGCTGCGATCGGCCGGGGGAGCCATTGCTGGCTGATTTTCGCCCAGCCGTCGATCGCACTGATGGTATCATGAAGCCAGCGTAACGCTAAATTTCTCGATGGTATAAGTCCGCCACAGCGGGCACCGCGCAAATCCGGAGGTTATCCGCCAGTTATGGCAAAGCAAGAAACCAGTACTGCACAGAGCGGGGTGTTCCGAGTCGATTCCCCCTACCAGCCGGCCGGTGATCAGCCCAAGGCGATCGAGGGCCTGGTGGATGGTATCCAGTCCGGCCTGGCGCACCAGACGCTGCTCGGGGTGACCGGCTCGGGGAAAACCTTCACCGTCGCCAATGTGATCGAGCACGTGCAGCGGCCCACCATCATCATGGCCCATAACAAGACTCTGGCGGCTCAGCTGTATGGCGAGTTCCGCGAGTTCTTTCCGGACAACGCGGTGGAGTACTTCGTCTCCTACTACGACTATTACCAGCCGGAAGCCTACGTGCCGTCCTCGGACACCTTCATCGAGAAAGACGCCTCCATCAACGAGCACATCGAGCAGATGCGGCTGTCCGCCACCAAGGCGCTGCTGGAGCGGCCGGATGCGATCATCGTGGCCACGGTGTCGTCCATCTACGGTCTGGGTGACCCCCAGTCCTACCTGAAGATGATGCTGCACCTGGACCGGGGCGATCAGATCGACCAGCGCTTCATCCTGCGTCGTCTGGCCGAGCTTCAGTACACCCGCAATGACGTGGAATTCCACCGGGCCAATTACCGGGTCCGGGGCGATGTCATCGATGTGTTCCCGGCGGAATCGGAGAAGGAGGCCATCCGGATCGAGCTGTTCGATGACGAGGTGGAGAATCTCAGCTATTTCGATCCGCTCACCGGCGAGGTCCTGCGTCGGGTGCCCCGGGTGACCATCTACCCGAAATCCCACTACGTCACTCCGCGGCAGACAGTGCTGGATGCGGTGGAGCACATCAAGGTGGAGCTGGATGAACGCCTGCAGCAGTTGCGGGACAACAATCGGCTGGTGGAAGCCCAGCGCCTGGAGGAGCGTACCCGGTACGACATCGAGATGATGCTCGAGCTCGGTTACTGCAACGGCATCGAGAACTACTCCCGGTACCTGTCCGGGCGTCGGCCGGGGGAGGCGCCGCCAACCCTGTTCGATTACCTGCCGCCCAACGCTTTGCTGGTGGTGGACGAGTCCCACGTGACCATTCCCCAGATCGGTGCCATGTACAAGGGTGACCGGTCGCGCAAGGAAACCCTGGTGGAATACGGGTTCCGGCTGCCCTCGGCGCTGGATAACCGGCCGATGCGCTTCGAGGAATGGGAACGTATTGCGCCGCAGATGATTTTTGTCTCGGCGACGCCGGGGAATTATGAGGCCGAACATGCCGGCCAGGTGGTTGAGCAGGTGGTCCGTCCCACCGGCCTGCTGGATCCGGAAATCGAGGTTCGGCCGGCCTCCACCCAGGTGGATGACCTGCTGTCAGAAATTCACGCTCGGGTGAAGGTACAGGAGCGGGTTCTGGTGACCACCCTGACCAAGCGCATGGCGGAAGACCTGACCGATTTCCTGATGGAACACGACATCAAGGTCCGGTACCTGCACTCGGATATCGACACTGTGGAGCGGGTTGAGATCATCCGGGATCTGCGCCGGGGCGAGTTTGATGTGCTGGTGGGGATAAACCTGTTGCGGGAAGGTCTGGATATGCCGGAAGTCTCCCTGGTGGCGATTCTGGATGCCGACAAGGAAGGCTTCCTGCGCAGTGAACGGTCCCTGATCCAGACCATCGGTAGGGCCGCTCGTAACGTGCACGGCAAGGCGATCCTCTACGGCGATAGGATCACCGGCTCCATGCAGCGGGCGATCGATGAGACCGAGCGGCGCCGGGAGAAGCAGACCGCTTTCAACGAAGAGCATGGCATCACGCCGACCGGCCTGAACAAGAAGATCGCCGACATCATGGAAGGTGCGGCCGGTGGTGGCGGCCGTGGCCGTCGCACGGCCGAGCGTCCGGGTCAGAAGGCGGCCGAGGAGGCCGAACAGTATCGGGCGAAGGCCGGCAACCGGTCGCCGGAGGAAGTACTCAAGGAAGTGGCGCGCCTGGAGGACGAGATGTACAAGGCGGCCTCGGACCTGGATTTCGAGACCGCCGCACGCCTGCGGGACGAGATTTCCGAACTCAAGGAGGCGGCCCTGCGGACCGGCTGATTAACCGGTTCGTTTCGGCCCGACAATCACCGCTGCCTGCAACGGCTGGTTGCGGCCGTAGCTGGACATCCGGGTGAAGACCCGTTTGTCCACCGGCAGGTACTGTTTGTCTGCCACGGTCTCTCCCGCCTGTACGTCGATTTCCGGATCGTGCAGGTAAACGAACTCCTCGTCGATGGCACAAACGGTGACCCAGTGCGGCACCCGGCTGCGGTTCAGTTGCCAGGTGCTGATCAGGATGACCGGAATGCGTCCCTCGTGCAGGGCGCTCTCCATGCTCTCGAGGGTCAGCGGGTCATGGTGAAGCTGGATGCCGGTGGCGCCGATATCGTGGAGGAAACCTTCATGCACCAGTTCCAGCACTCTTTTTTTGTCTTCATTGCGCACCGTGTCCTTGAACAGGGCGCCTTCCTGGCTGATCCAGGCACTGGCTTCCAAACCCCGGTTCCAGCAGGCCAGAGCGAGGCCGTGGGGGCCACAGCCGCCGTGGCCGGCGAGCATGAAAATAGTCGTGGCCTCGCGCCAGATCTTCAGCTCTTCCAGGGTGGTGACCGGCTGGTTCTCATCCAGCGCGGCCATGGCCATGATCAGGGCTGAAGGGCCACAGGTGAATTCGGTGGTCTGCGGGTAATAGGGAACCGGCAGAAACTCCCGGCTCGGCTCGTAGTAAAGGATCCTGCGCTCGAAGCGGAGCGCATCGCCGTGGTCTTCGTAGTAATCGCGGTAGGTACCGAACTGCCGGTAGCCCAGGCGCTTGTAGAGATTGATGGCGCCGGGATTATCTTCCCGCACTTCCAGGCGCATGATGATGCGGTCGGCCTCGGCTGCTTCCTTTTCGGCCTCCCGGATCAGCATTTCACCAACACCCCGGCCCCGGGCCGCGGGAGCGACTGCAATGGAGTAGACCCGCGCCAGACGGGTGGCAGCGTTCATCAGCACCAGGCAATAGCCGACCAGCTCGCCGTCCTGTTCGGCCACAATCAGCCGGTCCCGGGGCACTTCCAGAAAACGGCGGAAACTCCGCCGGGAAAGCCGGTCGTCGCTAAAACAGCGATGCTCCAGCTGCACCAGATTGTCCAAGTCGGAACTGACAGCTTGGCGAAGTGTTACATCAGGCATGGTTTTGCTGGCCCTGAGCGGTGGGAAGGGCAGGCTCGCGGGCTTCCCTCTTGCGGCTATTATGGTAGAGAGCGGCTTTTACGCAAGCCCCGCCGGCATGCGTAAAAGCACGCACGGCGGGGTGATTGTGGAATATCGGGGCCGGGCGTATTGTTGCGCAATCAAGGCGGCTGAACCTTCAGGGAGGAATGCCACAGATGTCCCGTTTGCTCATTGTTGTTGATCGCGCCAAAGACTGGGCACCGTATTACCCCAGCGAAGATGTGCTGACCTTTGACCAGTATCTGCAGTACTCCTCGTCATCCACCGGACGGGTGCGGGTCATCAACCTGTGCCAGAGCGCAAAATACCTGAGCAAGGGCTATTACTGTTCGCTATTGGCCGAAGCCCGCGGCCACCACGTGGTGCCTTCGGTGATGACCCTCAACGATCTCAGCCGCAAGGGCCTGTTCTCGCTGGAGTTGGAAGAACTCGACCCCAGCGTACTCAACTGGCTGGATGCCGCCGGTTGGGAAATTGAATCTGCGAGCGAGGAGAAGGACGCAACCGTTGAGGTCCGGATCCGCACCTACTTTGGCCAGGCCGAGCACCAGGATCTGAAGCCGGTTGCCCGGGCACTGTTCGAGAGCTTTCCGTGTCCCATCCTGGAAGTCGTCTTCAAACGCCGCAAGAATTGGCAGATCGCCTCCATGCGGCCTGCGGCGCCGGCGGACCTTTCCGAGCAGGAGCAGGATCTTTTTGCGGCCGCGCTGGACCGTTTCAGTACCATGGTCTGGCGCAAGCCACGGACCCGCCGCCGCTATCGCTTCGATCTGGCGATGCTGGTGAATCCGGAGGAGGAGATGCCGCCGAGCGATGAAGCAGCCCTCAAGCGCTTCGAGAAAGCGGGCCGGAAACTGGGAATCAATGTGGAACGGATCACCCGGCGGGACTACATGCGGCTGCCGGAATACGATGGCCTGTTCATCCGCGAGACCACGGCCATTGACCACCACACCTACCGTTTTGCCCGCAAGGCCGAAGCCGAGGGCATGGTGGTCATTGATGATCCGGTCTCCATCCTGCGCTGCACCAACAAGGTATTCCTGGCGGACCTGCTGCGAAATAACAAGGTGCCGACACCGAAAACCCTGATCCTGTCCCGGGACCAGAAAGATGCGGTGGAGTATGTGGTCAGTACGCTGGGCTTCCCGGTGGTCATCAAGATCCCGGACGGGGCATTCTCCCGTGGGGTGACCAAGGCCCGGGACGAGAAGGAGTTGCGGGCAGGGCTTCGGGAATTGTTCCGGCAGTCAGCCCTGGTGCTGGCCCAGGAATATCTGTACACGGACTACGACTGGCGGATCGGCGTGCTGGGTGGCCGCGCCATCTATGCCTGCAAGTACATGATGGTCAAGGGGCACTGGCAGATCTACCAGCATGGAGAGTCCAAGGTAGAGAGCGGTGATTTCGAGACGCTGCCCACCTATGAGGTGCCCAGGGCCGTGATCCAGGCCGCCTTGAACGCTACGCGCCTTATTGGTGATGGTCTGTACGGAGTCGACATCAAACAGTCCGGCAACCGGGTGGCCATCATCGAGGTAAATGACAACCCCAGTGTCGATTCCGGCGTCGAGGACAAGTTCCTCGGTGGCGAACTCTATACACTGATCATGCAGGAATTCCTGTCCCGCATGGAGGCCAAGAGGCGGGGCTGAGCGGGCAGGTCGGCTGTTACGGCTCGCCCAGCCAGATCCTCACGCTGCCGAACCATGGGTAGTGCTCCAGAGCCTGGCGGACCTGCTCGTTGGTGATGTCGCCGGACTTGTCCGGGGCATCGAAGAAGAGTTCCAGGTGTACCTTGTTTTTAAGGTAGTGGAGTCGGAGCCTGCTGTGGGTCGGGAGTTCCCCCATGGTTTCATACAGCATCTGGCGAATTTCCTTTCGAGAAGGCAGGCGCTCTGAGGTCGGCGCTTGCTCCTCATCGTTCTCTGCGTCGATATGGAAATTGATATCGCGGATGTTGTCGAGTTCCTGCCGCATGCCGGACACCACCTGCATGCCGATCTGGTGGCCCTCTGAAACGCTGATATCCGGTCGCACTACCAGGTGAACATCCAGCAGGATGTCGTGCCCCATGCGGCGGCTGCGCAGTTCATGGACATTGCGCACGCCGTCCGTCTCGTGGGCGATGGCCTTCAGTTTTTGCGTATCCTCCTGGGAAAGCCCGGTGTCCACCAGTTCCTTAACGCTGTCCCAGGTGAATTTCCAGCCGATGTGGATGATGATCAGCGCGATGACCACCGCAGCCAGCACATCCAGCCACTCCCAGCCCATCATGGCACCCACGGTGGAGAGCAGGACCACAACCGACGAGAAGGCATCGGTGCGACTGTGCCAGGCGTTGGCAATGATCAGGTCCGACCGGATCGCCTGGCCTACCCGGCGGGTATAGTGATAAATCCACTCCTTGCCAGCAACGGAAAGTCCGGCTGCCACCAGGACTGGCCAGCCCGGCACGTCGCTGATTCCACCGGCAAAGAGCCGCAACAGGTTTTCCCACGCCAGGGCCGCGCCGACAGCGATAAGAATGCTGCCGAGCAGTAAAGTGCCGAAGGTTTCGATACGCTGGTGGCCGTAAGGGTGATTCTCGTCCGGTTCCTGCCGGGATACACGCATTACCGCCAGTACCACGAAGTCAGAAGCGACATCGGTAAAGGAGTGGATGCCGTCCACAAACAGGGCCTGGGAGTTGAAAAGTGTACCACCGATGACTTTTATGACACCGAGGACGGCATCAAGAATCATTCCGATTATGGTGACCTTCGAGGCCGCCCTCATTTCCTTGTTCAGGGCATCCTGGGTACTGGACGTCGTGGAAACGGGGTCTTGCATTCGGAATGGCTCCGGCAGTTGAGTGTCCCGGAAAGTATAACGTTAAACCCCGCTCCTGTGGGGACGGGCGTTACACGCCTGATCGTGCCATTTATGCACATGGTTGCATTTTGGTGACGATGCAAAGAACCTTGACTATGTGTAGCCGCGGGAGCTTTGAGTATTATAAGTTATTGAAAAACATAACAAAATAAACTGGTTAAAAAATGATCAATTTGTAGGCTGGCGCAGTTATCAAGGGGTCTGAAAGTTTGCCCCGTGATTTTCAACAGGGTTATCCACAGATTCCGTGGAAAAGCTCACGAGATGTTAATGAGACAAGCAGTTACGAGCGATTGCTCAGGCAAGCGGGATGCTGTGGAAAACTTCCGGTATACTCCCGCCCACTGACATTCAGGGAGTTATCTGATGTACGGCGTTATCCGCAACCTGTTATTCCGTTTTCCACCCGAGCAAGCCCACAATTTGGCGCTGGGCAGTCTTGATGTTGCCCAAAAACTGGGCTTGTTGAGCGCTTTTTCGCCAAAAATAGATGCATTGCCGGTCAATGTTATGGGGCTGGACTTCCCCAATCCCGTGGGACTGGCGGCGGGCCTGGACAAGAATGCTGATCATCTGGACGCCCTCGGCGCCCTGGGCTTTGGATTCATCGAGGTGGGAACGGTCACACCGCGAGCGCAACCGGGTAACCCCAGGCCCCGTATGTTTCGCCTCCCCGAGCACCAGGCGATCATCAACCGCATGGGTTTCAACAATGAGGGTCTGGAACACCTGCTCCACCGGGTGGATCACAGGCATTACCGGGGCATTCTCGGGATCAATGTCGGCAAGAACAAGGACACTCCGAACGAGGAGTCGGAGTCAGACTATCGCAAGGGCATTGCGGCGGTATACTCCCGGGCCGATTACATCACGGTGAACGTGTCGTCGCCCAATACTCCGGGGCTTCGGGATCTGCAGTTCGGGGATTCGTTGAAAGGTCTGCTGGAGGCGATCAAGGACGAGCAGCGCCGGTGTGAACAAGAAACCGGAAAGTACGTTCCCATTGCGGTAAAGATTGCGCCGGACATGGACGACACCGGCATCCGGTTTGTGGCCAATGCGCTGCTGGACACTGGCCTTGACGGCGTTATCGCCACCAACACCACCATCAGCCGTGATGCCGTGGCCGGCCACCGTCACGCAGATGAGGCGGGCGGCCTCAGTGGTGACCCGGTCCGTGAGGCCTCCCTGAGAGTTATCCAGGGGCTGTATGCAGAACTCGGGGAACGATTACCTATTATCGGCGTGGGTGGCATTACCGACGGCGAGAGTGCCGCAGAGAAGGTGAGGGCGGGTGCAAAACTGGTGCAGATCTACACGGGCTTCATCTACAAGGGGCCGGCGTTGATAAAAGAGGCGGTGGAGGCCATTCGGCGGGAAACGTCAGGAGGCTGAAAAAAGATGGGCCCGCTTAGCGGGCCCGTGCGGGGAATAAACCCCGTTGCGCTTCTTCGCATGGTACGGGGCGGGAGGCCCCGTTTGGGTTGCTCTTGGTACTGCGTCAAATTGTGTAGAAAAAGATCAGATCAAGATTCGGGGTTGCTGGTGAATGTCCGTCACGCTGATGTGACATTGGCAAGTTTGTGAATACCGGAGACGCCGGTCATGCCCTCCCAGTTATCTGTGCGACCTTCGCGCCACCCGTTCAGCCATTCCTGTCGCACTTCCGGTTGTTCGATCGGGCAGCTGTCTTTCGGCTTTCCGGACACTCCGGCGAGATAACCCCTTTTATATGCACGGGCGTACATGTCTCTTTTCTGTCTTTTCATGCCGTTCCTCACTAATGGATTAACAGAACAAGCGTGTACACATCTGCAGTGGTCGTGGCAATTCGGGTTTCCCTCCGGGACAACCCCCTATTGCCAGCTTTGACCAGAGCAGTCAGGATCCTGTTAACGGAGGCTTTTCAGACCTCCGGAACGACGCGTCAAGTACAAGGTAGAACGAACCTTGAGCGCGTGTACACTAATTATTTCATCTATGTGACCGTTTTCTTATATTTTTATGAACTAAAAATTACGCAGCAAAATTGGAATTACTGCGAAAAACGGAAACTTACCCGGATTGTTATTTTGCCCAGGAGCTCGCTTTGTCTAAATGTGTCTTTTTCGTAACCTGCCCGAAAGGTGTTGAGTACCTGCTGGGGGATGAGCTTCGGACCTTCGGCCTGGAGACGGTTCGTAACGCGCCGGCCGGGGTGTGGGTTGAAGGGGAGCTGCAGGCGGGATACCGGGCCTGCCTGTGGTCGCGCCTGGCCAACCGCGTGATCCTCAACATCGCCGAGGTGGATGCGGGTAACGGGGACGCCATGTACGAAGGCGTGCTCGGTGTGGACTGGACACAGCACATTCCTGAGAAGGGCTGCTTCCGGGTAACTTTCCTCGGCCAGAACCAGGCGATCCGCAACACCCAGTTCGGCGCCCAGCGGGTCAAGGACGGCATTGTCGATGGTTTCCGCGCCAAGGGTGCGGCTCGGCCGGCGGTGGATGCCAAGAATCCCGACGTGACGATTTCTGCCCGCCTCAATCGCAACCGGCTTTCCATTGGCGTGGATCTCAGCGGTCACAGCCTGCACATGCGCGGCTACCGTACCGACAAGGGCATAGCTCCGCTGAAGGAGAACCTGGCAGCAGCGCTGTTGATTCGGTCCGGCTGGCCGGAGATTGCCGGGCAGGGCGGTGATTTTGTGGACCCCATGTGCGGCTCCGGGACGCTGCTGATTGAAGCTGCGATGATGGCCCTGGATATCGCTCCCGGGCGTCGGCAGGAGCGATTCGGTTTCGAGAAGTGGCCGGGCCATCAGCCTGAGATTTGGCTTGCTCTCCGGCAGGAAGCGGAACGCCGGGCCCATGAGGGCAAGCAGGGCAGGCTCCCCAGATTTTCCGGATTTGACCAGGATTCCCGGGTTATCGCCACAGCCTGGAAGAACATCGAGCGTGCGGGCCTTGACGGTGTGGTGCATGTGGAAGCCCGGCCGGTGCAGGAATTCAGTCTGGAGGGGCAGTGGTCGGAGCGTGGCCTGGTGCTGACCAACCCTCCGTACGGCGAGCGACTGAGCGAACGCAAGGAACTGGCTGGATTGTATCAAGCTCTCGGTGATGCCATGAAACAGTCTGTCCCTGGCTGGCGCCTTGGGGTCTTCACCGGCGCGCCGGAGTTCGGCAAGTCCGTGGGGCTGCGCAGCTTCAAGCAGTACAAACTGTTCAATGGCAAGCTCCCGGCCCAGTTGCTGCTGTTCGAGGTGGCCGAGGAGAACGCCATGACTCCCAGGGAGCCGGACGTTCCCGGGGAGATCCGTCCGCGCATCGCCAACGAAGAGCGCGCGGCGATGCTGCGCAATCGCCTGAAAAAGAACATGAAAACCATCGGCCAGTGGGCCCGGAAACAGGGTATCGGTTGCTACCGGCTGTACGATGCCGATATGCCGGAATATGCCCTGGCGATCGATATCTACGAGGGCCGGGTGCATGTGCAGGAGTATGCTGCACCCAAGTCTGTGGACGAGCGGGCCGCCCAGGAGAGGCTGGCCGAAGCCCTGGCGGTGATTCCGGACGTGCTGGGAATCGAGCGCTCGGACCTGGTGTGCAAACAGCGCCAGCGTCAGGCCGGTACCCAGCAGTACGAGAAGCAGGCCGCCAGCGGCGAGTTCTTCACCGTACACGAACATGGCTGTCTGTTGCGGGTGAACCTCAAGGATTACCTCGACACCGGCCTGTTCCTCGATCATCGCCCGGTGCGGCACTGGATCCAGCAGAACGCCCGGGGTAAACGCTTCCTCAACCTGTTCTGTTACACCGGCGCGGCTTCGGTGCATGCTTTGGTGGGGGGTGCCAGCCGCTCCCTGAGCCTGGATATGTCGAAGACCTACGTGAACTGGGCCCGGGAAAACCTGGCGCTCAACGATGCGGATCCGAAAAAACATATGGTGGAGCAGGCTGATTGCCTGGCGTGGCTGGCGGAGAAGCCGGCGGCGGACCAGCGCTTTGACCTGATCTTCATGGACCCGCCGACGTTCTCCAATTCCGCCCGCATGGCCGGGGTGCTGGATATCCAGCGGGATCACGCCACGTTGATCCGCCAGGCGATGGCACGGCTGACCTCGGACGGCTTGTTGATCTTTTCCAACAACTTCCGCCGGTTCCGGCTTGATGAGGCGCTGAATGAGGAGTTTGCGGTGGA
The DNA here is from genome assembly GCF_003315345.1 of Marinobacter pelagius. Lineage (GTDB taxonomy): Bacteria > Pseudomonadota > Gammaproteobacteria > Pseudomonadales > Oleiphilaceae > Marinobacter > Marinobacter pelagius_A. Next base: position 159,212 of record NZ_QNRO01000006.1, read on the forward strand.
GGAAGTCTCACGCAGCACCCTGGATAAGGATTTCCAGCGTAATCCGAGGATTCACCGCTGCTGGCATATCCGGCACAAGGTCTGAGAAACCGCCTGAGAACTAGAACTCGTATCTCAGGCCGCCCGAAAACTGGAAGCTGTTCACTTCACTGCCGGTGTCTTCGAACAGCTTTCCACCCTCGAACACCAGGAAGGTGTCATCCATCACCTCGATATCGAAGCCGGCCAGCCAGCTGGTGCTGAAGCCGCTGTCCGGGAATTCCTCGCCAAAGCTGCGATAGAAAACGTTGCGGTCGGCATCCGGGTTCTCGAGGGTGGCCTCGCCGTGAATGTAGGAAAACCCGAACTGGCCATAGACATTGGCGTACTCGCCGAGGGGGTAGTGCATCCCGATGTACCAGCTGGCGAAATAATCCACCGCCAGGGTGAAGTCGCTGTCCGGGACCTCGGCATCCTTGTAGCCGCCCCCGGCGCGCAACTCCGCATGGAACAGGTCGGTGATGTGGCCGCCCACCACCAGGGTAGCGGCGCTGCCCCAGGCACGCTCAGCGGCGGGTCCGATGGTGCGGTGGTTGATGGCGGTAGCCAGCAGGCCAATGTAGTGCTTATCGGCCCTCGGGGTGGTTTCCTCGGCGAGGGCCTGTTGCGACGCCAGAAGGGCAAAGAGGTAGATCGGTGCCAGGGCGAATCGAAGGGCGGTGGGTACAACCTTTGTCATTGTTATCAGGCTTCCTGACGGGTGAGCGGTTGGCCCGATTTTGCCCTGTGTAACGGTTTGTTACGTCGACTCGTGTCACAGTTCCCTGTGCCCAGTGTGGAGAGGGGAGGTCTAGAAAGGGGTCAGAAGAAGGTTTTCTTCAGACCCCGGCTTCGGCTTCAGCTCCGGAGTCAGGTGTAACTCCGGGGTCAGATGAACGCTTTCATCTGACCCCATCTTCACGATCCCATCCCCGAGCCTCAGTCTTCGTCCAGGTAGCCCTCTTCCCTCGCCAGCAGCAGCAACGCATACACCCCGTTCTCCGGCAACTGCGGCTCCAGCCCCTCCTCGATCATCAGCTGATGGCGACGATCCTCCAGGCTTTCCAGATCCAGGCCGGTAACCAGTTCGCTGATCGGCGCAATCTCGAAAGGCGCCTCGTGGCCCACGGCACTGAAGATTAGGTCCACCAGGATCTCGTCGGGATCCAGGCCGTCGACGTACACGGTCTGGTCGGGCAGGTCTTCGTGCAGCTCCCTGACGAGCTCAATGAGCGGAACCCCCTGTTCCATCAGGTAGCGGATATCGGTATCACCCGGATCGCCGTCGTCGGGTAGCCAGCTCTCATCCGGGGCAATGACCACGGCTTTCATCTGACCGTCACCGAGGGACCAGGCAATCGCCGTCGGGAACAGGACATCGTCGGTCTGGCAGTATTCGATATCGAGAAATCTGGGTAGGGACAAGGTCGTCTCCGCTCCGCCGCATGGGTGGATATAAGGAATGTCACTATGGCCTGTAGGAGCTGTTATCGCTTCATGCCATACTGTTACAACGCAATTATCAATCAATCAGGGACATCATGGAACACGTTGAATTTAACAAAGATTTGATTGAATTTCTGAACAGCTCACCGACTCCGTGGCATGCGGTGTCGACCATGAAAAGCCGGCTGGATGCCGCCGGATTCGAGCAGCTGGACGAGCGCGATGACTGGTCACTGGATCGTAACCGGGGATATTACGTCATTCGTAACGGCTCCTCTATCGTGGCCTTCCGAACCGGCAACAAAGATGTCTCCACCAGCGGTATCCGCATGGTTGGTGCCCACACGGACAGTCCCTGCCTGAAGGTCAAACCCAACCCGGAACTGCGCCGCAAGGGTTATTTCCAGCTTGGCGTCGAGGTCTACGGGGGCGTGTTGCTGAACCCGTGGTTTGACCGGGACCTGTCCCTGGCCGGTCGCGTCACCCTGTTGGACGAAGCCGGTGAGGTGCAGGATGTCCTGGTGGATTTCCGCAAGCCGGTCGCGTTCATTCCGAGCCTGGCGATCCACCTCGACCGGGAGGCCAACAGCAACCGGTCGATCAACGCCCAGACCGATCTACCGCCGGTACTCATGCAGGTGCCGGAGGACGACACCACCAGTTTCGCGGATCTACTGAGCCAGCAGGTTGCTGCGGAAAGCGGTATCAAGGCCCGCAAGGTCCTGGGTTACGAGCTGAGCTTTTACGATGCCCAGCAGGCGGAATTCGTCGGGCTCCGGAACGAGTTTGTCGCCTCCGCCCGGATGGACAATCTGCTGAGCTGCTACATCGGCCTGCAGTCCCTGATCCACACCTCCGGTGACGAGGCGGCGCTGCTGGTCTGCAACGACCACGAGGAAGTGGGCAGCATGTCCGCAGAGGGCGCGCAGGGGCCATTCCTGACCGCGGTCCTGGACCGCTGGTGCGGCGCCGGCAAAGCCCGGGCCATTGCCCATTCCATGATGATCTCTGCGGATAATGCCCACGGGGTGCATCCGAACTACCTGGACAGACACGACGAGAATCACGGCCCGATCCTGAACCAGGGGCCGGTGATCAAGGTCAACCACAACCAGCGCTATGCGACCAACAGCCGGTCTGCGGCGTTGTATCGTCATATCAGCGATGAGCTAAGTCTGCCGCACCAGACCTTCGTCGTGCGCAGTGATATGGGCTGCGGCAGCACCATCGGCCCGCTGACCGCCGGCAACCTGGGTGTGACCACGCTGGATATCGGTGTGCCCCAGTTTGGTATGCACTCGATCCGCGAGCTGATCGGAGCAGAGGATGGCTTCACCCTGTTCCGCGTGCTGGCGGAGTTCATGCAGCGTGAGAAAGTATTCTAGGATAGAAATGAAAAAGGCCGCTGATCGGAAATCAGCGGCCTTTCGGAATAAGTGGCTCCCCGAGCTGGGCTCGAACCAGCGACAAACGGATTAACAGTCCGTTGCTCTACCAACTGAGCTATCGGGGAACAATGTCGAAGTGGCGCGCATATTAAGCGCTTTGATTTGAGTCGTCAACCCCCTGAATTGAAAGGTTAAAAATTGTACGGAAGCAAGACGTTACGGTACCGGCCACCGGTATGGCTGAGGAACGGCCACGTGCAATCGGTATGGCCAACCCTGTTTCGGTCCGTGCCGATGCAGGAGCCTGTTCGCGAAGTATTGCCCACCCTGGATGAAGACGAGCTGCAGCTGGACTGGTACCGTCAGGGCAGTGATCGCCTGGCGGTCATCTCCCATGGCTTGGAAGGGCATAGCCGCAGACCCTACGTGCTTGGCCTGGCCCGGGCCCTGCTGGCTGAGGGTTGGGACGTGCTGGCCTGGAACTACCGATCCTGTGGCGGTGTGATGAACCTTCAACCCCGTTTCTATCACAGTGGTGCCACCGGGGATCTGACCCACGTGGTCAATCACGCTCTCGCCGGCGATTACAAATCCCTGTTCCTGTCAGGCTTCAGCATGGGCGGTAACCTGACGCTGCTGTACCTGGGGCAGCAGGGTGAGATGGTGGACAGCCGGATCTGTGGCGCCGTGACCTATTCGGTGCCCTGTGACCTGGCCGGCAGCGCGGAGGTGCTTGCACGTCCCAGTCGCCGGATCTATATGCAGAGATTTTTGAAGGACCTGCACGTGAAAATGCAGGAGAAATCGAGAAGGTTTCCAGATCTTATTGATACAGAAGGGTTTGAGTCGATCCGGACATTCAGGGAGTTCGATGACCGCTATACCGCACCCCTGCACGGGTTCCGGAATGCCGAGGATTACTGGGCACAATGTTCGGCCCTGCCGCGTCTTCGGGATATCCGGGTACCTGCGCTGATGATCAATGCCACGGATGACCCGTTCCTGTCCCCAAATTGCTTTCCGGAGACGCGAAAGCTGTTGGGCGACCATGTGCGCCTCGAAGCACCCCGGTGGGGCGGGCATGTCGGCTTTGTCGAGCACGCGCAGGACGGATTTTATTGGTCGGAACGCCGGGCGCTGGGCTTCCTCAGCCACCTGTCATGAGCCGGTAGCGGCTGTACGCGCTTCTTCCAGCATGGGTTCAAGTACCGGCCAGACCTTGTCCAGGAGTTTCGGTTGGGCCTGTTCGGTCGGGTGAATGCCGTCCTCCTGCATCATGTTCTCATGGTTGTAGATGCCATCCAGGAAGAAGGGAACCAGTTCGGTGTTGTAACGGTCCGAGAGTGTCGGATACAGCTCCGCAAACATCCGCGTGTATCGGGGCCCGTAGTTGGGCGGCATCTGCATGCCCACCAGCAGTGCTTTTGCGCCGGACTGCTGGGTGTCCTCGATCATGGACGCCAGGTTGGACTCGATCACGTTCGGCGGAAAGCCCCTTAGCCCGTCATTGCCTCCCAGTTCGATGACCACGACCTCGGGGTCGTGCTTCTCGATCAGCTCGGGCAGTCGTCTTGCGCCGCCATCGGTGGTTTCACCACTGATACTGGCGTTGACCACCTGCCAGTGGCTCAGACCGTTTTGTTCCAGGCGCTGGCGCAGCAGCTGGACCCAGGCGGTTTCGGAGGGCACGCCATAGGCGGCACTGAGGCTGTCACCCATGATCAGGATGGTGTTCTGACTGGCCAGTGCCGGAGCGGCCAGGGTAGTGGCCAGCACCAGAAGGATTGATCTGGCGTGCAGCAATAGCGTATCCATAGACAATTCGTTTACCTTGATAAAGCGTTTTAAACCATTGAGCCGGGAGTGCCCGTGAATCAGATGACCAAACCGACACCTGAAAGCCAGCCCCCGATGTTGCGAGTAAAAGACCTCTCTCATCGGGTGCGCCTGGAAACCGATACGTTGACGATCTTGCAGGGGGTCAACCTGGAAATCAATCGTGGAGAATCAGTAGCCATCGTCGGTCGCTCCGGCTCGGGGAAGACCACGCTGCTGGGCCTGCTCGCGGGGCTGGACACGCCAACCGAGGGATCGGTGGAACTCGACGGTGCTACCATCAGCCAGTTGAGCGAGGACGAGCGGGCGCAACTGCGGGCCAGCCGGGTCGGCTTCGTGTTCCAGTCTTTCCAGCTGCTTCCGGCGCTGACCGCTCTTGAAAACGTCATGCTGCCACTGGAGCTGGCTGGCATCGAGGATCCGGAGAAGCGCGCCCGGGAATTGCTCGAGCGGGTCGGGCTCGGTGAACGCCTGACCCACACGCCGCGGCAGTTGTCCGGCGGTGAGCAACAGCGGGTGGCGATCGCCCGGGCCTTTGCCTCCGAGCCCGTCGTACTGTTTGCGGACGAACCCACTGGCAACCTGGACAACCGCACCGGCCAGGCGGTCTCGGACCTGCTGATGGCACTCAACCGGGAGCAGGGCACCACCCTGGTGATGGTCACCCACGATGAGCACCTCGCGGCCCGGTGCGCTCGCCAGTTCCATATCGAGGCAGGACAACTGACCGAGCCCAACGAGCTCGGGGAGCCGGTATCCTGATGGCTGCTGAACAGAAACTCATGTCCGTGCGCCGAGACTGGCGCGAGCGGGATGTGCGGGTGGTGCTGGCGGCTTTGGTGATTGCCGTTGCCACGGTGGCGACCATTGCGCTGTTTGCCAGCCAGCTGCAACGGACCCTGGTAACCTCTGCCAGCTCTTTCCTGGCGGCGGATCGTCAGCTGGAAGCCGAAAATGGCCGGCCTATCCCGGATTCGTGGTTGCAGGAAGCCGATGCCCGGGGCCTTGAAACCGGTCAGATGGTTGAATTCTCAACCATGGTATTCGGGGGCGGCGGCTTCCAGCTGGTGTCCGTCAAGGCCGTCAGCAATGAATACCCGCTTCGGGGCGAGATTGAAATTCAGTCCGGGCCGGACAGCCCCCGGGCATTGGTCCAGTCCGGTCCGAAACCCGGAGAGGTCTGGATCAATCCCCGCTTGCTGCGATTGCTGGAATTGCAGATAGGCGACTCGCTGGAAGTGGGCAACCTGGAGCTTACGGTGTCCGGCCTGCTGATCCGGGAGCCGGACGGCGGTTTCCGGCTGTCTGCGCTCGCTCCGAGGGTGATGATGCACAAGGACGATGTGCGAGCCACAGGCGTGGTTCAGGAAGGCAGCCGGGTGGAATACGTCTATCTGTTCGCCGGTGAGGAAGCCGCCCTGGAAGGCTATTACGAGTGGCTGCAACCGCAACTGGAGCCCAGCCATGAATGGGAAGGTGTGCGGGACGGTGAGACCTTCTCCCGGTCACTCCAGCGAGCCGAACGCTTCCTGCTGCTCGGTGGCAGTCTGGCGGTACTGCTGGCCGCCGTGGCGGTCGCCGTGGCCAGTCGGCAGTATGCGTTGTCCCAGCGGGACACGGTGGCGCTGCTGAAAACCCTGGGGCTCAATGGCGCCGGTATCGGGCGGCTGTACCTCAGAAGATTGCTGCTGTGGGGCGTGACCGGCATCGTCGGCGGCCTGCTGGTGGCGCTCCCACTGTTCTGGCTGCTGGCATCTATGCTCAGTGATGTGCTGGAGCGCCCAGTGGACATTTCCCTGGACCCGGCTGCGCTTACCCCTGCGCTGCTGACCGCACTGGTTTCGCTGTTCGCATTTGCCTATCCGCCCATTCGCCGGCTTCGGAACGTGCCGGCCATGCGGGTGCTGCGCAGTCAGCCCGGCGAGAGCGGCCGCGAGGCCTGGCCGGATATGCTGGTGGCCATTGTCGCCATCTTCGGGCTGGTCTGGCTCTACGCCGGTGAGCTGGCCCTGGTGGTATCACTCCTCGGTGGTCTGGTTCTGCTGCTGGCGGCACTGGGGCTGCTCGGATGGGCGATGGTGACGGTGTTGCGCCGGGTTCGGGGTGGCGGTAACGCGTGGCGTCTGGCTCTGGTCGGGTTGTACCGGCACCGGAATGCCAGCCTTTCCCAGATTGCGGTCTTCGCCATGACCCTCATGCTGGCGGCCACCCTGGTGCTGGTGCGCACCTCGTTGCTGAATGACTGGCAGGCGCAGTTACCGGAGGATGCCCCCAACCATTTCCTGATCAACATCGCGCCGGACACCGTCGATGAGGTTGCCGGATTCTGGGAGGAACGGGGGCAGCCGCTGGAGGAGCTATATCCCATGGTTCGGGGACGGCTTACCGAGTTGAATGGCCAACCGGTGAAAGAAGCCGTGAGCAAGGACGAGCGCATCGGTGCCCTGAATCGCGAACTCAATCTGACCTGGATGGAGTCGCCGCCGGAAAACAACGAAATCATCGAAGGCCAGTGGTTTGCCGATGGTGTGCAGACTGGCGTCTCGGTCGAGTCGGAACTGGCCGCGCGGCTGGGGCTGCAGCTGGGGGATAAGCTGACCTTTACCATTGGCTCGCAGCAGGTGACCGAGCCCGTGACCAGCATTCGTACCGTCCAGTGGGACAGCATGAAACCGAACTTTTACATGGCCTTCCCTCCGGGTGGGGGCCTGGAAGGATTGCCCGCCACCTGGATTACCAGCTTCTATCTCCCGCCGGAGAAGAAAACGGCACTGAATGCCTTCTCGCGGCAATTCCCCACTGTATCGGTACTGGAGATCGACCATATCATCAGCCGGATACAGGAGATTGTGCAGCAGGTGACGCGGGCCATCGAGGCGATTCTGGCCCTGATCCTGGCCGCTGCGCTGGTGGTGATGGCTGCCGTGGTCAGTGCCACACTTCAGGACCGTCAGCGCGAGGGTGCGCTGCTCCGGACCCTGGGCGGGCGGCAGTCGTTGCTGGTGCGCAGTACCATGCTGGAGTTTGCGGTGCTGGGTGGTTTTGCCGGCCTGCTGGGTGTGGTTGCCGCGGAGGCGGCGGTTTACGCCTTGCAGTTCCGTATGTTCGAGGGCAGCTTCAACTGGCATTGGCAGGTCATCATTCCAATCCCGATCATCAGTGCCGTCGTGCTGTCCCTGTTTGGGCGCTGGCAGTTGCGGCCGGTCCTGAGCGTTTCGCCCATGCTGCTGCTGCGTCGGCTCGAGTAAGGCTGATCAACGGTAATTCTCGAGGATGGCATCGAGTTCGCCATTCTCGCGAATCCTGGCCAGTTCTCGGTTGAATGCCTTGGCGAAGTCCTGCCAGTCCTTGCGCAGCATGATCCGGAACCCGAAGGTACTGATGCTTTCTGCGGAAGTGCGGAACTGCTCCCGCAGGCCTTCGTTCCTCAGGAACCACTGCCCGACAAGCCGGTCGGCGACGGCGGCGTCGAAACGGTTCCCGTGCAGCACGTAAAAGAACATGTCCCGATCCCGGGCAACGTCGAAACGTCGAATCTTGCCGGACTCGAAGTAGGACTCCAGGGTCGGGTAGATGTAACCGAGGTGGGTCACGATGGTTTTGGAGAACAGGTCCTCCGGGGTTCGGTATGTCAGCTCCGATGCTTCCGGAATGAAGAAGACTTCCTCGATGGCCACCACGGCATCGGTGAACAGGAACTTTTCCGGTTCATCAGTCCATTCCCGGGCCCGGGGCGTGGCATCGATGTAACCCTCAAGAAGCATCTGGTCTACCCGTTTACGGGGAATCTTCTTCGCAATCAGGTCATAGCCGAGCCGGTCTGTAATCAGCGACATGACATCCCACATGATGCCCGAGGGCTCACGATTCTCAACGATGAGGTAGGGTGGATATCCGTTCGGGGAAACGTTGAAAAGTAATGTCTGTTTTTCGGAGGTTGCGCTGGCGGTTGCCGGGAACAGGATGGCCGTGGACAAAAGGAACAGGGAGGCCAGGGCCAGGGAGGAGGTCTTGCGGTCTGTCATGTTTGGACTCTGATGGCGTCGTGAACGTTACTCAGGGTAATCCGGCTACCTCCCTGCCAGCTTGCCGTGCAATTGTTACCGTAATGACGGCCGATTTCAATTATTCCGGTTCTTTCTTTTGCGCTGGATCAAACGGGCCCGAAGGCCCGTCGCTCAGGCCCAGGCCCGGCGCAGGACCGACCGGGCATCTTCCAGAGTGACTTCCTTCGGGTTGAACATGATCGAGCCATCATCCAGAGCCATCTCGGCAATGTGGTCCAGCTGGCTTTCCTGCACCTTGCCGGTTTCCTTCAGGGTGCGGGGCAGCTGACAGCGCTTGTAGAGCTGGTCCCGCAGCTTGCGGAGGGCGGAGATGGTGGCTTCCGCACGACGTGCTGCAGGAGTGGCCGAGTAGACTTCGGGGCCCTCGAGATACAGCAGCAACTCACCCAGAGGCTCCCGGATCGACTCCAGGTTGTACTCCAGCACGTAGGGCAGGTACAGGCTCATGCACAGGCCATGGGGAAGGTGGCAGATCGCCCCGGTGGCGTGGCCCAGAGAGTGCACCAGCCCAACCATGGAGTTGGAGAAGGCAATGCCGGCCATGGTCGAGGCCTGGGCCAGCTCCAGTCGCCCTTGGGCGTCCTTGGGGTTATCCATCACATTCAGCAGCGACTGGCTGATCTTCTTGATGGCCGCCGTGGCATAGGCATCGCTGAGTGGATTCTTCGCCATGCAGGTGAACGCCTCGGTGGCGTGGGTCATCGCATCCATGGCGGTTGCCGCGGTGATGTGCGGCGGCAGCGTCAGGGTCATCCGCGGGTCGATGATGGCGGCGTTGGGCAGCAGGAACGAGGAGGTGAAGGGCAGCTTCACGCCTTTCTTCTCGTCGGTAATCACCGCCACGGCCGTGACCTCGGAGCCGGTGCCTGCCGTGGTTGGTACCACGAAGAACGGCTTCAGGGGATGCTTGAGGATGCCGGCGCCGCTGTATTTGGCAATGTCGTCACCGCCCTCGGACACCAGGATGTTGACGGCCTTGCCGGTATCGATAGCCGATCCGCCGCCCACGGCAATGATGGCATCGCATTTTTCCTGCCGGTAAATGCCGGCGATGTCACGGACGACGGAGGTGGATGAATCCGGCGGCACGTCGTCGTAGATGCTGACAATCTCCAGGCCGCTCTCCTCGCAGGCGGCAATCACCGGGTCCAGCAGACCGGCGGCGCGAACGCCCTTGTCGGTTACGATCATCGGCCGCTTCGCCGCCAGTCCAGTCAGTTCGTAGGGAATGTGCTCGAGGGCAGCCTTGCCGGCAATGACTTTGACCGGGCAGAAGAACTCGTAATATTTTTGGCTCATTTAGGGTCTCACTGTCTCGACAAAATTGGTGGCAACCTTCAGGTAGATGCGGGCAGCACTGATCAGCTTTTCCGGAAGATGCAGGTTGGCGGGGTACTCCTTCACCGCCCGCTTGGCAATCAGTTTGGGGAGGATGAACGTCTCCAGCCGGTTGAGAACACGGGTCATTCGCACCGCATAGCTGACATCACCATCGACCAGCATGCGGTCGTTGGCAAACGCCTCCGAGGTTTTTTCCTGGAAGGACAGCACCAGGAAGGCATGGGCGATGTGCTTGAACTGGATGGACAGGTCCACCGGTCGCGGCGCGGACTGGCCGTGGTAGTGGAAATGGCCGTCCCCGATGTGCTCCACGATCAGGCGCGGTCCCTCGGGCATCACCATCATCTCGAACAGCAGTCCTTGCGGAAGCGCCCGGGCTTCATTCTGCACGGTCTCGTCCACTTCACTGACTGCCTGCAAGGCCCGCCCCATCACCTGGAACATTATGTCCACGTAGAGTCGGCGCGCCTGGAACGCCATTGGCTGGATTCGTTTGAGCAACATGGCCGTCGTCCATTGTCTGTTGTTTGTACCCTGATTTTTAGAGTTAATGCTCTAAAAGTCAATGCAGGCAGTGACGAAGATTTGCCGTCGCTGGGGCAACAGAAGATTGCACAACAAAAAAAGCCGGGACGCTGTCGCGGTTCCCGGCTTGGCTGGGGGAGGGGAGAGGTGGCTACTGGGTGAGTGCGGCCAGCTTGCGCTGGGCTTCCGCGCCCACATCGCCGCCGGCCTTGGCGGCCTGGCTGTAATAGGCCACGGCCTCGTCCCGGCGGTTCTGCTTGACGGCGACATCGCCCATGCGCAGGTAGCCGATGGATGTGGGCACCACTTTGTTGGCCTTGGTCAGGTGAGTCCTTGCCTTGTCGAGCTTGTTCAGGGCCAGGGCGTTCAGGCCGGTTCGCAGCTGGTACTCGAACATCTCCGGGTACAGGGAGACCGCCTTCTCGAAATCCGCCTCGGCCTTCTGCATTTGCTTCTGTTGCTGGTAAATGCGCCCTCTCAGGGAATAGAACATGGCCTCCCGGGGCAGGATGCGGATCGCCTCGTTGATCTTGCCGAGGGCAGCGTCGTAGTTCTTGTTCGAAGCCAGTTTCAGGGCCTCGTCATGGGCGTCATAGGCAGGCTGCAGCTCCCTCAGTTTAGCCAGCTTGCGCTGGTAGACATCAGCGCCCCGATAACCGCCGGCGCCGATGTTGCTGACCAGTTCCCGGTTCTCCGCTACACGCTTCGCCGAAGGCGGGTGCGTGGCGAACAAGCCCTGGATGAAGCCCTGGTCACGGCCTTCACTCATTTCCAGAAACAGCTCCTGCAGTTCCACCGCGGCCTGGGGATCGTAGCCGGCTTCCTTCATGTAATTGATGCCGTAGTGGTCCGACTCCAGCTCATCCCCCTGACTGTATTGTGCCAGGGCCAGTTGCGCACCGAGCGCCGCGCCGCCCATGACCAGGCCTGCCCACTCGTTATCGGAAAGTGCAAACCCAAGTCCGGCCACGCCGAGGCTGATTAGCTGGGCCTGCTGCATACGCTGGACGCTGTGGCGGGCGGCGGCGTGAACAATCTCGTGGCCCAGCACCGAGGCCAGCTGAGCTTCGTCGTCCAGTTTGGTGAGCAGGCCACGGTTGACGGCAATTTTGCCTCCGGGCAGGGCCCAGGCATTGGGCACGCTATTGTTCAGCACCACGAACTCGTAGGGCAGGTCCGGGCGGTCGCTTACCTGTGCCAGTTTTCGGCCCACCTCACTGACATAGAGATTCAGCTCCGGATCGATGTAGAACCGGCCACCCTGGGTCTGCTGGGTCGGGACGTACTGTTCCGCACCGATGGCCAGTTCCTGGCTCTCTGGGATCAGGGAAAGCTGCTTCTCGCCGGTGACGGGGTTAACGGAACACCCTGCAACGAAAGCGAGGGCAAGAAACACCAGCCCGAATCGGGATATGGAAAGACGCACGGTTACCTCCTGTACCTGGGTGCCTGGCGGATATTGGTTTTCTACATGATTGCACGGTTGGGTGAGCCTGAAAACGCCCGTTTTCTGGAGAGGCGCCATGTCTTGGCGTATTATAGGTGGCTGATTCCTTTCCAAGCTGCCAATTCCCGACTAAGGCCTTACATGAACAATCTGCTCGAGCTTGCCTCGTTGCTCTGGTTCTTCATCTGCTGGGTTGGCTACACCCAGTATTCCAAGCGCAGGGCGTCTGACCGGCCCTGTCTGTCGAACACCCTGGATTTGTATCGGGAGGATTGGATGCGGGTGATGCTGAGGCGCGGGAATCGCATGTCCGACACCTCGGTGGTGGGCAATCTGGAACGTAACGGCGCTTTCTTCGCCTCCAGCTGTCTGCTGATCCTGGCCGGTATCATCACCGCGCTCGGCTACACCAGTGAGGCTATGGAAGTATTCGCTGCCATGCCCTTCAGCGCGGTGCCGACCCGGGAGATCTGGGAATTGCGGCTGGTGGTGCTGCTGGTGGTATTTGTTTATGCCTTTTTCAAATTCACCTGGTCCATGCGAATGTACAATTTCGTCGCGGTGATGGTGGGCAGTGCACCCCTGGCCGAGGACACCAAGACCAGCCCGGCAGCCCGGGAGGCCTTCGCACGCAGTGCCGGCAACATCTGTAACATGGCCGGGGATGCCTTCAACCTGGGTCTGAGGTCGTTCTACTACGCGCTGGCGGTGGTTGCCTGGTTCTTCCACCCCATCGCCTTCATCGCGGCCTCCACCGTTGTGGTGGTTGTTCTCTACCGCCGGGAATTCTGCTCCGATGCCCTCGAGGCGCTGCGTTCCGGAAAAGTGTTCGAGGAGCCGGCAGCGGGCAAGGCGGAGCCAAAGACCAAAACCAACTGATCAACAGGATTCTCCTGAATGGATAATCAAACCCGAATAGACCGGGTAACCCGGTTTATCGAAACCCTGAACCAGGCTCGCGAGCTGGGCCTGTCAGTCACTGACGCCGGTGATGGCACGCTGACCCTGTGTCTGCCCTACAGCGACCGGATCATTGGTAATCCGGATACCGGTGTCATCCACGGCGGCGCGATCACCACCCTGATGGACACCACCTCCGGCTGCGTGATTCTCTGTGCCCTGGAAGATTTCGAATTGTGCCCGACCCTCGACCTGCGGGTGGACTACATGCGTCCGGCGCATCCCCACAAACCGGTCTACGCCCGCGCGGAAACCTACCGGATGACCCGCAATATCATCTTCACCCGGTGTGAGGCCTACCAGGAGGGCGGGGAAACCATTGCCAATTGCGTGGCCACCTTCATGCGCATCGGCAAAGAGGCCAGTCCCAAACACTACCGTGACCTGATCGCCGGAGGTGCCAAATGACCGATCCGGAAATCCTCCGTTACACCCAGGAAACCGGGGACTTCTCCCGCATGCTCGAAAGCATTCCCTACGCCACCTGGATTGGATTGCAGTGCGAGCGTTTCGGAGACGACCTTATCTTCCGGCTGCCGAAAAAGGAATCCAACCTGGGCAACCCGATCCTGCCGGCGATCCACGGCGGGGTGATCGGCGGCTTCATGGAGATGTCCGCGAACATCTACCTGATCATGTCCCGGGAATCCCTGCGCATGCCCCGCATCGTGGATTTTTCCCTGGACTACCTGCGCGCCGGCCTGAACCGGGAAACCTTCGCCGAGTGCCGGCTGACCCGCCAGGGCAACCGCGTGGCCAACGTGATGGTCACGGCCTGGCAGAAATCCCGTTCCGAGCCCATTGCTACCGCCCGGGCGCATTTCCTTCTCGAAGACTGATCCTGCCTGACCAATCCGGGGCTTGAAATGCCCCGGTGTGGCCCCATTTTTCCTGCAGACCTAACACGACAGTCGGGTGGCATGGGCAGGAAGGCAGTTCCAAAACCGTGCGGAGCCATGGATGGCGGAGCCGAGCGTACAGGGATGTATTCACAGCGTGTTTTGGAACTGCCTTCCTGCCCGTGCCGCTCCACCGATCCAAGACAGCAGGAGAACCAAAAGCCATGACGGTTGAAGCAAACAAAGAGACTTTGGGGTTTCAGACAGAAGTTAAGCAACTGCTTAACCTGATGATCCACTCCCTGTATTCGAACAAAGAAATCTTCCTTCGTGAGTTGATTTCCAACGCCTCGGATGCCGAGGACAAGCTGCGTTTTGCCGCCCTGAAGGACGACAAACTGTACGAGGGCGATTCCGAACTTAAGATCCGTCTGGATTACGACAAGGATGCGGGCACCGTGACCCTCACGGACAATGGTATCGGCATGACCCGGGATGACGTGATCTCCAACCTGGGCACCATCGCCAGGTCCGGTACTGCCGAGTTCCTTAAGCAGCTGTCCGGTGACGAGAAGAAGGACAGCAAGCTGATCGGTCAGTTTGGCGTCGGTTTCTACTCCGCCTTCATCGTGGCGGACAAGGTCGACGTGTTTACCCGCCGTGCCGGTGCGCCCGCCGAAGAAGGTGTGCACTGGGAGTCCAAGGGCGACGGCGAGTTTTCCATCGAGCAGGTGAACCGCGAGCAGCGTGGCACCCAGATCGTTCTGCACCTGAAATCCGACGCCAAGGAATTCGCCGATGGCTGGAAACTGCGCAGCCTGGTGAAGAAATACTCCGACCACATTTCCTTCCCGGTGGTGATGAAGTCCGAATCCGAGGAAGAGGACAAGAAGGGCGAGGACGAGACAGTCAACGACGCCACCGCCCTGTGGACTCTGCCGCGTACCGAGATCAAGGATGAGGAATACAAGGAGTTCTACAAGCACATCGCCCACGACTTCGAGGATCCGCTGACCTGGTCCCACAACAAGGTCGAGGGCAAGCTGGATTACACCAGCCTGCTGTACATCCCGAAGCGTGCGCCGTTTGACCTGTACAACCGGGAAGCGCCCCGTGGCTTGAAGCTGTACGTGCAGCGGGTGTTCATCATGGACGACGCCGAGCAGTTCCTGCCGCTGTACCTGCGCTTTACCAAGGGTGTGATCGATTCCAACGATCTGTCACTGAACGTCTCCCGGGAGATCCTCCAGAACGACAGCACCGTGGACAGCATCCGCACCGCCATGACCAAGCGGGTACTGGACATGTTGTCCAAGCTGGCCAAGAAGCAGCCGGAGGACTACCAGGCGTTCTGGGACGAGTTCGGTACCGTTCTGAAAGAAGGCCCGGCCGAGGACTTCAGCAACCGCGAGAAGATCGCAGGCTTGTTGCGTTTTGCTACCACCCATACCGGCGAGGCTACCCAGAACGTTTCCCTCGATGAGTACATCGAGCGGATGAAGGACGGGCAGAAGAAGATCTTCTACATCACCGGCGACAACTTCGCCGCCGCCAAGAGCAGCCCGCACCTGGAAGTGTTCCGCAAGAAGGGGATCGAGGTGCTGATTCTGTCCGACCGCATCGACGAGTGGATGATGGGCTACCTCAGCGAGTATGACGGCAAGCAGTTCCAGGACGTTGCCCGCGGCGACCTGGACCTGGGTGAAGTCGAGACTGAAGAGGACAAAAAGCACAAGGAAGAGGCCGCCGAGGAGCACAAGGACCTGGTGGAGCGTATCAAGAAGGCGTTGGACGACCGGGTTCAGGAAGTGCGCGTGACCAACCGCCTGACCGATTCTCCCGCGTGCCTGGTGGTCGGTGAGTTCGACATGGGCGCCCAGATGAAGAAGATTATGGAAGCGGCCGGCCAGAAGGTGCCGGAGAGCAAGCCGATCTTCGAAATCAACGTCGACCACCCGCTGGTCCAGCGCCTGGAGACCGAGAAGGGTGAAGAGCGTTTCAACGAACTCTCCGCCGTGTTGTTCGACCAGGCTACCCTGGCCAGCGGCGAGCAGCTCAAGGATCCCGGCGCGTATGTGAGCCGACTGAACCGGCTGCTGCTGGAGTTGGCTAACTGAGGGAAACGGACGTGAAGTTGGGGTCAGAAGAACGAGTTCTTCAGACCCCGACGTAACCTTAAGCCATGCGGGCAAACACCGGGGTCAGATGAAAGCTTTCATCTGACCCCTTTTTCATTGGAGTGGACTTGAACATGGGGTCAGAAGAACGAGTTCTTCAGACCCCTACCTGTGCCGAATCCCTGGGGTCAGAAGAAAGCCTTCTTCTGAACCCACCTTCATCTCACCAAGCCCCGCCTTCACCACCCATAAACAAAATCTCTCAAAAGTTTATCTTTTATTAATTATCCCTTCCAAATCTCCCGGGCTAAGGTGAAATCGTTCTCGTTAAGAAAGGAGTCACCCATGGCAGCTCGGAAAATCACCCCTTCGGCAACATGGTTCGGCGCGTTCTCAATTCTCGCGGACTATTACGGGAACTACGCCATTGCCCACTAGACAGAGGGCCCGAACAGGCCGTCAGGCCTGTTCGGAAAGGCTATAGGAACCCGCTATGGAAGCAGTAGGAAACATTCAAGCAGCACAATGTGAATGAACTATATTGAGTGATGTTTCCATCACAAAACGCTCGTTTGCCAATGCAGCAAAAACAGGAGAGTAAGATGACAGACAACAATACTGGTGGTAAGTGCCCGGTCATGCATGGAGGCAGTACAGCCCATGCGCAGGACAATATCAACTGGTGGCCTGAAGCCCTGAACCTGGACATTCTGCACCAGCACGATCGCAAGACGAACCCGATGGGGGAAGACTTCGATTACCGTGAAGAAGTCAAAAAGCTCGACTACGAAGCTCTTGAAAAGGACATGCACGAGCTGATGACCAACAGCCAGGACTGGTGGCCTGCGGATTGGGGGCACTACGGTGGTCTAATGATCCGTCTGGCATGGCACGCAGCGGGCACCTATCGTCTGGCTGACGGCCGCGGTGGTGGTGGTACCGGCAACCAGCGTTTTGCGCCCCTGAACTCCTGGCCTGACAACGGCAACCTGGACAAGGCGCGCCGCCTGTTGTGGCCGATCAAGAAGAAGTACGGCAACAAGGTGAGCTGGGCCGATCTCTTTATCCTGGCCGGCAACATTGCCTACGAATCCATGGGCTTCAAGACCTTCGGTTTCTCCTACGGCCGTGAGGACATCTGGCACCCGGAGAAAGACATCTACTGGGGTGCTGAGAAAGAGTGGCTGGCGCCGTCCGACAGCCGCTATGAGAACGTAGACAAGCCCGACACCATGGAAAACCCGCTGGCTGCCGTACAGATGGGTCTGATCTATGTGAACCCGGAAGGTGTGAACGGCCAGTCTGATCCGATCAAGAGCGGTGACCAGGTTCTTGAAACCTTTGCCCGCATGGCCATGAATGCGGAAGAAACCGCAGCCCTGACTGCAGGCGGCCATACCGTTGGTAAGACGCACGGTAACGGCGATGCAGAAGCCCTCGGTCCGGAGCCGGAAGGTGCCGACGTACACGAGCAAGGGCTTGGCTGGCACAACCCGAACATGGGTGGCAAGGCCGCCAATGCGATCACATCAGGCATCGAAGGTGCCTGGACCACCAACCCGACCCAATTCGATATGGGCTACTTCGAGTTGCTGTTCGGCTATGAGTGGGAGCTGAAGAAGAGCCCTGCCGGTGCCAACCAGTGGGAGCCGATCGATATCAAGGAAGAGCACAAGCCGGTAGATGCGACGGATCCGTCCAAGCGCCATAACCCGATCATGACTGACGCGGATATGGCCATGAAGATGCATCCGACTTTCCGGCCGATTTGCGAAAAATTCATGAAGGACCCGGAGTACTTCAAGGACTGCTTCGCTCGCGCCTGGTTCAAGCTGACTCACCGGGATATGGGTCCGAAGTCCCGTTACATTGGTCCGGATGTGCCCGCTGAAGACCTGATCTGGCAGGATCCGATTCCCCAGGGCGAGACCAACTACATCGAGGAAGTCGTCAAGGAGAAGATCGAAGAAGCCGGCCTGAGCCTCAATGAGCTGGTCTGCACCGCCTGGGACAGCGCCCGTACCTACCGCGGTTCTGACATGCGCGGCGGTGCCAACGGTGCCCGTATCCGTCTGGCTCCGCAGAAAGACTGGGAAGGAAACGAGCCGGATCGTCTGGCCAAGGTGCTGAAGGTCTACGAGCAGATCTCTGCCGACACGGGCGCCAGCATCGCGGATGTGATCGTGCTCGGTGGCAACCTGGGCGTCGAGAAGGCCGCCAAAGCTGCCGGCCATGACGTCCACGTACCTTTCCTTAAGGGCCGTGGCGATGCGACGGATGAGATGACCGATGCCGAGTCCTTCGAGCCGCTGGAGCCGCTGGCGGATGGTTTCCGCAACTGGCAGAAGAAGGAGTACGTGGTCAAGCCGGAAGAGATGCTTCTGGACCGCGCCCAGCTGATGGGTCTGACCGCGCCGGAAATGACCGTCCTGCTCGGTGGTATGCGGGTGCTGGGCACCAACCACGGCGGCACCAGGCACGGTGTGTTCACGGACCGCGTTGGCCAGCTGACCAACGACTTCTTCGTGAACCTCACCGACATGGCAAACCGTTGGGAGCCCACTGGCAAGAACTCGTACAACATCGTGGATCGCAAGAGCGGCAACACCAAGTTCACCGCGACCCGTGTTGATCTCGTGTTCGGTTCCAACTCCATCCTGCGCTCTTACGCCGAGGTATATGCTCAGGACGACAACGAGGAGAAGTTCGTGAAGGACTTCGTTGCCGCCTGGGCCAAGGTCATGAACAACGACCGCTTCGACGTGAAGAAGTAAGCCAGTAGTAACCGGCCGGGCATCCTGTTTCGGGATGCCCGGCTACCAAGTTCCCCCCGAATTCCTTACAATCCGCTCCGCCTGATTTTTGATCAGCCATAACCTTTACCCCTCTTGGTCAAACCGCTGGAGCCTCCATGCGAATCATCCTTGCCCCGATGGAAGGGCTGGTCGATGCACCCATCCGAGAAACCCTGACCAAAGTCGGCGGGATTGACCGGTGCGTGACCGAATTCATTCGCGTGACCCACGGCATGCTGCCGCCCCGGATTTTCTACAAATTCGCACCGGAACTGCTTCAAGACTGCGCGACCGAGGTGGGCACACCGGTGGCTGTACAGCTGCTCGGATCAGACCCCGAACAAATGGGCCGACACGGCATGAAAGCGGCCGAGCTGGGCGCGACCCAGGTGGACATCAACTTCGGCTGCCCGGCCAAGACCGTGAACAAGCACAAGGGCGGCTGTGTGCTGATGCGTGAGCCGGAACTGATGCACGAAATCACCGTCGCCGTGCGCAAAGCAGTGCCGGCTGAAATCCCCGTGACCGCCAAGATGCGCCTGGGCTATGACGACCGTTCCATGGGCGTCGCCTGTGGTCAGGCCCTGGAAGCCGCCGGCGCCTCCGAGATCGTGATTCACGCCCGCAGCAAGGTGGACGGATACAAGCCGCCGGCCTACTGGGAGGAGATTGCGCGGGTACGGGAAGCGGTCAAAGCCCATGTGATTGCCAACGGCGAGGTATGGACCGTCGACGACTACTGGCGTTGCCGCAAAGTCTCCGGCTGTGAAGACGTGATGATCGGTCGCGGGCTGATTGCCCGTCCGGATCTGGCCGCTCAGATCAAGGCCTCCCAGCGGGGCGACACCTTCACACCGATGACCTGGCTGGAAGCCGTGGCACTGGTGCGGGAATACGCTGCCGCGCTGCAGACCCGGCTTGAGGACCGGTACGTTACCGGTCGCATCAAGCAATGGCTGAACTTCCTGCGCCAGGGCTTTGCCGAGGCGGAGTACCTGTGGCCACAGGCCCGCAAGATCCGCGAGGTCGCCCCCATGCTGGCGTGTCTGGAGCAGGCCGTACCCTCCGATGCCCTTAAAGAGCGGGCAGCCTGAACGCGCCGTTTTTTACACTCTTGATTCCCGAAAGCCCCTTCTGAGGGGCTTTTTTGCGTCTTCCGGGTCCGTTTGCGGGTCTACACTGGTACGAACAGGCAATGTGACCGTACTAACACGGACCAATAACAAAGAACGGAGAGGAGACGTGATCTCATGAGTAACGGGATAGTCAGGCGGACCCTTGTGGGTATCGCCGCAAGTGCAGGTCTGTTCGTGGCGGGAGCCGGGTTGGCACAGGCCCAGGGAGACGGGCAGGTGAAGGTAACGCCTCTGGGAAGTCATGACGGCGAGTTCTGTGTGGTGGACCGCGCCATGGTGTTCGAGGACCCCAACGGCACCCGCATTCTCTATGATGCCGGTCGCACCGTGGCCGGCGCCGACGATCCACGGCTCGGTGACATCGACGTGGTGCTGGTGTCGCACATGCACGGTGACCACGTGGGTGATCGCCGCATCGAGGCGGTGAACCGGGGCGCGTGCGGCTCACCGGAGTTTCCGGTAGTTACCCTGCCGCAGTCCAATACCGTGGATATCGCCGTCGCGAAGCAGGCCACCATCGTCACCGGCAGTGAAATGCCGGCGTTCTTTGCCGCCAAGCTCGAAGCCGCCGGCGCGGACAAATCCAGATCCCAACTGGTTCGCTTCGGTGCCAGCAAAGAAGTGGGTGGGGTAAAGATCACCACAGTACCCGCGGTTCACAGTAATGGCGTGTCGCCATCCTTCCTGACCGGGCCGCTGGCCGAGCACCTGAAAGCCGCCGGCGTGTCCGCGAGTGTCGGGCCGCCCACCGGTTATGTGCTGACCTTCTCCAACGGGCTAGTGGTGTACCTGTCCGGTGATACCGGCATTACTGCCGAGCAGAAACTGGTGGTGGCTGACCATTACGGTGCTGAACTGGTGGTGATGAACATCGGGGATACCTACACGACCGGCCCGGCCGAAGCCGCATACGTTATCAACGACCTGATCAAACCCAGGGCCGTGATTCCGTCCCACGCCAATGAGCCGGCCACCGAAGGCGGCAAAGTGAAAGAGGGCACTCGCACGGCGGCCTTCCGGGATGCCGTGAATGTGCCCGTGCACATTCCGCTCAGTGGCCGGACCATGGCGTTCAATGGCAACGGCAAATGCGTGGATATCTGCGACTAGGCAAGCGCCTCAGTCTTCATTCTCCATCTCGGGAGAGTAATCACCGGAGCGGGCCAGGCCATTGAGCCTGGCCCGTTTGTGCAGGGCAGCCTGGGCCTTGTCGGCATTGGCCCGATCACCTGCCCAGGCGTGCTGGGCCGGCTCCTGCAGCGCACGTCCGTAGGAGAAACTCAGCTCCCACGGATGGTAACCCATGCTGTTGATGGCATTGAGATTGACGGTGGCCTCCGCCGGCGTCTGGCCGCCTGACAGGAAGAAGATCCCCGGCACTGCCGCGGGTACCGCGCGCCGGAAAATCATCAGTGTGTGTTCTGCCACCTGTTCCGGGCTGGCCGAAGGGGATTCCTTGCCCGGGGTGACCATGCTGGGTTTCAGTACCATGGTTTCCAGGTCCACATGGTGCCGGTACAGCGCCTTGAACACCTGCCGGAGTACCGCTTCGCTGACTTCCCCGGCCCGCTCGATGCTGTGGTGGCCGTCGATCAGCACTTCCGGCTCGACAATCGGCACGATGCCCATGGACTGGCACACCGCCGCGTAGCGGGCCAGCACCTCGGCGTTGGCCTTGATCGCCTGCCGTGAGGGCAGGGTATCGGAGATGTGGAACACATCCCGCCACTTGGCGAACCGGGCGCCCAGCTTCTTGTATTCCTCCAGGCGGGACTCCAGGCCATCCAGGCCATAGGTGATCTCATCTCCCGGCGCGTTGACCAGCGGCCCCTTGCCCTTGTCCACCTTGATGCCCGGAACAATGCCCTGGCTGGCCAGAAGCTTGGGCATGGCCACATCTTCCAGGCTCAGTTGCTCCAGGGTTTCCTCATACAGGATGACGCCGCTGATGTATTTGCCCAGGTCAGGGGTGGAGAAAATAATGCTCCGGTACTCCCGACGCTTTCCTTCCGTGGATTCCACGCCCACCGCCTTGAATCGCTTGGCGATGGTGGGTGAACTCTCATCGGCGGCCAGGATGCCTTTACCTGGCTGGACCAGGTCCGCGATGGTTGCGGTCAACTCTTCCTGAATACTCATTGCGTTCTCCTTTACCGGCAACACCGGTGTCCTTTGGATTGTTTCGGGTAATTGTAGACCCTGTACGATGGACGCAAATTTGACCTACGCTAAGACATACCGAATCAGTCTGGATTAGGCTAATTACAAGAACGACAGGAAGGATGGAAGACCGCTATGAAAACGGTTGTGAGTGTGAGCCAGGGATCGTCCGAATACGATTACGAGATGGAAACCGAATTCCTTGGGCAGGCGTTCCGGGTGATCCGCATCGGCACGGACGGCGACATCGAAAAGGCCGAATCCGTCCTGGAGTCCGTGCACCCCCAGGCAGATGCCATCGGCCTGAGCATGATTCACGACCACTACCAGGTGGGCAGGGAACAACTGGAGCACCCGGAAACCGCCAGGCTGGAAGCCTGCGTGCCCGACAAACCGGTCACCACGGGCGCCGGCTTGCGCGGCATCCTGCAGGAATGGGCCGTTCGCCACACCCAGACTGAACTGGGGCATTTTTTTGACAATGCCCGGGTGCTCTTCCTGAACGGCCAGGCTGGCTATCGGATTGCCAGGTCCTTGTCCGAACACACCGATAACCTGCAATTCGCGGATCCTTACCTGGATTTCGGGGTGCCGCGGGTCCTGACCTCCCTCGTCCAGCTCGAAACCTACACCCGGCTCACCGCGCCGCTGATGTTCCGGCCGATGGCGGTCAAAGCCATCAACGCATTGCACCAGAGCCCGTTGTACCGCCTGGGTGAGAACCTGGTGGCCGGCTCCCTGCACAGTGCAGTCCGGGACTCCCATGTGATCGTGGGTGCGATTGGTGACCTTGAAAGCTTCACCGAGAAGGAGCTGGACGGCAAAACCATCATCACCTCTCGGGTTACCGACTCGGTGTTGGACTGGATGCGCTCTCGGCGCGTGGCCATGGTGGTGGACTACAGCCCCTGGCTGGAGGGTCGTCCCATCGGTGTGAACGTGATGGAGGCGATGATCAGCGCCGCCCTGTCACGCACGCCGGAGCAACTGGGTGCGGACGACTTCCTGGAGGTCATCCAGAGCCTGGGTATTGAACCGCGGATCCTGTACCCGAACGGCTACCGGCGGGTAAACCGGTTTGCCTTCGTGATTCACCCGTTGTCTCAGCAGTACCTGACCAAGACTCCGCCCCTGGACTGGGTGGCCAGTGTGTCGCCGCCCAAAGTGATGGACTTGGTGGAAAAGGCGATTGCCTACACACCACCGTTCGTCTACTCAAAGGTTTCCGGTATCCGCTCACCCACCGGCGACGAAGTGGAAGGCTGGCTAATCACCGTGGGTGGCACGCCCCGGGAGATCATGGCCCATGGCCCGGAATTCACCTACAGCCGGTTGCTGGCGGCTGCCAAGCTGGCCAAGAAACTGGGCGCCCAGATCATGGGGCTCGGCGCGTTCACCAAGGTGGTAGGGGATGCGGGCATCACGGTGGCCAAGCGGGCGCCATTGCCGATCACCACGGGTAACAGCTACAGTGCCTCAGGAGCCCTCTGGGCCGCCCATGACGCAGCGAAGAAGGTGGGCCGTGTCCATGTCGGTGAAAGTGGCAAGATGGCCGGCAAAGCCATGGTGGTGGGTGCCACGGGGGCCATTGGCTCGGTCTGTGCCCGACTGTTGGCCAAGGCGGTCGATGAAATCTACATGGTGGCCCCCGAGGCGGCGAAACTGCTCGCCCTCAAGGAAAGCATTGAACTGGAAACCCCGGGCGCGGTGGTCCATGTGGCCGCCACCACCAACCGGGATCTGGCGGATATGGACATGATCGTGACCGCCACCTCGGGCGCCGGCAAACGTATCCTGGACATCATGAAGGTGAAGCCCGGTTGTGTGATCACCGACGTTGCCCGGCCCCTGGATATTCCTGCAGAAGACGTGGCCAAGCGCCCGGATGTGCTGGTGATCGAATCCGGGGAAATCCAGCTGCCGGGGAACCCGAAGATGAAAGACATCGGGCTGCCCAAAGGCATCGCCTATGCCTGCCTGGCGGAGACAATTGTTCTGGCCCTGGAAGGGCGGTTCGAGAACTTCACACTGGGCCGGAACATCGAGTGGGAGAAGGTGCGGGAAATCTACAAACTCGGCCTGAAGCACGGTATGGAGCTGGCCTCCATCTCCGGCGTGAACGGGGTATTTACCGAGGAGGATTTTGAGCGGGTGAGGACCCTGGCGGCGCAGGCAACAGAGGAGCCCGCCTGAGCGGGCTCCGGACTCAGCCCACTCCGTGGGCGCGGAAGTGCTCCACGTAGGCTTTGTCGACTTTCAGGATGTGGTGAGTCAGCCAGTCCTTTAGCAGCTCCAGGGTTTCTTCGCCGGCTGAGTCGCCGTTTTCATGGCGTTCGATCAGACTCATGATCTGGCCGGTGAATTTGTTGTGTTCGGCCTTGTGGGCGTCCGTCTCCGGGTAGCCCAGACGCAGGAACAGATCCTCCTCCACGATAAAGTGGTTCATGGTGTAATCCATGAGGGATTCCAGAATCTCGCTCGTTTTCTCCTGATCTGCGCCTCCCTCCAGTGCGTCATGCAGCTGGTTGGTCAGATCCACCAGCCACTTGTGTTGCTCATCAATCGCTCCGATTCCGACTTCAAGCTCTTTACTCCATGGCCAGAATGTCATCGGTATCTCCCCTGTATTCCTGTTTATAGTTATGGTTCCTGAACCATCCTATGAACACGCATTCATTGGGATATTGACTGACATCAAGGAAGACGGGCGGGATCCCGCCAAACAGTGGGCAGGATCAGCAGATTTGCAATATGCGGACAGGGGCGCAGGTCAGGCCGCAGCAATCGGGGCGGCTTCCCTCTCCAACAGGGCACGTTTGCGATCTATGCCCCAGCGATAGCCGCTCAGGTTGCCGTCACTGCGCACCACGCGATGGCAGGGGATGACCACGGCCAGTCGATTGGCAGCGCAGGCACCGGCCACCGCCCGGATCGCCTTCGGGTTCCCCACTTGTCTGGCGAGTTCGGCGTAACTGACTGTTTCACCCGGCGGAATGGTTTGAAGCGCTTCCCACACCCGTTTCTGAAACCCCGTGCCCTCGACAGAAAGGGGCAGGTCGAGCCCCGACTGTTGTGGCGCGTCGATAAACCGGACCACCTTCGGCAACATGCCATCAAGGTCGTCGGTGGCTGGCGCCAGTATGGCATCC
This sequence comes from Marinobacter pelagius, assembly GCF_003315345.1. Classification (GTDB taxonomy): domain Bacteria; phylum Pseudomonadota; class Gammaproteobacteria; order Pseudomonadales; family Oleiphilaceae; genus Marinobacter; species Marinobacter pelagius_A. The sequence goes on from NZ_QNRO01000006.1 coordinate 184,436, forward strand.
GGGAAGCGGATCTCTAGCGCAGAATGCAGGGAATCGGGATCGTCGCCCAGCTCGATGGTGCAAAGGCCGTTGTTGTCGGCGCCGGCAAGGACCCAGCCCAGGTTGCAGCGGTCAATGGCGTAACGGATCACGGGGCACCTCCTCTGATCAGGTGGAAGGATCCAGTACCCCAGCGTACCGCACGCCACTGAGCAGCGCCATATCCCGGTTCCAGGTGGAAAGGTCGTCAATGGAGAACTTGCCAAGGCTGTCATGGCCGCAGGCCCGGGCCATCACCTGCATCAGGGACACAGAGCCCTGCAGGAAGTTCTTCAGCTGATGGGCGGACTTGTCTGCGTCCAGGCGCTGGCGCAGATCCTTTTTCTGGGTGGCGATGCCGGCCGGGCAGTTGTTGGTGTTGCAGATACGCGCGGCAACACACCCGATGGATTGCATGGCGCTATTGGCGACGGCGATACCATCCGCGCCCAGGGCCAGGGCCTTCACAAAGTCCATTGGCACACGAAGGCCACCGGTGACAATCAGGGTGACGCGACCGCTGGCGCCATGGTTATCCAGGTAACGGCGTGCCCGGGCGAGGGCAGGAATGGTGGGCACACTGATGTGGTCCCGGAAAATTTCCGGCGCTGCACCGGTGCCACCACCACGGCCATCCAGGATGATGTAATCGGCGCCGGCATCCAGGGCAAACTGGATATCCCGCTCGATGTGGTTGGCGCTGAGCTTGAAGCCCACCGGAATGCCGCCGGTAATCTCCCGGACCCGACCGGCGAAGTCCCGGAAATCCTGAACCGAACTCAGATCTTCGAACGTGGGCGGCGACACCGCCGGCTCACCCTCGGGAATCCCCCGCACCTCGGAGATCCGGCCGGTATTCTTGTTGGCGGGCAGGTGGCCACCGGTGCCGGTTTTCGCCCCTTGACCGCCTTTGAAATGGAAGCTCTGGACTTTTTTGAGCAGGTCTTCCTCATACCCGAATTTGGCACTGGCCAGTTCGTAGAAGTACCGGGAGTTCTCTTCCTGCTCCTCCGGCAACATGCCGCCTTCGCCGGAGCAGATGCCGGTGCCGGCCAACTCCGCACCCCGTGCCAGGGCAATCTTGGCTTCCTCGGACAAAGCGCCAAAGCTCATGTCTGAAACCAGCAGGGGCATGCTCAACGTCAGCGGCTTCTTCGCTTCCGGGCCCACCACCAGCTCCGTGGCTACGTCCACGTCCTCCATCAGGGGCTTGTTGGCCATCTGGGCCACCATGATTTGCAGGTCGTCCCAGTGGGGCAGGGTATGGCGCGGCACGCCCATGGCGGTGACCGGACCGTGGTGACCCATACTTTCCAGGCCTTCTCGCGCAAGCTGATGAATGAACTCCACAGTGGGCTCTTCTTTGGTGGCTTTGGCCTTGGGGGCCTTGTCCTGTTTTCCGGACTTGCCGGATTCCTCGGAATCGCCGGAGATTTCTGGTGCTTCCTTGCCCACCAGATCATCACTGAATTGCTGGTGGGTGCCGTCGCAATAGGGTGGGTTGGCGGTCTGTTTGCACTGGCACAGCACCGCTTCTTCATTATCTTCCGCCACGAATTTCTGAGGCGTGATGCCGGTTCCGGCGTGGGAGCCATCGCAGAACGGCTGATCATCCGACCGGCCGCAGGCGCAGAACAGATATTCCTCGCCTTTCTCCAGCTTGACCTTGGTGGGCTTGTTGTCGGCAATGACTGGCTTTCCCATGGTACAGGCTCCTGAACCGTTGAATGAATTAAGGCTACAGGGGAGTACGTTGGCCGGGTGTTGATCGGACCAATACGGGGGAAAGTGTGGCTGAAGAAGGCAAATCCCGCCAATGGGCGGGATTCCGTTTATTTCGCCAGATGCTCTGTCACGAAGGCGGCAACGGTCCCAAGAACTTTCGGCTGCTGCTCCCGATGGGGAACATGGCCGCAGTTCTCGAGGATGCCCTTGGCAGAGGGCCCCTTAACCCCTTCGGCAATACGCCGGGGAAACTCCAGGGTACCGAACTCATCGTGGTCGCCGTGAAGGGCCAGCACAGGGCAGCGCACCCGCGGCAGGAAAGGCTCCAGGTTCCAGTGGTGGAAGCTCGGGTCCAGCCAGACTTCGGTCCAGGCCTCCAGCACCCACCGGGCCTTGTCGCCGTGGTAGCGGGCCAGTTTGTCCATCTGTCCCGGTTTCTGGAACTGGACTTTGGCGGCCCGGATGCCGTTCAGGGTGTGTTCCTCCACAAAGGCCTGGGAGGCCTCGGTAATGACCAGCTCGCAGGCCTCACCAAACCGGCCGGCAATTATGATCGCCATGGCGCCGCCTACGCTGTGGCCGAAGAGCAGGAACTTTGTAAAGCCCAGGGCTTCCCTCAGGGCCGGAAAATAAATCTCCGCCTCTTCTTCGATAAAGCGTTGGGAAGGCAGCCCTTCACGCGGGGAAGACTGGCCGAAACCCAGGCGATCGTAGGCAATCACCGGCCGCTCAAGCCGGCGCGCCAACGCCTCGGGAAAATCCCGCCAGAGTTTCACGCTCCCAAGGGAGTCATGAAGCAGCACCATGGGCGGGCGGTCTTCGGTGCCGGCTGGGGTCCAGGAGCGAACGAACAGCTCACCCCCGGGTACATCAACAAAGCAGTCCTGAACGTTCAAGACAGGTTCTCCAGATTCATTCAGTTTTTATTCAACGTCGGAATGGCCGAAATCAGCCCACCAATTCCCGCAAATCTGCCAGGAAACGGTCCACCTGGGCCTCACTGGTGGACCAGGAGCACATCAGCCGGGCACAGCCGCCAATGAAGTTGTAGAAGCGCCAGCCCTTTGCTCGCAGTGCGGCCTGGACCGGTTCCGGCATCTCTACGAACACTCCGTTCACCTGTCTCGGGTAGCGCAGGCTCACCCCCGGCAACCCGGCCAGGCCCTTTTCCAGTCGCGCGGCGCAGGCATTGGCGTGGCGGGCGTTGGCCAGCCAGACCTCGTTCTCCAGTAGCCCGCACCAGGGGGCGGAAATATACCGCATCTTGGAGGCCAGCTGCCCGGCCTGCTTGCAGCGCCACTCGAAGTCCTCGGCGAGGTCCCGGTTGAAGAACACCACGGCTTCACCGAGGGCCAGCCCGTTCTTGGTGCCGGAGAAGCACAACACATCCACGCCGGCTTTCCAGGTGATCTCGGAAGGGTGCACATCCAGCGCCGCCACGGCATTGGCGAAGCGGGCACCATCCATGTGAATGTTCAGCCGGTGCTTGTCTGCCACGGCACGGATGGCTTTCAGTTCCTCCGGGGTATAGACCGTACCCACTTCCGTGGCCTGGGTCAGGCTCAGGGCCTTGGGCTTCGGGTAATGGATGTCCGTGCGCTTGGTCACCAGGTGCTCTATGCTCTCCGGCGTCAGTTTGCCATCCGGCCCCTCGCCGAGGAGCAGTTTGGCACCGTTGGAGGCGTATTCCGGGCCACCGCATTCATCGGTCTCGACGTGTGCCAGCTCATGGCAGATCACACTGTGAAAGGACTGCCCGATGGAGGCCAGGGCCAGCGAGTTGGCGGCGGTGCCGTTGAAGACGAAATACACATCGCAGTCGGTATCGAACAACGCACGCAGGCCATCCGCGGCCCGCTGGGTCCAGCTGTCCTCCCCGTAGGCGGGTTCGTCCATCCGGTTCGCCTGCTCCATGGCAGCCCAGGCCTGGGGGCAAACACCACTGTAGTTATCGCTGGCGAACTGTTCGGAATCGGACACGCCGGGTACTCCTGTCTCGGGGATTGGGTTAACAGATTACCGTTTTTTGATAACTGACATCGAGTTGATGTGTGTCATCCGTCAATTAAGCTTATGAGATTCACCATAGGGATAGCCATTATCACAAAGGAGAAGTCAGCGTGACCGACTCAAAGAAACGGACAGTTCCAGATCCCAGCCTCGACGCCCACATTCGCGCCCTGAAAGCCCGTGGCGTGAATGCATCTCCGGATGCTACCGCCACGCACCTGCATAACGGGATCGATACCCCACTTCCTCCGGCAGACTTGCACGGCACCTACGTCAATCACCGGCCACTGCCTACCGAGGGCATAGAAGACCGCCGCGCCTACATTATCGGCAGTGGCATTGCCGGCATGGCGGCGGCTTTCTTTCTGATTCGCGATGGCCACATGCCCGCTGAGAACATTGTGTTTCTCGAAGAAGGATCGATCGAGGGTGGCTCCCTGGATGGAGCAGGCAATGCCGAGGAAGGCTATATCGTCCGCGGTGGTCGTGAAATGGAGATGACCTACCAGAACTTCTGGGATGTGTTCTCCGAGATTCCGGCCCTGGAGCTGCCGGAGCCGTTTACCGTGCTCGACGAGTACCGCCTGGTCAACGATCCGGACAAGAACTGGTCAAAAGCCCGCCTGCTGGAAAACCAGGGGCAGGTCGCGGATTTCTCCACTATGGGGCTGAGCCGCAAGCAGCAGCTGGAGGTTATCCGCTTGCTGCTGGCCCGCAAGGAGGACCTGGACGACGTCACCGTCGAACAGTGGTTCAGCGAGGGCTTCCTGGAAACCAATTTCTGGACCTTCTGGCGCACCATGTTCGCCTTCCAGAACTGGCATTCGGTACTGGAAATGAAGCTCTACATGCATCGTTTCCTGCATCTCATGGACGGGCTCAACGACATGACCTCGCTGGTCTTCCCCCGCTACAACCAGTACGACAGCTTCGTCCGCCCGCTGATGAACTGGCTCAAAGAGCAGGGCGTGAAGATCCAGTACGACACCATCGTTTCGAACCTGAAATTCAGTACCAGGGGAGGCCAGCGCACGGTTACCGGGATCGAGTGCGAGACCGAGCAGGGTGAGAAAACCATCCGGGTGCGCAAACGGGACCTGGTGTTCGTTACCACCGGCTCGATGACCGAAGATACCGCCTATGGGGATGACGAGACCGCACCGGTACTGAATGACAAGAAGGAACCGGGCGAGGCTTCGGGCTGGCAGCTGTGGAAGAACCTGGCCAGCCAGTCCGAGGGGTTTGGCCGGCCCGAGAAGTTCTGTGGCAACGTGCCGCAATCCACCTGGGAATCGGTGACGCTGACCTGCAAGCCATCACCCCTGATGGACAAGCTCAAGGAGCTCTCGGTGAACGACCCGTATTCCGGGTTTACCGCTACCGGTGGCATCATCACCTTCACCGACTCATCCTGGCTGATGAGCTTCACCTGCAATCGCCAGCCGCATTTCCCCGATCAGCCGGATGACGTGATCGTGCTGTGGGTATATGCCCTGCTCATGGACAAGCCCGGCGATTACGTCAAAAAGCCCATGCCGGAATGCACCGGTCAGGAAGTGCTGACGGAACTCTGCTATCACCTGGGCCTGATCGATCAGGTGGACGACGTCATCGCGGCCACCAAAACCCGGATTGCCCTGATGCCCTACATCACCTCCCAGTTTATGCCGAGGGCCCAGGGCGACCGCCCCGAGATCGTTCCGGAAGGCTGCACCAACCTTGCCCTGATGGGGCAGTTCGTGGAAACCCCGAACGACGTGGTTTTCACCCTGGAAAGCTCGGTGCGGACGGCACGGGTCGGAGTCTACAGCTTGCTGGAAATTCCCAAGCAGGTACCGGATATCTATCCCGGCCAGTACGACATCCGCCGCCTGTTGCGCGCCACCCGCACTCTCAACAACGACGAACCTTTCCTCGGCGAGGGCCTGCTTCGGCGGGTATTGGGAGGGACTTACTTCCGGCACATACTGCCACTGGGGCAGGACGAGGACAGTGGGGACGTGGAAAAGCACGGCTTGTTCGAGCAACAGCTCAATGCCGTCCGTGAGGTGCTTGGGGACAGTAACACCCTGAACGACGCCAAGGACCGAATTCAGAGCGTGATTGAGAAGATTCGCGGGCGTTTCTGACAACTCGGTTGCCCAATGATCCTCCGGTGGGCCAACATTAGGAAATCAAGTCCACCGGAGCGGTGCCATGAGTAACTCCCTGAAGTACGCAGAGCAGCAATGCGATGCTATCGAAGCGCCATGCAGCGCCATCCAGAAGATCCTGAGCCCCCGTGTCGCAGAGCTGGGCGGGTTCTCGGTGCGCCGACTGCTGCCAACGGCGAAGCAGAGAATGGTCGGGCCCTGGATCTTCTTTGATGAAATGGGGCCGGCGGATTTTCCCGCGGGCGAAGGCATCAACGTTCGTCCTCATCCGCACATCGGTATCGCCACGGTGACCTACCTCTTCGAGGGCGAGATACTGCACCGGGATTCCGTGGGCAGTTGCCAGCCGATCCGGCCCGGCGATATCAACCTGATGGTTGCCGGCCGGGGCATCGCCCATTCCGAACGGGAACGCCCCGAAGTCACGGCGACAGACCACAGACTGCACGGCCTGCAATTGTGGCTGGCACTGCCGGAGGAACACGAGGAGACCGACCCGGCGTTCCATCATTACCCCAGTGACGATATCCCGGCGACTGATATCAACGGTGTCCCCGTCCGGGTGATGATTGGCAGCGCCTATGGCCTGACCTCGCCGGTGCGCAGCCTCAGTGAAACCCTCTACCTGGAGGCTACCCTGAAGGCCGGCCAGACTCTGGAGTTGCCCGATGCCCCTGAGCGGGCAGTCTATGTGGCGAGCGGGTCGCTCAAGGCGCATGGCTCGGAATTACCAACCCACAGCATGACCGTGTTTGCGCCTGAGCCTGGTGTTTGTATCACCGCGGCGGAAGACACCCGCATTGCCCTGATTGGCGGTGAGCCCGTGGGCCGGCGCTATATCGAGTGGAACTTTGTGTCGTCCAGGAAGGAGCGGATCGAGCAGGGGAAGGATGACTGGCGGGCAGAGCGGTTTGCGAAAGTCGTGGGCGATGAGGAGGAATTCATTCCCTACTAGCGTGCATCCGCAATTTTGTTCAATACCACGAGCACCGTTTGGGACAGACTTTCTCCATGACCTGAACGGAGACCCTTTCCAATGAGCCTTTCACTGATCCTGCCCATGTCCGCCTTTGCCCTGGCCGCATCCATATCGCCGGGGCCAGTTAACCTGGTATGCCTCAGCAGCGGAACCCGTTACCCCGTTTCGCGGGGGCTGATCTTCGTAAGCGGTGCCACCATCGGCTTTATCGCACTGTTCATCTCCGTTGGGCTGGGACTTTACTCCCTTCTGACCCTGGTGCCGGCCTTTGAGGCATTTCTGAGGTGGGCGGGCGTGGCATTTCTGCTCTATCTGAGTGTGAAACTGGCCCTCGATAGCGGCCACTTGCCCGAGACTGCGGCGGAAAAGGCACCCGGCTTCGGGACCGGGGCGTTGATGCAGTGGCTCAATCCCAAGGCCTGGTTGGCCTCGGCTTCCGGCATCGGCGCCTATACGAGCGCTAATGACTGGCCCCAGGTGCTGTTGTTCGCCTCGGTGTACCTGCCGATTTGCTGGCTCTCCCTGGCGTGCTGGGTTTATGCGGGTGCCTTTCTCCGGAAACAGGTTCAACGGCCCTTGGTGTTGGTAACTGTAAACCGGATGCTGGCTTTACTGCTCGCGGCGAGCTGTCTGTACCTTGTGATCGGCTGAAGCGCGCCGGTACTGGTTTGGCGTTGCTGCCATCAGCCGTTTGAAGACACGCTGGAAATGCGGTTGGTCGGCGAAGCCCGCGTTCAGGGCTGCCTCGGCAATGGCGGAACCGTTCTTGAGTTCATGGCGCCCCAGTTGCACGCGACGGTTCACCAGATAGGCGTGGGGCGTGAGTCCGAAATGTTGTTTGAACGCCCGGATCAGATGGCCCGGGCTGAACCCGGACAGCTCGCAAAGGGTGTCCAGCGAAACATCATCCGTTGCGTGGTCGTCCAGATAGCGGGCGAGGTCAGCGAGAATCTCTGGAGTCTTTGGTGCTGTTGCGACGGGTTGGCTCGCCAGTTCATGCATCAGGTCTGAAAGAAATTCCACAAGCTTCGATTGCTTCTCAAGCAACTCATGCCCCGGTTCCAGCAGACATTCGGCCAACTGGCAGTAACGTTCAAACCAGGCGGGATCCGATATCACTGCAGTGGAGATGTCCTGCCACCACGGTTCCGGGAGCAGTCCCGCCCGGAACCGCAGGTCTGTCAGCCACGTCGTATCCACATATAACATCAGATACGCCCACGGCTGATTGTCGATGGGATTGCAGGTATGGACCCACTCGGGATTCATCAGCACGAGATCCCCCGCCTGGACACGGTAATGATCATCCCGGTACTGAAATGTACTCTTGCCTCCGGTTATGGCGCCCATCGACCACTGGGTGTGAGTGTGCGGGGCATAGCAAACCTTGCGACCGTCGGCGACCTTGCGCAGCTCCACATGGGGCAGGCGGGCGTCTCGCCAGAATATGGGTTTGCTTTTACTGGTGGCTGTTTTCATCTGAATTGGCGCTCGCAGTCAGCAAGAACACCGGATAGCTCCGATCTTCTTTTTCGATGGCGCTGGCGGACACTACTTCAACCCTGGAGAAACCTGCCTTTTCAGCAGCACGGGCGATTTCATTCCGCTCAAAACCAAAATGGAAAACGCCGGTGTCTTCACTATGGAAGGTGCCATCTTCCTTGTCCAGATCGGAAATGGCGATAAAGCCACCCGGCTTCAGCAGCTCCCGGAACCGTCGGAACATGGCATCAATATCCCTGACGTGGTGCATGGTCATGGAGGAGATGATGCCGTCGAAGCGCTCGTCGATTGACTGTTTTTCCAGATCAATCTCCTTGATCTCCAGCTCACAGTTCAGTGAAGCCCGCTTTTCAGAGAGCTGGCGGTTCATGGAAGGGGAAATATCCACCGCCGTGATTTTCTTCACGTGAGGCGCGATCCTTTCCAGCAACAGCCCGGTTCCGGAGCCGAAATCCATCAGGTGCATGGAGGGCTCAATGTGCGCCTTTTCCAGAATGGTGTTGGCGATGTTGGTGACGTTATCAACGCGATCGCGGTTCTGCTCGTAGGTGTCTGCCTTGTGGGCGAAGTAGTCTTTGCTCATGAAGCTGCCGTTTTTGGTTGAGAAACTTACTCGATTATGCGGCGTTTGGGCTGATGTTCAAGATGAAATAAGGTAATTCCAGAATATCTGGACGAATAAACTTTAGTGAAAAAAAACAGCCCTACCGTTTCATCTGATAGGGCTGGTTTTTCTCAGCTATTGCTGGCTTCGACCATATTCAGGGTAACTGCTGAACTCCATCGATTGAGAGGCTTATCAGTTCGACCTCTGTTACTTCGCCGCTCTCTGTCACGATGGCGGTGCGAAGCGGAATCCCATCCCCGACATTGTACCAACTTGCTGCCGTTGAACTGTTGGTTTGGGTCGAGTCACTACTAGTAGTAGTAGCTACAAATTTACAGGCTTCAAAAGTTCCTGCTGGCACTGTAATCGTTTCGTTTCCTATATATTCAATGGTGGACTCCAACTGTAGTAAAAACGTTTCTGGACCGCCGTCAGTTGACATATACATCGAGACAGACTGACTGTAGGACTCACCAGGAGTAAGTCCATAAGGGAAATTGAAGGTTGGTTCGTACCAGCTTGTGGTATCCCCGCCTGTCACTGAGTCCACGCTTGTGGAACCATGAGTCCGTTCAAGCATCGCGGAGCTATCCAAAGAAACGTATGTTGTTGATCCTGGATCATTTGGATCAAAGCTCAGATCTTGAACAAAAATCCCCAAGGTATCTTCCCCACGGAATTCAACCGGTCCAAGCAGTTCCTGTCTGAATTCCATAATTCCGAAAGGCTCGCCGGTCACGGTATCGTAAAACTGTTGCTGGAACTCAATAATAGTTCCTGGTGGCCGAGTTTGCGGGGTGTAACAGGCCTGATCGGTAGAGCCTCCGTCTCCGCCTCCAGTATCGCCATCGCCATCACCGCCACCTGAACCGCCATCACCCGGAATCTGGGGTGCGGGAGGAATAGACTCAAGGTTACCGCTAGAAATTAGGTCGACAAGCTCCTGATAGAACGCAATATTCACAAGGTCTCTTGCAGCTTGCGAGAAGGCATCGAGTAGTCGGTCGACTGCGTCACCTATGGCGAAACTGGAATGGAAAGGATCGAAATCATCAGCCGGAATGTCGTAGCTTGCTTGGATCAGCGCTTGAAGGAACTCGCTTTTTGCTTGATTCAGGTTGTCAGTGACGACGGCATAATCTTCCTGCTGAAACCAGATTTCCGGGTCTCGTGCAGATGCCAGGGCGATAATCAAATCCGTGAATGGAGTGATGTTGACGGTGCCCGCTGAGCTTGCGTAGCTGTGCAGCATTTCGTACTCAGTGCCAGCATTCACCCTCAGGGCACATGGTAGAGCTGAAGACGCAACTTGCCCGCTGAAACCGCCGGAAGCGTCCGTTTCAACATTCTCTGTAAAACCCGTTCCACCTTCGCATCGGGCATCAATTGTGGTATTTGCGATCGGTGCACCAACTGCGGCGCGCCCGGACAAAGTCACCAGCTCATCGCCGGTGGCCTCGCTTTCGCTTGAATCATTGGATGAAGAGCCTCCGCATCCCCCTATGGTTACTGCCAGAGCCAGGATTCCAGCTCCCTTTGCTATCCAGGTCATAATCAAACCCTCTGTCAGTACCCGACACGCCTGCCAGAAGGTGGTTGAAAGCAAGATGAAAGCCACGGAATAAGATGTTTACTGAAAACAGACCTCGCCAGTTCAGGGTCGCTATCCACGAGTGAGGAACTGTAAAGAATATCGACGTATTTGGAGTCCTTGACTGAAGCCAGCGTACGCTTCAGGCGACCTTTTCGTGGGATCGACCGTGGTCAGGTAGCCAGTTTCCGCTGGCCAGCGCTTCTGCAATCGCACGGTAACCCTTCTCACTCGGATGATAGCCATCATTCGCCAGCATCGAAGTGTCGGTGATGGTCGGGTAGGTCAGATAGCGGAATTCGTCCGGCGCCTGGTGCGCCAGTTCCTGGTACAGCCGGTCCAGCTGCCGCGCCCGCCAACCCATGACATGCCTGAGGGGTGAGGGCAATGCGGTAAACAGATGCATCGGAGGTACGCTCAGTAGATAGACTGGTGACGGATAGCTTTGAGCGAGCAGGTCGCGAAGGACCCACAGCTGCTGGCGGAACCGGAACCTCGGGGTGAACCCGGTGGTGTCGTTAACGCCCATGCTGAGCAACACCACATCGGCTTCCGGAAGATCTGCATTTGCCAGCTTCTCGTTCAGCTCGCCCAGACGAATGCCGTTCAGTCCGAAGGTATGCCAGGCGATGGTCTGACCGGAGCGCTCGTGCAACTGCGACGCCAACTGGCTGGCGAGGCCCTGGTCATGGATGGTCACACCCACACCGGCTGCCGTGGATTCGCCGATAACCAGCACCCGGAACACCGGCGCGCCTTCGCCGTATTGGCCGCCGGGGGCGCCTTGGGCTTCCGGGAGTCGTGGCGTGTCCCGCCGGGCACGTTTGCCCTGGTATAGCAATACCGGGAACAGCAGGGCCGTGGTCAGCCAGAAGGGAAGGTGCATGGGTAAGCCTCAATCAAGTATCAAGCGCCTTCTCAACGGCCTGAGCGGCATGGATTTCTGTGGTGTCGTAGAGGGCGACCGGCGTGTCTGCTTGCTGGATCAGCAGCCCGATCTCGGTGCAGCCGAGGATGACCGCCTCCGCGCCCCGTTCGGCGAGGGCCGCGACGATCTCCAGGTACGCCTGTTTTGACGAATCGTTGATTGCACCCTGGCACAGCTCCTCGTAGATGACCCGGTGAATCATTTCCCGCTCCGGCTCATCCGGAACGATCACCCGGATTCCGGCCTGCTCCAGGCGTTCCCGGTAAAAGTCCTGCTCCATGGTGAAACGCGTACCCAGCAATCCCACGTTGGAAACACCATCCCGCTTCAGAACTCGGCCCGTTGCATCGGCAATATGAAGCAGGGGAATCCCACTGGCCTGTTCAATCTCCGGTGCCACCTTGTGCATGGTGTTGGTGCCGATCACCAGAAACTCCGCCCCGGCCTGTTCAACCGCACGGGCGGCCCGGGACAGGATGTCCGCTGTCCCGGCCCAGTTGCCCTGGTGCTGGAGCGCCTCGATCTCGGCAAAATCTACGCTGTAAAGAATGAGCTTTGCAGAATGCAGCCCGCCGAGGCGTGCTTTTACGTGCTCATTGAGCAGCCAATAATAGGTCTGGGTCGATTCCCAGCTCATCCCGCCCAGCAGGCCAATGGTCTTCATACGGTCGGACCTTTCACTTTCATCGATTCATCTTCCTCGAGCTGAAGCTGGTTATCATAAGCAGCCTGAAGGCCGGTTTCATCCTCTTCCTCGGACCCATCATCAATAGAGCGCGGATAAAATGGCGACAACATCGCCGCCAGAATGCCGGTGGCGGCGAATATGGCAAAGGCATCGCCATAACCGAATTCATTCACCAGCATACCCACCACGGGCGAGCCGGTTGCCTGCCCGAGTGAGACGGCCATGAAAGGCAGAACCGGCCCCATGGACAGCCGGCCCGGCAACAGGCGGATGCCGGTCATCAGATAAAGCCCTGTCAGGCTCATATAAGCCAGGCCGAAGACCAGCGCGGAGAATATCGCGATGGCCAGCCGATCGGGGCTGGCGGCCAGCAAGGCCAGGCTTGCAGCCAGCATCATCAGCATCAGGGCCTGGGTGATGGGCGGGTTGTTTCGATCTGCCAGATCCGCCACCACGGCGCCCCCGAGACCCGCAATGCCCACGCCCAGCCACAGCCAGCCGGTTGCGTCGGACGACAGGGCGCCCAGATTGACCACCAGATCCGGTGCGAAAATCCAGTAGGCGGCGGAAACAAAACCCATCACGAAAGCAAAAAGCGCGAGCCGAATCAGGCGCGCCCACTGCAGGGCGCTGATCGGAGGCGGCGGTGCGGCGTTCGACGGTGTCACCCGAGACACCGAGGGAATGAAAAACCAGGTGGCAACCACCCCGATAGCGGCCAGGATGGCAAATGAAAGGTACGCATAGCGCCAGGCGCCGGTCAGAAACAATACCGCGGGTACCGCAACGGCGACACCAATGCTGGTTCCGGCATTCATGACCGAACTCACGCGGCCATGCAGTGAACGTTTCACCAAGGCCTGCATGGCGGCGGTAAGCGCCGGCATCATCAGGCCGGTACAGATGCCACAGGCGAACACACCCATGCCGAGGGACAGCGCCCCCGCGGACTGGCTGATCAGTGTCAGGCCTGCGGCACCAAAACAGCCCGAAATCACCGCTGTGTTGCGGGCACCGAGACGGTCGGCCGCGGAGGGCGCGACCATTGTGGCAAACAGAAAACTGATGAGGGGCAGGGCACCGATGATACCGATGACTTCTGCCGACAGCTCCAGCTCGGATCGGATCGGCGGCACAAACAAACCGAAGGCAAAGCGCGCGAGCCCATAACTGATGGCGATCAGCGCCGCCCCGAAAATCGCGAATGCTGTACTCGAAGGAAACTTCATGCCGCCTCCGCCCTATAAAAATTTCAGGCTTTCGGTCCGTTTCGGTTCCTGTCTGTACTGCCCTGGTCTTGCTTCACCTTCGTGATCCGGGCACCCCGAATGCGCTTGCTGCGTTCACCTTCAGGATGCAGATTCCGGCTTGATGATCAGTAGGTTAGCAGGATCACCATGGTGAAGGACAACCTTTGCGTCTGAATTGCCGGCCGTAAACTCCAGAACCTGACCAGGCCCCAGGTCAATATCGACCCGACAGGCGTCACCACAGAACAGACTGATCGAGAGTTTGGCGGTATGGGTGTTTTCAATGCTGGCGGACTCGCCGGCACTGATCCTTTCTCCGACATCGGGTAAGTTATTCATATGAAATGAGCTCCCTGCGTGTATGGGGGACCAGAGAGCAATCGTTCCTCTGGTCACTCACTTGAAAATAGTACGAGTTGGCTCCTGCTGCCGCTATTACGATCAACTTTTGTACAGGGCGAGATGCTCGATTACCGGTCAACCTTGTTGATCGTGCCCTGGGCAACCGCAACCGTGCGCTCACCGGCATCGCCATTCGCGATAACGGTGCACTGGCAGACTGCCTGGTTCCTTCCCGACGAAAGGACTGTGGCCTTGGCGGCTAGCTTGTCCCCGATCGCAGGGCGGAGGTAATTGATCTTGTATTCAGAGGTCACCGAATCGCCTAGGACAGAGCCCCCTGCATAGGTCAGTGCGTTGTCAGCCAGGTAACTGACAACGCCTCCATGCACAAAGCCGTGCTGCTGTCTCAAGTCCGGCCTGATGGCAAGCGAGAGAACGGCGGTTCCGGGCTCGATGACCTCCAGTTCGGTGCCGAGCAGGGCGCTGAAGGGTTGGTTCTTCAGTATCTTTTTTCCAAACTCCAGTAACTCGCTCATTTCCTGAGTTCCTCGCATCTGAGACCTGTTGTTGCGGTGACCGTCATTAACCCCGGCGTGCCGCTTCAATGGCCGCAATATCGATCTTCCCCATCTCCATCATGGCATCAAACGCGCGCTTTGCCGCTGCGGGATCCGGGTCGGCGATAGCTTCGGTCAGAGCCACCGGCGTAATCTGCCATGAGATGCCCCATTTGTCCCGGCACCAGCCGCAGGCGCTTTCTTCGCCGCCGTTTCCGACAATTGCGTTCCAGTAGCGGTCCGTCTCCTTCTGATCATAGGTGGCAACCTGGAAGGAAAAGGCCTCATCGTGGGTAAAGGCAGGGCCGCCGTTGAGCCCGAGGCAGGGGATGCCCAGCACGGTGAACTGCACGGTCAGCACATCGCCTTTCTTGCCGGATGGAAAGTCTCCCGGAGCGCGGAGAATTCTGCCTACCGATGAATCGGGAAAAGTTTTCGCATAAAAGCGGGCCGCCTCTTCGGCGCCGCCGTTGAACCAGAGACAAATGGTATTCTTTGCATGTTCCATCGCGTTAGCCCTCCTGCCGCATCTTGTCCCGGCGAGCGATTTCCGCCGGAGTAGGCGGGTCCATGGCAAAGTCACCGGTTGCCACCTTGCCATCGCGCACATAGCGCCCGATGACGATGCCGCTTGGTGAAATACGGCTGGCGGCCAGCTTGAATGCGGCTGGTTTGGTGCCATTGCCAAACAGCTTCTTGCCGTGGCCGAGTACGACCGGGAAGGTGAAGACATTGATCTGATCGACGAGGTCGTTGGCAAACAGCGTCTGCAGCAGATCCGAACTGCCTTGCGTGACCAGCGCAGGACCATCCTCCTGCTTCAGCCTCGCAATATCGGCCGCCGCGTCATTGAGGGCCACCGAGCCCTGCCAGGTCAGATCCAGGCCTTTGCGGGTGGCAACGTACTTGTTGATCGAATTGAAGGTCTTGGCGATCGAATCGTCTGGTCCGTCCTCGGCGTAGGGCCAGTGGGCGGCAAAAATCTCATAGGTCTTGCGCCCGAGCAGCAGGTCGAAGGGCTGACCGAACATGCGGTCAATCTCTTCGCCAAATACCTCGTCCACTATCGGGGCAACCCAGCCGCCGTAGCCGAATCCGCCGGTAGGATCTTCTTCAGGGCCGCCGGGGGCTTGCATCACGCCATCCAGCGACACCATGGCGCCAACAATCACTTTTCGCATGAGTCCATCCTCCTGGTTTGCGTTCTTGCAACCAGTAGTCGTGTGGAGCACCGCAAAATCGACAGCAGGTTTTATTTTGGGTATGAACCAGCTTAGCTGCTTCTCGGCGCAAACATGATGATCGCCATACCCAGCAGGGCCACGGCCGAGCCAAGGATGTCCCAGCCGGTAGGCCGGATACCGTCAACCGCCCAGAGCCACAGTATCGCCATAAAGACGTAGACTCCGCCATAAGCCGCATACACCCGCCCAGCCGCTGTCGGATGAAGCGACAACAGCCAGGCGAAGAGCGCGAGGCTGAGGGCGCCGGGCACGAGCAGCCAAATGCTTTTGCCCTCCCGAAGCCAGAGGTAGGGCAGGTAACAGCCAACGATCTCGGCCAGGGCGGTGACGACAAACAGACCGAGGGTTTTCAATTCAGGCACTGGGGGGGGCTCCTTTTGATTGGTTGGCGGCATTTATGAGATCAGACTGTCAGTCTACTGACAGGTCACTGCTTGGTCAGGCTTATGTGCAGTTGAGCGCTTGATTCAGGGCATCCAGACTCTCAGGGCCAGCGCCCAGCCGGACGCAGTTCTCAGAATCGCGTTCCCACTTCGCAGCTGAGTTGAGGTGAAGATGGACATTCACCACCGCATCGAAATCCTCCTCCAGCAACCCGGCGGGAATCCAGACCAGCTCGGTGCCCCTCAACTGGTTGGGAACCGGGCTGCCACACACGGAGCAAAAATCACTGCGATAGCCGGTTGGTTTCTGGAACGAGGTGATCCTGTCCTGGCCCGAGAGCCAGCGGAAATCTTGCTGGTGAACAAAGGTAGCCGCGTTGGCTGCAGATCCGGTGGCCTTGCGGCAGAGGGAGCAATGGCATTGGTAGAGGTTGGGGAGATCGCCCTGGATCTCGAATTGCACTTTGCCGCACAGGCATTCGCCGTTCATGGGTTATTCCGATTAAGAGTGGAGTAGGACCCGGTATGGGTTAAGTGCAAATATAAGCGGTTGTTTCAGTAGCTAAAAGCCAAAGGCCTTCCCCCCGCACCTCGGTTGCGGTGATTCCGGTAGCCATGGGGGTGCCCGATTACAGGCGAAACCAACAGGTTATCGAAGCTGGCTGTCCTTACTGCCTCTGCGATTGATGCTGCCAGAGTGGGTCTGCTGTTTTTCATGGGCCGACTGGCAGTCAATGCACAACCGGACACCGGGAATGGCCTTGCGCCGGGCTTCCGGAATCGGGGCGCCACACTCATCGCATTCCGTGGCGCTCTCGCCCACGGCTAACTGGCTGCGTGCGCGCTGAATTTCGTCTTCAACGCTTGCGTCGATCTGTTCCTGAACCGCACCATCACGTGACCATCCACCTGCCATGAGCCCTCCGGAATCTGGATGACTGAAACCACCAAACGTTATCATTCGAGTGCAGGCGCTCCAAGATTGCCGATAACCCAACGAGGAAACACCATGTCCTATACCAGCCAATATACACCCGAAACCCTGAGCCGTGACGAGCTGGACCAGGCCACGGGCCCTATGGTGATCGAATTCGGTACCAACTGGTGCGGGTTCTGTAAGGGTGCGCAGGCAGACATCAAGGCAGCCATGGACAACCACCCGGACGTTCCGCATGTGAAGGTTGAGGATGGCAAAGGCCGCAGGTTGGGGCGGACATTTGGAGTGAAGCTCTGGCCGTCGCTGATTCTTCTTAAGGATGGTGAGGAAGTGGCACGGGTAGTGCGTCCGGAGAGTAGCGGCGAGATCGAGGGTGCACTGAGAAAAATTCTATGAGGATGTGCCGGCGCTATCAGATGAAAAAAAGACTATTCCCAACTTTTTGAAATCATTATTCCAGTCTCGCCTCACGCAGGCTGACCGAAAGCTCATATTCAAATAACCGCACGCCCTGGACTCCCGAGCAAGCGAGCAGCAGGTCTTCGGAGATATGTCGAGCAACGATAATGCCTCGAACCAGCTGACCAGATTCAGTTTGGTTTTTTCGTATCCAGGCCATATAGCGCAGCAACTGACCCACGACTCTGTCATACCCCTTGGAAACTTTTAACTCTATGACAACGAAGTTGCCTCTGGAGTCAGTGGCCAGAATGTCAATAAACCTGCCACCGGCAGGGAACTCAAGGCCATTAATGCCTTCATCTTCAAAAAGAGTGAGCCCCGGCTCTAGGAGATGGAGATTCTTGGCGAGATAGTTTTGAAGGTCCTTTTCATAGGCGAACTCTGGACTTCCTGCCTCTGTTAGCTCCCCAACCTCTTCTTCTACAGTCGGTTCGGCATCATTGCCTGGATAGATTGGTGCTGGATCGGTCTGGGGTTGGTACAAACGAAAATGTTTTGGGTCGACCTGGAAGAACAGGTCGTCCTCTCCCGGCTTTGCCCCATAATGAACCCGGCTTCTAGAATTCACTGACATCCGGAGCAGGTGCGCGGCAATCGTTCCTTCTTTGATCTTTGGGTAGTTCTCCCGGAACCAGGAACGCACGCGATCACGAGAAAGGACCGTGTCCGGTGTTAAACCAATTTCATGCACCATATCGTGCATGAGAGTACGAACTGGTTTGTCGTAAAGTGATGCCATGCGACCCCTCGGAATTTACCGGCTGCAGTCCTGATTATGCATCTAATACCCTATGATCAGAATTCCCTTGAGTGGAAGACGAATCCGACTACTTGCATACAGAGTATCGATGAAACGGATGACCCGATCAAAATCGTTGCTATTCCGGTACACATTTCGGACAGCAATACCAAGATAATTTACTCCATGCATCATGCATGCTTGGAACAGGTCTTTCAGGAATTGATTGTTCACTACTGCCCGGCCTGCCTCCACCTCAAGCACAAACTCCTCTTGTCGGTGGTATGCATCAGCTTCAAATGATTTTTCGGGCTTGCCGTTGAGCCCAAAGAGTACTGGTACAAAAATCTTTTCGGATTTTTTCTTGCCCGTTTCTACGTCAAATTCTGCGGCTTGAAGTCGACTGCAGACTTCTGCCAGGACGTCATTACTGGGCAGATCGAATTTGGATGAATCAATTCTTTTGGAAGCCTCTTCAAAAGCATCGATTACAGTGTGAACGATAGAGGGCGCTTCGTCGGATTTAGGAAAATACTGCCAGTTGATCATTTATCATCCATTTGTGATGGGCAAATAGAACTGTCCCGGTTTATTGAGCAGCCCTCGTTATCGGTTAAGTTCAAATACCAATTGTTGCTTAATTACCTTGAAGCCGAAGTCCTGGTAGAAACCATGAGTTTCTTCTCTTTCCGAGTGACAGCGTACACGGAGAGCCATTCCTTCCGACCTGGCCCACTCAGCTGATTCGTGAACCAACGCAGAGCCAACTCCTGCACGCCTGTAGTCTTCCTTAACTACGAGGCCTCCAATTTCTACGAATGGGCTAATTGCAACTCGTAAAGCAATGAATGCGTGCAGCCAGCCAACGACAGTACCACGGCATTCGGCAACCCATACGCGGTGATCCCTGGAATCGAGCAGGGCACAAAAAGTCGTATCAAACTCTGTAAAAGAGGAGGCAATTGACTGGAATGAACGGGCCAGCGAATAGACATCCAATCCATCCTCGGCGGTTGCAGGCCTGATGTGCATTATTCGTAGTGGCTCCAGAGCCGGAGAACCTTCACCACTCGCTCCTCCTCAAGCACTTGGTAGACGAGGCGATGCTGAATATTGATGCGGCGTGAATAGGCCCCCGAGAGATCACCTATGAGCTTCTCGAACGGAGGTGGTTTGCGGTACGGGTCTTCTGAAATCAGTGTCAACAATTCCTGGGCTTTTGGTTTGAGGCCGCTGGAGGCCAGTTTCTTTGCATCTTTCTGTGCTTGTTTGGTGTAAACCAACTTCCATGTCACCAGTCCAGCTCCTCATTGCATTCATCCACGGGGGTATCCATCCCCTCACGAATAGACTCTCGCATACCAGGTACCGAGAGCAGGAAGAGTGTTTCCTGAATTGCGGACCAATCTTCCTCGGATATCAAGACTGCAGTGTTCCGTTTACCCGTAATGACTATTGGTTGGTGGGACTCGGCAGTTTCATCAATCAACCGATAAAGATTGCTGCGCGCCTCAGTTGCTGTGATTCCGGTCATGACGCACCTCTTGTATGTTCAACTTTTGATCAAAGTGTACGCCTTTATGTACGTACGTCAAGACGAACGCTGAAATCAGCCGGCTAGTCACCGGACTGCCGCATTCCGAGCAGAAATAGGTTTGTGCCGGTCTATCCTCAGGTTTTATCCTTCACCCACTTCTCACCTTCCTTGTGGTACTCGTTTTTTACCGCCGCCCAGGCCACCTTATGGGCCGTTTCTTCCCGCCCTGAACTGCCACGTCGATTTTCAGGATCGCTATATTCTTCCCAAGCGGAATTGAAGGCCTTTCGATAAATCTCCTGGGCGTGGGCTGGCAGATTGTTGCGTACACTGGCCGGTAATTCCGAATTGCTGTTGTAGGGCATGGGGCCTACCTCCAAAACGCTTGCGTCATTACAAGGCTAGCATCTGTAAGCACCGGGGCAGGGCGAAAGGTTACAACTCCAGCACAAGATTTCTGCCGCCAAGAAAAAGCACCCAAACCGTTACCGCCGCCCAGTGAATGATTACCGGAACCCAGATAGAGCGGGAAAGAACGTATGCGTAGCCACAGGTAACCCCCATAGCGCTTACGATAACCAGAAACCACGGATCCCCCCCTCTGTCAGCCTAGTTGTCCAGTAGGCGGTTTCGCCTGAATTTAACCAATCAGGGGCGGCATGGGAGCATTCATGCCACGCTATTCCGAAG
>NZ_QNRO01000007.1 GCF_003315345.1 Marinobacter pelagius
AACAATTAGCCAATAATAGCCGCACCGGAGCGGTCATGGCGGTAAACCGCCTAGTCTGCGAGACTTGCTGAGTAGCTATGAGAAATCCGGGCTAGGCCCTCCAAACTAATCACAGCCAGTGATTTCAGTATGATCGGCGGCACAAATTGCAGACGCTAAATGATCACGTGGCAGAGATGACCATGCTCGTCTAAGCTATTGTTTTATCGATTTATGTGCAGCGTGATTGGTGGTTCAAAGTCAGTAATCATGACGCGGTCAAATTTCTGCAATGACAAAACGCGCTGCCTAATTGCTGTTAAATCTGTAAGGAGGAACGTGTGATGGAAGTTGTATATAGCTCGATTTCAAAAGATGAGAAGGTTTATACCACCGTTACCTTGCACGAGGACGTCGATATACATGGTGGTAACGTGGAAGTTGGCTGTTGGGTGCCAAATTCGGACTCTAGAGCAGCGTGTGCAAAAAATACCAAAAGTGAAGCGATTAGGCTGTTGAAGCTGGCACTGGCCGAATTAGATTCATAAATTTTGAGGTGACCAAGCTTTTAAGGACCGCTGGCCAGCTGGTCGCTTCGTGATTAAATAAAGCGGTCAACCGGACGCCAAGAGCGTACCGCTTTTGGTTCCCTCCGCTGGCGCTCCGGCGCCGATTACCTTAGCGTTGATATGGGGATCTCAAGGTGTTTGAAAAGTTATTCGACGTTTTTTCAAGGCGTGAGCAGAATCTGCCGAATGTGGCGATCAAACCGCTAACGAGGGAGTTTCGGAATCGGGTCTTGATGTTGCTGCGCGATACTCTTCAAAATCAATTTCATGCGTTCCTCCGTAGGCTGCACCAGAAGGCTGCATACCTCTATGGCAAATTTGGACTCTCCGAAGCATCCGCTCACTCATCGCCGGAAGATGACCTTCTAAATTTCTTAGGTACTTGTAGTGATGAGCAGTTTCTTGACTTGATTGAGCTAATCTTTCGGTCGGATCTACCTGGTATTACGTGGCCGGATAATCCACTGATTCAGGGTATAAATGATTTTTTCCGTATTGACGCACTTCCTTACCACCTGACCGGATACTCAATGGAAGAGACTGAAACATCCTTCCATGGCGCTCCTGCTATGTCGATTCGGATTGCGGAATTCCCTCAAATCATTCGCAGGGATAGCGAGGTAGTGCATCAAAGTGCGATGGAGCCCGCGCTTACACTGTTGAGTGCACCAGAGTTTAAACATGCAAACGACGAGTTTTTGAAGGCGCTGGAAGATCATCGAAAGAGTGATCACCGTGATTGCCTCGCTAAATGTGGAAGCGCGTTCGAAAGTGTCATGAAGGTTCTCTGTGCTAAGAACTCGATCCCATTCAAGGAAAAAGACACCGCTTCCGCGCTACTCAAGGCATTGTTGGGAAATGGGCGGCTCGATCAATTCTGGGAGCAGCCATTGATTCTGATCGCGACACTCAGAAATCGCCTAAGTTCAGCGCATGGGGCAGGAGCTGAGGCCAAGGTTATATCCGAGCATGTGGCCACATACGCAGTGAATTCCACGGCATCTGCTATCCTGCTCCTTTGCTCTGAGTTTGGGTAAAAAGCGCATAACAGATCGTTGTAGCTCGTTCCAGCCTGCGGCCTCCACCGGACGCCCCTGACGGGCCGCCGCTAAATAAAAAGCGAACTTTGGCATGAGGCCGAGAGGTCCATGATCTCAGCGCCTAAGACGGGGCAGTTCTTGAGCGGGTATCTCAGAGGGCAATCGTTAAACGTTTTTGGGTTAGGCTCAGCATGTGATCGATAAGCCAAAAACTCACCCCGGAAATTGCGAGACCTAACCTTTGACTTCTAGTGGTAAAGCACCGTTTTTTTATTTTTACTCGCATCTTTGAAACCCATTACGATTGCGGCTACTGTTTAGTGCAAAAATAGATTTCTGTTTCAGCTCGCTGCGCCCACCTGATAGCAGCATCGCTCGATCCGGCCATTGAACAGAGAATCAATTTACTTAACATTGGGGTGAGATTTTTAATGGCGTCTTTGGAAGAAGCTGACCAGCAGTGGATAGATCATCAACTTGCAAGCGGGAAGGCGATACTCTTTCTTGGATCCGGCGCCAGCATAGGTTCCTCCAGTGAGAATGGCGAGCGTCCCCTAAGTGCAGACGAGCTCCGGAATGAGATTTCGGACGCTTTTTTAGATGGAAAAATGCGCGAGAAACCGCTGGCGCAAGTGGCAGAAATTGCAAAAAGCTCCTCGACTCTCACTAAAGTTCAAGAATTTATCGCGAATAAATTCTCCGGCCTTTTACCCGCCGAGTTCCACAAGCTAATCCCCACATTTCGTTGGCATGCAATTGTTACCACGAACTATGATCTTGTCGTAGAAAGAGCCTACCAAAGCTGCGAAAAGCCTCTGCAAGAAATCGCACCGGTGGTCAAAGACGGAGATTTAAGGCGCGCGGCTAGTAAGGTAAACACTGTACCGCTTCTTAAAGTTCACGGCTGTGTAACTCAAATTGACGATCCAGCACTTCCACTCATTCTCGCCAGTGAGGAGTATGCCAAACACAGGCGCAATCGCGAACAGATTTTTAGGGCACTTCAAGACTGGGCAAAGAGCCATCCTATCGTTTTCTGTGGATATGATATTTCGGACCCAAATATATCTCAGATTCTCTGGGATATAGGGGATACATCAAACGACAGGCCTAGATATGTGACAGTCAATCCCGGCTTGATTGATTTGCAAATGAGTTACTGGCGAGACAGAAGAATTCTACCAATTGCAAAAACCTTTTCAGAGTTTTTGATTGAACAAGATCAGAAAATTCCATTACACAAACGAACACTCGGTGGTCTTAGCACTGACGACGCATTATCACTTGCTAAATGGATCCCGTCCCATGAAAAACCAACTGAAACACTGTTAACCTATTTACAAAACGACCTCGTTCATGTTTTCCCTGAAATGCGAACAGAGGGCTTGAAGCCAAAGCAGTTTTATTCTGGCCTGTCCCAGGCATGGGCAGCATTTTCAAGAGAGCTAGATGTAAGGCGTCGTGTAACAGATGATATTGTTATCGAGGCCGTGCTAGAGGAAGAAAATCAAGGTCCACGACTTTTCATATTGAAAGGTCATGCCGGCAGTGGCAAGTCCGTGACGCTCAGGCGTATTGCTTGGGATGCCGCGAATGAATACGAAAAGCTCGTTTTCTTCATAAGCGACGGTAGTATCATTGATCTAAGCTCTCTCAGCGAAATTTACCGCCTTACCAAAGAGCCGCTGCTAGTTTTCATTGACGATGCTTCAGCGAGTGTTAGTTCTATTGAGTACCTTATAAGGCAGTCATTTAAAGATAGTCTCCCGATCACTATTATTGCAGGCGCGAGGACTAACGAGTGGAATATCTGGGGTGGACCATTAGAATCAATGGTCAACAAGAGTTATGAACTCACCAATCTTTCAGAGAAGGAAATAAAAAGCCTACTTGAGAAATTAGATAAATCAGAATGCTTGGGCGAGCTTAAAGGTATGTCCGCCGATCAAAGATTTTCTTATTTTCGATTGAGCGCTGAAAGGCAGCTACTAGTTGCGTTACATGAGGCGACTAATGGCAAAACCTTCCCAGAAATCATCGCAGACGAATTGGATAGGATTACGCCTTTAGAAGCTAAGCAGCTTTACCTTGATATATGCACTTTACATAGATTCGGGGTAAATGTAAGAGCTGGATTAATTTCGCGAACATCTGAAATAAGTTTTGGCGAGTTTGAAAATCGGCTATTTGCACCTTTGCAACATATTGTTAGAACTTTGAATGACAGTAAAACAAGGGATTTAGTATATAAAACACGCCATAGAATTATTGCCAACATGGCTTTCGAAAGCGCTTTCCGAGATCCAACTTCTCGATCGAATCAGATAATACGAATAATTAGAAATATGAATACTGAGTATGAATCTGATGAGATCGCATTCAGAGAGTTGATACGGGGAAAAACTATGGCTGAAGCGTTTTCCGAAAAGCAGCTTTGCGACAATATTTTTGATGCAGCTAAGCATTCGGGCGCTAAGCTTTCTTATATCATGCATCAACGCGCGATCCTCGAGATGAATCATCCGGATGGTTCGTCAAAAAGAGCCTTCGAGATCATACGCGAGGCCGAAGGAAATGCCCTCGATGAGAGGGGGGTAGATAATTTTGCTATCCTTCACACGAAAGCAGTAATTCTTCAGCGCTTGGCAAAAGACAGTCACACCATCCCTGAAAAGGAAAAATATCGTCAGGACAGTAAGCAATACTTAAAACGTCAGTTAAACAACTCAAGAACTTCGCACGCACACAGCTCTTTGGCATCCGTCCTCCTTGATGAACTCGAAGATAAACTCAAGGAATTGGAGGCAAGCTCTCCAGACTCGGGAAATTTGACCTCTCAGGCAATAACGTCATTAATTGGCGAAATTGATCATACGTTAGACGAGGGCCTTTCTAAATTCCCCTCAGATGACAGACTGAAATCCCAAGAGGCGCGCTTGGCGGAGAGTCTCAAACATGAGAGAAGGGCTCAACAAGCTCTCGAAACCGCATTTAAGAAAAACAAGGCCAACGTTTTTGTGGCAGTCCGGCTTTCTCGCTTTTACCAAGATTCCGGGAAAACTGACCAAGCGAAGGAAGTGCTAGACGAATGCCTAAGAATAAATCCAACCGAAAAACGGGCCCACCTGCAATATGCGAAACTGCTGAGGTCCTTGGGTGAGGGTGAGTACCGTGATCAAATTGGCGCTCACCTGCGAAAGGCCTTCTCTGATGGAGATAGTAATTTTGAGGCTCAATTCTGGTTTGCGCGTCACCAATATTTATATGGTGATAAGCACCAAGCGTCTCAGGTCTATCATGGTCTAAAAAAGGCTTCGATGGCACCCGCCAGAAAAAGAGAAAGAAGGGGCTTCGTTAAAGACGACTCTGGAGGGAGAAAAAAGTTTACTGGTGTAATTGATGTTGTATTCAGTGACTACTGTTTTATAAGAGTACTCGAATACAACGATAGCATTTTCGCCCACTTCACCTGCTTTAAGGATGAAGCCTTCGATCAGATTTCCGAGGGCACCAGAGTGAATTTCTTTTTTGGCTTCACCTTCAATGGACCTTGCGCTGACGAGGTGGACTTAGTCCAGTGACAGAACAACCCCTTTTCTCTGAGGTGCTGGTGCAGCGCGTACTGCGTAAACAATAAATAGTCGGAATTTTGCATCGACAGTAGCTCTCGCAGCTGTGTCCGATAGCTCACTACGTTTGGTCGAAGTGTGTTAAGTGCATCCTAAAACCTAACGTTCGCTTTGCGACCAAGGCTACTCACGGACCTCAGCTAAACAAAAGCGAGCATTCAAGGCAAGGCTTTCCGAAAGGGCCTCCAGGCCAAGCACAGCCAATTCATCCTTATTGGATGCAGAAGTGAATTGCAGACGCTGAATGATTGCGTGGCAAAGATAGCCACGCAGGGCTAAGCTATTGTTTTATCAATTTGTGTGCAGCGCGATGGATGATTCAGCGTCAGTGATAATGGCGCAGTTAAATTTCTGCAATGATAAAGCCCGTTGCCTGATGGCTCTTATGTGAGGAGAGATTATGAATCATATGTATCTGTTTTCGGTTACTAAAGGCGTAGAAAAATATCCATTACACGATGAGGCGCAGCGGACGGGCGGCTTCGTCGTGTCTGATACACAGTTTGTAGTTAGGGAAGTGGGTTTGGATCCTGGCCAGGTTATTACTAAAGTAAATGAACAGTATGGGGTTGAGGTAATAGTTGAGCCCCTCACTCAGGAATTAGTTGCCAGTTTCTCAGGCACTGGATTGCAAGAGCACATTGAGCAGTATTGGTCCTAGTGAATTCACATGAAAAATATTACGTGTGAGGAAGAACCAGATGGGAACCCTAAATCTCGATGATCCGCTTGGCTTTTTTAGGGAATTAGTGGATCCGAATTTCAGTGACTTCTACTGGGATTTTCAGTCGGAGGAAGATTGTGATCAAGTCAAGTTGATCCGCGTTTTCCGAAAAATGGTGAATCTTTGTCTTACATTGAATCACCTTGCTGATAAGAATGCGATTGAGCTTGGGTATGGGGAGGCAAAATGGCTAATTCCCGTTATACGCAAGCACTATCCCGCAGAAGGTGCCGCAATTGATGCAGTTCGCCAGTTTTCCAACAACGTCAAACATAAATCGAAACTGGATCATAATTTTGCCACCAGAAAGCGAACTCCATCTGACTCGTTTTTGGAGGGGCAAGATTTGCCTGAATGGTCTTTTACGACTAAATCTGGAGAAAAAGTGGCGATCTGCAGCAATGTTATCGATGCTTATCTGTTTTGGGGAAAGTGGTTTGCTGGTGAACGAGTCCTTCCATCGAAGAACACATAACCAAGCCATTGAGTCTGCTCTGCACTTCCTCCACTTCAATAGACACGCATCGATAACTTTGCAAAGGGAGAAAACCGATGGCCGCCGGGCGCCCTAAGGCAAGCTATATGTATTACTGGAGGGCTGAGAGATGGTGTCTGTAATCCAGAAGCAATTCGTAGTTTCAGACTGGTTCGATAGAATCGAAATAGTTGAGGGAAGATTTATAAGTGAGGCAGTATCGAAGTTCTTAGGTTCGCCGGTGGCTACTGCAGTAGATCGCAACGAAGCAATTGCCTTCGCTTGTGAGCTTACAGATGAAGTTAAAAAGATCGTATTTTCGAAATACCCAAGGCAAAAGCAATCCGATGCTCTGGAAGCGTTGCCGGGAACTAGATATTACATTAAAGCATCAAATAAAAGTTAATAAGGGGAGGCAGTCTTGAAAAACATCGCGACGGAATCTGAATTGTTTAAGGAGATAACTGGAAAAATTATACTGGCTATGAGTGATATTTCAGATCAAACTACGAATGATAAAGTCGTTGATATTTTTAAAAGCTACTCGAACGCCGAGGATAATTTAATTAGAGTTAGGGTCTCGTCTATCGTCTTTGAAGGTGGAAAAGGCCAAAAAGTGACCTACACATGCTACGTGACACTGTATCTGCATGGTTCTGAAGTAAATAGGCGTGCCGACATTTTAAGAAATTTTTTAAAGGTCGGAGCTGCTACCGAAATTTTTCAACGCAATCACATGAAGCTTGGCGATATAACAAACTATAGGGACGCCTCTAGGAACCTTGGACGAGGGAGTGTTGAGGATCGTTCAAGCTTTTCCTTTTCGCTGGTACTAGAAAAGTCTCCATTATAACTGGCACCGTCGTGGACTGGCACTATTGCACCATTTTAATGTTCGCTTTGCGACCTATCCAAACGATGAATTGTTGGATAGAGGGGGCCGGATTAAGGACAGGCTCATTTTCGGCCCTCAATGGCAAGCCTGAAGTCTCTTACCGTGTGTCAGTGTGTGGTCAATCGGGTAACGTGGACCGCTTTTCTGGCGTCATTTCCCGTTCCCATTCAGCTTCATCGCCCGGCGCTGGCAAAAACCGGCCAAACTCGATCATCTGAGTGGCTGGAATGTCCTGCAGATAGATCCAGACGTCCTCAACCGTTATGCCCGCAATTCGGACGATCTCTTCAAGCATCTGGCTCATCAGGGCCTGCTTGACCTCGGTACTGCGGCCTTGCCGTACTAGGCCGTGGACATACACCTGGGGCACCTTGTTCACGGTTCCGCCTACAAAGTGCTCGCCATCATTGGTTCTAAAGAACGAAACCTGGGCAAAAAACCGGGGCGCGCCGGTTTGTGCGTGATGGGCCGTTGTTATGGCCTCCGCTATCTGTGATTTCTGCTGCAGCGACAGAGAAAGATTCGAGACCGTTACAGTATAAGTTGGCATGGGGACATCCTACCGAGAGTAACCTGCATGTGCCTGTTGTGGCCCGGATTGAGAATCAGATGGTCTTGTTTCACTATAGCAACGCTTACCTGCATGGCCACGCACACGGGCCGGCTGGGGTCATTGAGGGATTAGAGGTAGTTAAACATGCAAATCGGAGTGATCGCAGACACCCACAGCAAAATGCGTCCCGAAGCCCTGGCCGTATTGAAAGGCTCGGATTTGATCCTTCATGCCGGTGACGTTGGGCGGGACGAGGTTCTGGAAGCGCTGGAGGCGATCGCCCCGTTAGTTGCGATTCGTGGCAATATCGACAAAACAGGCCGCGCAGCCTCTCTTCCTGATGTTCAGGATCTGGAATTCCTCGGCCACGCTTTTTACATGCTCCACGATGTCAAAACCTTAGACATCGATCCGCAAGGCCTTTACCGCGTGGTGGTCGCCGGCCATTCCCACAAGCCGCGAAATGAGTGGATTGGCGATGTGCTTTATTTCAATCCAGGTGGCGCCGGGCCCCGGCGCTTTACTCTGCCGATCACGGTGGGGCGGTTGCAGATGAGCGAAGACGGTGTGGTTGGTGAGATTGTTGAACTGCCGGTTTGATCGCTACAGTGGTGCTCCCGTACTTGGCCAATTCGCTGTTTCATAGACAGGCCCGGACGTCGTCCCCAAGGGCAATGTCTCCCGCTTCAACCACCCGCGTTGTGATTCCTCCGTGCCCGCGCATGGCGTTGTAACCGCCGGGCCCCAGCAACGTTTCCATTTTGCTGCAGGGATGGCAAAGGCCTGTGTATTCCAGCACCACATTGCCGATTCGGAATTGCTTGCCCTTCAGGGCCAGCAGGTTCAGGCCAGACACTACAATGTTGCGCCGGAAAACCTCGGGTGCGATGGCCTCACGTTGAAGGCAGGACGCGATCGCGTGCAGGTGCTCTTGCTGGATCAGGGTTACCTGCCGTTTGCTGGTTTCGCGACCCTTGAATCGGTCTCCCTCCAAGCCCTTGCCAGGGGTTATCGCCACCCTGTCGAGCGCCTGCATTGGCTCACCGCGTGCGGGGCGGATTCCAATCCATTCCACTCGACCGCATTGGGGGAGGGTGTCTAACAGGGTTTGAAGTGGGGTTGATTCAGACATCAGCGCGCTCGTACACAGAGGGGAAACAGCTCCTTAGTTCCCTTTTTTGAACTTTGCTTTGCAATTGCCGCTCATGCACATCGTACAGTAGTGCTCACGATCCTCGTGCTTGGTGCCCTCTGCGATCGTGATGCCGCAGCCGTTGCAGAGCAGGATGGCAACGTCTCCATCAAATTTCACAATGGCGTGTTCGTATTTCATAAGACCGTCCATTACCGACTTTCACACACTCTTATCAAACTACGATGCCCGCGTCAGGTCAGACTGCTGGTCAGCGATCATCGCTGGTAAGCTTTAACCGGAACTCGCCGGAAGGAGTGCCGCAATGACATCGTCCATTGAAAGTGTCCAGAGCCCTTGGGTCAGGTTTCTCGCACATCTGTTCGTGATCTTTGTGGCCTGGACCATCTTTATTAAATACCTTTTCCCGATCGGCTTTGCGATGGCCAACAATGAGGCATAGGCAACCTATATCTACTGGGATCTGTGGCCGGTTGCACACCTCTGGCTGGCCTGGACGTTGTTGGCAAGGCCCTGGTACACGCGCCTGCTGGCCATTGGCATGTCTGTGGCTGAAATCCTGATCATCGCCACTCTGTTCATCTGGTTCCTGGCGGAGCCGGAGTGGTCTATCTGGCGTACGAACTGGTTCGTGAATAAGGTGTTTGTGCTGGCCGCGTTTGTTCTGGTGTTGGGTACGGCAGTTTTGCGGCCAGAGACACTGAGGTCCCGGATCAGGTGCGGGAAATAAATCTGTGCCGGTTTTACTGCAATCGAACCCCGCAGTTCTTGTGCTCTTTGGCGGGCAGCGATTCGCGGAATTCGCGAGGGTGTTTTCCATTGGTGAGGTGTGGTTGGCGCTGGGGCGGTCCAATGGGCTCGTGATGTGAGCGAGGTAACGGAGGTAGAAGCCGATAGGTCTGTTTGTGGCTTGAATGCCGTTAGGTGGCCAAGCCAGCGCTGGCCAGAAACCCAGCCTGAAAGAGCTGGATTTCTGGCTTTGATGTTTATAGACCTTTTTCAATCAGCATTTTTGACTAAAGGGCGATCCCCCTTCCACCCTGTGGCTGGAGGGCAAGATCCTGACTTCTCCAAGGCTTTCGCTCTGGTGTATAAGCCTTGCATTTGGTGATCAGCAACCTCAGGCTTCCCGCGGGCCATACCCTCAATTTGCTTCAGTTTCGCAAGCAATTGTTTCTTATGAACGGTACAAAGCGCTAATGCAATTCGCCTTATTTCTGCCTGCATATCGGAACCACATCCCACAAACTGAGAGCAACTATAGCCCGAGGTGTCCCCCACATAATCCATCAGACCGGCTACGTTCTCTCCCGAGTTGAAGTTTGGATAGATCAGAAAATTAGTAACCTTGAACGGGCCGCTTGCCCCTACACCACCGATATCACTTCCCAGGAAGGATAGTGTCACTGTGTTAGAGCCTGTCGAAAGGTAGATGCTTGCTTTGCCATCATCGCTGACAAGCTCGTTTTCGCTACCTCTTAAATCAGTCGACAGGCCATAATAACCCGCTTCGCGGGTAATGATTTCTACTGAAACCTCAAGTTTCTCGAAGATCCCGTCATCATTCTCATCGATTCCCCGATCACTGATCACTCCTGTGACAGTCAAAGCAGGAGATTCAATGACAGAGGGATCTACATTTACAGTTCCGATATCAGTCAGATAACCAAGGGGTTCCGCGATTCTCATCAAACCGACGAAGCTGATTGTCCACGGGTGCTCTCCAAGCTTTTTCAAACTTTCAGCACTGAATTCGACGCTGAGCGGCTCGTTGGAACTATAGACAGCTCGGGCGGCATCTATTGTTTGTCCATCCGCGTCGGTAAGTCGGGCAGTAATGGTGTGTTCAGCATTATCTCGTTCCTGGCTCTCGATAAAGGTGAGCTTCAGGGAGTCGACCAGTCCATTTCCGTTAACGTCTACTGTTTCGGAGTCAAATTCGCCAGTCAAACCAAACGTCGACGATGACACACGCAGGGGCTTAACCACGCGTCCTTTGTGCCCCGACCATTCTACGACGTAGCGGACACTGTACTTACCCTCCTGAGCCACAGCGCTAACGGCAGTATAGACACCATCATTCTGTCTGGAATCCGGGGCGGTTCCGTCATCTGCCAGTTGGAGGGTATCTAAAACTAAACCATCATCATCTAAAATTTCGGCAGATATTGTTGCGCCAAGGGCGGGTGAGCCACTGTTTGTGAGTGCCATAGCAATCGCAAAGTATCTGCCGGGTTCAGCAGTCGATTGTTCAGAACCGATAAACGTCGAAAATGATGGAGAAGGGGTTTCGGTAACTGAAAATACCGAAGCGTTAGAGTCCGATGAAACAATAAACCCATAGTCACCCACCGGAGCATCTTCCGATGTAACCGAAACAGTGTTTACCCCATTTGATGGATTTTCTGAGTTTGTCCATGTAAACGCGTAGCTGGCGGCGTTACTCTCATCGATTGCAGTACCGTCGGGAAGCAAAATAGTAAGGCCGTTTGATTCAACATTAACCGCCATCATATTTACGGAGCGATTCTCGACGTGAAAATTATCCTGGACGACTGCCCCACTCGGAATATGAAAAGACTGCACAAGGGGCAACATGGAAGCCGCTCCCGTGACTGTGGATGCCAGCATTAAGCCAATTAATAAGATTATTTTCTTCATTTTGCACCCCATCCCAGAGTTGATTTCCCAATATGAAGTGCCTGACTTTGCGACTCCGTATCAAGAATGGTTCCGTGATTCTTTCCCTGCAAGCTGGTTTCGCTAACCGCATTAGGAACTCCGTTAGCGCTACGCACGCTCACCATCGTGTCATTCGGATTGGGAGTAGACGGCTCATAAACTACTACCGGGACAAGCATCGGAATCCCATGAACGGTGGCAAGTTCCGTACCCCACTCCACCGATTCATTCTCATAAATTAACCGATATAAGAAATTTGCATGCTGGAGCGTATCCACGCCTTTAAACTCCGCTGGGATTTGGTTGCCTTCGACTTCGTTGATATCGACGTACAGATCTCCATTGCTATCAGCGTCGGCGCCGATTGTTGCTATAGGAGTCCCCCCGGATACGAGAAACTGATTCGCAAGCTCCCAAGTCTGCGTTTCCAAGTCACAAATGTCGGCAACGACCTCACTTACACCTCTCGTACCGAAATAGTCCGCGACGACAGTTCCCTCATGCGGACTGCCGTGTGATAGTAAGCTTTTAATAGTAAGTTCGTGGCTTATAGGCTGGCCGTCCATCGTTCCTACTTGAGCCGTGTACTTGCCAGCGGTCAGCATATTAAGCGCCATTCGGCCATCGAGCCCACCCATTGAATGCCCAATCGCATGGAAATCAGCAGAACCGATCAATTGTGCTTGCTTCTTTGCCTCTAGAATGAAATTTTCTGCATGTGCTCTGACCGATTGTAGTTCGCCATTTGAACAGCCCAATGTACCATTGGCTGTATTGTGGCCGACTATTTTTGAGTTTATCCCGAGCTCTCGCCTCAAATATTCAGGGTAACCAGAGTTTTCAAACGAGTCTGTAGAGCCTCCGAGACCTGTCATGAAAAGAAATGAATCCGCAGCGTCAAACTTGATGCCTATCCAATCTATAGATGTCGCCCAAACCCGACAACCGACTCTTCCCGAAGATAATACTGCGTTTTTATTCTTCACATCGATTGCGACTTGAACCCTATTTATTGCTGTGTCCCCTGGGTGGGTCGGAAACCTTAATTTCTCAATGGGGACAACAAACTCGGAATTGAACTTCCATAAGCCGTCATCACCGTCAAGTACACCCAGTAACTCACCATTTAAATACACTTCATTGTGTTCTGGGTATAATGTATCTGCTACACCATCCCAGTCGCAGTCCCCTGTGGGCACGGTATTCGCGTCTACATCATATGCAGGGATGAAGATTCTGACATTTTCAGATAGCGCGCCATTAGCAACAGCCTCTGCTAAATCTCCCACGTAACGATTGTTGGGTATTGCAACGTCTATTTGATAAGCGTAGCTGTCATAATACATATACTCATCAAGGGTATATGGTCGGTAGTCGGTAACGTTAAAGTCGCCACCCGGTATATCGATTGCATCATAACTCAGAGGCGAATCGCCTCGGTGTTTTGGATAACTTGTTCCGACTTCTGCATTTGCAGCGAAGGAGCCGATTGATATCGCAATCGATAGCAATCCAATTCTTCCAAAAAACTGCATAATCCTCTTCCTTGTTTGATATTTCTGGGAAACTTTCTCTGAAATACTGAATAAATTTTTACCAAACTCTTGTTAGTAATCTCCTAAGAAAATTAAATAAGAGGATGTTCCGAGCTTGGGAGGGTGAAAGAGGAAAGAGTCTTTTTGAACTGGAATTAATTTTTCCGTTCACACCTTCCATAGCGTGGGGGAAATCCTTGAGTGAAGAGGCACCGATTAATCTACACTACGGAGTAGCGATTAAATCGTGGCCTATCACACTTTAAGTATGCATGGAAAAGGCATCTCGCCCTATGACAAAAAACGAAAAGAGTGTGAAGTTATGTAATTTTGAGTACAAGTTCAAAATTTTTTTATTCGTACAAAGTAACTAGATTTTAAGGAATTCTACAAGATTTGCCTAAACTCTGAGTTGAGAAGCTGGGGCAGGTCTATTTATCTTGTTTGATTGTGCCGGCTGCCAAGGGGGTATTCGATGGCGAAATTGCAGAGGTAGTTCTTTTGGCCCGCTTCAAACCCGTATTTTCGAAGTAGCCTTAGTATCCCAGTCACGATGCTTTTGTGGTCTATCGTCGAGGAGTTACAAAAACCCTAAGGCGTCGAACCGAAGTCTGATTTATGTTTCAGGTCTGATTGTCAGAGGGAAGCAAAAACAAGGAAGTTCGAAAAATAGATTTGAGCCAGACCCACCAGCCCCTTATTGCTGCACTCAGAAAAACCGGGACAGATCTATTTTTAGGTCTCCATGGTGAGTCTGCACACACAATCTCCGAAAAGCTCCAGCGTGATCTCTTTGGATTCGTTCGGTTTCCTTTTTTGAAACCTTACGCTAGAGTTTCCAAAAAGGAAATAAGGACGTTCTGTGCACATAATTTCGTGAAAAACCGGGACAGATCTATTTTTAGCCCCGGTTTTCCCTAACATTGTCGGCTTTTGAAACCAGGTTGCTAAACCAGCGGTATTGAGTTGAATAGACCTGGCTTTCGGATCGGGTCTTTTCCTGAGCGCTACACTTCCAGACAACAGTTATCTTCTCAACTGTCAGAGTGGGAGAGTCACAATGCAGGACTACGAACTCTATTACTGGGGCCTGCCCTTTTGCGGTAATTTTATTCAACTTTTTCTGGAGGAGGTTCGGGCGGATTACCGCAAGCTGGATGCCAGCGAGGTCTACCCTGATAAAAACCTGAACATCCAGTACCCCGGGATGGCACCACCCTATCTTTACGACTGCAGGGCCCAGGTCTGGTTCGCCCAGATGCCGGCGATTCTCATGGAACTCACCAACTACAATGGCACAGTGATGTGGGATCAGGATTCATGGGCCGAATTCCGGACCCATGGCTTGGCCGACTGGATGGCCATTTTCGAAAAGACCGGCCAGGCGCACCTCCTCAAGCCAAACGCGGGCTATTCCCCGATGCCGGGCGCATGGGAGGCCATTACGACAAGGTCTGCGCCTGTGTCTTTGATGTCTTTTCCAAATTAAAACACTTTTTTGCGGCGAAGAAAGGTGCAATGGTTGTGTGACTGTAGCCTGACGTCTGAAACCAACAGAAATGGACCTGGAGTCCTCTATGAAAACCGCCCAACGCCGCGGCAGTTCTCTTTCCAGCCCTGATTTTGCGCGCCTGCAGGGTGTCTGGCGTTCCCAGGGTTACGGCAATGTGTTGCTGATCGAGGAAGATTGGTACACCCTTTTTGAAGAAACCAGCATCAGCTGCCTGAAGATTCATGCGGGCAGTATTGAAGAACTTGGCCACTATTACGAAGATTTGGCGGTATCCCCTGGTGGGCAGGCGTTCAGTGCCCATCGGGTAACTGGAGTAGCACGCATCAGATTCCGTCGCCTGAAAGGATTGCCCGTCAGTGTCACTGAAAGTCACAGGCACAGGGCAGAGGATCCGCAATACAACTTTGACGTTTTCTGGCGAACCTTTCACGAGCAATACGCCCTGTTTGAACTCAAGGGTGTGGCCTGGGACCGGGCGCATCATGACTATCTTCCCCAGATTAACGCGAACACATCCCAGGAAACGCTCTTTGCCATCATGGTTGCGATGCTACGGCCCCTGAAGGATGGTCATATTCGTCTGCATTCACCCTGGGGTCATTACAGAGCAGGTGCCCAGCCGGCGCTCTTCAGGCGGCTGACACAGGAACTTGAAGACGCCAATGATGACCGGGAGCTCACCAGCTACCTGGGCGATCTCAAAGAGTCGGCGCGTGACGTGATCCATGAGGATTATCTCGCAAGCGCCGTTAGCCATGGCGGCAACCGGCTGGTGGAGTGGGGGCGCCTTAATGACCTCATCGGTTACCTGAACATCCGGGCCATGGCCGGGCAAAGCGGCAAGTCAGGAAAACCGGCTGCGGACCTCAGTGCGGTCGATAGTGTGATGAAGATGGTGCTGGCAGATGTTGGCGAGCTCCCCAATCTGGTGGTCGATCTTCGAAATAATGGTGGCGGGTACGATGGTGTCGCACTGTGCTTTGCAGCGTACCTGATGGATCGCAAACGGCTGGCTTTCACCAAGTCAGCCCGTCATGGCAATGGATTCACTGGAAAGCAGTCTGTCTATGTCACGCCTGTCAATGAGACTTACCAGGGCAACCTGTTTGTGCTGACCAGCGAGCTAACGGCCAGTGCCGCAGAAATCTTCGTGCTCTCATTGCTGCAGCATCCCCGTCTCACTCTTATTGGCGAGCCTACCCAGGGCATCCTTTCCGACACGCTCGAGCGCCATCTGCCAAATGGCTGGCACCTGACCTTGTCCAATGAAATCTACCGGGCCTACGATGGTGAGATATACGAAGATGTCGGCATCCCGCCACACATCCGTCTCAAGTACCTTGGCCGAAAAGGGCGCGAGGAAGGCAAAGACCCGATGCTGGAGCGTGTAATTAAGCTGGTCGGCGGTTAACATCGACCTTCAATGCACAGAAAGGATTCTGTGATTTAAAAGCAAGGAGACGCTGATGCCCAGACAGGCCAGGGTGATTGTGCCCGGTTTTCCCCACCATATTGTTCAACGCGGTCATAACCGCCAACCAGTGTTCGTCGAACGCCGTGATTTTGAGTACTACCTGGCAAACCTTCAGGAATGGAAGCAGGTCTATGAGCTGGAGGTGTTCAGCTACTGCCTGATGACTAACCATGTTCATCTGGTCGTTCAAGCGAACGACAATCTGACTTCAATTCCCCAATTAATGAAGCGCCTCGCTGGTCGACAGACCCGATTTGTGAATGCCCTCGAAAAACGCAGTGGTTCCCTCTGGGAAGGACGCTACAAGATCAGCCCGATTGATACTGACGCCTACCTGCTGGTTTGTTGCCGCTATGTGGAACTCAATCCTGTTAAGGCGGGGATGGTGGATAAACCTGAGTTGTATGAATGGTCGAGCTATTCTGCGCGGGTAGGGTTGTCACACTGTTGTTGGCTGGATGAGCCCGACACCTTTCGGGCACTGGCAGGTAGTCACCAGCTGAGGGTTGAGGCCTATCGACAATTCGTTGAACAGGAAGATGGTTCTTCGTCAGACGAATTGATTGGCAACGCGATCAATAGCAACAAGCTGACCGGTGGCAACAAGTTCGTGGATGAAATTGAAAACCGTATCGGTATCAGAGTTGAAACTCGTAAGCTCGGAAGGCCTGCATCTAAAAAGTAGATCTGTCCCGGTTTTAGGCTGGCACGGTTGTACCTATTTAGGTACACTGGGTTTGCGCCAAGGAAGGGGTCGTATGACAAGGAAAATGGTTAATGTCGTATTTTACAGAACAGCCAATGGTCGAGAGCCGGTCAAAGAATGGTTGCTGAAGCTGGATAAGGAAGATCGTTCAGTGATCGGGACTGACCTGAAAACGGTGGAATATGGATGGCCACTGGGTATGCCTTTGGTAAGGGGCTTCTCTGGGAAGGCTAACTCAGACTTGTGGGAGGTCCGCAGTGATCTCTCGAACGGCCGGATTGCACGAGTGATATTCACGATGTTTCGCAGCGATATGGTGTTGCTGAACGGCTTCATTAAAAAGACTCAGAGAACACCGGATCAAGAGTTGGCGAAGGCGAGAGATCGAAAGAAGAATCTTGTCTGAATGGGAGCAATAAAATGACACAGCATAAGCACGTTGGCAGCTCTCTCGATGATCTGCTCGAATCTGATGGTACGCTTGAGCAGTTAGAAGCTGAGGCGCTGAAGCGGGTAATTGTCTGGCAGATTCAACAGGCTATGGGGCACACCGGCATAAACAAGTCTCAGCTTGCCCAGAAAATGCATACCAGCCGGACGGTGGTTAACCGCCTTCTAGATGAGAAGGATACCGGTGTAACCATCACAACGCTTGTCAAAGCGGGGCGAGCTTTGGGTATGACCTGGACTTTGCAGGCTGGTGAGGATAACGGATCTGATCGCGCGGCTTGAGCGGGGCTGGGAAGCATGCAAATCGGAGTGATCGCAGACACCCACAGCAAAATGCGGCCCGAAGCCCTGGAGGTTTTGAAAGGCTCGGATCTGATCCTTCATGCCGGTGACGTTGGGCGGGACGAGGTTCTGGAAGCGCTGGAGTCGATCGCCCCCTTGGTTGCGATTCGCGGCAATATCGACAAAACAGGCCGCGCAGCCGCTCTTCCTGATGTTCAGGATCTGGAATTCCTCGGCCACGCTTTTTACATGCTCCACGACGTCAAAACCCTCGACATCGATCCGCAAGGCCGTTACCGCGTGGTGATCGCAGGCCATTCCCACAAACCCCGTAATGAGTGGATTGGCGATGTGCTTTATTTCAATCCAGGTGGCGCCGGGCCCCGGCGTTTTACTCTGCCGATCACGGTGGGGCGGTTGCAGGTGAGCGAAGACGGTGTGGTGGGTGAAATTGTTGAACTGCCAGTTTGATCCATTGGGGAAACCGGTAGAAATCTATTTTCTGAGTTCACACGTTCCGCTTCGCTGACCCTGCAGCTGTCCCACATAGGCGGCGATAAACGCCGTTTCCTGAAACGCCTTCAACCCCGTATCGGTAAAAGCGATGGACAGCGGGTTGGAGGCCAGGGTGGATTTGATCAGTGCCGGGGGCAGCAGGGTCACCATCAACTCAATATCGGTGATCAGTTGAATGGCCGCTTCCATTTTGAAGCTGATGGCACCTCCGGCAAATTTGCCTTTTGGCATCCGCTCTTTGATCGCGACAGTAGTGACCCCGTATTCGGCCATTAACGCCGCAAAGGCCGCCTGGAACCGCTTAAGATCCTCACGGCTATGGTTTTTCGGCAGTGACAGCTTGCGCACCTTGCACTCCGGCAGGTTGAACTGCCCCCTGTCCATATTCAGCAAACACACCACCGCATCGCTGCCGGTCAGCTCAACCCCGCAAACAATCATCGCCATTGCCCTCTATGTTCCAGCTGTCGTCAGCCACAGCACTTTTTGAATTTGATACCGCTACCGCAGGTGCAGACGGAGTTGCGGGAGGGCGATTTTACCGTAGTGACCGTCCCGCCTTTATTCAGGATAGCGGTGAGCTCGTTGATGGATTCAACGGCGCCCTCGCGGGTATCAACCGAAATAGTCGCATGCAGTTTCGCCTCGGCCACTTGTGCTTCAACCTCCTGCTTGCGCGCTTCACTGGTCACCACCAGCGTTAGCGGATATTTCCTGCTGCCACTCTTCTGGCTGGCGTTGGTCTGAAAGCCGCCGTAAGCGGTGTGGTGCTGGCGTGCGTCCTGCCGGCCCTTGTAGAAAAATTTGTCTGACATGCTGATATCCTGATAGGGAGAGTGCCCAGGCTAGTGCCGGGGGGAGTCTTTTAGCATGCTTTTGGGAACGGGGATATAGGGAAAACCGGGACATCCATGCTCAGTGAAACGTGATCATAGACAGGCCCGGACGTCGTCCCCAAGGGCAATCTCACCCGCTTCAACCACCCGCGTTGTGATTCCTCCGTGCCCACGCATGGCGTTGTAACCGCCGGGCCCCAGTGACGTTTCCATTTTGCTGCAGGGATGGCAAAGGCCTGTGTATTCCAGCACCACATTGCCGATCCGGAATTGCTTGCCCTTCAGAGCCAGCAGGTTCAGGCCAGACACTACAATGTTGCGCCGGAAAACCTCGGGTGCGATGGCCTCACTAATTCCCTTTTTTGAACTTTGCTTTGCAATTGCCGCTCATGCACATCGTACAGTAGTGCTCACGATCCTCGTGCTTGGTGCCCTCTGCGATCGTGATGCCG
Organism: Marinobacter pelagius; assembly: GCF_003315345.1. Taxonomy (GTDB): domain Bacteria; phylum Pseudomonadota; class Gammaproteobacteria; order Pseudomonadales; family Oleiphilaceae; genus Marinobacter; species Marinobacter pelagius_A. The sequence goes on from NZ_QNRO01000007.1 coordinate 19,464, forward strand.
CAGCCGTTGCAGAGCAGGATGGCAACGTCTCCGTCAAATTTCACAATGGCGTGTTCGTATTTCATAATTCCGTCCTTGCCCGATTTTCACACACTCTCATCAAACTACGATGCCCGCGTCAGGTCAGACTGCTGGTCAGCGATCATCGCTGGTAGGCTTTAACCGGAACTCGCCGGAAGGAGTGCCGCAATGACATCGTCCATTGAAAGTGTTCAGAGCCCCTGGGTCAGGTTTCTCGCACACCTATTCGTGATTCTTGTGGCCTGGACCATCTTTATTAAATACCTTTTTCCGATCGGCTTTGCTATGGCCAGCAATGAGGCGTGGGCAACCTATATCTACTGGGATCTGTGGCCGGTTGCGCACCTCTGGCAGGCCTGGACGTTGTTGGCAAGGCCCTGGTATACGCGCCTGCTGGCCATTGGCATGTCTGTGGTGGAAATCCTGATCATCACCACTCTGTTCATCTGGTTCCTGGCGGAGCCGGAGTGGTCGATCTGGCGCACGAACTGGTTCGTGAACAAGGTGTTTGTGCTGGCCGCGTTTGTTCTGTTGTTGGGTACGGCACTTTTGCGGCCAGAGACTCTGAAATCGCGGATCAGGTGAGGCGTTGTCAGGAAAATCGCCACCTGCGCTGAGGGTTTCTTACTCGAAAACTACTGTGAGGGCTGCGGTGTTGGGCTGTTTGGTGAGGATTATTTCAGTTTCACCAGAAAGCCCGCCCCAACTATCCGGAAGAACCTGGCGATCCATTGTGCGGTGCTTCTTTTCGGAGTTGCTTGCGTGTTGTTATGGTTTTCGTTTGGCCGGCCGTGACGGCTTAAACCGCGATCGGCTCAGATGAACGTCCAGGCCAATACCCTCGTCCTCTTATTTCCCTGCTTCATCTCTATTTCACGAATATCAACGGCGCCAAGCTTACGAATCAACTTCTTTGCAGGCTTAACATTGTCAGCTTTTGAAACCAGGCTGCTAAACCAGCGGCATTGAGTTGAATATGCCTGGCTTTCTCTTATCAGCTTTTTCAGGAACAGCTGTTCACCCCCCTTACACCAAAGCTCTGCTCCCAGCCCGCCAAAATTCAGAGTGGGGGATTTAGTTTTGGCTTTTTGTTCACCGCGACTACGAGCAAGGTTATTGAGTTTAAGCCGGCTACCTTTAAGTGCTTCATCGGCCGAGGCATGGAAGGGTGGGTTGCATACGCTGACGTCAAAGAACTCCCCAGCGTGAATGATCCCTTCAAACATGTGGTTTTTATCGGGCTGCGTGCGTAGCGTGAAGCGGTCTTTGAGTGTGGGGTTGTTGGCGATAATCGTGGCTACGTTCTCAAGCGACTGGGTGTTAATGTCACTACCGACACACTGCCAGCCGTAAATTTGGCAGGCCAGTAGCGGGTAGATTCCATTTGCTCCGGTCCCTATATCGAGCAGCTTGATCTTGGGCTGTTCGAGCTGAGGCTCAAGCCCAAGCAGGTCCGCCATGTGATGGATATAGTCGGCTCTGCCCGGGATTGGAGGGCAAAGCGCACCCTCTGGAATATCCCAATCGACAATGTTGTAGTATCGGTTTAATAACGCGGCGTTGAGAGTTTTTACTGCCAATGGGTCTGCGAAATCGATGGAAAGGTCGCCATGAGCGTTCGGTTTTACATGGGGGGCTAGTGCCGGGTGGCTTTTCACGAGAGCCGGGAAGTCATAGCCGTGGTTGTGCAGATTCCTCGGGTGCAGACCCTTGCGAGCAGGCTTTGTTGAAACCGGGACAGATCTGTTGTTTGGGTTCATAGGCAAGCCTGCACCCCGTCAAAAAGTGCCAGTTCAACTCCTTCAATAACCCGCGTAGTAGTTCCCCCATGCCCACGCATGTCGTTGTAGTAGGTTTTGAAGTAGGGATGGTTCACCTGTTATGCCGAAGCCCGGTCGTTTTCAACTGCTTCCAGCTTCACCCGAAAACCGCAGGCTGCAGCGTATTTGCTGAGTGTTTCCCAGCTTGGATTGCTTCTGCCACGCTCAAGCCGGGATATGTTGCTTTTGTTGGTTCCGAGTTTCTTCGCAACGTCCTCTTGGGTGAGGCCAGCTTTGGTTCTCATCGTAATCAGCTGATCGATCAGGCTGAATTCGTCTTGAAGGGAATTGTATTCCCGGCGGACCTCGGGATTTTCCAGTGCCTTCTGCTTAAACTGTTTGAAATTCATAATTTTTTGACCTCCTTCAACCGCTCGTTGGCGAGCTCCAGGTCTTTCTTCGGTATTTTCTGATCCTTCTTTACAAAGACATGCAGAATGATAATTCGCTTGCCCTGCATGTAGCAGAAGATGCCTCTACCTATTCCTTCTTTGGCTTTCGCGCGAATTTCGAAAAGCTCGCCACCCAGTGACTTTGTGTGTGGCTCCCCAAGATTTGCCCCATGCTTCTCCATCAATTCCAACAGTCTAATCATTCTGGCTTGAATCTTGGGCGGCAGCTTGGCCAATTCTTCGTCTACTTTCCCGTAGAATTCTATTTCCCAATCCATGGGCGCTCCTTTGCCTTTTGGTTATCATATACGATAACCATGGCTTCGAGAAGTGATTTGGTGTCATGACACGAAAACCGGGACAGATCTATTTTAGATGGATTTAAGGGCATAGAATTAGCGAGTCGTATTTTCTGGGTGCTCATGTGCAGCCAGATAACAACCGCAGCGAAAGGCGCCGATTATGCACGTGGATAAAGCAAAGAAGCGTATTGCCAAGCAGGTTAAGAAGGGCTTTCACGGGTATCCGTTAGTTTCGCTGGAGTACTTTGGTAAAACGCCGGATTCAGCCAGCGAGGTTGTTATTTCATTTACCGAGGAAGAGGGCGCGGAACCCCAGAAGCAAAGGTTTGTGAGTGGGGGTGATGCCCGGGAAGACGAAACCATTCAATCTACCCTCCTGAAAATCATTGAGCGGGCTGATGCCAAAACGGTAACTGAGGTCAACGGTATTTCCATTCTCAATGAAACTTGATCATAGGCAGGCCTGGACGTTGTTGGCAAGGCCCTGGTATGCGCGCCTGCTGGCCATTGGCATGTCTGTGGTGGAAATCCTGATTATCTCGACTCTGTTCATCTGGTTCCTGGCGGAGCCGGAGTGGTCTATCTGGCGCACGAACTGGTTCGTGAACAAGGTGTTTGTGCTGGCCGCGTTTGTTCTGTTGTTGGGTACGGCACTTTTGCGGCCGGAGACGCTGAAGTCGCGGATCAGGTGAGGCGTTGGCGCCTCAGGACAGAACCTGGCCTCCGTCCACCACCAGTGTCTGTCCGGTTATCCACCGGGCCAAGTCGGAGGCCAGGAACAATGCCACGTCGGCGACTTCCTCCGGCGTGCCCAGGCGCCCGAAGGGAATTCCGCCGCGAATACGGTCGTAGAGCTCCGGATTGTTCTGGCGGGCCTGATCCCAGACGCCACCCGGAAACTCGATCGAGCCCGGGGCAATGCCATTAACGCGCACTTTATGCGGGGCCATGGCTACGGCGAGGCTGGCGGTGTAGTGAGCGACGGCGGCCTTGATCGCCGCGTAGGGAGCGGTGCGTGTCGAGGCGTGCAGGGCGGCGATGGAGGCAATGTTGATGATCGTGCCTCCGGTTTCCTTGAGCGCTGGCAGGCAGGTATGGCCGGCGCGGACCGTGCCCATCAGATCCACATCAACGCTGCTCAGCCAGCCTTCTTCGGTGTCCTCCCGCCCGAAGGCCGAGGCGCAATTGACCAGCACGTCCAGGCCGCCCATCTCGCCCATGGCGTTTTGCAGATAGGTTTCCAGCGCGGCCTTGTCGCCGATGTCGCAGGAGGATACATGCAGTTCCAGACCCTCGCCTGCCACTTCTTCCGCCAATGCGTCCAGGGACGCCTGCCCGCGCGCGCACACGGAAACGCTGGCCCCGGCCCGGACAAATCCCAACGCGATGGCCCGGCCAATACCCTTGCTGCCGCCAGCGACGATGACGCGCCGGCCCTGGAAATCAAACATGATTGACTGCTCCTGTTTTCCCATCAGGTTTGGTCTCGCCTCTGGTCGCGCCAGTGGCTCGAAGCTCTGGCTACTTTACGCCGAAATGTGGAAATGAGGAAAACGGGGGCAGATCTACTCTTATCCTGGAAATAAACATGTCCCGGTTTTATCAGGCAGACTACATTAAATGGCCAAAGGAAGGGGGAACAGACTAGCCAGATGAAACCGCTCTTATTGATTGTTGCTTACCTCGTCGCCGTCACCTTGCCGCTGATCCTGTCCGCATGGTTCGGCGGCCCGCCACGCCAATTTCACCAGGAGCTGGCCTCCGGCCTTGGCATTCTTGCCTTCTCGATGATCCTCGTGGAATTCATCCTGTCTGGCCGCTTCAAGACCATTTCCAATGACGTCGGCATGGATGTGACCATGCGGTTTCACCAGATCATGGCTCGCACGTTACTGGTCTTTGCGCTGCTGCACCCGTTGCTTTACCAGGGGACGCCGACAGGAGGGGAGCGGCCCTGGGATCCCACACGACAATTGACGCTCACGACCGATTTTGCCGATCTGGCGACCGGCATCGTCGCCTGGCTGTTGCTTGCAGGCCTGGTTGTCATGGCCATCGGGCGCACCCAGCTGGGCTACCGATACGAAATCTGGCGCCTGTTGCACGGGCTCGGCGCGCTCCTGATCGCGGTGTTTCTGTTGCACCATACCGTGTATGCCGGGCGTTACGGATCGCAGCCGGTGATGACCTGGGTGTGGCTGGCCCTGACGGGCGTGGCGGTTGGGTCGCTGCTGATGGTTTACCTGGTGGTTCCCTGGCTGCAGAAGGCTCACCCCTGGCGGGTTACGTCCGTCGTCCGGTTGACGCCCAAGCAGTGGGAAGTGACCGTGACCCCCGACGGTCACCGTGGTCTGGATTATAAGGCCGGGCAATTCGTCTGGCTGAATGTGGGGCACAGCGCCTTCTCGATGAAAGAGAATCCGTTCTCCATTTCCTCTGCGCCGGCGGCCGGCCCGGAAGTCTCCTTCATGATCAAAGAGCTTGGTGACTTCACACGAACCATTGGCGAGATAATACCTGACACCGTCGCCTATCTGGACGGCCCTTATGGCAACCTGACTGTCGATGGTCGCGAGGAACCCGGGGTCGCACTCATCGCCGGTGGTGTTGGCCTGGCTCCGCTGCTGGGCATACTGCGGCAAATGCGCCTGACCGGCGATTCGCGCAAGGTGAGGCTGATCTATGGCAACCGGATCATCGAGCAGATTGCCTATCATGAGGAGCTGGGTGATGAGGATGTGGACTATGTGCTGTCGGAGCCGCCGGACGACTGGCCAGGAGAGACAGGCTTCATCGATGGAGCGCTGATGGATCGCGTGTTTTCAGAGGAAGAGTTCAGTGATTGGGTCTTCGTGATGTGCGGGCCTGGGATCATGATGGATGTTGTTGAAGATCACCTGATAAAGCGGGGAACACCGGCTCACCGGATTCTCTCTGAGCGGTTCAGCTATGATTAATACAATCCGGCGGTGGACTCAGCGGCGGCGGCTTTCTCTGGTTATCTGGGGGCTGAACATCACCCTGGTCCTGATCCTGCTGGTTTTTGTGTTGCGCTGATTCCGGGTAGGACAATTAAAATTGAACCAATCATGCTCATCAGGGTGTCACTGTGATCAACGTTTGCTCAGGAGAAGCCTTATCGGAACTGCTGCAGTCGAACCCTGCGGTTCTTGTGCTCTTTGGCGGACCGCACTGCGGTGTCTGCCAGGCCATCAAGCCTCAACTCGAAAAGCTCGCGAACGACGAGTTTCCGAAACTGGTGACGGCCTACATTGATTGTCAGGAAGCTGCCACGCCGGTGTGTGCCGCTCGCGGTATTTTTTCTCTGCCCGTGGTCCAGCTATGGTTTGGCGGGCAGCGATTCGCGGAATTCGCTAGAGTGTTTTCCATCGGTGAGGTGCGTTCTGCTCTGGAGCGGCCTTATGGGCTTTTGATGTGAACTCAGTGTTGGGGGTAAAAGCCGCAACAAGAAGAAAGATCAAATCCGTCAGTAGGTTACATCTCTTCATTAAGTCTAACTTGTTGAATTTTAAATAAAAATTAACATGCTGCTCCGCGTGTGCTCCTGATATTCTCGAATGGTTCACAGAACTGATCAGTGACTGATGGGACGATGGAGGCAATGTTTTCCTTCCCGCGATGCTGGGCAAGTCAGACCACCTGAACAATGGGATTTACGTTAATGAAAATGAAATCACTGCTCGTTATTTTATCTCTGAGTGTCACCCCATTGGGTGCCATGGCGGATGACACAGCCGACGCCGCGATAGGTGGCGGTCTTGGTGGCGCAATCGGCGCTGCCATCGGCAACGAGGTAGGTGGCAGAGACGGTGCTATTCTCGGCGGTGCCGTCGGTGCGGCAACGGGAACAGCCATTACCACCAGAGATCATGAAGAATACTACCGCGACCGTGATCGCCGTCATCATGACTATGATGATCGCCGGTCTTACCGTAAGTCTGGTGGCCATTTTTGTCCACCGGGCCAAGCGAAAAAGGGCAACTGCTGATACGCGAAAAGCCTGAAATTTTATTCGTGCGTTTCAAAAGCCTTTCTCTAAACGGGAAGGCTTTTTTTATTTTCGGCCCGGAGCTCCGAAATGATCAAGCCTAGTTGTTACAGCTGTCGAAAAAAGTTTGAGCCATCTGCGCTGAGGGTTTCTTACTCAAAAAACTACTGTGAGGGATGCGGCGTGGGGCTATTCGGTGAGGATTACTTCCGTTTCGCCAGAAAGCCCGCCCCGTCTACCCGGAAAAACTTGGCTGTTCACGTTGCAGCGCTTTTTTTCTGTGTTGCTGGTTTGTTGTTATGGCTTTATTGAAAGTTAAACAGTGGAAGCCATGAAGCCGTCGAATCAACTTTGACCGAAGGGATACCTGCAAGTGAATCAAAAAGGCTCACTCACCTCATGGAACGACGCAAAGGGTTTTGGCTTTATCACTCCGGAAAACGGAGGTGAGCGTCTGTTTGCCCATATCAGCGCCTATCAGGGGCGGGGCAGGCCGGTCTCCAATCGGAAAGTGACATACAGCATCACGAAGGATGCTCAAGGCCGGCTAAGGGCAGGGCGGTTCCAGTATGCTGGAGCAGCAAAAGTGGGCGCCAGTATAGCTCCGGGAGAGTGGGTGGCGGCAGCAGTTGAACTTTGACTTGTCGCAGTCATGGCAGTCGCTGTTCTGGTAACTCACAACGGGAAACACTTTCCCGGGTCCTCCAAACCTGGATTTATTTTCGAAGCACTCGCCCTATGAGGCCTGTAGTAGTCCTTTAATACCCGCTCCACCATCGCCACTGCTACTGTTTCCAGAGCTGGCAACACAAGCACAAGGAGATAGCCATGAGCGGGAAGAAGATTCTGATGATTACCGGTGATTTCACCGAAGACTACGAAACCATGGTGCCGTTCCAGGCACTTCAGGCCGTCGGCCACACGGTTCATGCCGTTTGTCCGGACAAGAAAGCGGGCGATACCGTCGCCACGGCCATCCATGATTTTGAGGGCGACCAGACCTATACAGAAAAACCGGGCCACCGGTTTGCCCTGAATGCGGATTTTGACGGACTCGACCCGGCAAACTACGACGCGCTGGTGGTGCCCGGCGGTCGCGCACCCGAGTACCTGCGCCTGAACAAGGATGTGCAGAATCTGGTTCGCCATTTCTTCGAAACCAACAAGCCGGTGGCGGCGATTTGCCACGGTGCCCAGTTGTTGGCCGCCGCGGGGGTTCTGGAGGGCCGCAAATGCTCTGCCTATCCGGCTTGCCAGCCGGAAGTGGAACTGGCCGGCGGGACCTTCGCCGGTATCGAGGTTGATCAGGCGGTCACCGATGCTAATCTGGTAACAGCGCCTGCGTGGCCGGCCCATCCGGCGTGGCTGGCGCAGTTCTTCAAATTGCTGGACCAGTAACGCAACAGGGGCCGGTCCACCGGCCCTTCAGTGCTCTCAAGCACACCCCCAGGGAGGCCGTCATGTGCAAGCTCTTTATCAACGCCGACCCGGAGCTTTGGGTAAGTCGGACCCACTCCCTGCGTATTGATGGCATGGTGACCAGTGTGCGGATGGAAAACGCCTTCTGGCAGGTACTGTCAGAGCTGGCCGAACGGGATGGTATGAACCTGCCGCAGATGATCACCCGGCTTTACCACGAATCCATTGATGCCGGCCATGATCTCGGCAATTTCACATCCTTTCTGAGAGTCTGTGCGCTGCGCTATCTTGAGCTGCAGCTGAGCGGCGACGTTCCGAGGGATACTCGGGTACCGATCGCTTCACTTGATGCAGACCGCATTCTCGCGGGCGAACCCGGTGAGCGGGCAACAACGGAAGTGGTGAGCAAAGCAAGGCACTGACCTCAAAACGTACAGCGGGGCAGGCGGTTTTTTGCTGACACCTAAAGGCAACAGCATTTGCTAGTATTGCCCTTCTTTAGCCCGAAGCCGATATAGCCCTGCAATATGAACACGCCCCTCAAACTGCGGCCCTACCAGCAGGAAGCCGTCGATGCCACGCTGAATCATTTCCGCAAATCCGATGAGTCCGCCGTCATTGTCCTGCCCACCGGCGCCGGCAAAAGCCTGGTCATTGCCGAGCTGGCCCGCCTAGCCCGGCGCAAGATTCTGGTGCTGACCCATGTAAAAGAGCTCGTTGAACAGAATCACGCCAAGTATGAGAGCTATGGCTTAACGGGCGGTATCTTCTCCGCCGGGCTGAAACGTAAGGAAAGCGGGCATCAGGTGACCTTTGCCAGTGTGCAGTCCGTCTCGGCGAATCTCGATGAATTCCGAGATGAATACTCGCTGGTGATCATCGATGAGTGCCACCGAGTCAGCGGTGAGGCAACCAGTCAGTATCAGCGGATCATCGAGCTGCTGCGGCAGCAGAATGACGCCCTCAAGGTACTTGGGCTGACCGCCACACCCTACCGTCTGGCGATGGGCTGGATCTATCGCTATCACTACCGGGGCTTTGTCCGCAGTGAAGAGGATAAGCCCTTCCAGCACTGCATTTACGAATTGCCGCTGAGCTACATGATCAATCGGGGCTATCTCACCAAACCCGAACTGGTGAACGCGGCGGTGGCGCAATACGATTTCTCCGCGTTGGCCCAGGATCGCTTTGGCGAGTACGCCGAGAGGGACGTCAATCAGCTGCTGAGCAAACATAAGCGTGTGACCCGGGCCATCATCGAGCAGGTGATGGAGCTGGCTGCCGACTGCCAGGGCGTGATGATTTTTGCGGCCACGGTGGACCATGCGCGGGAGATCACCGGCTATCTGCCGGAGCACCAGACTGCTCTGGTGACCGGCGCGACCGACCTGAAGGATCGGGACTTGCTGATTCAGCGCTTCAAGCAGCGGCAGTTGAAGTATCTGGTGAATGTGTCCGTGCTCACAACGGGCTTCGATGCGCCCCATGTGGATTTTATCGCCATTCTTCGCCCGACCCAGTCGGTGAGTCTGTATCAGCAGATCGTGGGCCGAGGCCTTCGTCTGGACGACGGTAAACGGGATTGCCTGGTGATCGATTACGCGGGCAACCATGTGAACCTGCACCACCCGGAGGTGGGGGAGCCGAAACCGAACCCCGACAGTGAGCCGGTGCAGGTGTTCTGCCCGGGTTGTGGTTTCGCCAATATCTTCTGGGGGAAAACCGACAGTGACGGTCGTGTGATCGAGCACTACGGCCGCCGGTGTCAGGGGCTGCTGGAACCGGCGGAAGGGGATGAACCTGCCGGGCTGGGCGGGCGCCCCCAACAATGCGATTACCGTTTCCGCTTCAAGGAGTGCCCGCACTGCAGTGCCGAGAATGATATTGCGGCCCGTAACTGCCAGCAGTGCCACAAAGCGATCATTGACCCGGACGATCAGCTGAGAGATGCGCTGAAACTCAAGGATGCCATGGTGATCCGTTGCGCCGGGATCACGTTAAGCGTTGATGGCAACAAGCTGAGGATCACCTATCACGGCGAGGATGGGGAAGAGCTCAGCGAGTCGTTTGATTTCGGCAAGCCGGCACAGCGTACTGTCTTCAACAAACTTTTCGGGCGCCGTTTCGCGAATGGCCAGGCGCCGAAAAGGTTCAACGAGCCGGGTGAGGTGCTGGAGATGCAGGTGTTGTTGTCGGCCCCGGATTTCGTCATCGCCCGCAAGCAGAAGCACTATTGGCAGGTGCAGGAACGGATTTTTGATTATCAGGGCAATTATCGTAAGGCGAATGAGGCGTAAGGACGGGTTTTTCTGGCCCGGTTTTCCATAAGTCCACAAATCAGCATACCGCGATACCCTGAACTACACTCCTATGAACCTACACCGGCATAGGGAGGCTCTGGATATGGCTGACCGACCGAACGTAGTTTTATTTGATGTCCTGGAGACATTGATTGATCTGGATCCGCTGGCAGCCCGGATGGAAGCGGTTGGCCAGCCAGCGACCATTCTGCAGCCCTGGTTCCTGCGCTTTCAACGCGATGCCATGGCATTGACCCTTGCCGGTGACACGGCACCCTTCGAAGCTCTTGCACGGGAATCACTCCGCACGGAAACGAAATACACGCTCAGTGAGCGTGATATTGAATATGTGATCGAAGGGTTTTCCACGCTGCCCACCTTCGACGATGCCGCGCCGGCGCTGAAGAAGATCTCTGAGGCGGGCGTGTCCGTTGGATGCCTCACCGTTAACAGTCCTGACAAAACACGCCGTTTCCTCGAAGGTGCAGGGCTTTCCGGGTTTGTTGACCACGTAGTCACCTCGCAGGACGCGGGTATCTGGAAGCCTCATCCGGAAATCTACCGTTTCGCTGCAAAACGTTTGGGTACGCCGATTGAGCGCCTGGCGCTGGTTGCCGTGCATGCCTGGGATTGCCATGGTGCAAAACGGGCCGGTGCAGTTTCAGGCTGGTGTTCGCGCCTTGAATACAAGCCTGGCGATGTCTTTCTGCCCCCCGATGTCACGGGCGATAGCCTTGTTGAGGTTGCAGACAAACTGATGTCACTGCACTGAACATTGCGCACTCCGGCAATCTTCATATTGAGCTGGTCGTCAGTTCGCAGGGTCCTGGGCGACCATCTCAATGTATTGGCCGAAACACCAGTAGCCGGTTGTTGGCAGGCATGGGGTGGTTTTCAGCAAGCGTCATTCCGGCCGATTCCGCCAGAGCGCTGATGTCTACCAGGTCCCGGATGCCCATATGGGAGGCCTGGGCTCTCAGGTGCTGATCAAAACGACGGTTGCTGTCACTCGAGTACTCGCCCTGGTTGTTGAAAGGGCCATACAGGCAGAAGGCACCGTCTTCAGACAAGCGCTCACCGATACCACGGAACATCTTCTCGACTTCACTCCATGACATGATGTGGGCGGTATTTGCGGAGAAGGCCCATTGGAAGGTTTCGACCGGCCAGTTGGCATCGCTTACGTCCAGCTCAACCACGGGCAGGATGTTGGGCAGGGCGGCCTGCTCCAGCCGGGGACGACACAGATCAGCGGCCTCAGGATGGTCACTCGGTTGCCACTGCAGGTGGGGCATGGCCTTTGCGAAATGCACGGCGTGCTGTCCGGTGAGTGTTCCGATTTCCAGGGCCTTGGCCGGCGTATTAAAGATTTCCTGCAACTTCTCCAGGATCGGGGCTTTGTTGTTCTCACAGGCCTGGGAAAAGGGCAGGTCGTTGGTCATCGGGTAATATCTCCTCTAACGGGTGGCGACAGTGGCTGCCGCTACCCGATGCTTTGGTGATTAGCTGAGAATAAAGTCGCTGCTGGTTATAATGGCATACCTTGAACCGTCACGGAGAATCCTATGCCAATCGAAAAGAATCAGGTGGTCCTGTTTCACTACAGCGTCAGTGATGAACAGGGCAACGTTGTTGAAAGCTCCCGTGGCGGCGAGCCGAACGCCTACCTGCATGGCCACGGCGGCATTATCCGGGGCCTGGAGGAAGCCCTGGAAGGTCGCGACGCCGGCGAAAGCTTCAGTGTCACCATCACCCCTGATAAAGCCTATGGTCCGCGCAAGGCCGATGCCATTCAGCGCGTGCCGATCAAGCATTTGATCGGTGCCAAACGCTGGAAGCCGGGCATGATCGCCCAGGTGCAAACCGAGCAGGGCCCGCGCCATGTGGTCGTCGCCAAGGTCGGCCACAAGTTCGCCGATGTCGACACCAACCATCCGATGGCCGGCAGAACCCTGACCTTTGATATTGAAATCCTTGAAGTACGCGCCGCTACTTCGGAAGAGCTTGCCCACGGTCACGCCCACGGCCCGGGCGGCCACCATCATTGAGGGATGGTTTTCACGACGTCAAAGCCCTCGATATCGATCCGCCAGGCACTTTGCTTCAATCCCGGTGGCGCCGGGCTCCGGCGCCTTTATTCAGGCTGTATCCATGATGAAATCAATCGCCCTGGCGGTACTGTTAGTCGTACTTCTGGGGTTTATCGGTGTTCAGTATTACATTACTTCCGTCCCTGCTCTCGAGGCTCCCATCACCGTTGGTGAAGTTCGAGAAGTGAAGTCTGAAAAATCGCTGGTGGTTACACTGGTGGACAGCGGTGGGCAGCGATTTACCGTCGGGCTTAGGGGCGATACCGCCAAACCGGAGGAAGCCGCGCTTTTCTATATCCGGAATCCGGATGTCATTCCCTATGTGTTCTGGCCGAGTCTTCGGAGTAATGATGAAAAGCGGGTTCTGGAATTGCTGGAGGACCTGATCGAATCTGAAGCGTCAGAGGTTGCCGCCGTTCGCAGCATCTATTCGGTCTTGAAGGAACGCAACTGACGATCATTTGAGTCATTACTGTTTGCCTGTCGGGGTTGAATTCACGCGTCCTCCCTCGCATGTCTCTGGTACGAAGCATTCACAGTGCCGCATTTGCTCCAAACGGTTTTCAAGGCAATGGGAGGAAGCATGGAGACGCGAACATTCGGAAACACCGACATTCAGGTCACACCCGTCGGGCTCGGAACCTGGGCTATTGGCGGCTGGATGTGGGGCGGAACAGACGAAGCCCAGTCCATCGATACGATTCACCGGGCCATCGACAAAGGCATCGGCTTGGTCGACACGGCGCCGGTATACGGCTTCGGGCGCTCCGAGGAGATCGTGGGCAAGGCCCTCGCCGATGGCCGTCGGGATCAGGTTGCCCTGGCCACCAAGGTAGCTCTGAACTGGAACGACGATCACGATAAGGTCTGGCGGGATGCCACCGCCTCGCGCATAGAGCGGGAGGTTGAGGATTCCCTGAAACGCCTCCAGACGGACCGGATCGACATTTACCAGGTCCACTGGCCGGATCCGAAGACGCCCATGGAAGAGACCGCCCGGGCGCTGGAAAATCTCTACCAGGCCGGAAAAATCCGCGCCATTGGTGTCAGCAACTTCACGCCTTCCCAGATGGATGAGCTGCAGAAGAGCGTGCCCCTTCATAGCCTGCAGCCTCCGTATAACCTGTTTGAACGGGAGATCGAGCAGGAGATCCTGCCGTATTGCCGGGACAACGGCATCGCCACTGTCACCTACGGCGGGCTTTGTCGTGGTCTGTTGACCGGCAAGATGCGGGAGGACACCCAGTTCACCGGTGACGATCTGCGCAAGAACGATCCCAAGTTCCAGGGGGACCGCTATCGCCAATACCTGAATGCCGTCGCGGAACTGGATCAGTTTGCCCGCGAGCGGTATCAGAAAAATGTTCTCACCCTGGCGCTTCGCTGGCTGGTGGATCAGCCCGGTGTCACTACCGCGCTATGGGGTGCGAGAAGACCGGAACAGCTGGACCCGATCGATGACATCGAAGGCTGGTCGCTCGACAAGGAAGCGATGGCCGCGATTGATGACATTCTGGCGAGGTGCATCAAGGACCCTGTAGGGCCCGAGTTTATGGCGCCGCCGACCCGGTAATTTTCGGTCGGGGCCGGGCTCGTTGCAGCGGGAAGTTTGCTCGCTGTAGGGAGTCCGGTGCCTTGTGCCTGAGCTGTTTGAAACCCCTGATTTTCAGCCGCCTTCGGTAGCATTTCTGCAAGCCCCAATTGCCATGGGATGTTTGTTTTTTGTACAGATTGGGCCATATTGGTGAATGCGCTTCTCTAAAAACATCAGGAGAGAGGGAATTCACCATGCAATGGAAGCTGCTGTTTACACCCCTGGTTATCATCCTGGCCCTGGCCTGGCTGCCAGTCACAGGCCATGCGGCCAACCCCCACTACGATCTGAAAGTGCTCTCCAGCGCGCCGGACCAGGTGTCCGGTGAGGATGTGCTGGTGCAGGTTTTGTTCAAGGGCCACCCCATTGAATCAGAGCCGGCGGTGCAGTCACGTCTGCGACAGCTGGATTTCTGGTTGAATGGTCAGCCCGTCAATCCGGAGATCCGCGCCGGGCGCCATGGACATGAGGTGTTGGTGTCCGGGCTTCGGGAAGGCGAGAACCGGCTGGAGCTCCACCATCGTAGCCAGGGGCCGCTGGCGTCCGTCGATATCACCGCTTACCCCGTCACTGGTCCTATTTTCTCGGGGCCCCAGCAGTACCCGTTTGTCTGCACTGTGACCACGGAATTAGGCAAGCAGCCTTTTGTGGATACCGATGGTGACACGGGTTTTCCCGTCCTCGATGAGCAGGGCAGCCAGATTGGCCTGAGCCGGGACTGTTCCATCGAATCCTATGTCACCTTTTTATACCGCACCACCGGCGGCAGCTGGGCGCCATTGCCGGATGACGGCAGCCGTCCGGATGATATGGCCACAGCGCAATTGACGGACGGCCGCACCGTGGACTTTATCGTTCGCCAGGAGCGGGGCACCATCAACCGCTTCATCTACAGTTTCGCGACCCTTGCCGAAGCCGGCGACGAGCCCTGGGAGGCGTCCACCGTTAACTGGAACGGGAGGCTGTTGTTCCACTTCCAGGGGGGTGTCGGGATTGGCCATTCTCAGGGATCCATCAGCAACAGCCGGGCATTGCAGCCGGATACGTTGCAGAAGGGCTACGCCGTGATTTATTCCACCGGCACTCGCACCAGCCCCCATTACAACCTGCAGGTCGGTGGCGAGACAGCACTGATGGTGAAGGAGCATTTCATCAAGCGTTTTGGTGTGCCGGACTACACCGTGGCGATCGGTGGCTCTGGGGGAGGCATCCAGCAGTATGTGTACTCGCAGAACCATCCGGACCTGCTGGACGGCGGTGTGCCGCAGTATTCCTATCCGGACATGGTGACTCAGACCATTCATATTGGGGATTGTGAGCTGCTGGAGTACTACATGGATGCCACCGACCGGGGCAATCCCAAATGGCAGACCACGTCCAACCGTAGCTGGCTGGTGGGCCTGAATTCCAACGATCAGTATCCCGACCCGTTTGCCCAGATCAAACAGATGCTGGGCTATAGCACTGCGCCCGGCATGACCGAATGCATTCCTGCCTGGCGTGGTCTGACGCCTCTGGTGATGAACCCGCACTTTGGCTGGGCTGAGAATCAGGAACTGATGCAGCCGGAGGGCGTTATGGACGATGTGCACTGGACTCACTATTCGGACGCCAAGAACATCTACGGCGTGGATGAAAACGGCGAACCCCGCACCCTGTTCGACAACGTGGGTGTCCAGTACGGTCTCCGTGCGCTCCGGGAAGGCAACATCACAAAGGTGGAGTTCCTCAAGTTGAACGCCCAGATAGGGGGATGGAAGCAACCTTCGGAGATGGTCCAGGAGGGCTTTCCGTTCCTGGGCTCGGTTTCCGACGTATTGGCGGATCCGACGGCCTTTGATCCATGGAGTTCGCGCAACATGAATCTGAGCCCGGACAGTGGAGTGACACCGGCCCCGCGCACCGAGGGTGATGTGGAGGCCATCCGCGCCGCGTATAACTCTGGACTGGTGTTTGATGGCCAGCTGAATATGCCGGTCATTGACTGGCGGCATTATCTGGAAGAGGTGCTGGATATGCACAACAGTCACCAGTCCTTCTCCGCCCGCCAGCGCATCATTAACCGGATGGGCGATGCCGGCAATCAGGTCATCTGGTTCACGGACGCCCGGCCAACGGACTACTCAGACCCGGATGAACCGGAACCCCGGGAGGAATTCAACCAGACCTGGATGGCGTTGGAAGTGCTGCACGACTGGATCACCAACATCCAGCAAAATCCGGATTTGGGCATCGCCGCCAACCGCCCGATGGAAGCCCAGGACGCCTGTTTCGATACGGACGGCACATTAATTGATGCCGGTGAGACCGTGTGGAACGGCATCCTGGATGATGAGGCGGCTGGAACCTGTACCAGCCGATTCCCGACCTACACCACCTCAAGGATGGAAGCGGGTGGCTCCATTGAAGGCAGCATTTTCAAGTGCAGTCTGAAGTCGGTGGACGCTGCTCTGTCGGATGGAACCTATGGGCCGGTCTCGTTTACGGTTGAGGAAGTTGCCCGCCTGAACGACATTTTCCCGGACGGGGTCTGCGACTACAGCCAGCCCGATCAGGGCCGGCCCGCGGGCTAGCGGTTCAAAGTTCAACGAATCGGGGGATCAACATAATCCCGACGCCGACAGCCACCATGATCACGGCATCGGTTATCAGGTACGGGTAAAGAATCAGCGCGAGCCCGCACCAGCGGACGACCATATTCGATTGCCTTCGCCCGTAAATGAAATAACCGATGCCAATGGAGCTGAAGATGAGCCCCCAAACAAGGATCGCAGTGTCCATAGCGTGAATGTCTCCGGCGGAAAAGGTTTACCTTATCTTCTGCGGACTTGCTTGGGGACCCCAAAAAATCTCATACGGATCCCATCTTGAATCAATGAGCTATCCTGAGATTCTCAACCTTCACGTATGAGAGCCGAGCAATGATCGAAACGCCACTGGAATTCCCGAGCCAGGGTACAACCTGTCGCGGTGTGCTTTATACGCCGGATGCCGACAGCAGGAATTTTCCGTGTATCGTGATGGCGCATGGTTTTGGGCTGACTCATGCCAGTGGTCTCGCACCGTTTAAAGAAGCCTTCTGCAAGGCGGGCTATGCGGTTTTTGCCTTTGACTACCGCCATTTCGGGGACAGTGATGGTCAGCCACGCCAGGCGCTGAGCCCCAGCAAGGAAGTGGCTGACTGGCTGGCGGCACTGAATTTTGCGCGCCAGGTGGAGCGGATCGACGGCAGCCGCATTTGTCTGTGGGGAACGTCGTTTTCTGGTGGGCTTGTGATCGCGGCCGCGGCACAGGATGGAAACGTGCAGTGCATCATCTCCCAATGCCCCATGATGGATGGTTTGGCATCTCTGCTGGGTGTTGTCGGTTATGCCGGCATCATGCAGGCGATGCGCCTGACTTGGCACGGAACGGTAGACTGGATTCGCCGTTGGCTGGGGATGTCTCCCCGCTACATCGCCTCGGCGGGCCGCCCCGGGGAGTTGGGCATGATGACGGCGCAGGATTGCCAGGAGGGGTATGTGCCTCTGTTGGCCGAGAATGCGTCGAACTACGTTGCTGCGGGCGTGAGTTATACGATCCCTCTTTTCCGGCCCACCCGTTTGGCCAGCAAAGTGACCTGTCCGGCACTGGTGCTGATTTGCGACCGCGATACGGTCGCCCCGGCAAAAGCTGCGGCCAAAGCGGCCGAAAAAATGCTGAACTCCGAAGTTAAGCACTATCCGGTCGGGCATTTTGATGTGTATCGGGGTGACGCTCTGGATCAGTCCATCAAGGAACAGCTTGAGTTTCTGGGGCGCCAGCTGCCGGCGTGAAGCGAGCGCCCCAGGCAGCCCTGCTACCTCGACGCGTCTGGCTCGAATAACAGCTTGATGTAACTTCGAAGCAGCATAAGTTGGTGGGGCAAAAGGCCCCGCTCTCCGGTCGCCCGACCCAGAACAAGGCCTCCCTCGATGACCGTTGACACCATGTCGGCCAACGCATCCGGGTCGATGGCGTCCCGGGGTTCGTAACGTTCGTAGATCAGGTCTAACAGCGTGCGAAACCGCGCACGCCAACTCAGGACAATTCGCCTGTTCAGTTCCCGAACATCTCGATCAAACAGGCTTTCCTGATAACAGTAGGTTGCCACCAGGCAGCCTGGATATTCATGGGGCAGGTCCTCCATTATCTCTGCCAGCAACTTCAACCCCACCAGGAATCCCTGCAAAGGGTCCTCGGTCAATTCCCGGCCACGGGCAAACACGTCATCTAGCAGGGCGTCCTCACGCGCCATGTAGCGCAACAACAAGGCGCGAGCCAAGGCGTTCTTGTTGGAAAAATGGTACAGGAAGCCACTCTTGGTTATGCCGGCCTCGGCAATCACTTCTTCAATTGAGGTTGCACCAAAGCCCTTCCTGAGGACGGATTTTTCGGTGATGTCCAACAACCGATCACGGGTAGCCTGACCTTTTTCCATCTGCCACCTCCGGGGAACCATACCCTGAGTATGGTTTCCGTGCGGGAACCCCGACCGCCAGTGCCCAAAGGCACGCTTAAGGCTCTGTATCCCATTGTTTTAAAAAGATTCGGAGCTTTCTGGTAAAACCATACCATGTGCTCTCTGGTTGCTTTTCGCTTCCAGGTACATCCTGTTCTTAGCGGGAAACAACCCGTTAATACTAATAAGGAGGATAGCACCATGATAAGCAACGCAGAGACTCTCACTTATGACATCACCGAAACAGATCAAGCGCTGGCAGAGGCATTCGGCGACCGCATGGTGGATACACTGAACGCCGGGGCGTTGGCTCTGATGGTCTCGGTCGGCCACCGAACCGGACTGTTTGACGCCATGGCGGAGATGCCGGCCGCAACCAGTGCTCAGATTGCGGAAAAGGCTGGACTGAATGAGCGATACGTCAGGGAATGGCTCGGAACGATGACCGTCGGCAACATTGTCGAGAATGATCCCGCAGGAAAAACCTACTACCTGCCCAGGGAATACGCTGCCAGCCTGTGCCGGAAGTCACCGACAGACAACATAGCGGTGTTTGCGCAGTATATTCCGCTGCTTGGCTCGGTGGAGGATGACATCGTTCACTGCTTTCGCAATGGGGGAGGCGTCCCCTATGAGCGTTTCGAGCGGTTTCACGAGGTTATGGCTGAGGACAGCGGTCAGTCCGTTGTTCCCGCCCTGGAAACGGATATCCTCCCGCTCGTACCAGGCCTTATTGAGCGCCTGGAAAGAGGGATCCACGTACTCGACGTCGGTTGTGGCAGGGGGCGGGCACTGAACAAGCTGGCCAGGCTCTTCCCGAACAGCCAGTTTACCGGGTACGACATATCCGAGGATGCCGTCCGGTATGCCAGCCAGGAAGCCAGGGCACTCGGGAACGACAACACAAGCTTCCAGGTATTTGACGTCAGTGACCTTGAACACAGCGATCGGCCCGGCACTTACCATCTGATCACCACCTTCGATGCCGTGCACGACCAAAGGGACCCGCTTGCTGTGTTGCGGGGCATCCGCAAATCGCTCGCTGACGACGGTGTTTATCTGGCGCAGGACATCAAGGGATCAAGCCATCATCACAGTGACAGGGACCACCCGATCGGCCCGTTGCTTTACACCGTGTCCTGCATGCACTGCATGACGGTTTCCCTGGCACAGGGTGGCGAGGGCCTGGGAGCCATGTGGGGGAGGGAGAAAGCGCTGGAGTATTTCCGTGAGGCGGGCTTCCGGAATATCGACGTGCATGAGCTGGAGCATGATTTCCAGAACTACTGGTATGTATGCCGGCCCTGAGCTGTTGACCAGCCCCGAAGGTAGATATTCAGCAAGATCCCGAGCTGTGTCCTACAATTGAAAGACAGTCCGCTGATTCAAGGAGTGAGTCATGAGCATGATCAACAGCGTACAACGTATCTTCCTATCTTCAGGTCTTGCTGCCGCGATGGTTGCCGGGGCCCATGCCGCGACGCCTGCGCCTGAAGGGGCGGCGGTGTACTTTGTAACGCCAACCGACGGGCAGACCGTGAGTTCGCCGGTGACAGTGAGGTTCGGCCTGGAGGGGCTGGGGGTGGCACCAGCTGGCGTGGAACGCGAGCGCACCGGCCACCATCACCTGCTCGTAGATGTCGATGAGATGCCGGCGATGGATCAACCGGTTCCTGCAGATGAACGCCATATCCATTTTGGCGGCGGACAAACCCAGACTACCCTGGAGTTGTCGCCGGGCGAGCATACCCTGCAACTGCTGGTGGGTGACCATATGCACGTGCCCCACGAGCCGCCTGTGATGTCCGAGAAAATTACCATCACGGTGGAGTAATGGTTGGGCCTGAGCTGGTGTAATTGTTGGTTTGGGGTGTTTCCAACAATTTTTTCCGGTTTCGGGTATTATGGACGATTAATGTTGGCGAATAAGCCAGGATTTAACTTGGGGAAATATGATGAGCAAGAAACCTCAAAAATCTACATTAACCTCTGCCCAGATTGAGGAGCAGACTGCTGCTTTTATAAAATCTGGCGGGTCTGTTGAGTATGTGGATAAAGGTAAAAGTGGGCAGTTTTCCACTACAGGTTCAAAGCAGATTAACCTGAAAAGTGGTCAATGATTTCTCGGAAGCCGGGGCAGGTTGGGTGAAATAAATCTGTCCCGTTTTTACTCGGTTTTCGGCATTCAATAAAAAAGGCAGCCTTAGCTGCCTTTTTTCATCACGTATTGGCTGTTATTTACAGGCCAATTACGTTCTCTGCCTGTGGGCCTTTCTGGCCCTGGGTCACGCTGAACTCAACTTCCTGGCCTTCGGCCAGAGTCTTGAAGCCGCTACCCTGAATAGAGCTGTAGTGAACAAAGACGTCGGAACCGCCTTCACGAGAAATAAAGCCAAAACCTTTTGCTTCGTTGAAGAACTTAACGTTGCCGGTAATTGTAGACATAAATAGATATCCTGAAATTAATCATTAATGTGCCGTCAAAAGATCGTTGTGACCTTTGATCAGCGATATGCGGGAAACAAAAAACGTGCAGGATCAAAAACAGGACAAGAGGTGTGACAACACAAAAGGTCTTATTCGTGAAATGCTTTGCTAAATCTTTCCAACGACATAGACAGTACGCTAATTAAGAGGCCCTGCATAGCAAAGTTTTAAATGTTTTCTGAAAACCCCGATTTATTTTCTCACTCTCTTCGGGATTGCCTCCTGCAGACCCATGTTGTAGGGGCAGTCTCTGCGTATTCAGCGCATTGTCACCGCTCTGTTTTCTGCTATACAAGGAGTTGGAGCTTGTTGGGAGCTTGTTGATGCAGCCGAAAGACATTGTGGCTCAGTTCATCGCGGATATCCGTGCCCAGCGGCTGGATGAGGCAAAGGCCTTGCTGGCTGCCGAGGGGTTTGAATATGTGGGCCCGAATATGCGTTTCCTGAGCCGGGACGACATGCTGGCCTACCAGTTCGGTATGTTTGCCATCCAGAAAGATCTGGTCCTCCGGCAGCTCAGTGCCGACGGTGAGCATGTGTTTGCAATCTTGGACTACCGTACCTACTTCGAGCCAATCGGGGACGTGCGCCTTGCCGTATGGTTTCGTGTGCGGGAAGACAAAATCCAGTGCGTTGAAACTTTCTATAATGCGGCAGTGATTGAAAACATGCTGGGTGGGAGCCTGCCGTCAGCCAAGTGAAAGAATGGCCAGGGCTGGTCAGTCCATCACGGCCTGGCCTGATCAGTACCTGTAGTTCATGCCAACTGCCAGCAGGTACGAAGACTCGTCGTAGAAGGTGAGGTTGGATTGGGTGTCGCCATAGCCGGCGAAGGAAATGAACGACCAGTCTTCCCATCCCATGAATTCCGCGTATTCGTAGGCAGCGAACAGGCTGAACTCGTCATCCGAACGCTTTTTATTGAACAGCGTGCTTGCGCTGTCATAGTCCCGGCTGGCGAACCCCGCCGTTAACACCAGGCTTTGCCTGCCCAGAAGATTGACCCAGCTGACTTCGGCACCATAAGAGTCGAAGCTGTCGGCGCTGCCATCGGCGTCATGTTGGATAAAAATGGCAGACGGTGTGACGAAGCTGGTGGGCGATACAGTGAATCGGTAGCTGCCTTTCGCGTAGTAGCTTTCGGCATCGCGGGCCAGATCCGTGCCGGCGTTGAGGTCTTCCTCCACATCTGTGGTGGCGTAGGCAAGATCGAGGCTGAAGCTGGATCCCGAGATGCTGTCCAGCTTCAGGCGGTAGGCATTGCCTGTAACGTCCGTCTCTTGTCTGGCGGTATTGAGCTGATAGGGATTCTGCCAGGTTTCTCCGGATATCACAGTCGGTAAAAAGGAAACATCGACAACGGTGCCGGAGCCGAGTTGGTGTTTATATCCAAGCTGAACGGCCAGTGTGCCGACGGCAATATCTTCCCGTTTGGTACCAAAGTAGATTTGCTGCCCCAGTTCCTTGCCAAAGGTGTAGGCAATATTGCCCAGTGGCGCTATCAGGCTTTCTGATTCATTTTGGGCCTTGTTCTCAAGGGATGTGATGGTTGCATTACCGTCGGTATTGAAATTGGAGGCTGAAGACGTAACAACTGCATTCAATGAAACCTCCCCGCTGATGCCTTGCTCGGGAGCCAGCTGCGCGTAACCAGGCAGTGCGATGACCAGGGTGGAAAGTGCCAGATACCTTTTCATTTGAAAGCTCCGAGAATCATGGAGTGGGCAGGCGTTATGGAGGCACGACCTCTGTAATGCTGTATTTACGAGTAAACATGGTCCTGTGGTTCAGCGAGACGATGACGACGGCAATCAGCGCAAACAGATAGGTGTCGTAGGGCTGGGCATCGGGCCAGGCGGGATTGATGAGCATGAAGTGAAAAAGTGCGGGGAGGAAAATGCTTCCCCCGGACGCATTGAATAGTGGCGTGACAATAACGCTCAGGGCGATGGTGCCGGTGAAGAAAGGCAAAAATGACCAGGCGCTTTGCTCAGTGCCGCTCAACAGGAAGGCCGGTGTGTGCCAAACGCCCCAGATGACGCCGATAATGAGGGCCGCCCAGATCGGGGCCATCCTGCGCTGGAGCAGAGGTAGCGCCAAACCACGCCAGCCAAATTCCTCGACCGGGCCTTTGATCGCGATGAGAAAAAGCGCGACCAGGAAGGATGAAGCGGAGGCGAAAGGAAAGGCCATCTCCGAGAGATTCCCCCTGAGGAGTGAGCCTGCAAAGAACACCAGGGGGACTCCGAGCAGAAGAAAGACATACCATTGCCATGAACAGCGCCAAAGGAGGGCACGACCAAGATGCCTGCGCATTCCTTCCTGGCCGGACCATCGGAAAATCACAATGAATGCCGAGATGGCCGGCGCCCAGACCGCAAGGTAGAACAAAGGGTGCCGGCCGGTGATTTCACCGAACAGCCCAACCATGGTCTCCGGGAGAAAGATGAAGGCAGCCAGGATTCCCCAGGCGATGCCGAAGGTAAGGGCCAGAAACAGTGCCATCGACCGAAACGGGATGGCATCGGGTTGCATGATTTTAGCGGGTGAAGGCATCGTCTGGAGTCCCGGATATGGGCGCCTGCGGAATCAAGCGGTCCCACTCAACAATGATAATAGCCGGGTTAACCAGCTATGTTTCAAGTCTCAACGCCGTTGTGATCTTCGTGGGTCTTGTGTTCTGGGGCTGGCTCTGGGGGCGAGTCGGTCTGTTTCATCAGCTCCATGCCCCCTTGCATCAAAAGGGTTCTGAGCCGGGGATCTGATTCGTGTGCGAGGCCAACTGCGAACGCTGCCAGGGCCGATTCCAACGGATTTTCCCGGATCAACTCCCGTAGCTTATCGATACCGGATGTCGTTCCCGCAGTTTTCCCTATGCTGCTCTTTGCGGAGGAGCGCCTGGTAGTCATGCGCCAGAAGAAGACGGCCAGCAGGAGTGCACATCCGGAACCCACCACCGCCATGGCCCCGGCCTGCCCCAGATATGGAGATAGCGACAGGATGGCAGCCTGGATCAGGAGGTAGAACCCGGTAATCAGAAGGGCGGTAAGCAAAACCAGCGCGAGTATGAATCCCGTGACCGCGGCAACGGCTTTGCGAACCGCATCCTTCATTGGTGCTGAGTCAGGCATGGTCAGCGATCGAGCAACTTACCAACCAGAACACCTGCCAGGAACATGATCACGATACTGAGGAACGGCCGCTCCTCTATCTTGTGCTCAACCTCGTTAACCGCCTTTGCACCGGTGTCCTTGGCCCGGTTCATCGCATCGTTGCCGGTTTTCCTGACCTGATCAAACGCCTCATGACCCTCCCGGAGAATCTCGTCCCGGAGGTTGCTGATATTGCTTTTCTGACTCTCGGTTACCGAGCGGGTCAGATTGGCCAGGTCCTCACGGAGCTGCTTCAGATCCTGCTGAAGTTGCCTGTATTCGTCCTGGCTGGATTTGGTTTCCATTTTCCGTCTCCTGAATCAAGGGGTTTACCGTTCCATTGGCGAGCCGATGCTGATGGCATTCGCTAGATTTTTGGACCTCTGCCTCGCAGGGCGTTAACCACCAACGACACAACCAGCAATACCAGGAAGATGAAAAACAGTATCTTCGCAAAGCCGGCAGCAGTCCCTGCGATACCGCCAAAACCGAGAACACCGGCGATGATTGCAATGACCAGACATATGACAGCCCAATAGAGCATTTCCTATCCTCCTTCCATGGGTGCATTTTAAGCATGGCACGCGGCCCGTGTGTGCGCAATTTTTAGCCAGGTAGGTTGACGGACGGTAACCGGGCATCCATCCGGGAATGCTTTCCGGGACCAGTGATCTGACCTTTTTAAGTTCTGTCCCTACTGCATTTGCAGAGAATTTCCCGAAGAGTCAGTGCCGCGGATTATTTTTATCAGAGTACGACTCTTCATCCGATGAGTTCTCATCGGATGTCAGGTAGTAATCCTTCTCTTCGAAGGTCTTCACCTCAGGATCTTCAATGCTGTTTTTGCGACGGCCCCGATAAAGCCAAAATGCCACAATGGCGCCGATAATGATCAGTACGATCCATTTCATGTCCGTTTCCTCGGTTCTTGGTCCTTAATCACTTTCTGCTCAAGGCCCGGCAACAATGTCAGGCCTGCAGTCATCAGCAGCCGGGGTAAGTGTTGGTCTTACGAAAGAGAATAGCAGTTTGGTGTCCGTGGGCGAGGAATGAGCGTGAGAAGCAAGTCTGCCCCGGTTTCGAAGCACGCATCGCATCTCAAGGGATAGGCATCGGTCGTCTCCAGGGATGGAACAGTGCAAGCCAGAGATACTTCAGGTACCAAATACCAAACGGGTAGCTCCCCCTGTCCTGCGGCGCCAGTAGCTTGACGAGATCAAAATGGTTGGTAAATGCATGACTTGGCGGCCTCACAAAAACCGACTCGCCACCGATGTGAGACATGATGGACTTGGCCACGTGGGCATAGGCCCAGGGCGTCGAGGTATTGGTGTCGAGCACGCCCGGTGCCAGCAGGAAGAGGTTGGGAGCGTCGGCGGAGAGGAAGCGCGAGTAGCAGCGACTGCTGATCTCATTGAGGTTTCTTGCCTTGTTAAGTACTTCCAGGCCGAGGAAACCGAAGTCAACACTGTATCCGGTACCCCAGAGCAGCAGATCGGTTTCCAGTTCTTCGCCGCTTGAAAGCTTGATAGTCTTGCCGCTCAGTGAACTCACTTCGCCGCGATGGCGTTCAATCTGGGCAAAGTTTTTGATCATGCCCGGCCGGCCCGGGATGAGCTGGTCGTGACGGATGTCGAAATCGACCTCTGGCATGACCTCGTTGATACCCGCTTTCGCGTACCTCGCCCGCAGATCCTTGTTGGACAGTCGATGGAGCATGCTCGCCGGCAGGCAGAGCATCTGGTATCTGGCCAGGACCCGCATGTCGGTGCCAAGGTGTTTGGATTGGCGCGTCGGCCGCATCCACTTGGTGGAACGATAGATCCAGGCGACACTGCGCGCGCCGTGGGCGAAGCAGAGATCCAGAAGATCGTACGCGGAAGCACCGCCTCCCACCACGGTGACTCGCTTGTCTCTCAACTCTTCGGGATCGGGTAAGGCGGAGGAATGATACTCGAGAATCGAGGAGTCGATCCGTTCGACCTGTGGGACGACGGGGCGATTGTGTCCACCGGTGGCGGCGATAAGCCACTTCGCTTCGTGCGTTGCTGCATCTGTGGTTATATGCCAGCCGTTTTCGCACGGCCGGGCACTTGTCACGGGCGCATTCAGGCGGATATAGGGGGATAGTTTAAAACGCTCGGCCCAGGCTTCGATGTTGCCCAGGATGTTGGGCTGGTCCTCGCCTGCGAGCGGGAGGGTGCCAAGTGTCCAATCCTCCTTGCGGAACTGGATGTCCTGCCAGGAAGGGAGGTCGCGCCATAGGCCTCCGATGCGCTCAGCGCGCTCCAGAAGCAGCGCGTTCAGCCCGGCGTCTTTGGCATACTTCAGACAGATGACGCCGCCAATGCCCCCGCCCACGATAATCAGATCGAGGCCTTCCTTGGTGTCCATTGGGTGCTCCTGCAAATGCGGTGGCATCCCGAAGAGGTTAGGGGGTGATCGACGCATTGCGTTCAATTATCAAGCTACACCCACCTGACCCCCAGCGCCAGCATTCCCCCGCTTCCTCGCTAAATCCGGCTAACAATTCCGCCGTAGTCCTCAAACAGTCTAATAACCCGCTGGTGTTCCCGCTGGAAGGGCGCAGGATGGATAGAGGAGCCTTACGGGGCAAGGAGATGGTTATGACTACATTACAGCAAGGAACGATAAACACCTTCAGAGGGCAGTTCGGTGGCCCTGTGTTTGAGCCGAAAGATGCCGGGTATCACGAGGCACGTCAGATCTGGAACGCCATGATTGACCGGAAGCCGGCGCTGATTGCCCAGTGCCATTCGGTGGAGGATGTGGTGGCCGCGGTCAACTTCGGGCGCGATCAGTCGATGTTGGTTTCGGTCAAGGGCGGCGGGCATAACATCGCGGGCAACGCGGTGTGCAACGATGGCCTGATGATCGATCTGTCGCAAATGAAGGACGTTGAGGTTGATGTTGAGAAACAACGGGCCTTCGTGGGGCCCGGCTGCACACTGGCAGATTTTGACGCGGCTGCCCAGGTGCATGGGTTGGCGACGCCGCTGGGTATCAATTCCACAACGGGCGTCGCAGGCCTGACCCTGGGGGGCGGGTTTGGCTGGCTCAGCCGGAAGTTCGGCATGACCGTCGATAACCTGATTTCTGCAGACATGGTAACCGCCGATGGGCGCCAGACTCGCGCCAGTGCCACAGAGAATCCGGACCTTTTCTGGGGCACGCGGGGTGGTGGCGGTAACTTTGGCATTGTTACCCGGTTTGAGTTCCAGCTGCACCCAGTAGGGCCGGAGTTGTTGAGTGGGCTGATGGTATTCCCGTTCAAGCAGGCCCGGTCGGTGCTGACGCAGTTTGCGCGTTTCACGGAAATCATGCCCGATGAACTGAATGTGTGGTTGGTGATTCGCCATGCGCCACCATTGCCCTTCCTGCCTGAATCGGTTCATGGCGAGCCGATTGTCGCCCTGGCAATTTGCTACGCCGGGGACCCGGAAGTCGGCGAACAACTGATTGCGCCTCTGCGTTCGTTCGGCGACGCGCACGGAGAGCATGTCGGTGTTCAACCCTACGCCAACTGGCAACAGGCGTTTGACCCACTGCTGGCGGACGGTGCGCGGAATTACTGGAAGTCCCACAATTTCGTAAAGCTGACCGACGATGTGATCCGCGTTGCGCTCGAGTATGGGGGCAAGCTGCCATCGCCCCACTGTGAGATCTTTATTGCCTCGATTGGCGGCCAGACCGGCCGGGTGGCGCACGACGCCATGGCCTATTCCAGCCGTGACGCAAACTACGTGATGAATGTGCATGGACGCTGGGAAACACCCGGGGAAGATGAGCATTGCCGCCAGTGGGCGCGTGCATTCTTTGACGCTGCCAAGCCTTATGCCAGCGGTGGCGCTTACATCAACTTCCTGTCCCATGATGAGACTGACCGGGTCGAGTTTGCCTACGGGGCGGCCTACAAGCGGCTGGTGGAGGTCAAGCAGAAGTATGATCCGGAGAATCTGTTCCGGGTGAATCAGAATATTCGGCCTCGTTAGCCGGCACTTCTCGAACAGGGAGATGCGGGGGGAGACATGCCTCACAAGCCTAAGGCGTTGCCGAGCGGTTTGGTCTGGCTCAGGGTAACGGCAACAGTCCTGGCCTGGCTCCTGGTGGTGGTTTTTATTCACCGGCTGACTCACGTCTATCAATACGAGCTTGTGGAGATGCTGAACCTCCCGGTGTTGAGAGTGGCAGCCACAACACTGCTGCTCACCGCGCTGGTCTATTTCATCGCCCTCAGTTTGCCATGGCTACCAAATCCCCGAGCCCACAGCGTTTGCATGGTGTTCGTGTGGGTGACGCTTCTGGTTCTCGGGCATTCCCTGTCACATATGGGATTCCATGATGCTCAGGCTATGTTGTTGACGATGCGGGATGCGCTGGGGCCCATCACCATCGTTTTGTTAGTGATTTTGTACGGCCTGGTGCTGGCGATGCCGTTTCTCCCGGGGGTTGAGTTGGGACTGCTCATCATGGCGGTCTTCGGCCCTGCCGGTGCATTGGCGGCCTACATGGCGACCCTCGGCGGGCTGATGCTGGCGTATGGAGTAGGGCGGGCGCTTCCCGAGCATGTCGTTGTGAACTGGCTGGGGCGCATAGGTGTCGTTCTGCCACGCGGTGGGACAGCAGCTGCGGCGGATCGTATCAACGCGCCAAAGGCTATGGCGTTATCCCCACCGCGAAGACTGGCAGCAACCTTACTGAAACACCGTTATTTGTCGCTGGCGGTGTGCCTGAACTTTCCGGGTAATGCCGCGCTTGGCGGGGGTGGCGGAGTTGCACTGCTGTGCGGCGTCAGCCGGCAGTTTAGCTGGCGTGCCTTTGCTTTTACCTTGGCAATTGCCATATCGCCGGTGCCGATTCTTGTTTTGGCTGGTCTGCTGAGCACTGAGCCATTGATGGAGCATCATGGATTTCTCCACGATGGACTTACGCACATTGAGAGGCTGTTCGTTCATGACTGACCTTTTTGAAGAGGCTGATCATGTCGTGGTACCGATTTGTTTTTTAATAGCTTACTACTACGATTGGTAGAATCGGCGCGAGTAATCGTATTCGTTGCCTCCCGCTAGCGCCATTTCTATAATCGCTGGGCGGTCCGCTGCCTGATTGCCGTTTGGTGATCCGAACAACTCAAATAAGAAGGAATTTGCTATGTCGAAACGTCGCTCACTTCTGGCTGCCGCTGTGGCGGCTACGTTCCTGTTCAGTGGCGCTTCCCACGCCCAGTATAAGGATGAATACACCGTCTCGACGGTTTTGCCGTCTGCCTTCCCCTGGGGCCAGGCTGCTGACAAGTGGGTGGAGTTGGTGAACGAGCGCTCTGACGGGCGCATCAATATGAAGATTTACAGCAACTCCCAGCTGGTCTCCGGCGACCAGACCAAGGAGTTTTCTGCCATGCGTTCCGGGCTGATCGATATGGCGGTCGGTTCTACCATCAACTGGTCGCCCCAGGTGCCGGAACTGAACCTGTTCTCACTGCCGTTCCTGATGCCCGATTACGCTGCCATTGATGCCATTACCCAGGGCGAGGCGGGCGAGGCGATCTTTGCCGCCATCAAGAAGCGCGGTGTGACCCCGCTGGCCTGGGGCGAAAACGGTTTCCGCGAGTTGTCTAATTCCAAGCTGACCATTGATGAGCCGTCTGACCTGGACGGGCTGAAGATCCGTGTTGTCGGTTCTCCGCTGTTCCAGGATACGTTTACTGCCCTGGGCGCCAACCCCACCCAGATGAGCTGGGCCGACGCCAAGCCGGCACTGACCACCGGTGCCGTGGATGGCCAGGAGAACCCGTTGTCGGTGTTTGACGTGGCGCGTATCGATCAGGTTGGCCAGAAATACCTGACCCGCTGGCATTACATGGCGGATCCGCTGGTGTTTGCCGTCAGCAACCAGGTGTGGGACCAGTTCTCCCCAGAAGATCAGGCCCTGCTGAAGCAGGCGGCCATTGATGCCGGCCAGTGGGAAATCGAGAAATCCCGAGATGAAGTGGACGAGACGCTCGCCGCCATCAAGGAGCGCGGCGTGGAAGTTACCGAGCTGACCCCGGAACAGCGCGACGCCTTCAGAGAGGCTACCAAGTCCGTCTATGAGCAATGGAGGTCACGTATAGGCGAGGACCTCATCAAACAGGCACAGGACGCTGTCGCCAACCGCAACCAGTAAGTCAGACCTGCCCACGCGCCCGCCAACATCGGCGGGCGCTTGTTCCATAACGGAGTTTTCATGCCGTCCCGTTCTCCCAAGTTTCGTCCTGAGGCCTGGCTGGCCACCATTGCCATGATTGCGATCTGCGGGATTAGCCTGGGCAACGTGATCGTCCGCTACGCGACGGATGCATCGTTCGCCTTCACCGAGGAGTTCTCGGTGTTCTGTCTGGTGGTGCTCACCTTTGCGGGGGCGGCGGTGGCCGCGCGCCATAACCAGCACATTCGCATCGAGCTGATTGAACACTACCTGCCACCGTGGGCGTGCAAAGTGGTTTTTGTACTGCAGTGGCTGGCCGGTATCACCGTTGTGGGCATCATGACCTGGTACGGCAGCACGTTCGCCTGGCAGGAATATCAGTGGGAATCCCTGTCACCGGGGTTGGGGTTGCCCAACTGGATCTATGTGATCTGGCTGCCGCTGTTGTCCGTGGCCATCATCATCCGCATGACCCAGAACCTGATCGACCGCCTGCGGGGCAAGACAGATCCGGAGGCGATTCATGAGTCCTGATCTTTTGATGGTTGCCAGCTTCCTGCTGGCCTTGATCATGGGCGTACCGGTGGCCATTGCCCTGGGGGTGGGCGGTGTTGTCGGCATTGTGGCGGGACTGCCTCCCGCCATGCTGGGCACCTTCGGCACCAATACCTACAACAGTGTGGCCAAGTACCCGCTGATTGCGATTCCCCTGTTTATTCTGACGGGTCTGATCTTTGAGCGGGCGGGTGTGGCCGCTAGCCTGGTTCGTTTCGCGCAGGCGATTATTGGCCCCCGGCACGGGGGGCTGACGGTGGTCGCGGTGCTGGTGTGTCTCATCATGGGTGGCATGAGCGGCTCGGGACCTGCCGATGCCGCGGCGGTGGCGATGGTGATGTTGCCGAGCATGAAGAAGGCCGGGTATCCGCAGCCGTTCTCTGCCTCCCTGATTGCGGCCTCGTCGTCCACGGCGATTCTGATTCCGCCTTCCATTGCGTTGATTCTCTATTCCATTGTGGTGCCCGGAGTGGATCTTCGGGCGCTGTTTGCGGCCGGGCTGTTCCCCGGCATTCTGGCGGGCGTGTCTCTGCTGGCGCCGGCCTTGTATTTTTCCAGGAAGTACCGCTGGGAAGATCCGGAAACCGTCGAGCGCCCGCCGTTCTGGCCCAGCTTCAAGGCAGCCCTGCCGGCGCTGTTTGCCCCGGTGATTATTCTCGGCGGGCTTCGTTCGGGGCTGTTCACTCCCACGGAGGCTGCCGTCGTTGCGGTGACCTACGGGGTGGTGGTCGGTTGCCTGCTGTACCGGAATCTGGGCCTTCGGGACCTGTGGAATCTGATGACCGAGGCGGCCGTTACCTCCGGGGTGGTCATGTTCATCATTGCGCTGGCTGGCATCTTCGCCTGGGCGGGCACCACCCTGGGTACCTTCCAGCATTTGGCGGATGCGCTGCTGTCACTCTCTGAAAACGGCTGGGTACTGCTGGGTCTGGTGATGATTCTGGTGCTGATTGCCGGCATGTTGCTGGATGCGATCTCCATTTACCTGATCCTGATCCCGATCGTGCTGCCGCTGATGAACCACTTCGGCTGGAACCCGATCTGGTTTGGCATTCTGCTGGCGATGAATATCGCCATCGGGCAGTTCACGCCACCGGTTGCCGTTAACCTGATGGTAACCACCCGTATTGCGAATATCCGCCTGGAACACACCATAGGCTGGTCGCTGGTCTTTATCGTGGCTATGGCCTCCAGCTTGCTGTTGGTGATGCTCATGCCGGGCATTGCGCTGTGGCTGCCGGAGAAGCTTGGTTATGTGGTGGGGACCTGGTAGAAGCAATGAGCGCACCCAATTACCTGTGCCGGTTTCGGGTTTCCTGAATCCGTGAAGACCGTAAGTCGGGTTGGACGTTTAAATACTTAGAGTTCAAAATATCTGCGTTTCCAAAAAGGGAGGTACATTTTCCAACCAGCTGCCGATGCATGCAGCTACAGGAGTCCTCACATTGGGTGACGTAGTCAAAGACGATTATCAGACCGATTACGTGGCCGGGCAGGATAATATCGCCCGGTTCGGTTTCGATATTCACAACATCGTTTTTCCGTTAACTGCCTTTCTGATTGTCGCGTTTGTTGTTGCGACACTGATTTTCCCCGCCGGAGCGAAGGAACTGCTCGATAGTGCCAAGAATGGCGCCATTGAAGTGTTCGACTGGGGGTTCCTTCTCAGTGCCAACCTGTTTGTGCTGCTGTGTCTGGCACTGATCTTTATGCCCGTGGGCAAGATCCGGATTGGCGGTATTGATGCCAGGCCCGAGTTTTCCCTGCTGTCCTGGTTTGCGATGCTGTTCGCCGCCGGCATGGGCACGGGGCTCATGTTCTGGTCTGTTGCCGAGCCGGTGGCCTATTACACCGATTGGTATGGAACGCCGCTGGGGGTAGAGCCGAACACCGCAGAGGGTGCCCGCCTGGCGATGGGGGCGACCATGTATCATTGGGGCCTGCACCCCTGGGCGATTTACGCGATTGTCGGCCTTTCGCTGTCGTTCTTTGCGTTCAACAAGGGCCTCCCGCTGACCATCCGCTCCGCCTTTTTCCCTCTCCTTGGCGACAAGGTCTGGGGCTGGCCGGGCAATGTCATTGATACTGTGGCCGTTCTGGCGACGATCTTCGGGCTTGCCACGTCACTTGGCTTCGGTGCCCAGCAGGCAGCCTCCGGGATTTCCTATCTGTTTGATATCGAGAGTGGCCTGAACGTCCAGATCGGCGTGATCGCGGGTGTCACCGCGGTCGCAACTTTCTCTGTTATCCGGGGCATCCACGGTGGTGTGAGGTTGCTGAGTAACGCCAACATGGTGATGGCAGGGCTGCTGCTGGTGTTTGTGATATTCGCCGGGCCCACCCTCGCTATTTTTCAGTGGCTCTGGGACACAACCGCCTCTTACGCATCAAACATGTTTGCCCTGAGCAACCCCTTTGGTCGTGAAGAGGATACCACCTGGTTCCATGGCTGGACTGTATTCTACTGGGCGTGGTGGATCTCCTGGTCACCGTTTGTGGGCATGTTCATCGCCCGGGTATCCAGGGGCCGCACGGTGCGCGAATTTGTGACGGCGGTGCTGATCATTCCCACCATCATCACCGCGTTCTGGATGAGCGGCTTTGGCGGCACAGCGCTTGAGCAGGTCCAGAACGACGTGGGCGTGTTGGGTTCTAAGGGCCTGACAGAGGTATCTCTGGCCATGTTCCAGGCGCTGGAGAACATATCGCTCTCGGCGATCACCTCGTTCATCGGCATTACCTTGGTGCTGACCTTCTTCGTGACTTCTTCCGATTCCGGCTCACTGGTGATCGACAGCATTACCTCCGGCGGCAAGACCGATGCACCCAAGGCCCAGCGGATTTTCTGGGCTGTGACCGAGGGCAGTATCGCCGGCGTGCTGTTGTTCGTGGGTGGCGAGCAGGCCCTGAATGCCTTGCAGGCGGGTGCCCTGAGTGTCGGGCTGCCCTTTACCCTGGTGCTTCTGGTGATGAGTTACAGCCTGTTCAAGGGCCTTCATCACGAGCGCCGGTTGCTGCTGGCCGAGGGTAGAGCGTGATCGCAGAGAACCTTTTCCGTTTTCTGCCTGAGTGACTTCCGGGCCCTGACTCCGGCGATGGCCGGACGGGCCCGGTTAGCTCCGATGGTGCACGGAATGTGCGTGGTGTTTAAGGTCTTTGATAATCTCGGGCACCTTGAAAGGAAGCAACTTCCGGATCGCGTGCAAAAGATAAATCGCAAGGTTCATCTTCTTGTACCAGAGCACGCGGCGAATCTTTTCCTTCATGGGGCGGTAGCCCTCCATGTACAGCTCGTCCACACATTTGGCGTTGTTGGTGAGGCTGTATTGGCTCAAATCGAGCGGCACCACGATGTCTGCGTTTTTCAGCTGCTTGCGGGTATTGAAATCGATGCCGATGTTGATGGCATTGGTGATCACATCAAATGTGTCGTGCGGTTTCGGGTAGCGGCTGACATGGCTCAGATCAATGGCCACGGTAATACCCGCGCCCATGCTCTCCAGTGGCGAAATCGGGACATTCTCAACCAGCCCTCCGTCCACCAGGGTCCGGCCATCCACTTCCACCGGCACAAACAGACCAGGCACCGCCATGGATGCGCAGACGGCGTCTGCCAGGTTCCCCTTTCTGAAGACCAGCTGTTCACCGGTTTCGATGTCCGTCGCGCAAATGGCCAGCGGAATCCTGGCATCCTCGATCCGGCAATCCCCCAGATCCCGATGGATCATCGCCCGGATGTTATCGGTACTGAACAGGCCGCCGCGTTCGAAGGTGAAGTTGATGATCTTCGACAGGTTCAACGTTGAACAGATCGACAGTATGGACTCTGCCGGGCGGCCGAAGGCGTAGTAACTGGCAATCAGCGCTCCGGCACTGGTGCCCGAAATGCAATGAATCGGGATCTGCTCTTCCTCGAACGCCTTCAGGACGCCAATGTGGGCAATACCCTTGGCCGCACCGCCTCCGAGAGCCAGGCCAATGCGAGTGTTGAAGGGGTTGAGTTTCATGTGCGAGTGCCTGTGAATATGGTGGAGAGAATGTCGATCATGATCGTGTTCGGACTTTGCTATGGTTCGGGAGTTTGTTCAATACTATGCCGGTGATCAAGGAGCGGACTCCACACCCTTTGCATTGATCGGATGTTGGTTACTCGCGCTCTTAAGGGTAAGATCTCAGGCTGCATCGTCAGGGCGCGGATCGCCCGGTTGACGGTGATGCAGTATCAAGGATGACAGCTAACGCAAAGGATGCGACATGAGCAAAGCGATTGTTCTGCTCGGAGACATGGGCTCCGACCACGAGGGTTTTCCTCCCACTCCGGTGATTGCCGGCTCCCCCGATGTTCTCATTAATGGCAAACCCGCTGCCCGTGTGGGGGATCCGTTGGCACCTCATTCCAAACCGAAACACCCCCCGCATCCGCGCACGATTGCCGGTGGCTCCAGTACGGTGATGATTAATGGCAAGCCTGCAGCGATAACCGGCGGTGCGATTTCTTGTGGCGGGGTGACTATTGGTAGCGGCAGCGTTGTTGTTGGTGATTAACTTATGCTGATGACTCACCGGCCAGGGCGGGACTCGATGTCCACAACCTGCCCGTTTCGCAGGGTGACCACCTGCCGAAACTGATTGTCCGAGAAATCATATAACCACTCCTGAATCAGCACCGATTGCAGGGTTTGCCAGGTTTCCGAGCGTTTGCGGAGCGGAGGCGCCTGCCATTCCAGGCGTTTGGATATCGGCTCACCACATCGGGCGATCAGCTCGTGTTCGGTTTTGATATGCCTGAGCATGTTGGGGGTGCATCTGGGGGATTCGGAAGCGTGGAATCCGTACCCGAGGGTATCAACCCGGGCGAGCTTGCCGTTGCGAAAGACCAACCGTTGCATGAAGCGCTGGGGGCCGTGGTTGTAGTACCAGTGCGCCTCGGTTTGCACCACGCCCAGGCCGGGCACCGTCGCGCTGGGGTATTCCGCGACATAGTTCGGCGGCCCGCAGCTTTCCTCCACCTCGATGGGCCAGGCTCCGTCATTGACCAGGGAGCTGCCGCAGCGAAGCGCACCCTGGCTGGCCTGGGCCAGGGTGGCGAGGATGAACAGGGCGAGTAGTCGCTGAAGATTGATCATGGTCTGACTTTGCGCTGGTTCAGCCTTCCGATGCAATGTTACTTGCCCAACGGTTGAATGCCACAGAGCTCTGGCCCTGTTGTTTGTTGACTGTCTACTCAGGCAAAGTCGTATTCTCCACCTTTTTCGAGAGCACGTTGGTACGCCGGTCTGGCGTGCACCCGCTCAACCCAGGCGGTGATGTTAGGCCGGTTCTTGCCGACGATACCCCGAGCCACGGAGGCTTCCAAAGGAAAGCTCATCTGAATATCTGCCCCGCTGAGGTTCTCCCCGAGAAACCAGCTGTTTTTCGCCAGGTGGGCTTCGACGAAATCCAGGTGTGTCTTGATCATCGGACCGATGAAAATCTGATTGGTTTTGTCGGAGATGCCTTTTGCCACTGGCTTGATGAAAAACGGCATGGGGCTGGTTTTCACTTTTTCAAACACCAGGCGCATGACCAGAGGAGGCATCAGGGAACCCTCGGCGTAGTGCAGCCAGTAGGTGTAATCCAGCCAAGCCTGGCCACCGCCTTCCGGCAGCATAGTGTCTTTGCCATAGGTGTGGGCCAGGTATTCGATAATAGCGCCGGACTCGGCCACGACCAGATCACCATCGGTAATCACAGGTGATTTGCCCAGCGGGTGTACCTTCTTGAGGCTTTCCGGCGCCAGCATGGTTTCGGGGTCGCGCTGGTAACGCTGGATCTCGTAGGGCACGCCCAACTCTTCCAGCATCCAGAGTACCCGTTGTGAGCGGGAATTGTTCAGGTGATGAACCGTAATCATGCGCAAACTCCGTTCGCATCAAAAGAATGGATAGCCCTGAAGAGTAGTCTGCAAATGGCTTTTTGGTTCACCGCCATCGTGCTTTGAGTCGCATTTTGGGGAACCTGGATGCTCCTTTATGCTCTACGATTGAACCGGCAACGGTTTTCCGTTAAACCTTCCTGTCTTTCGAATTGGAAGTCAGCCCCCTTAACCCACAGAACCGGAGGTCAACCATGGCGGAATCATCTCTCAAGGAGCAACTGAGCAACGCGGTAAAAGACGCTATGCGGAGCAAGGATAAAATCCGGCTTACCACCCTTCGCATGGCCCAGTCTGCGGTCAAACAGATCGAGATTGATGAGCGTCGCGAGCTGAGTGACGAGGATGTTCTCAAAGTGCTGGACAAGATGCTCAAGCAGCGCCGGGATGCTGCCAGCCAGTACGATGACGCCGGTCGCGAGGAGCTGGGCGACAAGGAGCGGGCGGAAATGGTGATCCTTGAGGAATTCATGCCTGCCGCCCTGAGCGAGGATGACCTGGACGCCCTGATCCGAATGGCCATTAGTTCAACCGATGCCCAGGGCATGCAGGATATGGGGCGTGTCATGAACGAGCTGCGCCCGCAGGTACTTGGCCGGGTCGACATGGGGCATCTGAGCAAGAAGGTGCGAGCGGCGCTGGCGGCCTGATCGGTCGAGCCTGTGAAATGCGTTGTCTTTGCCCTAAGCTTTTAGCGAGATAGTTGCCAGCCCTGGCGGTTCGAGAAGCCTATGTCCGACAAAGAGCTACGCACCAAGTCCGATAAGCAGTCCATCGACCAGTTCATCAACGAGGTCCGCAAGCTGCCCAAGCATGGTGGCGGGCAGGGCAGGCTGATTTTTGCCCTGGATGCCACCGCGAGCCGGGAGGCGACCTGGGATCAGGCCTGCCATTTGCAGAGCGAGCTGTTCCAGGCGACCCGGGACTTGGGTGGGCTGGCCATTCAGCTTTGTTACTACCGTGGCTTTGGCGAGTTCAAGGCTACGAAGTTTGTGACCGAGACCGGTCAGCTGCTGAACCTGATGAACGGCGTTTCCTGCCGGGGTGGCCTCACCCAGATCAGCCGGGTGTTGGCCCACGCCGTTAAGGAAACCCGCGCAAAGCCCGTCAGGGCTGTGGTTTTTATCGGGGATTGTTGCGAGGAGACGGTGGACGAACTCTGCCATACCGCTGGAGAACTGGGCCTGTTGCGAACCCCGGTGTTCATGTTTCACGAGGGCGCAGATCCTCATGCAAGGGCAGTGTTCCAGCAGGTGAGCAAGCTTTCCGGAGGAGCCTACGCGCCCTTTGATCGTAATAGCCCTCAGGTTCTGAAGGATCTTATGGCCGCGGTTGCGGTCTATGCTTCCGGGGGAGCCAAGGCCCTGCAGGACTTCTCGAGCCGCAGCTCCCCGGAGGTCAAGCGCCTGACCCGGCAGATCAGATAGTGCTTGTCATCATCCACCGATGGGCTAATGGGTCCGGGGTATCTGAGTGCCATTAACACTTCTGGTTATTGTGGTGTCGGTTGTTGCCTGGCTCTGGCTGCGCAACCAGCCGGCCAGCCAACGCAAACCGGCCATTCTCAAGCTCGCGTTGATCGCGGGTATCGGGATCGTGGTTCTGCTGGCCGTTACCGGTCGACTGCACTTTGTGTTTGCCGCCTTGGCTTTTCTTTATCCGCTGCTGCGCCGGGTACTGCCGTCGCTGCTGTCCGGGGCCGGTAATGGGGGTGCAGAGGGCAAGTCGGGTAACCAGTCCCGTGTGTCCAGCGAGATCCTCGAGATGAGCCTCGATCACGACTCCGGAACCATGAGTGGAAAGATCCTCAAAGGCCCCATGGCTGGCCGGGAACTGGCGGATCTGAGCGAGAGCGAATTTCTCGAACTGCTACGGTACTGTCGGGCGCAAGATGAGGATTCTGCCCGGCTGCTGGAAACCTATCTGGACCGCCGGTTCGGTGACTCGTGGCGGGCGGACGACGAGGCCAGCAATGACGATGGGGAGTCCCGCGAGCATGCCAGTGCCGGCGGCCCTTTGACCGAGAGCGAAGCCCTGGACATCCTGGGCCTGGCCCCCGGTGCCAGCCGGGAAGAGATCATCCGGGCTCACCGCCGGATGATGCAGAAAGTGCACCCGGACCATGGTGGCAGTAACTATCTGGCTGCCCGGATCAATGAGGCCAAAGAACGTCTGCTAGGCTGATTGAATAAACATACTCCGAACTCCGCTCATTCGACTGAGTCACTTCCACTTAAACCTGTTAAGGAGGATTGGATGAATGTCTCCTTCATCGGCCTCGGCATCATGGGCAGCCGCATGGCCAATAATCTGCTCAAGGAAAACGGGATTTCGCTCACGGTCTTTAACCGCTCTCCAGAGGCAATGACCGCACTGGGAAAAGCTGGCGCAAAGACCGCCGAGTCTGCGCGGGCGGCAGTGGCTGATGCCGATGTTGTGTTCACGATGCTGAGCGCGCCCGAGGTGGTCGAAAAGGTTGCCTTTGGAAGCGACGGGTTTATCGATGCCATGGGTGAGGGAGCACTGTGGGTGAATTGCTCCACCGTGAATCCGTCCTACACCCGCGAATGTGACGAGCGGGTCCGCGGCCGGGGCTTACGATTCCTGGATGCGCCCGTGGCAGGGACGAAAATGCCGGCGGAAACGGGAGAGCTGACTTTTCTGCTCGGCGGTGAATCCGCCGATGTGGAGCAGGTTCGGTCATTGCTCGAGTACATGGGGCAGAAAATTCTTCACGTCGGTCCTGCCGGCCAGGGCAGCGCCTTCAAGATGCTGGTTAACGCCCTGCTGGCCCAGAGCATGCTGGTGTATTCCGAAACCGCGCTACTGGGAGAAAAGTTGGGTTTCAGCCGGGATTTTCTGATGGATACCCTGCCAAACCTGCCGGTGACCGCACCTTTCCTGAAAGGAAAGGCCGGGCTTATCAAAGATGGCGATTATGAAGCCCAGTTTCCGCTGGAGCTAATGCTCAAGGATCTGCACTTGCTGGATATGACCGCATACGAGGAGAAGCAGCCGCTGTTCCTTGCGGGTCTTGCGAAATCCATTTATGGGCAGGCCAACAGCGCCGGTCATGGACGGGATGATTTTGCCGCGGTATTCAAACATCTCGAAAAACCTGGCTAACCTCAACTCCTGTGAATATTGATCAAATTACCTCCGCTTTGCGCCAGCGCCCGTGGTTGAAGGGTTTGCACCGGGTATCCTGTCGTTGCCAACAAAGTTATCCACAGATCCTGTGGGTAATGTCGAGGAGATTTCATGAAGCAACAGCCCAGCGAAGCCCAGAAGCGGGCAACGCTCCTTCGCCTGGAGAAGTTCAGTCGCTTTACGGATAGCAGCATCGGTATTCCGTTTACCCGATTCAAAATAGGGGCAGAGGCTATCATCGGTCTGCTGCCGGGGGTGGGTGATATGGCTGGCCTGGTGTTGTCCGCCTATGTCCTTGTCGAGGCACAGCGCGTGGGCGTAAGCCGGGCGGTGAAGCTGCGAATGTTGCGCAACATGGGCATCGATTTTCTCGGTGGCTTGCTGCCGGTAGTAGGCGATGCCTTTGATGCCATCTACAAGGCCAACACCCGTAACACCCTGTTGCTGAAACGCTATCTGGAGGAACAGCTGGCGGTTGAGCCGCCTCCGCCACCGTTCCCCTGGAAGTTGCTGATGGGGCTGTCTCTGCTGTTTGCCCTGATTACTGGCGGTCTGACGCTGATCTTGTGAAAGCTCACCTGCCGGGTTTACGGTAGACTCCATCATCAACATCCA
Source organism: Marinobacter pelagius (assembly GCF_003315345.1). Lineage (GTDB taxonomy): Bacteria > Pseudomonadota > Gammaproteobacteria > Pseudomonadales > Oleiphilaceae > Marinobacter > Marinobacter pelagius_A. Next base: position 59,971 of record NZ_QNRO01000007.1, read on the forward strand.
ACTTTCCGGTGGAACCTTAATGAGTGATAACCCGTTAACTGAAGCCCTCAATATGGACGGTGAGGAACGCTATGACTACTTTCTGGACGCAGTAGGCGAGGAGCGTGAGATCTGGATTCTGGTCAATGCTGACAATCACTTTCTGAAGATCGTCTCGGAAGAAGACGGTGTGGCCTATCTGCCAGTCTGGCCAAGCGCGGAATTCGCAACCGAGTATGCCAAAGGCTCAGGCGATCTTTCTCCCAAAGCGATTTCCCTGCCGGACTTCTTCAAGAAGTGGGTGCCGGGATTAACCCGGGACGGGCTCGAAATCGGAGTGTTTCCCGGTGGGCAGGGGGAACTCTGGATCACTGCGCCGGACGAGTTGAAGCGCGACTTAACTGATTTGCCATTCTAGTGTATGCCATCCCTGCCGTTCTTGAGACTTGAACCAATAACAAGAAGGAGAACTGATCAATGAAGGTACTGCGAACCCCTGAGAGCCAGTTTGCGGGGCTGTCCGGTTTTGATTTCGAACCCCATTACCTGCAAGTGGATGACTTCGAGGGCGGAGAGCTGCGCATGCACTATCTGGACGAGGGCCCGCAGAATGGCCAGGTGGTATTGCTGATGCATGGTGAGCCATCCTGGTGTTATCTCTACCGCAAGATGATTCCCATCATTACAGCAGCTGGCTATCGGGCGATCGCGCCTGATCTGATCGGTTTTGGCCGCTCCGATAAACCTGCCGATCGGAACGATTACACTTACGCGCGCCATGTCGATTGGATGCAGTCTTTTCTGGACCAGTTGGATCTCAAGGAGATCAACCTTGTCTGCCAGGATTGGGGTGGCTTGTTGGGATTGCGGCTGGTAGCAGAGAATCCGGATCGTTTCACCTCGGTGGTTGCTGCCAACACTTTTCTGCCTACCGGAGATAATAACCTGGGATCGGCCTTTGAGAAGTGGCGCCAGTTTTCCCAGGAAACACCGGAATTCCATATTGCCGGCGTCATCAAGGGAGGGACCGTCACTCCTTTGTCCGAGGAGGTCATCAAGGCCTACAATGCTCCTTTTCCGGATGAGAGTTACAAGGAGGGAGCCCGTCAATTTCCCATGTTAGTGCCGGCGACCCCGAACGACCCCGCGTCGGAAGCCAATCGAAATGCCTGGGAAGTTCTCCGCCAATGGGACAAACCCTTCCTGACGGCATTCAGTGACTCAGATCCGGTTACGGCCGGTGCAGAAAAGTACCTGCAGAAATTCATTCCCGGCGCGAAGGGGATGGACCACGTAACGATCAAAAATGGCGGCCACTTCCTGCAGGAGGACCAGCCGGAAGCCCTGGCGGAAGTTGTCGTCAGGTTCCTCAAGGCGCAGGTGCCGGCTTGACGATCCACAACCACGATCAACAGGGCATCGGATAATCATCAGGAGCCACCATGAACAACATGCAGATCGACATTGTTTCCGACATAGCCTGCCCCTGGTGTGCCATCGGTTACGCCCGCCTGGAGCGGGCCATGGAACAGTTGGCGCCAGAGTATGATTTCACGGTTCAATGGCACGCATTTGAGCTGAATCCGGACCACAGCGGCCAGGGTGAACCTATCCTGCCGGCATTGGCCCGCAAGTACGGGCGAAGCGAGGATGAAATGCGAGCCGCCCAGAATCAGATGATGACCATTGCGAAGGATCTGGGCCTCAATTTCGAGAAGATGCAGGAGCGATTCACCTGCAATACCTTCGATGCCCACAGACTGGTGAAATGGGCGGGTGAGCAGGGCCGGCAGACGGCCATGAAACAGGCACTGTTTGATGCCTACTTCGGCCGGGCCGAAAACGTCTCGGACCGGGACGTATTACTGAGTTGCGCCGAAAGTGCCGGGCTGGACTCTGCGGAGGCCGCAGAGGTGCTTGATTCGGACCAGTATGCGAAGACTGTGCGCGAAGACGAAGCAACCTACCAGCAGGCAGGCGTTTCGGCGGTGCCTGCCTTCATTATCAACAGAAAATATCTTATATCCGGCGCCCAGGAGCCGGATGCCCTGGTTCAGGCGTTCCGGGAGATTGCGGCAGAATCCGACTGAATGGCGCCTGATTCCGGCTACTCGTTTTAACGGGTAGTTGGAACACGTGATGAGCACGGGACCCAAATGGATCGACGGCGGAGTCTATATATTCGTAATTCTCAGGCACCGACTTGCCTGGGCGGGCAACAATGAAGTGCCTCGGTATAGCTTTCCGCGACCTTACCGGAGACTGCTCTACCCAGAGGTACACGCCTTTGGCGCCGACGAGATATTCGCAAAGCACCACCCGGAAATCCGGCATCAGCATGAGCTCTGTGGGCTCTTGTCCAAAACACAGCAGGTACTTGCTGGTAGTCTTCATACGCCTTCCCTCCATGTGGTCTCAATGCCATATTTACGGGTTGGCGTGGTAAAGAACATCAGGGTTTTTGGTTTTTTTGTTCCGGTTTTTTCGATCAAAACAGAACCGGGATGGAATCACGTGTAGCTCGTTCAGTGTGTGCCATACCGATTACATTCGTAAACCGGCAAAGAAGAGATCCGCGTATGCTCAAAGACCTCACGCTCCACAACCGGGATCAACAGGTCATCCAGGCGATCACCGAGAACAATGCTGATCTGGATGCCGCTGCCCGGGACAAGAAGTTCGCCGCCATGGCCGAGTCCGCGTACCGGTTCTTCCGGGGCACCAGCCATCTGTTCTGGCGGGACATGTACAACGACTGGCGGTTTGCACTTTTTGGCGGTGTGTCGGGAACCCAGACCTGGATACAGGGCGACGCCCACGTGTACAACTTCGGGGCCTTTGCCAACCACGACGGTGAGGTGATCTACGGACTGGATGATTTTGATGATGCCGTGGTATCGGACTATCAGTATGACCTGTGGCGCCTGGCTGTTAGCCTGGTGCTCGACACCCGGGCAAATGGTATCTTCGATGATTCAGCCTGTACCAAGGCCCTGGAAGCACTGGTGAAGGGCTATTTGGGGACCGCGACAGGGTACCAGAAGGATGACCTCACGCGGGAAGTCCACTTCACCGCGGACACCTCTGGCAAGCCGCTGAAGAATTTTTTGCAGAAGGTCGGCAAGAAGAAAGGCCGCAAGCGCATGCTGCGGAAGTGGACTCGCGTCCAGAAAAACGGAAAACGGGTCTTCGACGCCACCCATCCGAAGCTCAAGCGACTTTCGCCTGGTGCGCGGAAACGGTTCATGGAGGCTTTCGAGGCCTATCGCCAGGAACGGGAACAGGAGGGAGCGGATTCCGCCTTCTACCGAATCAAGGATGTGGTGCGCCGTATCAGTGCCGGTACCGGATCGTTGGGTACCCTGCGTTTCTATGTCCTGATCGAGGGTGAGGGCGGGGCCCAGGATGACGACATCATCCTGGATATCAAACAGCAGGGTGGGCCGTCCTTGCTTGATGCCATGTCCGAGGCCGAGCAACAGGCGTACCGGCGGGTCTATCACAACGAGGGCATCCGTCATGAGGCGGCGTTCAAGGCGCTGGCAGAACACCCGGACCGCTACCTCGGCTGGCTGGAATTCGACGGGGTAGTGTTCTCGGTGCGCGAGCGGTCGCCTTTCAAGGACGACTTCCCCACCGATAAACTGGAGAAAAAGAACCACCTGCGCAAGATGGCGGCCATCTGGGGCGAGGTGCTGGCGACGGAGCACAAGCGCGCCAGTCGTGCCCTCAATACAGACCAGCCTTTCCTGTTTGAACAGTCCCTGAATCAACTGACCGAGGGCAGGGAGAGCGAGTTTGTCACTCTGGTGGTGGCCATTGCCACCCACTATGCCGAGTGTGTGGAGCGGGACTTCCAGACGTTTCTGGAAGTTTTCTGATCTGGTCTGTTGTTTCCGGATCACCCGTTCCCGGGCAGCGAGAAACCTGAATACCCTTTAATGCCGGGAAGCTGGGCATTTGACTTGATAGCGGCCACAATCACGCCACGGAACTCACTTGTATGGATCACTAGCCGAGCCGAACATGCCACCACACATGCCCCACGCCCAGCCCTCGGGTGTTCAGGAAGACAAACGCGCACTCTGGTCCTGGGCGCTGTATGACTGGGCCAACAGTGCCTTCTTCACAATCATTCTCACGTTTGTCTTTGCCCAGTACTTCAGCGTTTCTGTGGTGCAGGACGAAGTTGCCGGCACCAATGCCTGGGGCAACATTGTGGGCATCTCCGGTGTGTTTATTGCGATCCTCGCGCCGATGCTGGGGGCCATTGCAGACCAGTCAGGGCGCCGCAAACCCTGGTTGATCAGCTTTACCCTGTTGTGCGTGGTGTCATGTGCCATGCTCTGGACCGTTACTCCGGATCAGGACCAGTTCTGGAACGCTGCGCTATGGGTAGGGTTGGGCACCCTGGGCGCCGAGTTCGCGTTCATTTTCTACAATTCCATGCTGCCGGATATGGCCAGCCAGGAGCGTACAGGCCGTTGGTCCGGCTGGGCCTGGGGGCTGGGTTACGCGGGTGGTGTCACAAGCCTGGTAGTCGCGCTGTACGGCTTTATCGAGACTGACGCAAACCTCTTCAACCTGGACCGGGATCAGGCTGAGCACGTGCGCGCGACCTTCGTGCTCGTGGCTGTCTGGTATCTGGTGTTTGCGCTGCCGGCATTTATCTTCACTCCGGACCGGCCATCTACTGGCCTGAGCCTGACGGCAGCCACCCGTGCCGGGTTCGTACAACTCAAGGAGTCCATCGCCCATGTCCGCCAGTACAAGGACATTGTGCGATTCCTGATTGCCCGCATGCTCTACACCGACGGCCTGGCGACCATTTTTACCTTCGGGGGCGTCTATGCCGCCGGTACCTTCAATATGAGCCCCACCGAAGTGCTGCAATTCGCCATTGCCCTGAACGTGACGGCAGGCCTGGGTGCACTGGGGTTTGCCTGGATTGACGATGCCCTTGGCGGGCGCAACACCATTCTGCTGGCGTTGGTGGGACTGGGTAGCAGTGCTCTGGCCATCCTGCTGGTAGACAGCGCGACGGCCTTCTGGGTTTGGGGCATGATCCTGGGTATTTTTGTCGGGCCTCTGCAATCGGCCAGCCGGTCACATCTGGCCCGGGTGGCTCCACCACACCTGCAGACCCAGATGTTTGGCCTGTTTGCCTTTTCCGGAAAGGCTACGGCTTTCGCAGGCCCCTTGCTGGTCGGCGCGGTGACCGCACTGACCGATAGCCAGCGTTGGGGCATGAGCACCATCCTGGTCTTCCTGTTAGTGGGCTTTGTGCTGATGCTGAAGGTTCCGGCGACCGAGGCCCGGAAAGCTCGCTGATTAAACTTTCCTGGCTTAATGCAAGTCCCGGGAATCACCGCGTTATTCCGCGGGTTGGTTTTTCCTCTTCTGGCTATTCTGGTACCGCCGGTGCAGCTCGCGGATGACCTCCGCCAGTGCCGGGAACGGTCCTTCTGTCGGTAATCCGGGTACAACCTGATTGATTGGCAGGGTTGCCACCGGCGGGGGCGTCAGGTGTAGCTCATCCAGCCAGGCGGACAATTGCTTTGAAGAGCTGGCATAGACAATCCGCCCCAGGCCGACCCAACCATGGGCTGCTGCACACATAGGGCAGTGTTCGCCGGAGGTGTATACCGTCGACGCTGCCCGTTCATCCGGCGTCATATTTGCCGCTGCCCATCGGGCAATCGCGAATTCCGGGTGCCGGGTATCATCTCCGTCGGCGGTCAGGTTATGGCCTTCGTATCTTACCGCTCCTGTTTCATCCACCAGGACCGAGCCGAAGGGGGGATTGCCGGTTTCCAGGGCCTTGGTGGCCAGTTCAACGCAGCGGCCCAGATGCTTCATGTCGGTCTCGTTGATCATGGGAGCCTCCGTCGATATGAGATCAGGGAACTTCCTCAAACAAACGCCCCAGTGCGGCCTGTGGTGTCAGCTTCCCGCATAAACGCAGAGCCTCCCAGAAACTGACCTGGTTCGCTGTCAGCACCGGTTTGCCGGTGGCTTGCTCCAGATCGGTCAGCCAGGCGGCTGAATGGAGGGCGGTGTCGGGAATCAGCAGTGCGTCCGCGTCCTCGCGGGCATTCGCCATGGCGAAGTCGATCACTTCCTCTTTTCCAAGAGTGCCAACCTCGGCGGCGGTCACAATGCCACGGCTGGAAAGATGCACTACGTCGATGTCAAAGTGATTGAGGAGCTGGCGGAATCGCAGCGCTACGTCTTCCGGATAGGTGGCCGCAATGGCAACTTTCTTCGCGTCGATTGCGGTGATGGCCCGGGCAAACGCCATGGCCGTTGTGGATGCCGGAACGCAGAGGGTTTTCTCAAGAGCGTCGATCTGTTGGCGGATGCCGTCCAGTCCAAGTACGAAGCTGGCGCTGGTGGACGTCCACATGACGGATTCAATCCCTGAGCCGGCCAGGGCTTCCGCACCTTTAGACAGCCGCTCGATACTGCCCATTTCACTAAGTGCCTCGATGGTATGGGCGTCTTCAAGAAATTCAGTGTGGATCAGGTGGACCTCGGCTGGTGGGTCGATCATTCCGCCCATCAACGGGTAGTCTTCCTCGGCTGCATGGCCGGGGTAAAGAAAACCGAGTCTTGCGGGAGGTGGTGTCTGGTCCATTGCTGCCATGGCATGCGTGTCGGCGCAGAGCTGAATGTATTTACCAGTTTGCGCGACTGCCTGTGCGGGCGTCAATTCTGTCTTTTCAGGCCTTTGTCCTGGCAGATTGGAACATAATTCAGTCTGCCACGTTGTTCCGGGTTGGTTTCTGATGAATAAAACAAGGAGAAGAACAGATGCCTTCCCTGAAGTGTCCCGGGGTGTTCAGCCCTCGCCTGATTACCGTATTTCTTGCTCTGGCTGTTGCCGGATGCATTGAAACGACGTCTGAAAGCTCACAACCTTCCGCCCAACAAAACCGGGTGTCCCCGGACCAGGCCTGTGCAAATCCGGGCAATGGGGCACCTCCTCAATGTGAGGCTCCACCCGTGTCCTGCGCCGACGATACCCCCAGGGACGGCGGCCGAAGTTACCCGGTAATGCTGACCTCGGCCAGTGGTGAAACCATTGCCTTTCAGGTGCTCGAGCCGATTGGCGGAATTGACTGCAAACAGGGCCACCCGTTGGTACTGCATGGTCATGGTTTCGGTGGGTCACGAAATACCGAAGGGTTTGAAAACTACCGTGAGGCCGGTTTTGCAGTCATCTCGATCGATCAGCGGGGCTTCGGTGAAAGCACCGGCACTGTTCGCGTGATGGATCCCGAGTTCGAGGGGCGCGATCTGATCCAGATTCTCGATTGGGCTGAGGAAAATCTCGATTATCTGCAATACCGTCAGGAGCCTGACCTTCCTCGGGAATTGAGCCCAAACCTTGTGGCCGGCGCGATCGGCGGTAGTTATGGCGGTGGCTTCCAGCTCCTGCTGCACGGACAGGATCCGCGCCAGAGGCTTGATGCTCTTGTTCCGGATATTACCTGGCACGATCTGCGTTACAGCCTGAATCCCGGCAATGTCATCAAAACCGGCTGGGATCTGGCACTTGTTGCCGGCGGCGAAACTGGCTCAACCGGGAATGGTAACGGAGGCCTGGATCCGATCATTCGTGAGATCCTGGCGCAGGGCGCCACACTGAACCGTTTCCCGGAAGCGGGTCTGGACTTCTTCTACTACCATAGCCCCGCATATCGCTGTACGGGAGAACCGGTGTCGGTATCCGAGACCCCGGACTTGCTGAACTATCAGATCAACCCACCAGCATTTGACGTCGAACCAACACCGTACCCGAAAGTGGATGTATTGCTGACCCAGGGTATGAAAGACACGCTGTTCAATTTCAATGAAGCCTGGCGTAACTTTGAGTGCCTGAAAGCGCTGGGCGGGGATGTGCGCCTGCTGACCCACCAGTCCGGTCACATCCTGCCCGTGGAGGCGCCCGACGAGTTGCAGCCAGCTGACTATGTGGATCCGACGGCAGGTTTGCTGGAAATTCCGGGCTTCCAGGGCGCAGCTGGTCAGTTTGCCTGTGGCGATATCTCGATTTCGGACGCTACCCTGAACTGGCTGGAGCACCATCTTCAGGGTAAACCGTTGGCAGGTTACTTTGAGGGAACCGACTCTAAAGTCTGTCTTTCACTGGCTGACGGCGAGTCTGTCATGGTGCCCATGGACGACTTCCCCGCTCCAGACCTTGAGGGAGGAGTGCTCCGGGGTGCGACGGTAGTCGAGCGGAGCGTGGCAACCGAGCTGCCCGTGGCCTCCGGTTACGAAGCCGTCGCAACCGCTACTCAGCCGCCTGCGGCACTGGTTCTTGGCCAAGCAGGAGAGAGTGGAGCGACACTTGGCGGGATTCCCACTGCTACACTCACGGTGTCTGATCTGGCAGGTCGTTCAACCTGTGAGGTAGAACTCGATCCCTACGCTGCCGTTTGTGATCCGATGGTGTTTGTTGGTCTTGGCAAGCGTGCTGGTGGCGAGAGTCGCTGGCAACTGATCGACGATCAGATCAAACCGGTGCGGGGGCTCAAGGACCGGGAAGTCATCGAGCTGGTCGGGGTGGCTGAGGCTCTGGCGCCCGGAGATGAGCTCGCCTTGTTGATCTATGGTTTCCACCCCCAGTACCCAGCGAGCTGGTCGCGGGATGCGCTCGTGCCCTTCGTCAATGTTGAGGGGACGGTGCAGTTGCCGGTGTTGCAGGGAGCGCTGTAAGGCACGATGTGCAGGGGGCCAAGGCGGGACTGGCTTGGCCCGAAGGCACGGAGTCTTTATGATCGCGGACTATCCTCAAAAACCTGGGAGTCCGCCCATGAAGTTCCCGATGGTCACTGTCGCACTGGTTTCTCTTGCGCTGATTTTTGTCCTCTGGGACCAGACCCGGGAAAAGCCCGAGCCGGTAGATGCCAGCCGCTTCTCAAATCTGGCGTCCGATCCGGTTCAGCGGAGCGTGGTCGTAGACTGGCTGGTCACCCAGGTTCCTGCTTTCTGTGAGCAGGCCACCGGCCAGCCTGCGGGCACAGATCTGCATTCAGGTTGCGTGAAGGAGGGCAAGGCACGTAGCTCTTCCTGTCGGCGGGCGATGAACGACCGGTTCCCGAGTATTGTGGCGTCTGATTCCGTCTTTCGGGATCTGTCAATCACCATGATGAATTGCCTGGTGCCGCAGTCTGGCCTGGTCAAATGATGTTTTAAATTGGAAAGATGGAGCTTTGTGGTGTTGAATTAGCTTACCGGGTTTCATAGGGATTTATGGGCCGGTTCTATCCATGTACACGGACTGTAACTGAGAAAATGACCTTGTACAGCCTTTGCCGTGTCTCTGTCTTTCCACTACTTATCGGGCTACTTTACTATTCGGGCGCCTATGTGGGAGTACATTTTGCTGCTCTCGAGAGTGGAATCGTTGTTCTCTGGCCTCCGAATGCAGTCTTGTTGGCTGCTTTACTCAGCCGTCCACCGCGTTACTGGTGGCCTTTGTTGGTGGCTGTCCTGTGCGCGGAAGTTCTTGCAGACGTTCCGGTATTCACCGTTACCCAGGCGCTGCTGTTCGGCGCTATTAACATCACAGAGTGTCTGTTGGCGGCTAGCCTGATTCGTTATTTTCTGAATAGGGAAATGGACTGGTATGAGCCCAAGGACCTCAGTGTTTTTCTGTTTACTGTGTTTTTCATCGCCTCTCCGGTCGCTGCCCTGGGGGGAGCGTCGGTCTATTATTTCCTGTTAACCAACGATACCTCCTTCCTCACGTTCTGGCGTCTTTGGTGGATCGGCGATGCAACTGGATTGATTATCCTGACCCCGTTTCTTCACATGCTGTTCAGCGCCAGGTTTCGGCGACAATCAGCAAACGGGAGATGGCCCCAGCGACTTGAACTGGCGGTGGCGTGGATCGTCAGCCTGATGGCATGTTTTCTGGTTTTCGCCGGGAACCTGCATTCGGAGGATTATCTGGCTTTAACTCCTATTGTGGTCGTTGTAGCGCCAGTATGGGTGGCCATTCGCTTCGGCCCCCTGGCAGGTTCGTGCCTGGCGACTGCGGTAGCCTTGTATGTTGCCTTCACCACGGCTGCGGGGGCGGGGCCGTTTATCCGTGAGTCTGAGTCGCACAGCGCATTGCTCACTCAGGAGTTTACGGTACTTTTTACCGTAATGGTGCTGTACATCGCAGCGTTTGTGCATCAGAACCGTCGGAAATCGAACGAACTTCGCGAGGCTCTCTCTGAGGTTAGGCAACTGAACCAGGCCTTGGAAGAGAGGGTGCGTCTCCGGACCGAGGAGCTGTATGAGGCCAACCAGCGTCTGCAATCACTGGCGCTGACCGATGAGCTGACCGGCATTGCGAATCGTCGAAAGATGAAACTTCTTGGCGAGGATGAAGTAAAACGAAGCGAACGTAGTCAGCGGGCCTTTTCTGTCATATTGCTGGATATAGATTATTTCAAAGGCGTAAACGACCAATACGGACATGCTGTTGGCGACCGTTGCCTGCAAGAGTTTGTGCGGGCCATCGCGTCATCCCTCCGATCGGTGGATCGCTTTGGTCGTTGGGGAGGAGAGGAGTTCATGGTCATCGTGCCCGATTCGGACCATGTAGACCTGGCACACCTGTGTGAAAAGCTCCTTGGATGTGTGCGTGGTGTGGCGGTGCCGATTGATGATCACCACATTACACTGACCGCGTCCGTAGGTGTCGCAGAGTGGGATGGTGCCAGCTTCGATAAACTGGTTTCAGAGGCGGATGATGCGCTATACACGGCTAAGGCGCAGGGCCGGGACAGGGCAGAGTTGAAACGTCGTGGTCTCCTCCCTACCGGTGGTGGAACTCTGGTTTGAGGGGCGCAAGCCCGAGACTAAGGGGTAACAGAGGTTCCCGCCCGGCGTTCAAGAATTGCCAGGGCATCCTCGAGCCTGCCGATACCACTGATACCACCGCTTTCGACGAAATTGCCCGCTGCCGCCATTTTGGGCCCCATGGAGCCGGCAGGCAGGTCCAGCTCGCGGGCCTCGGTGAGAGTGAGTTCATTGATAGGCGCGGCAGTGTCTTTGCCAAAGTCCCGGTAGATGGCATCCACGTCAGTGAGCAGCAGTAAGGCATCTGCCCCCAGTTGTCGGGCCAACAGCGCGCTGGCGGCATCCTTGTCGATGACGGCCTCCACGCCAACCATGCTGCCGTCATCACGGCGAAGAATCGGAATGCCGCCGCCTCCGGCACAGATGACGACGACGTCCTGGTCCAGCAGGAGTTTGAGCACCCGAATGTCTGGTATCTCCAGGGGGGCGGGCGAGGGCACGACCCGCCGCCATTTGTCGCCATCCCGTGCAATCTGCCAGCCTGCGGCGTCGGCTTTGGCCTCTGCTTCCTTCCTGTCGTAAACCGGCCCGACGAATTTCGTGGGCTTTTTGAAGGCGGGATCATCCTTGTCCACCAGTACCTGGGTGAGCAGGGTCGCCACTGGCCGGTCATGGCTCAGGACATTTTCCAGCTCCTGCTCGATGATATACCCGATCATGCCTTCGGTCTCGGCGCCCAGTACGTCCAGCGGGTAGGCTTCGTCCGGCTTGTAGGCGGCCCCCTGCAGAGCCAGCAGACCCACCTGCGGCCCGTTGCCGTGGGTGATGACCAGTTGATGACCGGCCTGGATGATGCCGGCCAGCGCCTCTGCAGCGATCTTCACATTGGCTCGCTGGGCTTCGGCGGTCAGGGGTTCACCGCGCCGCAAAAGGGCGTTGCCGCCCAGGGCTGCTACTACAAGCATGTCAGGTTCCTCCCATCAGCTGCCCAGAGTGGCGACCAGCACTGCCTTGATGGTGTGCATCCGGTTTTCCGCCTGGTCGAATACGATGGATGCCGGGCTCTCAAAGACGTCGTCGGTGACCTCCATGGCCTCAATGCCGAACTCTGCCTGAATTTCCTTGCCGACGGCGGTTTCGGTATTGTGGAACGCCGGCAGGCAGTGCATGAATCTCGCCCGGGGGTTGCCGGTTTTCTCCATCAGGGAAGCATTCACCTGAAAGGGCTGCAACAGTTTGATCCGCTCGGCCCACTTTTCCTTGGGTTCGCCCATGGACACCCACACGTCGGTGTAGACAAAATCCACGCCCTTTACGGCGGCATCAATGTCTTCCGTGATCAGGATTCTGGCGCCCGTGGCACTGGCAATTGACTGGGCCTCGTTCTGAACCTCTTCTCCGGGCCAGCAGGCTTTGGGGGCACACAAGCGCACATCCATACCCATCTTGGCGCCACCAATGAGCAGGCTGTCGCCCATGTTATTGGCGGCGTCCCCGATGAACACAAAGGCCACGTCCCGCAGGGGTTTCTCCACGTTTTCCTGCATGGTCAGGAAATCCGCCAGGATCTGCGTGGGGTGGAATTCATTGGTCAGGCCATTGTAGACCGGTACACCGGCATACTGCGCCAGTTCCTCGACAACCGCCTGGCCGAATCCCCGGTATTCGATGGCGTCATACACGCGGCCCAGCACCCGGGCGGTGTCCTTGACGGATTCCTTATGGCCGATATGAGTGCCAGTCGGCCCCAGATAGGTGACTCGGGCGCCCTGATCGAAGGCTGCAACCTCAAACCCCACCCGGGTTCGGGTGGAGTTCTTTTCGAAAATCAGTGCGATGTCCTTGCCCTTTAGCTGTGGCACTTCGGTGCCAGCGTATTTGGCGGTTTTCAGATCGGCGGAAAGCTTGAGCAAGAAATTGATTTCCCGGGGCGTAAAATCCCGCAGGGTCAGGAAATGCCGGTTCTTGAGATTAAAAGCCATGACTCTGCTCCTTCCTCGTCAGACTGCGTCCCGTATTGTCGGGCAGCTCATACACCGCCCGCCGCCCCGGCCCCGGCCAAGCTCAGCGCCGGGTATTGGAAGCACCTCGATGCCAGCGGCTTCCAGGGCGGCGTTGGTATCGTCATTGCGGTCGTAGCCAATAACCACGCCAGGGCTCAGGGCCAGCACGTTATTGCCATCGTTCCACTGTTCCCGTTCCCGCTCCGCGGGCGTATCGCCACCGGTGGCGATCACCTCCAGGGAAGGGTAGCCAAGTACATCGGCAACAACGTCAAACAGCGGCCGGGGATCCTGTTCAAACGACAGATGCTTGTCGCCCTTGCCCGGGCGCAGGTCGTAACACACCACTTCATCGGCGACTTCCTTGAAGCTGGTCACCACGTTGCCGCCACAGAAGGTGAATACGGTATCGAGGTGCATGGCGGAGCGGGTTTTTGGAATCTGGCAGGCGATCACGCGCTCCGCGGTTCCGCTATCAAAGAGGGCCTTGGCCAACTGGCCGATGGCCTGGGGTGAAGAGCGTTCCCCCATACCAACCAAGACTGCGCCATTGCCCACCGGCATGACATCTCCCCCTTCCAGGGTAGCCAGGGCATGGTCCTTGAGGGGATCACCCCAATGAACGTTAACCTTGCCTGCGAATGCCGGGTGATAACGGTAGATTGCGCTCATCAACAAGGTTTCCGGTTTGCGTGCGGGCCAGTACATGGGGTTCAGGGTGACACCGCCATAAATCCAGGCGCTGTTGTCCCGGGTGAACAAAAAGTTCGGCAGCGGTGGAAGTACGAAGCCGTGAGGCCCCAGGTGGTTGCCAAACAGCCCGGACGGGTCGAAGGGCAGATCTCCCACTTCCAGCCCGCCAATCAGGAACTCCGCCAGGGTCTGGCCCGGAAGTTCATCCATCCAGGCGCGGAGGTCCGATACCATGCCCACGCCGATATGATTCCAGGTAATCCGGTGGTCCAGAATCCAGGCCCGTGCCTCGGGAATATCAAGGGTTTCTGCCAGCAGTTCGTTAACGTCCAGGACGTCCACGCCCCGGGCACGCATCAGCCCGGCGAATACGTCGTGGTCTTTCTGGGCCTGCTTGACCCAGAACACATCGTCAAACAGCAGTGCATCGCAGTTGGAGGGTGTCAGCCTTCGATGGGCAAGTCCCGGGCGGCAGACGATAACCTGCCGGAGGGTGCCGGTTTCGGAGTGAACGCCAAGTGTGTGCTCAACCATGTCGCAGTCTCCTTTGCCGTAGGTCAGAGAAACGCACCGATACTGATTACCGCACTGATGAACACCGTGAGGATCAGCAACAGGGGCCAGATAAATGCCAGCCAGCGGTCATAGGAGACGCGACCAATGGCCAGGCCACCAACCACCACGGCGAAGGTCGGATTGATCAGGTTCACCAGCCCGTTGGCTGACTGGAAGGCGGTCACCACCAGATCTCTGCCCACATTGGCGAAGTCCGCCAGCGGCGCCAGGATGGGCATGGACAGCACCGCAAGGCCGGAGGAGGACGGCACGAAGAAACTCATGCCCACTTCCAGCCAGAACATCACGTTGATGAAGGCCAGTTCCGGCAGGCCACCCAGCGTGGTTTCTGCACTATGGAGAATGGTATCGGCGATCATGCCCTGTTCCATGATCACCACAATGCCCCGTGCCAGGCCGACGACCAGTGCCACGCCCAGCAGGTCGCGGGCGCCGTCGACAAAACTGCCGGTCAGCTTTTTCTCGCCCAACCGGGCGATCAGGCCAATCACGATGGCCGACCCCAGGAAGAGCGCACCCATTCTGGCCATCCACCAGCCCTGGGAGGAGACACCCCAGATCATTACAGCGAACGTCAGTGCGAAAATAACCAGGGCGATTTTCTGGGTACCCGTCAGGGTGAAATCTTCAATCTCTTCATGACCACGAAGAAATATCTTGCGGTGAGCGTCTAGCTGTTTGGCAACCACGGAGCGGGATGGATCCGCCTTGACCCGCTGGGCATAACGCATAACGTAGGCGGCACAAATGACCAGGCCACCCACAAGCAGCACAAACCGCAGTACGATGCCGTCAGTAAAGGGAATCTCAGCGGCATTGGAGGCAATAACGGTGGCAAACGGGTTGATAGTTGACCCTAACACTCCGATACCGGCACCTATGAGGATGATGGCAACCCCAGTGACCGCGTCATACCCCGCCGAGATGATCACCGGAATGAGAATGGCATAGAACGCCAGGGTCTCCTCGGCCATGCCGTAGGTTGTACCTCCGATCGCAAAGAGCGTCATCAGGATCGGGATCATCCAGATCTCCCGACCCTCCAATCTGTGCATGGCACTGCGGATGCCTGTGTCGATGGCGCCGGTGGCATTCATGACACCCAGAAACCCGCCGAGGAAGAGAATGAAGAGGGCAACATCAATAGCGTTGGCCGTGTAACTGTCCGGATCGTAAAAGCCGGCCACCGGCGCCAGCATCACATCCACAAAACCCTGTGGGTTGGGATCTACCGTTTCATAGGTGCCGGGCACGGCAACTTCACGCCCGACCTCTTCGTTCATGACCCGTTCATACTGGCCCGCGGGGATAATCCAGGTGAGCGCTGCAACCAGAATAATCAGTAAAAACAGAATGGTATAGGCGGTGGGAAATCGAGTGGCCAGATCTTCTTCCGGATTCGATGCGGGTTGCTTCTCGTCAGTCATGTTGCCTCCCCTGGCTTCGTGATAAGACTGTCAACCACACCCAGTATAGACGCCAACGTGACTTGCACAGTCGCAATCAGGCTTTAACTTTACCGCGCAGAGCCTTGATCTTCCCCTTCTGGGTTTTTCGGTCCACCCTGCGCCGCTGTGAGCCCTTGGTCGGGCGGGTTGGCCGGCGGGCCTTCTGCTGTTTTACCGCGCCCTGGATCAGCTCCTTCAGGCGCTCGAGAGCATCTTCCTTGTTCTGCTCCAGGTTACGGAAGGATTGCGCCTTGATCACCACGATGCCGTCTTTGCTGATGCGCTGGTCGGATAACGCCATGAGCCGCTCCTTGTAAAAGGGCGGCAGGGTGGAGTGCAGGATATCGAACCGCAGGTGAACCGCCGTGGCCACCTTGTTCACGTTCTGGCCACCGGCACCCTGGGCGCGGATCTGGGTGATCTGGATTTCCCAGTCTGCGAGTTCGACGGCGTTGGAGATTTTCAGCATGGTGTGGTGATGAAGCCTGTTGATGGTTTGAGTGTTTTAGATTTCTGCGCACCAGCGAGCCGAGCTAGCGCCGGAACAGCCTCGGGTTACGCTCGATAAAACCGTCAATCCAGCGCTCAAGAAAGGATTTTGCATCCGGCCTTTTCAGGTAACGCCAGCCCAGAAAAGAGATCACGAGCGCGCCTATCCCATCGACGATCAGGTCCCACATGGTATCGGTAAGCCCGGAGGGATCATCCAGCATCGGTTTCTGCATGTTCATACCGAAGAGAGAGTCCATGGCAAACTCGAAGATCTCCCACATGGCACCGACACCCAAGGCAAACAGGAAGGCGAAAAATGCTACAAAGCCGGGCTTCATGTGGACATGAATCTTTTCGGTTTCGTTCATGATGTGCACCAGCAAAAAGCCAATGATGCCCAACAGAAACCCGGACATGGTGTGAAGCGCCATATCCCACCACCAGAACCGGGTGTAGTAATCCCGAATCTCGCCCAAAAACAGCGAAGCAAATACAAAGGCGATGGCCGCCAACTGCAACTCCGGCGGAATGTGAATCCGGAAGCGTCGCTCGAACAGCACCGGGAAAAAGGTGATCAGGATGATCATCCCGGTCAGGAATGCCGTGAACCAGCGTTGGCCCCAGACTGCAAAAATCGCTTCAGCCAGCAGGACCAGTTGCAGGGCAACAGTGATTCTCTGATGGGTAATTCTGATTCGCATCTGCAGAAGGCTCCCGTGCTCGGTGGAGTTACCCTAACACAACAGCTTACAGAAATGACTTCGGGCCAGGTTGTTGCTCTCAGCGGTCGCTATACTTGAAGCAAGCATGCCTGGTATCAACTTATAAGATCTGAGGTGGCAAGTTCGTGAGTGATGGACGGGCCGTAAATTTCATTCGCCTGCGCCTTGATAGCATCTCCCAGTTGTTCAATTCCCTCGATCCCTCGCCCTTCGTCGGTCGGGACCTGGATGCCAATGCGGAGTCGTTCATCATGGAGTGGGCCGAGGAGCACCCGGCCCACGGGGACTTCCGGTTGGAGATTCTGCTGAACCATTGTGAAGACCTGGCAGCCGCCCGGGACCGGGTACTGCGGGCGGTCCGGACTTATTTCTCGGAACGAGAGCAGTTTGCCCGCCGGGAATTCCGAAGGCTGATGCATGAAGGACGGCTGAGCCTTGTGATTGGTTTGGCGTTCCTGTCCGTGTGTCTCGGGGTGAGTCGCGTGATTGAAAATCAGGTCCCGGACAGTGGCCTGATGATGCTGATCAGCGAAAGCCTCTGGATCGGCGGGTGGGTAGCCATGTGGCGTCCGATGGAGATTTTTCTCTATGACTGGTGGCCCCTGCTTCGTCGTATTCGGCTGTTGCGGAGGTTGGCGGTGATGGAGGTTGAGCTTCAGCTGAGTGGAAGCCCGTGATAGCGATGAATGGCTGAGCCATCGTGGAGCCGATCAGCCAGGATTCCCGGACGCTGATATCGGCAACATCACAGACACTCGCAACCCCCGGCCTTCCGGGCCGGTGTCCAGCTGGATCTCTCCACCCATGCCCCGGATCAGGGTCCGGGCGATGGCCAGTCCCAGGCCGGCTCCGCCGGTGTCGCGGCTGCGGGACTGTTCCAGGCGGTAGAAGGGCTGGAACACGCGGTCCCGTTCCGCCTCCGGGATGCCCGGGCCCTGATCGGTGATGGTGATGATGGCCTCTTTTTCAGGGGCTTCCAGTTTCACGTCGGCTCTTTGCCCATACTTGACGGCGTTCTCGATCAGGTTGCGCAGGGCGCGCTTGACCGCCTCCGGCTGGCCCTGAAGAACGCACCGTGGGCTGTCTTCATAGTCCACCGCCAGTCCCATTTCCCGGAGATCCTCACAGAGGCTTTCCAGCAGGGTAGCCAGGTCATATCGGCGGTGTTTCTCGGTGGTGCTTCCGCGAATGAAGTCCAGAGTGGCTTCCGCCAGATGCTGCATTTCTTGCAGGGAATCGAGCAGCCGGTCCCGGTCCTCACCCTCAGGTAGCATTTCCACCCGCAGCCGCATGGAGGTAATAGGGGTTCGCAGATCGTGGGCCAGGGCAGCCAGCAGACGTTCCCTGTCTTCCTGCGCCCGGCCGACCTGGAGCTGCATCTGGTTGAACGCCCGCGTCACTTCTCGAATATCCTCGGGGCCGCGCTCCGGAATCCGGATTTTCTCACCACGTCCGAAGGCATGGGCGGCCCGGCTCAGTTCGTTCACCGGTTGCAGAATGCGTCGGATTGCCAGCAGAACCGTGAGGATCAGAAGCACTGCAGTAATGCCCACGCTGGTGAGGGTCGCTTTCAGCCAGAGCCAGGAAGGTGCTGGCGGCTGGGCTCGGGCGTTGAACCACTGGCCTGATGACAAGGCCAGGGAAACCCCCAGGATGGGTGGGCACTCGTGCCGGTCCTCCCGGTGCTCGCGGCGATCCTCATCGTCGTGATGCTCGTCGTCATCGTCGTGTTTCTCGCGGTCTTCGTGGTCATCGCCATCCGGTTCCCGGCCCGGCAAGCACTCTGCTTCATCCGCTGCCATGGCTGACCGTATCTGTTCACCGGTCAGGCCCAGTTCCGTAGCCAGTTGCCGGGTCATGACTGAAGCTTCGTCGGCGGGCAGGTGAGGTGCGGGATCAATGGAAAGGTGCAGGGAAGAGCTGGAAAGCGCCCGTAGTATGCGCTCCTGACGCCCCGGGTCTGTGGTGTCGAGCAGGGTGTAGGCGTCGGCTATCCGCTCCAGAACATGCTCAAGGCTGGCACTGCGCAGGGCGCCCTGGCGCTCTCCTGCCAGAATCGCGATGGTAATGATCTGTGCGGCCACCAGCACCAGAATCAGTAACAGGGCGAGCTGTCCGCCGGCACGGCGGGGCCAGAATCTCACTCTCCGCCCCCCTCCACGCTGGCAATCCATTGGTAGCCACCGCCCCAGATGGTCTTGATCAGCCTGGGGTTGCGGGCATCCGGATCGATCTTACGGCGCAGTCGGCTGACATGGTTATCGATACTGCGGTCGAAGGCATCCGCTTCACGGCCCAGGGTCAGGTCCATCAGCTGATCCCGTGACAGCACACGACCGGCATGCTCAAGGAACGCCAGCAGCAACTTGTACTCGGCGGTACTGAGGGACACTTCCACTCCTTCCGGATCGACCAGCTGATGGCGGTTGACATCCAGGGTCCAGCCCTCGAATGACAGGCGTTGCCCGGCCATGGGGCTGCGTTGGGGTGGTAACGCTGTGGTGCGGCGCAGAACAGCCTTGATGCGGGCCAGAAGCTCCCGGGGGTTGAAGGGTTTGGTCAGGTAGTCATCGGCGCCCATTTCCAGGCCGACGATGCGGTCGGTCTCCTCGCTCATGGCGGTCAGAAGAATGACGGGCAACTCGGTGTGTTCCCTGAGGTAGCGGCAGAGGGTGAGGCCATCCTCTCCCGGCATCATGATGTCCAACACGACCAGATCCACAGAGTGGGCTCTCAGCTGCCGCTTCATGGCATCCCCACCGTCTGCCAGCAGCACTCGAAGGCCGTGCTCCTGCAAATAGCGGCCGACCAGATCGCGAATGTCCCGATGGTCGTCGACTACCAGAATGGTGGGAGAAGTGCTCACTCGTTACTCCGTCTGCTTGGCTGTTGCCCCGATTATAGGGGACCTGCCGCGGCACTTGGGCACGATGTTGTCAAAAAACATCCCGATTCCGGCACTTGCGACAATTTGCGACAAAGTCGCCGTCTGACCGAGACAATTCTGCGACGTTTCCTTGGTGCAATGATTCCCGACCAGCAATGACATTTCGTCATGGGTTTCATCAAGCAAGGAGTTCTACCATGAAAAAGACCACCACGATTGCCGCTTTATCCGTCGCCGCTTTGCTCAGTGCCGCACCGCTTCTGGTATCCGCAGACGATGACTACTGGGACGACGACCGCTATGAGCATCGCCGCGACGGTAAGCCCATGAACGCAGATCTCAAGCAGTACAGCACTGAGGAGATGCGCATCATGGCTTATGGCCAGGCGCTTCGCCGGTTTGGTCCGGGAGTGGACGTCTCCGTGGAGGAGACCAAAGACGGTACCTATCTGGTGCAGTTGCGGGATGCCGAACAGAACCTGATCCGGGAGCAGGAGTTTAACCAATATGGCGCACCGGCTCGTGATGCACGCCGGAACTGAGAGTCGATAGTCAGTGCGAGGGCCCCGGGGAGGGCTCTTGCCACCCTGCTGAAGGAGATTGATGATGACGTTGATGGATGCTGAAAACCGTTATGGAGCCGTTTCCCGTGCCGTGCACTGGATTATGGCGGTGTTGCTGTTGCTCATGCTTGCCAGCGAGGTCTGGTTCGAGGCCCTGGAACATAGTCTTTCGGAAGCCTCCTTGATGGCCTGGCACCAGAGCCTGGGCCTGGCATTGTTCGGGCTTGTGCTGTTTCGTGGGCTGTGGCGATGGCTGAACCGTTCGCGCCTCACTCCGCCTGCCCACTGGGCGACCATGGCCAGGTTAGGGCATGTCGCGCTGTACGCACTGATGATTCTGATGCCGTTGTCCGGACTTGCGACGTCGCTGGGGGAAGGGGACCCTGTCACCTTCTTTGGCTGGACGCTGTCTGGCTCGGGCCCGGAGGTGGAATGGCTGGAAGAAAGCGGGGAGGACGTCCATGAGGTTCTCGCCAACGTGCTCTGGCTGATGATTGGCATTCACGTGGCAGCAGCACTGGCGCACCAGCACCTGCTGGGTGACCGTATTCTGAAGCGCATGGCCTGAGTGTCCGGTATCTGTTTCCTTGACTATGCTTTGATCAGCGGTGCCGAGTGCCCGGATGGCAGCGGCACCCCCTGAACGAATGCATGGAGCTTGCTGTGACAGAGCGAAAAGATGTCACCGTTTTCTACGACGAACGGGTGCTTAATCACGCCCCCGATGTGAATGCGGCCTTTCTTCCCGGGCGCCTGGACAAGCGCGTCCGGGCGATCCTGGCGGGCCTGAACGTCCAGTGGAAATACCCTGAACACCCTGGGCGCATTCATGCCATCCTGGATTTGCTCAGGCGTGAGCCGGTGGAAGGTGTTCGGTTTGCAGCGGGTAAAGTCGCCACGAGGGAGCAGCTGGCCCGTGTTCACACCACGTCCTATCTCGATGATGTATTTTCCCTTCGTAACAAGAATGCCTGGCTGGATGTGGATACCACCGCTGTATCTCCCGGTAGTATCGAAGCTGCCGAGGTGGCGGCGGGAACAGCTATTGCAGCGGTTGAGGCCGTGGTTTCAGGCAGTACGCGAAGCGCCTTTGCGCTCGTCAGGCCCCCTGGCCACCATGCAGAACCGGTGCGCGCCAGAGGTTTCTGCCTGTTGAACAACGTAGCCGTTGCGGCCGCCCACGCACTGGCCGAGCTTGGCTGCGAGCGGGTGCTGATCGTCGATTGGGATGCCCACCACGGCAATGGTACCCAGGATATTTTCTGGGCTGACCCGCATGTCATGCTGTTCGATATCCACCGCGCATCACCTTTTTATCCGGGCAGTGGCAATTTGCAGGAGGTAGGGGCGGGGCTGGGCGAGGGTGCGACGGTGAACGTTCCCATGCCGGGCGGTGCCGGTGATGTGGCTTACCTCCGGGCCTTCAACGAGATTCTTGTGCCGGCCGCAGAGTACTTCAAGCCGGATCTCATTCTGGTGTCCGCGGGATTCGACGTTCACTGGTACGATCTTGCGATGAATGTGTCCTTCGAGGGCCTGGCCGCCATGACTGATGTTGTTCAGTCATTGGCAGACCGGCTGTGTGACGGCCGGTTGGCCTTTGTTCTTGAAGGGGGGTACAACACGGAGTCACTGGCCCATGGCGTGCGCTCTGTTCTGGAGGTTCTGGCCGGCGGGGCAGTCCCGGAACCCAAAGAATGTGGCATGGATGCGGTGGAGGAAGCCATCGCGTTTCACCTCAGTGCATTTACAGAGGATCCCGCTGGCGATTGAGTCGTTTCTGGTTCCGGCGGCATCAAATGCGCGTGGACCCGGGATAATATGCTGCAATTCATCCCCCGTGCTTTTTTGCTAGTATCGCGGGCAAATCTGAATGCATTTCTCGAATCTCCGGAGATCAAAGCCCGTGAAATATCCGCTCCTAGTTGCTGTTGCCGCTACCACGCTTTTGTCTGGCTGCCAGACCTCCACCTACATGTCTTCCGCCGCGACGGATGGTGACGGTGTCACCTGCAACGAAATCTACCAGGCCTTCGATGCCTACAGTCGGGACCGGCAATCCGCCAGTGCCTGGGCGCAACTGAGTAGCCTGATCAGCCCGACGGCCAGCAATTACGCTGAGATGGGTGTGAATACCGCATCGAAGTACTACGATCAGATCAGGGCCAGCGCAAACCTGGCGCTCTCAATGCGTGGCTGCCAGCCAATCAGTCAGTGAGTCTAGCGAGCCTTTGAGGCGAAATTGGCAAGGAAGGAGACATGAGCGAGAAACTTGCCAGCTACAAGAAGAAAAGGGATTTCCGTAAAACCGGCGAGCCATCCGGCCAGGATGGTTCCGCCCATACAGGACCACTGTTTGTTATCCAGAAGCACGACGCCAGTACCCTCCACTATGACTTTCGCCTTAACGTTGGCGGTGTGCTCAAGTCCTGGGCGGTGCCCAAAGGACTCTCTACCGCCGCCGGTGAGAAGCGTCTGGCCGTTCGGACCGAGGACCATCCGCTGGAATATGCAGACTTTGAAGGTGTAATCCCCGAGCGGCATTACGGCGCCGGTACGGTGATGGTCTGGGACAGGGGCGAGTTCGCTTCCCTTGAGGAGGACGGTGACGATCCTGGCGCCCTGGAAAAGCACCTTGAGGCGGGCAAGCTCACGATAAGTCTGGCTGGAGAAAAGCTGCAAGGCGGCTATTCCCTGGTAAGAATGGAGACTGGGCAATCCGGAGGGTGTCAGAGATGAGGGCTTTTTCCTGAAACACGCTCCAGAGCATTTCCCGTCCCACGTGGAGCGCATTGAAGTTCCCATGCGCAGCAAGGGCCAGAAAACCATGCTGGTGCAGCAGCTGGCTGAGGAACTCCTGGCCCGCTGCCCGGACATTGCAACCATGGAGCATCGCAAGGAGAAGCGGGGGAGCAAGGTATTTATCGACTACCTGCGCAATGATTACGGTATGACAGCCATCGCCCCATACTCCTTGCGAGCTGTCGAGAGAGCGCCGGTCGCCACGCCGATCTCATGGTCAGAGCTGAAGGACAAAAAGACCGGACCGCAAAGCTGGGGGCTGGCCAACATATTCCGTCGGCTCGGGGCAAAGAAAGACCCGTGGCAGAATTTTAAACGGCATCGGGTGAGTTTGCCGCATGCCTGAGTGCAGTTGATTTTTGCCGGGAGGACGAAGAATGGACTACACGGATGAAGTAAAACGGCTCTGGCGCCACCACGACCTTGGCAGCGGCGATGCCCGGTATCCGGCCATCATTCGCTATGCCACCATGGCGGCCTCCAGCCATAACACCCAGCCCTGGCAGTTCCGGAGAGAGTCGGGCCGGGTCTGGATCCTCCCGGACCTGTCACGGCGATGTCCGGCAGTGGACCCGGATGACCACCACCTTTATGCAAGCCTTGGCTGTGCCCTCGAGAACCTGCTTCAGGCAGGGCGGGCAGCTGGCCTGGAAGGGTATCCCGAATATGACCCGTCGACGACTGGAGTGAAGGTTGACTTTGAGGAAGCGGCCCCTGTCCGGACGGATTTGTTCGAGGCGATTCCGGAGCGGCAATGCAGTCGGGTCGAGTTCGATGGCGAACCGCTGACAGAAAAGGAAACCGAGCTTCTGACGCAAGCAGGCACTGGTGACGGTGTCTCGGTTCTTCTCATCGACAACGACGAGCAGAAAGAGCAGATCGCCCGCTATGTGGCCGAGGGAAACCGGGCCCAGTTTGCGGACGATGCCTGGGCGGATGAGTTGAAATCCTGGATTCGTTTCAGCGCGCTAGAGGCAGCACGCAACCGAGATGGTCTGTACGGCCCGGTGATGGGCAGCCCCTCGGTGCCTCGATGGCTGGGATTGCTGGCAATGAAGTTCGGGTTCTCGGCAAAGGCCCAGAACCGTAAGGACTTCCGGAATATCCGGAGTTCCTCTGCGATTGCCGTGCTCTACTCCGAGCATGATGACAGGCGCCACTGGATTGAAGCGGGACGCTGCTACGAACGTTTGGCCCTTCAGGCTGCAGCCCTGGGTCTGCGCAGTGCGTTCATCAATCAACCGGTGGAGGTTCCTGCAATCAGGCCGGAGTTTGCGCGCTTTCTCGGCATTGGTGAACGGCGGCCGGATCTGGTGGTGAGGATCGGCCACGGTCCGGAAACCCCGCGATCACTGCGTCGGCCGGTAGAGCAGGTGCTGGCCTGACAGTCAGGTTGCCGGGGCCATCTCCCGCGCGACCGCCCCGGGAGCGCCCGAAGCCAGGATAACGGCACCGGTAGAACATGCCAGCATGCTGGCCACGATCGGCAGCAGGGCGTCGCCACCGAACAGCGATGACAGGGCGCTGATGCCGCCGGCGATGGTGAACTGGGAGGCACCCAGCATGGCGGCTGCGGTGCCACCGAGATGCGGGAAGTATTCCAGGGCATTGGCCATGTTGTTGGGTATGATGCCGCCCTGGCACCCGATCGCGGCGATGATGCAGGCTGCGACCAGCCAGAATGGGCCTTCCATGAGTACGACTGCCACCAGTGCCACCAACGCGGCAAACTGCATTGCCACCTGTACCCGTAACAGAATCACCGATGAGAAGCGTCTCAGCAATGGCCGGTTGATCAGGTTGAGAATGGCCATCAAGGCGATATTGGCGGCGAACAGGATGGCAAACATGCCATTGGAGAGGCCGAACCACTCCTGGTAGATAAACGAGGAGTGGGTAATGAACAGCAGCATGGTGCTGAAGCACAGCACCTGGATCCCTACGAAGCGCATGGTGGTCCGGTGGCGGAGTACCAGGATGTAGTTGGTAACCAGTGTTCGTACCGGAGTGGTCGCCGCTGGCCTCGGTTGCAGTTTGGGGAACAGCGCCATATTCAGCGCAAAGACCAGAAACACCGCGTACCCGGCCAGCACCAGGAATATGCTGTGCCAGTCACCCAGGGTCAGCATCAGGGCGCCCATGGAGGGTGCCGCGGCAGGCGCGATAAACATGATCAGACCAATGAGGCCGAACAGCCGCGCCGCTTCCTGCCCGCCAACCTGGTCCCGGACAATGGCGGGAACAGAAACCGCACAGAAAGCTCCGCCAACGCCCTGAATCACCCGCCATAACACCATGTTCGAGAGTGAATCGGCCAGCGAGACCATCACGGCAGCGCCCGCAAAAATGGCGAGCCCACCCACCAGAATCGGTCGCCGGCCATAGCGATCAGACAGCGGCCCGCCGACCAGCTGGGCCAGCCCGAGGGTTGCCACATAGGCGCTGAGGGTCAGGCCCACCTCACTGTGGGCAATGCCTAGACTGTCGGCGATGCTGGGGAATGCCGGCAAATAGGCGTCCAGCGCCAGAGGCCCCAGAGCCACGGTCATTCCGAGTAGTAACGCTAGCTGAAAATGGGACAAAACCTACCTCCTTGGGAAGGTAGAAAGCTAATAATAATTCTCATCTGATGCAATGAGCAGTTTCCGAAAGCGTGATCGGGGGATCTGCAAGTTATTGGTTGTGTGCGCATAATAGTACCCGAATGGCCGCAGCAGTTGCGCGCAACCAGGGAGACAGGTGTGGAAGTATTATTCATCGTTTTTACCGTGGGATTGGCGTTGTTCATTCCTGTTGGCTCGATACTCGGGTTGCTGGCGTTCCGTCAGCGTGGCGCACAATCGAGGCGAATCGAGGGGCTCGAGCGGGAAATCGCAGCGTTACGGGGAGAAATCGCCAGCCTCAGATATCGGACAGGGAGGCAAGAGGCTGATCCGTATACATCGGAATTGCCCCAGCCGGAACCCCGGCCTGAACCGCTGGAGATAACGCCCTATCCGTCGGTGGAGATGGAATCCCCGGCACAGGCCAGGGCTCAAGAGGATGCTCAGTGGCTCTCGGAAGAGCCGGACGAACCGGTCAGGGCTGGTCGTATCCTCACGGCCCTCAGGGAGAACTGGATGGTCTGGCTGGGAGGCCTGAGTGTTGGTCTGGCAGGCATATTCATGGTCAGCCATTCCATCAGTGCAGGTCTCATCGGCCCCACTCAACAGTTCCTTCTGGCCCTCACCAGTGGCCTGGCGTTGCATGGTGCGGCCGAATTCCTCCGTCGCCGCCAGAAAGGCGCGGATGAGGTCTTTGCGGCGCTGGCCGGAGGCGGGAGCATCACTCTGTATGCCGCGCTGCTTGCAGGTGTGCACCACTACGGGCTGATCAGCTCGATGACGGGTCTGGTCGGTTTGGGGATTGTGTCTCTGGGCACCATGGTCATGGCGCTGGTGCACGGGCCATTACTGGCAATCATGGGCTTGAGTGGCGCCTACCTGGTGCCCATGCTCATTGGCGGCGAGGACGGCAGCGTTACCTTCGTGTTGTCTTACAGCTTCCTGGTCACCCTGAGCTCCCTGCTGTTGATGCGCTATGTCTTCCGGGAGTGGCTCTGGTACGCCACCCTGGCGGGTGCTTTGCTGTGGTGGTTGCTGACCAGCTCTGCCGTGCCGGTGGAGGTGTCGACGGCCGGTTACCTGGCCGGGTTGTTCCTGGCTTTTGCGATTCTGCCGGGCAAGGTCCAGCAGGATGCCTGGCGATTGCGCCAGGCCCTTCTGCCCCTGCTCGCACTCTGGGCAATTTCTGTTGCGGGCCAGCCTGCAGATGCTCCGTTTTTCTGGGCCTGGCTGTTGATTCTACCAGTGGCGGCTTTGATCCCGCAGAGCCGAGGCACACTCTGGTTCCTCCCCTGGGGAGCTGTGCTTGCCACTGCCATTGGCTGGCTGATTTATATGAGCCGCACCAGCGCCAATACTGTTTTCCTGGTTCAGTTTTCGGCCGGGCAACGGGCGGCGTTTGTCACCTACCTGGTTTCAGCAACGATCCTCACGGTTGCGCCGGCGCTTTGGCAATGGGTGCGCCACCCCGACCAGCGGCGCTGGCCTTCGCTGATGCTGCTCTCGCCGCTGGTCTGGCTGATCCTGGGGTGGCTCCTGCTGCATGGTTACGAAAGGACGTTGGTGTGGGCCACAGGAACGCTGATCCTGGGTGGCCTCTACGGCATTCTGGCCTGGCAGATGGAGAGGCTCGAGCAATACCGGATCGGTGTGGTCTGGGCAGTGCTGGCCGCCCATATCAGTTATTCCCTCGCTGCCGTAATGACGTTCAGCGAGGCGTCGCTGACCCTGGCGCTGTCAATCCAGTTCATCACTCTGACGTGGCTTGCACGACGGTTCCAGATGCCCGAGCTGTATATTCTGCTCAAGCTGGCTCTGGCATTGGTGGTCGCGAGGCTGACCTTTAATCCTTGGCTGCAGGGTTACGATGCCAGTGTTCACTGGTCGCTATGGACGTACGTTGGAGCGACAGTGGCGGCGGCAATCGCCAGCTGGATTGCGGACAAGCAACATGGCATCCGGCCCTGGCTTGAGGCAGCCACCCTGCACCTGTTGGTGCTGTTCCTCGGCACCGAACTGCGCTACTGGCTGTATGACGGTGATATCTTCGCCCGGGAATACAGTCTGACAGAGGCGACCATCAATATGTTGCTCTGGGGTGCCCTGAGCCTGACCTACCTCTACCGGGCCAGGGCCAGTGAGTCGCTGGCCTGGCTCTACCGGTTGTTCTCGCGAATCCTGCTCGGTTTGTCCTGCCTGAGTTACCTGACTCTGGTTACTGTGCATAACCCGTGGCTGGGAGGCAGCGCCATCAGTGCAACGCCTGTGTCCAACATGCTGCTTCCGGCCTACGGCGGGCCCGTGTTGCTGGCGCTTGTCGTCAGCCGGCTGCCTGATTTCGGTCCCCAGTCGGTTGCACGGTGGTTTGCAGCGGGGAGTTTCCTGCTGTTCACTGCCCTTGAAATCCGGCAGCTCTGGCGAGGGAGCGACATAGCTCTGGTCTCTGGTGCCTCCGAAGGCGAGCTGTACACCTATTCGGTGGTCGGCATGCTGTATGCCATTGCGGCAATTCTCTTCTCCGGTGTCAATCACAGTGTCAGGCTGTACAAGGCGGGGATGGCATTGCTTGGTCTTGTGATCGCCAAGATCTTCCTCATCGATATGGCCGGCCTGCAGGGATTCTGGCGGGTTGCGGCCTTCATGGGGCTGGGGCTCGCCTTGCTGGGGCTGGCGTGGCTGTATCGCAGGACACCTCGCGCGCGCGAACCGGACATGAACTAGTTTGATGGTAACGTAGATAACCTGGTGGGGAAGTCGAGTGCTGGAACATCTGGAAGCTGGTCTGCGGGCATGGTTGATGCCCGGGTTGTCGGCATTGATGGCGGTAGTGGTCACCTACGTGACCTATCGGCTGGCGTTGGCGCTGGTCCGACGCTTTTCCCGATCCAGAACCGTTCCACGCCTGTTCCTTGACGCTTCGGCACGAGCCCTGGGCGTCGTGCTCTGCCTGTTCGTACTGGCTGGCGCACTCAAGGCCGCTCCTGACGATTTACCACTGGTTTCCGCAGTGCGCCATGTCACAACCCTGCTGCTGATTCTTACTCTGACCTGGGCTGCTGTGCGACTCACCTCGGCAATCGGCGATGTGATCGTGGCTCTGAATCCGGTGCTCGAGGGTCAATGGAAGCGTGCCCGCAAGGTGGAAACCCAGACGCGCTTCCTGGTTCGCTGCCTCAATATCCTGATAGTGATCATTGGCCTCGGGGCCGCGCTTATGACCTTCGAGTCGGTGCAGCACATGGGCGCCAGCTTGCTCGCTTCGGCGGGTGTGGGCGGCATTATCCTGGGCTTTGCTGCGCGGCCGGTCCTGAGTAATCTGCTGGCCGGCCTGCAAATCGCACTGACCCAACCCTTTCGCATTGACGATGTCCTGCATGTGCAGGGGGAGTGGTGTTGGGTGGAGGAGGTCACCGCTACCTACGTGGTGCTCAGGGTATGGGATCTGAGAAGACTGGTCGTCCCTTTGCAGTGGTTCATCGAAAACCCCTTCCAGAACTGGTCACGGAACAATTCTGACCTGTTGGGTGCGGTCTTCATCTGGGTGGACTACACCATGCCGGTGGAACCGTTGCGGGAGGAATTCAATCGCCTGCTCCAGGCTTCCAGTCAATGGGATGGAAAACTCGGCACGGTTCAGGTGACCGACGCCAGTGATCAGGCCATGCAGATCCGTTTCCTGATGAGCGCGCCGGATTCCAGTCAGAACTGGGATCTGCGGTGCGCCGTTCGCGAAGGGCTGGTCACCTTCATCCAGAATAACTACCCGGATCACCTGCCCCGTGTTCGGGCCAGGCTGGTTGAAAGCTAGCCCGATCAATTTACCGTCATAATTGCTCAGCGCTGGCCCTGTGCCGGCTGGAGCCATGTTTCCCTGCTCTACTAACACAGTTATCCACAGATAATGTGGGTAACTGTGCCTCTCCTCCTGCCCCACACCGACTACGCCTCCCCTCAGATTCTGCCATTTCCTTACCAAACCCTGTCAGGAAATTGACCATTTCGTAACTAGAAGACCAACAAAGTTAACACCCATAATCCGTCCCGTTTTATACAATTTTACAAATTCGACGATTTAATGGTGTCTATTGACTATGAAAAGCGTCATTAATATGTCAAAGGCATGGATTGCAGCAGTATTTATGGGAATCGTGCTTACAGGGTGTGGAGGCGATTCCAATGTGTCAGCTGGCTCGGCTGACGGCAGTAATGACACAACCAGCTCCTATGATTCCGGTACCAAGTCCAGTGGTGAGAGAGTCAGCTCGGACTCAAGCAGTGACGATACCGTTGTCAGCGACAGCTCGCAGACTGATGGGAGCACTGACGAAACAACCGGGACTGTCGATAGCGGCACAGTGGAAGAGAGCCCGGTAACCAGCGAACCGGCAGTGACCGGTACCGCCAAACTCAGCTGGGTTGCGCCGGCCACCCGTGTGAACGGTGAAGGCCTTGCCATGGGCGAACTGGACAGTTACATCATCAGCTATGGCCAGGATGCATCCGAACTGAGCAAAACCATCGAAATCAACGACGCCAGCACGATGGAATACACCATCGATAACCTGGGCACTGGCGAGTGGTTTTTCTCGATCCAGGTGGTCGACACCGATGGCCTGATCAGTGCACCTTCCGACGTCGTCAGCAAAACAATCTGAACTACCGTCTCGTTTTGGCGCCCGTCTTTCACTTCAGGGATTGAATCTGCCGGGCGCCTCACCGACAATCTTGGCTTCTGCTAAGTTAACAAACACTCACTTTATTCTGGGTGGTCAGAGGAGAGAGGCCGGTGACCGAGCTTGTTAGTTATGAACTGAACGATGGAATTGCAACGATTGTCCTGAACAACGGCAAGGCCAACGCCTTGAGCCATGAGGTGTTCGAGGCGCTGAACAAGGCGCTGGATCAGGCCGAGCAGGACAAGGCAGTGGTTATCCTGACGGGGCAACCCGGTGTGTTTTCCGCCGGCTACGACCTGAAAGAGATGCAGAAGGGGCCGCAAGAGGCCGCGGCGCTGGTGAAGGTCGGCTCGACCCTGACCCGCCGTCTGGCGGCGTTCCCTCTGCCGGTGATTGGTGCCTGCAGCGGTCATGCCATCGCCAAGGGCGCGTTTATCCTGCTGTCGGTGGATCATCGCATCGGCGTTGAGGGGCCGTTCAAGCTGGGCCTGAACGAAGTGGCTATCGGGATGACCATGCATCACGCCGGCATCGAGATTGCCCGCCACCGTCTCCACCCGCCGCACTTCTATCGCTCGGTGGTGAATGCGGAAATCTACAACCCTGAGGGTGCGGTCGAGGCCGGTTATCTGGACGAGGTGGTCGGGCAGGATAGGCTGCTTGAGCGGGCGAGTGCGCTGGCCAACCAGTTCAAGCAACTGAATATGCGCGCGCACCGCGAAACCAAGGTGAAGGCGAAGGCCGAGTATCTGGAGTTGCTCGACCGTTGTATTCAGCAGGACGCCGAGAACCTGGGGCTGAAGGGTTAACTCAGCCCTCAGTCGAGAATTGTGATGCCGGCCGGAACCGGAACAGCTTCGCCAGGATCATGTCCGGAAACGACTGGATCCGCGTGTTGTAGATCATCGCACTTTCGGTGTAGCTGTTTCGCAGCAGGGACAGATAGTTCTCGGTCTCGGCCATGATGGCCATGAACTTGCGGATCACTTCGTTATTCTTGAGGTTCGGGTAGTTCTCGATACGGGCCTGCATGGCCCGGGTTACTTTCTGCTCGAAGCCGATCAGTTTCTCGACATCTTGTCCCGTTTCCATGGTTGCCGGATTGGCTGCCCTTAGCTGTGCGATGGCTTTGAGCAGCTGCTTCTCATGGGCCATGGAGGCCTTCACCACCCTTTCCAGGTTCGGCCAGAGATCGTGCCGCTGTTGCAGGATGGTGTCGATATTGGCCCGCGCGCGGTTTACGCGGTTCTTCAGGAAGACGATGTCGTTGTAGTGCAGGATGCCGATGTATATGCACAGCAACAGTGGCACCGCGAGCGCTGCCATCATCAGGTTGTCCGGGCTGAAAGTGCCGTCGGCCGCGAACACCGTGGTGGCTGCAAACAGGGACAGGCCAAGGCTCAGGGCGATACCGACAAAGCCCCGGGCGCCGCGGTCAAGCACGATGTCCTGTTCTTCCTTGGTGCTGATCAGGAAGGGAGAGTTGTTGTCCTGACTGATGCTCAGCCGGTCTGACTGTTCCTTGTCGAGCCCGGCGAAGCCGAGGCAATAGACGTTCACGAAGGTATCCAGCAGTCTGACGGTGTAGCGCCGGTCACCCCGGGTTTCCTGGTGGAATTTCGGGTATTCGATGGTTGCCCCTTCCGGGTGGACCAGCACCTTGCCGTGAGGATCTTCGAGCCAGAAAGGCACCCGGTCGGAGCGCTCCTCGACCGTCCGCCACTTGTCATCTTTTCCGCCACCCTCGCGTTCCTCCACCTTGTAGTCATAGGCCACGCACTTTTCGTTTTTCAGCGGGTCGCGAATGGGCGGATGCGCGTCATCCACCTCGACCATGCCTTTGAGTTCGGACAGCCCGAAGCTCAAACCCCGGGTATTGCTGGTGGGGACCGCTTCGATCAGGCGCTTGAGCTTGACCGTGCGGATAGCGAGGAAGATCAACAGCACCGAGAGCACCGCACTTCCGGCGGCAAAGATCCAGCTCTTGATGGAATGCTGGTATCGGCCTTGTGGCTGGTTTTCCACAATCTCCCGAACGCGGGCAGTGGTCTGGTCATCCAGGTCCGGGAGCGGCAGGCGCTTTTCCACAAGGCTGCGGAACATCCACCGGTCGAGCCAGCCGCTGGTGCTCTGGCGGATAAGCTGCTGCAGGGCCGCCACGTCAGTGAGCAGCAGGGGGTTGTTCTTGTGACCGTTGAGCTGCTCGTACCTCGCCTCATAAAGCGTGGCGATGGCGGACCATTCCTGCTTGAGCTTGGCGACGCCGAGGACCGAGAGCGTTCCGGTTACAGCCAGGGTCATCGCCAGCACATACACCCAGAACCGGTGTACCTTCAGGGCGGTCAGCCCCAGTGCCAGTCCCAGCGCGAGCAGACCGGTGGCGATGGAAATCCGGATGGCGGCGCCGAACAGGCGGTCACCGCTGTCTGCCTCCAGAGGGCGATCGGAGATCAGCGCTGGCAGGCTGAAGGCCCGGAGGCCGGAGAACATGATGGCCTGGGCTTCGGCGTCGTAACGACCAATAATCCGGGCGGTTTCACCGGGCTGCAGTGCCCACTCCGAGTAGATTTTGTCCCCGGATCGGGTGCGATAGGAGCGGGCAATGTTCCACTCAACCGATGACAGGTTGTGGCCGGGATCCACCAATACGTCCCCGCTTTCGTCCTGGACACGAAAGCTGCCCCCGCGGGCACCGGAGTCCAGGGTGCGAATGCGCCGATCTCCATCGGAATCCCGGTATTCCTCTTCCAGTTTGTAACGGTAATACACAGCCTCGGTGTTGGAGTAGGGCGTAGTAACTGTGCCCGTTGCCACCCCCGCCTCACCGGCAATGACATAGGGCCCTTGCGCCAGGGCACCGATGGGCGTTTCCGGTAACCGCTGCATTTGGCGGGCCTCGGCGAGTTGCCCGAGGCCGGTCTGCATCAGGTGGTAAGTGCCGGCAAGGGCGGCAATTGCGAGCAGGGCCATGACAATCCGGCCGGGAACACTGGCGATATTTAAGCGCCGCATGGCGTTGACAGTCCTTTTATTCGGTGGAGCAAGAGGGGCGGCAGTATACCCTGATCAAATTACCTTCACATTCCGTCAGGTCACACCCTGAAGGGCTTACAGGCACCTGTCCTGACGTTGCCAACAAAGTTATCCACAGAATCTGTGGGAAAAGTTTTTCGTGATGCTGGTCAAAAAAACGGCATTAGACCTTCCGCGATAGGTGCCCTGGTTCACGGTGTGCCGGAGCAATCTGCGGCAAACTCACGTCAGGGTGATGAATTGTTTATCCGCTCGCCCGTTTATCCGGCCACGAATGTGAGGAGAAGTGTCGTGCAAGGATCGTCATCCAGTGATTTCCGCGTGGAGTCTGCAGGTCGCATCCTGGAGGGGTTTTCAACCGAGAAGGTGTCAGAGGCGCTGGCCACCCGGTTTCGCCTGAAGCCTTCGCAAATCGGCCTGATGTTGTCCAGGCGGGTCGTGATCAAGCGGGGGTTGACCCAGGACCGGGCGAAGAAGCTGGAGGCTGCGCTCAGGTCATCGGGGCTGGATGTCTCTGTGCCCGAGCTGAAGTCGGGGCCGGAACCCGCTGACGAGCAGACTGATATCGAGATCTCACTTCCTGATGCGATTCCCCGCATGCCGGTGAGCCTGGCCTATCGTGTCGGACTGATTGCTGTGATGGCCCTGAGCCTGATGGCACCGCTTTTCTACCTCGGACTGATAGCGGCTCTCGCGGTTGGCCTGATCTGGTACCTCACTTTGATCCCCGCGCAGCTGGCGGAGACCGGCTCGATTGCCGGGACGCTTCTCACCGGATCTTTCTCCGTTATCTGCGGTGTGTTTCTGCTGTTCCTGGCCCGCCCCCTGTTTATCCGGTATCCGTCGTCTCCAACGATGCAGCTCGATCGCCAGAAGCACCGGCGATTCTTCAACCTGGTTGATGGTCTGTGCCAGCGGATGGACCTGCCACCTCTGCAGGACATTCGTGTTGATAATCGAGTTACTGCCTCTCTGGGGCCGAGCGAGGGTCTGCGGAGCCTGCGCCGGGGGGAGCTGACCCTGACGGTTGGCATGCCCCTGTTTGCCGCTCTCGATACCCGCCAGATGATCGGTGTGGTCGGCCATGAGCTTGGCCACTTTGCTCACCCGACAGCCATGTCTGCCAATTACCTGGTCAACAGTGTCAATCGCTGGCTTTCCAACCGGGCAAAGGTTGGGGATTCGTGGGATGTCCGCCTGAATCGCTGGCAGGGCAGTGCGCCCGCGCTTGTTGGTCATGTGGTTCTGCGGCCTGCCCAGGCTTTGATGACACTGCCCCGTAATCTGTTCAGGGGCATGCTCCTTTTCAACCTCCGGATCAGTCATCAGGTATCTCGAAAAATGGAATACGAAGCCGACCGTTATGAGTGCTGGCTGACGGGCAGTAAGGAGTTTGAAATCACCGCCGAAAAGCTGCACATGCTGGCGTTTGCCGAGCAGTGCGTGCAAGCCGCCAACACCCGGGCCCTGGAAAATGGAAAACTGATGCGGGACCTGCCGCGTGCGATCGCCGAAAGTGGCGATCACCTGACACCGGACCAGCGCCAGGCGGTTCAGGATGTCATGGGCGACCAGCAGACTTCCCTGTGGGATGCTCACCCCGCGGATGTCGATCGGATCCGCCACGCCCTGGAGCTGGAATTCCCGGGGACGGTGGGGATCAACGAGCCGGCGGCCCGACTGCTGCCGGACTTTGATCATCTTTGTGAGAGCATCACGCGGCAAAGCTATGCGGACTCTGGAATTGCGGACCTGGACCAGTACCTGGTTGATAACGGGGAGATTTTGCAGGTCAGGAAGGTCAGTGACCAGGACGGCGAAGCGCTGGATCAGTACTTCAATGGCCACCTGACCCGGCGTTTCCTCAACCTGGAGGCTGGCCGGGAGGGGCAGCAGACGCTACAGCAGGTCATCGATACCCTGAGAAGCCGGCTGCCGGAATTGTCCGCACTTCAGGACTCCTACGTCCGGGCTGCCCAGCTTCACAGTGATAGGACCCATGGCAGGGTCCTGCTGGCTGAAAAGGTTTCCATCCAGCCGAAGGATTTCGGGCTGACCACCCGGGAACTCCGGGACGCCGACCGCGCGGTCGAGGAGGCATCGAAGGAATGGCGGGATCTGGGCAAGCGGCTCCGGGATATCGACCGTCTGTTTGCCCGGCGGATGCACCTGGCCATCGGCGAGATGCCGGCGGACGACGCCAAGCTTGCCTCAACGGTGTTGGAGAGTCTGTCCTCCTTCCCGATGCTGGTTCTGCCGATGCGCCATCTGAGCAGCTATGCCGCAACGCTGGAGGGTGTGTTGAGAGAAAATGACAGGGCCCGTCTGAAGCGAGCCGAGCCAACGATCGAGCATGCCGCCAATCGCTGTCGGGAATCCATCATCCAGTTCTACAACGCGGCGGCCCGTGTTGCCCTGTCCCTGCCCGGTGATCAGGGCACCCTGAGGGAGCGCGCCGTGGCTTCTGGCCTGCCAGGCAGCAGGAACGGCAGGGACCTGACGGCCCGGGAGCTTGATCCCCATGAAATCCTCCGGGTTGCCCAACGGTGCGAGGAGTTGGCAAATGACGCCTACTACCGTTCCATGGCCATCATGGCGAGGCTCTGCACAGAGCAGGAGGCGCGGATGCAGGTTCGCCCGCTGAAACTGCTTCGTTTCGGCGGTGGGACCATGGATGCGGTGGCCTGAATACGGAGAGGCTGGCCTTTAAATCCAATTCGCATATTCCTTTATTTTTGTGTCTGGAACAGTCTAGCAGAGGGGGTGTTTCCGGTGTGTTGATGAACTAGTCTGGACGGGTGAGGCTGCGTTACAGAAAGGAGTAACGGAGATGAACAATACAGGCTGGAGAATCAAGGGACTGGAGTTTGTGAACTGCAACTGTGATGCCGGATGTCCGTGTCAGTTCATGGCCCGTCCCACCCACGGGGACTGCCATGCTTTTGCGGCAGTCAAAATACAGGATGGCTATTTTGGTGAGACACGACTGGACGGTCTGTCCTTCGCCATGACACTGAAGTGGCCCGGTGCCATTCATGAAGGCAACGGCCAGGCCCAGGCGTTTGTGGACGAGCGGGCGACAGCCGAACAGCGGGATGCCCTGATGGCGATCCTCTCCGGGGACACGTCTGAGCCCGGAGCCACCTTCTTCAATGTGTTTGCCAGCACACTGACCAAAATGTATGACCCGGTTTTCTGCCCGATCGAGATTTCCTGCGATGTCGAGAATCGCAAAGCAAAGGTACGGGTGGCGGATCTGATTGAGGGGAGCGCTGAGCCGATCATCAATCCCATTTCCGGTGAACCGCATCGGGCCCGTATCGATTTGCCCGGAGGGTTCGAGTACGCGGTTGCGGAAGTAGCCAGCGGGCGCACCGAAGCCCGGGCCGACGTACCTATGGGGTTTGATGGTACGCACTGCCACATGTCACACCTGGATATTGGCCCCAGCGGCGTCTACCGATAGCTTCGGGTGAGACACATGGCCGGAATACACGCTCGGGGCATGCCCCGGGCGTCACTCGCTACGCTGGCGGCTTTGCTGGCGATCGCGGGGGTTTGCTGGTGGTATCTGTTTGATATGGCGGCGGACATGTCTGCCATGTCAGCGGGCGGTTCCATGATGCTCAGAGAGTGGACACCTGCCTACTTTGTCATGATGTTCGTGATGTGGAGCGTCATGATGGTGGCCATGATGGTTCCCAGTGCAGCTCCAATGGTCCTGCTTTACCGTCAGGTGGCCAGGACCAACAAACTGGCTCGGGAAGCCCTGGGCACCGGACTGTTTTGCGCCGGTTATTTCGTTCTCTGGACACTGTTCAGCCTGGTGGCCACGACCCTGCAATGGCGACTTGAAGAGTGGGCATTGCTCAGCCCCATGATGCGCAGCCAGAGTGTAGTTCTAAGCGGAATCATCCTGATTGGCGCAGGTCTCTACCAGTTTTCCTCTCTCAAGCAGGCATGCCTGAAGCGTTGCCGGGGCCCCCTGTTTTTCATTACCCGTCATTGGCGTCCGGGCCTGAGCGGGGCATTCAAGATGGGCATTATCCACGGGGCCTACTGTGTGGGGTGCTGTGGCGCATTGATGGCCCTCCTGTTTGTCGGCGGCGTCATGGATCTTTTGGTGATTGCCGCCCTTGCGGTGATTGTTCTGCTTGAGAAAACGGTGCCATACGGAGAGTGGTTGGCGAAGGGGGTGGGGTTGACGGCGATTGTCCTCGGCATTGTGGTTATCGCCTCTGCCTGATGGTCGCTATCGCTTATCGTCCGAAGTCGTGGTATATCAGGCTCCCTAGTTGTCATTTTCTTTCGGGACCATAAGCAATGCCAAAAGCCAGTGAAATCAAAAAGAATCAGGCCGTTGAGTACGAGGGACGGGTTTACTTCGTCAAGGATATCGAGCGCTCCGTGCCCCAGGGGCGGGCCGGAGGCAGCCTGTACC
The DNA here is from genome assembly GCF_003315345.1 of Marinobacter pelagius. Taxonomy (GTDB): domain Bacteria; phylum Pseudomonadota; class Gammaproteobacteria; order Pseudomonadales; family Oleiphilaceae; genus Marinobacter; species Marinobacter pelagius_A. The sequence goes on from NZ_QNRO01000007.1 coordinate 97,692, forward strand.
GTATGCGTATGTACGATGTGGTGACCGGCCAGAAGCTGGACGAAACCTTCAAGGACTCCGACATGCTGAACCAGGCAGACCTGGTTCGCCGGCCGGCCACCTTCTCGTACGCCGACGGAGACGAGTACGTCTTCATGGATACTGAGGATTTCACCCAGTACATGCTCAACAAGGAAGCAATCGCCGACGAGCTTCTGTTCATCAACGAGGACACTGAAGGGCTGATGGTTATTCTCGTCAGCGATTCCCCGGTGGCCCTCGACCTGCCGCCGACAGTCGAACTTGAGATCGAAGAAACCGATCCCTCTGTCAAAGGTGGTTCCGCCACCGCCCGGACCAAGCCGGCCAGGCTGACCACGGGCCTCGTAGTTCAGGTGCCCGAGCACATCTCCACCGGTGACCGCATCAAGATCAACGTGGAAGAACGGAAGTTCCTGAGCAGGGCCTGATCTGCACCATCAGGGCCAGGGTGCGTTGCTGTGCCTGGTTTCAACGGCTGGCGATCAGGCACCCGCGCCCTGATTTCGTGTTAGGGTAATAGTGTCATTCCTAACTTTTGGGGGAGGACGCTATGAAGCATTCCTCTGGCAAACTCGTGGTGTACTACGACGGTTCGTGCCCCGCGTGTATCAAGGATCGTCGGTGGTACGAAAAGCTGGCCGGCAAGACCGGAGAGTCCGTTGAGTGGCTGGATATTACCGGCCGTGATGAGGTGTTGCGCCAGGAAGGTATCGATCCCGACAGTGCGCTGCGCGAGCTGCATGTGAAAGACAGTGAAGGCACCATTCACCGGGAGCTGGACGCCTATATCCTGTTGATGTCCCGCGTCCCGGTACTGAAGCCGGTGGCCTGGTTGATCGGCCTGCCAGTGATTCGTCCTCTGCTGGCCCGCCTCTATCATTCCTGGGTTGACCGGAGACTCTCCGGGCAGGGGTGAGCCTCCTTTAATTGCTTTCGAAGGCCTAAAGCGTCAACCCACCGAGCTGATTTCATCGGCGGTCAGAGGTCGAAAGCTGCCAACGGCAAGTTCCGGATCCAGCAGCAGGCTCCCCATTCTCTCCCGATGCAGTGAGGTTACCCGGTTCCCCACCGCATGGAACATGCGCTTGACCTGGTGGTAGCGTCCCTCGTAAATGGTAAGCCTCGCCTCTGTCGGCCCTATCTGTTCCAACCGGGCCGGAGACGTTCTGAGCTGTTCGTAGCCAAACCAGATGCCTTCGGTAAATCGGTCGGCCGTATCCGGAGAAATCGGGTGGGCGGTGGTGACCCGGTAGACCTTGGGGATCTTTATCCTGGGCTCGGTCAATCGCCGCGTCCAAAGGCCGTCGCTACTCAGGATCATCAGTCCGGTGCTGGCACGGTCCAGGCGGCCGCCGATGTGCAGGTGATCGCGCAGGGTGGGCTCGATCAGTTCCATCACGGTGGGATGCACCGGATCTTCGGTAGCACTCAGGTAGCCGGCTGGCTTGTTCAACATCAGGTAATAGGCCGGGTCCGCACGCTGTATGAGCTCCTGATCAATCCAGACCTCCTGGAATCTGCTGATATTGAGGCCGCCCTCCCGGCAGATTTCGCCGTCAACGCGAACGCGCCCGGCGGCAAGCAGGATATTGGCCTGGCGGCGGCTGATGCCGTTCTGGTTGCTGAGGATGCGTGAGAGTTTCATGGGTTCATCATACTAACGATCAGGTAATCTGTAGCCGGTGTTTTGATGCAATGTTGCCCGGTATAGTAATGCCTCGTCACATTCCCAGAAGAGAATGGCATCCATGCCCGGTAAACCTGCCAAGCCCGTTTTAGCCTCTTCCATCGAGAAGCACGTCTGCAATGGCGCGCCGGAGGCCTGACTCCTTGGTTCGAAAAGCCTTCCGCTGGTTGGCCTGGAGCTTTTTGGGGGCTCTCGCCGCCTCGGTACTCCTGCTGCTTCTGTTCCGGTTCGTGAACCCGCCGACCTCAGCCTTCATGATTGGCTACTGGCTGGATCATCCCGATCAGGACATCCGCCAGGAATGGGTCCCCTACGAACAGATCTCAGCCTGGATGCCCCTGGCCGTTGTTGCCAGTGAGGACCAGCGTTTTCCGGAGCATTGGGGCGTGGATTTCAGCGCAATTCACAGTGCTGTCGAGGAATACATCCAGGGTGAGGGGCTGCGTGGTGCCAGCACCATTACCCAGCAGACCGCGAAGAATCTTTTTCTGTGGAATGGCCGGAGTTTTGTCCGGAAAGCCCTGGAGGCGGGGCTTGCGGTTACCCTGGAGGTGTTGTGGCCGAAAGAGCGCATCCTTGAGGTCTACCTCAACATTGCGGAGTTCGGGCCGGGTATCTATGGAGTCGAGGCGGCGAGCCGGGCTTTTTTTGGAATTCCGGCAAACCAGTTGTCCCGAACCGAGGCCGCCATGCTCGCTGCGGTATTGCCTAATCCCAAGGTGTTCCGCGCAGACCAGCCATCGGCTTACGTCTGGGAGCGGGTAAGCTGGGTCAATCAACAGATGGGCCAGTTAGGGCTGGGGTATCTCAGGGGAATATGAAGGCCGCCCGCGGGCGGCCTTACTGCCGGTTCAGGGTGTTACCGGCCCGTTGCAGTACAGCACGTCGCTGACGTCCTCACAGCTCCACTGGAAAATCCAGAGGCCGGTATTGCGATCCGAGCCCAGAATATACTGTTGACCGTCGACTTCGGTGACATGAACACCCCAGAAGTTGGAGCCCTCTGCCTCACCATATTCCTCTCCGGCGATAAAGCGGCCCACCTCATGCATGTTCCAGGAGACGACGCCTTCGCCTTTCAAGTTTTCATGCAGGTGGCCCGGACGCCATTCGACTGCGCGCATGCCGAGGGAATACCAGCTGATGAATGTCCGGTCCGGGTTGGCAGGGTCCACTTCCAGGTTGTGCATGGTCAGGTCTCCGGCTCCGCTGGCCAGTTCCGGATCCGTGAGTTCCGCCGGCGCGTAATAGCCGATTTCCCCGAGGTAGCCCACTTCCACTGATTCCGCGTCTTCTCCCATGCCTCTGGGCACTGTCATGGTGGATCTGACGTTGTTGAGCGCGTGGAAGTAGCCCCAGCCGTCGAAGGTAGCGCCCAGTGTGGCAACCAGGCCCAGGCTGGACGGGGTGGGCAGAGCGGGATTCATGCCGTCGGGGCATGCCGCCGGATCATAGCCGTCAATGCCGAGGATGGCATAGCCGGTGGAACGGGGTACGAACAACATGGGAATGTCCCCTTCAACCAACATGGAGACTGTCGCCTCGCAATTGCCCTCTGCCGCCGAATTGAAGACCACTCCGGCCTCGTAGCCTGCGGCCTGAACCGTCTGGGCCTTGGTGGTAAACGCGCAATCACCTCGCTCGATGACCGCAATCGTGGCTCCCACATCCGCGGCAGTAGGCAATGTCCCGCCACAGGCGCGTCCGACGTAGGCGGTCTGGCCACTCACTTCGTCAACCGCGCCACCGATTTGTGGAACATCGCTGCCCTGGTTGGCTCGATAGTCCTCGCCGGCAACGGTGACCGCGGTAAAGAGGGAGTCGAAGTCCTCGTCACCACCAAAAATCTTGTCGAAATTGGGGCCGGCAAAGACGGCTGCGTGGGCATTACCCTCTGGAGGTAAGGTGCCGTAAACCGGATCGGTGTCCGGGTACGTGGAGTCGGCGAGGAAAACCGGATTGGCCGGGTTGTTGATGTCCAGGGTAATGAACCCGGCATCCCAGTAAGAGAGGACTGCCTGCCAGTTCTCGTTCGGTCCTGGATCCATGTCGTTTACCCAAACGTCGTGCAGCAGCGGTGCTGCAAAACTCCCCATGAAAAGCTGAGCGTCATCGGCGATTTCCGGATTGGTCGCAAGCCAGGTTTCGATCCCCGTCTCGCTGATCAGTGTGGGTGACTGGGGCTTGGAGATGTCGACGATCTTCAAGTCATTCAGGGCGACGTCATCCACAACAAGCATGTAGGTATTGCCCTCAGCTGTTGTCCATGGAAAGACGTTGTGGACCGGGAAGTCGAGGAAGTTCTGCTTGAGTGGGGTCGGGCGGCTCGGGTCGGTCACGTCCCACAGTGAAACACCCACCTGGCCTTGTTGATGACCACCATTTCCCCCGCCGATTGCAAGCCCGTTGCCGAGAGTCGGCCCACAGGGCTCAAGGGAATGGATCAGTACGTCACGACCATCGATTTCGGTCACTTTGACGTCGTTGATCCGGGTCTGGGGCGGGGATTTGATCATACCCACAGTGACCGGGTTAGCCGGATCCCGGATGTCGGAAATGTAAACTCCGGCCCGGGTGCAGTCCGGTTCCTGGAACGTGCCGATGTAAGCGTATCCGTCCTGGGCCCAGACGTCGGTGTAGAGTCCGTCCGAAATGCCGCCCAGCGTGTCCCGGCCGATCACGTTGAAGCCGTAATTCTGGTTGGCAGGTACGTGGCCGTCCGGGAGAGGGGTATCGTGGGCGGGATGTAGGTTGGCGTTTCCGTCCGATACCAGCTGATCGTCCGCCAAGGCGGCGGTCATCAGGGTCGATGAGAGGGCAATGGCGGTCAAAGGCCGCCATAGTGAGACCATAGCCATGATTTGTCCTTTTTCTTTTGGCACGGTGCCATCCCGTGGCTCAGAGCGGGGTCGATGGACCCCTGCGTTGAGGGATGACAATCCCGTGATTGAGTGAGTCCAGGCAGAACGTCGCAGAATCATGCCTTCATCAACCTTAGCAACGACTTGCTGGGAGCATTATTCGATTTGGGCGCAAAGAATGCCTAATCAGTTGTTTTTAATATTAAAATGGGGATTTTAAAGCGACATGTCGGAGGTGTAAGCCGAGCTCTCGAGGATAGTCGGTACAGGCTGTGGTCCGGGCTTTCGGCCCGGACCACAAATTGGCTTACGACAGGTGGTGGACCGGCTGTAATCCATAAACCGGCGTTTCCAGCCCTTCCATGCGGGCCTTCAACTGCAATGCCAGATACAGGGAATAATGCCGTGACTGGTGCAGGTTGCCGCCGTGGAACCACAAACCTTGCTGTTGGGTAGGTTTCCACATATTTCGCAGCTCGCCCTCCCAGGGACCCGGATCCTTGGTGGTGTCCGAGCCCATACCCCAGCACTTGCCAACTTTGTCCGCCACTTCCTGGGATATGATCCGTGCCGCCCAGCCATTCATCGAGCCATAGCCGGTGGCGTAAACGATCAGGTCTGCGGGCAACTCGGTGCCGTCGGTCAGGGTTACCGACCTGGGATTGATCCGTTCAATGGAAACCCCGCTCTTGAGCTTGATCTCTCCCTGGGCGATCAGCTCCGAGGCGCCTACATCGATGTAATAGCCGGAACCGCGCCGGAGGTACTTCATGAACAGACCGGAGCCATCGTCGCCGAAATCCAGCATGAAGCCGGCTTTCCGGAGTCGGTTGTAGAAATCGGCATCCTGCTCCTGGGCCTGCTCGTAAACCGGCTTGTGGAATTCCGGCATGATCCGGTAGGGCAAGGATGCGAAGGTCAGGTCGGCCTTTTCCGTGGTGATCCCGTTCTCGACGGCCTCCTCGGAATAGAGCCCTCCCAACGCGAGATCCATGAGGGTGTCGGATTTGATGATATGGGTGGAGGAGCGCTGAATCATGGTGACATCGGCGTCGTTCTCCCACAGGGCAGCGCAAATGTCGTGGGCCGAGTTGTTGGCCCCCAGTACCACGCACTTCTTTCCCTTGTAGGCTTCGCCACCCGGGTGCTTGCTGGAGTGGTGTTGTTCACCTTCAAAGCTGTCCATGCCGGGTATGTCCGGCACGTTGGGTATGCCGGACATACCTGTAGCGAGCACCAGTTGTTTTGGTCGCAGGGTTACCCGCTCCCCGTCCCGAACCACATCGACAATCCATTCGTGCTTTTCCTCATCGTAACGGGCACCAGTGCATTCGGTGGAATTCCAGTAATTGAGTTCCATGACCTTGGTGTACATCTCCAGCCAGTCCCCGATCTTGTCTTTGGGGCAGAACACCGGCCAGTGCTCGGGGAAGGGGAGGTAGGGCATGTGGTCGTACCACACCGGGTCATGCAGACACAGGGATTTGTAACGATTGCGCCAGGAATCACCGGGCTTGGGATTGCGCTCGATGATGATGGTGGGCACATCCAACTGCCGCAAACGTGCGCCCAGACCAATGCCGCCTTGACCGCCACCGATGATTACACAGTAGGGCTGGCGGCTGTAACCCAGTTCCCGTTGCTCATCCTGCTTGGCCTCCAGCCAGGTTCTACGGGATTTACTGGCACCATGTTGGGCGCCTTTGGGGCGCAGGTGTTTGCGTTTCTCGGGAAACTCCCGCAGTTCCTGCATGGTGGTCAGTAGGGTCCAGGCCTTGCCGTTACGCAGGCGCAGGTGGCCTTTGCCGAGAGCGTCCGCGGTTTCGAAGGTAATCCACGCTTCCAGCACGCCATCCTGTTCGGTGGCTTCTTCAGAAATCTGCCAATTGTGAGGGTGTCTGGCTTTGGCGGTCATGGCCAGCATCTTCCGGATTTCGTCATGGCCTTCCAGAGTCTTTATGTTCCACGTCATTGAGACCAGATCCCGCCAGAACCCGCCTTCCTCGAAGTGCTCTGCAGCTTGCTCCGGGGTTTCCGATTGCAGTGTTTCTGAAAAACCGGCCAGCCACTGTTCGACTTGCTGGGTTGGTGTGAGGTTGGTTTGTGTCATGCTCGTTCTCCACGGTTGCATTGTTTTTGTTCGCAACCGGAGCTTTGCAGGCGCTGTGCCAGGTCGGGAACGTTATAAGTCCTGGCTGGCAGCTCTTTGAAATTGTTGGATGTTTTCCGGGCAAGCCGCGTTGTCCGCCATCAAGAGCGGGCCATCTATTGCGGTTCGGTATTTACAGCTGTCACGTGTTCATCGTCTGTAGGTGTTACAGGTGTAACGACTTGAACAGTACGAAGGGAGGATGCGGGGCAGGGTACGAAAAGTATAAGCTAAAGAGGCGTTGCAGCAGTATCTCTGACAAATGACAACAACAAGAGCCCATTGGTTCGGGAGTCTTGCATGACTACGCAACTTGCCCAGCGTCGGCACATTGACGCCGTTCTGAACTTTGCGGAGGATGATTCGTCTGTTGACGCATCACCGGGAACGGAACTTATCGGTCGATCCTGGAAACGCTGCATCCAGGAATACGGTCTTGATCCGAGCCGGCCGCGTAGCGCCCGTATTGTTACCCAGCAGACTCTGCGTGAGCACCAGGATTCGGTTGACGAATTCCTGAACGTAGCCAGGGCGGGTGTCGAGCAACTGTACGCCATGATTGCCCACCTCGGTTATGTGCTGTTGCTCACTGATCATCGAGGCATCACCGTGCAGTACCTTGGCGACCGGCGTTCGGACCGGCGTTTGCGCCAGGCTGGGCTCTACCTCGGTGCTGATTGGAGCGAGCAGTACGCCGGCACTTGCGCCGTGGGTACCTGCATTCAGGAAGAGCAGGCCCTGACCTGCCATCGGGTGGATCATTTTGATGCCACACACATCAGTCTGACGTGTACATCCGCGCCAATCAGGGATCCGGCCGGTAATCTGCTGGCTGTGCTGGATATTTCCGCATTGGACTCTCCGCAAGCGCGCCATAGTCAGACGTTTGCCCTCAACCTGACCCAGCTCTACGCCCGAATGATCGAGGATGCCTATTTCCTGCGCAAATATCGGAATCAGGTGATTTTCCGTTGCGATGCCTCCCGGGAGTTCGTCCAGGTCAATGGTCAGTATCTGTTCGCGATCGACGAGAGTGGGCGGATCGAGGCGAGCAATACGGCGGGGCGATCATTGATTTCCGGAACTGTGCCTCCCGATTCTGCAAAGGCTGGTCTTGATCTCACCCAGCTTTTTGAATGCCAGATACAGGACATCTGGAGCATTCCTTTTGATCAGGATGATCAGGTACGGGCTTTCCGTCACCAGGTTAGTGGGGAGACGTTCTTTGCCGCGCTGATTCAGCCAAGGGTTGCCTCTCCCAAGCCGATCGACTCTGACACAAACAGCCCCAGCGAACGGGTGCCGAGACTCGACGCGTTGGCGGCTGATGACCCGGTCATGCGTCGCACGCTCGGATTGGCGAAACGACTTCGTAATCGGGATGTTGGCTTACTGATCCTCGGAGAAACCGGCACTGGCAAGGAGGTACTTGCCCGGGCCATTCATGACTCAGGCAACCGAAGCAAACGGGCCTTCGTGGCCGTGAACTGTGCTGCGATTCCGGAATCGCTGATTGAGAGCGAGTTGTTCGGCTACGTTGCCGGTGCCTTCACCGGCGCTCGCTCCAAAGGCATGCGCGGACTGATTCAGCAGGCCGATGGTGGCACGCTCTTCCTTGACGAGATCGGCGACATGCCGCTGCAACTCCAGACCCGTTTGTTGCGGGTGTTGGCGGAAGGGGAAATTCTTCCCATTGGCGCAGACGCGCCGATTCGTGTGAATTGCCGGGTTATTGCCGCTACCCATCAGGACCTGGGCCAGCTTATTGAACGGGGTGACTTCCGCGCCGATCTTTATTACCGCCTGAATGGGGCCAGCCTGAAGTTGCCGCCCTTGAGGCAGCGGGCAGACCGGCAGCATGTGATCCAGAGGGTTCTGGAAAACCTGATTGCTGATGGAACGATGTCGGAGGTACGGTTGCGCGGCGATGCGGTGAGTGCATTGCTGGCCTACGAGTGGCCCGGAAATATCCGGCAACTGGTGAACGCACTGACGTTTGCCGAGGCAACCTGCGAGGGAGGACAGATCACCGCCAACGATCTGCCGGAGGAATGTGTCTCTGACCGGATGCCGCCGGTGGCGGATCAGATGGTTAATAGTGACAGTCAGCAGGATCCGTTACTCGATGCGCTCCGGGCCTGCCAATGGAACATTTCCGAAGTGGCTCGGCATTTCGACGTGTCCCGGCCGACCGTATACCGCTGGATGGATCGGCAGGGGATAACCTTGCCCCGCTTTCTCGGAAACCGTGGAGGTTCCGGAGAAGAGCGGGATTAGTCCTCCACCATCGAAAGCTTCTTCATCAACTTGCGCCAGCCGATGGGCAAGCGTTCTTCCAGTTCCTTCAGGAGCGGCACATCAAGGGGCCAGGGGTAGAAGGGTTCCTTGCAGCCGTAGATGACGGTGTTGTTGGTCTTGCTGTGGAAGTACAAGAGGCAGGGGAACTGACGCACCAGTTCCCGGAACAGGCTGCCGCTTTCATCCGGGACCTTGTGGTAGTTCAGGATCAGCCAGCCATCGTCGGTGAGTGCGGTGCAGCAGTCCTTGATGAACCGCCGCTGGGCCTGGGCAGGGCTCATGCGATCCGCGTTGTACAAATCCGTAAAGATCATATTGGTGCTGCCCGGAGGGAGTTCCGCGACCGCCTTGCGGGCATCGGCGATGGTGACCTCCATCCGGTCGGAATCCGGCAGTGCAAACCACTCCCGCGCCACTTCCAGGACTTTCGGGCGTAGCTCGATTACGTGAACCCGGCACTCCGGAAACAGCCGATAAAGGCCGTGGGCCAGGGCACCTCCCCCAAGGCCAAGCACGGTCACATGGGCCGGCTCGGTGAATGCCGCCGGTATGAGCATGGCGCGGCTGTATTCATGCACTGGCAGGTACGGCGTGGCCCGGGCGATCTTGCTCTGCTCGAAGATGGAGTCAAAGCTCAGTACCCGGTGCTTGCGGTCGTCAATGACCAGGATGTTGCCCAGGGCATCCCGGGTCACGTGGACAATTTCACCCCGGATTTCAGGTATCGGCATCATGAAAATGTATGGTTATCGGCTATGGTGTCAGTAAGGGGCTTATTGCCCGGCCCATGGAGATTATCCGATTGCGAGAGTTCGTGCAGGTCCGCTGTTATGACAATCCTGTCTGAAGGTGCCCGGCACTACGTGCTGATCCTGCTTCCGCGCCTGCTCAAAGACGTGGAGCGTATAGGTCTGCCCGAGATTATCCGGACATCCGGGTTCAGCGAACAGGAAGTCACCACGCTGTATTTCCGGTTTGTCTCCATTGCCCGGGTGTTGCCTGCCGATCCGGAGCGGATCACGACGGAGATCTGGGAACACCTGGTGTATTGCGTGCAGGTCATGACCGGCATGGTGAACGCCGCGTCCCTTGATGACCTGATCGCGGCCCGGGAACGGGCTGTTCGCAAGTATCTGCCCCATGCCCGCAAGAGCCTCGAAGACGAATTCGAGGAGCTGCGCCATGAGGGCACGGTGGATTTCCGGTTGGCCGGCCTGTTACGCCAGGAGGAGTCTCCGGAGCATTCCCGGGATCTGTGCATGGAGGCGATCCGGCGGGAGCGGGAAGAGCGCTTCGAGTCGGTCCGCGCTCTGGACACCCGTGCCCTCGACGCCCATCAGGCGTTCATTGTCGAGTCCGCGAAAGCGTTTGTGATTCGCGAGATGGCGTCGGCGCCGGACGACTTCGATATCCTGGATCTGGTCATCCGGCTTCTGGATCTGCTCAGAATGGTGCTGATCCTGGAAGCCCGGTCAAAACCCGGGGAGAGTCCCGTGTCGGCCGATGTCTCCGTGGAACGGATCGTCCTGGGGCTGGGCAATGTGTTGTACAAGCATGAGCTCGGTCTTGAGGCTGCCGGCTGATCGTTCCCTTCCTGTGTTCAGATGCCGGTGTCCTTCACATTTTCCATGACCACAAAGGTACTGGTCTGCAGCACGTGGGGCAGGCTGGAGATCTGCTCCCCGAGTACCTGCCGGTACTCGGCCATGTTACGTGTCCGGATCTTCAGCAGGTAATCGAAGTTCGCTGCCATCATATGGCACTGCTCCACCAGGGAAACCTGCTTGACGGCCTCGTTGAAGGCGGCGAGGGCACCGCTGCTGGTGTCGGAAAGGGTGACCTGGGCAAAAGCGACATGGCTCAGCCCCAGCTTGGTATGGTTTACCAGGGCGGTGTAGCCGGTGATGTAACCCTGATCTTCCAGTCGCCGCATGCGAACCTGGCAGGGTGTCTTGGAGAGACCCACCCGCGTGGCGAGTTCGGTAATGGTGATCCGGGAATTCTTCTGTAATTCCCTGATGATTGAGTGATCAATTCTATCCAGTTCGACCATAATTTGGTCTCCTGCCAAGCTTAATGTCTATGTCAATATTCGAATATAAGCGAATTGCCTGCGTTTTGAAACTATATGGTCAAAGTGACTTTCGGGTCTTGAGTATACTGGATTGGCATGAATCCGTATCGCCCTGTGGATACCGCCCGGAGAAGATTGATGACCGATTCCCGCTCAGTACAACAACAAAGCCTGCTGGAACAGCTTGCCAACGCCCTTGATGACCAGAATGTCGAAGCCGATGATTCACTCGATCTTCGCCAGGTAGTGGCGAAAATGATGGAGGAATCCCGATCATGGGACGATGACCTCCACAGCCAGCTTGTCGCGACCTTTGGCGACACCCTCGGCGGGCGTTACGCCCAGCTTTTCAGTGGTAGTTTTCCCTCGGCGTATCGGGCCCGCTTTCCGGTGGCTGAAGCCCTGGAAGACATTCGCCAGATCCAGTCCATTGCCATCAGTTCCGATGTGCCCATGGGCTTCTATAATTCCGGCGACAGCGCCGAAGGGCAGCTCAGCTTCAAGCTCTACAGCCAGGGCAGTCCGGTGATCCTGTCGGATGTGATTCCTATCCTTGAAAATCTCGGCATGCGGGTTCTGGGTGAGCATCCCTACTCCATCCGGCGCCGGGATGGGGAGACCTATGGTGTCAGCGACTTTACGGTGGCGTTCCATTCCCGGTGCCGGAATGCCGATTTCAGGACGGCGAAGCCCCTTGTGCAGCAAGCTTTCCGGGAAATCTGGAACGGTTTTGCCGAGAACGACGAGTTCAACCAGCTGATCATGGCGGCGGGTCTGGGCTGGCGGGATGTCGCGTTGCTCCGGGCGTACGCACGCTACATCAAGCAGCTTCGCTTCGGCTTCAGCCAGCCCTTCATCGCCGACACGCTGGCCCGCCATCTCGATATCACCGCTGGTCTGGTCTCCCTGTTCAGGGCCAGATTCGAACCGGAAGATGTGAAGGCCGAAGAGCGAGCCCAGCGTATCGATGCAATCGAGAAGGAGATCCTTGCTGCGCTGGAACAGGTGGAAAGTCTCGACGATGACCGGATCCTGCGTCGATTCCACGCCCTGATTCAGGCCACGGTCAGAACCAACTACTACCAGCCGGAGGAAACCGGCCAGCCAAAGGGCTACCTGTCCTTCAAGGTTGATCCATCCTCGCTGCCGGACATTCCCAAACCCCGGCCCCGTTTCGAGATATTTGTCTATTCGCCCCGGGTGGAAGGTGTTCACCTGCGAGCCGGCCCGGTTGCCCGCGGTGGCTTGCGCTGGTCCGATCGCATCGAGGATTACCGGACCGAGATTCTGGGGCTGGTGAAGGCACAACAGGTCAAGAACTCGGTGATCGTGCCGGTGGGTGCCAAGGGCGGCTTTGTCGTCAAGCAGCCGCCTGATGAGGGAGACCGGGAGTCGCTGCGCGCCGAGGGTATCGTCTGTTATCAGATTTTCATTCGTGGTTTGCTCGATCTGACCGACAATCTCGAGAACGGTGTGGTTGTACCGCCGGTCAATGTGGTCCGCCATGACGACGATGACCCCTACCTGGTGGTGGCCGCAGACAAGGGAACGGCGACGTTTTCCGATATCGCCAACCATCTCGCCGGGGAGTACCGGTTCTGGCTTGGTGACGCCTTTGCCTCCGGCGGCAACGAGGGTTATGACCACAAGAAGATGGGCATTACCGCCCGGGGTGCCTGGGAGTCGGTGAAGCGCCATTTCCTCGAGAAAGGGCTGGACACCCAGTCCGAGGATTTCACCGTGGTGGGTATCGGCGATATGGCCGGAGATGTATTCGGCAACGGCATGTTGCTGTCGGAACATATCCGGTTGGTGGGTGCGTTCAATCACCAGCACATTTTTGTCGACCCGTCCCCGGATGCAGCGGCCTCATTTGCCGAGCGCAAGCGCCTGTTCGAACTGCCGGGCTCCAGCTGGGCGGATTATGACCAAAGCCTCATCAGCAAAGGCGGCGGTATCTTTGCCCGCTCCGCCAAATGGATTCCGGTATCACCCGAAATGCGCTCGCTTCTGGGCATCAGTGCCCAGCGTCTGGCACCCAACGAACTGATCCGGGCGCTGCTCCGGGCTCCGGTGGACATGATCTGGAACGGCGGCATCGGCACCTATATCAAGGCGCCCTCCGAGTCCCACGACGATGTCGGGGACCGGGCCAACGACGGACTCAGGGTCGACAGTCCCGAGTTGCGCTGCCGTGTGCTGGGTGAGGGGGGCAACCTCGGTGTCACCCAGCGGGGTCGGGTCGCCTTTGCCCTGGCTGGTGGTTCAGCGAATTCTGACTTTATCGATAACGCCGGCGGAGTGGACTGCTCCGACCATGAAGTGAATATCAAGATCCTGCTGAACGAACGTGTTGCCCGGGATGAAATGACGCTGGGCGAGCGCAATCAGCTGCTCCGGGCGATGACGCCGGAAGTGGCGGAATTGGTACTGCGCAACAATTATCGGCAGGCCATGGCGCTCAGCCTGGCCTGCACCGGCAAGGTCGGATCACAAGACGGTTATGAGCGTCTGATGCGGCGGCTTGAATCGGATGGGCGGCTGGATCGAGCACTGGAATTCCTGCCGGATGACGATGAGCTGCGTGAACGCTCCGGAGGGCTGACCCGGCCCGAGCTTTCGGTGCTGCTGTCCTATACCAAGATAGAACTCAAGCAGGTACTCATGGCCGCTCCCATTGTCCGGGATCCACGGTTCTCCCGGGCGCTTTTCTCGGCCTTTCCGGAATCCATGCGCGAAGCATTCCCGGAGGCTATCGAGGCGCATCCGCTGCGAGCCGAAATCGTTGCAACCCAGATTGCCAACGACATGGTCAATCGCATGGGCATCACCTGGGTGGAACGGATCCGCAATACCACCGGAGCCGATGCCGGCCGCATCGCCGCCGCCTACCTGATCTCAGTCGAGATCCACAACGTAGACCGGCAATGGGAAGCCATTGAAAAGCTGGATGGCCGGATTGATGCGGCGGTGCAGGCTGACCTTTTCAGCGATGTCATTCACCTGGTCACCCGAAGCACTGTCTGGTTGCTGCACAACCGTCGCAACGATCTGGACCCGGCCGACTGTGAGGCCCGATACCGGGGGGCTTTGTCGGATGTACTGTCCTCCATCGAGCGATTGTCTTCGGTCATACCTGAAAGTCGCTGGTATGGGCACTATGCTGAGTACAGGGAAAAAGACGTGCCGGAAGCGTTAGCCGCTTATTGTGCCTCGGCTGAGAGCCGTTACTGGCTGATGGACATGATCGAGATCTCAAGCCAGCTGGGGCAGGATCTGGAGTCCGTGGCCTGGGTTTACTTCCGGTTAGGGGAGAGCCTGAACCTGACCTGGCTGGACCGGCAGATGCGGGTTTATCGGGCCCATGGGCACTGGCAGGTGCTGGCAACGGTCCATTACCGGGATGAACTGGATCAGCAGTTGCGGGGCCTCACTGCCTCAGTGCTGGCACAGGATGATTCTGCCGAGGGCAATCTCGCTTCTCCGGAAGCAAAGCTGGATTCCTGGCGAAGTGCGAGGCAACCACTTTTGGGTCGTTGGGAGCGGGTACTCGGGGATATGCAGGCGGCCAATGATGTCGATTGTGCCGTGTTTTCGGTGGCGCACAGTGTGCTCAGGGAGCTTTCCAGAGAGGCTTTCTGATTCAAGTTGAAGGGCGATATGGCTATAGCGTGACCTTCCGATGGTTTTTTGATGAATTGTAGTTCAATAAAAAAGTCGTAATGTGTTGCTCCATATATTTTTATGGGCAAATCGTCTTTTTCATTCTCGGTAAAATGCGAGAGATACAAGACAAACAGCGAAGAGGGTACAAATATGACACAGCAATCAGTGAATCCTGACCTCAACGAGCATCGCCAGGCGATCCGGCAGAACTATCTGGCGGACGAGCATGCGGTGATTCACAAGCTGATTGCTGACGCCCAGTTGTCACAGGCTGAGCGGGAGGCGATCTCCGCCCGTGCCGCAGAACTGGTACGTAGCGTCCGCAAGAATGCACGCCCGACCATCATGGAGAAATTCCTGGCGGAATACGGACTCACCACCAAGGAGGGCGTTGCCCTGATGTGTCTGGCCGAGGCCCTGCTTCGGGTACCGGATAACCTCACCATCCACGATCTGATCGAAGACAAGATCACCTCCGGCAACTGGGGCGCCCACGTGGGCAAGGCCCAGTCCGGGATGATCAACTCCGCGACCGTGGCATTGCTGATGACCAGCAACCTGCTGAAGGACTCCGAGCGCCAGAGCGTGGGCGAGACCCTGCGCAAACTGGTCAAGCGCATGGGTGAGCCGGTAGTCCGTACCGTGGCCGGTCAGGCCATGAAGGAGATGGGGCGCCAGTTCGTTCTGGGCCGCGATATCGAGGAAGCCCAGGACCGCGGCAAGTATTACGTTGAGCGTGGCTACACCTATTCCTATGACATGCTCGGCGAAGCCGCCCGCACCGATGCGGATGCCCTGCGTTATTACCAGTCATACTCGGATGCCATCGACAGCATCAGCAAGAACTGCAAGGGCGATGTGCGCACCAACCCGGGTATTTCCGTGAAGTTGTCCGCGCTGCTGGCCCGGTATGAATACGGCCACAAAGAGCGGGTGATGAATGAACTCATGCCCCGCGCCCTGAAACTGGCCAAAAAAGCGGCCGCCTCCAACATGGGCTTCAACATCGACGCCGAGGAACAGGATCGTCTCGACCTGTCCCTGGATGTCATCGAAGCCATTCTTTCCGACCCGGAACTGAAGGACTGGGACGGTTTTGGTGTGGTGGTTCAGGCATTCGGCAAGCGCTCCGCCCAGACCCTGGACTGGCTGTATGCCTTGTCCGAGAAGCTGGATCGTCGGATCATGGTGCGCCTGGTTAAGGGGGCCTACTGGGATGCCGAGATCAAGCGCGCCCAGGTAATGGGTCTGAGCGGTTTTCCGGTATTCACCCGCAAGGCCTGCAGTGACGTTTCCTACCTGTCCTGCGCCAAACAATTGCTGGGCATGACCGACCGCATCTACCCGCAGTTCGCCACCCACAACGCGCACTCCGTATCGGCGGTGCTGGAGCTGGCCAAAGATATCGACCGCTCAAAATTTGAATTCCAGCGCCTGCACGGTATGGGTGAGTCCCTGCACGATCAGGTACTGCAGGACAGTGGTGTCCCTTGCCGGATCTATGCCCCGGTGGGTGCCCACAAGGATCTGCTGGCCTATCTGGTCCGTCGCCTGCTGGAAAACGGCGCCAACAGTTCTTTCGTGAACCAGATTGTCGACACCAACATCACGCCGGAAGAAATCGCCAAGGATCCCATCGATGCGGTGGTGGCCCTGGGCGACAACATCTCCAGCAAGGCCATTGTGCCGCCGGCGAAGATTTTCGGTGACCAGCGTCGCAACTCCAAGGGCTGGGATATTACCGATCCGGTGACCGTCGCAGAGATCGAGGAAGGCCGTGGCAAGTTCCGGGAGCACCAGTGGAAGGGTGGCCCCGTGCTGGCGGTGGAATCCTCCAGCGATGAGGTGCACGAGGTCCGTAACCCGGCCAACCCGGATGATCTGGTGGGGCATATCACCTTCACGTCCGAAGCCGATATCAGCGCGGCCCTCGACGCGGCCCAGGAGGGCTTCAAGGGCTGGTCTGCAAGGTCCGCCGAGGAGCGTGCGGCCTGTGTTCGCAAGGTGGGTGACCTGTACGAGGAGCATGCCTATGAGCTGTTCGCCCTGACCACCCGTGAGGCGGGCAAGTCCCTGCTGGATGCGGTCGCAGAGATCCGCGAGGCGGTTGACTTCGCCATGTTCTACGCCAACGAAGGCATCCGTTACGAAAAGGATGGCGAGGCCCGGGGCGTCATGTGCTGTATCTCGCCGTGGAACTTCCCGCTGGCGATCTTCACCGGCCAGATCCTGGCCAACCTGGCGGCGGGCAATGCGGTCGTCGCCAAGCCGGCCGAGAGCACCTCGCTCCTGGCGGTGCGCGCGGTTGAGCTGATGCATGAGGCGGGTATCCCCCGTGATGCTATCCAGCTGCTGCCGGGTACCGGTGCCACTGTGGGCTCCGCCCTGACATCAGATCCCCGTGTGACCGGGGTCTGCTTCACCGGCTCCACGGCTACCGCCCAGCGCATCAACAAGGCCATGACCGAGCACATGGCTCCGGATGCTCCGCTGGTGGCAGAGACCGGTGGCCTCAACGCGATGATCGTGGATTCCACCGCGCTGCCAGAGCAGGTGGTGCGGGATGTGCTGGCGTCCTCATTCCAGAGTGCCGGCCAGCGCTGCTCTGCGCTGCGCATGCTGTATATCCAGAAAGACATTGCCGATAACCTGTTGGAGATGCTGTACGGCGCCATGGAAGAACTGGGTATTGGCGACCCGTGGCAGTTGTCCACGGACGTAGGCCCGGTGATCGACGAGCCGTCCCAGAAGAAGATCGTCGACCACTGCAGCAAGTTCGAGCAGGCCGGCAAGTTGCTCAAGAAAATGGACGTGCCGAGCAAGGGCCGATTCGTTTCGCCGGCGGTACTCAAGGTCAACGGTATCGAGGATATGGAGGAAGAGATCTTTGGCCCGGTCCTGCACGTGGCTACCTTTGAAGCGAAGGACATCGACAAGGTGGTGGACGCCGTCAATGCCAAGGGCTACGGCCTGACCTTCGGTATCCACAGCCGGGTCGACCGCCGGATAGAGCATATCGCCAGCCGGATCCATGTGGGTAACACGTACGTAAACCGGAACCAGATCGGCGCCATTGTCGGGTCCCAGCCGTTCGGTGGTGAAGGCCTCTCTGGTACCGGCCCGAAGGCGGGTGGCCCACTGTACGTTCGTCGTTTCCTCAAAGGGGAGACTGTCGAGAAGTCGTCCAGCTCCAGCGATAAGGTTATCGGTGCGGACAAGGCTCAGAAGCTGATCAATCAGGTGGCCGCAGTCAAGGCGCCCAGGCCTGAGGAACGTCAGGAAACCCTCAAGCCGTTCTTTGGTGAGGTTCCGGGGCCGATGGACCAGGGTTATCTGGAAATGCCCGGGCCCACCGGCGAGCAGAACCACCTGTCCTTCCATGCCCGGGGTGTGGTCCTGTGTCTGGGGCCAGATGCGGATTCAGCCATGGAACAGGCGGCAACCGCGCTGTCCCAGGGCAACCAGGTGGTGGTCATTGCACCGGATGCCGAGAAGAAGATGGCGGATGCCACCAAGGCCGGCCTGCCCATTGTGGCGGTCAACGGTGTCCTCGATCCGGACGCGCTGACCGAGCTGTCCGGCTTCGAGGCGGTGGTCAGCGTCGCCGAGAAGCCGCTGCTGAAGCAGTACCGCCAGGCTCTGGCCAAGCGCGACGGTGCCCTGCTGCCGATCATCACCGAGCACAAGCTGGATCAGCGTTACGTGATCGAGCGGCACCTGTGTGTGGATACTACTGCAGCGGGTGGTAACGCCAGCCTGATCGCTTCGGCTGAGTAACGCCATCCTGAATGAAAAACGCCGCACGGGCCTGAACCCGCGCGGCGTTTTTTGTTTTGCGGAAGCGGTCAGTTCGCAGCGTAACGCTCGTGAAGGATGCCCACCCGCTCCACGTAGGCCTTGGTCTCGGCATAGGGAGGGACGCCCTTGTAGCGGGTAACGGCGCCTGGGCCAGCGTTGTAGGCAGCGGTTGCCAGGCGAATGTCCCCATTGAAACGCGCCAGCATCCGGGCCAGATAATTTACCCCGCCACGTATGTTTTCGGCCGCCACCATGGCATTGCCTACGCCTAGTTCCCGGGCGGTAGCCGGCATCAGTTGCATCAGGCCCTGGGCGCCCTTGGGAGACAGCGCCTTGGGGTTGAACGCGGATTCGGCGTGAATGACGGCCCGGACCAGGGCCGGGTCGACATCGAACTCACTGGCCGCAGTCCGGATTTCCTTCTGGTAAGGCTGAAGGAACAGCGGCGTCTTGCGCCAGTCGACTTTCGAATTCGGATCACAGGCGTAACAGTGAAAGCGGATGACATCGAACGTGGCATTGTTTGGCTGGATACTGCTGTAGGAAACGACTCCGTTCTCGTCGGTGTAGCGATAGACTGTCTCGTTGCCGGTGGAGGCAATAGGGGCGTCCGTGCTCTTGGTGTTGGTGTACTCGACGGTGCCATCCGGATGCACGATGCGCTTGATGCCATCGGCCAGAGCCGGCATGGCAACCGAGAACATCATTACGGCGAGCGCGAGGGAAGGAGTTCGTGATCGTTTTGCCATGGTCCAGAGTAAGCCGGTAACTGCCAGTAATAATCGAGTGCCTATTATTTCAGTCCCTGGCCCTGTGGCAAAGGGCCAGGGTCCCATTAACTGTAACCCGACTGATGCTATTTGTTGCGGTTATGAATCGGCCGGCGCCGGTTCCGGCGGCAACCGGGTGCCGGACCAGTTTTCCATCAGCCGGCAGGTGACCAGGTCGCCGGTAACGTTAATGGCAGTGCGGCACATGTCCAGAATGCGGTCCACGCCCATGATCAGCGCGATACCGCTTGGCGGTATGCCCACGGTCTGGAGCACCATGGCAAGGATGACGATGCCAACGCCGGGTGTGGCCGGTGAACCGATGGACGCGCCGACCGCCATGGCAACCACCAGCGCCATGCTGCCCCAGCCCAGGTCAATGCCATAGACCTGGGCCAGGAATACGGTTGCCACCGCCTGATAAAGTGCGGTGCCGTTCATGTTGATGGTTGCGCCCAGTGGAATCACAAATTCGGAGATCGATGGCCGCACTCCGAGCTTGTCCTCGGCAGTGCGGATGGAAAGCGGCATGACAGCAGCGGAGCTGGAGGTGGAGAATGCCAGCAGCAGGACATCACGGCTGTCCTTGAGAAACTGCAATGGTCGCTGGCCCACCAGAACCTTGAGAATCAGCAGGTAGAAGCCCAGTAGGACCAACAATCCCAGCAGGACGGTCAGCACGTAGGAGCCCATGCCCAGCATGGCGCGGAAGCCGATGGTGGTGGTGAGCTGGGCCATCAGGCCGAAGACGGCGAAGGGGGCCAGGCGCATGGCCCATTTAACCACGGTCATGCAGACCTGTTGCAGGGAATCGAGCAGGTCCAGCATCGGTCGGGACTTTTCCGGTGCCATGCTGACCAGGGCAACACCGACGATGATCGAGAAGATCACTACCTGCAGCATCTGGCCTTCCACCATGGCATCCAGGGGATTGCCGGGGAGCAGCCCCAACAGGGCCTGGGGAAGATCCTCAACACTGGGTATCGTGGCATTCACCACCTCGCCAGAGGGTTCCGTTGCTGGCGTGGCCAGCCCGGTCAGCATGCGCCCGGGGTTAATCAGGCCACCAACCCAGAGCCCGATGGAAGCGGCGATGGCAGTGGTGATGACGAAGAAAATGGATACGCGCATGCCGAGCTTGCGCAGTTGCGAGAGATCTTCGCTGGAGGCCAGGCCTCGCACCACCGAGGCGATGACGATGGCCACCCGTTTCACGGGATGAATATGTACATCGGTTTAGGTCAGTATTCATAAGGGTTTTAGGTGTTCTGATCAAATTTTATACGCATACACATATATTCTTCTTATGTGTATAAGATTGGGCTCTTTTCATCCCGGTTTTGTACATACGGAAGTTTCGAGTTCATCCGCTTGGTCCCAGTAATTTCAACGCAACATTGCCGTCGTTCCGCCTTCTACAAAGACTCTGAACCCCTGCTGAAAAGGGTATTAAAAGACACGGCGTCAGGGGGCGAGTTCTCGCACTGCGTGCCGCACCAAGCCCTTGATCCCTAAATTTCTTATATTTGAATGCACCCTTAAGACGACCACTATGCGCACACTCGATTTAGCTTGCGTATAGTCAGACCAATAGCGTTCCCTATGACTAAGCTCACAAGTGATCTCAGAGGAAATGTGACCGATTTTCCGATTTGAATTTCGATACAGAAACTAATAAGTGTCAAGAAAGGACGAAGACGTGGAAAAAATGTTGCTCTTGTTAGCAGGCACAGTACTTGGATGGGTGCTGAATACAGCGAGAGAGTTTTGGATAAGGTCGAGAGAGGAGAAGAAGGAATTAGCTTTTATTGACCTGCCCCCTGACTTTAATCCAACTGTTCCCTAGTAATGTCCGTTACTTTCGAATCAGTTTTTCCAAGTCGGAGAGCGGAGGCAAACTCCAGAGGTGTCTGATACCCCAAGGATGAATGCGGCCGCTGCTCATTGTAGTCCAAGCGCCAGTTACTGATTTTTTCCCGGGCGTGAGCAAGATCCCGGAACCAGTGTTCATTCAGGCACTCATCCCGGAATTTTCCGTTAAAGCTCTCGACGTAACCATTTTGCATCGGCTTCCCGGGCTGAATTAGCTTCAATTCAACGCCATGTTGGTAGGCCCATTGGTCGAGTGCTCTGCCAGTGAATTCCGGCCCTTGGTCAGTCCTAACGGCTTTCGGGTAGCCTCGGAAGGCCGCGATGCCATCCAGGGTGCGGACTACCTGTTCACCCGATATTCCCATAGCAACGGGAATATCGAGGCACTCCTTGGTGAAATCATCCACGATCGTCAGGCATTTGATCCTGCGGCCGTTGGCTAAGGAATCCATCACGAAGTCCATGGACCACGTATGATTCGGCGTATCGGGCAGCACCAAGGGCTGCCGTTCGACCATCACGCCTTTACGGCGCTTGCGTTTGCGGACAGCCAGGCCTGCCTCCCGGTAAAGCCGATAAACCTTCTTGTGATTCACCTCGGCACCCTCACGACGCAATAGCTGGTGCACGCGCCGGTACCCGAACCGGCGACGTTCGAATGCAATGGTTTTGATGCGCTCTGTCAGTTCACGCTCCTCTGGAGACCGCTGAGACTGATAACGCATCGTTGCGCGGGATAACCCGACGAGTGAACAGGCTTTGCGCTCGGATATCGTCGTCTCCGACAGCATGGTGCGCACAGCCTCGCGCTTGTTCCCGACGGTCAGTACTTTCGGTTGAGAGCGGCCTTCAGAGCTTCGGTGTCCAGCATGGACTCGGCCAGCAATTTCTTGAGCCGAGCGTTCTCTTCCTCAAGGGCCTTCAAGCGACGGGCTTCAGAGACTTCTAGGCCGCCATATTTCTTGCGCCAGGTGTAGAACGTCGCGTCCGAGATGTTGTACTTCCGGCACAGCTCTTTGACCGGTAAGCCAGCCTCGGCTTCCTTCAGAATGGGAATGATCTGTTCTTCGGTGAATCGCTTCTTCATGTTCATCTTCCTCTCTGGTGATGAACATTACTAAGATCACGCTGGATTAGAAAGTTGGGAGCAGGTCATCCAAGCCAATCACAGCCATTTCATCCAGTATGATTGGCGGGGAAAATTGGCAAGCCCCCGATACAGCCTCGGGATAAACGGAAGAGCTGGATTCTGCCTGTCGTGATACTGAGCAACGCTAAAAAGAGCTTTGTGGCTCAAACCAAATTAGACGAAATGAAAGGCGTGGAGAGCTTGATAACGCGCCTAGAGGCCAGCGAAGAAAGCGTGGCCAACGACAAAATCAGTAAGTGACACGGTAGAAAATTCGATTCTCTTTTTGAGCCCAGCTCAAATCGTTTAAAAGTCTTCCCGGTGGGAAAGTCGTAGAAAATTCATGTACATTGGATCAGTGGCGATCCGTACCGTGCAGGCATTTGTGGAAATGCCGTTGCTCTTTAGACGCCAGCTATCCACTTTACAGAGCTTTGATGATGGCACTTTTGGGCGGGCACAGTTCTAAATCTTATCAATTTTGTCAGTGAGGAACGGAGCATGGCTCATGTTGACCTAACTTCTGCTATAGAGCAGATGGAAATGTTGGAAGAAAAATTGGGAATCACCTTTGGTGGAATGTCTGCCTTCCTAGACCACGACGAAGACGACGACTGGGAGCCAACACTTACAGTCACCGGTGAGATAATTTCAACAAATGGAGATCCTCTGGAAGAAGACATCGAAATAAAAATTGCTGCTTACGATTCACAAGGGCGTGTGGTCGCAAAGGCCAGCGAATACATCGATGAGGAATCATTTGCCGGATTCGACGTATTTGATGTCTCACTAGAAACACCGGTGGCAGATATTGTGAAAATACGGATTTTCCCTGTGAAATAATTGAGCGAGCACTTAATGAGTTTTTCCGAAATTCGGACCTCCCTTTTGGACGAAGCTTTGAAATCACCGCAATTGTTGTCTGATCTTGCGGGATTGGAGCTGTATATATCTGAGACATACAACGCTCGGTCTTTCGTTGAGCTGTTGCAGAACGCGGACGATGCGGAATCGAAAAGATTTTTCGTGTCAATGAGCGACGGCATTCTCTTGGTTGCTAATGACGGAAAGGAATTTTCTGAGGGGGATTTTTATAGCCTCTGTAGGAGCGCTTCGTCCAACAAGCGTAGAGGGGAGAATATTGGTTACAGAGGTATCGGATTTAAATCGGTGGTTTCGTTATCTCAAACTGCGCACCTAATCAGTGGAGAATATGAAGTAACTTTTTCACGAGAACTGTCTAGGCAGGCAGTTCCTGATGCAGACAATGTACCAATTATTAGAATTCCTCATCCGATTGACAGGGCAATTAAGGGAGAAACGGAAAGGCAAGTATCGGGTCTAAGGGCAGAGGGGTTTACTACCTTTTTTATATTTGATGATGTGAACAATGACGCAGTACATACCGAACTTTCCAACTTCGATTCCTCTTTTTTAATATTTTTGTCGTCCATTTCGGAGGTTATACTCAAAGGAACGAGCGTTAGAGAAATTAAAGTTGATCGTACCGGTACCAAGGGAAATAGGCTGGTATCTCTAATAGAGAATGAAAAAACAATCAGCTACAGCATTATGAGTCACCGCAGTATTGTAGTCGCGGCCCCAATGTTAGGCAGTCAGGGGGCTGCAAGTAGTGATCAGAGCGTAGTACACTCATTTTTGCCGACAGCAGATGACTCCGGCATTAAAGCTCGGGTTCAAGGGAATGTTAGTACTGATCCCTCAAGAACTAGAGTTGTTCTCGATGAGTTTACTTACGAGGTTATCCGAGATCTTTCAAACTTTATCACGAACTATTTGAACACTGTCTCTGACTCGATGATACCCAGTGACGCCCGGAAAGCTAGCGCAGACTTTCTTCGAGCCATAGAGCCCACAATTGATCCTAGAACCTCGGCCTTTACTAAAAAAGATTTCCGAAGTGAATTGTACAAGCAACTTAAGACCGATTCGAATGCGATCTGCGAGACCATTCGGCGCAAGCCAAGTTGGTTGAACTTGGATGACTTCCATAAATTACTGGAAATCAGTGATTTTAGCTCGTTCCCCAGCTTTTTTGTTGGCTCAACCAATGGAAACGCTTTGCTATCGCACCTTAACGTCAAAGAGCTTTCTTTAGAAGAAGTGTTGAGCCTCATAGGCAGCGTAAATCTGTCTAACCTGGGCCTTTCCGAGATATGCGGACGGATAATAAAGTCGGCAACGTTCTCAAAAGACATTAGTGAAAGTGCTATAAAGTCTTCTCGATTTTGGGTAAGTAATAGTCGGCGAGTGTCGATCAATGAAATTGTATCAGAATCGCTCCAAATAGATGATGATTATATAAGGCTCGTACTGGAGAAAGTAGGGTCTCCGGTACAAACAAAGGTGTTTTTTGAGCGTTTTCTTGGTGAAAATATAGGTGACATGGCTCAGGCGACGACTAGCGGAAGTCCTCCGCTAAGATCGTCAGTTCCAACTAAACCGAGCGCCATTGAGTCCGAGAGGCCAGCCAAGGCTAACATCAGTTCCCTATTTGTGGAAAAGTGGAGGTCTGCGGAAGAGACGGTCGCAGAAATTTTTCGCCTCAAAGGATATAAAGTTGAGGATGTTTCTAAACAAAATGTTGGATATGACTATTACTGCGTAAATGGTGATGGTGATGTGATTTATCTGGAGGTGAAAAAGATAGGTAGGGAAAATGAGGCGTTCACGCTTACAACCAATGAGGAGGTTGTGGCGCGGGAAAAAGGAAAAGAGTATACAATTGCTTTGTTGAGAGAATCTGGTAATAAAGTTGAGCTTTCTTTAATTAGCGAGCCACTTAAGAAGATAAAGCTAACCAGGCAGTGCAGACAATGGGTCTGGCTATGCGAAGATTATCCTTATGATCCTGAGCTTTTTGAGTTCAAATCGGTCTGAAATCTTGATTAGGGTTACATAGCGCCCAAGTTCATCCTGATCGAAATTACGACTTAATGAACGGGTTCTAAGATCGCTTCGGGTGAGTTTGCCTGGTCTGTGTAGATCAACGACAAATATCGCAAAACTTCGTCTATTTTCATTACCTGAGCTTACAAGCCTATAAAAGTTATGAAATAGTGAGTTTCATAAGGTGCGCGATAAGCAATCAGATGGTCCGTCCGAATTGGACATTTTGCGTTTATGCGCCATTAGCTGATGGAAGCTCGTACTCTAATATTCTGAAATAGAACGATAATAAAAGATAGGTGACACTGTTTGGCGCGGATAAGCGCTTGGAGGACAGATGTCATTTGTCGTTGAATTAGCTGTTACATTTAAGGAGTTCCTGCTTGCGGATCATTCTTCCCGTATTCGGTGCAATACTGTTTTTTTCCAGCGTTGCATTGGGCTATTGCCTTCTTGACGACGGAGCATTGTCGGGATCTGAGTTTGTTAGCCTGATTGTGGCTTTCGCGGTTATTGGCTTGATTATTTCCTTTGCCTCTGAGGTTCAGGAATTCTCAGTCGCAGGAAACATCGTCAAGCTTAAAGAAGTTAAACGTGATGCAGAAAGGTCAATATCGGAATTGAAGTCTGCCCGAACTGAAACATTTCGCTTTCTTTTGAGCTTAGCGAAAAGGCACCCAGGCGGCTTCGCTGGTATTGGACCTGTGGACGAAAGAATTCCTGACTTTTGGGCCTTGTACAAACAGATCAAAAAATTTGGATGCCAAGGCGAACTGACGGATGCTCTTCTGGACGTTTCCGAGACCTTAGCCAAAGGCCAAATCAGCACTATTGGGAATTTGAGTGGCCGGATTGGAACTAAATACCGTCGAGTAGACCGTTTGCCGTTACCCTCCGAGCTATTAATGGAGGCGCTAGATGATGAATCAATCGCTGAGGCGGAGAAGCGGGGCTTGCATCGTGGCGACACCCGTAAAATCAAAGAGTCGGTTGTCCAAGCTATAGAAGAATACACAAAGCTCTACGAGCTTTATCAAAACTACGAGTCCAAGATGTAACAATACGCGTCACTCGGATTCCCTTTACACCGCTTCGCGCTGTAAAGGCCACCGGTGCGCTCCGCGTTAGCTTAAAAGCAGGAATCAAGAAATATGACCCAAGTCGGCATATGCAAGCTCTGCTTAAAGGAGAGGGAGCTTCAGAATTCTCACGCCATCCCGAACGCCTACTTTCGCAGAATTTTTAGAGAAAGCAGTGGCAACGCAATCAGAATCGTAGGCGATGAATTCACAGAAATTGATTATACAAATGACAGCGGAAAGGAACTTCAGCTTTGCAGGAGTTGTGAGTCGCTACTAAATAAAGAGTACGAGAACTATACACTTAATATTCTTTCTGGAAAATCTCATGCTGTGACCAGGCTAGGCTCAGGAGTCAGTTACGGACGGGTTAATGGCGAAAGGCTAATACTATTTTTTATATCAATAGTGTGGAGAGCCGCCAATTCAAGTCAGAGTATTTACGAAAAAGTGCATCTTACGGACTCGATATCTGAGGACTTTCGCCGCTCTATACTATATAGAAAAGCACCCAGTTCTAGGCTTGTAGGTGTTCGCTGTCAGAGATTGATAGACAAAACTCCAGGCGGATTTTTTCGAAGTAATCTGGCAAATTTTATAGCAGCTCCCTTTCCACGTCTTGGAAAGCACTACGCTAGCTATATTTTGGTTTTTGCTGGCTTAATAGCTGAGGTGAGGATCGGAGGATTTCGCATTAAGCAGAGGTCTAATCGAGGCATGTTATCCAAAAAGGGTATGGTGCTTTTCGTTCCGGATATAGATGTACTGTCTGTGCCAGAAATAAACGAAGTTCTAGTTCGTGGCTTCGGCAAACATTTTAACGGTAGATCAAGAGTCAGCTGACAATGCAAGTGACTGTTGTGCCAGCGCCATTTTATGCATCACCTTTGATAGACCCGAATGTCCGCTTTGCGACCGTACCGAACCATCGGCCCGAGCCGATCTGCTTAAACAGATCGGGCGCTGGGCCGGCTCTAAAGTGGCGGCGCTGGCCCGGTATCGCTGCGAACGGATTCGGGCTCTGACGGATCAAGCTGCCGACAAGTTCCAGATAGGTAGTTTTATGGAGCCGATACCGAGAGGTTCTGGGGTAAGGAGTTCTGTGGAGCCGTTCGGCAACGCCTTCACAATTGTGTTGCCGCAAAACCGACGCTGGCCTGGTGCCGCTGCGAACGGATCCCGTCTCTGGAGGATCAAACCGCTGAACGCTTCGAGGCAGGTAGTTTTATGGAGCCGACGCCAGGAAGCTAACTGAGTCATAGTGATGAACCCAGTAAACCTCGACCGAATACATGACCTCATGCAAAACGGGCTCTATTCCGGGTGTGTTGCGATCATCAAAAACGAGGAGGTAGGGGAAGCTACCCTAAATCACCTGAGCGAGAAGGCACGGCAATGGTATCGCTCAGTACGCGTATTTAACTTGGACAAGGAAAGCCCTGAGCAACTGCTCTTGTGTGACTCTGAGCTTGTTGTTGTGCATGGTTTTGAACAATGCTCTTCCCAAAGGCCTGAAACCTACGCGGCGCGGTCGGCACTGGAGAACAGAAGGTACAAGGGGTTATTTGCGATCCTATGCCTGAACAGGGAGGCGTTCCGGCACCACTTTTGTAATCCCGCCCATCCCTTTTACCATTTCTGTGGCGAAATTGAGGAGGGACAAATAAGTGATCTCATTGACGGCGGGTAGGCGTAACCGGGGCGGCTTGATCGCACCCTCGATAGAGCCTATCCATGCCTCTGGTGTAATCCGGATCGCAGTACTCCCTCATGCGAACCGTGTTTTTGTGAGTGGCCCGGCGAGCGAAGAAGCCTTCAGCATCGTCTGGCTGTAGCAGTAAGCGCTATTCTGCGTTGGCTCATAAGCATCGCTCCGGAAAACACTAGATTGAACGAACGGTTCTGGGTTGGGTAGTTGGGTGAAACCGTTCGGCAACGTCTTCACAATTGTGTTGCCGCCGAGCGGACGCTGGTTTGGTACCGCTGCCAACGGATTCTTTCTCTGGAGCGGGTTAAAACCGCTGAACGGTTCCAGGCAGGTAGTTTTATGGAACCGATGCCGGACGGTTCCAGGGCAGGGAGTTCTGTGGAGCCGTTCGGCAACGCCTTCACAATGTTGTTGCCGTTGCGCCCAGCCACGGCAACCGGTAGGACAACCAATACCAGGAGCGGGCATGGACCTCACCAAAGAACAGATCCGGACGGACATTCTCAAGCGTGTGCAGCGCTGGGCCGACTCCGACGCCGCCGCGTTGGCCTGGTACCGGTCGGAAAGGATTCCGTCTCTGGGCGATCGCACCCCGGAAGAACTGGTCAACCAGGGCCGGAGCGACGAGGTACGCGCCTACCTGGCGCATCTGTCGGACGGCGGGTATGCGTGACCGAGACGGTCAGAACCGCCGACGACCGCGCCGGGGTGGTTTGATCGCGCCATTGAAGAGCGCGTCCATGCCTCTGGCGTAATCCGGATCGCGATACTCCCTCATGCGAACCGCGTCCTTGTGCGCGGCCCGGCGAGCGAAGAAACCTTCAGCGTCGTCTGGAGAGGCGGGTGCTTTCTTGCATTGGGCCATAAAAATCACTCCCGAATGAAAGGGCGTTTTCCGTCACCGGACAGGATACCGCGTCAAAAGGACACTTTCAGGGTACCGAATGAACCATTGGGACAGATTTAAGGGTCCCGATGAACCAAAGGGACAGTTTCAGGGTGCCGGATGAACCATCGTTACTGTGACATAATAGGGTAAAGCCGGCAAAAAGCGCGGTTTTGGGGTGGTAACAGGCCACCGGTTCACTGCCCCTGGGTCAATCTGGTTCGTCCTTTGGTTCGCGACTAGGGACCGCCCGGAAGGAAATGCCATGAATAAAAAACGCCTAACTGAAAAAGACCTGCTCGAAGGCCTGGATGCCCATACAGCCCACGCCGACGAGCTGGCGCAACCGCTTCCGCAGGAACTGACGCCGCTGGAGCGGCTGAAAGGCTCCGTCAAACGCTACGAGCGCCCCTGGATCCGGTTTGGGGCGAGTGGTTTGAGTCGGAGGAGCGCCGAGGTTCGCGCCTACCTGGCGCACCTGACGGACGGCGGATATGCGTGAAAGGGCAACGTATTATCAGAGTACACCCACCTCGTCAGATATGGGGTGGTATACACTGGCAGGAAATGCAGGGAGCTCCACAATGGCAACAAAATACTCAATCGAACCAGACGCCAAGCTCGCCAGCCTGGCCAAAGATATGTTCCACGGAGATGACGAAGGGGCAAGGCGCTGGCTTAAAAGTCCCGCCCGCCAGTTTAACGGCGAGAGCCCCGTAGAGCACGCGCAGACTGAGCAAGGTGCTCGGGAAGTAGAAGCGCTGATTGGCCGCATCCGACACGGAGTGCTTTCGTGAAATTGGCTAGGGGTGCCTGAACTCCAATTGAAAAGCTGATTTTATTGAAAGGGCTCTCAGTCTGTCTGACACCTACGGGCAGGAAATACGGAGTACGCCACCATGCCACTAAAGCGCCCAACCGAAAAAGACCTGCTGGACGGCCTCGATGCCCACACGGCCCACGCCGACGAGCTGGCGCAACCGCTTCCGCAGGAACTGACACCATTGGAACGACTGAAAGGTTCCGTCAAACGCTACGAGCGCCCCCTGGATCCGGTCTGGGAGGAATGGTTTGAGTCGGAGGAGCACGTGACCGGCGATTTCATGGACGACCGGGATCAGCCACCGAAAGGCCGTAAGGAATGAGCGCCTATATCACGGGCCTTGCCGCTCTGTGCATTCCGCACGAGGGCAGAATCAAACCGTTCTGGCACAGTCTTCGTGCACCGGATACCAACTGGAGTGTCGCCGGCCGGAATTACCCGGATACCTCAAACCTGTTCGGGGACCGGGAGCTCGTCGATGTGTCGGAGTACCTGGTCCTGGCCGGGATTCAGACCACCCTGTTCCGGTGTGCCAGCTATGAGCGGGCGGTGTTCGATCTGCTGTACCACCACATCGAACAGAACAACCGACCCGTGCCGAATGTGCAGCCGTCGGACCTGGATGATGTAGTGGACTTTGAGGTGATTCAGGGCTGGATCCGGGAGTGGGAACGGGCTGGGCGACTGAAACAAGGGAAGGCCATGCGGAGCTGGCTTAACATTGAAGATCCGTAGGTGGAAATTCAGCATGAACACACAACCCAGCATCAGGTCCTATATCACAGACTTGGCCGATCAACTCGGTATACGGTATCAGGCTACGCCCGAAGATGCGTTGGCTGTCATCGCTGCACGGCTGGCTGGTGATGGGGTGGTGACCGATGAGACCGAAGATCTGATTGTCGCGCTTAAACGAGCTGGGGCGATCAATGGCAGAGAAATGGTTGCTCTACTGGGTCGGCATTTGGATGAGAAGTTTCCAGCGCAGTAATTAAGCACTCCAAAGAACAACACCCTCTCGGGTGATGTTCTGAAGCAGGGCCGGGTTGGAGTAGCCAGTTGGATTAGCCCATTCACTCTCCCAAACCGGCAGAGCCTGAATTGAGCCCTTCTGCCGTCATTTTTGTTACTCGTTCCGGGTTAAAGGGTTGGATCCTACTGTGTCCTCATCATACCGCCCCAACTCCTGATCCAAGGCTGTTAATTCGTCCAGCGCGGCAAGACGTGCGTTATAGTCGATGCTCTCGAAACCGGGCGGAGTAAGAAGCTCGTGTTCGAGCGCCCAATCCATAAAGGGCAGCAATCGTGCAATGTTCCGGGCGTCATCCACACCGCGATGCGGCCGCCCCTCAAAGGCCAGGTCATGGAACGCCAACGCACTGGCCAGCCCCGTTTTTTTCTTCTGGCCGGTGGATCGCCGCCAGATTCGTTTCAGATTCAGGTGCGGACAGGCCAGGAAGCGCGGGGCGATGCCGTGGGTTTCGCTTTCGGCCTGGATATGGTGTCGATCGTAGTTGCCCCAACTGCACCAGACCAGGGACTCGGCAGGCCGACCTAACCACTCATCCAAGGCGCGAACCACCTCGGGGTAGACTTGGGCAGCATTCACCATGGCCTGAGTAATCCCGGTCAGAGAACGGCAAAACGCGCTGAGATCCGGGTTCCGGACTGGCCGCACCAGGAACGACCGGCTATCCATTAGCTCGCCGGCACGGGTCGCCAGCGCACACCCGAATTCGATGATTTCCATGTTCCCGATGCTCTGGCGTTCGCCATTTGGCAACCGGGAGTTTTCCCAGCAGGTGGCTTCCAGGTCCACGATCAAAAGGGGGTTGTCGTTGGATGCGGTCATAGGAAGTTACATGCGATAGCTAGGGCAGTGAAAGGCAACAAAATTGTGAATCTGTTGCCGAAGCGAGCGGCGTCAGGCCGCCTTCACTATACCGAGGGCAGCTATCGAATGGCATAGGAAGTTTGATGCGATGGGGAATGTTCCGCGTGTACCTATCTCCACGCCTAAGGTAGTCCGTGTGTACCTACCTCGAAGGCCTGAAAGTGAGCGCAAATCCCGAAAAAACAAAGAAATACGGCTAGAGTCATCCGGGGAATCTACACCAATTCAGCTTGAAGGTAGGTACAGACGGATTATTACAAAGTGCCTAATGTGTGCGCCCAATACCAGAAGAGCAGTATATGAGGTAGGGAGTTTCATGCGATAACTGGGGACGAGCGGCAACCTCATTCACTATTACGAGGTGCGTTACCAGGTGGGATAGGTAGGTTTATGCGAAAGTTAATGCTCCGCGTGTACCTACCTTCCCACACTAGATAGCCCGCATGTACCTACCTTTACAAATTTAAAGCCCCAGTGGGCTGGACCTAACTCTCTGGTTGATCTGCTCACACCCACGATTTTTTACTTTCTTTCTTTTTCCTTTCTTTCTTTCTTTCTGCATATAATCCCGGACTACGTTTATCATTGGAGCTGACCTATGCGACCGGCCGAAATAGCGAATCAAGAAATCATTGAAGCTGGAAAAAAACTGCAGTCCACAGGAAAGAATATCACTGGCTACGGGCTTCGCCGTGTTCTCGGCGCGGGAGATCCGAAGCGCCTGAAGTTCGTTTGGGATGAATATGTCAGCAAGGACAAAAGTGAAACAAACGATGATTTGCGCCTTCCGGCCGAGCTTGAGGACCTGGTAATTGAGCTTGAGAAGAACATTGTAGAACAGGTTCGTCCTATAGCGATTCAGCTCTATGACGGTGCTCTAAAGGCAGCGCAACGGCAGGTGTCGGAGACATCTCGTGAGCTCAAGCAATTAAAGTCCGAAATAGAGGCCGAGATTCTCGATGCGAACGCCATTATTGAAGACCTCGAGCAACGGCTTACGGATGCGTCTCAGCGACTTGCAGCAACGTCTGAAGAGCTGAAGCAATCGCAGGAAGCTCGGTATGAGTT
Source organism: Marinobacter pelagius (assembly GCF_003315345.1). GTDB lineage: Bacteria > Pseudomonadota > Gammaproteobacteria > Pseudomonadales > Oleiphilaceae > Marinobacter > Marinobacter pelagius_A. The sequence continues at coordinate 130,385 of NZ_QNRO01000007.1, forward strand.
CGAGCGACAAGCGATTACTTTGGAAGCTGAGGTGAAACACCTCAGGGAGAACTCAACGTATGAAGAGTTGATGAAGCGAATTGTTGCGCTTGAAAGCAGAGGTCATAATGGTTGACCCTTTTCGATATGTCGGTGGCTATCATCGGAACATTACTACTTTACCCTTCTGAGTTGTGAAGCAAACTGGGCTAAATTGGAGAACGATTTACGCTTGGATTATTTCAGCACCAAGTGACAGGAGGTACGGATTGAATGCTTTGCTCTGTCCCCATGACGAGGTTTTAGTACAAATCTTTAGTATGGGTACTAAAATTAAGTGGTTGATAGGAAAAGATAGGGCATGGGTCTGGTATAGTTTTCCTGGTAGTAGCTGCGAGATCTCGTCTTGAGCCTGTCGTTGTTGTTGGACCCATGGATTTACCAGTTTGGTACACTAAAAGATAATCTTGAAGCGAGAGGTCCCCATGCAAAAGAAACGACCAACCGAGCAGGAGCTACTTAAAGACCCAGATGCCTTCGGAGCCCACGCAGACGAGTTGGCAGGGCCGCTTCCCCACGAGTCCGAACCCTTGGAGAGACTGAAAGGGTCAGTGAAGAAATTCGAGCGACCCACGGACCCCGTTACTGATCCAGAAGATTGGGATGCTTGGTTTGACGGAGAAGGTGTTTCAGGAGATTTCATGAAAGACCATGGAGAGAAGCAAGAAATTGGTCAGAACCCGGACAACCCTCCTCCCAAGTTTCATTTTTGATCTGGTGTGAGCCGGGTGCATTTTGACTTATAGATCTTTCATACGGGTCTTGCCTCACTTATTACGGTCGCCCTGACTCTTATAGGCAAATCGCCTAGCGTAACCAGATCAATCTTTACTTTTAGCAGTGACTGAAGCTCATCCTGAAGGCCGCCCAAATCCAACAACGTGGCACCGGGTAGTGGGTCCACCAGTAAATCTAGATCACTGGTATCGCCGTCATCTCCGCGAGCAACTGAGCCAAACACGCGTACATTTGTCACTGGGTAACGACGGGTAATTTCTCGAATTTCATTTCTGTACCGGCTAAAAACCTTGGAAGTCCTGCCCATATCATTTCGCCTTGAATGCTCGCGTCTAATGCAATACTTGGTAGCCGTAAAACGTTCACACTTTGCTAGTAATAGCCTGCTTCCAGTTATGGGGCAATAGCTGGTTCATGCTAAGTGTCCACTAGAAAATAAGTGGACACTAACCTGACGACGGTAGCGCCAGGCTCAAGATGTAATTACCGGGCGGTTACGAATCACTGCGCAGTGGTCACCGGTTTTCTGTTATGATGACACTGATCCAGCATCCCCCATTTAGTAGATTTTAGCAGCGAAACTTACTGATCACGAATAACGGACATTACTAGGGAGTAGCTCGATTAAATAGCTGAGGCAGGTCATGACAAGTAAGTGAGTGCGTCGAGACTCATTGCATTTTTTCTTCGAGAATTGAAATCGACCTAGCGCTACCAAACTTTGGAACTTGGATGTTGTGCTTTTGAATCAGGTTCGCCATCTCATAATTCTGATATAGCAGCGACATATAGCGAGTTTTGAGGATTTCGTTCTCTCTTCTAAGCGCGCCGATCTCTGCGTCTTTCTTGGCAACCTGTTTACCAGCTATCTCTTTAGGTGTGCGTTTAGCGATGGCTTCACTAGCTTTTTCAATATCATCGATTAGCTGCTCAAACCCTGGTCTCTTACGTATGGATCCGCGCTTTTTGCCAGCCTCCATCGCAACAGTATCTTTGTTTATCGCGGTGCCCTTCGGGACGTTTACAGGCTTGTTTTTCTTGAGTCTTTCGAGGGCCGCATAGTAGTCATCAACTGCACCCATTACGCCCATCCTCCGTCGCTGAGTATTGTCTTTATCTTTTCAAGCTCGCGCAAAACCTCATGGAATTCTGGAGAATTCTCATCCATGTTTTTAAGGCTGTTTTCCAGGCCTTCTGAGTGAGCTTTGAGTTTCTCTGCACTGTCGGCACAAATATCAGGAACGATGTGGCTGGTGCTTTCTACGACCTCGTTTTTGCCACCTGTCGAGCAAACATCTGCACTCATGCAGCTACCCAGATTGGTTCCTACGTATTTTTCGTCTTTGACCCCAGTCATAGCTCGATACCTTCCTCTTCCAGAAGTTTCACTTTGATTTTCTTCAGCTCCGATTCTGTGGTTCTGTAAGCAGGTGAGTTCCTGTCGAGGTCTTCCAGACCCCATTCAAGATCCTCTGCATATGCTTTTAGCTTTTTGCCTCCGTCACCACCAATAATGGAATCTGGGCAGCCGAACACGCATGGGACAACTTCGTCTATGCCGTAGGAGTCGCAAACTTCTTTTCTCGTGCAGCCTCCTACCACGGTATCTCTGTATGCAATTCTTCCTTCTCTGATTCCTTTCTCTGTTTCTTTACGACTTTTCATAACCTTGGGTAGGTTGGACTCATCCTTATCCTTTTGAATATGTTTTCCAGCGCCTCCGCTCAACCTTGTACTAGCCGCAATTACGTTCTCGTGAAAAGCCAATGCCATGTTAAATACTTGTTGCTCTCTAAAGTCTTTAACCAATGCATGTTCGTCGGGAATGCTCCCATCCTCATTTAATATAAGGTTTTCGGCGAACGATGAGTTCTCGGAGTACAGAGCCGTCATCATTAGGCTCAAATGCTTGAGCTGGCTACCAAGTGACGGAAGGGAGACCATTCCCGATCTTGATGCGTACACAACGAGCGCTCTTCGATACTGGTGATTTGCGAATGGCCAGGCTTGACCAACTTCATATTCCCAGTCTCTCAGCGCATCGAAGGTTTCAAGCTCATCAACGTCTTCTTGTTCTATCTCAAAGTTCGATATTAGCTTGGCTGAAGAAACAACGCCTGCCATTACGGTCGTCGGGTAGTCATAGTGCACAAACCGCTTTTGCGTAGTTGGATGTGACGAAAACCATAGCGGCATTTTCGATCGATCAGGCAATGCAGAAGACCCAGTCATATACATGTGAAAACAATCCGCTAGAACTTGCGCTATTCGTACTGCTTTCTCAGCAACATCATTGGTTACCCAATACATTGCTTTGGAGTACTCACCACCATTGAGCTTTGAGGTGTGAGTTTTCAAAACCGTTACGTCACCAAACCCCTTGATGTGGACGCGTTCAATGCAATCGTAAGGGAGAACATCTAACTCATGAGTTCTCATACCAGAGAAAACCAGGCAAGCTAGACCACAGATCTTTTGGACCTCGGCCAGGTAACTACGTAGGGAAAAAAAAGAGATATTAGAACAGCGCGTATCGAATAAATCGGAAAGTCCTGATTCCTCTTTTGCGATCTCAGCTGATTGGAGTTTGACTTGCCCTTTTGACGGGAATTTTTCACGACAATCTATGCCGGAAGCTATTCTTTTATTCCGAATGCGTCTCTTTTTACTTTCGAACGCATCTCCTTTGAATGCGAAATAGTCCATTTCGGTAAAGTATCGAGCAAAAAACTCATTTATTTGCGGTAGGTAAGACCCAACGTAGTCTAACTCACTAGTAATTGTATTGATAAGTCGTGCATAAAGTCTGCTTGGAACAAGTGGAGTTCTTTTGCCGTCACCTCTTGTATAAGCTTTTGACAGTAACGTCATTAAGTAGTCATAGTCATCAGGACTAAATAGCGAAAGACCAAGAATATCTCTGGTGTCGGGCCTGTTTAAAACGTAATTTATCCGATAAAAAACTACGCGAGCAGATGACCCCCTGATATTGTCAATATCATCCAAAGTATTTGCTACGGATTGCCTCAGGGCCGCCTGAAAGAATGAGTTCTCACTTGCGTTTGCCAGAGAGCATCCAGTCCTGTGTGCCAACCTAGCCAACTTTCGAAGCACGGAAAAATAATTCGGAAATGTTTTTACGTTCTCTCTCATCCGAGCTTCTGGTGTAGCGATGAGGGTGAAAAAAATCTTCTTCAGTTGAAGTTTAATTTCGTAATACAAAGCATCCGGTTGCTTATCAAACCAAGAGGCGAAATTTAGAGGTTTCAAGCCCTGTTCGTAGGAGAAATCCCATGTGTCATCCTCAAATCGATGCCACGGCAAGCCGTCAGCATCTACCGTAATTACTGTAGAGGGGTCTATTCCCGTTCGTTGGATCTCTTTGAGATCTACACTTTTACGTAGCAACATAGTTAAGCCTCTAGCGCGTTCATGAAGGCATCAATCTTATTTCTCCAGTATTTTGAGTAGTTACCGGCTTCTACCTCCGAAAGTGCTTTATCGTAAACCAAACCATGCTCTTCGCTTGTGTTTCTAAAATCGTCAATGATGTCGTCAATTCGCTCCATTATCGGAAGAAACTTTTCAACATGCTCATCGATATTTCGCGATACTTCCTTAGTTTGCTTCCTAAGCCAGGCCTTCGCAGAAAGAATTAGCTTAATATCTTGAATATCTGCATGGTGACCAAAGTGAACGCAGAAAAAACAGGTTAACGGCGCACTACAGCGTGGCTGTGGGGCAAACTCAGTCACGCCTTGTATTTGAGCAGGAGCCTCTTCATTGGCTTCACAACTTCCTGTGTGTATTCGTGCCCCAGAGGTATGTATCGGTACTGAGGCTGAGTAGGTTTTAGCTTTAATTGAGACAGCCTTTGTAAGAGCGTCAAAAAAGGACGTAAGCTCTCTGGCTGAGTCTTCGAACGACTTATAATTGTAGTTCTTTCGGGTGACTTCAGGAGAGCGTCCCATTATTTTTGAAACCTTACTGATATCACCATTTGTAAGATCAAGAAAGTTAATGGTTTTGAAATCTCTTCCAGATTTACTTAACGGTGTTTCTGCATTTGGCGGGAAGCCAACTTGATTTGTGTTACTAATTCTCAGAAGATTTGCATTAGCTTGGGATAACTGGAATGACCGATTGGTCTGATATGACTTTTCACTGACTAGAGGGATGCCGAGATTACCGAAATCTTGGTCATACTTATCAACAGTAAGCTTTCTTATCTTCAAATATTTTCGCCAAAGCGGTAAAAACTTGGCAGAAAAACGCATAGGCTTTTTAGAGTATCCAGCTCTAGCCTTTGTTACTGCTTGACGTTTTGCGTCAGACGATTTGCTCAATGGTAATGAAAAATCAACACCCTCAAGCTGTTCAATATTACAACCTGAAGCCATCAGTAGAAGGTGGGAAAAATGTATTCCCGCCTTTCGGAAAAGATGCAAAGTGAAAAATTCATCTTCACTGATAAGCTGAGCACAATATTTTCGATGATTAACGCCCAAATATCTTCTGTGTCCGAGTTCTTTCACTCTTTTTTTTACCGCTTCAGCATCGAAAATAAAGTTATCGTTTTCGTCGAAAAACTGATCTTGGCCACTATCTCGCCCACTCGATCTAGAATCTTCAAGGCTTAGAGAGTCTAGCCGAAAGGTCCACTGCTTATAGTCTTGGAATCCAATATCCTGCCTTGGAACTATCAGGGGACGTTCTTGATTGTTTAAGAGGAATGATGCGATTGCTTCAAAATGACGCAGGTTGAGTTTCCAAAAAATCTTCACATCGTTTTCGGAGGCCCGCCGTGTTTGGGGATCGCTATACGCGCCTTTTTGGTCTATCTTGAGCGCACTATTTTTTAGCGTCTCCATCTTCAACCCACTTGATATCGATAGAAAAAACTGCATGCCATATTGAATCTTCTTGAGACTCCCCCTTGTTCGCGACTTGCCTTTAATTGCAGAACCGCGAGCCTCTCGATATAAATACTCTGTAAAACGATAGTATGTTTCAAAGGCATCTTTATGAGAATAGATAAAATTCATTCTTTCATGTTCTTCTAGCCAGTCGAAAATCGAGAGTATATGAACGATATAGCCTTTTGATACCTTGCGGCAGCGACGGATATACTCTTCAACAATCTTACATCTAGCCGGAGATAAGCTTGATTTAACTACTGAACCAGCCGAAGTTATATATTTGGCCCTTTCATGGTAGCACGCGGCATAAATATGAAAGTTGTGGTTTTTATAAGCAATTGTGGTGCGTTCAGGATATACATCCTTAATTGGAACCGACTCATCATACGCATCAATATAAATTGGATCGTCAATGGTCTCATAAATAGACTGCACTTCTTTGGTCATGTAGGGAAAGTCCCATTTAGAATCGCGTAATGATCGTCTTCAAGCTTGTTTATTTCTTCCACTTCAGAAGCATAGTTTAAATATTGATAGGTCGTTTGTATAGAGCTATGTCCTAGCCTTACTTTCAACTGGCCAACCCCAACATTTGGATTTTTGCCTGCATTTATCCAGTTTCTCATAAAGTTCATTCCATAAGTCGCCCTCAAATCGTGAAACTTAAAATCCCTGAAGTCTGGGTGCTGAGCACCAATGAACTCTTTCAATCTATTCATGAGAGTATTTATTGCCTGTCCCTCAGCAATTGGAAAGTCAACTCGGTCCTGTAAACTTAACCTCTTACTATAAGAAGGGTCAGATCTATCTTTAAGTTCTTTATGGCTTGTGTAAAAAGGCCTTCCTTCGGTGTTAAGGAAAAGGTAGTTTTCGTCGCATTCCCCATAAAAACTATGTTTTCGTTTTTCTTTCGCAGAGTCTGAGTCTGCATAACCAAGTAATTCTATTACCAGGTCCACTGGGAAAAATAGGGATGAACGCTTGCCATATTTCATTTCGCCTTTTAGGTCAGTAAGACATCCTGCGCCAATAGAAAGTATTACTTCTCCATATTTATTTGGCTTCTTCCTTGAAAGATCGCGCAAATCAGAAATTCTTAGGGTGGCTATTGATTGTAATCTTGCACCTGTTCGCAGTGCAGTATGTGCCATTAACTCAAAAACCCTATTTCCATAGTTTGAAATAGATTCGAGTAAAATCGCTTGGTCATTAAGGTTTAATGGAATGAGATTGTCGCCATCTTGTATAACGTTCGGATCATCATCTTGTGAGTTTGAGACTCGGAACGATATATCAGTGGTTACAGCACTCATGATCGCTTGAATGCCTTTAGAGTTTATATATCGGACGCTTACTGAGAATTCCTTGAATGGATCATTTTCTATTAGACTCTCCTCAACGAGCCCCCACTCCAAAGCCTTCCTGTAAAGCTGGATTACCTGAGACATCCTCTCTTTTACAGTGCTCAGACCGATTACCTGGGGTGTTTTTCTTAGTAAATTTTGTAGGTAGCGCTTATAAACGTATGTAACACGGTCATCAGGGTCTTCCGGGAAATGAAGATCATGAATGTTGTGGCCGACTTTCTGCATTGACTCTATCCACCGCAAGTAAGCACTTAAATGTTTAGCTTTCGAATGCAACGTTTTGATGGACGGCTCAGAAGTTTTTGCAGCTTCGTAGAAATATCTTTGCAAGTAGAGGTTGCCTAGATCCCAGGGCTCTCCAGAGTCTTTGAAGATCATAGGAAAATTTCTGATCAGTCGTTCCTGTTGAGGAATGATTCCTTCTCTAAAATCAATATACTTGATCGGCCTGAAGGTGGCGGTGGGCGTTTTGCTGGATAAATCCCAAGTAACAATCTTCGGATTAAAGAAGTCAATCTTAGATAGTCGACTTTTGGCCGTTAGACCTTCCTTTGATTTTTGACCTCTACCCATTTTGTTTCCCTAAACGTTTTGTACATAATGTGGTGCGTTTAGGTTGAGATGTCAATAGGCATGCGTTTAGGGTGTAGCGGGATGACAATCATCTGGATGGTGGCGAGGAAGAGGTGGCCGGGAAACGCCAGCCAGTTACCGATCAACCTCCCTTTTTCCGGCTCGATCAGGCCGACCGAGGGGCCGAGAAGGGTTCCGACCACCAGGCCGGCCCCCATCCCGATCAATACCTTGAGCCATAGTCGTCCCTTCACTAGCCCGGAAAGGTACACGTTCAGGTGTCGAAGTGGGCGCAGGTAATAATTCGGGAAGTCTTCGCTGTTATTTGTCATGCTGGCGTCGTCCCTGTGCTTGCCAAGTGCTGACCTGAGCCTAGACTGAAAACAGATCGATCATAAAAAGAGGAATTGCCATGCCATTCTCGCCGAACCACCTTGCAGAGCTCAATCTGTTACTGCAGTTTCCCTCCACCTCCATGCAGGAGGGTATCAAGGTGCATGCCCATTCCGCCGCGCCGGAAACGGTCCGGGCCGCCGAGAGCCTGTTCGCCAAGGGGCTGATCAGCCAGAAGGACGGCGGCTACCTGACACCAATGGGGACCGAGGCGGTAGAACTGACCCACAAGCTGCAGTCCATACTGACCAGCAAGTGAGTCAGCCTGAAACGATGGTACGTACCATCCGAGGGTATTCCGCTTTGGGACCAGTTGCGCCGCCGGGTTAGGGTAAGGACTGGACCGGGTGGTTATTTGCGCCCGAAACTTCAGTTCTGGCAAGGAGTTGAGCGTTTGGTGTCTGCCTCCGAACCGAAACAACGAGCCAACTGGACCCGATCGCCGCTGCTGTGGATGGCTGGCAGTGTTGCCGGTGTCGGTCTTATTGTCGGGATACTGTATGCCCTGGGTGTACACCAGCAGATCGTCGACCTGTTGCGTTGGTTTGATGAGCAGGGTGCCTGGGCGGCGCTTTTCTTCATCGCGATCATGATCGCCGCCATGGTCCTGCTGTTGCCGGGTGTTTTATTGACCACGGGGGCCGGCTTTGTGTTCGGTGTCGTTGAGGGCACGGTCTACGTGGTAATCGGCACCACCGTCGGGGCCGGGCTTGCGTTTCTGATTGCCCGGTATTTTTTTGGCGAGACCGCCCACATCTACATCCGTAACCGGGCAAAGCTGTCGGTGGTGACCGATGAGATGGCACCCCATGGCTGGAAGATCGTATTGCTGACGCGGCTGATCCCGTTTTTCCCGGGCAAGGTATCCAACTACCTGTTCGGCCTGACCAGCTTTTCATTTCCCGGTTTTGTTGCGGGCACCTTTCTCGGGGTGATTCCTTTCTCACTGCATAACGTTTACCTGGGCTCGCTGGCGGCGGACATCTCCACCCTGGGGGTTCGGGAAAGTGCCCGTACGCCCCTGGAATGGACCATTTACGGTGCCGGCTTTGTCGGTACCGTATTGGCGGTGGTGTTCCTGAACCGACTGGCCAGGCGGGCTCTGGCCCGTTACCGGATGGAAACCGAACCCATGGAACAGGAGGATACTGAATGAGCTGGATGAACTGGTTGCCCTGGCGTTACATCATCAAACGGGTGGCGCGCAGGCATGGTTTCCTTGATCCGATCACGCTGCTGGGCAAGTTGCACGGCTTTGCCCAACCCTCGGAGGTGGGCGAGCCCATCGAGCTGCTCCGGGCCGGGGTGGTGTTTCACGCCCGGGGACTGATCAACAGCCGGGTCATCCAGCACAACCTGGACTGGGTCTGGCCATACTGGGTGGAGCGCCAGTTTGATCCGACCGATACGGCCTTTGTTCCCAGAGCTTTTTCCATCACCCATATCAACCTCACCAACCGGAACTGGACTGCCATCGGGCAGCCCGACGTGGATGAGTTGCCGATCGTCGATCCCCGGGGATTGGTGACCCCGTTGTACGATGGCTGGTCTCTTGACGGATGGTTACTGGCGGAGGATGGTCGCTGCCTGCTGCCTTCCAGGGCAAAGCAGGCCCGTCAGTGGCAGGAACTGGGCGATAGCCCGGCCGTTGTCACTGAAACGGTCCACGATGGCCTGAAGCTGACCAGCCGTAGCCGCGTGGCCATCGAGAATGGGCGGCCGGTGTGCAAGTTTACCTTGCGGGCCGAATCGGAGGTGAAGGCCTCATTGGTGCTGTCCCTGCGGCCGGCCAATCCGGAGGGCATCAGCTTTATCCAGCAGGTTCAGCTGGAGGAGGACGGCCGCGGCTGGCTGGTGGACGGCACGCAGTCCGTTAAATTCGACCGTACCCCCGAATCGCACCATGTGTCTGATTACAAACAGGGGGACGTTCACATTCACCTCATGGATCGGCAGCAGGAGACCGAAGGCAAGTGTGACGTGGGGATGGTCACCGCCGCAGCCCTGTTCCCGGTAGCCGCCGATGAGCCCTCGGAACTGACGGTCAGCATTCCCCTCGAAGTAGCCGGCCTTACGCCGGCCGGACCGGACGCCTGGCACCGGGTCCGGGAGGACACCGCGCGCCTGGAGTGCCCGGATGAGAAATACCAGTTCCTGTATGACGCCGCAGTGGCCTCGCTGGTTCTCCATTCCCCCAAGGATGTCTATCCGGGACCCTATACCTACAAGCGGTTCTGGTTCCGGGACGCGGCCTTCATCATCCATGCGCTGTTGAGCGTGGGGTTGACCGAAAGGGCCGAGCGGGCCCTGAACCAGTTTCCGGATCGACAGATGCGCGATGGCTATTTCCGCTCCCAGGAAGGTGAGTGGGATGCCAACGGCGAAGTGCTCTGGATTCTGGATCGTTTTTGCCAGCTGACAGGGCGTGACTTGCCGGAACGCTGGGAGGGGCCAGTCATGAAAGGCGCGCGCTGGATCCAGAAGAAACGGCTCAGCGAAAACCTGACTTCGCCCCACGCTGGACTGCTGCCGGCTGGATTCAGTGCCGAACATCTGGGACCGAACGATTATTACTACTGGGATGACTTCTGGGGCATTGTCGGCCTGAACTCTGCGGCGAATCTGCTGCGGGATCAGGACCGGGAGGCCAGCGAGAGCTTTGCCGCCGGAGCCCGGGAATTCAATCAGGCAGTGGAGCGTAGCCTGGCCAGTTGTGAGCAGCGTCTGAAGCGGCCCGGCATGCCGGCATCACCTTACCGCCGGCTGGATGCCGGCGCCATTGGCTCGCTGGCCGCAGGCTATCCGACCCAGCTGATGAAACCGGATGACCAGCGCCTGCTGGATTGTGCCGATTTCCTGATCGACCGGTGCTTTGTCCATGGCGCGTTCTATCAGGACATGATTCATTCAGGGCTGAACGCTTACCTGACACTTCATGTGGCCCAGGTTCTGCTGCGCGCCGGTGATCGGCGCCATGTGGAGCTGATGGATGCCGTGGCTGATATGGCGTCCCCGACCGGTCAGTGGCCGGAGGCCATTCATCCGGGCACCGGGGGCGGCTGCATGGGGGATGGTCATCATGTCTGGGCGGCGGCCGAGTGGGTACTGATGATCCGCAACTGTTTTATCCGGGAGGAGGGTAATCGTCTGATTATCGCTTCCGGCATCCCGGAGCGTTGGCTGTCCCAGGAAAAGCCAATCCGCTTCGGCCCCGCACCAACCCGCTTTGGCACCGTGACCGTGGCCATCGAGCCACGGCCCGGTGCCGAGCCCAAAGTGAGCTGGGATGCCGACTGGCATGGGGAGGCTCCGGAAGTGGAGATTCGCCTCGCCGGGTGACCTCATCTGTACCGGTTGGTCTGTCCAGTGCCTGTATCTGTTTTGTTTGTCTGCTAACTTCTAGAGTATTGCCAAAGCAGATACTGGAGACCGGAACCTGACCATGCCCCCCATTTTCTACAATTTTTGCGTTCCAGCGCTATTTGTCTGGCTTTGGAGTACAGGGTTTATCGGTGGCAAGTTCGGACTGCCTTACGCTGAACCGTTCACCATGCTGCTGATCCGGATGCTGCTGACCCTGATCCCCCTCGGCATCCTGGCCCTGGTACTTAAAGCCCGTTGGCCCGGCTTTCGTGGGGCAGGGCACCTGGCAGTTACGGGAATTCTGGTGCACGGCTTTTACCTGGGTGGCGTTTTCTACGCCATCGACCAGGGCATGTCGGCCGGGGTGGTTTCCCTGCTTGTCGGGCTTCAGCCGCTGGTAACGGCATTGGCGGCGGTGATCTTCCTGAAGGAATCGGTCAGCGTGCGCCAGTGGATTGGTCTTGTCCTCGGTCTGGTTGGTGTGGCACTGGTGCTGACAGAAAAGCTTGGGGCGTCCTCAGCAGATGTGGGCATTCCGCCCCAAACCCTGATCTGGGCCCTGCTGGCGTTACTGGGTATTTCCCTGGGCACGGTCTATCAGAAACGGTATGGAACCAGTGTGGATCTGGTTTCCGGAACCATGATCCAGTACGCAGCAGCAGGCACCTTGTTTGCGATCGGGGCGTTCACCCTGGAAACCCGCGAGGTGCAGTGGACATTGGAGTTCAAGCTGGCCCTCGGCTGGCTGGTGTTCGGCCTGTCGGTCAGTGCAATACTGATCCTGATGTGGCTGATCCGGCGGGGCGCCGCATCCCAGGTGGCCAGCCTGTTTTACCTGGTGCCGCCGGTAACCGCGCTGGAGGCCTATCTTCTGTTTGGTGAACGTCTCGGGCCGCTGGCGATTGCCGGAGGGCTTGTGGCGATTACCGGGGTGGCCCTGGTGACCGTGAAGGCCCCGGGGAAAGCCTGAGGAGATCTGTCTCATGACCTACTGGCTGCTGGCAAATTCAGAGGCAGGTGACGGTCAGAGAGGCCGGAACTTCTGGCTCGACCACCTTGTAGGGGCGGGGTTGGAGTGCCCTGAGTGCCGGGACATCGGTGACGGTCGTTGGCCATCCGAGATTCAGCCGGGGGACGTGGTGATGATGGCCGGTGGTGACGGTTCAGCGAACTATGGTGCCAGGGTCTGCGTTGAGAAACGGGCCGTACTTGCGGTCCTGCCTTCGGGAACCGCCAACGACTTCGCCCGGAATATCGGGCTGCCGGAGGATCCCGACGAGCTGTGCCGGCTTATTGCTCGCGGTCCCCGCCGGCACGTGGACGTTGCCCGTTTGGGTGACCGGATTTTTCTGAATGTCGCCCATGTCGGGCTGGGAACACTTCCGGCCCGGGAGTCCGGAGGGCCAAAGAAAAAACTCTTGGGGCGTTTCACCTATGTGGTTGAACTGCTTCGGCGCGTGAATGCCCGACGAGGCTTCCGGGCCGAGATCCGCTGCGGCAAAGGCTATGTGCGTGGGCGGTGGTTGTCGATCGCCGTGGCCAACGGCACCAGTTTCGGCGGTGGTCACGAGATTCCCGAGGCCGCCCCGGATGACGGCTATCTTGAGGTGATTGCAGTCCGGCCCCGGCCACTGGCCCAGCTGTTGCTGACCTTCGTGATGGTTCGGCTCAACCGTGAGGCCCCGACCCGAACCAGTACGCTGGTGCATCTGAAGGGCAAACACTGCACCGTTTCAACGCGTAAGCCCAAAACAGTGACGGCGGACGGGGACATCGTCGGCAAGACGCCGCTGGATGTATCCTGCCAGCACCAATCCCTTAAGGTGATTGCTCCGTAGATACGTTTTGTCACTGACTTTTCGGGCCGAAAGGGCGATGATAAAGGCCTAAGTGGCATAAACTACCAGACTGACTGGCGAAAACCTCCAGTCGCACCCCTATCGCACTATCCAACGAGAATCGCCGAGAAGGATAAGAGAATGCGCGTCATGACTGTATCCACCATGGGCTTCCTGTTGCGGGCTGCCAGGTCTGCGCTGTTGACCCTGGTGTTGGCCGGCACAGCATCATCGGCACTGGCGGCCGAGCGTCTGTATATCTTTACCGAGAACTATCCTCCCTATAATGCCTCCAAATCCGGTGAGGGCTTTGCCCATAACGAGGATGAGATTACCGGCATCTGCACCGACATGGTCAAGGCCATGATGGCGCGGGTGGACTATGACTATGTCATGAAGATGAGGGTCTGGAGCTACGCCTACGACTGGGTTCAGGGCCGCAAGAACCATGGTCTGTTCTGCACGGCCCGCACCGATGAGCGGGAAGACCAGTTCCAGTGGGTTGGTCCATTGGCTTCCATCAAGTGGACCCTGTTTGCGGCACCGGATTCCGATATCACCCTGTCCACTCTGGAAGACGCCAAAGACCTGCGCATCGCCGGCTACAAGGGTGACGTGATGTCAGATTATCTGGTGAGCAAGGGCTTCAATGTGGTCATGGGTCAGTCCGGGGATGTGAATGCCCGGCGCCTGGTGCTTGGCCAGGCCGATTTGTGGGTTACCGATGGTCTGGTTGGCCCGCTCGTCGCGAAAGAAGAGCATGACATCGAGGGTCTGAAGCCGGTACTGGTTTTCCGGGAAACGCCCATGTACCTGGCGGTGAGCAAGGAGACCTCGCCGGAGGTAGTCCAAGACCTCCAGAACGCGCTTGATGCTGCTCGCAGTGCGGGAGAGATTGATTCGATTGTTGCAAGTTACCAATGACCGGGGTGAGATGATCTGGAGTCGGCAGGCCATGGATTTTGGTTCCGGGGTTGAATGATCAAAAAATGACCTAAGTTTTGGGGTATAGGGCAAGCACAAATGAAATTCGTGCTCGACGCTGACCAGCCGAACCGGAGGTTCCTATGGAAGATCCGAAAACGGTTGTTAAACATGAGCCCCGAAAGAGTCTGATTATTCTGTTCCTGTCGGCAATGTACAGTATCGTAATCGGCATCGTTGTCTTGATCGGCTTGAGCAGCGGCGATACAGACATGGCTGAAGGTGCCGGGTGGATTCTTGTGATCTGCGGCGTGATCAGCCTGATCTATTATTTCCTCGCGAGAAAGCAGACGCCACCCGCGAAATAGCCGCTATTCAGAACCACAACCCGATCTCCGGATCGGGTTGTTTTCGTTCCGCAATCAAACCGTGGGACTCAAGGGTTTTGATCAGTCTCTGCGTGTCCTCCACGTTTAGAAATCCGCCGAGGGGTACGCGATGATCGCGGTGGCTCAGGAATAATTTGGCTGGCGCGAATGGATGCACGGGCTCGTTCAGCTGTAAGCGGGTGTAGGGGCGTGGCAGGCTCCACTGGGCATTTCTCTGTTTTCGACCCTTTTCCAGCAGGATATTGTCTCCCTCCATGGTCAGGACTTCCTTGCGCTGGCAATCGCGGGAAGTGATGTAGATACCGGCAGCTACCGCAATCAGCTCCAGGCCGGCAAACGGCAGGATGACCCAGGCGCCTGCGAGCGCCCAGCCGATTCCGATGATTGCCGAGAGCACAACCAGTCCGATCCAGATCCGGACATTGTCTTTCCAGCTCAATGAACGGTTGGGGGTCAGTAACAACCGGGTGCCGCCGGGATGATCCAGTTTTTCAACCATGCCTGATGCCTCGCCATTTCACTCAGGAAATTACGCTGGCTGTTTATTTATTGATCATAGTCAAGAATGGTCAGGATGGAGAAATTGTCTTCACGGGTTGCAGTCTGCGGGCTCTGCCGCCTGGAAAAGCTGATTCGCCGATTCCATACGGGCGCTCAGATCGGCAATGCGGGTGTCATGGTTGGGATGGGTCGAGAGAAACTCCAGGGGCTGCTCGCCCGAGGCCCGGGCCATATTGCGCCAGAGTTCCACGCTCTGCTGTGGATTGAAACCTGCCCGGGCCATGATGGCCAGCCCCATCAGATCCGCCTCGGATTCGTGGGCACGACTGAAGGGCAGGGTGATACCCAGTTGGGCGCCAATGCCCAAGGCATTCTGGAGCTGGTCTTCCGCGATTTCGCTTTCGGTGAACAGGCCGACGACAAACAGGGCGGCCTTGAGACCGAGTTCCTGGGTCAGTCGTTCATTACCGTGGTCGGCGAGCACGTGAGCCACTTCGTGGCCGATGACCGTGGCCAGTTGCGCCGGAGTCTCTGCCACCCGGAGCAGGCCGGTATGAACGCCGATCTTCCCGCCGGGCAGGGCGAAGGCATTCGGCGTGTCGTTACGGAAAACCACCACTTCCCAGCTTCTTGGCATGTCTACCGAGGGGAACTGGGCGGAAGCCGCCTGCACCAGTTCGTCGGCGATGCACTGCACCAGGCGATTGCCCCCAGGGTCTTCCAGGACCGGGTTCTGTTCTTTCATCTGGGCAAAGCTCTGTTGGCCGATGTCGGCCATCACGGCATCGGGCACGAGGGCAAGTTGGTTGCGGCCGGTCGGGGATTCCTGACAGCCGGTGAGCAGGAAAAGGGCGAGAAGGCCCAGGATCAGTGGTCTCAAGGTGTGTGTCCTGATAACAACAAAAACGGCGGCTAGGTTTTCAGGCAGTAACGCCGCTCCGGTCGTCCCACAGTACCATAGCTTACCTCGGCGCTCAGCTCTCCGGTACCGACCAGATATTCCAGGTAGCGTCGGGCGGTTGTTCGTGATGCGCCAATCCGGGCTCCCATTTCCTCCGCGCTCCAGTGCCCGCCGCCGGCGACAACGTCGCGGATTTTGTCCAGGGTAAGACCATCAATACCCTTGGGCAGACGTTCCTGATGCGGCTGGTCGGTGTCGTGAGTGCCCCGGGGTAGCAGGGCGTCCACCTCCCTCTGTGCCAGTTGGTTGAGGGCGGAAAGCTTCTCCAGATGCTTACGGTAACGGTTTACAGCCTCTTGCAGGCGTTCAAACACCAGGGGTTTGAGGATGTAATCGAAGACGCCTGCGCGCAGTGCGCTGCGAAGGGTTTCCACCTCCTTGGCTGCCGTGATCAGGATGACGTCGCAGCCGCTGTCCCGGGCCCGCAGTTCTCGCAGCAACTCGAGACCATTACCGTCCGGGAAATAGACGTCCAGCAATATGAGCTCCGGTTCCATGACATCCACAAGATCCCGGGCGTCGGCCAGGGTGTGGGCGATTCCACACAGCTCGACGTTGTCCAGGCGTTCAACGAAGCGCCGCTGGATCTCTGCGATCCTGTGGTCATCTTCAACAATCAGAAGCCGAATCGGTGTCAAAAGCGGTTTCTCTCTTCCTGTCGTTTGGGTAGATAGAGCGTGAACCGGCTGCCTCCTTCCTGCAGATTCTCGACCGTGACCGATCCTCCCCACCGGTTCAGAAACTGCTGGACGAGATGCAGGCCAATGCCATGCTCCTCGCCCTTGGTACTGACTCCGCGCTCGAAGATTCTGCGCTGGGCGTCTTCCGGCACACCGGGGCCCTGGTCCTCAACCTCGAAGATCAGCTCTGCGCCCAGATCGGTCATGGACAATCGAACCCGGCCACCACCCCCGACCTTCTGCCGGGTTGCCTCCAGGGCATTATCGATCAGGTTGCCCAGAACACTCACCAGTTGGTCCCGGGGCAGGGTATCCGGAATATCCACCATCTGGCTGTCTGGATCAATGTCCAGGTGCAGCCCCATTTCCCGCGCACGATTGTACTTGCCCAGCAGACAGCCGGCGATGACCGGATCGGGCACAGCCTCCAGCAACAGGTGTAACAGGGCCTGGTGGTCACTGACCTCGTTCCCGATAAGGTTCAGTGCCTCCTCATTGGCGCCGATCTGGATCAGGCCGGCGATGGTGTGCAGTTTGTTGGAATACTCGTGGGTCTGGCTGCGCAGGGTGTCCGCGTACTGCTGGATCCGGGTGAGCTGGCGGCTGACCTGGTCCAGTTCGTTCCGCAGCCGGAAACTGGCCACGACGCCGATGATTTCATCGCCCTGGCGCACCGGCAAACGGTTGACCACCATCTGCCGGCCACGCAACCAGATTTCCCGGTCGAAGTCCGGCTTGCCCGATTCCAGGACAGACATCAGGGCACTTTCGGGAAGTATGTCCAGGATGGGCTTGCCTGCCAGGGGCTCATCGTCGGGAAGGTTGAGGGTCTCGTAGGCCGCCCGGTTTACCGTGGTGATAATGCCGTTCCGGTTGACTGCAATGATGCCCTCACGTACCGATTGCAGAGTGGCTTCCCGTTCCCGGAAAAGGCCCGCTATTTCCTCCGGCTCCAGCCCGAATATTGCCCGCTTGAAGCGGCCGGCAATAACGATGGCGGAGATAACCGTGACCAGAAGCATCAAGCCAACCACGCCGTAAAGTACGAAGTTGTAGCGGCTAATGGTTGCCTCCACCTGTCCAAGGCTGTAGCCCACGGACACGATCCCTATGATGTCGCCGGTTGCAGGATCAATGACGGGAGCCTTACCCCGCATGGACTCGCCGAGGCTGCCCTTGGCCCTGGCGACATAGGCTTTGCCTTCAATCAACGCTTTGCGGCCATAGTCACCGTCATCGTCGCCCATGGAAAAACCGATTCGGTCAGGGTCCGGATGGGCGAGCCGGATCGCCTCATGGTCCCCGATAACGATGAACAGGGCTTCGTTGGTGTCGGCCAGGTGCCGGGCGAGGCGGTTGAGCTCCGGAATATCCCGGGATCTGACACCCGTGATGACCGTGGGTGAGGCGGCTACGGTCTTGGAGACCATCAGGGCACGTTGGCCGATTTCCTCATACAGGGACTCACTGAGGTAGTAGCCGGCGAAGCCGCCGATTAGAATGGTCTGCAGCGCGCCGAGCAACCCCAGGGTGAGGATCATTCGGGTTTTCAGCTTGGTTTTTTGCAACACGGGCCAGGAATTTAGTTGTTTTCGTTCGTTTTCAGGGTACTGGATCGCCAAGGCACATGCCCGTGATTTTTATGCACAAAATGGGCTTTACGCTTTTAAAAGGCTTTACGTTCACAAGCTTCAGTGTATCGGGTTTTACCTATTAACCTGCGTTCAATCACTCCTCTGGTACTCCAATGCCAGGGACCCGGCCAACACGGGCCTGCCTCAGGAGTGGTGACAAAAACAAGTTGATGAGGTGACAACCATGTTTATCAAGCGAACTCTGTCTTTTGTGGCGGCGGCAGCCGTCTCCATGTCAGCCCTGGCGTGGGAACCTTCCGGAAAAGTCGAATGCCTGGCACCGGCCGATCCCGGCGGCGGTTGGGATTTTACCTGCCGTAGCGTGGGTAACGTGCTGCAGGAGCTGGGCATGGTGGATGGCTCCGTGCAGACCGTGAATATGGCGGGCGCCGGTGGTGGCGTGGCCTTCGCCCACACCGTGAGCAAACGCTCCGAGGATAATAATCTGCTGGTCGCCGCGTCTACCGCGACCACCACACGTCTGGCCCAGAAGCAGTTCCCCGGCATGAATGCCGATATGGTGACCTGGGTGGGCGCCCTGGGTGCTGATTACGGCATCATCGCCGTGGGCAAGGACTCCGAGTACAAGGATCTGAACGACCTGATGGATGCCGTCAGCGAGGATCCCCGGTCCGTCAAGTTTGCCGGTGGCAGTGCCCGGGGTGGCTGGGATCACCTGAAAGTGCTGATTACCGCCAAAGCCGCAGGCGCTGACGATTTGCCCCGCATTCCCTACCTGTCCTACAACAACGGTGGTGAGGCCATGACCCAGGTGGTCGGCGGCCAGGTCGACGCCTTCACCGGCGACATCTCCGAGGCCACGGGCTTCATGGAATCCGGCGATCTGCGGGTTCTTGCAGTGCTGGCCGAGGAACGCCTGCCCGGCAAGTTCGGTGATATTCCGACCGCCCGGGAGCAGGGGATCGATTCCGTGGGTCCGAACTGGCGTGGCTTCTACATGCCCAAGGGTGCTGATGAGGCGGCCAAGGAGTACTGGATCAATGCCATCGACAAGCTGTACGCCAGCGAGGAATGGAAAAAAGTGATGAAGAGCAATGGCCTGATTCCGTTCCATCCGCCCGCGGACAAGTTTGATGAATTTGTCAGCAAGCAGGTCCAGGACATCGAACAGCTGTCCCGTGAAATCGGACTGCTGAAATGACCAGCTTTGGTGATCGCATTCTCGGCCTGGGCCTTCTGGTCCTCGCCGTTGCCTATGGCTGGGCCGCCCAACAGTGGCCCGAGCCATTCGGCGGCGCCGAGGGCGTGGGCCCGGAAACCTTCCCCACCATCCTGTCGGTCGTATTGGTGGCGGGAAGCCTGTACCTGATGATCAAGCCGGACCCCGATGCCCAGTGGCCGGTGGGCAAATCCGCCCTGGAGCTGGTGATTGCCCTGGTGGTGCTGGTGGTTTACACCCTGCTGCTGGAGCCCCTCGGCTTTGTGATTTCCACCACTCTGGCGGTGGGGACCCTTAGCTGGCGAATGGGCGGTTCTCTACTGCGGGCCTTTCTGACCGGCCTGATCAGTGCTGTGGTGGTGTTCGTGCTGTTCAACTACGGTCTGTCCCTGAGCCTGCCCGGCGGTCTGCTGGAGGTGCACTGATGGAGACGCTTGGCTTTCTGATGGACGGGTTTGCGGTTGCGCTGACCCCCTACAACCTGATGTTTGCGCTGTTTGGCGCCTTCGTGGGTACCCTCATTGGCTGCCTGCCGGGCCTTGGCCCGGCCAACGGTGTGGCTATCCTGATCCCCCTGGCCTTTACCCTGGGCCTGCCCCCTGAAACGGCGATGATCCTGCTGACGGCGGTCTATGCCGGCGCCATGTACGGTGGACGGATCTCGTCCATCCTGCTGAATATTCCGGGTGATGAACCGGCCATGATGACCTGCCTGGACGGCTATCCCATGGCCCAGAAGGGCCGGGCGGCGGACGCCCTGGCGATTTCGGCCATAGCGTCTTTCACCGGAGGTCTGATCGGCACCATTGGCCTGATCATGCTGGCGCCGATTCTGGCGAGGTTTGCCCTCACGTTCGGTCCGGCGGAGTACTTTGCCCTGTTCATGCTGGCGTTCGCCACCCTCGGTGGTATTACCGGCAAGAACCCCATGAAAACGGTGATTGCGGCGACTCTGGGTATCATGGTGTCCACCGTCGGCATTGATATCTCCACCGGCACCCAGCGCTACACCTTTGGCATTCTGGAGCTGTACGAGGGTATCGACTTCATCCTTGCTATTGTCGGCCTGTTTGCGATTTCCGAGCTGCTGTTCTTTGTGGAAGCGCGTATTGGTGGCGGGCGCAAGAAGATGAGCGTCGGCAAGATCACCCTGAGCTTCAAGGAACTGATCAGTACCATCCCGACCCAGTTCCGCGGAGGAATTCTGGGCTTTATCGCCGGTGTTCTGCCGGGCGCCGGAGCATCTCTGGGCAGCTTTATCAGCTACACGCTGGAGAAGCAGGCGCTGGGCAAGAAGGGAACCTTCGGTGACGGCGATATCCGGGGTGTGGCCGCTCCGGAGGCTGGCAATAACGGGGCCTCGTCCGGCGCTCTGGTGCCCATGCTGACCCTGGGTGTGCCGGGCAGTGGAACCACCGCGGTGCTGCTGGCGATGCTGATCTCCCTGAATATCACGCCGGGCCCGTTGATGTTCACCCAGAACGCCGACATTGTCTGGGGCGTCATTGCCGCCCTGCTGATCGGCAACGTGCTGCTGCTGGTGCTCAACATTCCGCTCGTGGGTTTCTTTGTGAAGCTGCTGTCGGTGCCTCCCATGTATCTGTTGCCCATCGTGACCATGGTGGCGTTCGTGGGGGTTTACTCGATCAGCCACAGCACGTTTGATCTGTACTTCATGGTGGCCTTCGGTGTTGCCGGCTACTTCCTGCGCAAGTTGGAAATTCCGCTGGTACCGATCATCCTCGGATTGCTGCTGGGACCGGAGATGGAGAAGAACCTGGGGCATGCCCTGGTACTGTCGGACGGGAACTGGAGCATATTGTGGTCCAGCCCGCTGGCCATCGGGCTTTGGCTGGTAGCCGGCCTGGGACTGTTGCTGCCGGTGGTGGTTGGTCCGATTCTCCGTCGCCGCATGCACGCGGCCATGAAGGAAAGCCCGGTCAGTGACTGACGTTGTTTGAATTGCTCCCACCTGACGATCTGTTGTCAGTCTTTGCACCGGGCCAGGCCCGGTGCTTTTTTAGGGTATACGGATTTAATGGTTGATGGGGCACCTTCACCCCATCAATCTGATACCACCCTCAGATGGTTGATAGATCGACTCCGTAGTTGAGTTC
>NZ_QNRO01000008.1 GCF_003315345.1 Marinobacter pelagius
CTTCGGAATAGCGTGGCATGAATGCTCCCATGCCGCCCCTGATTGGTTAAATTCAGGCGAAACCGCCTACTGGACAACTAGGCTGACAGAGGGGGAACCGGCCTTCCCATAAACTGCCGGTGCGGTCATATCTGCGATTGAAATAGCGGACATATCGCCGGCCGATGGCCTGCATGAATAATGAGATGCTTTTATCCGTTTCCGGCGTGGCCAGAAAATGGACGTGGTTGTCCATCAATACCCAGGCATGGAGGGAGACGCGGTGTTCTTCGGCGTAGTTTTTCATGAGATTTGTATAAAAGGCCTGATCGCTGTTGCCGCGGAAGATGACCTGGCGGTTGTTGCCGCGTTGGACGATGTGTTGGGGGATGCCGGCGGGGCAGAAGCGTTGGGTGCGGGGCATTTCATCACATCCTTGTGACTGCTGGGTTACTTTGGGGCGGGACTTTAGGGGGTTATCGGGAGTGAGGCTGTGATCTTTGTCACGGGGTTGGGAATTGGGGTCTGAAGAACGCCTTCTTCTGACCCCTTTTTGAAAGCTGGCTCTGAGTTTGGCTTGAAAATGGAGTCAGATGAAGGATTTCATCAGACCCCTGTGCCGGACAGGCCTCTGCGTCATCTTTGGACTCCTGTGTCTAACCCTCTGAAGTGCTCGCGAGCTTTTCGCCTTGCTTCCTGATCCCTTCCAGAATCGGCCCGCTGACATGTTCAGGAAAGCCCCCGGGCAGCATTGCCTCTATTTCGGTAATGACGCGCTCTGTCTGGGCTGAGATTTCTTTGATTAGTTCTTTGGCGTGGCTGATTGAGTATCCGACCTGTTTTGCAGTGCTCAGGAAATGTCGGGGCTGAATTCGGTTCCAATGGTAGTGTTTGTTTCGGCCCCGGACCGCCATGGCCATTTGGGCTCTTTCTGGCGGGAGGCTTCCTTGCGCCATCAGTGGGTAAGCAGATATGACATCGTACAGAGGCGTCATGCGGTAAGCGGAGCCTGGTTCTATGAACAGGCTGAAGTTCTTGGCATGCCCATCGATAGCGCCCAATAGCCAGAACAGGATCTGTGCTTTGAAAAAACGCTCGCGATCCAGGTTTGCCTGTTGGGAGCCAAGTAACAGTTCCATTCCCTCCCGGATACCCGGTCCGCCATCGCTTTCATATTTGATGGCAGGGGCGACACCCAATGCCTGGCAAAAATCCTCCTGGGGAAGCCTTATTAACCAGGAACCGTCACCAGACCAGCGCCTATCGAAGCGCTCGACAATCAATACCTTCTGGTCTGCGAATTCGGCGAGTTCCGCGTTGGGAACGGGGGCGCCGAAGGCTTTCAGAATGTGTAGGCAAAGCCATTCATTCTCGCCGCTTTCCCGAAGGTCGATGTTGCTGTGGTCGAGGAACCCGATTGGAAGCTTGAAGATGTGACTTGTCGGTGTGCTGCCGACAGGGCGCTGCCACTGGTTGTTGTGCCACAGTAGGGCTGTTTTCTCTTGTGCTCCTGCCAGGGAAATTCTGAAATTCTGTTCGCCTGTCATTCCGAGGGGCGCGTCTCGATAACCCTTGAGTAAATTTGCAATGGTTTGGGTATCCAGCGGCTCGGCGGTTACTGCCCTGACATCCGGAATGGATGCGTTCCCGGGGAAAAGCTGGATGGCGCCCACGCAGTCGCGGCCAATGGTGGACAGTAGGTCGAACGGGTGCCGGGATGGGATTTTGAACCGGGCTTGCATCCGTGCGCGAATGGCGTCTGAGTCTGGCAGGAGGTTGTCGAAAAAATTGTAGACCAGCTCACCCCTGTAGGGTGACCGTGACAAGGGTAGTGAAAGCGAGATGGCGCGTGCACCGGGCCTGTCTAGCCATTCTGCGTTGTACTGGAATTCCATTCCTCCGGAGCGGTCCAGGGTCAGTGCGCCGACATGAAGGCCGTTAAGGGCGACGATGAGTTGCGGCATGATTTACCACTCCTGGTCCCAGCCGGATGTCTGCTCAGCCGTGCCACGCTCGGAAAGCTTTAGCTCGAGATTCAGGGCGGCCAGTAACTTGAAGAGTGTTTCCAGGCGACTGTTCTCCGGGTTGTTTTCGAGCGCTGATACGGTGGCCTGTTTGATGCCAACCAGATCGGCTGCCGCTTGTTGGGTCAGGCCAAGTTCCTTTCGGGCGTTTTTGAGGGCTTGGGCTAATTGTTCGGGCGAGGTGATTTTCATGGCTATACCCTTGGGCGGATAATTTTTACGATATACCTCATAGAGGATAATGACAAGTTTATCCTCTAGTTGGGATGAGGGGCTTGGGGTCTGAAGAAAACCTTCTTCTGACCCCGTCTTGGACTGTGGCTCGGAGTTTGGCCTGAAATCGGGGTCAGAAGAAGGTTTTCTTCAGACCCCTGTGCTGTTCATCAGACCCCTGTGCCGGCCTCGTGTCCCCCTTTGCTCGTGTCGACATTTTTAACGGATGCCGGTCTGGGCGGGTTCATGGTGGGATGTAAATGCCCGTAATGAGCGTTATTCCCGGTAACCGGAATGGTTCCTGCCTTCGGACTGATGCACATTACTAATTCATAAGGAGTTATGGAGTAACACCATGCAGGGATATGTTCGATTGATGCAGGCTGGTTTGATCATTCTGGCGCTGGCGTTTTCGGCCAGGGTGTTTGCGGTGCCGGTGACCTATGACGGGATTACGTTTCCGGATGGGGATGTGAGTTTTGCCGATGGGGTTCTTGATTATGATCCGTCCTACAGTGATGAGGCTGGGCCGACGGATCCGAATTATATGGATCCTGCGGAGGCGCTGGGTGCTCCGGATTATACCGGTTCGGTTGGCTCGGTTTCTCTCGGAAGTGGCGGTCTGATTGAGCTGGTTTTTACTGATAATTCGCTCACCAACAGTGGCGACGATGCCTATGACCTTCACATCTTCGAGATTGGCCCGGATGTGGAGGATACCTTTGTTGCGATCCGGCCGACGCTGGATACCTTCGATCTTTTGGGCTCGAGCTATGACATCAATGGTGACGGGTTCTTCGAGATTGGATCTGTGAATGGTTCGACCTCCTCCCTGGATATCGACGCAATCTTCAGTGGGTTTACCGCGGGCTCGCTGTTGTTCGATGCGGTGCAACTGATTGATGACCCGGACAAGGACGGGCAGGGCGGCAGCACTGTAGGGGCGGATATTGATGCCGTGGGTGCGATTTATTCGGCGCCGCCAGCACCTGACAAGCCGCCGGTGGCCAGCGTGCCTGAGCCGGGTACCATTGGATTACTTTCAATTGGGTTGTTGGCCCTGGGGCTGGTTCGGCGCCGGACCTCGGGCTGAGTGGCGTGCACCTGGGGTCTGAAGAACACTTTCTTCTGACCCCGTCTTGGACTGTGACTGTGAGTTTGGCCTGAAAATGGGGTCAGATGAAGGCTTTCATCAGACCCCTGAGCCAAGACCTCTGAGTCGGCCGCAGAGCCCTGTGCCTGCTTCACGCTCTTCCTCCACATTTCCTTCCCTCGATTGTGAATAGCCGCACACCACCCGCCATGGCTTCTCGGATATAGTGCTTCCGTGGCTGATCAAAAAGAATACAAAGTGGCCGCCTGCGATCGCTGGTAAAAAGAAAAATAAGCCGCGGTGGCAGTGGAGTCGGGCGTCGAAACTGGCTCTTGAATCAACAATCCGAGATACAACCTATGAAACAGCAAGCGTATGGATACGCTGCCCTTGCCGTGTTCTGCCTGGGTTTGGCGCCCGTTGCCCATGCAGAGCTTGAGCCCATTTCCGAGGAAAGGATGGGCGAGGTGACAGGGCAGGCTTTTATGAACATTGAGAACCTTCCTGTGGACACCACGGCCTCCGGGCATGAGTTCACGCGGATGACCCTGAATATGGATATCGAGACCAGGGTCAATATCGATGATGTCGTGGTCGGCCAGATTGATGGTGGGGCGGATTTTGCTGCCAGCCATGTGGCGCTGGGCCATATTGCCCGGGAGGGCGACGGCGCCCAGTACGACGGCGTGACCTACGCGGCCGGTGAAGCCGTTCCTTTCGAAGCCTATGATCCCTATATCGAGCTGGCGGTGGATCCGGATGAGGTGAATCCGGATAACTCGGTTGGCCGGCTTTCTGGGTTCCGGATGGGGTTCAAGCAGGCTCGGGGGTCTGTTTCTTCAAATACCACCTCCTTCAGTGGCGATATTGGTCTGGTGATCAATGACTCTTCGGGAAACCCTCAGCAGGCGACCCTGTTCGGGCCAGATAATCTCGAAACCACAAAGCGTGCAACGCAGATTGGTATCGCTGACGCAAATGGTGCCTGTGTGCCCGGCGAAACATGCGCTGCTTTATCCCAATTGCGTTCGCTTATTGTCGGTGCTGATAATGGCTCCGGTGGAACCGGCTTCACCGATGATTTCTTTATAGGTTTCCAGCGCGAGGATGTGAAGTGGCAGAGTCCCGACGGGGCCAATGTAATTGAGGCTGGGCAGGGGGTGTTTATTAACCTGCCGACCAATATGACGGTGGATATGAGTACTTTGACTGGAGCCGGGGTGCCGCGGTTGCGGACGCACCAGACGGATTTGGGAGAGAGTCTGTTCTAGGGTTGCCTGTGTTGCACGAGGGGTCTGAAGAAAGCTTTCTTCTGACCCCGTCTTGGACCTTGGCTCCGAGTTCGGCCGGAAGTTGGGGTCAGAAGAAGGTTTTCTTCAGACCCCTTTGCCAGAGAGTGAATTACAGTTCCCTGAAGAATCAGGGACTGAAAGAATGCCTCAGGATCATTGAAATTTATCGGGTTGAATTTCAGGAGAGGTGGGATGCCTGGTTTAAAAGGAAAGGATGTCCATATTGACGATCGGTATCTTCATGTGGAGTTGGAGGATGGCCGGGTTATTTCAACTCCGGTCTCCTGGTATCCCGAACTTGAGCGGGCTTCAATTTCCGAATTTCGGAAGTACCGCTTCATTTGTGACGGCACGGGGATCGAATGGGAGACGCTGGATTACCATTTGAGTATCGAGGCGATGCTGTATCGAGACGCTAAGCAGGGTGCGGCGTAAACAGGGGGGGGTTCTCGGACGGTGATTGTCGCTCTGAAGTTAATTGTAATCGTATCCGTATCTGTGAAGCCCTAAGTTGTGTATATATTGGTCTGTTTCTGCACAGAGGAGCGGCATGAGAACGAACATTGTCATAGACGACGAATTGATGGCCGCAGCTTTGAAGGCATCGGGTTGCGAAACCAAAAAAGAAGCTGTCGAGAAGGGCTTGAAGCTGTTGGTACAGGTGAGCAGGCAGAAGGAAATTTGTCAGTTGCGGGGCGAAATAAAGTGGGAGGGTGATCTTGATGAAATGCGGAGCGCCAGATGACTGTAGGACAGGCCGCATCCATGTCTGCCTGTCCGCAGTTAAATCACAACCTTAAATTAATAGAGCATCATCCTCTTAACCGAGAGAAGGATCCTGAGAGGAAGAATCGTCAGGAATATCTTCAAGTGAGCTATCCAGTGTGTTGGTGTCCTCCCTTACAGGGTACGTGGCCTCAACCTTCACTAGCATTCCGCTACCTCCTCTGGCCCTCCGCCCTTGAGCGAAGTGGCCATAGGCGCTGCGCGATTTCCCGGAACGATGCCCTAGAGCCAGAGACAACAAAGTAGTGTTTTGGTTGGCGCTTTTGAGGTCGCTTGAAAACTGGTGTCGAAAACAATACGGAGCAAGTTCTGGCCAGCCAAGTGCGGTCACCACTTTTTTAAAACGCTTTCTGAAAGAGTCCGGATTTGGGCACATTATTTCAATTTCGGGACGTCGGGTGTGCGACATCACCGAGATGACCTCTTGGGCGAAAGGGTTAAGTGCCGAGACCGTAATAATTCGTTCAGGCTGTCCGCCGCCCGTTAAATCACTGACCTTCGCTCCCTTGATTGTCACTTCGAGCCCGACCTCCACAACTTTGAGCTCAATACCCTTGGCCGTTTCTGCGGGCCTGCAGCCTGTCATCGCGTATATTTGGCCCAACAACCAATCCTCAGGTTGAAGCTTTTGAATAACGACTTCTCGCCAGTTTTTCGGCTTTCCCTTCAGTGCCTTTCGCTTGGAGTTCTTTTTCCGCTCAACCTTTGGTGTGTAGCTCTTATCTAGCGCATCCAAAAGATTCGGGTAAAGTAGTTCCAATAAAAGGAAAGACCATGCCTCGGCTAGATGATGCCTCTCCTCGTTTCGATAGCGGTCAATATATCCGATTATCGTCGCGAGGCGGTGTGCCTCGAAATATCGAAATGCGGCCCGTACGGTCTTGGCCGTGTTTCTTCGTAGGTCCCTTTCCACGCAATAATCGATCCACTCCTTGTCGACTAAACGACTAGCAATTTGCTTATATTTTTGGAGTGTTGAAGGAGCCTGGTTGCGTAAAACGCCGGCTGCAAACTCCCGAACGTTGTCCTCGGATAGCGGATGTTGGTTTAGATGCATGTTAAATATTCCTGATAGTTAGGTCATTGGAAGATCTCTCCGGCCGGTGAGATAAAATGTTGCGCGCGATTTCATCCTAAAGGTGTTGTCAGTTGGTCTGGGCCGAGAGCCTATAAAAAATCTATATTGAATTCGAATATGCATATGTCATGTGAGCATAAGTGTTGAGGGACGGCTTTGTAGCGGGGGTTTGAAGGCCTTAAGAGGCTGTTCAAGGCACAACCAGACGGGAGCTGTTTGTTTCAAATCCGTTTTTCGTTCTAAACTCCTGCATTCTGCGTTCTTAGGAGGTTGCATTTGATCCGCTCATTCTACTGGCACGATTACGAAACCTTTGGTGTCGATCCGGTGCATGACCGGCCTGCACAGTTCGCCGGGGTTCGGACGGATGCGGATCTGAATATTATTGAGGATCCGCTGGTGATCTACTGCAAGCCGACGGACGATTACCTGCCGTCACCTGAAGCCTGCCTGATTACCGGGATTACGCCACAGAAAGCGGTGGAAGAGGGCTACCCGGAAGCGGAATTCATTGCCCAAATCAACGAGGCGTTCAGTCAGCCGGGAACCTGTGTGGTCGGGTACAACAGCCTGCGATTTGATGACGAGGTAACGCGGCACACGCTGTATCGGAACCTTCGCGATCCCTATGCCCGGGAGTGGCAGAACGGGAATTCCCGGTGGGACATCATTGATATGGTGCGGCTGACTTACGCGCTGCGGCCCGAGGGGATCAACTGGCCGAAGAAGGAAGACGGCAGCCCCAGTTTCAAGCTGGAGGAGCTGACGGTGGCCAATGGCATTGCCCACGAGAGTGCCCACGATGCCATGTCGGATGTGGAGGCGACCATTGCGGTGGCCAAGCTGATCAAGGAAAAGCAGCCCAAGCTGTTCGACTTTGTGTTGCAGAATAAAGACAAGCACTCGGCCCGGCAGATGCTGGATACCGGGACCATGAAGCCGGTGTTTCATATTTCCGCCAAATACCCGGCCAGCCGGGGCTGTTGTGCGATGGTGGCGCCAGTGGCGGACCACCCCACCAACAAGAATCTGGTAATTGTCTATGACCTGCGGGAAGACCCCGACGAGCTGATTGCGGCTACGCCGGAGCAGATTCGTGAGCGGGTGTTTACCTCCCAGGCGGAGTTGGGGGAGGGTGTGAGCCGGTTCCCGCTCAAGGGCGTGCAGCTGAACAAATGCCCGGTGCTGGCGCCGGCGAATATGTTGTCAACGCTCTCGGCCGAGCGACTGGAAGAGCTGGAGTTGGATGGCGATGTACTGCGTGCCAACCTGGCCAAGCTGCGCAAGGCGCCGGATCTTCCGGCTCGCATTGCCCAGGCGTTTGACCAGGATTTTGAGGGCAGTGACCTGACCGATCCGGACGAGCAGCTCTATGCCGGTGGGTTTATCAGCAAGACCGATCGGGAAAAACTGAACTGGCTGCTGAGCCAGCCGGTGGAGACGCTGGGAGAGCAGGAAGTGCGGTTCGAGGATGACCGGCTGCAGGAGCTGGTGTTCCGATATCGCGCCCGGAATTACCCCAGCACCCTGATCGGCGAGGAGATGGAGCGCTGGGAGCAGTTCCGCTCCGAGCGGCTGATGCACCCTAAGAAGGGCTGGCGGTCGCTGGAGGCCTATGCCCACGAGCTGCAGCGCCTGGCGGCCGATCCGCAGCTGACGCCGGAGAAGCGGCATGTTTTGGAAGAGTTGCATTTTTATGGAGAGTCGTTGATTCCTTATGTGTGATGGCGCACAGGGGGTTGATGGGCAGAGGGGTCTGAAGAACGCTTTTTTCTGCCCCCAAGTTCCATCCAGCTTCTGAGTAGAGATCTACCGCTCCTCTAATGTGCGCCGCCTGTGGCGTCACCATTGAGCGGCTTATTAGCAGACTCTGCCTGTAAACGCTCAACCAGCCACACCTTGATGATCGATTGGCGGGTAACGCCAATGCGCGCCGCCTCGCGATCCAACGACTCTACAACCCAGGCTGGAAAATCAACGTTGATTCGTTTTTGTTCCTGATTAACACGGCGAGCAGAAGACAGGTCGAGGATATCAACAATATCTTCCTGATCTTCCTCAAATTTTTTATCGAAGTTTTCAGCTTTCATAGAGCTCAACCTCCTTCTTACGGGAACGCCTGACAGAAATCAGGCGAATACGACCTTCCTTGTAGGTAACGACAGCGGACCAATGCTCTTCACCAATCTTGCCTATCAGCACGAATCTTGGCTCGTCTTCTGATTTTGCTCGGATTTCCAGCAGGTATGGATCCTTCCATAGCCCTTGGGCAGCTACGAAATCAATTCCGTGCTTATCTAGGTTCGCTTGGCTTTTGGTTTTGTCGAACTCAAACTCATCCATGAGTAAAAAATATTCCTTTTTTACTCAAATCGCAAGATGCTGGAGGGGGGGTTGAGCTGCTAACTCGGGGTCAGAAGAAAGTTTTCTTCAGACCCCAGTGCCCAACCAGACTCCGCTGCCGCGCCAGACCCCTGTGCCACGCCCCCACCATTCGCCCAATAGCCTTTCCTCCCGCACTTCCGTACAATATTGCTCTTCTTTTCAACACATCCATTCTGTTCAGTCTGGAGCAAGGGCATGTCTGATATCAAAAAGGTGGTTCTGGCCTATTCCGGTGGCCTGGATACTTCCGTGATCGTGCGGTGGTTGCAGGATACCTATAACTGTGAGGTAGTGACGTTCACTGCCGACATCGGCCAGGGCGAGGAAGTGGAGCCGGCGCGTGCGAAGGCGGAAGCGCTGGGCGTGAAGGAGATCTACATCGAGGATCTGCGCGAGGAGTTTGTGCGCGATTACGTGTTCCCGATGTTCCGCGCCAACACCGTTTATGAAGGTGAGTACCTGCTGGGTACGTCCATTGCCCGCCCGCTGATTTCCCGTCGGCTGATCGAGATTGCTAACGAGACCGGTGCGGATGCTATTTCCCACGGTGCCACCGGCAAGGGTAACGACCAGGTGCGTTTCGAGCTGGGTGCCTACGCGCTGAAGCCGGGTGTGAAGGTGATTGCGCCCTGGCGTGAGTGGGATCTGAACTCCCGCGAGAAGCTGATGGCCTACTGCGACGAGCGCAACATTCCGGTGGAGAAGAAGAAGGGCAAGAGCCCGTACTCCATGGATGCCAACCTTCTGCACATCTCCTACGAAGGCATCAACCTGGAAGATCCCTGGGCGGAAGCCGAGGAAGACATGTGGCGCTGGAGTGTTGCTCCGGAAGACGCGCCGGACAAGCCGACTTACATTGAGCTGACCTATGAGAAGGGCGACATCGTTGCCATCGATGGTCAGGCCATGAAGCCCCACGAGGTTCTGGAGCACCTGAACAAGGTGGCCGGCGCCAATGGTATCGGCCGGATCGACATCGTCGAGAACCGCTACGTGGGCATGAAGTCCCGCGGCTGCTACGAAACCCCGGGCGGCACCATCATGCTGCGTGCGCACCGTGCCATCGAGTCCATCACCCTGGACCGCGAAGTGGCCCACCTGAAAGACAGCATCATGCCGCGCTACGCCGAGGTGATCTATAACGGTTACTGGTGGTCCCCGGAGCGTGAGGCTCTGCAGGCGCTGATCGACAACACCCAGGAATACGTCAACGGTACCGTTCGCCTGAAGCTCTATAAGGGCAACGTGGACGTGGTTGGCCGGAAGTCTGACGATTCCCTGTTCGACGAGAAGATCGCCACCTTTGAGGAAGATCAGGGTGCGTATGATCAGAAGGATGCGGAAGGCTTTATCAAGCTGAATGCATTGCGGTTGCGGATTGCGGCCAGTAAGGGGCGGAAGCTCTGAGGTAGGGTTTAAGACGGGGTCAGATGAACGCTTTCATCTGACCCCTTTTTTTATGCTTTCACTTTGGGGTTGAGTCTAAGTTGGGGTCAGAAGAAGGTTTT
This sequence comes from Marinobacter pelagius, assembly GCF_003315345.1. Classification (GTDB taxonomy): domain Bacteria; phylum Pseudomonadota; class Gammaproteobacteria; order Pseudomonadales; family Oleiphilaceae; genus Marinobacter; species Marinobacter pelagius_A. Next base: position 10,359 of record NZ_QNRO01000008.1, read on the forward strand.
CTTCAGACCCCTGAGTTGCTCCGGGGTCTGATGAACTCCGTTCATCTGACCCCATCTTCACGATTCCCCACGCCGAAACTCCCCGGGCGTCTTCCCCGCCACTACCTTGAACTTCCGGTGAAACGACGTGGTCTCGCTATACCCCAGCCTCAGCGCAATATCCGGTATCGCCATGTCGCTGTTTCGCAGGTAATCCTCCGCCATCTGTTGCCGCACTTCATCCAGTAAGCGCTGGTATGACACGCCTTCCTGGCTCAGTTTTCGTTGCAGGGTGCGGCTGGTGAGGCCGAGGTCTTCGGCCACGAGGTCTTGCCGGGTGATGCCTTGGTTGAGCTGCTTCTGGATGCAGTGTTTCACCCGGGTGGTCAGATCGCTGTCGGTTTCCAGGGATGCCAGTTGGGTGAGGGCATGGGCTTCCAGGGTTTTGCGCAGCAGCGGGTCGGGCTGGCGGAGGCGGCTGTCCAGCAGGGCTTTGGGGAGGGTGATGCAGTCCTCCTCGGCCCCGAACACGACAGGGCAGTGCCAGCGCTGATGGTAGGCGGCTTCCTGCTTTGGGTCTGGCGATTGCCGGCGCAACTGGACGGCGGTTGGCGCAGTGGTGGTGTCATCTGCCAGCCAGCGGGCGTAGTTGATCCAGGAGGCAAACACGTTATCCACCAGGTGCGGGCGCACCACCCGATCGTCGTAGTTGCAGTGCCAGGTCAGTTTGAGGGTATCGCCATGCACGGACAGGCGGGTGGTGCCCATGTCGCCGACCAGTTTTTCGAACGGGGCAATTCGCGCCACGGCTTCGCCCAGGGTGGAGCAGCTCATGGTGATGTAGCCGAGCACGCTGTAGGAGCCGGGTTGCACGAAATCGCCGGTTTCCAGGCCGAGGATGGGGTTGTTGGCCATGTCGACGAGCTGGCGGATGAAGTTCTGGAACTGTTCGCCGTTGATGCGGTCGTCATCGGTTTCCAGGATGGCGGGATCCAGTCCGGCACGGGTAACAAGAGGGCGGATATCGATGCCCGAGGCTTCGGCGGCACGGACGTATTGGCGCAGGGCAGCGACGGAGACGGTTCCGGGAGTTGTCATGGTTATACGGTACGGCTTTGTTGTCGTCGTTTGTTGCCGAGTATACAGGAGAAGCGGGGCGGGACTCAGGCCAAATAAAAAGGCCAGCTAAAAAGCTGGCCTGAAAACACGGAAAGAACGAAAGTGCCTGAAAAAATTCGTTAATCCTGTGAACTCATCGCCCATATGGCGGCGGAGGTACTGCACGGCTCCTCCGCCATGGGGGATACTGCTTGAATCCACGGCTTTAGATTACGTATTTGCTCTCGACATGTCTGTTTGTGAGTTGTGTCTCAGTGTTACGGATTGTTTTTTGGGTGGGCTGTACATTGCCAGAGATCAACCGGAGCTTGGCCGGAAAAGCATAGATCGTCAACCGCGCTGGTAAGATTGCGCATATCCTCTAAAAAAGACCTTTAAACCAGTCATTTTGCTTGCCAAAATGTGTACCCTCTAACACAATAAGACCTAATAACAGGTCCTTTAGGTGATCGCATGACTCATCAAATCTACTCAGAAGTTACCGCAAGCATTTCAGAGCTCAAAAAGAATCCGATGGCGGCCGTGGATTCCGGAGAGGGATTTCCAATTGCTGTTTTGAATCGGAACAAGCCTGCATTTTACTGTGTTCCGGCTGAAGTTTATGAAGCCATGCTCGACAGATTGGACGATCAGGAGCTGGCAGCCATTGTGAAAAAAAGAAGTGCAGAACCAAGCGTTCGAGTTGACCTGAATGAGCTTTAAATATTCGGCTATTTGCATTCTAGGGTTGGAATTCCCTCGCTCTGACCCTGGATTCGAGATCAGGTCAAATGTAGCCTCTGGTTGGATTTCTCTGTTTTTCGCTGCCTCACCAGAATCTAACATTGGTTGGATTCTCTGATGCAACTCTCTCGCGTTAATCCAGCTCACCACTCTCTGCCTGTTTCAACAACGTCGGAATGTGCGGCCCATATTCCACCTTGCCGTGACCTGCTCGAATACCACTCCCGACCTTTCGGGCTTCTTTGGAGTACAGCGTCTTTGCTCGAATGATGGGGTAGCTGTAACCCCGACCTAATCGGTTGGACATCTTGATCAAACCGTTGAGCCCTTCGGTGTAACCATTAGTGATCGGGAATGGTGCATCCCAGTAGGCAAAGATGTCGTCGTAATGGTTGTGAACCGTTTTGGCCAGCTTCTTGAATGCCACTAGCCCTTGGTCTGGCAAGCTGTTCTCCCAGGCTTCAAAGGCGTTCTGAGCGCTCTGCTTGTCGGGTTCATCGTAGATGCAGAAGAAGGCTTCCTTGAAATCATAGGCTACGGCAAGCTCTGGGATCGCCTGCTTCACGACCTCCAGCGCCTTTTGTTCTGCGGGCGTCAGGTTACCGGGCCGCTTCAGGGTGAGCCAGCGAATGGACTTTTTGACGTAAATCCGGTCTTCTTTGCTTAGCTGAGCCTGATAGTTCTTGCGCTCAACTTCCAGCGCTTCGGAGGCCATTTTAACGACATGGAATTTGTCGATAACCAGCTTGGCGTTGGGCAGGTATTGAGCAAAAGAACGTTTGAAGGGCCGCCACATATCCGTACAGACCCATTCCACCTTGTCAGCGTCCGGTAAATCCTTGAAGAAGGGCTTCAGGTGCTCTTGAGTACGATGCTCCAACATATCAAAGACGTTGTTGGTTGCCAGGTTGGTAATTACACAGCGATACCCGCCTGCCAGGTTCACTTCGTCGATGCCCATGATGACCGGGGTTTCATAGCGAACGGTTTGGGAGAGTTCCTCAATGAGGTCATGAGCGATGTTCTTGACGGTGTTCACCGCCACGCCGGTTTGCTCGGCTAAAGCATGGAAGGTGGTTCCAAGGCACTGTTGCCGAATGACATCGACCAGCCGTTTGGTGGCTCGGCGTTTGTCATCCAGAAAACTCAACTCCGGCATGGACATTTTGCCGCACAACTCACATCGAAAGCGCGGGCGCTGAACTTCAAGACGGACGGGCTCCATGTACAACGGCGTGTCCATGAACTTGTTTTTGCGCGTGCCGTGTTTGTGCATAGGAGTGTTGCAGTCCCCACATAACGGCACCTCGACCGTTTCCGGCTTGGCAACTATCACAAGGCCTTTGCTCTCATGGCGCATATCCACCGGTTTTATGCCAGGCAGATTCAGCAGGTCAAGCATCGGCTTAATCCATATCCAAGTCGATGTCTTGGCCTTCGCGCAGCAGGTCATACACCACGTCAACCAGTGCGGCCATGCCCTGACGATCAGACTTGAGCACCTGGGTGGCCAGCTTCTGGTGACTGGACAAAGCACGTACCACCGCTTGCTGAACAGCGCCAGGCAAGTTGCCTTTCATGGCCTGTTCGCGGGTGTTGCTTTCCACCTGAGCCATCACCACATCGCTTTCACCGGCGATTGAAAAGATCTGATTCACGAAGGCCACCTGATCCTGAATCGGCGTTGCCTCACCAAACAGGCTGTTGAGCCGCTCAATAATCTCTTTGACGAATTTCGGCTTGTCGCCTGCCACACCACCACCGCCTGCACCTACCGGTTGCAGTACCGGGGTTTCGCCTTCGTCCTCCGCGTTCTCTGAACGAGCATTGATGTCAAAACCGGTGAGCACCAGGCCGGTCAAGTCAACGGTTTCAGGTGCTTCGTGCAATAGACGCTTTTGCAAGAGCTTGGCGAAGGCGGCGAAGTTCTCCAGCTCCGGGTCGCCAAAATCAATCAGTTGGGCGATATAGGAGTAGGTACGACAAAAACGCCCCAAATCCGACTTGAAGCCAATCAGCGCCTTGATTTGCTCGGCGTACTCATCCTGATGGTGATCGGCAGACTTCATGCCCGCCTCATCACCTTTGGCGCGGGCCTTCTCAAAAGCCGCTTCCCAGGTCGCCATGCCATCGCGCAGCATCTTCATCTTGTCGTTATACAAGGCCGTCGCTCCAGCAGTGGCGGCATACAGTGCCTTGTGCTGTGGCGATTTGGTATGGGTGATGTCGCGGATGGTCTTGAAGCGAGCTTCCTTGAACGTAGCCAAGTCCTTCTCGTCGTACAGGCCGTGCTCGTCCAGGCGCTCCTTGATCTCATAGACCACATTGAGGTCTTGCACTTCGTCGATGTGAGCGCCCTTGTCATAAGTGGTAAAGGCCTGGCGCACGTTCTCCGGGTCGTTCACAAAGTCGATGATAAAGACCTCATCCTTACCTGGTGCCGTCCGGTTGAGGCGGGCGAAGGTCTGCACAATCTCCACATGGTTGGCGATTTTCTTGTCTACATACATGGCGACCAGTTTGGGCTGGTCAAAGCCGGTCTGGAACTTGTCGGCCACCAACATCACCCGGTATTCAGGGCGGTCAAAGGCAAAGCGCAAATCCTGCCCTTGGACATCCGGGTTCATGCTCTGCTCAGTGAACTCCTCGCTCTCATCGACGGTAAACACATCGTCCTTAAACTCACCGTCATCCTGGTGCATCACCTGCTTGCCGGTCATCTTGCCGGAGAAGGCCACCAGTGAATGAATAAAGCCGTACTCGCTGTGCTGCTCGATATAGCGGTCAAACGCCTTCTTGTAGCGAATGGCGGCGGCACGGGAGCTGGTGACCACCATGGCCTTGGCCTTGCCATCCAGCCGATGGGCGACGTTCTTGGTGAAGTGCTCAACGATAAACTGCACCTTCTGAGTCACATTGGTGGGGTGCAGGGACATCCACTGTGCCAAGGCGCGTTTGGCGGCCTTGCCGCTCACCCGCTTACTGTCTTCAACTTGCTTGGAAAGGTTGAAGGCCGTTTTGTAGGGCACATAGCCTTTCAGCACATCGAGAATGAACTTCTCCTCGATGGCCTGGCGCATGGTGTACAGGTGGAAGGCTTGTGGCGGGTTATCGTTCGAGGCCGGCTGGCTCGGGTCTTTCGGGCGACCGAACAGCATCAAAGTGGAGTGCTTCGGCGTACCGGTAAAGGCGAAATAGCTGATATTGTCCGGACGGGCGCGGGACTTTTGCAGTTGTTCCAGCAACTCATCCACCGTCATGGTGGACATCTTGCCTTGCCCGCTCATTCCCAGTGCGGCTTGCAGCTTGGCGGCGGTAGCACCGGTCTGCGAGTTATGCGCCTCATCAATGATCACCGCAAAGTTTTTCCCTTTCAGGGCTTTGTCGGTGATGATGGCTTCCATCGCATAGGGGAAGGTCTGAATCGTGACCACCACAATCGGTGTTCCAGACAACAGAGCTTCCGAAAGCTGCTTGCTCTTGGACTTGGACGATTTCTGCCGGTCGATGGCGGCGATCACGCCAAACTGGTGGTCAATCTGCTTCACCGCATCCTGGAGCTGGCCGTCCAGCACATTGCGGTCGGTGACAATAATCACGCTGTTGAATACCGCGTCGCCGTTGTCTTCGCGCAGCTTCACCAGATCATGGGCCGTCCAGGAAATGGTGCTGGTTTTGCCGGAACCGGCGCTGTGATCGCACAGGTAGGTCATGCCTGGGCCGTTCTGACTGGCATCGGCCAGCATCTGGTTCACTGCCGTCCACTGGTGGAAGCGCGGAAAAATCAGGGTCTCTTTCTTTGACCAGTTGCCCTGAATATCCACCACGTCCTTTGTCTCTACGTAGACAAAGCTATGGAAAATCCGCAGCCAGGCGTCCGGCTGGCAGACCGCCTCCCAGAAGTAGGCTACCGGGTATTCCTGGGTACCATCGGCCTTGATCTCACCGGGCGGGTTGCCCGCATGTACCGCGCCGCTTTCGTCCTTGCGACCCTTGTTGAACGGCAGGAAGAACGTATTTTCCCCTTCCAGCTTGGTTGCCATCATGATTTCGGAATCAGACATGGCAAAGTGCACCACCGCCCCGCGCTTGAAGGTCAGCAGTGGTTCCCTTCGTTTGGTCTTGGGATCATACGGCAAGCGGTCATTTCGGTATTGATCCATCGCCGCTTCCGCCGACTGGGTAAAGTCGGTTTTGAGCTCCACCGTCGCCACGGGAAGACCATTGATAAACAGCACCAGGTCAATGGCGAACTCACGAGCGGGGTGATACTTCAGCTCGGGCACCACGCGCAGAATATTGGCCTGGTAGCGCTCAATGACTGTTGCATTGCGCTTGTCTTCCGGTGCGGCCTCGGTCATCTCGATCAGGCCGCAACCGGCAATGGAAAAGCCCTGACGCAGCACCTGCACAGTGCCTTGTTTCTCCAGCGCTTTATCCAGCCGCGCCAACAATACCTCTAGGGTCTTGGCCCCATTGAGCCGTTCCAGCTTGTCCCACTTTTCCTGCTGGCCGCTGGTCTTGATCCAGCTTTCCAGATCTTCGGGGTATACCGCTCGCTCGGTGTCGTAATGCTGGTTATCGCCTAGCTTCCAGCCTTGTTCTACCAGTCGGTCGATGATGTATTGCTGGAAGTGTTTTTCCTGATGGGCGGATGTCTGCATTATTGCTCTCCTCGCAAATCAATCTGGCCGGTCACAGCGGCGGTAATAAAGGCGGCGCGGCGCTCTTTGAGCAGGGTAATGCTTTGTTCCGCCTTGCCGATCAGCGTATCAATGCGGGCGGTTTCGCGGTCGAGGGTGGCGGCGATGGTGGCTTGTTCGTCTGGTGGAGGCAGCGCTACTGGGGCATTACCAATAGTATTTTGATTCAGGCCATATCGGGTTATTCCCGGCGACTCAACAAAGAAGTGAGCTTTTGTATGATCCGACTGGAGCGAACGATGGATATAGCTTCCATAGTTATCATTTAAGGCACGAATCATGGTGAGATGATAGCCACAAATCACTCCGGGCATATCATGTGGAACAAAGGCTGGAATCCCTATGTCGGACGGGTCTTCCGAATCCTTCGTGATAATGACATCGCCTTTTTTCAGAGTGAACTGCTCAATCTCGTGGGTGCTGGCAGTAGCCTGCATGAAAGGCATATCATCACTGATGAACTCGTTGTAATAGACATCCGTGTAGTTACAAAGCTCAACCGTCTGCTGGTCTTCGTAGCTCTTCTTGTCAACGCCACTATTAGAGTAACGCCCGACATGACGTAGTCTTTTCACCTCCCAATGCTCCGGCACCTGCCCAATCCACTCAACGCCAGAATCTTTCATCCGCACATTAGGGTTCAAACCTTTCGTAACTGCATGGGTGATCAGCGCCTGGCGCTTTTCCTTCAGCAGCTCGATAAAGCGGGTTTTCTTCTGGATTAGCGCATCAATGCGGGCGGTTTCGCGGTCGAGGGTGGCGGCGATGGTGGCTTGTTCGTCTGGTGGAGGCAGCGCTACTGGGGCATTACCAATAGTATTTTGATTCAGGCCATATCGGGTTATTCCCGGCGACTCAACAAAGAAGTGAGCTTTTGTATGATCCGACTGGAGCGAACGATGGATATAGCTTCCATAGTTATCATTTAAGGCACGAATCATGGTGAGATGATAGCCACAAATCACTCCGGGCATATCATGTGGAACAAAGGCTGGAATCCCTATGTCGGACGGGTCTTCCGAATCCTTCGTGATAATGACATCGCCTTTTTTCAGAGTGAACTGCTCAATCTCGTGGGTGCTGGCAGTAGCCTGCATGAAAGGCATATCATCACTGATGAACTCGTTGTAATAGACATCCGTGTAGTTACAAAGCTCAACCGTCTGCTGGTCTTCGTAGCTCTTCTTGTCAACGCCACTATTAGAGTAACGCCCGACATGACGTAGTCTTTTCACCTCCCAATGCTCCGGCACCTGCCCAATCCACTCAACGCCGGAATCCTTGTACGCGGGATACACTTTGTACTGGCTCATTCGCTGGCCACCTCTGCCAGTAGCGCGGCAATCTCGGCTTCCACCTGCTTCAGGTCTTCATCAATATCATGCAGCTTGCGCGGCGGCTGATACTGGTAGAAGAAGCGGTTGAAGTTGATCTCGTAGCCGACGCGGCCCAATTGACCGTCCTTGGCATCGGTAAAGCTCTCGTCCAGATAGGCATCCGGGACATGGGGCAGCACTTCGCGGGCGAAGTAGTCGTCAATGTCTTCCAGGTAGGGGACATTTTCGTAATCGGTCAGGTCAGTATCCGGCACCAGGTTGCCGTTGGCATCCGTGACCGGCTCGGCTTCCGGGTCTTTGTGACCAAAGGCGTTGATCAGCGCGGCGATAAAGGTCTTGTTTGCCTTGACCTTGAGCTGCTTGGCTTCGTCGGACTTGATTGCGTCCTTGGCAAAGGTTTCTGCCCAGCCATAGGTCTGCGTTTGCCCGATCAGCGGCTTGAGGGCGTCGCGCCAGAATGTCTGATGCGCGTCAGAGAGCTTTTCCCAAGCGGGGTCGGCTTCCAGCCGCTCCGTGCCTGCCTTATCCAGTTCCAGGGTCATGCGCAGCGGGCGCAGTACCTTGATACGGCGGTAGCCAAAGGTGCGGTAGTCGAGCATCCGGGAAAGCGCATCGGTTTCCCCAGCGGCGTAGATGTCCAAAATCTGGCGGCACTGATCATGGCTGACAATACGGCGCTTGTTGCCCTCGTTGCGGATTGAAGTCCACAGGTCGGTGGCGTTGATCAACTGCACCTTGCCTTTGCGCTCCTGCGGCTTCTTGTTAGACAGAATCCACAGGTAGGTGGCGATATTGGTGCGGAAGAACAGATCCGTTGGCAGGGCCACAATGGCTTCAATCAGGTCGTGTTCCAGCAACCAGCGGCGGATTTCCGATTCGCCAGACGCGGCACCACCGTTGAATAGTGGCGAGCCGGACAGCACGATAGCGGCGCGGCCACCGCCGTTGATCGGCAGCTCCAGTTTGCTGGCCAGGTGCATCAAAAACAGCATGGAGCCATCGCTGATCTTCGGCAGGCCTGGCCCAAAGCGGCCCAATTCGCCTTTCTCGTGTTCCGCTTCGACGGCGTTTTTGTCCTTCTCCCATTTCTTCCCAAAAGGCGGATTGGACAGACAGTAGTGGAAACGCTCACCGGCAAACTGGTCGTTGGACAGCGTGCTGCCTTGACGAATGTTCTTCGACAGGTCGCGGCCAGGGTCGGACTCCAGACGGCGGATCAGCATCCCCGCCACACAAACCGCATGGGTTTCCGGCTCCAACTCCTGGCCGTGCGGCACCAGTACCGGCGGTACCTTGTCGCGGCCACCGTAATCGCCCACATGGTTCATGGCATCAGTGAGGAACCCACCCGTGCCGCAGGTCGGGTCATACAGGGTACGAATCAAACCGGGGCTGGCCTCAAACAGGGCGTCATCCGGGTCAAGCAAAAGCGCGGTCGCCAAGTGAACGATGTCACGCGGCGTCATGAAGTCCTCGGCCCCTTCGTTGACCTCGGCACCAAAGCGGCGAATCAGGTGTTCGTAGATGTTGCTCATCACCCGATCCGGCACCACATCAGGGTGCAGGTCGATCTTGGCGAAATTCTGGCAAATCTTGTACAGCAAGCCAGCCTTCTCCAGCCGGATCACGGTATTGCCGAACTCGAACTCCTCGAAGATAGCGCGGGCGTTATCCGAAAACAGGGCGATGTAGTCTTCCAGATTGCGGCGCGTCTTGGTGCTACCGAGGGTGCCAAGGGAGTATTCTGAGGTGTTGTAGAAGGGGTATTCAGCGGTTGAGCGCAGAATGGTGTCCAGCTCAACATCGGCATCCTTGAAAGCGGCGTATGCCTCTCTCACCGCCTCGCGGGTCGGCTCCAACGCACACTCCAGGCGGCGCAGCAAGGTAAACGGCAAGATGATTTTGCCAAAGTCCGTATGTTTGAAGTCCCCCCAAAGGTCTTCCGCGTTCTTCCAAATAAAGTCAGCCTGTGAAGCTGCCGATCCCGTAAATTCGTTCATCCTGGCCTCCAACCACCTTTTGCACGAAACGCTATCATGATCAGCTGGTGATTATCAACCATATTTTGCACAAAAGAGGATGGATTCCAATTCTTGGCTGAATCTGCAATCCTACCTCAGAATGCAAATAGCCAAATATTCGCTTGCGTTCAAGCCCTCAGCCCTGAAGGAATGGAAAAAGCTCGCACCGGCGATTCGAGACCAGTTCAAGAAAAAGCTCACAAAACGGCTAAACGATCCACACGTTCCAGCTGATGCCCTATCCGGGCTTTCAGGTTGTTACAAGATTAAACTGAGGAGTGTCGGTTATCGTTTGGTCTATCAGGTCGAGGATGCAGAGGTTCTCGTTACTGTTGTTGCTGTGGGGCGGCGCGAACGTGGTGCCGTCTACAGCAAAGCTGAAGATCGCATTTAACTTTTGGAGGTGGGCGTTCAACTCGGGGTCAGATGAAGGCTTTCATCAGACCCCTGGGGTCACCCTGCCTGCAGCGCCCTTGGCGAGACTTCGGTAAACCGACGCGTTTCGTAAGCACTCATCAGTCCCTCCATAGCGGTGTGTTCCATGTCGTGCACGGAGGGCGAGCCGTTGGTGGCGTCGGCTCGGCAGAGGACCATGCCGGCTTCGACGGAGATGTAGCCTACAGAGGTTTTCAGGGCTTTGTGGTTGATGCCGTCGAAGATGCGGCGGAAGGTGGTGGCGGTGCAGTGTTCGCGGTTCGGGACGTAGGCAACCAGGGCGAACTGGTTGTCACCTACGCGGCATAGCACATCAATGGGGCGGACCAGGGATTTCAGGCGGCGGGCGATGCCGGTGGCCAGTTCGCGCATCACTGATGGCGGGTGCTTGCGGCTCAGTTCCTGCCAGTTGCGGATGCCGCACAGTACGTATGCGGCGGCACCGCCCCGGGCTTCGGCGTGGCGCAGGGTTTTGTCCAGGCGGTCCCGGGCGTATTTGTGGTTACAGAGGCCGGTTTCCAGATCGATGATGTTGGAGGATTCCAGAACCCGGTTGTTTTCGATCAGCAGAGCGTTGGTCCGCAGCAATGTGTTCTGACGGTCGGCCATGCGGTCGGCGGCGAAGATCCGTGGGATTAGCTGCTTGGTCATGTCCGATTTGCAGATGAAGTCATCCACGCCTCGGTCAAAGGCTTCGGACAGAGCTTCCACGCCTTCCCGGGCGGTGAGCAGGATGACGTAGGTGTAGTGTTTGGCCAATTCGTCCTGCTGCCGCACCTGGTCCGTGAGCGCCAGGCCGTCCATTTCCGGCATCAGCCAGTCGGCGATCAGCACGCTTACCGGCCGCTGCTCGATCATTTCGAGGGCGGCGGGGGCGTTGTTGGCCACGCGTATGTCTCGATAACCGGCATTTCGCAGGGTGCGTCCAACCACCATACTGCTGAATTTGGCGTCATCGACGACGAGAATGGGTAGGTCCAGGTTTGGCATAGCGTCTACTTCTTTCCAGTCCATTGTCAGATGCGGTGTTTGCCGGGGCTTGGTATGATCCTCGGCATGAATCGGGGGCTTGCGCCTGGGGTCTGAAGAAAGCCTTCTTCTGACCCCATTTTCGACATTGCCCGCTAAGATGGGGTCAGATGAAGGTTTTCATCAGACCCCTGAGTTGGCCTTGAACTCGCGGCTTGCACGAGGGGTCTGAAGAACGCTTTCTTCTGACCCCATTCTCGACTTAGCCGCTAAGCTGGGGTCAGATGAAGTCTTTCATCAGACCCCGACGTGCCACGTCAGCCCCTGACATTTTCGCCAGTATACCTCTGCCAAATTTTGGAGAATGACGACCATGCCCTCTTTTGACATAGTTTCTGAAATAGATATGCACGAAGTCACAAATGCGGTGGATCAGGCCAAGCGGGAGCTGGGTAACCGCTGGGACTTCAAGAATGTGGAGGCGGATATCGAGCTGGAGGGCGAGCGCATTACCATCAGCGCCGAGCAGGAATTCCAGCTGGAGCAGCTGAGGGACATGCTGCGGATGGCGTTTGCCAAGCGCAACATCGATACCAGGGCGCTGGCGGAGGAAGGTGACAGCAAGGCCGGCAAGCTGGTGAAGCAGCATTTCACGCTGAAGCAGGGCATCGAGACCGACAAGGCCAAGAAGATCGTGAAGATGATCAAGGACCAGAAAATGAAGGTCCAGGCCAGCATCCAGGGCGACAAAGTGCGGGTGACCGGCAAGAAGCGGGACGATCTGCAGGAGGCGATTGCCATGCTCCGTGAAGCCGAGCTGGATATTCCGCTGCAGTTCAATAACTTCCGCGACTGATCCGGGGGCATTCCTATCCTATTCTCCACCCGCTGGGCCCTGGTCCGGGACACGCTATACACCTACACCCGTTGGCAGGTGATTGCGCTGCTGTTCCTGGGCTTTTCGGCGGGCCTGCCGTTCCTGCTGGTGTTTTCCACCCTGAATGCGCGACTGGCGGATGTGGGGGTGGAGACCGCGACGATCGGTTTCTTCAGCTGGCTGGGGATTACCTATTCCATCAAGGTGTTCTGGGCGCCGGTGGTGGACCGCCTCAAGTTGCCGGTGCTGGACCGGGTATTCGGTAAGCGCCGGAGCTGGATTTTGCTGGCGCAGGCGGGGATTGCCACGGGGCTTTACCTGATGGCCCAGGTGGATGCCACGGTCAATCCCGAGCTGATGGCCTGGTGTGGGTTGCTGGTGGCGTTTTCCTCCGCGACCCAGGACATCGGCATTGACGCTTACCGGATCGAGATTGCCGAGGAGCGGCTGCAGGCGGCATTGGCGGCAACCTACATCTTCGGTTATCGGCTGGCGTTGCTGGTGGCCGGAGCCGGGGCCCTGTACCTGGCGGAGTTCTGGTCCTGGCAGGTGTCCTATGAGGTGATGGCGGCGCTGGTGGGTGTCGGCGTGCTGACGGTGCTGATTGCCCGGGAGCCGCAGGTCAATCATTTTGCCGCGGCGGCTGACATTGCCCACAAGATTGAAGACGAGGCGGCGAAGCGCAGCCACCTGTCCCCGCGCCTGGCCCGGCTGGCTGGCTGGTTCTATGCGGCGGTGGCAGGGCCCTTCCTGGATTTTTTTCGCCGGTACCGGGAGCTGGCTGTGGTGATCCTGGTGCTGGTGGCCGTGTACCGTATCTCCGACATTGCCATGGGTGTGATGGCCAATCCCTTCTACCTGGATTTCATGGGCTTCTCCAAGACCCAGGTGGCAGATGTCACCAAAATCTTCGGCTTCTTCATGACCATCGCCGGTTCGCTGGTGGGTGGCGTGCTGGTGGTGCGCTACGGCGTGCGCAAGATCCTGCTGGCCGGCGCGATCATGACCGCGGCGACCAACCTGTTGTTCGTGCTGCTGGCGCAGTATCCGCCGGATATCGTGACCCTGGCCGTGGTGGTGAGTGCCGATAACCTTAGTGGCGGTATTGCCAATGTGGCGCTGATTGCCTGGCTTTCCAGTATGACTAGCGCTTCCTTTACCGCGACCCAGTATGCGCTGTTCAGCTCCCTGATGACCCTGCCCGGGAAGTTTTTGGGCGGGTTCTCGGGCATTGTGGTGGCGGATTTCGGCTATGCCGAGTTTTTCACCATCTCCGCGATCATGGGGATACCGGCGATTATGTTGGTGCTGTTCCTGATGAGCCGCGGGGAGCGGCTGGATGCGCTGGCGCCGAGGGCGGAGGCTGGGGTTGAGTCCGAGGGACGGGCCTGAAGACAAGGAGTGGGGCCGGACTTTGGCACAGGGGTCTGATGAAAGCTTTCATCTGACCCCATTTTCAGTCTAACAGTGGAGTTTTGGTCCAAGTTGGGGTCAGAAGAACAAGTTCTTCAGACCCCTGTGCCTGGCCCAGCCCCTCTGTGCACACCCCCTCACGGTTGCCACTGAAATCTGCGCATCGACACCCGCCCGTTGACCACTTCGACTCCTTCCGCTTCCAGGCGCCCAACCTGGACCCGGAACATCTCCGAATCCTTCGGAAACGCAATTTCCCCGGAGCTTCGAATCACCCGGAACCAGGGCACCTCGTGACCTTCCGGCAACTGCCCCAGGGCGCGGCCGACGAAGCGGGCCTGTTTGCCAAGGCCGGCCATGTGGGCGACCTGGCCGTAGCTGGCGACTTTGCCCGGGGGGATGGCGTGGACGACTTGCCAGATTTTTTGGGGTTTGGTGGGTTCCATGGTTGGCTAGGGCATTGTGGTGAAGTTGGATCGGGGTCTGATGAACGCTTTCATCTGACCCCTGCTTGGACTTTGACTCCCGGGTCTGATCTAAGTTGGGGTCAGAAGAGCAAGCTCTTCAGACCCCTGTGCCGGCCTCAGACCCCTGTGCAAGCTTCAGAGCCGCAGGCCGCCATCGATTTCGATCACCCGGCCGGAGGCGTAGTCGTTTTCGAAGATGAAGGCGACGGTGGAGGCGATTTCGGCCGGTTTGCCCATGCGTTTAAGGGGGATGCCGGCGGTCATTTTTTCCAGGGCTTCGGGTTTCATGGAACCGGTCATTTCGGTTTCGATGAAGCCGGGGGCGATGCCCATGCAGCGGATGCCGTAGCGGGCGAGTTCCTTGGCCCAGACGGGGACCAGGGCGGAGACGCCGGCTTTAGCGGCGGAGTAGTTGCTCTGGCCCATGTTGCCGGCGCGGGAGATGGAGGCGATGTTGATGATGACGCCCTGGTCGCCGTTCTCGATCATGCGGGTGGCGGCTTCGCGACCGCACAGGAACACGCCGGTGAGGTTGACGTCGATGACGGACTGCCACTGGGACAGTTCCATGCGTTTCTCGACCTTGCCGTCCTTGACCTTCACCATCAGGCCGTCACGCAGGATGCCGGCGTTGTTGACCAGGCCGTTGAGTTGTCCGAAGTCTTCGACGATGGTTTTGAAGGTGGCTTCCACCTCGTCTTCTTTGGCCACGTTGCAGACGTAGGTTTTGGCTTCGCCGCCGGCTTTGTTGCAGGCTTCGGCGGCTTCTGCGAGTTTTTCCGGCATCAGGTCGATCAATGCCACTTTGGCGCCTTTGCCCGCCAGGTATTCGGCCATGGCACGGCCCAGACCCTGGCCGCTGCCGGTGATTGCAATCACGGAATCTTGAAGTTTCATGGTTTGCCCTAATTGAGTTATCAGGTGGTTTTACGTTTCTGTGTGCCGCGAAGAGTCGTTTTTGTGGTGGGGAGTATAACCGTGAAGCCGGGGTGAGATGAACTTGGGGTCTGCACGTGGGGTCTGATGAAAGCCTTCATCTGACCCCGACTTGGACGGAAACTCTGGGGCTGGATCCGGAAGATGGGGTCAGAAGAAGGCTTTCTTCAGACCCCTTTGCAAGAGCCCAACTCGGGGTCAGAAGAACGAGTTCTTCAGACCCCTGTGCGGGGCGACACTCGGGGTCTGATGAAGGCTTTCATCTGACCCCTGCTTGGAAGGGAACTCTGGGGCTGGATCTGAAAATGGGGTCAGAAGAAGGTTTTCTTCAGACCCCTGCTTGGGCTGAAGCTTCAGTGCTGGATTTGAAGATGGGGTCAGAAGAACAAGTTCTTCAGACCCCTGTGCAGCGCAGATCCCTGTGCATATACATACCAAAAGGAGGCACTTTGGCCATCTTTCTTTTCTTATTCATAGTCATGCCGATCGCCGAGATGGCGGTGTTGATCCAGGTGGGTGGCATGATAGGGGTGCTCAATACCATCGGGCTGGTGCTGCTGACGGCGGTGATCGGCGCATGGTTGTTGCGGCAGCAGGGGCTGGCGACGTTGCTTCGGGCGCGGCAGCGGCTGAACAGTGGTGAGTTGCCGGCCCGTGAAGTGGCCGAGGGGCTGATTCTGGCGGTGGGCGGTGCGTTGTTGCTGACGCCCGGCTTTATTACCGACACCATCGGCTTTCTGTGCCTGATCCCCGGTACCCGTCATTTCTTCGCGGCCCAGGTGCTTAAGCGGATGGTGATTTCGGGGCAGAGCAGCAGTTTCTATTTCCGGGCCGGCGGGGGTGATCCGTTTGGTCAGGACCCCTTCGGTGGCCGTGACAACCCCTTTGGCCGGCAGCGTCCGTTCGATCGGGACGGGAACGGCGACATCATCGAGGGCGAGTACCAGGACCGCACCGAACGGGACCACGATCGCATCGAAAAAAAGTGAAAAAAATTTTCATCCGGGGTGTTGAAAATACCTACGCCAACCCCATTAAGGTCTCACAAGTTCGCTGCGGGCTGATATCGGCTGTAAATCAGCCGCTTATGCAGCCGGGCAATTTGGCTGGATCAGGTGCAAACCCGGTCCAACCTCATTAACAACTGTCATTGCCACATTAATCTGACTATTGGAGAAACCGAGCAATGAAAATTCGTCCGCTACACGATCGTGTTGTCGTGCGCCGTAAGGAAGAAGAAGAGAAAACTGCGGGTGGCATCGTGCTGCCGGGTAACGCCAAAGAGAAGCCTTCCCAGGGTGAAGTAATTGCCGTCGGTAACGGCCGCATCCTGGATAACGGCGAAACCCGCGCCCTGGCGGTCAAGGTGGGTGACACCGTGGTTTTCGGCCAGTACGCCGGTAACACCGTCAAGGTTGACGGTGAAGAGCTGCTCATCATGAGCGAGAACGACATCTACGGCGTGCTTGAGTGATCGCTGAGGCG
The DNA here is from genome assembly GCF_003315345.1 of Marinobacter pelagius. Classification (GTDB taxonomy): domain Bacteria; phylum Pseudomonadota; class Gammaproteobacteria; order Pseudomonadales; family Oleiphilaceae; genus Marinobacter; species Marinobacter pelagius_A. The sequence continues at coordinate 26,823 of NZ_QNRO01000008.1, forward strand.
ACAGGCACGAACGCTCATTAATCCGATTGGTTCAATTTCGGTTTAACGAACAGGAATAGAAGACATGGCAGCAAAAGAAGTTAAATTCGGTGATAACGCGCGAAAGCGCATGGTCGCAGGTGTCAACATCCTGGCGGACGCGGTCAAGGTAACCCTGGGTCCCAAGGGCCGTAACGTGGTTCTGGAGAAGTCTTTCGGTGCTCCGACCGTCACCAAGGACGGCGTTTCTGTGGCTAAGGAAATCGAGCTTTCCGACAAGTTCGAGAACATGGGTGCCCAGATGGTGAAGGAAGTTGCTTCCCAGGCCAACGAGAACGCCGGTGACGGTACCACTACCGCAACCGTTCTGGCCCAGTCCATCGTTAACGAGGGTATCAAGGCCGTCACTGCCGGTATGAACCCGATGGATCTGAAGCGCGGCATCGACAAGGCAACCACTGAAGCCGTGAAGGCGATTCGCGAAATGGCCACTCCGTGCAACGACAGCCGCAACATCGCCCAGGTTGGCACCATCTCCGCCAACGGCGACGAGACCATCGGCAAGCTGATCGCGGATGCGATGGAGCGTGTTGGTCAGGAAGGCGTCATCACCGTTGAGGAAGGTCGCAGCCTGGAAGACGAGCTGGATGTGGTTGAAGGTATGCAGTTCGACCGCGGCTTCCTGAGCCCGTACTTCATCAACAACCAGGACAACATGTCTGCCGAGCTGGATGACCCGTACATCCTGCTGGTCGACAAGAAGATCTCCAACATCCGCGAGCTGCTGCCGGTGCTGGAAGCTGTGGCCAAGGCTGGCAAGCCGCTGCAGATCATCGCCGAGGACATCGAGGGCGAAGCCCTGGCGACCCTGGTTGTGAACAACATGCGCGGTATCGTGAAGGTCAACGCCGTGAAGGCGCCTGGCTTCGGTGACCGTCGCAAGGAAATGCTGCAGGACATCGCCATCCTGACTGGCGGTACTGTGATCTCCGAAGAAGTCGGTCTGACCCTGGAGAACACCACCCTGGATGACCTGGGCACCGCCAAGCGTGTCAACGTCACCAAGGAAAATACCACCATCATCGGCGGTGCCGGTGCCCAGGCGGACATCGAGGCTCGCGTTGAGCAGATCCGCAAGCAGATCGAAGACAGCACCTCCGACTACGACAAGGAGAAGCTGCAGGAGCGCGTAGCCAAGCTGGCTGGCGGTGTGGCCGTGATCAAGGTTGGCGCCGGCTCCGAAGTGGAAATGAAAGAGAAGAAGGCCCGCGTTGAAGACGCGCTGCACTCCACCCGCGCTGCCGTTGAAGAAGGCATCGTGGCCGGTGGTGGTGTCACCCTGATCCGTGCCATCGCGGCTCTGGAAAAGGTGGATGCCATCAACGAAGAGCAGAAGGCCGGTGTCAACATCCTGCGCCGTGCCATGGAAGCTCCGCTGCGCCAGATCGTGTTCAATGCCGGTGGCGAGTCTTCCGTGGTGGTTGCCAAGGTTCGTGACGGCGAAGGTGCCTTCGGCTACAACGCGGCCACCGAGACCTACGGCGACATGCTGGAAATGGGTATCCTGGATCCTGCCAAGGTGACCCGTTCCGCGCTGCAGGCCGCTGCTTCCGTGGCATCCCTGATCATCACCACCGAGGCGATGGTTGCGGACGAGCCGCAGGAAGAAGGCGCCGGCGGCGGCATGCCGGACATGGGTGGCATGGGCGGAATGGGAGGCATGGGCGGCATGATGTAATGCCGGCCAGATCCCGACCGGGCCCCGATTTCTGAGGCTTGGCCCGATCTACCCTGAAAAACCCCGCACCGGGTCACACTGGTGCGGGGTTTTTTCGTTTTTTGTCATGAACTTGCCCCATGCCTTTGTTAGACTCGGATTCCAGTCTTTTTTGTGTGTATTAATGAATGAGTGACGCCGAAACCAAATCCTTTTTTCGCCCGGGCAAGCTGCTGTTGCTGTTCCTGCTCGGGGCGCTGGTGTATTTGGTGGCACTCGTGATCCTGGTGCCCGCCGGCTGGGTGTGGCAGCAGGCGTCCGCTCATGTGAATCTGCAACCCCAGCTGCAGGTCCGGCAGGTGTCGGGCAAGCTGTGGGACGGTGCCGCCGGGGTCGTGGTTGCCGGTTATCCGCTACGGGTGGATTGGGCACTGGGCTGGCCTTCCCTTGGCGGGATGACGATGCCCGTCGATATCAAACTGGATACGGCCCAATCCTCGCTCCAGGGTGATCTGACGATGGGCTGGCCACTGAGTGCCGCGCTGGATGCCTCGGGCCATATCGGGGTGGCCGAGTTCCGGGAACTGATCCGCAAGAGCCGCGGCGCGATGATCGAGGGGGATGTTACTATCGAGCGTCTGCAGCTGGCCTGGGAAGATAACCGGATTACCCGGGCCGATGGCCTTGCTACGTGGCCTGGCGGCCGGGTGACCTGGCCCATGGGGGACCAGACCGGTTCGGCGGATTTCCCGCCCATGCAGGCCAACCTCGATACGGTTCAGGGCGGGTTGGAGCTGAAGATCGCGGAGCAGGGCGGCAGCGGGCCCGCCGCCCAGGCCAATCTGCTCTGGAGCGGCATGATGGAAATCCAGGTCTACAAGCGTATGGTGGATCTGGCCGACCAGCCCTGGCCGGATTCGGCAAGTCCGGACGATGTGGTGTTCCGGGTCCGGCAACCGTTGATTCCGGGAGGCCTGTAATATGATGGTATTTCCTCGCCAGGCCCAGGCTCGCGTCTCCCGGATTCTCGCAAATCTGTTGCTGCTGGGGCTGACCCTCTACCTCGCGGTTGCCCTGGCCCGGGTCACTTGGCTGGTGGCCTGGGATGACCGTCCGGTGCCGGTGGCACCGTCCTCGGAGGCGCTGGGAATGGCTGCATCCGGTGGCCAGGATTTCCCCATCGCTGGTTATGATTTCTTCGGGCGCCCCAGTGTTCAGGCGGGCGTGGCGGATTCCGTGAAACGCTCGGCGCCGGAGACCGGTCTGCGCCTGCGGCTTGAAGGAGTGCTGGTTGGCGAACGTCCGGAGGTTTCCGGTGCTATAGTTGCAGGAAGTAACGGCGAAACGGCCTATTATCGCGTGGGTGACATGTTGCCCGGCAGTGCCGAGCTGGTCGAGGTGGAGCCGAACCGGATTCTTTTGCGCCGGAGCGGGCGTTATGAATCACTGACCTTTGAGGAATCGGTTGATTCCGGCATGGTTGCAGAAGTGGAGGATGTACCGGCAGAATCGTCACCGGAGGCGTTCCTGGCGAGTGTCCGGGAGCAGGTGGAGAGCCAGGGTGCCGCGGTGCTGGCCCAGTACGGCCTGAGCCCGGTGGATGACAGCGGCATGTCAGGTTATGTCTACGACGGTTCCAACGCCATGCTCAACGCAGTCAACCTGCAGGCCGGGGACGTGATCACTGCCATCAACGGCCAGCGGCTGGGTGATCTGGAACAGGACAAATCCCTGCTGGAAAGCTGGCGCGGCCAGGCCCAGCTGGAAATCGAAATCGAGCGTGACGGAAGCATCCTCACTTTTAGTTATGCCATACCCGAGCAGTGGCGCTGAACGGGATCAACGATACAGGACGAAATCGCCAGATGTATAACCACAAGACGAATCTTCTACGGGCCATTGCGCTGCTGATCCTTCTCCCGATGATGTCCCTGGCGTACGCACAGGAAGAGACCTGGAGGCTGAATCTCAAGGATGCGGATATCCGTGCCTTCGTGACCCAGGTGGCAGACATCACCGGCTACAGCTTTGTGGTGGATCCCCGGGTCAAGGGCAAGGTGACGGTGCTCTCCAGCGCCCCCATGAACAAGGATGAAATCTACGATCTGTTCCTGGCGGTTCTGAACGTGCATGGTTTTACCGCCATTCCCGGGGAAGAGGTGATCAAGATCGTGCAGCAGGTGGACGCCAAGCAGTCCGCGGAAATTCTTTCCCGCTTTGAGGAAACGCCCTCGGAGCAACTGATCACCCGGGTAATCCAGATTGATAACGCCAACGCCCTGGAACTGGTGCCCATCCTGCGTCCTCTGGTCGCCAAGTACGGACACCTGGCCGGTGTGGCGGCGGCCAATGCCCTGATTGTCAGTGACCACCGTTCCAATATCGAACGCATCGAGCAGATCGTCCGGGAGCTGGACAGCCCCTCCAAGTACGAGGTGGAAGTGATCCAGCTGCAGGAAGCCTGGGTCGGTGACATGGTGACCCTGCTGCAGGAGCTGGCGCCGGATGAATTGGGTAAGGCCGGGGGCGAGAATGCCGCCCGCAAGTACAGCGTCACCGCCGATGAGCGCAGCAACCGTCTGATTCTCCGGGGCGATGAAACCTTCCGGGAAAAGATGCGTGAGTTGATCCGCAAGCTGGACCAGCCCTCGGCCACCGGTGGCACCACCAAGGTGATTCGGCTGAAGCATGCCGATGCCAAGAATCTGACCGAGATCCTCAAGGGTGTGATGGGTGAGGTGCTCAAGGAAGGCAGTGCGGCCAGTGGCGGCGGTACCGGCGGTGCCAGTGGGAATCCGAACAACAATTTTTCAGTCTTCGCGGACGAGGGCCTGAACGCCCTGGTGGTCCGTGGTGATCCCTCTCTGATGCAGGAAGCCGAGCAGATTGTGGCGCAACTGGATGTTCGCCGGGCCCAGGTGATGATTGAGGCGGCCATTGTCGAGATCAGTGATGAGCTGGGGCAGGACCTCGGCGTCCAGCTCGCGGCGGGGGACGAGTCCGGTGAATCGACACCGGTAGTCGGTACCAACTTCGGCAACGTCGGTCGGAGTCTCGGGGATGTGCTCACTGCAATCCTGAGTGGGTCGGCAATCACCCCGGCGACGGGAGGTATCACCATCGGCGCGGGCGAGCGGGACGAGGATGGCCTGAGCTGGGGTATCCTGCTCCAGGCGTTGTCCACCTCTACTGCAGCGAACCTGCTGTCCACGCCGAGCATCATTACCCTGGATAACCAGGAATCCGAGATCACCGTGGGTCAGAACGTGCCGTTCCGGACTGGCCAGACGGCCGTTACCGGCGATGGCCTGAGCAACCCGTTCACGACCATCGAGCGCCGCGACGTGGGCCTGACCCTCAAGGTCACCCCGACCATCAGCGCCGACGGCCTGGTTCGGCTGGTGGTGGAGCAGACCACCGAGAGCGTGGCCGACAGCATCGAGAATGCCTCCGATATCGTCACCAACAAGCGTGAAATCAAGACCACTGTACTGGCGGACGACGGCGAAACCATCGTCCTCGGTGGCCTGACCCGCGACGATCTGCAGGTCACCAAGAGCAAGGTGCCCCTGCTGGGGGATATCCCGGTCCTCGGCCGCCTGTTCTCCTCCGAATCCCAGAGCCGCATCAAGCGTAACCTGCTGGTGTTCCTGCGCCCGACCATCATGCTCGGCAAGGCTGACGCCGTCGCCGCGACCGACGACAAGTACAAGGCACTGTGGGACGTGAACCTGAACGTCCGCGAGAAGCTCGGCCTCCCCCGGGGGGAACAGCGGCCGGCGATTGATGAGCTGTTTGATGCCGGCAGCGAGATGCGGGCGCAGTGATGAAAAAGGGGGCTTGTGCACCTCTTGGGGTCACCCCTCGGGGTCTGATCCAACTCAGGGGTCTGATGAACTCGTTCATCTGACCCAATCTTAGGCCCAACTCAGGGGTCTGATGAAGACCTTCATCTGACCCCATGTTCAGGCGGAACCTGGGAGCATGAAGTCCAAGCCGGGGTCAGATGAACGAGTTCATCAGACCCCAAGGGGAGCATCAGACCCCTGAGTCCCATCTGACTCCACCTCCACCCTGCCGTCCTACAACGGCGGCATCGGACAATCCATCTGATCCGCCACCAGCCGCATCAGTTCATACTCCCTGACCTCCACCTTGCCATCGTGGCTCACACAATGAGCGCAGGCGTCGATGATGGCGGGCTTGAGCAGCGGCGACAGGCTGTTCAGCGCCCTCAGAGCCTCCTGCAGCTGCCGCATGGTGACTTTCTCCAAGGGCGGGAGGTCTTCCTTCCGGCTATCTACAAAGCCGGCAATGGCCTCCTGATACAGCTTCTGCGCCTCGGTGTTATCGGCGGTCCCGGCGCGGGCCATGAGGCTCAGCAATCGTTGGATCGCCGGTAACAGCGGTTTATAGCTCTTGTGCCGAACGGGCACCACCCGTCCGGCGTTATCGCCGAGGTGGCGGGACAGAAAGCTGGTGAGGGTCAGCTCGAACAGGCTGATCTTCTCGTCCGCCGCTGCGAGCTTCCGCACATTATTGATCAGCCCCTCCCGTTCCTCCGGATCCAGCTTGCGCAGCGCCGGCATGGCCAGTTCCAGGGCGGGGAAGCGCACGCCTTCACCAATGCTTTTCAGGGCTGGGAGGATCTTGGCCATGATCTCCGGCTGACAGCCCAGCACCGGGTGCTCGGGCAGCAGGGCCAGGCGTTCCTTTTGTAATTCCCGCGAGAGCTCACAGACGAGCATGGCATAACAAAGTTGGATGGCGCCGGCGCGGGTGTAGAGCAGGGTACGAAAGGTGGCCGGAATCTGCTCGAGGAATGCGATGGCGAAGTCCTCGCCCTGCCGGGTGACTGTGCCCACGTGGCTCGACAGTTCTTTCGCCGGCACCGGCGCGGCGCGGCTAATGGGTGAGGTGCGGCCGGACCGGACCGGCTGGTAGATGTCCCGGGCAACGTCCGCAATACCCGCCGCACCGGCCGGAGCCTGGGTTCCGGTACGGAGATCGGCGCTGGGCCGGGTATCCCGCAGACGGCTGCGCAGGCGGGCCAGCAGGCCGGGCTGGATGGTGTTGATGCGCACATCGATGGGCGGATGCGAGGCCAGCAGCGAGGTGAATTTCATCCGCGCGGCTTCGCCGAAACACATGTGGTTCATATCACTGGCATGGCTGGTGGTATCCAGGTATCCGCCTTTCATGCCGATCTTGAACAGGGCGCCGCCGATGCCTTCGGGATTGCGCGTAAACTGCACCGAGGAGGCGTCCGCGAGCATCTCCCGCTGGCGGGACACCGCAGACTGGATCAGGCGGCCAAAAAACACGCCCACATAACCGATGATCATCAGGGCCAGGCCCACCAGCGCCATGGCGGCCTGGGCGCGGCCATCGCGGTTGCGGGAGCGGATGCCATGGCTGCTGTAGAAGCCGGCGCGCAGCAGGAACTGGCCGATCTGCCCGATCATCAGGATGCCGGCCAGCAGGGCAATCAGGCGGACGTTAATCCGCATGTCACCATTGAGTATATGGCTGAATTCGTGCCCCACCACGCCCTGCAGTTCGTCCCGCGTGAGCTGGGTGAGGGCACCGTGGGTGACCACCATCACTGCCTCGCCCGGCGTGTAACCGGCCACAAAGGCATTGATGCCGGTCTCCTGGTCCATCACATACAGTTCCGGCACCGTCACACCACTGGCAATGGCCATTTCCTCGACAATGTTGCGCAGTTTGCGCTCGTCCGGATCGCGGGTATCCGGATCAATGGCGCGGGCGCCGACCATGCGGGCCACCCGTTCACCACCGCCGGCCAGGTCGACCCAGCGCACCAGCGAACCGATGCCAATCAGGGCGACCACCGCCGAGGCGGTAATGAGACCGTGGCTTGAGAGCAGCCAGTGGTGGAAGGCGAGGCTGGAGGTTTCGCTACGGGTGACCAGGTAGCCAACGACGCAGACCGCGAGGGTGATCAGCACCACCGCGGTCAGGAACAGGAACACCAGCAAACCGGTGTTGCGCCGGGCATGGGCCTGGCGCTGGAAGAATCCGGGATGAGCCATGGCTCAGACCTTAAAATGCAACTTTCGGGGCCTGGCGGGCTTCCGGGGACTCGAGCTGGAGCTGAGCGGTTTCCTTGAACGCGAACATGCCCGCGACGATGTTGTTGGGGAACTTCTCGCGGAAGATGTTGTAGTTCATCACGCCATCGTTGTAGGCCTGACGGGCAAAGGAAACCCGGTTCTCGGTGCTGGAGAGCTCTTCCATCAGCTGCTGGATGGTTTCGTTGGCCTTCAGCTCCGGGTAATTTTCTGCCACGGCGTAGAAGTTGGCCAAGGCCTTGGTCAGCAGGTTTTCGGCGCCGCCCAGGCGCTGGATCTTGGTGCTGTCCCCCGGGTCAGTGGCGGCATCCTTCTGGGCGCTGACCGCGTTGTTACGGGCTTCCATCACCTGGGTGAGGGTGGATTTCTCGTGGGTCAGGTAGGCCTTGGCGGCTTCCACCAGGTTGGGAATCAGGTCGTGGCGCCGCTGCAGCTGCACGTCAATCTGGGCAAAGCCGTTCTTGAACTGGTTGCGCAGGGACACCAGCTGGTTGTAGATGAACACCAGATAGATCACGACGACAGCGATCACTGCCAGGCCGATAAGGGTCGTTCCCATTTCAACTCCTCTGAATGGTTGGTCTGAATCTACTTCCTTGAGTATCCATGATTTTTTCAGAGATTTCCCGGCAGGGTTGTATCAATTTGTTCATTTTTGGTGCTGAGCGGATACAAAAACGCCCGCACGGAGGCGGGCGTTTGCCGGCGGCCCGGGTGGACCGCCGTCTGAAAGCCAGAATCGGCTGATTATGCCAGGTTTTCGTTGACGAAATCCCAGTTAACCAGGTTCCAGAACGCTTCCAGGTAGTTCGGACGGGAGTTGCGGTAGTCGATGTAGTAGGCGTGCTCCCACACGTCTACGGTCAGTACCGGCTTGTCCGCGCCAGTCAGCGGGGTTTCCGCGTTGCTGGTGTTGACGATGGCAACGCTGCCGTCAGCCTTCTTCACCAGCCAGGTCCAGCCGGAACCGAAGTTGTTGGCGGCCTTGTCGTTGAACTCTTTCTTGAAGTCTTCGAAAGAACCGAAGGCTTTCTCGATGGCGTCCTTGGCTGCGCCAGTCGGCTCACCGCCACCGTTCGGGCTCAGGCAGTGCCAGTAGAAAGTGTGGTTCCACACCTGGGCTGCGTTGTTGAACAGCGGGCCGCTGGAGCTCTTGATGATGTCTTCCAGGGACTTGTTGGCGTTGTCGGTGCCTTCAATCAGGCCGTTCAGCTTGGTGACGTAGGTGTTGTGGTGCTTACCGTAATGGTACTCGAGGGTTTCCTGAGAGATGTGCGGTTCCAGTGCGTTTTTTTCGTAAGGCAGTGCGGGAAGTTCAAATGCCATGAGGTCGTTCTCCCTGTCTCTCTGTTTATGTGGATGTACAGTAGCGCAATATAAGGTCGATTTGAGCTATATCAACCCTTTGGTGTCAAAGAACTTTTAAACTCCGGACAGCCCGGCAGGAACTGCGCGCAGTTCCGGACCCGCCAGACCAGCTCTTCGTAGCTGTCCGCCAGAATGTTCACATGACCCAGCTTGCGGCCCGGTCGCTCCCCTTTATTGTAGAGGTGAACGTGCGCGTAGGGCAGTTCCAGAATCCGCTCGATGTCGCCGTGCTCGCCAATGATATTGATCATACAGCTTAGACCACGGGGCGCGACATTTCCCAGCGGGTGGCCGCTGACGGCGCGGATGTGGTTCTCGAACTGGCTGGTCATGGCCCCTTCGATGGTCCAGTGGCCGGAGTTGTGCACCCTCGGCGCCATCTCGTTCGCCACCAGGCCATCGTCGGTTTCGAACAGCTCAAGAGTCAATACGCCGACGTAGTCCAATTCGTTCAACAGCGCCTTGATGTAACGCTCGGCGTCTTCCTGGACGTGCCTCTCCAGGCCGGGGGCCGGGGCGATGGAGTAGCGCAGGATGCCTTCGTGGTGAGTGTTCTCCGCCATCGGATAGAAGGCCAGGTCGCCGTCTTCGGCGCGCACCGCGATGATGGACACTTCGCGCTTGAAGTTGACGAATTTCTCGACGATCAGGAGTTGGTGCCCAATGCTTTCCCAGGCGCTTTCGGCGTCTGCCGGATCTTTCAGGACAGCCTGGCCCTTGCCGTCATAGCCTTCGGTGATGGATTTGGCGACCACGGGGCAGCCGAGCTCTTCGGCGGCGGCTTTGAGGGATTCAGCGCTGTCGGCGATTTTCCACTCGGGAGTGGGGATGCCCAGCTGGCCAAACAGGGTTTTCTCGGCTTCGCGGTTCTGGCACACCTGCAGTGCTCTCGGGCAGGGGTGAACCGGCTTTTCTTTGGCCAGTTTTTCGGCAACTTCGACTGGCAGGTGTTCGAATTCGTAGGTGACGCGGTCTACTCGGGACAGGAAGTCGTCCAGGTATTGGCCTTCGCGGTCGATGATGACTTCGCCGAGCCCGGCGCTGGGGCTGCCGGACATGTCGTAGAATACAAAGGTCTTGGCCAGCGGGTATCCGGCGAGGGCCAGCATGCGCCCGAGTTGGCCGGCGCCTAGTACACCAATTCTCATTTGTGTTCTCCTGCCATGGTTTGGCATATGAGTTTAGTCTGATTTCTGGTCTGGCTTCGGGAGTGTGAGCGGGTTGGGCAAGGCTTTCCAAAACACGCTCCTGGCGGCACGTCCCTGTGACGCTTGAGCTCCGCCATCCATGGCTCCGCACAGTTTTGGAAAGCCTTGCCCAACCCGCTCAACGGAACCTTGTGCAAAGCCGCTCGTTCACATCGCGATAGCATTAACCTCTCTTCCCAGCTCTTCGCCCTGAATTGGCTAGTCTCTGCGCTTGAATGGCTATCACAACAGGTTCGGGGAGTCTTAGGGGTATCCTTTCCAAAACTGTTGAGGGCCATGGACGGCCCGAAACAAGCGCACATGGACGTGCTCGTAGCGTGTTTTGGAAAGGATACCCCTAAGACTCCCTTCTCCCAAGTTTGGTATGCCAGCTTGATTTGGGTTGTCAGGTCTTACTGATCGCTCGGGTCCGGATTATCGAGGACTGTCTGCGTTTGGGTCGAACGAAACTCTTCGACCGCCTTCCGGACATTATTATCGAACGTGCCGATGATTTGTGCTGCCAGCAGGCCGGCGTTGGTGGCTCCCGCCTTGCCGATGGCCAGGGTGCCAACGGCAATGCCGCCGGGCATCTGGACGATGGAGAGCAGGGAGTCGAGGCCGTTCAGGGCTTTGGACTGGACCGGGACACCGAGCACGGGCAGGGCGGTCTGGGAGGCGACCATGCCCGGGAGGTGCGCGGCTCCGCCGGCGCCTGCGATGATGACTTTCAGGCCGCGGTCTGCAGCGGTCTTGGCGTAGTCAAAGAGCAGGTCCGGAGTGCGGTGGGCGGAGACGACTTTGGTTTCGTAGGGTACGCCGAGCTGTTCGAGCATGTTGGCGGCGTGTTCCATGGTGGGCCAGTCGGATTTGGAGCCCATGATGAGTCCTACAAGCGGCTGCATATGCAACATCCTGAGATAATTGGAAAGCCGGCCATTGTATGTTTTGGCTACTTACCATGCAACTTGGCTATTGGGGTGCATGGTGCCGGGTGGGCACTGAAGAAGGGGCCGTCCCCAGGGGTCTGATGAAAGCTTTCATCTGACCCCATCTTAAGGTCCGTCTCCGTGGTTGCCGCCAAGGAGGGGTCAGAAGAAAGCGTTCTTCAGACCCCGGCCCGATACCGACATTAGCAGAGCTTCATTTCACCCTGTTCATCACTATATTTGCGCGAGAAACCCCGTCGTTCAGGTCGGGGAGGGATAGCGCGTCGGCCTGAGCCGACCCTGTTCTCGCTGCCTCCTTTTGGTGGTTGCTATCTGTTGGTGCACTGTATAAATTAACAGTATGACAAAGCGCGCCTACAAATACCGGTTTTATCCCACGCCCAAGCAGGCAGAGTTGCTTGCTCGGACGTTCGGGTGTGTGCGTTTTGTCTACAACGCGGTGCTTCGGTATCGCATCGACGCCTTTTACGAACGTCAGGAAAAGGTGGGCTATGCGAACGCCAGCGCCCATCTGACGACTTTGAAAAAGGACCCAGACCTGGCGTTCCTGAACGAAGTCAGTTGTGTGCCTCTGCAACAAAGCCTTCGGCACCAGCAAACCGCGTTCAAGAACTTCTTTGACGGTCGAGCTCGGTATCCCCGGTTCAAAAGCAAGCGGCACCGCCAGTCGGTGGAATTTACCCGCTCGGCGTTTCAATACCGGAACGGGCAACTGTTTCTGGCCAAGTCCAAAGAACCGCTGGCGGTTCGCTGGACCCGGGATCTGCCCTGTGAGCCGACCACACTTACCGTCTCCAAAGACAGCGCCGGACGCTACTTTGTGTCCTGCCTGTGTGAGTTTGATCCCAGGACGTTGCCCGTCACTCCGAAGATGGTGGGCATTGATCTGGGCCTCAAAGACCTGTTCGTGACCAGCGATGGGCATCAAACCGGCAATCCTCGCCATACGGTGAAATACGCGGCCAGGCTGGCAAAGGCGCAACGGCGCCTGAGCCGGAAGAAGCTCGGCTCCCGAAACCGGGCGAAAGCCCGGATGAAGGTAGCGCGACTTCACGCCAAACTCTCTGATTGCCGGATGGATAATTTGCACAAATTGTCCCGCAAGATCGTGAGCGAGAACCAAGTGATCTGCGTCGAATCGTTGAAGGTCAAGAACATGCTGCGCAACCGCTCGCTGGCCAAATCCATCAGCGATGCCGGCTGGGGCGAGTTCGTTCGCCAACTGGCGTATAAAGCGGAGTGGGCTGGCCGAAAACTGGTCGCCATTGACCAGTGGTACCCGTCGAGCAAACGCTGCTCAGCGTGCGGCTTTGTGATGGACGCCATGCCACTGGATGTGCGGCACTGGACCTGTCCAGAGTGCGCAGCCAAACACGATCGCGACCTGAATGCCGCTATCAACATTAAAGCCGCCGGGCTGGCGGTCTTAGCCCTTGGAGAGAATGTCAGTGGCATGGAGTCAGTCTCCGTGTCCAGTTCTCAGTGAATTGGGAATCCTCTTCCTTCAGGTGGAGGAGCAGTCAAAAGTGCATGTATTATCAGTTGTTGACCTGAAAAGCGGCCATAATTCAGACAGAGATGGTCGGGCATTTCTCATTAACGATCCGATCAACAGAAGAACGAACAACCAGAACCCAGAGCCAGGAGCAGTAATGGATTCCATCCGCCCAGATGACGACGAACTCCGAGCAGACGCGCCGATTGGCAGTAGCGAACGGAAACGGCCGGCTCCGAAAAAGGCTGCCGCTGCGCCGGCTGCTCGGTCCGGTGGTTCGGGCGGGTCCGGGAAGCGGCCGGTTGGTAACGGAAATGGCAACGGAGGCAACGGAAAGGGTGGTCTGGCAGCGGTCTGGTTGTTGCTGATTGCCGTTGCGGTGGCCGCGGTTGCCGGTTGGTATTCCCAGAATCAGCGGATTCAGGCGTTGGAGTCGCAGCTGGAGGAGGCGGATTACTGGGCGCGGCAGAGTAAGTTGGCGTTGGCGCGGTTTGAGGGTGAGCTCTCGGAGACCGGGGAGAATCTGCAGGAGCGGGGGCAGTCGCTGGAGGAGCAGATCACGTCAAACAAGTCGGGGCTGGAGGAAGCTTCCAGTGAGATCCGGAAGTTGTGGGTGGTGGCCAATGAGCGCAACAAGGCCCGGCTGGATGAGCATGAGGAGCAGTTGGCGACGCTGAAGTCGGCTCTGGAGGAAGAGAAGAAGGCGGTCGCCAGTCTGGAAGCGACTCTTGAAGAAGCCAGGGCTTCTCTGTCTTCGGAGATTGCCTCGCTTGAAGAGCAGACGCAGACGTCGATTGTTGCGCTGAAGGAAAACACCGCCCAGGCCTCGGAGCAGATTACCAAGCTGAGTCAGCAGATGGCGGATGTGGATCAGGTGATCGAGAGCCGCATTCGCCGGTTCGAGCAGGAGCAGAAGCTGGGCATCAGTGGCATGGAGAGCCGGATTACGGCTTTGGAGAAGAAGACCGATGGTGTGGCTGGCAGTTCGGAGGTGCGTTCGCTGCGTAATCAGTTGGCCTCGCTCAAGCAGACGGTGGACTCCATCGATGCGTCCCGTGCGCAGCTGACATCTCGCCTGGTGCGTTTGTCTGATGAGGTGGACCGGCTGGAGGCGAGAGTGTCCGGTCAGTAACCAGGTAGATTCTGCTTGTCTGAACGGAGTGCCCGGCGCTTTGTAACAGTTTGTATTCATCCCTTGCGGTAGCTCTCATTTCTGGCGCGAGCCAGTTGTTATGATCAGGCGACTCGCAACGGGATGAAGAGCAAGAACAATGAGCAAACGAACCCTTCTGGCGCTGTCGCTGCTGATCTTTGGTTCCGGGTGCACGGTGTACCAGTCGATCGGCAAGAGCGTTGGTTCCTTCCTGCATCCGGTGTCCGGCCCCGATTTCGTTCACATCCCGGATGGTCAATGGGATCGGGATAACGCCCTACTTTATTTCTATCGCACCCATTCCCAGTGGGCGGCGGATGAGATCGAGGCGCCGAGCGTCTACATTGATGACCACCACTATTTCAACATCCGCAATGACAGTTACACCTGGCTCGAGGTCAGCCCCGGTGAGCGTCACATCGCCATGCGACGGCCTCTGCTCGGGCTGGAGGGGCTGAATTCGTTCAGCCTCAGTCTGATTGCCGATGCCACGCTCCGGGTGGAGCCGGGGCAGATCTACTACCTGCGGTACAATGAGCTCACGGAACCGGAGCAGATTCATCCGGACCTGGATCCGGAGCATCCCCTGGCCGAGGGGGATCTTCAGCTGGTGACTCGCAGCTATGCCATGCAGGCAGGGGAAATCGTATCGACCCAGTTTCTGAACAGTGATTTGCTGGCGCCAAACCATGCCGCTACCTCGATTGTGGAGGTCAACGAGGATATCGATTACGAACGCTCGCTGGCTGCGCTGGAAGAAGAGCGGGAACTGGAGGTTGAGCGCCTCAAGGAGGCGGGGAAGTACGAACCCGCGCCCTGGTACTGGCCGTTCGGTGGTGGCCCGTCGGAGCCGCTGGAAGCCGAGCGGAAGATCCGTAAGCTCGAACGGGATTATGCGGCGCTGGAGGAAGAGAGGGAGCGTCGTGAGGAGGCGGAATCGGGAGGCTGGTGGTTTTTCTGAGCATTGGCTGAATCGACAGGGTGCAGGAGCGGTTTCACAATTGTGAATGCCGGAACTGGTAACTACACTGCATTCAGTAAAATGAATCAGGAAGTCAGGAAAATGTCTTTGAAGGATCGCTTGCAGGGCAGCCTGGAAAAGCTGGCCGATGATGTGGTGCCTCGGGCCATGCAGGGGCTTGAGGATGTCCGGAGACGCCTTGATGAGCTGAATTGCTCGCTGGCGAGTCGGTCCATCCCCGATGACCGGCGCTCAAGGGTGAGTGAGTTGTCCCTGCGCCAGAAGGCCGAGCAGGCGGGCCAGCGGCTGGTCGAGAAGGGGACGAAAAACCGCTCCGGTAAATGACCGGTTTCTGATCAGGTTTTGGTTGAAAATCGCCCGATTTTGAATGGCTTGCAGATTTTTTCAGAAAATTCCCGGAAAAGGTTTGACACCGTCAGCGAAATGCTTAAAATGCGCGTCTCACTTGCTTGAGACAGCAAGGACTTGAAAGCCTCTCGAGGTTGGAAGTGGGTGGTTAGCTCAGCTGGGAGAGCATCGCCCTTACAAGGCGAGGGTCGCAGGTTCGATCCCTGCACCACCCACCACTTTCAGAGTCTTTCAAAGGCATCACCGGATCACCCCATCCGGTTTCAGGTTCAAGCCCACGAGCTGAATTGATGCGGAGCGGTAGTTCAGTTGGTTAGAATACCGGCCTGTCACGCCGGGGGTCGCGGGTTCGAGTCCCGTCCGCTCCGCCATTTTTTCCCGGGTGGTTAGCTCAGCTGGGAGAGCATCGCCCTTACAAGGCGAGGGTCGCAGGTTCGATCCCTGCACCACCCACCAGAATTCCGAAAAGGCCGATCCACGAGGATCGGCCTTTTTTCGTTCCAGGGGATCACTCAGGGGTCTGATGTTGCTTAGGGGTCTGATGAAAAGCCCCCGGCTTTCCATCTGACCCCATTTTCAGGTCAAGCTCCGAGCTTGCCGCTAACTTGGGGTCAGATGAAGGCTTTCATCAGACCCCTGGGGTCGAGTCAGGCGTGAAAACGGGGTCAGATGAAAGCGTTCATCAGACCCCGCCCGGCACCTCACTTCCCGATCAACGACTGCCCACAAACCCGCACCACATTCCCGTTCACGCCGTTGGACGCCGGGCTGCAATACCACGCAATCGCTTCGGCCACATCCACCGGCAGCCCGCCCTGGGACAGGCTGTTCATGCGCCGGCCGGCCTCACGGATGGTGATGGGCATCGCGGCGGTCATTTGGGTTTCGATGAAACCCGGGGCGATGGCGTTGATGGTGATGCCGTTCTTTAGCTGCTTGGCCATGGCTTCCACGTAGCCGATGACACCGGACTTGGCGGTGGAGTAGTTGGTCTGGCCGAAGTTGCCGGCGATGCCGCTGATGGAGGAGATGCACACGATTCGGCCGTTCTCCCGCAGCAGTTCCCGCTTCATCAATTCCTCATCGATGTGTTCCTCCGCCGAGAGGTTGACGGCAATGGTCATGTCCCAGAAGTGTTCGGGCATGTTACCCAGGGTCTTGTCGCGGGTGATGCCGGCGTTGTGGATGACGAGGTCCACACCGCCGAAATGTTCCTCGGCGAAATCGGCAATCAGCTTTGGAGCATTCGCGTCGGTGATATCGCAGGCCAAGGCCTTGCCCTTGATGGCATCGGTGACTTTTTGCAGGTCTTCCATGGCCGGCGGGATATCCAGGCCGATCACGGTGGCGCCATCACGGGCCAGGGTGCGGGCGATGGCCTCGCCGATGCCCCGGGACGCGCCGGTCACCAGGGCAACTTTGCCGGTTAGCGGAGCGACCGGGTTGGTGGCCGTCGCTTCCGTGCCCTTGCCGATCCGTACGACCTGTCCGTCGACATAGGCAGAGCGGGCGGAGAGGAAGAAGCGGACGCTGGAATCCAGCTGCTTCTCAGCGCCAGGTACCATTCGGATCAGGTTGGCGGTGGCGCCTTTCTTGCCGATTTCCTTGCCAACGGCCCGGACAAAGCCTTCCAGCGCCTGTTGGGCAGCGGCCTGAGGTGCCTTGCGGCAGCTGGCCGGGTCCATGCCGATCACCAGTACCCGGCCGTTACCGGCGATTTTCTTGATGGTCGGATGGAAGAAGTCGTAGACCGCCCGCAGCTCCTCGGGAGTCTTGATGCCGGTGCCGTCGAAGACCAGGGCGGAGAATTTCTGGTCAATCTCGCCGCCAATTGCCAGGGGCTTTGCCTTGTTACCCGCTTTGGCGGAATCGGTGAGAGCGTCCGGGCCAGTGGCGTGATGCAGGGTGGCGGCGCTGGCGCCGAGGATGCTGCCGACAGTGGCGATGGCCCGGGCACCGGACGCTGCGCCCACCAATACATCGCCTTCGATGAATGGCTGGTCGGTGCGTTTCAGGCGTTTCAGGGGCACGGGTGAGGGCAGGCCCAGGGATTGGGCGGCGGTTTTGCCGACGGGGGTGTTGACGATTTTGAGGTAGAGGTCAGACATTGGGTCTTCCTTGTATTTGCGGTTGGATGCAATTTGACCTACAGGGTAAAGAATCCTTTAGTTTTTGGATTGACTCAATGCTTTTGGTTGGTTGTCAGGGGTGCCAATGAGGGATTTTGGTTCGCCGCTAGACTGGCACTGCGTTAATTCGGGCAGTTGGGGAAGGGTGATTGGGGATGGCTTTCCAAAACCCGCTCAAGCACGTCCCTGTGGCGCTTGAGCTCCGCCCCTCAGTGCTAAATGCTCCTGCGTCGCACTGAGGGTCCAGGGCCGGCCGTCCATGGCCTGCCCGTGAAGAGCTTTCGCTCTTCACCCATGGCTCCGCACAGTTTTGGAAAGCCATCCCCAATCACCCCGTACACTGTCCGTGAATCCAATTTCAACTCAGGGAAACGACGATGGCACAGGCTCCAAAGCGAACCCAGAAAAAGCCAACTGCGAAGAAAACGAATAACGGGATCCGCCGTGTTGCAGTGATCGGCGGCAACCGCATCCCCTTCGCCAAATCCAACACCGCCTACAGCAAGATCAGTAACCAGGAGCTGCTTACCTCCGCGCTCCGTGGCCTGGTAGATCGTTTTGATCTTCAGGGCAAGCGCATGGGCGAGGTGGTCGCCGGGGCGGTGATCAAGCATTCGCGGGATTTCAATTTGACCCGGGAATCGGTGCTGAGCTGCGGGCTGGCGCCGGAGACGTCGGCTTATGATATTCAGCAGGCCTGTGGCACTGGGCTCGAGGCGGCGATTCTGGTGGCGAACAAGATTGCCCTGGGGCAGATCGAGTGCGGGATTGCCGGGGGTACCGATACCACCTCCGATGCGCCGATCGGTGTCGGAGAGGGTCTTCGGGAAATTCTGCTGGATCTGAACCGTGCCAAGACGGCGAAGGAGCGGCTGAAGATTCTGGGTCGGTTCCGGCCGGGGCATCTGGTGCCTGAGATTCCGGAGAACGGCGAACCTCGCACCGGGATGTCGATGGGTGAGCACGCTCAGGTGACGGCCAAGGAGTGGGACATTGCCCGGGAAGATCAGGATGTCCTGGCCTGGGAGAGTCATCAGAAACTGGCGAAGGCTTATGAGGAAGGTTTTTTCAGTGATTTGATGACGCCGCTGGCGGGGCTGGAGAAGGACAATATTCTGCGTCCGGATACCACCCTGGAGAAACTGGCGACGCTGAAGCCGGTGTTTGATCGGGAGAACGGCACCATGACCGCTGCCAATAGTACCGCGCTCACCGATGGCGCGTCCTGCGTATTACTGGCCAGCGAGGAATGGGCGAAGGAGAACAACCTGGAGGTGAAGGCCTGGCTGACGTTCTCGGAAGTGGCTGCGGTGGACTTTGTCGACAAGAAGGAAGGTTTGCTGATGGCGCCGACCTATGCGGTGCCCAGGATGCTGGAGAAGGCCGGTCTGACGCTGCAGGATTTCGATTTCTACGAGATTCACGAAGCATTTGCCGCGCAGGTCCTGTCCACGCTAAAGGCCTGGGAAGATCCGACCTTCTGCAAGGAGCGTCTGGGACTGGACAAGCCGCTGGGAAGTATTGATCGGGACAAGCTCAACGTGAAGGGCAGCAGTCTTGCCACGGGCCATCCGTTCGCCGCCACCGGAGGCCGGATTGTGGCTACCCTGGCAAAACTGCTGGAGGAAAAGGGCACCGGCCGTGGTCTGATTTCCATCTGCGCCGCCGGCGGACAGGGGGTTACGGCGATCCTTGAGCGATAAGTTAGGGGATAGCCGTAATATCCTTTGACAGGATAGGCTCCAGACCGTATCATGCGCGCCACGTTGATCGGGGTTCCCCCGGTTAGCAAAAAGTTTTGATGCGGGGTGGAGCAGTCTGGTAGCTCGTCGGGCTCATAACCCGAAGGTCGTTGGTTCGAATCCAGCCCCCGCTACCACTATTGAAACAAAGCCCGCTTTTGCGGGCTTTGTTGCTTTTGAGCGGGGGCTTTTGGGTCAGCGCTATTTATCCGCGCTTCGCGCGGAGTTGCTGCTGCCGCAGGCGCTTGTTCGCGCCTGCTCCCCGCTACCATATAAAAGAGAGGTAGATCAGTTAGTTACTGGTCTGCCTTTTTTCGTTTTGGGGGCATGGTCAGCCCTTGTGACGTATATGTGACAGATATGTGCCGATGCTTGTGACAGGATTTTTTGCCGCTGCGCGCAAATGACCGTAAGGCACTTTGAGACGCATGCCTTGACTGCCCTCTCACCGATTCGATTTATTAGGTCGTTCTATCCAGATTGAGTTTACGTGCTCAATTCTAACTCTGAATATCAGATTTAATTCATAGGTACCAGGCGAAAACTTGCGAGATTACTCAATATGACGCGGCTGGACTCCTACGGTAGCTAATTGTTGTTTTGTTTATCTAACTCATCCAGAAAGCCATTGGCTGTCAGCGGCCTTGCATAGCGATAGCCCTGTGCAAGGCAATAACCATGCTGTCGAAGAAAGGCTTCCTGAGTATCTGTTTCAACCCCTTCCCCTACCGTCTCCAGATTCAGGGATTTTGCGAGGCTGGATAAGCTGGCTACAACGGCTGCACCAGCTCCCTCAGGGCTGTCCGAAACAAACGCCCGATCAACCTTCAAAACGTCAAATGGAAGTTGGATCAGTCGACTCAATGAAGAATGCCCTGTTCCAAAGTCGTCCAATGCGAGCTTAAAGCCGCAGTCGACCAGTTTTTTCAAAAGCTGAGTAACCTGCCCATATTGCTCAATGAGACCGCTTTCGGTTATCTCCAGTTTTATCTGAGAGGGCCTCAAGCCAGCGTTCAAGGTGATGGTTTCAAGCTGAGAAGCCAAAGCCGGATCTTGTAGTTGCTTGGGCGAGACGTTAACAGACATCCACAGATCCTGCCTGGAAACATCACGCCAGTGCCTGAGCGTCCGACAGGCCGTGTCAAAAACCCATGATCCCATTTTACCAATGAGGCCCAGCTCCTCCGCCAAGGGTACGAATACATCTGGACCAATCGGCGGCTCTCCCGAATCTGGCCATCTGACCAGTGCCTCAGCCCCGATAATCTTATTACCAGCATTCAGGTCTACGATGGGTTGGAAAACAACCGCTAACTGCTCTTGCTCAACGGCCTGACGCAACCGAGACTCGGTGGCAACAGCGTGTTTATACTCTTCCTTCAGTTCTGAGTTACCCCAGCACATCGAACTTGCGTTAGGCGTGTCTTTTTGTGCTTTGACCGCCGCATCATCGGCCCTCTCAAGAACGGAATATCCACTTGGGTCGCTACTTAACGAATGTGCGAGGCCTAATTGGGCAGAAAGATAAAAGTTTTCGCCCCCGCACACGAAGGGCGATTCGAATTCCTCAAGCAGCTTTTGACCTTGCTCTGCTGCCCATTGGGTAATCAGGTTTATTGCTTGCTTTCCTGTGGAAGCAGAAGAGATCCGTGTAAGGAGAAGGCTTACGTCATCGGTTCTAGCCAGAAGATCCGCTGGCTGGGTCGCCTTCTGAATTCGTTCCACAACCTGTTGTAATAATTCATTACTGAAAGGAGTTCCATAAGCGCGGCGAATTCGTTCAAGACCGGGCAAACGAACCTGAATCATGCCAGCCACGCTCTTAAGACTGTTATCCTTGCTGAACTGCTCGTTTAAATGTGCCAATACGCCCCGACTGTTTACCAGACCAGTGACCCCGTCTTCCTCACTTGCTTGTAAGAAGCGCTTTTGTGCGTTCACATGACTCTCGCGCAGCTCCATGGTGCGAATAACGAGATCTGCCAAATAGCGATACAGGCTGAGGTCGTGGTCAGAAAACCATTCAAAAATATTTGCTCGCGTATCTAGCAGGCAAAGGGTCCCCACTGCATGACCATCTCTTGATATCAAGGGCATCCCGGCGTAGAAACGAAGCTTCAATGGTCCTGTGACAAAGTGACTGGTGTTGTAGACCGGATCTTTTTGTAAGTCCGGGACCAGAACCAACTCTTTCTTTGCAACCGTCCGTTCACAGAATGTTTTACCCACTGGCGTATCGGGTGCACAGATACCATTCGACGAAGCTTTTACCCATTGGCGGTGATCGTCTATCAGATGGATGGTGGCCAATTCCACTTCAAATAGGGATGCAGTCAAACGAGTGATCGTGTCAAACACCCCTTCAGTTCCCGTATCTATGATGTTGAGACGGTAAAGCGCTTCGAGACGAGCGGGGTCGCTTAGATAGTCGAATTCCTGCTTTGGGAGTGGGTGTGCAGCCATTTTTATCTGCCTTTTTTAAGATCGAAACATCTATTTGCCCACTACGCCAGACGTTTTAGGGAAGATCAACCCGGCAGTCACCAATTAAAAGTAAGCGTCTGGGCATTACAGCTTGTCAGGCATAGCCGGCTTCCATCCGGTTGAAGGGTGATAGCTCGTAAATGGCGCTGTTCTTATGCGTTGGCAAGCGGATCAGCACGTCTTTCGGACAGCCATAAGGGGGCCTGCTCATATAGCAATAGTTACAATCACCCGAGATCGAGGGTTTCGATCTTCCGACACAAAACCTTCAAATAGATGTCACCAGCCTGTCATTCGATTCGATCAGGGTAAGCGATAACAAAACGTTATCGAAATCTCTGTTTGATTACGAAAGGCGAAGCATGATTGAGCTCAAAGGCGTCAACGTTACTTATCCGGGCGGTACCC
This sequence comes from Marinobacter pelagius, assembly GCF_003315345.1. GTDB lineage: Bacteria > Pseudomonadota > Gammaproteobacteria > Pseudomonadales > Oleiphilaceae > Marinobacter > Marinobacter pelagius_A. The sequence continues at coordinate 48,860 of NZ_QNRO01000008.1, forward strand.
GCGCCCTTAAATCCACGAACTTGCGATTCGAGGGCGGCCAGTTCGTTGTCCTGCTAGGTGCCTCCGGCGCTGGCAAATCCACGCTGTTGCGGTGTCTTAACCATCTTACACCTCCAACAGGTGGCTCCATTACTGTCGACGGGATTGGAACCCTGCAGGGCCGGAACCGTTTGCTAACCCATCGCCGCCAGACCGGCATGATTTTTCAGCAGCACCAGCTGATTGGGCGTCGATCCGTGCTGCAGAACGTGTTGACCGGGCGCTTGGGTTATCACAGCACTCTGCGTTCGTTCTGGCCCTTGTCTGACCAAGATCGCTCGGTGGCGCTAGCCTGTATCGAGCGGGTGGGGTTGTTGGAGAAGTCCTTGGTCCGAGTTGATAGCCTTTCCGGAGGCCAGCAGCAACGTGTGGGCATCGCCCGGGCTATGGCCCAGGAGCCACGACTTCTGCTGGCCGACGAACCGGTGGCCAGCCTGGATCCAGAATCCTCTCATCGGGTGCTGAGCCTGATTCGTGATGTCTGTGCTGAAAAACGCATACCCGCCATTGTCAGCCTTCACCAGGTTGAATTAGCGCGGACCTTTGCTGATCGCATCGTTGGTATTGCCGGCGGCTCCGTCGTGTTCGACGACGTGGCTGGCAATCTCTCGAGTAGGGAGCTGGACCGCCTGTATCGTCAAGCGTCCGCGCCGCTGCCCGAGGCCGAAACACAGGGTCATACCAGGCCCTTTACCCCCGTTGTCCCCCAACCTTTGGAGAACCAAATATGACCCTAATGATCCGTTTCTTCTCTCTGGTACTGATGCTGGTTGCCTTCAGCGTCCACGCCAGTGACAAAACCAATCCCGACACCCTCCGCGTGGCGCTGCTGCCGGATGAGAATGCTGCCACCGTGATCAAGAACAACAAACCCCTTCAGTCCTACCTGGAAGAGAAATTGGGCAAGGACATTGAGCTGGTTGTAACCACCGACTACTCCTCTATGATCGAGGCCATGCGCCATGGTCGCCTGGAGCTGGGTTACTTCGGCCCGTTGTCCTATGTTCTAGCCAAGTCCAAGAGCAATATCGAAGCCTTCGCCGCGATTCGCAAGGGGGGTAGTACCACTTACCACTCGATTCTCATCGGTAATGCCGCGGCCGGCGTCGATGATTTTCAGGACATCAAGGGTAAGGACGTGGCATTTGGCGATGTGGCCTCTACATCCAGTCACCTGATTCCCAAATCGATGATGGCGGAAAAGGGGCTCAAGCAAGACTCTGACTATCGCGAGCACTTTTTAGGCGCCCACGACGCTGTAGCCATGGCGGTGATGAATGGGCGTGCGCAGGCAGGTGGCCTGAGCCATCCCATTTTCAAGTCACTGGTTAGCCGCGGCATTGTCGACAAAAGCAAGGTCAACGAGATTCAGGTATCCAAGCCGTTTCCCCAGTACCCCTGGACTATGCGTTCTGATCTAGCCCCTGAATTGAAAGAGCGGATCCGAAACGCCTTCTATACGCTGGACGACGCGGCAGTGCTCAAGCCGTTCAAGGCCGATGCGTTCGATCCGATCGAGGATGCGGATTACGACGTGGTCCGAGATCTGGGTCGCATGTTGGAACTGGAATTCGCCAAAAACTGAACCGGTAAAGACCTGCTCACCCAGGGTGGGCAGGTCTATTTGAAGTGAGAGGCCCTTTGATGATGCAGATCACCTATTCTGAACTGCTGCGCCAGCGTAATCGTCAGATCCGTCGTCAGTCCCTTCAAATTGGGCTTGTCGCGGCGATTATCCTGGTTTGTAGCTACTACGTTGGCCTGTTCGATGGCACCCGTCTGGCCGACGGTGTCCCTAGTATGGGCAGCCTTATCGGTGAAATGATTCCCCCCGATTTTAGTGACGCCCGTGACTGGGTGGCTCCGCTTATGGATACGCTTGCCATGAGCGTGGCGGGCACGGCCTTGGCGGTGCTTTTTTCCATACCACTGGCCTTGCTGGCTGCTCGAAATACGACTCCCCATCCGGTGGTCTACCATGTCGCACGGGCGATCCTGAACGGGCTGCGGTCAGTACCTGAATTGATTATGGGCATCATTTTTGTCGCTGCCGTGGGTTTTGGTGCTCTGCCAGGTGTTCTGGCTCTGGGCCTGCACTCGATCGGTATGGTGGGCAAGTTCTTTGCCGAATCGATCGAACACGTAGACGAAGCTCCGGTGGAGGCCACGCAGGCCGCCGGTGCCACGCGCCTGCAGGTAATCGTCCACGGAGTTTTGCCTCAGGTATTACCACAAATGGCAGACGTTTCCATCTATCGGTGGGAATACAATTTCCGTGCTTCGACGGTTATGGGCATGGTCGGTGCTGGTGGCATCGGGTTCGAGCTCATGGGCTCATTGCGGCTCATGCAATATCAGGAGGTGCTAGCCATTCTGCTGGTGATCCTGCTGATGGTCACCGCCGTTGATGGCCTTAGCTCTCTTTTACGCCGTCGCTTTAAGTGACAGGGCGCCGCTCTCTCCCACGTGATTCATCTTGTGACGGAAAAATTACCGTGAATAAACCTCGAGTACTGATTACCCATTGGGTCCACGACTCCGTGGTGGGGAAGCTATCGCCCCATTGCGAGCTTATCCTTAATCCGGAGATGGAACCGTTTGACCGCGAAACGCTCTTGGCCCATGCACGTGAGGCCGATGCCATGATGGTGTTCATGCCAGACAGCGTCGACGCTGAGTTCCTTGAGGCTGCCCCTAACCTCAAAATCATCAGCGCTGCGCTTAAAGGTTATGATAATTTTGACGTTAAGGCGTGCACTGAGCACGATGTCATTTTCACCATTGTGCCTGACCGGTTAACCGTCCCGACGGCCGAACTCACTATCGGTCTGATGCTGGCGACCGGGCGTCGAATGGCTGAAGGCGACGCCGCGATTCGGCGAGGTGATTTCCAAGGATGGCGAGCCCGCTTCTACGGGACCGGTCTGGCCGGCTCTACCGTTGGAATCATTGGCATGGGGCAGGTCGGCCGGGCCATCGCCAAGCGTTTGCAAGCCTTTGACTGCCGGATTCTCTACAGTGATCCCCAGGTCATGCAAGTAGAGCAGGACTCGCCTTGGGACGCGAGCGCCGTCACGCTGGAGCGGCTGCTGGCCGAGAGCGATTTCGTCGTGCCCATGGTGCCGATGAACGCGACCACCCTGCACTTGATCGACCGTTCTGCCCTTGCGGCGATGAAGCCTGGCGCAATATTGGTCAACGCGTGCCGCGGCTCGGTGGTGGATGAAAACGCCGTGGCTGACGCCTTGGAATCCGGTCATCTGGGAGGCTATGGCGCCGATGTTTTCGAGTTGGAAGAGTGGCATAGGGGGGATCGCCCCGCGCACATCAATCCAAGGCTGCTCTCGCATCCGCGGACCTTTTTCACGCCGCATCTAGGTTCGGCCGTGGATCGCGTGCGTCGAGAGATTGCATTGGAGGCGGCGGACAATATTTTGCAGGCCCTGCGCGGCGAGGTGCCCAAGGGCGCCATCAACGATGTCCGGCGGCGTCTACCCACATGAATCTGAAGCATGTTGAGAGCTTCATCGCGGTGGCGGAAGCGGGCAGCTTTCGTGATGCCGCCGTCCGCTCGGCTCGGTCCCAGCCGCTGCTCTCCCAGCATATCCTTAAACTGGAAGCGGAACTTGGTGTGCGCCTATTGGAGCGGCAGAACAATGGCTGTTATCCCACGCCCCGGGGAGAAGCTTTCCTGACTTACGCCCAAAGTCTGCTGAAATTAGCACGGCATGCCCGGAAAGCCACTGGAGAGGGACAGGTAGCACTGGGCGCGGCATCCAATCCTGGGGTATTTCTGTTGCCGCCGCTCATCAAAGCGTTTCGTGAGACCCATCCCAACATCGGACTCGACTTTTCCATAGGCTCCAATCCCGACATCACCGATAGATTGTTATCAGGTGAGCTCGACGTCGCTGTGCTTGAGTGCTGGCAGGACCACCCCGGGTGTGTTGCTGATTCTTGGGGGAACGATGAGCTGGTGATTATTGTTGGTCCTGAGCATTCTTGGGTGGGACGGAAAACAGTGTCTGCCGAGGCGTTACGGGGTGCGGAGCTGCTGGGTGGCGAACGTGGCAGTGGCACCGGACGCATCCTGCGAGAGTGTCTGGGAGATATCTCCCAGACAATTCGTGTTCCCATGAATCTGGGCAGCACAGAAGCCGTCAAGCGGGCCGTTGAAGCAGGTCTGGGCATGTCCATTGTGCTGGCGACGAGCGTAGCCAATGAAGTCCGGGAAGGGCGGCTCGCTGCTCTGCGACTCTGCGACAGACGTATCTACAAACGCCTCTACCTAGCCTACCGCGCGGAAATGCCCGACACATCCAATGGGCGACTGCTCATAGAATTCCTGGGTGGCCACAAAGCTGGGGCGCAGATCTGAAAATCGGTACGGTTTACCTTCATCATTATCCCAAGGTTGGTTTTAGCCTTTATACTCTGTGACGGTAGGCCTTCTTGTTCGAGCTGCCAAATTGATTGGGTTTGATAGCGAATTGGAACTTGCGCAGCCTGAAAAATGCGTCAGTACTTGGGGCACACACATGGAAAAACACTCAATGACTAGCTCCAGTAATAGTTCAGCTACGGCATCTACGCGCTCACCCAAGGCGCAGCGGGTCACTTCCGAAAAGCCATATCGCTTGACGCCATCCGAGATCGAATCGCTGCGGCAAGACTCGATCAAGGCAATGGCGCAACTGATGAAATAGGGCTTCTAATTAAACGGGCGTGGACGCCGAGACAGTAATCTCATATCGTCACTTCAATTGGAGCCTCTTGATAACGGTGTATTTGACGGCAAATCGGCAACACAGGTTGTCGCGGTTCGTGCCGACGTTGTCAGTTAATGCAGACCAACCGAAAGCCATCGTTGGGCGTAGAGGTCACTGTTCTGAAAAACGAAATGTCTTTTAAGTGATGGATTTAGGCAGCCGAAAAGATTGGTTGAACTTCATTTGTCTCTCTGAACTTCCAAAAGCTCACCTACCTCGCAATCAAAAAGCTTGCAAAGCTTGTCCAACGCATCGAGATCAATTCTCTGGGCCGTTTCCTTATATCGTGATCGTCGAGCAGGACTTCGCCAGGTTCGAGAGTATCGCAACGGATTGGGGGTTTTGGGACGACACCTACGAGTTTGCGCAAGATCGAAACCAGCGTTATATCGATTCCAACTTCAAGGAAATATGGCTCGAAAAGTACGGCGCGGATCTACTGAATGTCCGATCCTGGAACGACGGCTGGGATGCCACTCTGATTTCAGAGCAAAGTTCTCTTGATCTTAAGGTATTGGAGCGGATGCCAGACAATTTCCGCCAGGATACCGGGGCTGGAATCGTTGTGATCGACGGAAACCCCTTGTTGCTTGGCTTTTCAAAAATAAAGGGGTCGGATGGCCAGCGCCCATCTGAGGGGTAAGCGTTCATTCCACGACGTAGTTGACCTACTTCACGTCACGCAGAGGCCTCAATAACTCCGGAGAGACCTTGTATTGCTTCCTGCCATCCTCACCCAGCACGATCACACTCTTGCGGTTGATCTTGGTGACGATCCCCAGTACGGGTCCTTCCCGGCCCTCGAAGGTCACTTTCAGGCCTACCCGCAACTGGCTTAGCGCCTGGAGATTTTCCTGATCCCTCAGTTCGTCGATGCGCCGGCAGATGTATTGATTCAGTTCCAGCAACTGGTCGATGCTCATGTCTTCAATGCGCATGAACGGCCTCCGGCTGTTTGCCCTGTCGGTCAGGGTGGCGCAGATCGATCAGTGCCCGTAACGGGTTCTCGGCGAACCGGGTTTTCCAGAGGCGCGGGGTCAGGTCGCTGACTTCACTGGCCGGGTGCTGGCTGATGCGTTGCAACACGTCCACCAGGTAAGTGTAGGGGTTAATATCGTGCGGTTTGCAGGTACTGATCAGGCTCTGGATGATGCCCAGGTGTTCCGCGCCCAGTTCGGTCCAGCAGAACATCCAGTTTTTCTTGCCCATTGGAATGGGGCGTAGCGCCCGTTCCAGGTGGTTGGTGTCTGGTTGCACGTCCGGGTCTTCCAGGAACACGGTCAGGCTTGCTTCCCGGCTGAGCACGTAGTTCAGGGCTTTGGTCAGTGAGTCGCTGGGCAGCAGACCCCCTTGCTCCAGCTGATCCCGGCACCACTGGAAGAAGTCGCTGACCACCGCCTTCGAGTGGTCCAACCGGTACTGGCGTTTCTTCTCGCCGGTCAGCCCTTGAGCTTTGATGGTCTCTTCATTCTGGTACAGCTTCGCGATCCGTTGCAGGGCCTCGGTGACTGTCTCCGGGTAATCCTTCTGTGCCTCGATAAAGTAACGGCGGCTGTGCACCCAGCACTGGGCGTGGGTGATGTTTCCCTGGGCGGCGGTATACCGGGCATAAGCCGCGTAGCCATCACTGATCAGCGTGCCGCTGAACTGATCGCTGAGCACCTGTTCGATGTGCGCACGCCCACGGCTGTTTGAGTAGGTGAACACAACCTCGTCGGCATCGCCGTATAACGGCCAGAACCAACCGGATTTCATTTTGCCCTTTTGCGGGCCTGCCCGGCCCTGATGACCAGCTTTGATGGGCGTTTCATCCATGGCCAGCACCCGGCTGCGCAGCGCCTTATCGGTCTGGGCATCCACAATGGGGCGCAACAGGTCAATGGCGCGCTTGACCAGGTTTGTCAGGGTGCTGCGGCTGACGGTAATGCCCGCCTGTTGAATGCGCTGGTGCTGGCGATACAGCGGCAGGTGGAACTGGAACTTGTCCACCAGCAACCCGGCCAGCAGGCTGACATCGGCCAGGCTGTTGTCCAGCACGTTGAATGGAGCCGGAGTTGTCACCGGCTTCTCGGCTCCTTTGCGCCGGAACACCGGGCGTTCGCATTTGAGCACCACATAGCTGGAGGCCCGCTGGGCCAGCCGGTAGGTGGTCTTGCTGCCGACCACTTCGTACTGATCGGCCTCTGGGCCGGTCAGCTCCGGTGGCAGGTGTTCAATGACTTCTACCGGCACATCGGCAGTAAAGCGCAGGCCGGTATCGTTCAGGCAGTCGTCGTCCCGCTGCTTTTTGCCGGTGCCGCGCTGATAGGCCTTGATGGTGCGTTTTTCTTCATCAGCAGGCTGCTCCGGCAGCGGCGCTTCATCTGGCTGGAACAGGCTGTCCTGTCCTGGCAGGTCATACACCTGCTTCTCGGATTTGGGGCCGAACAGCTGCTTCTTGAACCAGTCCAACTGTCGCTGCATGACCTTAAGTTGTTCACGCAGCAACGCATTCTCCTCAGCCAGGGCCGGGTCGGAAGATGGGTTGGAATGGGGGGTGGAAGCCATTGAATTCATGGCCGATATTATACCGGAAGTCCGTCCTCTATACCCCTCTAAAACGCTTGAACTGGCGGTATTTTTGCACTTCGATACCATCGATCAGCAGTTGCAGATCCGTCAGGGTCAGGGCCCGCTGACCAGAGGCGGATAACGGCACCCGGAACTGCCCCTGCTCCAGGCGCTTGGCCCACAGGCAATAACCGGTGGCGGTAAAATACAGCATCTTCATCTGGGTCTTGCGACGATTGACGAAGACGAAATACTGGCCGCTGAGCGGGTCGTGCTTCAGCTGATTCCGGACCAGCGCGCTCAGGCCCCGGAACGATTTGCGCATGTCCGTGGGTTCGGTGCATAGCCAGATGCGCGCCTGGCTATCGAGCCCGATCATCCGTTCTGGCTCAGCCGCAATTCGACGCCGTTGCCCAAGCTCCGCACAATGTTCCAGCCTGGGCCGGAAGATGGAGAGTTGCCCATCAATGACGAGAGATCCAGAAAACCGGCTTCACCGGAACCTGACGCCTCATCGGTCGACGGGCCGGACAGGCGCTTGCGCCAGTTGCAGAAGCTGGCGTAACCAATATTCTCCTGTTTACAAAACTGTGGAGCTGACAAGCCGCTGGCGCGCTGCTGATCAACCAGGGCCTGCCACTGTTCGGGTGTGCGGCGCTTTCTCATGGGGGTAACCTCGTGTCGGAAAATGTGAGGTTACTGTAGGGCGAATTTCAGCCGGGCGGCAGAACGTCCTGAAATGAACGCTTACTGTGAAATCGGGGCGGAGATCCTGGGAGATGATGAGTCCGAGCTGCTTGAATTGGCTCGCATAGTGGCGCTGACCCACCATGAGCGCTGGGACGGCACAGGATACCCGGCAGGTCTCAGCGGTGAGGATATTCCCAGGGTGGGGCGGATTGTTGCCATTGCGGATGTATTTGATGCGCTGACCTCAGAACGGCCTTACAAGCGGGCCTGGACGGTCGGGGATGCGCTGGGTTTGATCAAGCAGGAAGCCGGGACTCATTTTGATCCTGAGCTGGTAAAGCTGTTTGAGCAGTGCTTGCCCCGGATTCTGGAGATCAAGGAACGCTATGCAGAACCCTGATAATCAAGGAGTGTATGGCTTAGGTTTTTGATTTTACCCAACTGAATTACTTCATCAGGTAGGTTGAGCGCAGACTGACTTCTTGGTGTGCCGTTGTGTCAGTCATCTCGCTTACCAGACATGACAGAAAAGAAGTGAAGTCCATCGGTTTGTATGCATAGTATCCTTGCACAAAGTCAGCTTTGTTGCGGGCGACAATATCCCACTGCATTTTGTTCTCAACACCTTCTATAACAGTTTCGACACTCAGCAAATGAGTTATATCAATGATGCCTCTGAGGAAATGCTCACTAGCCCGATTGGACTCTATTCGGTTGACAAAATTCCTGTCAATTTTCAGCTTGTCAATCTGGAGTTTTTGCAGATACTCCAAGGAAGAGTAACCGGTACCGAAATCATCCAGGGCAAGGTTCACGCCAAGCGCCTTTAACTCCTGGAGAATGGGCACCGTTGATTCAAACTCGATACAAGCATTGTCCTCGGTGATTTCAAGGCAAATGTTGTCCGGTTTCAACCCTGCGGATAACACGGTCGTTTCCAATAGTTCCGGGAGCTCAGATGAAATGAGCGAAGGATTGAGATTAATCGATAGAAATCCGTCAAACCGTAAAACTGAGCAAATCTGGGAAGCTTCGGAGGCGATCTGTTTAAGCAGCCATTCCCCGAACACTTTGCCGAGCTGGTGATGTTCACAGATGTCGACAATAATGTTCGGGGGAACCGATGTGCCGTCTCCAAGCCTGCATCTCAGCAAGACTTCGGCACCAGCAATCGTTTTATTCCGGTCAACGCGAACGATTGGTTGATAAACGAGTGAGAGACTGAGGTCGGAGAAAGTGTGACCCCGGAAGAAGTGAACCAACTCTCTGAGAACCTTCCTTTTAAATTGGTATTCTGAAATCAGATTGTCATCAGCGATGGTCAGGTCCGCGCCTTTGTTTAGCGAGTGACCCAGGGCACGCAACGCGTTCGTGTGCCTGATGCGCCAACTACGATTTTCACTGAGTTCTGGGTTGCCGGGATCGGCGCCCATAGCAAACTGAATCGGCACGGTGGAATGCTCGGTTTTCCAGTCAAACGATGAGCGGTCAAGAATCTTCTGAGCTGCTCTGGCCGGATCTGTGGAGGTGTCCCTTCTAATGATCACAAACTCGCCGTATGACAGATGAACGAGAGTGTCCGTTTCGGAAATGCAACGTGCCAGCTTTCTCGCGCTTTCGCGAATCAGCGCATCGGTCTCGGAATCGCCGTGGTCGGTTTGAAGTGTCTGAAAGCTTTTGATTTCACACACCAGGTAAAGGTCATTCTCGGTGACGGCTCTTCTCTGCCTCAGAAAGTGCCGGTTAGGAAGACCTGTCAAAGGGTCTGTTTTGAACTGCTTTTTCAGGTAGATCAACGCGAAGAGGAAATAGACCAAACCTGCACTCAGCATTACAAGCAGTAACGTGCGGATTCGGGATACCTGGTTCAGGTCGTGGTCGAACTGTTGGGTGAGGTTACCGGACTCTCCACCAATCAGGTTATCGATAACGAGTTGATTGATTCCAGTATGAATGGGCCTCCAGTTATTTCTCAATTGCCTGAGCGGGTTCTCAGCGATTCCGTTTCGTGCCAACCCGGAAACGATGGGATCCAGGGCTTTGAATCGTGTGAAAAGATGCTTGATCTCGGCGACGTTGTCATTGAATCTGCGTACCGCATAGGTCTCGTCGCTGGTCAGAAGGTATTCAAACCTGCTCCAAAGTACGTCATAACGGATTTTCAGCTTCACCGGTTGTGCAATCCGCGTATCCGCGAGAATGATCTCCCGGTCGAATGACTTCGCTTCGTCACGAAACTGGGCCAGACTCCAGGAGGCAAGGCGGAGGCCGGACAGCGAGATATCGGCCCGATTGCGACCTTCGTAAAAACTGAATCCAATGACCAGTATCAGAAAGCATGTCAATACGAAGACGGAAAAGGTAACACGATGGGAAAAAAGCCGGTAAAGAAGCGTGGATTCAGTCCCTGGCATGCTGGCCTCCCAACTTGATTTTATTTAGCTGCCACACCATTAGTTTATGGTAATGCTCGGAGTCCAGTTCTTCTCTCTCGCTTAAAGGAAGTATGACCCAGTAAGGGCCGCGTTCACGGATCGAGAGGCGGTCACCCTCCTTACGAGTCGCCAGGAGGGCGTCGGCTTCCTTGAGTTCTCCCATGGTGGTGTGAACGAAGTAGTTGTTCAGGGCGTATAGAGATACCTTGGTGTTGTCCTCGATATCACCTCCGGCCACCGAGTTTAGCAAGTCCGCCAGCACGGGACCGCTGAACTCTATACTGCCTTTGTAATACGGGGAGTGGGTCTCAATGCTTTGCTGAGGCAGGTTGTCGAGATCATAAGGCGTGAGTTCAACCAGAGCCCGCTCGTCCTCAAAGACAATTTTCAGCTTTGGCAGAAAAGCTACTTGTGCCGTCGATGTGGAGGGCAGCAAAAAGAGTAGACAGAGAGCTATGGCATGACTAATGCGTGAGTGGGCACTGGTTAAATAGAATGGGGCCACGATTTTCCTCTCATAGTCGTCACATATGACCATTTACTGTAAAAGAAATGAGTATTTATTTCCACAATATGCGGTCGTATGCAGTCGGATCTCAAAACGTTAAGAGAGAGCACACCTGGTTGCTTCCGGGAACCGGATAAAAATATTAAAAAAAACAATAAGGTGGAGTCATAATTCTGAGGGAGGGCTTATACGGAAAGCTCAAGGATGAGGTTTTGCTGATTGCTGTAACTGTAAATCTTAAGCTCAAATTAGAAATCACCTCGTTCTTTTTGCAAGATTTTGCATATTTTCCGCAGTGACTGATGCATCATTGCGAGTAGCAATGAAGTTTTATGGGCAATGAATACAAAGCCTTTAAAAAACAGTTGGCTAGGGATCTTATCTGATAGACGGCAGGTACATGCTCAAGATAGGCCAAGCGGAGTGACTTGATAGTTACATCCAACTGAGGTCTCCGTTTCAAAAAGTACTAAAAAAGAGTAGTGTGTAGAGTTGATAGTGATTGTGCCTCTCCGACCGGAGAGTTGAGCGCGAAGTGAGAGTTAGTATGCCAGTGAGGTTCAGGGCAGATCTATGAGGTTGGTTAAAGGTGGAAAGTCGGAACTCGGCTCCAATGTGGTCTCAGGGAATTTTTCGTCGCCCGGGAAATCGCTTTTCTATTCGCGCACCTTTTATGAGCTGCCCGTAGCGGGCCTGCTCATTCAGGTGACATCAGAGAACCGGATCGTCGATGCCAACAGGCTGGCAATTGAAGCGCTTGGTGTCTCTGCCGTTCAACTGATCGGAGCGAAATTTGAGGACATATTTGATTTGTCAGCCGATGCAGAATCATTGCTCACTGGTACCGCTGTTGATTGCACGGTCTTGGACGGCTCACCACTGGAACCTGAGAGCTGTGATGCCGTTTTCGTGTCGTCCAAAGGGGAGGAGCGGGGTGTCCGGTTTTTCGGTGTCAACACGCTGGAGGCAAACGAGGAACGATTTCTGATCCTGACGTTCAGGCTCATCAAGGAATTCGACCGCTCTGATCGGGAAGATATGCGTTCGACCCTGACCGTGCACGACCCCCTGACAGGACTACCCAATACTGTTGGCGCAGAGCGAACGCTCGAGAGCCTGTGCAAAACCCTTTCGGCAAGATCCAAAGATTTCGTGGTCGCTATCTTTTCGCTTGAAGGTTGGCGACGTGAAGCCGAGAATTTTCCGCCCGATCTCGCCGATGAGCTCGTGTCTGTTCTGGCGAACCGGTTGAAGGTTTTTATCGGGGATGGAGTTTTTATTGCCCGGTACAGAAGGGATGAATTCCTCATTCTTGTGCATGGGCGCGCTGATTTCCGCGATGTCCTCGACAAGATGTTTGCTGCATTGAACCGGGAAATCGTAACCCGTGGCTTCGAATTTCAACTCGCGGTAAATGCAGGCGTCTGTGTTCGTGAGATCTGGGAAGCCATGCGCCCGGAGGAGTTGCTATTAAAGGCCAGAAAGGCTGTCTCCAGGGCCAGTTCCGGTGCCAGCCCGAGTTTTATTGTTCACAGGCAAAGGGCTGGACGATATAGCAAAGCCATCGAGAGGGAAGCTCAGGAGGTTATTGACGCATTTCGCAGGAATGAGTTCTGCTTGCATTTCCAGCCGGTTGTTGGCCTGCCGACCGGACGAGTTCAGTTCGCCGAAGGCTTGCTCCGCTGGAAGCATCCTTCAAAGGGAATTCAACGGCCTGTTGATTTTCTGAGCTCTATTGAAAGTTTCGCCATTTTCGACGAAGTCGGACTGTGGGTCCTTGATTTAGCGCTGGCCACCCTCGAGTCGTGGCAGCGCAGAGGTATTTCCATCAGTCTTTGCATCAATATGGCGGCCCAGCAGCTGGCCAACGAGGTTCTTCTGGAAAGAGCCCTGGCTATTTGCGCAAATTATCCAGAAGGCATCGTCAAACGGTTGAGCATCGATATTAACAGTCTCGAGTATCTGGACGATCATCGTTCGCTGGAAAAACCCTTGAGGGAGCTGTATGCGCGGGGCATTCGTTTTGCGATTGATGACTTTGGTGAGGGGGGGTCAAAGATTCTCTCTTCGCCGCTTGTGCCCATTGATTGTATAAAAATTGGGCAGAGCTACATCTCTGGCCTTGAGGACGATCTTGGCGCCATATTCATTGTGCAGAACATCGTAGACTTTGCCGGCGAATATGGTGTTGATGTGGTGGCGAAAGGGATTGAGACCTCGGGACAGTACAAACTTCTGGAAGCAATAGGTTGTTCAGGAGGGCAGGGTTTCGGTATCTCCCGGCCACTCGCGGAGGATGATCTGATCGGCTATCTCACCACGCAGGGTGCCAAGGACCTTTCCATAACACTCCCGGAAGAGGGGGCGGGCCGTCATGATCTCTACTCATTTGCTTTGACGGAGCACAAGCTGTTGCTCAGAGAAATTCTCAGCCAGGCGAAGCGTAGCAACGTGGCACTGCCAGAGAAAAAAGACGATCTTGAGTCGTTCCTGGCGTCTGTTGAGAGGCTAGAGGCAAACCTCAGTCTACCTTCTAAGAGCACGAGGCTTGAGCAGATCAAAAAATCAGTCAAAAGGATGATTGATGAGGTGGATGAACTCGAACAGGTCCATCCAGCCGGTAAGGAAGCGCTTCTTAAAGAGGCGGTCATTGTGCTGAGCGAGCTGATACATGAAGTCGGCGGTGCAAAGGGTGGAAAATAAATCTTCCCCGCCCGGGACGCGAAAACAAACCGACTTCATCTGACCGCCAGGTTATGCACTATCATTCAAAGGATCAGACGGCTCTCTGCGTGGTTTCGAAAAAGTGGCTCTGCAGATGTTCGAAACGCTTCTCCAGCTCTCTCAGGCGTTGGCGCTTCGTCGCGTCGTTCAGCAGATCCTCAAGGTCGTCTGTGGCAAGCCCCTCCAGTGTCTCGATCAGCCGGGCTTTTAAGCTTTCCCGGCTCCGGGGGGCGCTGCCTGTTTTTGCTTCGGGGGTGTTGATGGTGCTCTCCCGCATCATCTCGCCCTCGCCGTATAGCAGCCAGTCCAACGAGGCCCCCTGGGACTTTGCACAGTCAACACACAGTGCGTAGGGGACAGCAGATCTCTGGCGCCAGGAGCTCAGAGTTTGCGGGCTGATGTCCAGAGCTCGTGCAAGTTCTGCGTCCTTCTCAACGCCGAACAGCTGTTTCATCCTTGAGAGAACGGCTTTAACGCCTGTGTCATGTTGAATCACAATTCTATCCTCTCGTTTTGAGTTGAATTCTTTCGGTTCCGAGTCTGCCCCGATACTCAATCATGCTATTTCGCACAGTGGACCCATTCCGAATGTCATAAAGTGTAGACGAATATGCGCGAGAAAATCAAAACTGCATCACATTTTGAAGGCGGGCCTTACGTCATTTGCACATAATCGCTTCATCGGGTAAACGCTGGCCTGACATTCAAATGCGTATGGATCGCCTGCGCTAACATCAAATTCTCATGGCAGCAAGAGGGTCTGAACAGGAGTCGGAATCCAGGTGTCGTTGTATGATTCCTGCGCACCACACGTTGAGTTTCTTGTCCAGAAATACTAAAATTGCATACTGTTGGGCTCGTCTGGGGTACCAGAATCAGGAGTGTCAAAGTATGTTACGTAACAGTTTAGTCAGCACTTACAGGCAGAGCGCCGGGTTTCCCACGTTCGGCATCCGGAATGTTGGAGGGCTGACCCGCTTAAGGGGGCGGACAATCTATACCCGCCAACATCAGCCGGCTGGCTATGAATTCAGAGTGCCGGATCGGTCCGGCACACGCTCCCCTGTCGGCGAAGGTCTAGGCTACACGTTGCCGGATGCTCAGCCTGATGTGCATGTTTACCTGGCGTTTCTGAGCAGGCTGGTGGTTGCTTGCGACAGAGAGACCAGTGAAGTGCGAGACCTGATGGGGGAGCCCAGTCTTCAGCAAGGGACCTTTGTGTTGATTCAGGTCTCCTGGTTCGTTGTGGCTGATGCCAGATTCCAGGATTCTCTGGTGAGAGCTGCCGGTGCTATTCGCAAGGAAGGTTTCAGGTTGAAGATCGCCATCGACGCACGAGAGCTCGAGGATGTCCGGGATCTGAGGCTGTTTCGTCAGGCCCTGTTCCAGCTCGAGGATGAGGGCATTGGCGTCGTTCTCAAGAATCCGCAATCGGGCCGCGATTCCCCATTTGCGGAATCCGTTGTGTACCGGGCAGTTCCGCAACTCTCCGTTTCTCCTGATTGGTTGGGTATTGGGGAGGATGAGTCACGTTTCGATCATTCGTTGTATTTTGAGCGAATCACGTTGCTGAACTCGGCGATTCATGAAGATGGGAAGACGGTTATTTGCGAGGGGGTTGCCAACGAGTGGCAGCGATCCTTCTTGTCTTCGTTGCCCGTCAGCCTTTTTGTTTTCCAGGGCTCTCGGGATGACGTCACCATCTGATCGATCATTGCCAGCTTTCGACTCGGTGATTAGGGGGCTGGCTGCGAATGATGATGTTGACTTGCGTGTTGACGAATCGGGGAGTTTATCTCCGATTACTACGGTCTGGCCATCGATTGCAGCTCCTTGACTTCTGACTGGGCGAGTCGTGTTTCTGCTGGATCAGTCAGTGAAGTGGCCATCGCGCAAGTCATTCTACTCTCGGATCGTTATGACCTGGTATTTGGCAGTGACCAAGTGGCTGAGCAATGCGCAGTAGCAGACTGAAATGGCGGCTATCGATAAACGCCGCAGGCAATCCGTTGCTCTTGATGAAAAGCTAAGGCCGCGAGGCTCTGTCCGACTTTCTCCCTCCGTGTTACACAAAGATACTCAAAAAGAGTATTTGTATGCCGTTTAATCTACTATCATCCAGTACTAAATAGTCGGTTCGAGTAAGCGTGCTTGGACCCTCTTGCGTGTGGTTCGGTGAGAAGGCGATGAGTCATGAGTGAAAGGTTTGTTCAATGCCAACGGGAGCTCAGGGAATCTCCGAAGGTCTGGTTAATCACAGGGGTTGCTGGTTTTATCGGGTCAAACCTTCTTGAGTGGTTGCTGGAAAACAAGCAAACAGTCATCGGTATCGATAACTTCGCTACCGGATATGCTGAAAATCTCGCAGACGTCAGGGAGTCGGTTGGGCCCGACAACTGGAAGAACTTCCAGTTTATCGAGGGCGATATTCGCGATCTGCAAACCTGTCGGGATATCGTCAGGGGCGTTGATCACGTACTGCATCAGGCTGGGCTCGATTCGCCTCAATGGTCGATAAAGGACCCGGTTGGTTGCCACGATGTAAACGTTAAAGGATTTCTCAACATGATGGTGGCATCTCGGGATGAAGGGGTGAGTAGCTTCACCTATGCTGTCTCGAGTGCTTGTTATGGCGATCATCAGTCCGAAGTCAAAAGGGAAGACCGGACGGGCTCTCCCATGTTCCCGGCTGCTGTTACCAACCGGATCAACGAGCTTTATGCCGACGTATTTGCCCGTAACTATCGGTTCAGGCCAATAGGGTTGCGTTATTTTGACGTGTTCGGTCCCCGGCAGAATACCGGGGGTCATGAAGTGCCTGTTATATCGCGATGGATTTCGTCCATGTTGTCCGGCAAAAAGGTTGCCATCCCCGGAGACGGTGAGGTGCGCAGGGATTTTTGTTACGTGGGAAATGTCGTCGAAGCAAATATTCTGGCCGCGCTTGCCAGTGATGATGCAAAGGCGCAGGTGTACAACGTTGGTGTGGGCGTTGGAACAACATTGAATGAGCTATTCGATTTCCTGAGATTTGAGCTGTCCGCCCTCTACCAGGACTACCTGCACTCTCCGGAATATACGCTTCACGATGTAGATTACGACTATTCAGAGTGCGCTGATATCGGCAAAGCTCGGGAATTCCTCGGGTATACCCCCGCCTTTGATCTGCGCTCGGGCTTGTCTGCTGCCTCATCCTGGTTTGTCCACAGGAATATGGCAAAGTAAACAAAATGTTGATTGTTCTTCAGGTTTAGGCAACAATATCTTTACGGTCGGTCGATGCTTCGGGCTCACCCCTCGGGATTAATCCGTTCCTGCCATCGGCCAACCCCTTCGGATGCCCTCCCCATGTCCTGCCTTCCAGTCTCGGGGAGGGCCTTTTTCTGCTCGCTATTCACTCTTTATTTTTTAGCGCTAGTCAACATTTTGTTGTACATGATACTCAAAACAAGTATCTTTGTGGGCTCAAACAACCCAATATGAAGATTCCTCTCCAGAATTTCCGGAAGCCTGGAGACGAAGTGGCAGGATGAGCAGGTGTCTGATACCGGGATCACTTTTCGATCGGTGAGGGTACCACTATCCAGGGCCGACTAAACCGCCATTAGAAGGCGATGTGCCGTTCAGGATGAATCCAGCGGGAGGTCTGCTTTGAGGCAAAGGTATCGTGCTTGAAAACTTCTGGCAGCTCTGTGGCAGAGTTTCTGAGCTGACGTTGACGGATTGAGTGTTTATGAAGCTTGTTGTCATCACTAGAAACCAGAACTGGCGAGAGTTCATTCTGGATATCCCCGAGTGTGAAATCGTCACTATGGAGGGAGCAGATGGAACTTTCAGCTCCGATGGCTCGAGTGCAAATGATCCTGACATAATCCTCCTGGATCTGGACATATCAGAGGTCGGGTATGCACCTGAGCTTTCTTCGCATACCCGCAAGAGATTTGGCTGGTGGCCATATCTCATAGCGACATCGCCGAGTTACCGGCTGAACCTGGATGCCTTGTTATCGGCAGTGAACAGTGGCGCTGATGATTTTTTGGAAGAGTCGTATGACACCAATATCATTCTGGCAAAACTTTCGGCTTTCCGGAGGCGCCATTATTTTGAGCTGAAACACTTCAGGAGGGGGATCAATTACACCGCGAATATCAAAAACCGAATGGTTGAGGTGGGAGGCGAGCCGGTCCAACTCAGCGAGAAGGAGTTCGATCTTTTCAACTTCCTGTTCAGCAACACAGATGCTGTGTTTGATCGGGAGACTATCTATCGGAATGTGTGGGGACGCGGCGATGCCTATTCAACACGGACACTTGACACGCATATTTCCCGGTTAAGAAGACGCCTTCAACTTGACGGTTCGTATGGTTTGAGGCTGAAGCCAGTCTATGGTGTAGGGTATATGATGGAGAGGGTTATGGGCTCAACCGTTTCCCAGACACAAATGACCGGGAATATGTTGCCTCAGGCCTGAGGCAACAGTGTTTTCTGCCAGTTCAGATATAACCGCCAGATCTGAGCTCTTCGACCGTCATGGGTTTGCCGGTCAGGTAGCCTTGGCCTTTGTGCACGCCAAGCATACGCAATTCACGAAGTTCTGCGCCCGTTTCAATCCCTTCCGCCACAATTTCGCTGCCAGTGGCTTCGGCAAACGCAATAATGCTTTTGGCCAGGGCCTGCTTGCGATAATCGGTGTCGATATCTCGCGTAATGCTCATGTCGAGCTTGATGATATCAGGCTCCAAGGAGAGGATATGCCGAAAACTGGCGTATCCCGCTCCGGCATCGTCTACTGCTAGCCTCGCTCCCCGGTCTCTGAGTGGTCGCAGTGCCTCTGCAATAAGATCATAGTCTTCAATGCTTGAGTGTTCTGTAACTTCAACAATGGTTCTCGCAGGATGGAGGCAGTTCAGTAGGTCGTCTTTATCAGTTTCGAGAATGGTTTCTGGCGAGATATTGACTGAAATGTAAATTTCTCCGGGGATCTCTTCTGCTGTTGCCATTGCTTTTTCTATCGCATGGAGTTCGAGTTTCTCCTGCATTCCGCCTTGCTGAGCTTCCTCGAACCAGATATTTGGTGGCTTTCTTGCTGGTGTATCAAATCTGGAAAGCGCCTCCAATCCAACTACTTCGCGTGACCGCAAATCGATGATGGGCTGAAGGGCGATGTGCAGCCTGTCCTCACGTAAAATTCGCTCAATTTCGGAAACCAGTTCTTCCTTCTTACTTCTTTCTGCCTCTTTTCGGGAAATATGCAGGCTGGCTATATCTGCGAAGGTTCGGAGGATCTCCATGTCCCGATTGGTGACACCGGGCTCAGGGCGATGGCTGAAACAACAGAAAGTGCCGTAGATTTCCCCATTATCAAGTGTTATCGGAACGCTCATGTGACTGCCGACCGGTAACGTATGGGTGCCAGGCAGTTTCCGGGTTGCATGTAGCTTTCTGGCGTCATGGATCAGTTCCGGTAACTCACCGTCAACTACTTTTTGACAGTAACTGGTTTCGGCAGGATCGGAGTCGCCGGGAGTGAGGGTGACCTGGGCATTATGACCTGCATCGACAAAATCGAAGTAGCGGCGGCCATCCTTAAGATTAGAAACAAAGGCTACATCCATGCCCAGGTGATTTCGGGCCGCTTTCAACATTGTCTGAAGCGCTGCTGCAGAATGGTTCTCAGCCGGGTCGAGAACACTTTTGAACAGGGCTGGTCCAAGCCTTGGCGCCGATTCTGTCATACCACACCATTTGAATTGTTCCATTCAGCCCAAGCATACATTTTCATCTGCAATACTTCACTCGCCTATCTCGAACATGCCCGCCTGAGTCTGTCGTGAACGGCCATCCAGCGGTCCGTCTCCGGTGGCAGCTCGATGAACAGATAATCCAGGGCAGCCTGGTCCATTGAGTGCATCGCGGTATACAGCATTCGGGCATACTCATCCGGATCGGCAGCGAGCCGGGTGGATTCGGTGGCCTCAGGTCCGGGAACGGATTGCCACCAGATCACGCCAATGCGGGCACCCTTGGGAGCGCGTCGGGGGAACTGTTCTGAAAAGTCACCGGCAGGTAAGCCAATAGTTGGTGTATTCGGCTGATAGTGACGCTTGACGTTTCCGGGAACCGCTTGCTGTGAGGGAGATTTACCTGACAAGGAAATGCCCAGGCATTGTTCGATGTCGCGTTGACTGATTTGTCCCGGCCTCGCAATGGAGGGCCTTTCGCCGGTGAGATCCACGATTGTGGATTCGATTCCGACTGTGCAGTGACCGCCGTCCAATACGGCGTCGATTCTTCCGGACATGGCGTTTATCACATGCTCGGCGCTCGTGGGGCTGACCCTGCCATAAGGGTTGGCAGAGGGCGCAACAATATCGCGACCAAGCAACTTTATTGTTTCAAGGGTGGCACGATGAGCCGGCATCCTTAACGCAATCCCGGGTTGGCCGCCGGTTATGAAGTCACTGACACTATCTTTCTTCGGCAGAAGTAGTGTCAGCGGACCCGGCCAGTATTCTTCAATAAGCTTCCAGGCCGTCTCTGGCACTTTACTCGCCCATTGCTCGATTCTGCGTGGATCTGAAAGATGGACAATCAGAGGGTGTCCCAGCGGCCGTTGTTTGGCTTCGAAGATCTTTTTAACTGCCCGGGGGTTGGCGGCATCGCCGGCAAGACCGTAGACGGTCTCGGTGGGAAGGGCTACCAGTTGGCCACGTCGGAGCAGGTTTGCTGCGTGTTCGATGGCGCCTGATTGTGTAGCGTCGAGTTTAAGAGTGTGGGGCATGGTTGTTCAGCAGGGCGTGGGTTGAGTTGAGCCGTTGGGCTATTCCAGTCAATTTTACTGTACAAGTAATATCGTTAAGATCTGATATTTAAATATTAAAAGATCGGTATTTTCGATGTTTTGGGGTGGTTTCCTGGATCAATGCGGTTGAATCCTTACTATGAAAGCCATCTTTTGCAAAAGTTTACGGAATCTGACGTTGTTCAAAAAAAATACCATTGAATGGCGGGTCATTTTGGTGCGAAATATGCGAACGATTTACTTTATAAGGCTCGTGCACTAAGGCGATGAGTTTTTAAGCCGTTTTTTCTTCCCTGGTTTTCTCTACCGATGCTCCCGACACCCAATGAATTCCGGCTGCAGGCGATCCTGCTGATCCTGTTTGGCTGCAGTGTCCTTACGGGCTTAATCAGTTTTGCCGTGGAGGCTATGCCCTTCCTGGCCGTGCCGGAGCGCTTGACGCTCAGCCCGGAAGGTGCGCCGGCTATCATCCTTATCGGTTTCGCCGTCCTTGCCCTGACTTTCCCAGGGCGCTTTTGGCGGATGCTGGCGGGAGGTCTGGTTTCCATATTCGGCCTTTACGGGCTGATCCGTTGGCTGCTTTCTCTCTGGTCAGGGGTTGGACTGCACCCGGTTAGCGTTTCTTATGTATTGGACCTGCTGCCACCGTTGGCGCTGCTGCTGATGGCTGGCGTGAGCTTTTTGGGTGTGCGCAGTGCCAGGGGGAGTCTGTTCGGATTCATTACCGGCTGCACCAGCGTGGGCATTGGTGCCATTGTGCTTGTCAGCCATTTGTACGAGGGACTCGATGCAGAGGCCAACGGACTTGGGGCAGGCTTTTCCATGATTGGGGGGCTGTACTGTATCGCTTTCGGTGCAGTCCTCGTGCTCCTCTCTGAACAGAAGGCGAGCCGGCGGTTTTCGGTTCACTGTAAGGGCGCTTCTATTGGCTTGTTGGCTGTCACGGGCACCTTCGTCCTGTTCCTGTTGGCGAGTTGGACCATCAATATGCAGCGCCATCAGGAGGCCCGGACAATCCTCCAGCACTATCAGGAAATCCTGGAGCATGGGGTGGATGAGCACGTCAGACTGATCGACCGTCTGGCCGGGCGTTGGGCCGCTGCGGATAATGATGTTCCCGATGAAACCAGGCGACGGGAAGTCAGCCGCTACTATCCAGACAAGCCGGCCCTGGATGCATTGATGGTCGTCAGGGGAGAAGGGCAGCCACTATGGCGATCGGCACGGTCCCCGGGGGATTTGTTGTGGCTGATGGATCAGGTCGTCAAGCCTGATGTTTTGTCGTGGCTGCGGCGGGCCCGAGAGCAGAACATCGCCAACAGCTGGTTTTTCCCTGACAGTAGCGATCCGTTCAAGGTCCTGAGCCTCGTCGCCACCAACCGTGCCGCTGGCGAGTTTCTCGCTGTCTTCGATATCCGTGAGATGTTGGCGTACGAGGTGCCCAACAGCAACCATGAATTCGACCTTGCGCTCAAGCCGGTCGGGCCTGCTTTGGGAAAAAGTGATCCGAGCCTGAATACCGGTCTGTCTGAAATCCGTGAAACGACTGTCGTCGAGCTTGACCCCGGAGCCAGTGTATTGCTAACCGCCAAGGCAGGCCCACCTGCCTTGTTTTCGCTTCGTTTTTTGTTTCCGATGACGGTTCTGCTTTTCGGTCTGTGGATGAGTTATCTGCTGATCGTGGGGCGGAATTTGCTTGGCGCCTATAAAGACCAGGCGAAGGTGCTTGGTAAGGCCGAACAGGAGTTCCGTTCCCTTTTCTCCCGATCACCCGATACCATCATTGCCTTCGACAAACAGGGCTATTACCGTGCACTGAATTCGGTAGCCAAGACCCTTGTCGGCCTGGACGACTCTGATGTCGGGGTTACACATTACCAAACGGTATTGCGAGCCGCAGTGATCACCGAGGATGACAAACGCCGATTCGAGACGGCCTTCTCTAATGCCGTTGCGGGGCACACCCAGTCCTTCGAGATCGGCTTTGTCTCTCCGGGAAGCTCAGATATCCGGAACTATGAGTGTGACTTTCTGCCCATCGTGGTGGACGATGCCGTCACCGGTGCCTATTTCATTGCCAAGGACATCACCGAGAAACTGCAGTCCCAGGAAAACCAGCGAATTCTCAAACGCAGTCTTGAATCCACTGATAACGGTGTCGTGATCGTGGATCACCGGGCGGAGAGTTTGCCGGTAGTTTATGTGAACCCTGCCTTTTGCAGAATGACGGGCTATTCCGAAGCCGAGGTTATCGGCGCTCCGGCCAGGCTGCTCACCGGACCGGAAACGGAAGAAGCGGACATCAGACGCATCAGGCGTGCTGTGAAAGCAGGCCGCTGCATCAGCCTGACGATGAAAAGCTATCGTCGGGACGGGACACCTTTCTGGAACCAGCTGTCCGTGACCCCCGTGCGTGACCCCGGTGGCGAAATCACCCATTACACTGCCATCATGCGGGACATTTCGGACAAGAAAGAACAGGAGCAACGGCTGGCATATCAGGCGACCCACGATGTCCTGACAGGGCTGGGCAACCGGGCACTGTTCGAGGATCACCTGAAGCATGACGTTTCCCTGGCAAAGCGGAGCGGACAGGTCCTGGCGGTGCTGTTTATCGACCTGGACGAGTTCAAACCCATCAACGATACCCTGGGCCACAAGGTTGGGGATGAACTGCTCATCAGCGTGGCGCGCAAACTGGAGACAGTGATCCGCCCGACCGATACCCTGGTCCGGTTCGGAGGGGATGAATTCGTGCTCCTATTGCCAGATGTGGAGTCAGTACGAGGGGCGGAAAATGTGGCGGAGCGCGTTCTGGAAGAACTTTCCAAACCGCATGTCATTGGTTCTCATGAGCTCTTCATTTCCGCAAGCATCGGTATCAGCGTGCTATCCGACGATCTGGATCAGCCGGAAAAACTGCTACAACACGCCGATATGGCCATGTACAAGGCCAAACAGCAAGGCCGAGACACCTATGAGCTTTTTTCGCCGGACCTTGATAACAAGCTCTCGAGGCGAGTGGCGCTCAGAAACGAACTGCAGGAGGCTATTCAGTCCGGCCAACTGGTGTTGCACTATCAGCCACAGGTAGATCTATTCGGTTATCTGTGCGGCCTTGAGGCGCTCGTTCGCTGGAAGCACCCGGAGAGGGGGTTTATCTCGCCCGCCGACTTCATCCCGATGGCGGAAGAGACCGGTCAGATCGTGCAGTTGGGCAAATGGGTGACGACCCAGGCCTGCCGTGACGCGAAGCGGCTCCAGGAAATGGGGCTTCTCAGGGGCCGTATGGCGGTCAACCTGTCGCCGTTGCAGTTTCACCGTCGCAGTTTCCTGAGCTCGGTAAGGAGTATTCTGGCAAAAACCGGGCTGCGGGCGGAATACCTGGAACTGGAGCTTACCGAAGGGATCCTGATGAGGGATACGGATGGTGCGGTCGATATACTCAACGCCCTGGCGGGGATGGGCATTGCCACGGCAATCGATGATTTCGGAACGGGGTATTCGTGTTTCGCGTATCTGCGGAACCTGCCCGTGGACAAGATCAAGATTGACCGGAGCTTTGTTGATCGTGTCACCACCAACGACAAGGATGCGGCTGTGTGCAAGGGTGTCATCACGCTCGCCCGGGAACTGGACCTGAAAGTCATTGCCGAGGGCGTCGAAACGGAAGAACAGGTCCGGTTCCTCAGTGGCAATGGTTGTGAGGCGTTCCAGGGCTACTATTTTGCCAGACCGATGGCCTTTGACGATCTGGTCGAGTGGAGCAGTCAGGGGGTCACAACCGAGATTTGAAGCCTTGGTTGGTAACATGTCCCCGACTTATTGCGGTGGAGTAAAGCCAGCCAGGCGGTGCTCCTCCAACAACTCCCCAAACCGAATCGTCGTCAGATCCATCCCCGGCGCCCCAATCACCTGCACGTTATAGGGCAGGCCTTCTTTAGTACGCCCGATCGGTACTGAGGTGGCGGGCAGCCCTAACAGCGTCGCCAGAGCAATCCAGCAAAACTGATCCATATAGGCCCTGGGTTTGCCAGCCACGCTGATACGCCGCTTGAAAACGGGTTGGCTGTGGTCGTGATGGATGGCAGCTGTGGGGGTGATCGGTGTGAGCAATACATCGAAATCCTCGAACAGGGTTTCAATCTCGGCCCGCATCTTTTCCCGGACTTCGCTCCACTGCATCCACTCATAGATCCGCTGGTTCACCCCGCGGGCGTATTCGCCAATGTAAGGGGTGATCGGGCCCAGCAGATGTAGCCAACGCTCCAGCAGTGCGATCCATTTCATCTGTCGGCGTTGGGCCGGTTTCAGCGAGGTTCCGATCAGGCTGCCCAGCAGGTTGAAGTAGACCGGCAGGATGTGTTCCAGGCTGAGCAGGGGATGATCGGTCTCGGCTACGAGGGCCCCCCGGTCTTCCAGGTTTTTGCCCAGGTTCCGGTAGCCTTCCACCAGCTCGTCCTCCACCGGGCAGAGGGAGTCGTCCAGCCACAGCGCTACCCGGGCCTGATCGAGCTTTTCTAAACGTGTTGGTTCCATGGTCAGGGTCCAGCTGCGACCCTCGGCCGGGCGCGGGCCGGCGATAACGTTCAGTAGCAATGCCAGATCTCGCGCATTCCGGGCCATGGGGCCGCCTTCGGCCAGGTCCGGTTGCGATTGGGTGCCCGGAGGCCCGGGGATGTGGCCCCGGAACGACACCAGTGACCGACTGGGTTTGTGACCGAACACGCCACAGAAATGGGCGGGTATGCGGATCGAACCGGCCAGGTCGCTACCCACCTCCAGCGGCGTGAATCCCGCTGCCAGGGCGGCTGCTGCGCCCCCGGAGGAGCCGCCGGGGGTGCGGGTCACGTCGTAGGGGTTGTTGGTGACACCGAACAGCTTGTTGTAGCTCTGCAAATCCGTGGCGTAGACCGGAATGTTGGTTTTACCCAGGATGATGGCGCCGGCGTCTTCCAGGCGCCGGACCACATCTGCATGGCGTTCCGGCCGGTGATTTTTCAGGGCAGGGGCGCCGGCGGTACAGGTCATGCCGGCCACTTCCCAGGTGTCCTTGAGGGTGAGCGGCAGGCCGTGCAGGGGGCCCAGCTCCTGGTTGTTCGCACGCTGCCGGTCCGCCTCCCGGGCCTGCTCCAGGACACGATTTTCATCCAGCGTGACCACCGCATTGATGGCGGGGTTCTGGTCCCGGATGCGGGCCAGCAGGGCCTGGGCGAGCTGTTCGCTGGTCAGTGCGCCGTTCTCAAGCTGGCGCAGAAGTTCGTGGGCCGGTTGGTAATGCAGGGCGTCCATGGGCAGTCTCTTGTTGTTTTGGGCGTCTTTCTTATACGTTACGGCAGCTGGGCACGCCAGTGCTTGACCTTAACCTGGCCTTTTATGGCATCCAGGATCTCGATGATCAGGTCGATCAGCGCCTGGTTCTGGGTTTCGTCGGCGGCCACCTGGTCCGGGCTGGGCAGGAAGACGTTCACGATATCCTCGATGAACGCGTGGTTGGAGCTGGAAGCCAGGTCTTCCAGGATCTGGTGAATCACGTTGGCGACGATGTCACCAACGGCGTCCTCCAGGGTTTCCTGGATCGTGGGGCCGACCACCGGCAGGTATTTCAGGCGGGACAGCTCCATATTTTGTTTCAGGGCGTTGTCCACGCGCCCTTCAAGGTAGTTGCGTAGCGCGCCCCGGTTGGGCACATAGCCTTCCTGTGCCGCCTCGGCCACGCGCTGGGAAATCCACTCCGAGAGCATGTCACGGCGTGGATAAAGGATGTCTTTCTGGATCCTGTCGAACAGCGGCGACCCCCGACGAACCTCATCCTGGACGCCATTGAGGACCTTGAGCACAATCCGGTCGGACAGCTCCTCCATGAACGCCTCATAATAGAAGTTCACGAACCGGTAGATCTTTGTGTTGGTGACGTCGATGATCCGGTACTGGTGCAACCGGTAGATGATGGAGATCACCCGCAGGATACGGAGGAAACGCAAGCTGCCCACCGGGATACAGCCCACCAGGTCGTACCAGTGAATGAACGGGTAGAAATACCACCGGTCATAGACACTGGCTCTGATGGCATAGCCCCAGCGCACGAAGAATTCCGTGAGGAAAATGGTCACGAAAATCATGTCGTAGAAAATGAACCGTTCGTGAATGGGATGGTAGGCAGACTGCAGCGCCGGGGCATGCTCTTTCAGCAGGTTCTGGATGGCGACAAAATTGTAGATGGAGTCCCAGATTATGAATGCCAGGTTCAGGATGAGCAGGCCGAGCATCAGGAAATCGATGATGAACCAGATGAGCTGGTGACTGGACTTCAGGTTTTCCCGGTTTATATGCAGCATGTAGTGGCCACTTATCCGATCTGGAGGCTGTGTAAGTCCCTGACAGGTTAGCGTATTTGTACCCCAAGCACGACAGGCTCCTCAACTTGACCGCCTGACGTTAAACTTCCAATCTTTAATGGAACGTATAGCACCCCTACGGAAAGAACATCACAAGCTGGAGCCTGTCTATTAACCCGATCCCGAGAATTTACCCGTTCTGCCTGTTGCTGGTGCTGGTGTCGCTGTGGCCCGCGGCGGGGCTTGCCCAGCAGGTCGAGGTTCGGGTGAAGGGAGACTATCCGGAGCTGGAAGCCAACGCCGAGGCCTTTATTGGTGAGGTCGACGGTCGTAGCGAAGGCAACCTGAGGCGTTATGCGCCGACCGCAGTTGAGCAAGCCAGTAGGGCCTTGCGGGCCCTGGGCTATTACAGTCCCCGTATAGACTGGCAGGTGAAAGCGGGCGATGCGGATGAGCTGGCCACGCTGATACTGGAGATTGAACCGGGAGAACCGGTACGAGTGACCTCAAGGCAGGTGGATATTCGGGGGGCGGCCGCAGAAGACCCGGCGTTTGTGGGTAAGCTGCCGGAGCAGCCAGAAATCGGCGATGTGCTGGATCATGGCGAATACAGCAATCTGATCAGCACCATCCAGAACCTTGCCCGCCGGCGCGGCTACTTTGATGGCAGGTTTGTGGCCCGGGTCCTGAGAGTCAATCCCGAGCAATACAACTCCGAAATCAGGGTGTTGTTCGACTCTGGTGAGCGATACCGGCTGGGCGAGGTCAACTTCGAGGAAGGGCATTGGTTCGAAACATCCTTACTGCAGGACTATGTCACCTTCAAGCCAGGCACCTTTTACCACTCGGATATCATCGCCCAGCTGAATCGGGACCTGTCCAGCAGCGGGTATTTTTCCGGGGTGGATGTGGATGCGCTGCCAGGAAATGCCGTCGATGGGGTGATTCCGGTGAGTGTCGCCGTTAGCCGGCGGGATCGCAGGTCGGTAGCGGCCGGTGTCGGTTTTTCCACGGATGTTGGCCCCCGCTTCCGGGGTACCTGGCGCGAGCATTGGATCAATCCGATGGGCCACAAGCGCGGGGCCGAAACCGAAATATCCCAGCCCCGGCAGAACCTCAGCACCTGGTACGAGCTGCCCCTGGATCCGCCGATGACAGACCTGATCCGCCTGACCGCCGGTTACCAGCGGGAGGATATCGAGAACGTGGAATCCGAACTGCTGACCCTGGGCCAGCAATGGCAGCACCAGCTGGACAACGGCTGGTTGCAGGTGCTGTCCATCCGCTGGGAGGGCGAGCGCTTCAACATCGGCGATGATGAGAAAGGCACCAGTAGCCTGCTGCTGCCAGGTATGGGTTATTCCAAGCTTCACCAGGACTCGCCCCTGGACCCGTCCCGGGGTTACCGGTTGCAGCTGGATGTGACCGGCGCCCACCGTGCGGTGCTGTCCAAGGTTGATATCCTGCATGTCTACGCCCAGGCCAAGGGGCTGTATACCCTGTTTGACAATCACCGGTTCCTGGGGCGATTCCAGATCGGCGCGGTTGGCACCAACCGGTTTGAGGATGTGCCGCCTTCT
Organism: Marinobacter pelagius; assembly: GCF_003315345.1. Lineage (GTDB taxonomy): Bacteria > Pseudomonadota > Gammaproteobacteria > Pseudomonadales > Oleiphilaceae > Marinobacter > Marinobacter pelagius_A. The sequence continues at coordinate 77,295 of NZ_QNRO01000008.1, forward strand.
TTGCGTTTCTTCGCCGGTGGTGACCAGAGTGTCCGGGGCTACGGCTATGAAACCCTGTCACCGGAAAACGACAATGGCGTGCCGGTGGGCGGGCGTTACCTGATGGCCGGCAGTGCCGAGTACCAGTACGAGTTTGCCGAGCGCTGGCGGGTGGCTGTATTTGTCGATCATGGCAATGCCATCAACGATCTGCTTGATCCTTTGGCCACCGGCGCCGGTATCGGCCTGCGCTGGGTCAGCCCGGTGGGGCCGTTGCGCCTGGATATCGCCAAGGGCCTGGATCCGGAGTTCGGCGGAGGCTGGCGAATTCACTTCTCGATGGGGCCGGAACTGTGACCGACGAAAAGCAGGCAACGGAAACGGTTGGCAAGAATCGCCGCCGCAAGTGGCACCCGTTGCGCTGGGTGGGTGTGATCCTTGCGGTGATCGTCCTGGTACCGGTGTTGCTGATCGGTGCGGCCCTGCTACTGGTTCGTTCGGAAGCCGGGACGGCCTGGGTTATCGAACAGGTACCGGGGCTGACAGTGGACGAAGGGCAGGGCTCTCTGCTGGGTCGCTGGCAGGCGAGCCGGCTGCAATGGCAGGGCTACGGCATCAATCTGGATTTGCAGCAGCCGTTGCTGGACTGGTCGCCCTCATGCCTGTTCGAGAAGCGTTTGTGCGTCGACACGTTGCACGCACAGTCCATGGATCTTGAAACAGCCCCGTCGTCCAACGGCACGGAACCCGCTTCGGGCTTCGCCCTGCCGGTGGTCGACATCCCGCTGGCCCTGGAAATATCGGACGTTCGTATCGGGGCGTTCACGGTCAATGGATCCCTGGTCTGGGATCGGTTTGAACTGGATGCTGGCGGGTCTGGTGCCAGCTGGCAGCTCGAGCGGGTTCACTACCAGCTGGCGGACTATGCCGTCACCGCCCGGGGGCGGGTGGAAACCCGGGGAGACTGGCCGGTCGATCTCGAGGTCATTGCCACATTGCCGCCACCCCGAGGGGATCAGTGGGAGATTGAAGTGAACCTGGCCGGCAGCATCGAAGATCTGCGCCTGGAGGGCCGCAGCCGTGGCTATCTTGATGCTGCCCTTTCCGGGCAGGTGGCGCCTCTGGAAACGTCGCTGCCGGCACAACTGCGGGTTGCCTCTGAGCAGTTCACGGCCCTGGATGGCCTTCCTGATACACTCACCTTCCAAAATCTTATCGTGGAGGCGGACGGATCGCTGCAGCAGGGTTTCCGCGCCAATGGTAAGGCCACGCTGCCGGGTACCGTCGGACCGGTGGCATTAAGATTGTCAGGTCTGGTCACCACCGCGGGGGCTGACAACCTTGAACTGGTGCTGGCCACGGAAGGGGAACAGCCGGGTGAAGCCAGTATCCGGGGCAACCTGGGCTGGACCGGTGGATTTTCCGCCGATGCTGACCTGTCACTGGATCGATTCCCCTGGTATTCGCTGCTGCCGGATCTGTCCCAGCCGCCGGTCGAACTCAATACCCTGACCGGCAGCTTCCGCTGGGCGGACAATCAATACCAGGGTTCCCTACAGGCGGAGACCCGAGGCCCGATGGGCGAGGCCACCGTTGCAGCGTCCCTGGACGGCGATCTCAAGGGGGTCAACCTCTCGGAGCTTGCCCTGCAAACCGGCGCCGGATCGGCCACCGGCAGTGGTCGGGTCGGTTTTGATGGACCGGTGACCTGGCAGGCCGCCCTTGAACTCAGTGATTTCAATCCGGGATTCTGGGTGCCCGCGCTGGAAGCGTCGCTCAATGGCGAGGTAAAAAGCGAGGGCTCCCTAGTGGATGCTCCGGTGCCGCGCATGACCGCGAGCTGGGACCTCACGGGTACCTGGCGATCCCACGAGACCCTGGCGACCGGCGCCCTCGATACCGCAACCGGCAGCTGGGTGGTATCCGGTCTGGAGCTGGTTGTGGGGGATAACCGGGTCTCCGGAACGGGTACCTGGGGGCCTGAACTGTCCGCAGACCTGGCCCTTTTCCTGCCCGAGCCGGATCAACTGCTTGCTGGTCTGGACGGCGAGCTTGAGGCGTCGCTGAATCTTTCCGGCAGCCCTGAGGACCCGGTTGCAGAACTTGCAGCAAGTGGCCAGGCCCTAAGCTGGCAGGACCAGCTGACCATCGGGAATGTCACTGTGTCGGCCGCTTTGTCGGAAGGCCAGATACTCGAGGCCAATGTTGATGCGGAGGCCATTGAGGCGGCCGGTCAGGAACTGGAATCACTTCAACTGAAAGCCACCGGCAGTCAGCAGGATCACACGCTGACGGTTGATGCCCGGCATCCGGAGGCACAGGTCTCACTGGCGTTTGCCGGCGGCTTTGCCGAAGGGTGGCAAAGTTGGTTGGGAAATCTTTCGAGGGGGGACATCGCGATTCCGGAGCAGGATCAACGGTGGCGGCTGCAGGCCCCGGCGGAACTGGCCTGGGAGCCGGATGGCCGGGTACGGTTCGGTGCCCATTGCTGGGCCTGGCAGCGGAGCTCGGTGTGCGCGGAGGACCAGTTGCTGTACCCGAGCCCTGATATTGCCTATCGCATCAGCCGCTTCCCCACTGAGGCGCTGGCGCCACTGTTGCCGGAAACGCTCCGGTGGCAGTCGGAGCTGAACGCCGAGGTGTCCTTCACCCAGGGCGATGCAGGCCCCACCGGCCGGGTGTTTGTTGATGCGGGCAGTGGCGAATTCGATGTTTTGGTCGATGGCGAGTGGGAGGCGTTGGGTTACTCATCCCTGACCGCGGAACTGGCCCTGCAGCCCGAGGTGGCGAATGTCGATATCCGGCTGGATGGCGACGCCCTTGGCAGTTTCCGTCTGGATCTGTCCGTCGACCCCGACAGTCCTGAGCGCAGGGTGGACGGGGACTTCAGTCTGCAGGGTCTGGATCTGGCCCTGGCCGGGGTCTTTACCGGGATGCAGGAGGTGGCTGGTGAAATCAGCGGTCAGGGGCGGTTGTCTGGTCCATTGATGAAGCCTGAGGTGACGGGCGAGCTGGCACTGGTGGACGGGCGGATCATGGACCCGACCTTGCCCATGCCTCTTGAGGATATCCTGCTGCAAGTGAATCTGAATGGTTACTCCGCTGACCTGAGCGGCCGGATTCGCAGTAACGAACGCAGTGAGACAACACTGGATGGTACCCTGGAGTGGTCCGGAGCGCCCCGGGGCAGTCTGGCGATTGTCGGCAGCCGGATTCCCTTCAACATCGAGCCCTACGCCCGGCTGGAAATTGCGCCGGATCTGGAGGTGACCTTCAGTGAGGGCGATCTGGCGGTAACCGGCGAGGTGGCGGTGCCCAGGGGCAGTATTGAAATCAAGTCCCTGCCAGCCCAGGCGGTCCAGGTCTCCGAGGACGAGGTTATTGTGGGCGTGGAACAGGAAGAACCCGCCATCCGTTCGATGAACATGGATGTCACCGTCCGGGTCGGAGGAGAGGACGTGGTCACCTTCGCTGCCTTTGGTGTCACAGGTAATCTCCAGGGCACCCTGCGCATCGGCAACGATATGGACACCCGGGGCACCTTGCAGCTGGTAGAGGGGCACTATGAAGCCTATGGCCAGGAGCTGGAACTGCGCACGGCCCGGTTGCTGTTCGTGGGCAATATTACCGAGCCTTACCTCGAGATCGAGGCGATACGTGAGGTTGGCACCGTGGTGGCCGGGCTGAGACTCAGTGGGCCGGTCCAGTCGCCATCGACCGAAGTCTTCTCGAATCCGGATATGCCGCAGTCCGATGCGCTGTCCTACCTCATCCTTGGCCGGGCGCCCCAGAGCCAGGGCGACGAAGGCCAGATGAGCCGGGCCGCCCTGTCACTGGGTCTGACCCAGGCCAGCAAGGTCACCGGAGAAATCGGGGAGGAGTTGGGCATCCGGCAGCTGACCCTGGAAGCTGAAGGCGCGGGCGAGCAGACGTCGGTGGTCGCGAGTGGCTACCTGACAGACGACCTCAGCGTGCGTTATGGGGTGGGGATTTTTGAGCCCATAACTACCGTGGCCTTGCGGTACGATCTCGGCAAATACTTCTATCTGGAGGCCGCCAGCGGCCTGGCAGCCTCCCTGGATATCTTCTATACCCGGGATTTCTGACTGTGCGTCATTCGAGGGTGAAAGTGGCGGAAACCGAGGCCGTAATTTCACGGATTCCGACGCTGCTCACCACGTCCTTGGCGCTTCGGGCCTCGGCCATCATCATTGGTACCGGCCGGTAACCGCTGTTGATGTTCATGGTGACCACCTCGCCACAGGACTGTTGCAGTTCGGCAGCAACAAACTCGCATCGGGAGCGGGCATCGGCGATGGCGGCCGCCAGGGCTTCCCGCTCCAACTGCTGCTCACCGGAGTGGTAGAACTGCTGCGGCCCCAGGTTGTACTCCATACCCAGCGCCTGGGCCTGCTCCAGCAGCGGGTTGAGCAGCGTCAGGTCGCTGATGCTGAAGCTCACGGTCTGGGAGGCGACGGCCTGCTGGGTCGCCTGGCCACCACGCTCTGCCGGCGGGATTGTCCGGGTATAGAGATTGAGCCGGGCATCGCTGTAGTCAGCGAGCTGGTCCCGCCAGGCTTCGATGCCTTCCCGCCATGTCTCCATCTGTTGCCGGACCTGTTCGCTGGCCTTGGCGGCGAGCGGATCCTCGGCGCTGGCGGTGAATTGCAGGCGGGCGCTGTCCGGTTCATAGCGAACCGATCCCTCGCCCGTGAGGGTCAGCTCGCCGGCCAGTGACAGTGCAGGCGCCATGGCCAGGGAGATGAGAGGGAGCAGAAAGCGGTTCCGTCCGTTCATGATGGTAGTACTCCTTCAGGATGTGGTTTCAGGATCGGCCGGCCCGGCTTCAGGTTCCAGCCGGGCCAGTTTGAAGTTGCGGGCCGCCTCGACAAATTGGCCGAAAATGCGTCGATGGCCACCATGATACAGTAGATATTCCGGATGCCACTGCACACCCATGAGCCACTGGCCCCGGGTGTTTTCGATGGCCTGGACAAACAGGTCGTTGTCGACGGCGACCACCCTCAGGTTCCTGCCCAGCCGCTTGATCGCCTGGCTATGGATGCGGTTGGCGCCGATCACCGGGCCGTGCATCAACTGCCCCAGCCGGCTGCCAGTGACCAGCCGGACGGTTTGCAGGGGCAATAGCAGGGGCCTGTGCCGGGTATGGACCCTCAGGGGCGTGACGTTCTGGCACAGGGAACCGCCATGGAACACATTGATGAACTGCGCCCCGCGACAGATGCCCAGTACCGGAATGCCGATCGCTTCCGCTTCTTTCAGCAGCCGTTGGTCAGTGGCATCCCGCCGGCGATCGTAGCGGGCGGTCACCTGGGGTTGCTGGCCGTAGTTCGCAGGGTGTACGTGGGTGCCGCCGGAGAGCACCAGGCCGTCCAACAGTGAGACATCCACCCGGGAACCGGGGCGAATATAGTGGGTGCGGGCACCATGCATCCGCAGGCCCAGGCTGATCAGTCGATGGGCGAGACTGCGCCGGGCCGGGCCGCTGATACCTATGGTGACCCCCGGAATTTCCGGGGCCTCGCGGAATTCTTCAGACATAACCCTTGGTACGCAGCCATTGGTCTGTGGTTTCCGGCCAGCTGTGAGTGAGGTTGTGGAAACTGAACTTCCGGCTTTCCCGGAACAGCTCCCTCAGTTCGGCCAGGTCACCGGCGCGGTTGGCAATCTGTTCCAGAATGACCCAGTCGTTCCACACGCTGGAGAAATGCCACCCGGGGTTGTCGATGTCGCAGTCCGGCAGGCGGTAATGCAGGGTGGGCCGACTCTTGATGCGTGGATCGTGGACATACTGGCCGAGCAGGTCGGCGTCCAGATGCGCGAACAGGGGGAGCAGATCAAGCGCCCGGTTCCTGGTTGGATTGAACTCCAGGTAGTCCCGCATCAGCTTCGACTGGTCGGGAGCGTAGCCGTCCTCCATCAGCAGATCGGTATAGCGGGAGGTCCAGGGTTCAATGTAGGTGGTGAATTTCCGGCTGATGTCCAGCTGGTGCCTGGCCTTGAGCCAGTCGTACAGCGCTGCGAAAGCTTGCAGATAGCGCACGATGGTTGCCGGTTCGAGATCCGGTAGCTCCGGGTTGAGCTGCAGGCCGAAAGCAAAGTAGATGGCCTCACGGCTGCCCAGGGCCCCGAGCAGGCGCAGTTCATCCACCAGCGTTTCCACGTCCTGCAGGCGGGACAGAGGGATCGGTGGTGTCACGATTTCCAGCGGCACGATCTGTTCGGCCGCCGCATCGATCACGTCCATGGCCTGGCCACCCAGTTCGCGGATTGAGCGGGGCAGGCGCTGGTCGGCCAGGTCCAGATCCTTGATGGGATCCGAATCCAGCTCGATGGTGAAGGGGCCCAGATCGGTTTCAATCCTCGTGACATAGCGCGACACCGGCTCTGCCGGCCCGTCCAGCAACCTTGCGGCATGATCCACCAGTACTTCATAACCCAGGCCGGACAGCTCCACCTCCACGCCAACGCGGCGTTCGTCTCCATCGTTATTGAGCCGCACGTCCGGTAACGCGCAGGTGCTGGTCTGTGACATCGGTTTCCCTGACTCTGCATGCATGGTCTTTTCACCATAACACATCCCCCTGTTGCCAACGGGTTACGCAGGCGTCAGAAAATCGGTGGGCGGGCTTTACACTGGATAAAACACTGTATATAGTCAATTCACTGTATAAAAAAACAGGCCTGTCCATAGCCGGATGGCCTGTCACCTGGACTGACCGGAGTAACGGAATGAAGCTGACTGCCAGGCAACAACAGGTACTGGATATTATCCGTCGCTATGTCGACGAGACGGGCTACCCGCCCACACGGGCGGAAATTGCGGCGGAGCTGGGCTTTCGCTCTGCCAATGCGGCGGAGGAGCACCTGAGGGCGCTGGCCCGCAAGGGCGCGATTGAAATGGTACCCGGCGCCAGCCGAGGCATCCGTTTGCCGGAAGCCGAGGAGGATCTTGGTCTTCCGGTGATCGGCCAGGTGGCTGCCGGTAGTCCGATCCTGGCCCAGGAGCATATTGAGGATCACTGTACTCTTCAGCCGGATTTCTTCTCGCCGTCCGCAGATTATCTGCTGCGGGTGCGCGGCATGAGTATGAAGGACATCGGCATCCTTGACGGCGACCTGCTGGCTGTTCACCGCACCCAGGATGTGCACAACGGACAGGTGGTCGTGGCCCGGGTCGGGGAAGAAGTAACCGTCAAGCGTTTCCGGAAGGATGGAACCAAGGTGTACCTGATTGCCGAGAACGAGGAGTTCGAGCCCATCGAGGTAGATCTGACCGAGCAGGAACTGTTTATCGAAGGCCTGGGCGTGGGTGTCATACGTCGCTCTGATCTGCACTGAACCGGGCCAGCCAAAGAGAATCGATAAAAGAACAAGCGGGTGACTTATGGAACAACTGAGCTTCAACCAGAATCTGGCTTATCAGCAAGGCATCCTGTCCCATTCCGAGCCGGCGTCGGGTGTTGCCGGGCGACGAGCTGTCATCCGTGCCCGCCGTAACCCCGAACCTCGTCCCGCGGAAGTCACCGGTAATGTGACCGAGATTATTCTGCCTCAGGGCCAGGTGGAGAACTTCCAGTTGCTGCTGCCGATGCTGACCCAGCTTAACCAGGAAAAGCGCTGGCTCGCCTGGATTGATCCGCCCCAGGAGCTTGTCAGCAAGTGGCAAAAGATGCATGGCATTGTCACAGGGGAGTTGCTGGTACTGCGCTCGACCTCCGAGCTGCCGGCCCAGCAGCTGGCTGAACGCGCACTCCGGGCCGGTACCTGTCACGCGGTGGTGATGTGGACCCGCAAACTCGGCCGTTCGGCACTGGAATCACTCCAGAGCGCATCGGCCGAGGGTAACAGTCACGGGGTGGTGCTTCGCCAGCGTTGAGGGCCAGTGGCAGGCCAGGCGCCTGCCGTACTGTTCAGTGCAGGGTATAGGAGGGTTGCGGGTCGATTGCGTCCGCCTCGTCTTCTTCCCAGTCAATATCATGGGTGATATCGCCCACCGCTTCGATGCCGGCAGCGATCATGGCCTTGGCGACATTCATGTCGCGATCTTCCATCATTTCCCGGGCTTCCTGGGAGAAAGAAATTCTTACCAGTGGCGCACTGTCGTCGTCGATCCGGCGCAGTGCATAGTCGCCGTTACTCAGTTGTACAATTTCAAAAAACGATGGTGACATTCAGTAAACCTGTCTGTTGTTGAGATCCGGAAGCCCGAGCCTGGTGATGATTCACCACTCGCTGTGCTGCTCTTCCAGATCGTCGGCAAAATGTTTGAGCGCGCCCAGGGTCTTGAGTAACCCGGTCGTTGACCTGTCCGGCCCGGTTTCCGCTGAAACCGCGATGATGTTGTCATCCGTTACGGTTTTCCGGGTCGCCGGTGGGCGACTCTGGCTCTGTTCCAGTTGATCCAGGTGATTCCACCAGCTGCCAGCCTCCGACGCGAGGTCTCGCAGGCGGTACACCTCGTTGGCATCCGCGCCGATCAGTGCCGCCAGTTCCTCCAGGGTCTCCGGCTCGGCATTCCGTTCCTGATAGAGTCGGGCAATCATCACCAGCAGCAACCTGCGGCTGCGCAGTACCAGCTCTATTGCACCCTGTATTGCCGCTTCCCGTCGGAGCGCCTGCTCCGCTTCCGGTGCCGGCTGCCCATTCGCTGATAATGCGGGCAGATCAAGCTGCCCCAGCAACGTCTTGGACAGAAACAGTTTTTGAGAGACCAGCGAATGCCATTGCGAGGCCATGGAGTACCTGCGATTTCGGATAAGGAAGATCTGGCAGATTATTAAAACGAGGATTGTACCATTTATGTGCAACGATTTCTGCACCTGTCTCATGATTCTCTGCGCCTTCACAAGAAGATACAAACATTCACTTGAAACGAGCGTTTGAATTTGGCAAAAAGCAGCCCGACCTATGGAACTGCTGGAGATGTCAGGTATGCGAAGCCACATTGTCGCGGGTGCAGCGGCGGTACTGTTCGGATTGTCCGGGCAGGCACTGGCCAAGGTGAGTCCGGCGGAAGCCGCGAAGCTCGGGAACGAGTTGACCCCGGTGGGTGCCGAGCGCGGGGCCAATGCGTCAGGGACCATTCCAGAGTGGACCGGGGGGCTGAGCACTCCGCCGGCAGAGTGGCGCCGTGGGGAAATCGAAACCAATCCGTTCCCTGACGACAAGCCCTTGTTTGTCATTACCCGGGACAATCTGGATCTGTACCGGGACAAGTTGACCGACGGGCACATCCGGATGATCGAGCAATACGGCCCGGATTTCTTCATGCCGGTGTACCAGAGCCGTCGTACTGCCGCGTTCCCGGAGCATGTGTACGAAAAGTCTGTCGAGAATGCCACCAGCGCCGAGCTGCTGGATAACGGCAACGGGGTGCGCGACACCATCATGACCAGCCCGTTCCCGATCCCGCAGAATGGTCTGGAGGTTATCTGGAACCATATCCTTCGTTACCGGGGTACTGAGATATCCTTTCGAAGTGCTTCGGCAACCCCCCAGACCGACGGTTCGTACAACCCGGTGGTCAACGAATATGACTATTTCTTCGCCTACAGTCGCAAAGGGGCGGAACTGGAAGAAATCGACAACAAGATTTTCTATCTCAAAACCAACACCATTTCGCCTTCATCTCTGGCGGGCACGATCACCGTGGTCCACGAAACCCTGGACCAGATTCGTTCCCCGCGCCTGGCCTGGCGCTACGACTCCGGCTCCCGCCGGCTGCGTCGCTCTCCCAACCTGGCCTATGAAACGGACTTGCCGAATTCGTCATCATTGCGTTCGGTTGACCAGAAGGACATGTACAACGGCGCGCCCAACCAGTACGACTGGACCCTGAAGGGCAAGCGTGAAATGTACGTGCCCTACAATGCCTACAAGCTGCACGGCGATGCGGTCGAAGCGGATGATGTCATCCGCCCCCGGCACATCAACCAGAAACTGACCCGGTATGAATTGCACCGGGTGTGGGTGGTTGAGGCCACGCTGCGCACCGGCATCAGTCATATCTATTCCCGCCGGGTGTTCTATGTGGACGAGGACAGCTGGCAGATTCTGGCTTCCGAGGAATATGACGCGCAGGGTAACCTCTGGCGGGTTTCCGAGGCCCACAACATCAGTTACTACAGCGAGCCGGTGTTCTGGACCACCATGGAAATGACCTATGACCTGAAAGCCGGTCGCTACTACATCGATGGCCTGGATGATGGCTTCAAGCCCTACGACTTCACTCCCGGCTTCCGGCGCAACGAATTCACCGCCTCCGCCGCCCGCCGGGCTGCCCGCCGCTGATTATTGAAGACGGGGTCAGAAGAAAGCGTTCTTCTGACCCCAATTTGGCCGGCCACTTCAGAGTCCAGTGAAAACGGGGTCAGATGAAGGCTTTCATCAGACCCCGATCTGGCCTGCAACTCCGGAGTCGAGTGAAGACGGGGACGCCCCTCTCCTGCTTAGCCAAACCTCCGGGGTCAGAAGAAAGCCTTCTTCTGACCCCATCTTCACGTCGTCTATCTCCTCAGTCGCGTCATAAAATTGACTCCCGCCATCGGGCCGTCTTAAATACCAGTAAAGTATCCAACGGAAGGTCAAAATGTCTAAAGATAACAAAGTGCTGGTGCTCGGTGAGGACGAACTGAGGCAGCACGATCTGGTTACGATCCTCGAATTTGTCGGCGAAGGGCAGGTCGTCGCCGGCGACGAAGCTTTGGCGCTGCTGGCCGATGGCGAGGAGTCACAACGGGAAGAAGTCGGGGTCGTTCTGGTCAGCGGTGCCGGCAGCGTCGTCGGCGAAACTCTTGCCCGGGTGTGTGAATTGCTTCCAGGGGTGCCGATATTGCTGGTGAACGGTACCGACCCTTCCGGGCTGGCCGACCAATGCGCCAGCCACATCATTGCCCGCCTCGAATGGCCACTGAATTACGCCAAGTTTGTGGACTCCCTGTATCGGGCACAGATATACCGGGACCAGGCTGACCGCAGCCGGCAGGAGCGAGGGCATTTGCGTGGTTTGCAGCTGTTTCGCAGTCTGGTCGGCACCAGTCGCAAGATCCAGCATGTGCACCAGCTGATGGAGCAGGTGGCAGACATGGACGTGACAGTACTGATCACTGGTGAATCCGGCACCGGCAAGGAAGTGGTCGCCCGCAACTTGCACTACCATTCCTCCCGGCGGGATCATCCCTTTGTTCCGATGAGCTGCGGCGCAATCCCGGCCGAGTTACTGGAGAGCGAGCTGTTCGGCCATGAAAAGGGGGCATTTCCCGGTGCGATTTCTGCCCGGGCGGGGCGGCTGGAACTGGCCGGTGGTGGCACCTTGTATCTGGATGAAATTGACGCGCTGCCGCTGCCGCTGCAGGTGAAGCTGCAACGGGTCCTGCAGGACCAGACCTTCGAGCGCATGGGTAGCCATCGCAGTGAAAACGTCGATGTCCGGATCATTGCCGCCACCGACCGGAGCCTTGAGGACATGATCGAGGCCGGTGAATTCCGGGAAGATCTCTTTTACAGCCTGAATGTCTTTCCCATCGAGATGCCGGCTCTCCGGGAGCGGGTGGAGGACATCCCGCTTCTTATCAACGAATTGATCTCCCGCATGGAGAAGGAAAAACGGGGTTCGTTGCGCCTGAACTCGGCGGCGATCATGAGCCTGTGCCGTCATGACTGGCCCGGAAACATCCGCGAACTGGCAAACCTGATCGAGCGGCTTGCTATCATGCACCCCTACGGCGTGATCGGAGTGCAGGAATTGCCGAAGAAATTCCGCTATGTCGACGATTACGATGAGAACCGACCGGTTGAGGACTCCGGCATGCCCTCCGGAGTGCCCGGTCTGGTGGGGCTGGATGCCCCGGCACTGCTGCCGGTGAATGGCATCGATCTGAAGGAGTACCTTTCCAACCTCGAGAAACAGCTGATCCAGCAGGCCCTGGATGAAGCGGGCGGCGTGGTGGCCCGGGCCGCGGAAAAGCTCCGCATCCGTCGGACGACGCTGGTGGAGAAGGTGCGCAAATACGGCCTTCGGGAAGAGTCGGCCGAATCCTGAGAGCTCGCACCGGCGACAAAAGCTCTGTTCTCAGCTATCCTGAACTCCTGAAGAGCGTGGCCAGTTCCGTACTGTGAGGGCTGGTCGCAGTCGCTACATGGATTGCTTCTGGAGGTTTTGTGAATGCCGATACAGACGAGCCTCGCCGAGGACGGCAAAACGTTGGTTATCCGGATTGAAGGGCGCTTTGACTTCAGTACGCACCAGGCGTTCCGGGATTCCTACGAGCATGCCGGCGCGAAGGTGACCAACTACGTTGTTGACCTGTCGGACACCACTTACCTCGACAGTTCTGCCCTGGGCATGCTGCTTCTGCTGCGCGACCACGCCGGTGGCGACAGTGCCCGGATCTCGATCGAGAATTGCAACAGTGATGTCCGCCGCATTCTCTCCATCTCCAATTTCGAGCAGCTTTTTGCCATCAAGTGACCCAACACAGCCTGCGAATTCTGATTGCAGATGACAGTGACACGGACCGTCTGATCCTCCAGGCCCTCATCAAGCGCCTGGGTCACGAGGTGATAGAGGCGACGGATGGCCTCGAGGCTGTGGAAAAATTCCGAGAGGGAAGCCCGGACATTGTCCTTCTGGACGCCCTGATGCCCCGGATGGATGGCATGGAAGCCGCCCGGCACATCAAGGCCCTGGCGGGTGAGCGCCTGGTGCCGATCATTTTCCTGACCTCCCTGTCCGATGCCGAAGACCTGGCCCGGTGCCTGGAGGCCGGCGGCGACGATTTCCTGACCAAGCCCTACAGCCGGGTGATCATCGAGGCCAAGATCAAGGCCTTTGACCGAATGCGGCGGATGCACGATACCCTCTCCAGCCAGCACGAGGAAATCAGCGAGCGCAACCGGCAGTTGCTGGAAGAGCAGACCATTGCCAGACGGGTGTTCGACAACGTCGCGCACACCGGTTGCCTGGATTCACCAAACATCCGTTACCACGCCTCGCCGCTGTCGGTGTTCAACGGTGATGTCCTGTTTGCCTCGCCGCGGCCTGCTGGCGGCATGCTGATATTCCTGGGTGACTTTACCGGCCATGGTCTGCCGGCGGCCATTGGCGCCATGCCCGTTGCGGAGATCTTTTACGGGATGGCGCGCAAGGGTTTCAGTGGCGCCGATGTGCTCAGGGAGATCAACCAGAAACTCAAACTCATCCTGCCCACCGGCATGTTCTGTTGCGGTGCCATGGTGGAGGCAGATTTCAAGCTGGGGCAGCTCAGGGTCTGGAATGGCGGGCTACCGGAGGCCTGGGTGCTGCGGGGGGATGGAGAGCAGTTGCTATTGCCATCCCGACACCTGCCCCTCGGTATTCTGCCCCCGGAGCAGTTCGAGAGCGTGATGGAAACCGTGCACGTCCAGCCTGGTGACAGGTTGCTGGTGATGACCGATGGCGTGCTGGAGGCAGCGAATGGCCGGGGAGAACTGTTCGGGCTGGCCGGAATCCGTCGCTGCCTCGAGCAGGTGGAGCCAGCCGGGCATCCGTTCGATGTGGTTCTGGAGGGTGTGCGGGCGTTCAGTGACAAAGCCGCCGAGTCTGATGACCTGACCCTGGTTGCCCTCGATATCACAGACCAGCCAGCGGTGCCTGACGTGTCGGGGCAGTCATTGCCCTCGGCCCTGGCCGGGCCGACCGAGTGGCGGTGTGAGTATGAAATCCGGGAGCGTACCCTCGGTGACTTCAGCCCGTTGCCGCTGTTGTTGCATATCTGCCTGGAGGTGCCAGGGTTGCGGACACGGGGTGGCGAGATCTATACCCTGTTGTCCGAGCTCTACAACAATGCACTCGAGCACGGCGTCCTGCAGTTGCCATCGGAGTGGAAGCGCAGTGCCGAGGGGTTTGGCCGGTATTACTCCGAGCGGCAAGCCAGGCTGGCGCGGGTTGAGGGTCATTACATCCGGTTCAGCCTTCACCACACCCGGAAACCCGGTGGCGGCCGCCTGCGTGTGGTCTGTGAAGACAGCGGTGCCGGCTTTGATTTCCGCAATCATCCGCTGGTTTCCGGTGAGACCGGGGAGGGCATCGGACCCCGTTATGCCGGTCGTGGTTTGTTGCTCTTGAAACGTCTGAGTAAAAACATCACATTCCGGGGCAAGGGTAATCACGTCGAAATCGTTTATGATTGGAATTTCTCAGCGCACCAGGGGGATGGTGATGACAGATAGACAACACCTTGATGAAGAGGCTCTGGCGGAACTTCAGGACGTCATGGAGGATGAGTTCGATGTTCTGATCCAGACCTACATCGTTGACTCCCGGGACCGCATAGCCAGCCTGAAAACCGCACTGGCGGCATCTGATGCCGATGCTTTCGCCAAGACCGCCCACAGCCTGAAGGGCAGTTGCATCAATATTGGCGCGCCCCGGCTTGGGGAGTTGTGCCTGGAAGCGGAAGAAGCGGGCAAGGCTCAGGATCTCGGGGAGGCATCCCGACTGGTCGCGGCGATCGAGCAGGAGTTTGCGGCCGTGACTGGCCTGCTAGAGGGGTTCCTGGTGCGCTGAAGCCATTCCGGATACCGGCACCCTGAGGGCCCCGGTATCCGGTCGAAAGGCTTCAGTCGGTCTTCTGCTCGTAGATGGCCTTGCCCCAGGCCTCCTTGCTGCCCGGCAGGACCAGGTTGAGGGCAACCGCCACCACCGCACACAGGGCGATCCCTTCAAGTTGGCCAAGCGCCATGTTGCCGATGCCGAACACCAGGGTCACGCCGACGATCACCAGGTTGCGTGATTCGGACAGATCCACCTGGTGACGGATCAGGGTGTTCAGCCCCACCACTGCAATGGAGCCGAACAGCAGGCACAGGATGCCGCCCATCACCGGTACCGGAATGGTCTGCAGGGCCGCACCGAACTTGCCGACAAATGCCAGAACGATGGCCACGACCGCTGCCCACCACATTACTTTCGGGTTGAAGTTCCGGGTCAGCATGACCGCGCCGGTTACTTCCGAATAGGTGGTGTTGGGCGGGCCGCCCAGCATGGACGCCGCACTGGTGGCCAGGCCATCCCCCAGCAGTGTGCGATGCAGGCCCGGTTTTTCCAGGTAGTTCTTGCGGGTCACGTTACCGATGGCCAGGACATCGCCGATGTGTTCGATAGCCGGGGCAATGGCCACCGGAATCATGAACAGGATGGCGCTCCAGCCGAACTCCGGGGCCACGAAATCGGGCATGGCAAACCAGGGCGCTTCCCTTATTGGCGTCATATCCACGATGCCGGCAAACAGGGACAGGATGTACCCGACAATAACACCGAACATTATTGGAATCAGGCGGAAGATACCCTTGGCCCAGAGGGTCATGACGATAGTGACCGCCAGCGAGATCATGGCAATCCAGATGGCGGTGTCGTAGGGCACCAGTTCAGCGGAGCCGTCACCGGCCTTTCCCGATGCCATGTTGACCGCAATGGGCGCCAGGCCCAGGCCGATGGTCATGATTACCGGCGCGATCACCACCGGCGGCAGCAAGCGGGTGACGAAGCCGGTACCACGAAGTTTTACCGCGGCACTCAGGAGGATGTACAGGATACCCGCGGCCATCAGGCCGCCCATGGTCTGCTCCAGCCCGAACTTGCCCTTGGCGGCAATGATCGGAGCGATGAAGGCGAAGGAGGAGGCCAGAAAAATGGGTATCTGCCCGCCGGTCACGACGTGGAAGATCAGGGTGCCGATGCCGGCGGTGAACAGCGCGACGTTAGGGTCCAGGCCGGTGATCAGCGGCATCAGCACCAGGGCGCCGAAGGCGACCAGGAGCATCTGGGAACCGGCAATGACCTGTTTCCAGACCGGATCGTTGGTATGGTCCTGCATGTTCAGACGTCCTTCTGCTTGGTGCCGAAGATCTTGTCACCGGCATCGCCGAGGCCCGGCAGGATGTAGCCCTTGTCATTCAGGCGCTCGTCCACGGAGGCAGTGTAGATGGAGACGTCCGGGTGTTTGTCCAGGACTTTCTTGATGCCTTCCGGTGCCGCTACCAGCACCAGTGCGCGGATCTCGGTGCTGCCGGCCTTCTTCAGAAGGTCGATGGTGGAGATCATGGAGCCGCCGGTGGCGAGCATCGGGTCAACGATCAGGGCCATACGCTGATCCAGTTCCCCCACGAGTTTTTCCAGATAGGTGCTCGCTTCCAGGGTCTCCTCGTTGCGGATCTGGCCGACCACGCTGACCCGCGCGACCGGAATCAAACTGAGCACGCCGTCCAGCATGCCCAACCCGGCACGGAGGATAGGAACAATGGTCACCTTTTTACCGTGAATCTGCTCGACGTTCACCGGGCCGGCCCAGCCTTCGATGGTTTTTTCCTGCAGGTTGAAATCCTTGGTAGCTTCGTAAGTCAGCAGGGCGCCGACTTCCTGTGCCAGCTCACGAAAATTCTTGGTGCTGATGTCCGCGCGGCGCATCAGGCCAAGCTTGTGGCGGATCAGGGGGTGTTTTACCTCGTGGATTGGCATTGGGTCACCTGTGTGTCTGGGATTATCGGGTCAAGATTGACGGATTTGCGCGTAAATGGCGCAAGGATACCGTATCTGGAAAGGCGCGTCAGGTATCATGAAATCCCCCGGGTGTTGCTATAAGATGGCACTTTCTGCGGGTTGCGCGGCAAGAGACCAGAAACACTATGACAACTGCAAATCCGGTACAGGTCATCGCGGTATCCGGCGGCAAGGGCGGCACGGGCAAAACCAGTATTTCAGTGAATCTCGCCATTGCGCTGGCGGAAAGAGGCCGGCGGGTCGTGGTCCTGGACGGAGATCTCGGCCTCGGCAATGTGGATGTGTCGCTGGGGATCACAGCGAGCCACACCCTTCAGGAGGTTCTGGAAGGCGAGTGCGAACTTGAGGATATCCTGGTGCAAGGGCCCGCCGGAATCCGTATCGTGCCTGCGCCCTCCGGCAGCCTGCGAATGACCCGGCTCGAGGCCCAGGAATACGCTGGCCTGATCAACGCCTTCAGCGAGCTCGGGGACCAGATGGATGTTCTGATCATTGATACCGCCTCTGGCGTGTCCGAGGCAGTGGTCAGTTTTCTGCGGGCGGCCCAGGAGTTGCTGCTGGTGATCTGCGACGAACCCACCTCCATCACCGACACTTATGCCCTGGTCAAACTGATGAACCGGGACTACGGGATCAACCGGTTTCGCGTGCTTGCCAATCAGGTCCGTAGCGAGCAGGAAGGCCGGCAGCTGTATGACAAGCTGATCCGGGTTACCGAGCGTTTTCTCGATGTGGCGCTGGAATACGCAGGTATGGTGCCCCATGATGAGGCCTTCAGAAAGGCAGTGCAGCGCCAGCGGGCCGTGGTGGAGGCGTACCCCCGTGCCAGGGCCTCACTGGCGATCAAGGCCCTGGCGGAAAAAGTGGATAGCTGGCCACTGCCATCGTCTCCCCGCGGCCATGTGGAATTCTTTGTGGAGCGGCTTGTCTGAGCCCGAACGAGGTCTGATCTTGATGGATACTGGTAATGAATAAACTGTACCCGAGGGCCAGCACGGCCCTGCATGCCGTTTCCCGCCACGAGTTTGTTGCCTGCTCGGACCTCGCCCCCTCCATCACCGGACACTCCATTCCCCGGGAGGAAACCGTCCGGCATCTGCTGTCCCTGATACCTGAAATCGAGCCGGACCAGACTGTGATGCACGTTGGTGGTGGCTCGGGCTACCTCGCTGCAGTGCTGTCGGAGCTGGCCCGGCGGGTCATTTATGTGGAGCGCAACCCGGTGGTCGCCGAAGCGGCCCGGGAGCGTTTCTTCCGGCTCGGCCATCACAACGTCGATGTGGTGGCGGCCGATATCGAGAGCGCGCCCGAGTTGGATGTCCTGTGTGATCTGGTACTTTGCACCACCTTCCTGCCGAAGCGTGACGTGGTGCTGCCATTTCTCCGGAACCAGGGCCGGCTGGTCTGCCTGGAGGGCCGGGCCGGGCCGGTTCCGAGCCTGGCGATGTTTGAGAAGCAGGGCTTTGGCCTGGTCCGGTTGCGCACCCTCGGCTGGGTCGATTTCAACCGCAATGCGGAGCAGATCCTGATTGATCTCGGGGTTATCGATGAAAAAGTGCTTGCCGAGTCCAAGGTCGAGGCGGCCCGGACCAATGCCCGGGTACTGGATCTGGTGCGGCGCAAGCTCAACCTGGAGGAGATCGATCTGTTCCGGACGCTGGCCCAGCAGCGGGGCATGGCGTTCAAGGAAGCGGACGAGTTGCTGCCGGAGCTGCAGCCCGCTCTGTTCCGGCGATTCTCACGAACGTTCCTTGACCTGTCGCGACTGGTGCCGGTGGCGGAAGCCGATGGCAAGATCATCGTTGTTACCGACGATCCCGATGCCCGCACTGACCAGCTGGAGCGGCTGACGCCCAAGTCGGTGATCGAGTGCCTGCTGGTCACGCCGACGGATTTCCGCCGGCTATGGTCCGCTCTGGATCTGACCGCCCAGGGCAAGCAGTTCGTGGCGGATCATGGCGCTGGCGGTGATGACCGGCAGGGACAGCGGGCCGAGACGCCGGCTGCGCTCGGGGAGCATGGTGGCAACAAACAGGTGAGCCCTTACCTGGTCTCGGTGTACGAAGCCATTCTGCTGGACGCGGTCAGTGAGAAGGCCAGTGATATTCACATCGAGCAATACGGCGAGCGGGTCCGGATTCGTCTCAGGGTTGATGGCGAACTGCACGATCTGCCCCAGTATCAGCTCAGTCCCCGCGAACTTCGGGGGGTGATCAACGTCATCAAGCTGCGTGCCGAACTGAACATAGCCGAGCACCGACTGCCCCAGGGCGGGCGTTCCCAGCTCAAGCTCGGGGATGCCGCCTACGATCTGCGGATCCAGACCCAGCCGTCGCTGCACGGCGAACACGCGGTCATCCGGCTGCTGCCCCAGACCGGCCGCGCCATGACCATTGCCGAGCTGGGCATGTCCAGGACCATCGGTGCCCGCTATCAGCGCCTGTTGGATAACCCCGCAGGCCTGGTGCTGGTGGTCGGGCCGACCGGATCCGGCAAGTCCACCACGCTTTATGCCGGCCTGCAGACCCTGGCCGATGATGGCCGCCGCAAGGTCATCACCGTCGAGGATCCGATCGAGTACTCCATCGACAATATCCAGCAGACCCGGGTCCGGACCGAAATCGGCTTTGGCTTCGCCGATGCCATGCGGGCCTTCGTCCGGGAAGATCCGGACGTCATCCTGGTGGGTGAGATCCGGGATCAGGAAACCGCCCTCGAGGCAATTCGCGCTTCCCAGACCGGTCATGTGGTGCTCTCCACTCTGCACTGTAACGACGCGGTGGACTCGCTCCAGCGCCTGTACGATCTTGGCGTTCATCCCAACTCCATCGCCGGTGAGCTGCTTGCGGTCATTGCCCAGCGGCTGGCCAAACGCATATGCCGCCATTGCCGGCAGCCGGCGGAGCCGGACCCCGGCATCCTGGCCGAGCTGTTCCCTGATGGCGCCCCGGCCGATTTCCGATGTTTCCAGGGGGAGGGCTGTGACAAGTGCAATGGCCGGGGCACTCACGGTCGGGTCGCCATTGTCGAGTACATGGAGGTGGATTCCGACATCCGCAACGCCATCTCCAGCCAGCCACCCATCGGCGAGTTGCGTTGGCGGGCCCTGGATGCGGGCCTGATCACCATGCGTGACAGTGCCCTGGATCATGTAATCGAAGGGGTGATTCCCCTGTCTGAATTGCCGCGTATCCTGCCGAGGGAGCGCATGGCACCGGAAGTTCGTGGCGGCCGCAGGAGTACCCGATGACAGCCAGCAAAACAACACAGCAGCACAAGGCCGCCCAGCGGGAACCGGCCGAGGTTACTTACGCCGTGGAACTGGACAAGCTCGCCTCCCTGGATGAGGGCCCGGTGCCGCCGGGGTGGCGCATGTCCCCCCGGGCGGTGGAAAAGTTTGTCATGGGTGACGATGCCCTGGGCATCGAGCGCAAATTCGTGGCAGACCGGGCCATGGTGGTCCGTATCATCATTTCCCTGTGCACCAGCCGGGGCTGCCTGCTGGTGGGCGAGCCCGGCACCGCCAAGTCCTGGCTGTCGGAGCTGCTGGCGGCCGCGATCTCGGGCGGTTCAACCCTGACCCTGCAGGGTGGGGCGGTCAGCCAGGTCAGCCAGTTGCTCTACAGCTGGAACGAGGCAATCCTGAAGAACGAGGGGCCGTGCCTGAAAGCTCTGGTGCCCAGCCCGTTGCTACGGGGCATGATGGAAGGTCGCCTGGTCCGGTTCGAGGAGATCGCCCGTTGTCCCCAGGCGCTGCAGGATGCCCTGCTGTCGGTCTTGTCCGACCGGGTGGTGGTGATTCCGGAGCTGGCCGGAGACGAGGGCGTCATCCTGGCCCGGGAAGGGTTCAATGTGGTCGCCACCTCCAACAGCATCGATGAGGGAGTGCACGCCATGAGTGCGGCCCTCAAGCGCCGGATGGACTTTGAGGAGATACGGCCGATTCGCAACCTGGCCGACGAACTGGACGTGGTGGTCAGGGAGGTCCGCAAGGCCAATGCCGCCGCCGGTGTTTCCGTGGAGCCGGACCCCCGAGCGCTCGAGGTGCTGGTGACCATGTTCCATGAGTTGCGTAACGGCCAGACCCTCGACGGGCGCAGTACCGACCGCCTGGCGGGGGCCGCACTGTCCACCGCGGAAGCGGTAGCCGTTGCCCATGCCGCCAGTCTGAACGCCTGGTATTACGGCGGAGACCCGATGACCGTGGAGCAGCTGATGCATCACATCATTGGCTCGGCGCTCAAGGACCAACCGGAGGACCGCCGGCGCCTGAAGCATTACTTCGAGACGGCGGTTGCTGCCCGGGAAGGGGACAACTGGAAACAGGCCTGGGCCCTGCGATCACTGATCCAGTAGTCAGCCTGTGTCGACCTTATGTGGCAAATTGATGTGGGGCATGAGTAATCCGGAAAACCTTTGGTTATAATACGCGCCGCCGGCAGTCCCTGCCGCCAATGATGTCTGCACCCGCCGTGTCAGTCATGAATACACCCGGTGCCGTGATAACGCGCATCGCCTGGATTCGGGGCCCTGATGTCTGAGCCGTTACTAAAGGCTGTCAATCTCCAGTGTGAACGGGATGAGCGGATACTGTTCCGCGAGCTTTCCTTCTCCGTAATGCCGGGGACGGTGACCCGTGTCGAGGGTCCGAACGGTTCCGGCAAGACGACCCTTCTGCGCATCCTCGCCGGCCTCAACGATGCCTGGTCCGGAGATCTGTACTGGTGTGGCCAGCCCAGGGCGAGGCACCGGGAAAGTTTTTTGCGTAACATGCTCTACCTTGGCCATCGGCCCGGCATCAAGCCGTTGCTCACACCCATGGAAAACCTCCATGCCCTGATGGCCGGGCGTCGGCCGGTGTCCGAAGCGGTCCTCTCGCGGGCACTGGAGGGCACCGGGCTGGCCGGCTATCAGAACGTACCCTGCCGAAACCTGTCCGCCGGACAGCAGCGGCGCGTGGCGCTTGCACGATTATTGGTTGCGGACGAGCCCCTGTGGTTGCTGGATGAGGTGTTCACCGCCATTGACGCCGATGGCGTCCAGGCGATCGAGGCGCTGCTGCAGCAGCGCGCGGCGGAGGGCGGTGCCGTTGTGGTGACAACCCACCACGACCTGAAGCTGCCGGGGATGCAGCGAATCGTACTCGGGGGAGGCTCGGTCAATGACGGGTAATCCGGTACGCGTGCATCCGGTGGCCGAGGGTGTCAGTGTCGCCGGTGCCATGAAAGCGGTTTTCCTGCGCGACGTGAAAGTCGCCTTCCGCCAGCGCCAGGATTTGCTTAATCCCCTGCTGTTCTTCGTGATGGTGGTAACCCTGTTCCCCCTCGGAGTTAGCCCGGAAGTGTCATTCCTGCGGGAGGCCGGAGCCGGTATCCTGTGGGTGGCGGCTCTGTTGTCGGTATTGTTGTCCCTGGATCACCTGTTTCGCCATGATTTCGATGATGGAACACTGGAACAACTGGTGTTGCAGCCGCAGCCCCTGTTCCTGCTGGTGCTGGCGAAGACCCTGGCGCACTGGATGCTGACCGGTCTGCCGCTGGTGATTCTTACGCCGGTGCTTGGGGTTATGATGCATCAGCCGGGGAACTCTATCGGCATTTTGTGTCTAACGCTGCTGATCGGTACGCCCGTGCTGAGCCTGATCGGTTCCATTGGTGCGGCGTTGACACTGGGGCTGCGGTCGGCGGGGGTACTCTTGTCCCTGCTGATCATTCCACTGTACATTCCGGTGCTGATTTTCGGAACCGGAACGGTTGCGGCGGCGTCGGAGGGTGCCCCGGTGGGGGCTTATCTGGCATTGATGGGGGCGTTTCTGTTTCTGGCCCTGACGCTGGCTCCGTTTGCTTCGGCATCAGCACTGAAAATCAGTATGTCCAACAGCTAACAAACACGGTAACGGGTTAACGGGTACCAATCGATGTGGCAATTTTTTCATAAGCTGGGCTCACCCAAATGGTTTTACGGGATTGCGACCCGTCTGATGCCCTGGCTGCTGGTGGTCGGTGCGGCGCTGCTGCTGGCCGGCGTGGTTTGGGGGCTGGCGTTTGCCCCGAAGGATTATCTGCAGGGGAACAGCTACCGGATCATCTTCATTCACGTGCCCACGGCCTTCCTGGCCCAGTCGGTGTATATCATGATGGCGGTGGCGGCGGTTGTCACACTGGTGTGGCGGATGAAACTGGCCGACGTCTTTGTCAAGGCGGTGGCCCCGGTGGGCCTGGTGCTTACCTTTCTTGCCCTGTTCACCGGCGCGGTCTGGGGCAAGCCCACCTGGGGTACCTGGTGGATCTGGGATGCCCGTCTGACCTCCATGCTGATCTTGTTGTTTCTCTATGGCGGAGTCATTGCCCTGGATCGGGCCATCAATGATGAAAAATCCGCCGCCCGCGCCGTGTCGGTTCTGGTGCTGGTCGGGGTGGTCAACATTCCCATTATCAAATACTCGGTGGAGTGGTGGAACACGCTGCATCAGCCCGCCACCTTCAAGCTGACGGAGAAGCCGTCCATGCCCGCGGAAATGTGGGTCCCCCTCTTGCTGTCGGTACTGGGGTTGTACTTCATTTTCGGCTGGCTGGCCTGCCTCCGGATGCAGACGGAAATCATCTTCCGCGAACAGCGAACCCGATGGGTAAAAGATCTCGTGATGGCGGGGAGGCCCTGAACCATGGCGTTTGAATCACTCTCCGCCTTTATTGCAATGGAAGGCCACGGCCCCTACGTATGGACCTGTTATGGCGTTTTTGTCGTTCTGCTGGCCGGGCTGATGCTCTGGTCGCAGCGACGGCGCCGTACAACGATGGAAGCCTGTCGCAGGAATTATGAGCGCGAGGCGCAGGGGCAGCAGCGGACTGCACGGCCAGCGGCCACGTTTACCCGAGTTGAAGTTTCCCAGGACTGACAAGCAGGTTACCCATGCATCCGATCCGTAAAAAACGGCTGACCATTGTACTCTTCCTTCTCGCCGGTATTGGCGTTGCGGTGGCGCTGACCACCTATGCCCTGCGGCAGAACATCAATCTGTTTTATGATCCCTCGCAGATCGCAGCCGGGGAAGCACCCCGGGATGTGCGTATCCGTGCCGGCGGAATGGTTGAGGAGGGTTCGGTGATCCGTGACCCGGACAGCCTCAAGGTTGAATTCCGCGTCACCGATTTCAATTCCTCGGTGCCGGTGGAGTACACCGGTATTCTGCCGGACCTGTTTGCCGAGGGACAGGGTGTGGTTGCCATGGGCAAACTCGACGGTCAGGGCCGGTTCGTGGCAGACCAGGTCCTGGCCAAGCACGATGAGAATTACATGCCGCCGGAGGTGGCGGATGCGCTGGAGAAAGCCTCCAAGGCACAGCCGAAGGCGGGCGAGACAGCCCAGTCGCCGTCGTATTGAACCAAACTCCCAGCCTGAATAGGGGATTCTGATGTTTCCGGAACTCGGACAGTTTGCACTGATTCTTGCGCTGTTGCTGGCAGTGCTCCTCTCCGTCGTGCCCCTGGTCGGTTCGGTGACCGGCCGGGACAATCTCCAGGCATTCGCCCGGCCTCTGGCGTCGGGCATGTTTGTGTTTATTGCCATGGCCTTCGGCCTGCTGACCCATGCCTTCCTGACCGATGACTTTTCAGTGGCCTACGTGGCCAACAACAGCAACAGCATGCTGCCCTGGTTCTACAAGTTCAGTGCCGTGTGGGGTGGCCACGAGGGCTCGCTGCTGCTGTGGATCCTGATGCTGTCAGGCTGGACTATGGCAGTGGCGATTTTCAGCCGGCGCCTGCCCACGGTGATGATTTCCCAGGTGCTTTCGGTACTGGGTATGGTTTCTGTCGGTTTCCTGCTGTTTATCATCATCACCTCCAACCCCTTCGACCGTCTGTTGCCCAACGTCCCGGCTGACGGCGCGGACCTCAACCCCTTGCTGCAGGACATCGGCCTGATCATGCACCCGCCGATGCTGTATATGGGCTATGTCGGCTTCTCCGTTGCCTTTGCCTTTGCCATCGCCGCACTGATCAACGGCCGTCTGGATGCTGCCTGGGCACGCTGGTCCCGACCCTGGACTACGGTGGCCTGGGCGTTCCTCTCGATCGGCATCGCGCTCGGGAGCTGGTGGGCCTACTATGAACTCGGCTGGGGCGGCTGGTGGTTCTGGGATCCGGTCGAGAATGCGTCCCTGCTGCCCTGGTTGTCCGGCACCGCGCTGATGCATTCGCTGGCGGTCACCGAGAAGCGCGGTGTGTTCAAGAGCTGGACCGTGCTGCTGGCGATTGTCACCTTTGCCCTGAGCCTGCTGGGCACTTTCCTGGTGCGCTCCGGCGTTCTGACCTCGGTTCATGCCTTTGCCTCCGATCCGGAGCGGGGCAAGTTCCTGCTCATGTTGCTCGCGATCACCGTGATTGCGAGCCTGACTCTGTATGCTTTCCGGGCCCCCGTGGTGCACGTCCGCGCCCGCTATGGTTCGCTGTCCCGCGAAATCTTTCTGCTGTTGAACAACGTGTTGCTGGTATCGGCCACATTGTTGGTGGCGATCGGTACCCTCTATCCGCTGGTCCTGGATTACCTGGAGATGGGCAAGCTGTCTATTGGCGAGCCGTTCTTCAATCTCACCTTCAGCCCGCTGGCAGTGGCGGCCGGCCTGCTTCTGGGTGCCGGTATCTTTTCCCGCTGGAAGAAGACCGATGGCGGCTGGCTTGGTCGTAAGCTGCTGTGGCCACTTGCCGTCAGTATCCTGGCCAGCACCGCCGTGGTCATCGGCTATGGCGGATTCAAGCCCTGGGCGTTTGCCGGTGTCTTTGCCGCCATGTGGGTGACCGTAGCCACCCTCTGGGACCTGTGGGATAAATCCTCCTCCCGAAAGGGCCGCCTCCACGGCCTGAAGCGGCAATCCCGCAGTTACTGGGGGATGATTCTGGGGCACCTGGGGCTTGCCATGGTGATGGCCGGTGCCACAGTGGTTTCAAACTATGGCATCGAACGGGATGTCCGGATGACACCGGGCGACGTCGCCACCGTGGGCGACTACCAGTTCGTGTTCACTGACATTGGTGAGCGCCGTGGTCAGAACTTCACCGCCCAGTATGGCGGCTTTGATGTGATGCTCGATGGCGAGAAGGTTGCCGAGCTGCATCCGGAAAAGCGCCAGTACAGCGTAGGCATGAGCGTGATGACCGAGGCGGATATCGATGCCGGCCTGTTCCGGGATATCTTCGTGGCGATCGGTGAACGTCTCACAGAGGATGCCTGGGCCATACGCCTGCAGTACAAGCCCCTGGTGCGCTGGCTCTGGCTCGGCGCGCTGGTGATGGCGATCGGTGGTTTCCTGGCCATCTCCGACAAGCGCTACCGGATCCGGGACCGCGCCGATGAGCGGGTTCCGCAGAGCACCCGGCCTGCTGGTGGGGTTAAAGGTGAAGCGGAGGCCTTGTCATGAAGCGCTTCCTGCTGTTCCTGCCATTGCTGGTAGCCCTGGTGCTGGGCGTGGTGCTGTTCGCCGGTATCGGTAAGGACCCGACCAAACTCGAGTCTGCCCTGATCGGCAAACCGGTACCCGAGTTTACCCTGGCGGACCTGCACAATCCGTCGGCAACTCTGGACCGCAGCCTGTTCCGGGGCGAGATTTCCCTGCTCAATGTCTGGGGGACCTGGTGTCCGTCGTGCCGCGATGAGCACGATGACCTGATGTGGCTGGCGAATGACAAAGGCATCAACATTATCGGACTGAACTACAAGGACAAGCGTGAGGATGCCCTCGTCTGGCTCGAGCGCCTGGGCGATCCCTACCAGACAACCATCTATGACCCCAAGGGTATCCTGGGCTTCGACCTGGGCGTTTACGGAGCCCCGGAGACCTTCGTGATCGATGCCGAAGGCGTGGTCCGGTACCGCCATGTCGGTGTGGTCAACCCGAAAGTGTGGGAAGAAACGCTGCTGCCGGTGATCGAAGAAGCGCGGGGTAATAGCTGATGATGCGATTTATACTGGCGGCTCTGTTCGCGCTGACTGCAGGCCTGGTACAGGCGGAAGTCGCCGCCGTCTATGATTTTGATACCCGCGAACAGGAAGTGCGTTATCAGAACCTGATTGCAGAGTTGCGGTGCCCGAAGTGCCAGAACCAGAATATCGCCGACTCCAACGCGCCCATCTCCCAGGATATGCGTAACGAGGTGTACGAAATGATGCAAGCCGGTGCCAGCAACGAGGAGATCGTTGATGCGCTGGTCGCGCGGTTTGGCGAGTTTGTCCGCTACAAGCCGGAACTGGACAGCCGAACCTTCCTGTTATGGGCGACACCGGCCATCGCCGTCTTTGGCGGGCTGCTGGTGGTTGCCGGCGTGGTCATCCGCGCCCGGCGCGTTGAGCGCCAGGCAGCAGGCCTTAGTGCTGAGGAACGTGCACGCGCAGAACAGATTCTGAAGGGGCAGGACAACACCAGCGACAGCTGAGCGGATGCCTGAACCGACCGAACCCATTTCCCATGCAGTGACGACATTTTCATGACCAATACTTTCTGGATTGCCGCGACGGTACTGATCATTATCGCCCTGGCTTTTGTGCTTTTCCCGGTGCTGTTCCAACGTTCCAATGCCCGAGCCCGGGCGGATATCCGTAACCAGAACCTGATGGCGTACCGGACCCGGATGAAAGAGCTCGATGATGAGTTCGAAGCCGGTATTCTGGATGAGGACAACTACCGACAGCTGAAAGAGGAGCTGGCGGGCTCCATGCTCGACGATGTTCCCGAATCAGAGCAGCCCCGCTCCGTGGTGCCCGGTCGCAAGAGTGCCATTGCGGTGGCCCTGGTCTCGGTTCTGGTATTGCCCGGTGCAGCCTATTACCTGTACCAGGAATGGGGCGCCATGGATCGGGTTGAACAATATATTGCCATGCAACAGATGCAACAGACCGATGCCGGCCGTCAGGCACAGATGACGGATCTGGTGGCGCAGTTGCGGGACAGGCTCGAGGCCGCCCCCGATAACCCCGATGGCTGGGCCATGCTGGGGCAGAGTTACATGCGCCTGGAACAATACCAGGAGGCCGCCTGGGCATTCCGTCAGCTCGCCAAGGTGGTGCAGGATAACGATCAGGCAGAGTCGGTGGCGCTGGGTCTTTCCGCGCAGGCGCTGTTCTTCGACAGTCAGGGCGCGATGACAGAAGCTGTCACCGAGGCGATCCGCAAGGCCCGTGCCCTGAACCCGGACGAAGTCAACGCCCTGGGGCTGCTCGGCATCAATGCCTTCAGTCAACAGAATTACCGCGAGGCCATTGAATACTGGGAGCGGATCGTGACCGTGGCGCCGGACCACCCCCAGATCGCCTCGATCCGGGGCGGCATCAACGAAGCCTATAACCGTCTGGGTGAAACGCCGCCCGAGGTTCAGGCCCCCGCCGATGCGGGCGGTCCCGGTGTGACCGTCGAGGTGTCCCTGGCGGATGCTTTCCGGGACCAGGTGCCGGCGGACACGACCTTGTTCGTGTTTGCCCGTGAAGCCGGTAACTCGAGTGGACCGCCACTGGCCGTCGCGCGCCTGACCGCCGGCGATCTGCCGGTGACCCTGCGGCTGGACGATGGCAACTCCATGTCACCGCGGGCGAAAATTTCCAGTGCTGATGAGGTGCTGGTCACGGCCCGCCTGAGCCGCTCGGGCAGTGTTTCGGCCCAAGCCGGTGATTGGCAGGGCAGTGTCGATGAGCCCGTCGTCGTATCCGGCGAGGATGCTGATCCGGTCCGATTGGTCATCGACCAGCAACTGACTAACTGATTCGGGCAGCCGGCGCTGGTCAGGGCGACAGATTATCCGGGTAAAGGGGGCGCAGGCCGTCCTCCCGGGTGGTCCGGGCTTTCCCGCGCCGAATCTTTTCCAGGGCCCTGACCAAAGCCTTCCGCTCTGCCAAACCGGATTCAGCCTTACCTTTCCCTGCAAACAGGTCCGCCTGCAGGCGTTCAAGTTCGGCGGCCAGGGTGTCATCTCCCAGAAACTTCACAACATCCCCGGCGGTTTGGAACAACCGATCCGGGTGTCGGTGCTGCATCCACCGGATCAGGTAGTGGGGTGTTTCCGCAGATCCCTTCCTGGCGGCGATGATGAGTTCGTCAAATAGTGCCCGCTCATTGCTGTCGACCTCATGGGATGCGGGCGGTCTGTTCGATCCCTGGCCATTCTTTCGTGACCTCCACCAGCCAGCGGCAGTGGCAGCCCAGGCGATGACCAGAGCCAGACTGACCCAGGCCCAGATCGAGACGGTTGCTTCCTGGGAAGTGCCAGGCTCCGGCCCGGTGGCCATGCCGGTGGTTCCGGAATCGTCCGCCGGTGGCTCGGGGGAGGGTGGCACGGCGGCAGCACCGGTATCGGTGACTGACAGGGTCCGGGCAGGAATCACCGCGACCTGCTGGCTATCGGTGTCGGTGTCCCACCAGGCAATCCGGACTTCCGGCAAGGTCATCTCACCGGCTCGCACCGGAACCAGCGCGATGGTCTGTTCGAGGGTGGAGGTCAGTCCCTCGGGCGTCATCTGGGTACTTCTCTGCGGCTGGTCGGGGTAGGCACGGATTCCTGGAGGCGTGTCCTCGGGTAGTGGCGGCAGGGCCTCCGAAGGCAGATCACTGGCTTTCAGGGTAATCCGGCGGGTCAGGTTCTCACCCAGGTCTACTTCCAGGGTCGGCGGCAGGCCGCTCTCCGCCAGGGACAGGTCGCTGGCGGGAAGCCAGGTGTCGCCGGTAAATTCGTCCGGTACGGGCTTTACCGGGACGGCAAAGAACTCCTCGCTGTCCCTGAGGAATCGTAGCTTGCCTTCCTGGGTACGTGCCTGGCCCTCGAACCGGATGGGGGGCAGATCGAGCTCGCCGGTCCTCTGCGGAAACACCGCATAACGCCGTTCAACGACCCGGTAGCGAACGCCGTCCCGGTACCGGGTATACTCCTGCTGTTTGCCAAGGCTCTCGATGATGGCATGGGGATGTTCCGGCTCGGACAGCTCACCCCGGATCAGGTTGCCGGAAAAGAACAGGCGAACGGTCAGGGTCAGTTGCTCCTGAACGTAGACCTCGGCCTTGTCCGCCGACAGCTCGACAAAGCTGTCCCGGACTTCGGGGCCCTGGTCCGGCCCGGAGCCCGAGATGACATCAATGGTTACCGGCTTCGAGGTGGCATCCCTGAAGGTGAGTTCCGGAATGGTGAGTTCGCCGGTCCGGGTGGGAGCCAGCTGGTAGGTCCAGGTGATTTCGCCGATCATCTGGCTGTTGACGGTACGGATGCTGTATTGCTGGTTGCGGGCGAGGATCTCGAAATCCGGCTCGACCTTTTCGATATCGGGCGCGGGCAGCTGGGACAGATCGAACTCGAACAGGTTGCTGAGGTTAATGTCCAGCTCCATGGTGCCCTTGACCGTGACAGTCAGAACCTCGCCTTCATAAAGCTGCTTGCGGTCCGGCTCCACGGACAGCTCACCGGCGCAGGCCGGGAAGGCCAGCGCCAGCAGCAGCCATAATCCGGTCATCGTTGCCAATATCCGTTTTACCATGGTGTATCGCCTTCAGCGGGTGGTGTCTGACGTTCCTGGTATTGCTGCAGGAACTTCCGGCGTAGCAGGCCCCCTGGATTGTCGGGAATGCGCCTGAGCCATTGTTCCTGCCCCTGGGTCAGGGGTGTTTCCGAGATCTCGGCCGGGGCTTGTGCCTGTTGCCCGTTCTGTTGTTCTCCGGACTCTCCCTTTTGGCCCGTACCCGAATCCTGCTTCGGCTGCCCGGGGTCCGATTCCTGCTCGCCCTGACCGTTATTCTGGCGGCTGTCCGATTGGCCGGATGGGTCCTCTCCGGAAGGCGAAGGCTGTTGCCCCGCTTGTTGGTCATCGCTTTGCTGCGACGGGTTGTCCTGGCTGCCGCCCTCGGAATTCTGGTTCTGTTGTTGCTGGCTGTCGCCCTGGCCCTGCTGGTTCTGTTGCTGTTGCTGTTGCTGTTGCTGCTGTTCAATCAGCTGCTCCACCAGATCCCGGTTGTGGCGGGCGTCCTCCATCTCCGGTGCCTGCGCGAGAGCGTTCTCGTAGGCTTCGAGTGCCTGTTCGAGCTTGCCCGCCCGGGCCAGGGCATTGCCGCGGTTGTAATCCGCCGCCGGTCCGGGCAGGGATTCATACAGTTTGGCGGCCTGTTCATATTCACCGGAGCGGTAGAGAGCGGGGGCCCGCCAGGACGGGCTTTCGAGTTCACGGGCGGCCTGCTCGGGATCCTCGCGGATCAGCTCCGGCGCCCGCTGATCCTCCCGTTGCCAGAGGCTGTCCCAGCTTGCAGCCTGGGCCGGTTCAGGCATCAGGGGCAGGACCAGCAGGGTAAGCACCGCGAACCCGCCCCGGCGCCAGCCCAGCAGGAGAAGCGGGAGCGCGAGCCAGAGTAGCCAGTAACCGTCATCCTGCCAGCGATTCACGGTCTGGTCCGAATCGGCAGATTGCCAGTCTTCGCTGTCTTCCGGCGTCAGTTTCAGTGCCTCGATATCGGTGTCATCCAGGGTCAGCGGGTGAAAGGAGCCGCCGGTTTCTGCGGCCACACCGGAAAGTGCGCCGGGATCGGCCCGGGTAATCACGATCTCCCCGTTTTCGCGCATGAAGCCCCGTTTGGCCAGGGGAATAGGGCCGCCACCCTCGGTACCGACCATCAGGGTGCTCAGGGTGTAAGGCGTGCCTGCCAGGGCGTGGGTGATTCCGGGCAGGTACCCCTCCCGGACATCATCGGTGATCAGCAGGATCCTGCCTTTGCCTGGCGCTCCCTGTTGCAGAAGTTCCGTTGCCCGGGTGACTGCCAGATCGGCGCGGTTACCCTGGGCCGGCATGATGGTGGGGTGGAGTACGTCGAGCATGGCTTCAATGGTACGGGTGTCATCGGTCAGTGGTGTGACCACGTGGGCATCGGCAGCATAGACCACCAGACCGTTGAGACTGCCTTCCCGGGCCCCGAGGATATCCCGGATCTTGCGTTTGGCCCGGGTCAGGCGATCGGGTTCCACATCGGTGGCGAGCATGGACAGCGACAGGTCCAGCACCATGACCAGGCTGTCTCCCGGTTGTTTCAGGGGCGTGGGTGCTTCCCGCCAGGCCGGGCCGGCCAGGGCAACCGCCAGTATCACCAGCGCCAGGGAGACCGGAACAAGGGGAGAGCCACCCCTGCCTTTCTGCTGTCCCCCGGAACGGATCAAAGGCGAAAGTAGTGGGGCGGGAATCAGCCGTGACCAGCCGCTGTCGCCGTGGCCTGCGTTGCGGAGTATCACCACAAGCATCGGCACTGAGAAAAGCAGCAGCAACCAGAGCGGGCGAAGGAAATGGAAATCAGCCATGCTCCGCTCCTTCCGCTGGTTCTGCGCGGGATTGGCGGCGTCGGGTGATGAAGCTTGCCAGGCCGACAATCAGCCACAGGCCGGTCGCAAGGCCCGTCGGCCAGACAAACAACTCGGCCACCGGACGGTAGAATTTGCCCTCCAGTTCGATGGCTTCGAGTTGGTTGATGCTTTCATAGATCATTTCCAGCTCGGGCAGGCTGCGGGCCCGGAAATACTGGCCTCCGGTGGCTTGCGCCATCCGGGTGAGCAGACCCTCGTCCAGGTCCCTCGACGGATTTACCCGTCGGGAGCCGAGCAGGCCACGCTGGACCATGGTGTCGGCGCCGATCCCGATGGTATACAGCCTGACGCCCGCGGCGGCGGCAATTTCCGTGGCCTTGTCCGGACTGATCTCCCCTGCGGTATTGGCACCGTCGGTGAGAAGCACGGCGACCCGCTGTTCCTGGGGGCGGTCCCGCAAGCGTTTTACCGCCAGGCCGATGGCATCACCGATAGCCGTGGCCCGGCCTGCCATGCCCAGCCCCGATTCCTGCATCAGGGTGCGCACGGTCTCCAGATCGAAGGTCAGTGGCGCCTGGACGTAAGGCTCGGTGCCAAACAGGATCAGGCCGAGACGGTCGCCCTTGCGCCGCGAGATGAAATCATTCAGCACGTGTTTGACCGCCTGCAGGCGGTTAATGCTCCGGCCCTGGATCACCATGTCCCGCTCGTCCATGGAGGGGGAAATATCGACCACAAGCATGAGGTCACGACCGGTAACGGGTAGCTGCACCTGCTCGCCCACATACTGGGGTCGCGCGAGCGCCAGGACCAGGAGAAGCCATAGCAGAGCGAGCATCAGCTTGCGCCACCAGGGGCTGCCGCTGCCCTGGCGACTGACACCGGGCAAACCGGACAGCCAATGTCCGGTGGGCAGGACCGGGGCGTCCACCTGCCTGCGGGCCGGTCGGCGCCACTGGATCAACAGCGGGAGCAGGGCGATAACCAGCACCCAGGGATAGGCCAGGCTCAGCATTTCTGCCCTCCCAGCCAGTGGCGGGCAAACCGGATGGCTTCACCGGGATCGGCCTGTACCCTCGGCTGCCAGGCGGCATGGACCATCGCCTCGAGCCGGTGTCGTTCAGGAGACTGCCCTTCTGGCGTCGTGTCGATCAGGAAATCCACCCAGGCGTTGCCGCTGAGGGCCTGAGGCTGACTCTCCGGGTGGCATTCCCTCGCTGCCTGCTTGAGCAGGGTGTTGAGAGAGGTGAACCAGGCAGGTGTTGGTTCCGATTTTCGCTCCAGGTCGGTCAGGGCTCGGATGGCCTGCCGGCGCCAGCGATTGCGTCGCCTGCGGCGAAGCAAGGCTATCACTACCAGCGCAAGGACAACCAGAACCAGCGCGGCAAGCACCCACCAGCCCGGGGCCGGTGGCCAGAAACCGCCGGTGGCAGGAAGATGGATGTCGCGCAGTTGGCTCAGAGGATCCTGTGGGTTCATCCGATCCGTCCCCTTGGCCCGAGCAGGGACTTCAGCACTGACGCTGGATCCTCTCCGGTCGAAACCATGGCGGAAGCCACACCGGCGGTGCGGAAACAGGACGCCAGCCGTGTTTGGTGAGCCGTAATGCGTTCCCGCCAGGCTTGTTGAAAACGGGGGTTGCCGGCATCGAACCAGATCGGACCGTCCGGACCGGCGACCGCAAACCGACCACTATCGGGCAACTGTTGCTCGAGCGGGTCCACAATCCGGATGGCGTTGACGACATTGTGGCGTGCCAGGGCGCCGAGCAGGGAGGCGGTATCCTCCGAGATTTGCAGGAAATCGCTCAGTACAAAGATGCGGCTGCCGGTATGAGCAACCCGACGGGCTTCGGCCAGGGCCTGATCGAGCCAGGGCCCGTTATCCATGCCGGAGGTGGGCAGCCCGCCGTTCCGGTCGGGTTTGTGCTGCTGTTCCGCCAGGGAGTCGAGCAACCGCAGCACCGATTTCTTGCGGCGGGCCGGGCGAAGCACTTCCAGCTTCTCACCATTGAACACGATTCCGCCAACCTGGTCTCCGGCCCAGAGGGCCAGCCAGGACAGGATCGCTGCCACCTGGGCGCAACGGACCTGCTTGTAGGCGCCGGTACTGGCGAAGAACAGGCTGGGTCCCAGATCGCACAGCAGTAGCACGGGCCGCTCCCGTTCCTCCTCGTACAGTTTGGTGTGCGGGGATTGCCTTCGGGCAGTAACCCGCCAGTCGATGCTACGGATGTCATCGCCCGGCTGGTACTGGCGCACCTCGGCAAAGGCCATGCCGCGCCCCCGTTGCGGCGAGCGCTGAAGGCCCGCCTGCCGGGAGCGGACCGGTCGCGCGGAACGCAGTTTCAGGGCCCGGGCATCGGCCTGCAACCGGATCAGGTCGGGCAGGTTGATGTGTGTGGTGGCTTGACTGCTTACCATGGTGTCTGGTCTTGCACAGGGATATGGAACCTCAGGCGGCGACCGGAACCCGGTCGATCAGCCGCGCGATGACCGCGTCTGGCGTCATGCCCTCGGCTTCGGCCTCGAAGGTCAGCAGGATCCGGTGCCGGAGCACGTCAAAGGCCATGGCCCGGACGTCATCCGGAGTGACATAGTCACGGCCATCCAGCCAGGCATTGGCGCGGGCACACCGGTCCAGGGCAATGGTACCCCGGGGGCTGGCGCCGAAAGCGGTCCAGCGGGCCAGTTCCGGATCCAGGCTGGCGGCATCCCGGGTTGCCAGCACCAGGGCCAGCAGGTATTGCTCAACCGGTTCGGCCATGTAGATATCTGCCGCCTCGGCCCTGGCCGCGAAGACCTGCTCGGCACTGATCCGGGTTTCCGTCTTTGGCAGTCCCTGGCGGTAATCGTTCCTCGCCAGGTGCAGGATGGCCTTTTCGGCTTCGGCGGAGGGGTAGTCAATCACCACATGCATCAGGAAACGGTCCAGCTGGGCTTCAGGCAGCGGGTAGGTGCCCTCCTGCTCGATAGGGTTCTGGGTGGCCATCACCAGGAACAGCTTGTCCAGCGGGAAAGTCTTCAGGCCGACGCTGACCTGCCGCTCACCCATGGCTTCGAGCAGGGCGGACTGCACCTTGGCAGGGGCACGGTTGATTTCGTCGGCCAGCACGAGGTTGTGGAAGATCGGTCCTTTCTGGAATTCGAACTGCCCGGTCTCGGCGCGGTAGATCTCACTGCCGGTGACGTCCGACGGCAACAGGTCCGGGGTGAACTGGATGCGGTGGAAGTCCCCCTCGAGGTGATCCGCCAGGGCCTTGATGGCGGTGGTCTTGGCCAGCCCGGGCGCCCCTTCCACCAGCAGATGGCCATCCGCCAGCAGGGCAATGAGCAGCCGGTCCACCAGTTTTTCCTGGCCAATGATCCTTTTGGCTAACTGTGACCTTAACTCCCCGAACGTATGCTGTAGTGACATTGGATGTAACTGCTCCCTTATCCATGTCCCGTCAAGGAACTGTATTGTTCGTAAGTAGTTGCCGCAGTTTTCGCATCTGGACGGCAAAAATCAAGGGTTTGACTATGCTTATGTGACGATACGTCGATTACGTTTATTTCACACTGACCAGAGGTAAATCATGAACGCGCTGACTGTGGCCAGCAAGGAACAGTTTTTTGAGCAACTCGCTGATGCGTTTTCCCAGAAGATTGCGAAGACAGAGGCGAAAAAAATCAGTGAATTTGCGAAGCAGCATTACGCGCACATTCCTCTTGAAGAGTTAGTGAGTCGACGATTCTCGGATACCTACGGTGCCATCCTGGCCGCCTGGCAGTTCCTGCAGAAGCGGAGTGCCGACGAGACCCCGGTGGCGGTATTCAACCCGGATCTTGAAAGTGATGGCTGGCAGTCCACCCACACGGTCATTTTCATCCTGCATCCGAACATTCCGTTCCTGATCGATTCCCTGCGGATCGCCATCAACCAGCGGGAAATCGGTACCCATTCCATCCAGCACTCGATCCTGCAGGTGGACCGTGACAAGGACGGCAAGCTCAAGAAGCTGCATTCCACCAAGAAGAGTGGCTCCGGAGCCGAGTACGAAGCCTTTATCGTTCTGGAGATTGACCGGCACAGCAATCCGGCAGACCTGAAAGAGATTGAGGAAGCTCTGCAGACCGTACTGCACGAGGTACGGATCGCGGTCTCGGACTTCAATGTGGTGACTGACAAAGTCAACCGGATTATCGGCGAGCTGGACGACACCACCGCCGGTATCAGCGACGAAGAAAAGGAAGAGGCGAGGGCCTTTCTGAACTGGCTGGTTCAGGACCACTTCACCTTTCTCGGTTATGACGAATACGATTACGTGAAGGACAAGAGCGGTACTGTCGTTCGCCGGGTCGCCAACTCTGAGCTGGGTATCCTGCGGGTCAACAACGAGCGCCCGGACCGGGTTCGCCTGAACGAGCTGCCCCAGCGCACCCGTCACGAGATGACCCGCACCGACGACATCTTCATCTTCGCCAAGTCCGCCCAGCGCTCGCGGGTGCATCGCCCGGCCTACCCGGACTACATCGCGGTCAAGAAATTCAACGACAAAGGCGATGTGGTCGGTGAGCGTCGTTTTCTGGGGCTGTACACCGCCCGGGTCTATAACGAGCGGCCCGACGAGATTCCGTTGCTGCGCCGGAAGTTCCAGAGCGTGATGAAACGTTCCGGCTTCCTGCGGGACGATTACGCCGGCAAGGAGCTGGAGCAGATCCTGACCCTCTATCCACGGGATGAGCTGTTCCAGATCGAGACCGATGAGCTGCTCCGGGTGGCGAAGAACATCCTGTATATCCAGGAGCGCCGGCGCATCGAGCTGTTCATGCGCGAGGATGTCTATGGCCAGTTTGTCACCTGCCTGGCCTTCTTTCCGAGGGACATCTACAACACCGAGCTGCGCCTGAAGGTGGAGCAGGTGCTGTTCGAGACCCTGGAAGCCGAGGATATCGAGTTCGTTACCCACTTCTCCGAGTCGGTCCTGGCCCGGGTGCAGTTCACCATCCGGGTGCCCCAGGTGGAAAACCGCCAGTTGCCGATCGCGGAGATCCGGGAGAAGGTTATTGATCTGGCCCAGTCCTGGCGCGACGGCCTTTACGAGGCGCTCAGCGAAGCCTATGGCGAGGAGCGCGGCAACGAGTTCTACCGGCTCTGGGCCGGTGGCTTCCCGGCCAGTTACACCGATATGTTCTCGCCGCGCCGGGCCGCCATCGATCTGGACCACATCGCTGCCGCAGCCGATAGCGATGACCTGGCCATGAGCTTCTATCGGGCCCTGGAGGAGGATGAGAGCACCCTCCATTTCAAGCTGTTCTATCCCGATGAACCGCTGCCGCTGTCGGACGTGATGCCGATTTTCGATAACCTGGGTTTCCGGGTGATTGGTGAACACCCGTTCGAGGTGCTCGACCGCCACGGTAAATCGGTCTGGATCCACGATTTCACCCTGCAGGCCCACACCGGAGAAGTGGTGGACATCCACCGTATCCGTCCGATTTTCGAGGAACTGTTCCGTCGGGTCTGGCACGGTGAGGCGGAAAACGACGCCTTCAACCGACTGCTGCTGTCGTCCTACATGAGTTGGCGCGAGATTGCCCTGCTGCGGACCTATGCCCGTTACATGCGCCAGATCCGGTTCTCCAACAGCCAGACCTTCATCTCCAATACCCTGGTCAACCATGTCCACCTGACCCGGACCTTGCTGGATCTTTTTGACATCCGCTTCAATCCGGAGCGCTATCAAAGCAGGGGCAAGAGCGAAGCGGCCCAGCAGAAACTGGAGATTGAGTTCAGCGCCGGACTGGACGAGGTCGACAACCTCAGTGAAGACCGGGTGCTGCGTCTGTATCTGGAGCTGATGCAGGCTACCCTGCGTACCAATTACTTCCAGCTGGATGCCGACGGCAAGCCGAAATCCTACATCAGTGTGAAGTTTGACCCCTCCCGAATTCCGGACATGCCGCTGCCGCTGCCCATGTTCGAGATCTTCGTCTATTCGCCTCGGGTCGAGGGTGTCCACCTTCGGGGTGGCAAGGTCGCCCGTGGCGGCCTGCGTTGGTCTGACCGTTTCGAGGATTACCGCACCGAGATCCTTGGCCTGGTCAAGGCCCAGCAGGTGAAGAACGCGGTGATCGTGCCCGTGGGTGCCAAGGGTGGTTTCGTGGCCAAACGACTGCCGGATCCTTCGGATCGGGAAGCCTTCCAGGCCGAGGGTATCGCGGCCTACAAGACCTTCATCCGGGGCCTGCTGGATATCACCGATAACCTGGTGGATGCCGGGATCAAGCCGCCGGAGCGGGTGATCCGGCACGATGAGGACGATCACTATCTGGTTGTGGCCGCCGACAAGGGCACCGCCACCTTCTCCGATATTGCCAATGGATTGGCGGCGGAATATGGCTTCTGGATGGGCGACGCCTTCGCCTCCGGGGGCAGTAACGGCTATGACCACAAGAAGATGGGCATTACTGCCCGGGGTGCCTGGGTGTCGGTGGAACGCCATTTCCGGGAGATGGGCATCAACCCGGCACTGGACGAATTCACCGCGATCGGCATCGGCGATATGGGCGGCGATGTATTCGGCAACGGTATGCTTTGCTCGGAGAAGACCCGGCTGGTTGCGGCGTTCAACCACATTCACATTTTCGTCGACCCGAATCCGGATGCCGAGGCCAGTTTCCGGGAGCGCAAGCGCCTGTTCGAAATGCCCCGGTCAGCCTGGACCGATTACGATACCAAGCTGATTTCCAAGGGCGGCGGTGTGTTCAGCCGGAACGCCAAGTCGATTCCGGTCAGCCCCGAAATGAAAAAGCTGCTGGGTATCAAGGCCGATCGAGTGCCACCCAACATGCTGATTTCCCACATCCTCAAGGCCCAGGTGGACCTGCTCTGGGTGGGTGGCATCGGAACCTACGTGAAGGCCAGCTCCGAATCCAACACGGATGTCGGCGACAAGGCCAACGATGGCCTGCGGATCAACGGCTCCGAGCTGCGCTGCAAGGTAGTGGGTGAGGGCGGCAACCTGGGTCTGACCCAGTTGGGCCGCATCGATTACGCCCTCAAGGGCGGCCGCCTGAATACCGACTTCATCGACAACTCCGGTGGTGTGGATTGCTCGGACCATGAGGTCAACATGAAGATCCTGCTCAACCGGGCTGTGGCTGTCGGTGATCTCACCGAGAAGCAGCGGAACGTGATGCTGGAGGAAATGACCGACGATGTCGCGGCGCTGGTTCTGAAGAACAACTACCGCCAGACCCAGGCCATCAGTATCGCCAGCGAGGATGCCGCCACTCGCCTCGAGGAATACCGCCGGCTGATGAATACCTTCGAGAGTGAAGGCAAGCTCAACCGGGCCCTGGAGTTCCTGCCGGACGATGAGACCCTGTCCGAGCGCAAGCTCGACAAGAAGGGGCTGACCCGGCCGGAGCTGTCGGTGCTGATCTCCTATGTCAAAGGGGATCTGAAACAGACCCTGATCGACAGCACCTTGCCGGACGAGCCGCTGCTGGCGGGCGAAATGTACAAGGTGTTCCCCCGGGCCCTGACCCAGCAGTTCAGCTCGGAGCTGGGTGAGCACCAGCTGCGGCGGGAGATCATCGCCACACAGATTGCCAATGACATGGTCAACCACATGGGCATCACCTTCGTGGAGCGCCTGAACCAGTCTACCGGTGCCGACGCCGCCTCCATTGCCCTGGCATGGATTATCGCGCGGGATGTGTTCCGCATCGATAATTGGTGGGACAGGATCGAGGCAGAGGACTTCCATATTCCGGCCAGACTGCAGATGGAGCTGATGCAGGACCTGATGCGGCTGATGCGTCGGTCCGTCCGCTGGCTGCTGCGCAACCGTCGGGCCGAAATGAGCATCCAGAGCCATATGGAACGGTTTGCCGACAGCGTCTGGGCCATTACCGCCGGCCTGCCGGACTACCTGGGTGAGCAGGCTCGCCAGGCCTGGGAGAAGCGCCACACCAATCTGGTCGAGGCGGGCCTGCCTAAAGAGTTGGCGTCGGTGGTCTCCGGCACCGGTTACCTGTATTCGTCCCTGGGTATCATCGAGGCCAAGGAGGCTACCGGCATGCCCCTGAAGACCGTGGCCAACCTTTATTTCGAGCTGGGCGACCGGCTCGACCTGACCTGGTTTGCCACTGCCATTGCTGATCTGAAGCCGGTTTCCCACTGGGAGGCGCTGGCCCGGGAGAGCTTCCGGGAAGATCTGGACTGGCAGCAGCGGGCCCTGACCACCGGGGTGCTGAAGCTGGCAGAGAAGCCGACGGATGTGCCCGCCTGCGTGGAAAGCTGGATGCAGCAGCATGAACAGCTGATTGATCGGTGGAAATCCATGCTTGCAGAGCTCAAGAGTACCCGGGAGCCAGAGTACGCGATGTTCTCGGTCGCGCTGCGGGAATTGCTGGATCTGGCCCAGAGCACGATCCACCAGCCCCAGGGTGAAATCGAGGTTGAGACCAACTGAGTATTGCGTTTCGACAGTGATTCGCTTTCAATTCCGGCACTTTTGTCAGATACGGGAGTTGTTTGCATGGGGCAGCTAGATCATCTGCTGGACAAGAACCGGGCCTGGGCCAACGGCATCAAGTCCGTCGATCCCAAGTTTTTCGACCGCCTGTCCAATCAGCAGGCGCCGGAATATCTCTGGATCGGCTGCGCCGACAGCCGGGTACCGGCCAACCAGATTGTCGATCTGCTGCCCGGTGAACTCTTCGTTCACCGCAATGTGGCCAACGTGGTGGTGCACACCGACTTCAACTGCCTGTCGGTGCTGCAATTCGCCATCGAGGTGCTCAAGGTGAAACACATTCTGGTGGTGGGCCACTATGGCTGTGGCGGTGTCCGTGCAGCCCTGCGGAACGAGGGCTTTGGCCTGATCAGTCACTGGCTGCGCCATGTCCAGGACGTGCGTGACCGCCACCAGGCCACCCTGGATGCGATCACCAGTGAGCCGGACCGGATCGACCGCCTGTGCGAGCTGAATGTGGTGGAACAGGTGGGGCACGTCTGCCAGAACAACATCGTCCAGGAAGCCTGGCGTCGCGGGCAGCCCCTGACCGTACACGGTTTTGTCTATGACGTGGCCGATGGCCTGCTCCGGGACATGGGGCTGTCCATCTCCAACGAGGAAGAGCGGGACCAGGTCCGGCAGACTGCGGTCGAGGAGCTGGTTCAGCGCCCGGTCCGTGCCGGTCGTCAGAAACTGGCCTGATCGCTTCATGTCCTCTCTTCCCAATTCCCATGAGGCATTGCTGCGCAACCGTGACCTGCTGGCCGGCACGGTTGGCCTGCTCGGGGTGACCGACCCGTCGGTACTGCCCCTGGTCGGCGACCATGGTCTTGCCATGAGTGAGCATGCCGGCGTCTACAGCGCCTTGAGCGGCGTGCCCGGCTGGCAGAGCTGTTTCGGCTATGACGACCCCGGTCTCCAGCACGCCATTCTCGACACGATCGTGGTTTTCCTGCCCAAGGCGCGTGCGGAACTGGATTTTCGGCTGGCCCTGGCACTATGGCTGGCCAGGGCCGGTGCCCGGTTGATCCTGGTCGGCGAGAAGAAAGAAGGTATCGCCGGCGCAGTCAAGCAGCTCAGGGCCAGGCTACCCGATGCCGGCAAGGTGGACAGCGCCCGCCATTGCCAGGTGTGGAGCGCAGAGGTGGAAGCGCCGTCCCATCAGTTCGAATTGGCGGACTGGATTACCTGGACATCGATAGAACATGCCGGTGTCAGCATCGAAGTGGCCGGTATGCCAGGGGTCTTCAGCCTCGGTGAACTGGATGAGGGAACGGCCCTGTTGCTGGACACCCTCGCCAGAGAGCCCGTCAGGGCCAGCCGGGTACTGGATTTTGCCTGCGGTGCCGGGGTGATCGGCAGCTGGCTTCAGGGCTGGCAACGGCAGGCGGATCTGGCCACTTCCACGGTAGATGGTCTCGATGTCCAGTCGCAGGCGGTTATCTGTGCCCGCGCAACCTATCGGCGTAATGGCTGTACCGGAGATATCCAGGCATCGGATGGCCTGTCGGGTGTGCAGGGAAAGTGGCCCGCCATCGTTACCAATC
Source organism: Marinobacter pelagius (assembly GCF_003315345.1). Classification (GTDB taxonomy): domain Bacteria; phylum Pseudomonadota; class Gammaproteobacteria; order Pseudomonadales; family Oleiphilaceae; genus Marinobacter; species Marinobacter pelagius_A. Next base: position 119,202 of record NZ_QNRO01000008.1, read on the forward strand.
CGCCGTTTCACACCGGGGTACGGACCGATACCTCCATGACCGAACGATTCCTGCGGGAGGTAGCCTCTCACCTGGAACCCGGTGGCGAATTGCGGCTGGTGGCAAACAGCTTCCTGCCCTACGGGGAACTGATCCAGCGCCATGTCGGCACTGCGGAGCGACTGGAGCAAACCCGTCGGTTTACGGTCTATCGCGCGTTCCGCCGCTGAAAATAAAAAAAAAGCCCCTGGGGTGAGGGGCAAAGGTAAATGGCATGAACGCTTCGAACTCTACGGTTAATTTCTAGAATAAACAGCCTAGAATAGGCGCCCTCATGAAACACCTCTCCGGATAGCCCGAAATGACAAGCGCAAAGCTCCAGACGCCCGATGGTCCATTGTTCCTTGCCCGCCCCGGCGGCGGCGACAAGTCGCTCAGGGCCTGGGATGCGGCCGATGAGCTGTTGCTGGAAACGGCAGCCACGATTCTCCAGGGGCGGCCTGATGCCAGGGTGCTTGTCGTGGATGACCATTTCGGCGCCCTGTCCCTGGGGCTTATGCGATTCTCCCCGGCACTGGTGGCGGATAATGCCGGGCTGACCGAAGCACTGGCACTGAACACCAGCGCCAACGCGTCGGCAAACGGTTTGCCGCAGCCTGCCAATTGGCAGGATCCACCTGCCGGCCCCTTTGATCTCGTGGTGTTGCGGATCCCGCGCCAGGCGGACTATCTGGCGTGGCTGCTGCGCTGGCTCAACGGAGTACTGGCAGGGCAGGGCAGAATCCTGGCCGGTGGCATGATCAAGCACCTGCCGGATCGAAGCGTCGATGTCTTTGCCGAGGCAGTGGTGACCGAAGAGGTGCTGCCCGCCCGCAAGAAAGCGCGGGTGGTGGTGTGCAGCCGGGGCGCGGCAAGCCTGAGTGACTGGCCGGCTTTATGGAAAGGTTATGTCCTGGCCAATGGCGTCCGGGTGGACGCGCTGCCGGCGGTGTTCGCCCGGGAGAAGCTGGACATCGGCACCCGACTGCTGTTGCCTCATGTCACCGAAGCCGTGACGGCGCTCGGTGCCGGTGCCCGGGTGCTGGATCTTGCCTGCGGCAACGGCGTGCTCGGGCTGCAGGCCCTGTCGGTGAGGCCGGAACTGAGCCTGACCTTTGCCGATGTGTCCAGCCAGGCTGTGCTGAGCACCCGGCATAATGTCAGCCAGGCATTTCCGGACAGTAAGGCCACCTTTTATCACGCCGACGGTATCCCCGATGAATCCGGGACGTTTGATCTGATCCTGCTCAACCCGCCGTTCCACGAGGGTGGCGTGGTCGGAGACCATATTGCCCTTCGGCTGTTCCGGCAGGCTTCACGACATCTGGCCCCTGGTGGTCGTTTGCTGATGGTGGGCAACCGGCACCTGGGCTACCACCGGACCCTGAAACGCGATTTCTCAAAGGTCCGTCAGCTGGATGCCGATCCCAGGTTCGTGGTGTTTCAGGCCGGCCGGTCGTAACCCAGGCGTGCCAAGGTGTCGACGATGGTCTGGGTCTGGCTGTCGATTTCGATATTGACCCGGTCGCCAATCTCCGCCGTGCCAAAGGTGGTGGCCCTCAGGGTTTCCGGTATCAGATGCACGTTGAAGCGGTTGTCGCGGACCTCGCCGATGGTCAGGCTGGCGCCGTTGATCGCAATGTAGCCCTTGGGAAAGATGTAACGGGTCCATTCCTGCGGCACTTCAAACCAGATCGTGACATTGTTCTCCGGGCGCTCGATCTCCACGATCCTGGCAGTGGTGTGCACATGCCCTGACAGCAGGTGGCCGCCGATCTCGTCGCCGATCCGTGCTGCCCGCTCGAAGTTGACGGCGTCGCCTGCCTCGAGGTTTCCCAGGGTGGTCAGTCGCAGGGTCTCCTGCATGGCATCGAAGTACAGGGTTGCGCCTTCCTGGCGGGTGACGGTCAGGCAGGTGCCATTGATGGCTACGGAGGCGCCGATGGTCACACCCGCGACCTTGTCTTCAGGGAGTCGCACCGCCAGTGTGCTCAGCCCCGGACGGGCGGTGACTTCTTCGATGGTGGCGATACCCTGGACAATTCCTGTGAACATAGACTACCTCTCGGCTTTTGGATCTGTGCACTGTGGCGGGAAGCAGAAGGATAACAAACTTGACACAAATTGGCTTCAAACGTATGTTTAAAACAGACGTACGCTAGAGGCACCGACAACAAGATGGCGCAATCTGATACCGTAGACCGGATTCTTGACGCAGCCGAGGAGCTGTTTGCCGAGCGGGGGTTTTCCGAAACCTCCCTCCGTATGATCACCAGTAAGGCTAAAGTAAACCTCGCTGCTGTCAATTACCACTTTGGTTCGAAGAACGCGCTGATCCATGCGGTCTTTGCCCGATTCCTCACGCCGTTTTCCGCGACCCTGGAACAGGCGTTCGACGAACTCGAAGAAAGTTGCGGCGATCAGCCCCCGACCCTGAACCAGACCCTCTGGGCCCTGACTGAAAGTGCCGTGCGGATGCCTCAGAGGAACGAGAAGGGCATCTCCATCTTCATGCGCCTGCTCGGGCTGGCCTATACTCAGTCCCAGGGCCATCTGCGCAAGTTCCTGGAGCAGGAATACGGTGACCCGTTCAGTCGTTTCATGCGCCTGCTCAAGGCCGCAACTCCGCAATTGTCAGCCGTGGACCGTTACTGGCGCATCCAGTTCATGCTGGGGGCAACCGCCTTCACCATGTCCAGTTCGGATGCCCTGCGTGACATCCTGCAGAACAAAACCGGTGTGGAAACCTCGGTCCAGGAAATCGCCCTGCGCCTGGTACCTTTCCTGGCTGCCGGCATGCAGGCCGAAGATGCCATGCTGGTTCCGCCAAAAGGCAGCAGGGTCTCGGTTGCCTGAGTTCAGCTCCCTCGGTTAGGCTTCCGGTCTGGAATAGTCCGGATACGGAGCCCGACCGGTTTTGAACCAATCCCACAAGAACGTCGATCACCTGGCAGTCTCCATTGCTGACCAGACCCTGTCCCTGGTGAATGATCAGGGCGATATCATTGCCAGCTATCCGGTATCTACCGCCCTGAACGGAGCCGGGGAGCAGGATGGCAGCGGCTGCACCCCCCGGGGTGAACATTATATCCGCGCCATGGTGGGGCAGGGCCTGCCGGCAAACACCGTGTTCCGCGCCCGCCGCCCCACAGGCGAAATCTTCAGTCCGGAGCTTGCGCTGGCGCATCCCGACCGGGACTGGATCCTGAGCCGCATCATCTGGTTGTGCGGCCTGGAACCCGGCAAAAACCGGGGTCCCGGGGTCGATACTTTCCGTCGCTTCATATACATTCACGGCACACCGGACACCGAACCCATGGGGGTTCCCAGGTCCCACGGCTGCATCCGGATGCGCAATCCCGATGTGATCGAGTTGTTCGACCGGGTTTGCGCCGGGCTGCGGGTCGTCATCCTTTAACCATCTTTCATCCGAGGGATCCGATGATCGGAGAGCTGCTGACAACAATCAACGAGTGGATCAAGGGTTACGGGCTGCTCTCCGAGGGCTGGCGCACCGGCATCATTGTGTTTGCGCTGGTTTTTGGGACCGCCTTTGTGGCCTATGTAGTGAGCCACATAATCCGGGCCCTCGAGAACAAGTTCAGCAAAACCCGCAACATCTGGGATGACGCGCTGCTGCACGCCGCCCGAAAGCCACTGGTTGCCTTTGTCTGGCTTCAGGGCGTGTACTGGGCCGCAGAGGTGGCCCACCACTATTCCAAAGCCGAGATCTTCAAGGCCAACCAGAAGCTGCTGGAGCTGGGCTTCATCTGGATCGTGGTGTGGGTGCTGCTGCGCATGATCAAGGAGGCCGAGCAGATTCTGGTCTCTCCGATGAAGATGAAAAAGCCCATGGACTACACCACCGTCAATGCGGTGAGCAAGCTGTCCCGGGCTGTGGTTATTATTACCGCCGTGCTGATTGTCATGCAGACCCTGGGCTACAGCATTTCCGGGGTGCTGGCCTTCGGTGGTGTCGGTGGTATCGCCGTGGGTTTTGCCGCCAAGGACCTGCTGGCCAACTTCTTCGGGGGCATGATTGTGCACCTGGACCGGCCCTTCAAGGTGGGTGACTGGATCCGTTCGCCAGACAGGAATATCGAGGGCACGGTCGAGCATATCGGCTGGCGGGTGACGACCATTCGCACCTTTGACCAGCGCCCGCTGTACGTGCCCAATGCGGCGTTCACCACCATTGCGGTGGAAAACCCCTCACGTATGTACAACCGCCGGATCTATGAAACCATCGGGATCCGCTATGCGGATGTCAGCCAGATGGCGGATATCGTCTCCGATATCCGCTCCATGCTGGAGAATCACGAAGAGATTGAGACCCAGCGGACCCTGATCGTCAATTTCGTGGCTTTCAACAGCTCATCCCTCGATATCATGGTATACACCTTCACCAAAACCACCGAATGGGTCCGGTTCCATGAGATCAAGCAGGATGTGCTGCTCAGGATCAGCGAGATCATCGAGGGCTACGGCGCCGAGGTGGCCTTCCCGACCCGAACCCTGCATCTACCGGATGGTGTCCGTCTGTCCGGCCAGGACCATGGCGAACGGGGGAGTGGCGCGCTAGAGGGGGAGCAGTCGGCCTCCGGTAACGGTAAAGAATCATCCGAAAGGACGTCAGAATGACTGCAGCTTCAAGCACATCGCCGGTCGGTATCATTGGGGGTACCGGCCTGACCACGCTCTCTGGCCTCACCATCACCGGTGAATCCGGTGTTTCCACGCCTTGGGGTGAACCCTCGGCCCCCCTGGTGGAGGGGAGGCTGGGTGAACAGTCTGTGATTTTCCTGTCCCGGCATGGCAATCCGCACCGGATTCCGCCCCATCAGGTCAACTACCGGGCCAACATCCTGGCGCTGTATGAAGCGGGTGTCCGGACGGTGGTGGGAGTGAACGCGGTCGGCGGGATTCACCGGGACATGGGGCCGGCCCATGTCGTCATTCCTGACCAGATCATTGATTATACCTGGGGCCGGGGCAGTACCTTCTTCGAGGGCGACCTGGAGTCGGTCACCCACATCGACTTTACCTTTCCCTACGACGCAGACGCCCGTACGGCACTGATCGATGCTGCAAAACGGGAGTCAGTGCCGTTCTCGGATTTTGGCGTATATGGCGCTACCCAGGGTCCGAGGCTGGAAACCGCCGCGGAGATCCGGCGCATGGAGCGGGATGGATGCGATCTGGTGGGCATGACCGGTATGCCGGAAGCGGCACTGGCGGCAGAACTGGGGATGCGTTACGTGTGTCTGGGGCTGGTGGTGAATTGGGCCGCGGGCAAATCCGACCACATCATTACCATGGAAGAAATTGAAGAAGCCATCGAGCAGGGAATGTCCGGTGTGAAGACCATTCTTGCCAGCTCGATGGCTCAGCTCGGACAACTCAGTCCGTTGCCTCGACCTTCCTGAAAAACACCAGGACGCCGATGGTCGGGGAATCCAGGAAGTGAACTTCCTCACTGCGCATTCTGCGGGTTTCGCGGATCCAGGTCACCAGTTCCAGCGGCTTTGAAGCTGGCTGCGCCATCTGTGGCTGGAGGGATACGAAGCTGTCGCTTTCGGCCCCGTCCTGCGGATCTTCTCCGTCAGCGGGAGTCGGGGCGGGCTGCATGGCGGGCGAGTTGGTGCCCTGCTGCCAGTGATTGAGGTGGACCTTCACGTGCAGATAGCGCTGGCGGTCAATAGTGATATGCCCCTCGATTTCCCGTTGACCAGCGCTGTCGATCCAGTCGCCTAGCTCAACCCTGAGCGGCTCTCCCTTATAATCGGGTGGGAACGCTTCGTACCAGCCCGCGGTCATCAGTACCCGGTAATTGCCGCTGTTTTCCAGCCGCTGGGCCGCCGAGTTTAGGTACAGGTCCCCGCGGGGGACCAGATTCAGGGTGGTCTGGGCATTGCCACTGCGATCAACGACCCAGAGCGCTTCGTCGGTCTGGATCGGGGGCTCTACCTTCCGGTCCCCCATACGCTCTTCAACCGCCGAGGGGTCGACGATGCGCTCAAGAATGACAAATTCCGCACGGTAGTAGTCGTCCGGAATGTTGCCCGAATCCTGGGCCTGGGCGGTCAGGGCCAGCAATGCCAGTGTGAGTGTGGCCAGGATGCGGGCTGCCTTGGTACTGCTTGAAAGCGCGGTTGGTTGCAACGGATTCTCTCCCCGAATCATGCGAGCGTCAGTGCCCGGATTTGCTGTCAGCGGGTGTCAGCTCGTCCAGCATTTGCGAAATGCCATCGAGTTTACCACCGGTGGAGGTGTCCTTCAGCCTGAAACGGAAGCTGTTGGCCCCCTCAAGCCGGTACTGGTCCGGCGCGGATTGCACTTTTTTAACCAGAACCAGCGGGTCTACCGGGGTCGAGCCGCCGAATTCCAGGCGGGTCCATTCCTTGCCGGCATCGATTTTTACGATACCCAGGGCCTCGGCCTTGAGTCTCAATTCAGTCTGACGAACCAGGTTCTTTGCCGGTTCCGGTAACAGACCGAAACGATCAATCATTTCAACCTGAAGTTCTTTTAATGCTTCTTTGTTGTCCACGCTGGCAATGCGCTTGTACAGCATCAACCGGTTATGGACGTCCGGCAGGTAGTCCTCCGGAATCAGCGCCGGAATCCGCAGGTTCATCTCGGTGCCATGGCTCAGGGGCAGGTCCGCGTTCGGCGTCCGGCCTTCCTTGATGGCCTTTACGGCTTCATCCAGCAGCTGCATGTACAGGGTGAAGCCGATGGACTCGATCTGCCCGCTCTGTTCCTCACCGAGCAATTCGCCGGCGCCCCGGATTTCCAGGTCGTGGGTGGCCAGCATGAAGCCGGCACCCAGGTCCTGGGACTCGGAGATGGCGTCGAGCCGTTTCTTGGCATCCGCGGTCATGGCACGGGGTGGCGGCGTCAGCAGGTAGGCGTAGGCCTGGTGGTGGGAGCGGCCCACACGGCCCCGGAGCTGGTGCAGCTGGGCCAGGCCGAATTTGTCCGCGCGTTCGATGATGATGGTGTTGGCGCTGGGGATGTCGATACCGGTTTCGATGATGGTGGTACACACCAGCACGTTGAAACGCTTGTGGTAGAAATCGGACATGATCTGTTCGAGCTCCCGCTCGCGCATCTGGCCGTGGGCCACGCCCACGCGGGCCTCGGGAATCATCCGGCGCAGGTCTTCGGCGGTTTTCTCGATGGTGGCCACGTCGTTGTGCAGGTAATACACCTGACCGCCCCGGAGGATCTCCCGCAGGATTGCCTCCTTGGTCATGGCGTCATCCCGTTGCCGGACAAAAGTTTTCACTGACAGCCTTCGGGCTGGCGGGGTGGCGATGATGGACAGATCCCGCAGGTGGCCCATGGCCATGTTCAGGGTTCGCGGAATGGGCGTGGCGGTCAGGGTCAGCATGTCCACTTCCGCCCGCAGGGCCTTGAGTTTTTCCTTCTGCTGGACCCCGAACCGGTGTTCCTCGTCAATGATCACCAGGCCCAGATTCTTGAACCGGATGTCCCCCTGCAGCAGTTTATGGGTGCCGATCACGATGTCGGCCTTGCCGTGCTCGATGGCTTCCATAGCCTTGGAAGTCTGGCTGCCAGTGCGGAACCGGCTCAGCAGCTCCACCTGGACCGGGGTGCCGGAGAACCGGTCCCGGAAGGACTCGTAATGCTGCTGCGCCAGCAAGGTGGTCGGTACCAGCACTGCCACCTGTTTTCCGGACCAGGTGGCCAGGAAGGCGGCGCGCATGGCCACCTCGGTCTTGCCGAAGCCAACGTCACCACAGACCAGTCGGTCCATGGGTCGCTCGCCGGTCATGTCCTCGAATACCGCCTGGATGGCCACCTCCTGATCCGGCGTCTCCTCGAACGGGAAGTCGGCGGCGAAGGCGCGATAGGCCTCCTTGGGGTCCTCGAACTGGAAGCCCTTGCGGGCTTCGCGGCGGGCATAGACATCCAGCAATTCCGCCGCGGTATCGCGGATCTTTTCCAGTGCTTTCTGCTTGGCGTGGCTCCAGCGCTCGGTGCCCAGCTTGTGCAGTGGTGCGTGCTCGACATCGGTGCCGGCGTAGCGGGAAATCAGATGCAGGCTGGAGACCGGCACATACAGCTTCGAGCCGCCCGCGTATTCGAGCATCAGGAACTCGTTGGACTCGTCGCCGACGGTAATCGTCTCAAGTCCGAGATAGCGGCCGACACCATGATCGATGTGAACCACTGGTGCCCCGATCCGAAGCTCTGACAGGTCCCGGTAACCGCCGTCGTCCAGTTCCGTGGGTTTTTCCCGGCGCCGGCGTTGCAGGACCCGCTCCCCGAACAGGGCGGTCTCGGTGACCAGGGCCAGATGCTGCTGGGGCAGGACCAGTCCCTGCTCCATGGGCGCAATGGTAATGGCCAGCGGGCAGCTTTCTTGCGAGATGAAGGACTGCCAGTCCTCCAGATTCCGGGGTTTCAGGTCATGGTTCGAGAGATTCTCGATCAGCGCCTCACGCCGGCCGGAGGATTCTGCCCCGATCAGGACGCGGCCTCCGAATTCCTCGATAAACCGCTTGAGCCGTGCCGCCGGATCCGCCGCCCGGCCATCCATTGCCACGTCGGGCAGCGCCTGGCTCGGGCAATTGATGGCACCGCTGCCTTCGACGGTGTCCGGGGTCGTGGTCACCCGGGGGAAGGTTTTGAGATGGCCGAAGAGCTCATCCTGCTGCAGGAACAGGGTGGTCGGCGGCATGATTGGCCGCAGGCGGTCGTGGCGGCGGTCCTCATAGCGGTTGCGGGTCTCGGCATCAAACTGGCTGACCGCCTCATTCAGGCCCTCGGCGGTGAAGACCAGGGTTTCCCCGGGCAGGTAGTCGAACAGGGTGGCCGTTTCGTCAAAAAACAGCGGCAGGTAGTACTCGATGCCGGGCGGCGTGATGCCGTGACTCACGTCCTGGTAGATGGGCGCATCCCGGTCGGCATTCGGGAATTGTTCGAACCAGCGGTTACGGAATCCGGAACGGGCTTCCTTGTGCCAGGGGAATTCGTAGGCCGGCAACAGTTCGACGCGGTCAATCCGGTCAACCGAGCGCTGGGTTTCCGGGTTGAAGGTTCGCAGGGTCTCGATTTCGTCATCGAACAGGTCGATGCGGTAGGGCTGGCTGGCGCCCATGGGAAAAATGTCCAGGATGGCACCACGGACGGCGTATTCGCCGTGCTCGTAGACATTCTCCGAGTAGCGGTAGCCGGACGCTTCCAGTTGCAGGCGCCATTTGTCGATGTCCAGGGACTGGCCAACCTCCAGGATCAGCGTGTTGCCCTGCAGGTAACTGACCGGTGGCAGCCGGTGCATCAGGGTGCGGGCCGGCACCACCAGCAGCCCGTGACGGGTTGCGGGCAGGCGATGCAATGTCCGGATCCGGCGGGAAGTGATGTCCTGGTGCGGCGAGAAGAGGTCGTAGGGCAGGGTTTCCCAGTCCGGTAACGAGAGCAGTTCCATACCGTCGGAAGTGATTGCCGGGCCATCTTCCTCGGCCGGCAGGCCCAGGAAGAACCGCATGGCCTGCTCCAGCTGGATGGCTTCGCTGGTGCTGCGGGTGATGACCAGGGTCAGGCCCGGATGGTTGCGGGCACTCTCGCAGATGGCCAGGGCGTTACTGCTGCCGTGCAGCTCCCCCCAGGTTCGGTGGTCCGCCGGGCGAGTGGGAAACTCGGGTGCAATCAGCCGGTTATCTGATCTGGAGGGGCCTTGGCTCATGGTCGGGTGGTTGCTCCTGCAGTCCTGTATCGGGAAGATGGCGAGCGGCGTATTCTACCGCCCGGGAATGACACTGTCATGGCGGGGTGAGCGGTGCCCGCGAGTACGACCGGAACCTTACGAATGGATGAGCCGATCGTATTTGCCGTGAGGCCCCTTAAATTGGATAATGTGCGCCCCTGAAATTATTCCCAGTGCTAACAGAGGTCCCAACCGTGAGTCACGAACAGATCAACCAGCACCTGTCTAACTGGACGGAGAGAGAATCCACCGCGGAAGCCATGATTCCGCTGATCGGTCGTCTCTACCGCAAAAACAACGTGGTTACGTCCGTTTATGGTCGCGCCATTATCAACCAATCGGTGATTGATATCATTCGCGCTCACCGGTTTGTGCGTCAGGTGGAAGACAGCGAGCTGTCTGTTCACGACACCCTGCCGATCCTCGAGGCGATGGACAAGCTGGATCTTGGCCGCGCCCACGTCGATATCGGCAAGCTGGCTGTGAAGTTCAAGGCTGAAGGCGGTGATCTGACCGAATTCCTCAAGCGCGAGATCGGCCCGGTGGTTGGCCAGTATCAGGCCCAGTCAGAGGAAGACGCCCACAACGACACCAAGGACGTTGTACTCTACGGTTTCGGTCGTATCGGCCGACTGCTGGCCCGGATCCTGATCGAGAAGGCCGGCGGCGGCAACAATCTGCGCCTGCGTGCCATTGTGGTTCGTCAGGGCGGCGCCGAGAATGACCTCGAGAAGCGCGCCAGCCTGCTGCGTCGCGATTCTGTCCACGGCCCGTTTGACGGCACCATTACTGTGGACGAGAAAGAATCTGCCCTGATCGCCAACGGCAACTACATCAAGGTGATCTACTCCGACGGTCCGGACAAGGTGGATTACACCCAGTACGACATCCACAACGCCATCGTGATCGACAACACCGGTAAGTGGCGTGACGAGGAAGGCCTGGGCCTGCACCTGAAGTCCAAGGGCGTCAGCCGGGTTATCCTGACTGCCCCGGGCAAGGGCGACATCAAGAATATCGTTTACGGCATCAACAACGACTGGATCACCGACGAGGACAAGATCCTGTCCGCTGCCTCCTGCACCACCAACGCCATTACGCCGGTTCTGAAGGCCATTCACGACGAGTATGGCATTCAGGATGGTCACGTAGAGACTGTGCACTCCTACACCAACGACCAGAACCTGATCGATAACTACCACAAGGGTAGCCGTCGTGGCCGCAGTGCCCCGCTGAACATGGTTATCACCGAGACCGGTGCCGCCAAGGCCGTCGCCAAGGCTCTGCCGGAGCTGAAGGGCAAGCTGAGCGGTAACGCCATCCGGGTACCGACTCCGAACGTTTCCATGGCCATCCTGAACCTGAACCTGGACAAGGATGTTACCGTGGAAGGCGTGAACGAGTACCTGCGTGACATGGCGCTGCACTCCGAGCTGCAGAAACAGATCGACTTCGTGAACTCACCGGAAGTGGTTTCCACCGACTTTGTCGGCTCACGCCACGCCGGCATCGTGGATGCCCAGGCGACCATTGCCAGCGGCAAGCGCCTGATCCTGTACGTGTGGTACGACAACGAGTTCGGCTATAGCGCCCAGGTGGTTCGCTGCGTGAACCAGATGGCGGGTGTGACTTACCCCATCTTCCCGAAGCGCGCCCGCGACTAAGGTCGTAGCGCCGATTCGGCGCGATGTACTGCGAAGAACCCCGGTAGCCTCGGCTGCCGGGGTTTTTTACTGCTTTCGGGGTACAAAACCATTCCGGTTTCTGGTGGAAATAGGTTTCCTTAATCTCTATAATTGGCGCGATTTTGGGTATGTCTGGCACCCCGTTTCTCATCTTTTCCTGCGTCAAATGCCTGGCAGCAGCAATTGCTGCGGTATTTGAGTCAAGTGGTGCAGCGTTCTGGCGCAGTCCGCCAGGAAATCTGGGCCGCAGGGGCCGGGCGTTGAGAATCCTTAGATAGTTTCTGATGATTGGACGAGGCTAATGATCAAGATCAAAAAAGGCCTGGATCTTCCCATCAGCGGCGCTCCCGAACAGACCATTACAGACGGCAAGCCGATTCGCCACGTGGCGTTGATCGGTTTTGACTACAACGGCATGAAGCCGACAATGGCTGTGAAAGAAGGAGACCGTGTCAAGCGCGGGTCGCTGCTGTTCACGGACAAGAAGACCGAAGGCGTTCGTTATACTTCACCCGCCGCCGGCGTGGTGAAAGAAATCAACCGCGGTGAGCGCCGTGTGTTCCAGTCAATCGTCATTGAGATCGATGGCGAAGAGGCTGAGACCTATGCCCGCTACAACGATGCCGACCTTGGCGGCCTGGAGCGTCAGCAGGTTGTCGACAACCTGGTTGAATCCGGCCTCTGGACAGCGTTCAAGACGCGTCCGTACAGCAAGGTGCCGGAAATCGATTCCGCTCCTCATTCCATTTTCGTTTCCGTGATGGACACGAACCCGCTGGCCGCGGATCCGACTGTTATCATCGGTGAGAATGCCAAGGCTTTCGAGAAGGGTCTGAGCATCATCTCCAAGCTGACCAGCGGCAAGGTATTCGTCACTGGCAAGCCCGGCTCCGACGTGGCCGTGCCCAAGGCGGACAACATCGAGATCCAGCAGTTTGACGGTGTGCATCCGGCCGGTAATGTGGGCACCCACATCCATTACCTGGATCCCGTTTCTGCCAGCAAGACCGTCTGGTCCATCAACTATCAGGATGTCATCGATATCGCGAAGCTGTTCGAAACCGGTGAAGTGCCGGTGGAGCGCATTGTTGCCATCGCTGGTCCGAAGGCTCTGAAGCCGCGCCTGGTTCGTACCCGCCTGGGTGCCAGCCTGCAGGAACTTCTGGACGGAGAAATTGCCACAGACTGTGAAGTCCGTGTCATCTCCGGTTCGGTGTTCGGTGGTCGTCGTGGTGACGGTCCCTGCGCTTACCTGGGTCGTTTCGCCAACCAGGTTTCCGTGCTGGAAGAACAGACCAAACGCGAGTTCATGGGCTGGTTGTCTCCGGGTCCGAACAAGTTCTCCGTGCTGAACATCTATCTGTCCAAGCTCAACCCGGGCAAATTGTTCAACTTCACCACCACCACCAACGGCAGTGAGCGGGCCATGGTGCCGGTAGGTGCGTATGAGCAGGTCATGCCCCTGGATATCCTGCCGACCCAGCTGCTGCGTTCGCTGATCGTCGGTGATACCGAAATGGCACAGAAACTGGGTGCCCTGGAGCTGGACGAAGAAGATCTGGCGCTGTGCACCTTCGTGTGCCCCGGCAAATATGAATACGGTCCGATTCTCCGCGAGAACCTGACCCGAATCGAGATCGAGGGCTAATACGATGGCAATCCGACAGTTTCTCGATGGAATCGAGCATCATTTTGAAAAAGGTGGCAAGTACGAGCGCTGGTATGCGCTGTATGAAGCCGTCGACACCATTTTCTATTCGCCTTCGAGCGTAACCTCCACGACCTCCCATGTGCGTGACGGAATTGATCTCAAGCGCATCATGATCACTGTGTGGTTGTGTACCTTCCCGGCCATGTTCTTCGGTATGTGGAACATCGGTTATCAGGCCAACAGCTTCCTGGCGGCCAACCCGGACGCCATGGTGGCTGACGGTGGTCTGCGCACGGCCTTCATTCAGGCTCTGGCGGTAACCGGCGCCGGTGCCGGAATGTGGGACAACTTCGTCTACGGCCTGGCGTACTTCGTGCCCATTTACTTCGTCACTTTCGTGGTTGGTGGTTTCTGGGAAGTACTGTTCGCCACCGTTCGTCGCCACGAAGTGAACGAAGGCTTCTTCGTGACTTCCGTGCTCTTTGCCCTGATCTGCCCGCCCACCATCCCGTTGTGGCAGGTGGCCCTGGGTATCACCTTCGGTGTGGTCATTGGCAAGGAAGTGTTCGGTGGTACCGGCAAGAACTTCCTGAACCCGGCCCTGACCGGTCGTGCGTTCCTGTACTTTGCCTATCCGGCGCAGATCTCCGGTGACACCATCTGGACGGCAGTTGACGGTTTCAGTGGTGCCACGGCCCTGAGCTGGGCGGCCTCCGGCGGTCTGGACGCGCTCAAGGAACAGATCGGATGGATGAACGCCTTCGTGGGTACCATTCAGGGTTCCATGGGTGAGACCTCCACCATTGCCATTCTTATTGGTGGTCTGATCCTTCTGGTCATGAAGATTGCCTCCTACCGAATCGTCGGTGGTGTGATGATCGGCATGATTGCCATGTCGCTGCTACTGAATCTGATCGGTTCCGATACCAACCCCATGTTTGAAGTGCCGGCACACTGGCATCTTGTCATGGGCGGCTTCGCTTTCGGGATGATGTTCATGGCCACGGACCCGGTGTCTGCCTCCATGACCAACACCGGGCGTTGGTGCTTCGGCATTATGGTGGGCGTCATGACTGTTCTTATCCGTGTGGTGAATCCTGCATTCCCGGAAGGGATCATGCTAGCGATTCTGTTCTCCAATCTGTTCGCGCCCCTGATCGACCATTTCGTGGTCCAGGCCAACATCAAACGGAGGCTTGCACGTGGCTAAATCGAAGGAAACCGTTACCAGGACGGTCATTGTTGCCCTGGTACTGAGCGTATTCTTCTCGGTGATCGTGTCCACCGCAGCTGTTACGCTCAAGCCGCTTCAGGTTAAGAACCAGAACCTGAACATCAAGACCAACATCCTTGCAGCAGCCGACATGCTGCCGCAAGCCGCGAGTCCTCAGGAGATCGAGGAGGCTTTCGCCCGGTTCGAGGTCAAACTGGTCAACCTCAAGACCGGTGAGTATGTCGATCCGGACTACGTGGGCGTCCAGGACCCCATGAAGTACGACATGTACAAGGCCGCATCCAATCCTGAGCTGTCAACCGATATTCCCGCCGATCAGGATCAAGCCGGCATCGGACGTCGTCCGGACGTCGCCAAGGTGTATATCCTGCGGGAGAATGGTGAGCTCCAGAAAGTGGTGCTGCCGATCCATGGTTATGGCTTGTGGTCCACGCTCTATGGTTTTGTCTCCCTGAAGGGCGATGCCAACACCATTGAAGGTCTGGGCTTCTACCAGCATGCAGAAACCCCGGGTCTCGGTGGTGAGGTGGACAACCCACGCTGGAAAGCCCAGTGGGAGGGTAAGGTGGTATACGGCGAGAACATGACCGAGCCACAGATTAAGCTGGTCAAGGGTGGTGTCAACGAGAACACCCGGAACAAGGAGCACAAGATCGATGCCCTTTCCGGTGCTACGCTGACCAGCCGGGGCGTTGAAAACCTGGTGGACTACTGGTTGGGTGACCGTGGCTACGCCCAGTACCTTAAAAACTTGCGTCAAGGGGAGGTCTGATCATGGCGACTACATCAGCCAAGCAGGTCCTGTTCGAACCGATATTCAGTAATAACCCGATCGCCCTGCAGATTCTCGGTATCTGTTCGGCGCTGGCGGTGACCTCCAGTCTGAACGTGACGATTGTCATGTGTATTTCAGTTATTGCGGTAACCGCATTCTCCAACCTGGCGGTGTCCCTCATTCGCAGCCAGATTCCGGGCAGTATCCGGATCATTGTGCAGATGACCATCATTGCATCGCTGGTTATCGTGGTGGATCAGCTGCTGAAAGCCTATGCCTATGAGATCAGCAAGCAGTTGTCGGTCTTTGTCGGGCTGATTATCACCAACTGTATCGTTATGGGCCGTGCGGAAGGTTTTGCCATGCAGAACGGGCCATGGCTCAGTTTCCTTGACGGTGTCGGCAACGGTCTGGGTTACTCGGTTCTGCTGCTGTTCGTGGGTTTCTGGCGCGAACTGTTCGGCTCCGGCTCCCTGTTCGGCTATACCATCCTGTCACCGGTGAACGAGGGCGGCTGGTATGTCACCAACGGTCTGCTGCTGTTGCCGCCGAGTGCGTTCTTCATTATCGGCCTGAGCATCTGGGCGCTGCGCACCTGGAAGCCAGAGCAGGTGGAAGAGCCTGATTACAAGCTGTCTGCCCATAAAGCCCGGGAGGCCTTCTGATGGAACATTATCTGAGTCTTCTTGTACAGGCGGTTTTCATTGAAAACATGGCGCTGGCTTTCTTCCTGGGGATGTGCACTTTCATCGCCATCTCCAAGAAGATCGAGGCTGCCATTGGCCTGGGTATTGCGGTGGTCGTGGTACTGACCATCACAGTGCCGGTGAACAATCTTATCTACAACTATGTACTTCGGGAAGGTGCGTTGGACTGGGCCGGTATGCCCGGTACGGACCTGAGCTTCCTGGGTCTGATCACCTACATCGGTGTAATCGCCGCGATCGTACAGATCATGGAGATGGTGCTGGACAAGTACATCCCTGCTCTCTACGCGGCGCTGGGTGTGTTCCTGCCGCTGATCACCGTAAACTGCGCGATCCTTGGTGCCGCGCTGTTTATGGTTGAGCGTGATTACAACTTTGGCGAGAGCGTGGTATTCGGCTTCGGTGCGGGCCTCGGTTGGGCGCTGGCGATTGTTGCCCTGGCCGGAATTCGCGAGAAGCTGAAGTACAGTGATGTGCCTCCGGGCCTGCGTGGCCTGGGTATCACATTCATTACGGTTGGTCTGATGTCCCTGGGCTTTATGTCCTTTTCCGGCATCTCCCTCTAACCCACCGGTGATTCGGTTTAACGAGAAGGCGAGACCATGAGTGCAATTATTCTTGGCGTGGTCATGTTCACCGTTATCGTTCTGGCGCTGGTCGCGATTATTCTCGCGGCCCGCTCCAGGCTGGTAAGCACCGGTGACGTGACCATCGAAATCAATGACGATCCCGAGCATACGCTCAAGACCAGTGCCGGCGGCAAGCTGCTGGGCACACTGGCGAACAGCGGTATCTACCTGTCCTCCGCCTGTGGTGGCGGTGGCACCTGCGCCCAGTGCAAGTGCAAGGTTCTGGACGGTGGCGGCGCAATGCTGCCCACGGAAAAGACCCACTTCACCAACCGGGAAGAGAAGGAAGGCTGGCGCCTGTCCTGCCAGGTTCCGGTGAAGCAGGACATGAAAATCGAGGTTCCCGAAGAGTTCTTCGGCGTGAAGAAGTGGGAGTGTGAGGTTGTCTCCAATCACAACGTTGCCACCTTCATCAAGGAACTGGTCCTGAAACTGCCGGAAGGCGAGGAAGTGGACTTCCGCGCCGGTGGTTACGTGCAGCTGGAGTGTCCTCCCTACGAAATCGATTTCAAGGATTTCGATATCGAGGAGGAGTTCCACGAGGATTGGGACAAACACAACATCTGGCGTTATAAGGCCGTGAACAAAGAAGACACCATCCGTGCGTACTCCATGGCGAACTACCCGGAGGAAAAAGGTGTACTCAAGTTCAATATCCGAATTGCCACGCCGCCTCCGGGTACCGACCACCCGCCGGGTATCATGTCCAGTTACGTGTTCAACCTGAAGCCGGGTGATAAGGTTACCGTCATGGGACCGTTCGGTGAGTTCTTCGCCAAGAAGACCGACGCTGAAATGGTATTCATTGGCGGGGGGGCCGGTATGGCCCCGATGCGTTCCCACATCTTCGACCAGCTCAAGCGCCTGAACTCCAAGCGCAAGATCAGCTTCTGGTACGGTGCACGGAGTGTCCGCGAGATGTTCTACGTGGAAGACTTCGATATGCTGCAGGAAGAGAACGAGAACTTCGAGTGGCATGTGGCACTGTCCGATGCGCTTCCGGAAGACAACTGGGAAGGCCCGACCGGCTTTATCCATAACGTGTTGTACGAAAACTATCTGAAGGACCATCCGGCACCCGAGGATTGTGAGTTCTACATGTGTGGGCCCCCCATCATGAACGCCTCGGTCATCAAGATGCTCAAGGATCTTGGTGTTGAGGACGAAAATATCATGCTGGATGACTTCGGGGGTTAATCTACTGAGATGACATCCTGCATGTTACGACCCGTCAGGGTGGCCCTGGCCAGCGCCTTTGTGGTGCTGGCCCTGGCCGCTCTGGCGGGTTGTTCGTTTGAGCCCGATGAAAAAGTCTGGGAAATCTCCGGTGGCGTGTTCGGTACCACCTACCACATCAATGTCGTATTGACCGATGACCAGCAACGTCTGGAGAATCTGGCCAAAGGCATCGAGGCCGAGCTGGAAAAGGTGGATGCTGCCATGTCGACCTGGCGGCAGGATTCCGAGCTGTCGGGACTGAACCGGATGTCAGACCAGAGTGATTGGGTTGCGATTTCCGAACCGCTCCATGAGGTCCTTGCCAAGGCCATAGAGGTCTCCGAACTCACCGACGGTGCCTTTGATGTAACCGTGGGCCCGGTGGTCAATCTCTGGGGGTTCGGCCCCGAGGCCCGGCCGGAGCAGATTCCGGAGGAGCAGGAACTGGCCCGTGTCTTGTCATCCACCGGCTACGAAAAGCTGGAGCTTCGGGATGAGCCGCCGGCAGTTCGGGCAGACAAACCGCAATACATTGATCTTTCAGCGATTGCGAAAGGTTACGGTGTGGATGCGGTGGCGCGTTACCTCGACAGTGAAGGTGTGAACGCTTACCTCGTAGAGATCGGCGGTGAAGTCCGTGTGCAGGGGCGCAAGCCGGGTGGTGATGCCTGGCGGCTGGCCATTGAACAGCCTGTATCGGAAGGCCGGGAGGTCAACCGCGTGGTTGCTCTCGAGAACAAGGCAATGGCGACGTCTGGAGATTATCGTAACTATTACGAATCGGAAGGGCAGCGTTATTCCCATACAATTGATCCTGAGACGGGAAAACCCATCACCCATAACCTGGCCTCAGTGAGCGTTTTGGCGGAAGACTGCATGACCGCGGACGCACTGGCCACGGGCTTCAACGTGATGGGCTTCGAGCGGGCTCAGGAGTTGGCAACACGGGAGAATATCCCCGCCTATTTTATTATCAGGACGGAAAACGGCTTTGAAACGCATCAGACGCCGGCCTTTTCCTCCTATGTGATCCAGTAAAGGGAGGACAACATGGGTACCTTTCTTCTTGTTTTGTTCATCGTAATTTCGCTTGTCGCGGCCATGTCGATCGGCGTCATTTTCGGTCGGAAACCAATCAGCGGAACCTGTGGTGGCATTGGTGCCCTGGGTATCAGCACTTCCTGCGACATCTGTGGCGGCAATACCCGGAAGTGCAAGGAAGAGAATGAGCGGCTTGAGAGCGAAGCGAAAGGCGCTGATGATCTCGCCTACGATGCTTCCAGCAGGGATCGCCACTGATCGGAATGCCGCTGACCGGGGCACAGGATCAATAATCAGAATCAAATTTTTACGACGTAGATAAGGAGTTACTGCGCGCATGGCAGAACATCATTACGACGTCGTCGTTATCGGCGCTGGTCCGTCCGGCGAAGGCGCGGCGATGAATGCGACCAAACACGGCAAACGTGTCGCGATCATTGAAGACAAGCCGACGGTTGGCGGTAACTGCACCCACTGGGGCACCATCCCTTCCAAGGCGCTGCGTCACTCGGTCAAGCAGATCATCACGTTCAACACCAACCAGATGTTCCGTGATATCGGCGAACCGCGCTGGTTCTCCTTCCCGAGGGTTCTCCAGAACGCGCAGAAAGTGATCGGCAAGCAGGTCAAGCTGCGCACCCAGTTCTATTCCCGCAACCGGGTGGACCTGATCAACGGCCGCGCCTCGTTCCTGGACCGGAACCGGCTCGAGGTTCGTGGTAACAAGTCCGTCGAGACCCTGCATTTCAAGCAGGCCATCGTTGCCACCGGCTCCCGTCCGTACCTGCCGCCCGACGTGGATTTCCGCCACCATCGGATCTACAATTCCGACACCATCCTGAACCTGTCACATACGCCGCGCACCCTGATCATCTATGGCGCGGGTGTCATCGGCTCCGAGTATGCGTCGATTTTTGCTGGTCTGGGCGTCAAGGTGGACCTGATCAACCCGGGTAGCCGCCTGCTGTCGTTCCTGGATGACGAGATCTCCGACGCGCTGAGCTACCACCTGCGCAACAACGGCGTGCTGGTGCGTCACAACGAGCAATACGAGTCTGTGGTGGGGGATGACCATGGCGTGGTGCTGTCGCTGCAGTCCGGCAAGAAGATCCGTGCCGATGCCTTCCTGTGGTGTAACGGCCGTACCGGCAACACCGACAGCCTGAGCCTCGAGAACATCGACCTGGTTCCCAACGGCCGTGGCCAGCTCGCTGTGGATGAGCACTACCGGACGGAAGTAGAGAATATCTACGCGGTTGGCGATGTGATCGGCTGGCCCAGCCTCGCCAGTGCTGCCTACGACCAGGGGCGTTCCGCGTCTTCGGATATTGTGAAGGACGAATACTTCCGGTTCGTATCTGACGTACCGACCGGCATCTACACCATTCCGGAGATCAGTTCCGTGGGCAAGACCGAGCGCGAACTGACCGAAGCCAGGGTGCCTTACGAAGTGGGCCAGGCCTTCTTCAAGGACCTCGCCCGCGCCCAGATCACCGGCGAAGCGGTGGGCATGCTGAAGATCCTGTTCCACCGGGAAACCCGCGAGATCTTGGGTATCCACTGCTTCGGTGACCAGGCCGCCGAGATCGTCCACATCGGCCAGGCCATCATGAACCAGGAAGGGGAGGCCAACTCCCTGAACTACTTCATCAACACCACCTTCAACTACCCGACCATGGCCGAGGCCTACCGGGTAGCGGCGTTGAATGGGCTGAACCGGATTTTCTGAGAAAGTTGGTGGGGTCTGAAGAAAGCCTTCTTCTGACCCCTTTTTCAACCTCGGAGTTAGGCGCCAACTTGGGGTCAGATGAAGGTTTTCATCAGACCCCTGTGCCTACCCTCAGGCCCGGCCTTCCCCCGGGGTCAGATGAAAGCCTTCATCTGACCCCATCTTCACCTCACTCTCAGCCTCAGGGCTTGTCTCCTCCCTGACCGGCAACTGCAACAACGCCCGTGCCCGGTTATCAAAGAACATCCGGGTACTGGTCGGGTAGTCGGTAATAATGCTATCCACCCCCAGATCCTCCAGCTGCAGCATGTCGTGGATCCGGTTCACGGTCCACGTGGACACATGCATACCCCGGCGATGGGCCAGCTCGACCATGTCCTTGCTCAGAATTTTCCAGTTGGCGCAGAAGTAGTCGCAACCCAGCCGGGTGGCGATGTTAAGGGGCCGGGGGAACTTTCGTTCGGCCACCAGCCCGGTGCGGATTTTCTTGTCGCGGCGACGGATTTCCCGAAGAAACCAGGGGTCACTGGAGGTCACGGCGGCCCGCTGGTACAGGTCCCGGTGCTGGATGATCTCGGTGAGCCGGTTGCACAGGACATTCAGGCGCTGCCGGGCATCCTTTTTGACCTCGATCTGAAGGTGCTCCAGGTCATCAAACTGATCCAGCAGCTGTTCCAGGGTCGGAATGCCCACTTTGCGGGGCCATGAACTGGTGTTCCGGCGTGCATCCATATCCGCCAGTTCGGCCGCGGTGTAGTTGCACACCCCGCCTTTGGCGCCAGTGGTCCGATCCACGGTCAGGTCATGGACCAGCACCGGGATGCCGTCTTTCGATAGCACTACATCCAGCTCGAAATGCCGTATGCCGTGGCGATAGGCGTGAATGAATCCGGGGAGGGTATTCTCCGGGGCCTCTCCCTTGGCGCCCCGGTGCCCGTAAACGATCATTCTGGTGCTGAATCCTTCATTCGTTGGTAAATGGCCTGGCGCTTTTTCCAGGTTTCATGGCACAGGCGGATATCTTCAAGATAGGCCGGCAGTTCGTGCATGAGCAAGGCCTGGGGGCCATCCACCAGGGCTTTTTCCGGCTTCGGGTGGAAGTCCACCAGCACCATGTTGGCGCCGGCGATCACGCCCTGGGCGGTGGCATGCTCAAGGTCGAGAATGCCGTCCGGTGAGGCGTCCCGACTGCCCACCGAGTGGGACGGATCCACGCACACCGGCATCCGGGTCAGGCGCTTGACCGCCGGTACATGGGCAAAATCCACCATATTACGGTGTGGATTGCCGGCCTCGGTTTTCATGCCGCGCAGGCAGAAAATGACATTGGAGTTGCCTTCGCTCGCCAGGTACTCGGCAGCGTTCAGGGACTCGTTCAGGGTAATACCGAAACCGCGCTTGAGCAGCACGGGATAGGTGCTCTGGCGGCCAATGGCCTTGAGCAGTTCGAAGTTCTGGGTATTCCGGGTGCCCACCTGGAGCATCACGCCAGTCGGGCGCCCCAGTTTCTCCAGGCAGGTGTCGATTTCCTCGATGTGGTTCTCGTGGGTGATCTCCATGGCGATCACCTTGATGCCATGCTTGCCCGCCTTCTCGAACACCCATGGCAGACAGCCCTTGCCATGGCCCTGGAACGAATAGGGGTTGGTCCGCGGTTTGTAAGCGCCCATACGGGTACAGACTTCGCCATGCTCCTCCACCGCCTTCATCATCATCTCGACATGCTCAGGCACGTCTACGGCGCACAGGCCGGCAAAGATGTTCAGGTTTTGCTGGCTGAATTCCACGCCGTTGTAAGTGAAGCCGCTCTGGCGCAGGTCATCCTTGTGCCGGCCAAGAATTCGGTAGTCCTCGGAAATGCGGATCGCCCGCTCCACGGCCGGCAGTGCTTCGATTTCTTCCTTATCCAGGGACTTGGTGTCGCCCAGCAGGTAGATTTCGGTCAGCCGCTGGCTGGCACCCTGCACCTCGTGAACACGCAGGGACACGTTGGGCAGGTTTTCCAGGTAATGCATGGTCTGCCGGTAGGCGTCACTGTCCAGCGTGGTGTTGGGATGAAGAATGGCTAGCATGGGATCTCCTTTTGTTAACCGGTCCCCTCGGCCCGGTGCCGCGCCTGCATGTACTCCCTGTGGTTAAGATGCAGCAGGTCTGCCATGCGGCGAATAAGGTGTTCTTCGTATTTGTCGATGCGCCCGTCGGCCAGCGCCACGTGCCAGATGCTTTCCAGCAGGGCCTGTTTCTGTTCCTGGTCCAGGTGGTCGTTGATCTGCCCGGTAAACTCGTACAGAGACGTGGCGTCCTCGGCGTGGGCGAGGGCATCCTGCAGGATCTCCTCGGCTTCTTCCCGGGTCACCTGGTGAGACTTCACGGCGCAGTCCACGATGGTTTTCAGTTCCCGCTCGTCTTCATCGTTGTCCACCCGGGATAGCTGCACCATCAGCGCCGTGGCTGCGACGGCCAACTGATGGGCGTCCGGCTTGACCGGTTCGGATTCGGGAACGGCAAACAGTTTCTTCAGGCGCTCGATCATGGTCCGTTACTTCGGTTGTTGAGTCACTCAGGCCGCACGGGCCAGTTGGCGCACCCGGTTCTCCAGCTCGATCTGGTCAGCCGTGAACCGGCGG
Organism: Marinobacter pelagius; assembly: GCF_003315345.1. Taxonomy (GTDB): domain Bacteria; phylum Pseudomonadota; class Gammaproteobacteria; order Pseudomonadales; family Oleiphilaceae; genus Marinobacter; species Marinobacter pelagius_A. Next base: position 142,252 of record NZ_QNRO01000008.1, read on the forward strand.
ATGCCATCGGCCAGCTTCTCGGTGGCCATCGCGTCCTCGTTGGATTCCCAGCGGAACAGCTTTTCATCGATGGAACCGAACCGGTCGCTGGTGTTGGCGTTGCCCGGATGCAGCTGGCGGTCAAGGGTGCCGGCATCGTCCTGCAGCTCTTGCAGCAGGGCCGGGCTGATAGTCAGCTTGTCACATCCGGCCAGCATCTCGATCTCGCCGGTGTTGCGGAAACTGGCGCCCATCACCACCGTATTGAAGCCGTTGGCTTTGTAGTAATTGTAGATCCTGCTGACGGAGAGTACTCCCGGATCTTCGTGCGCCGGGAAGCTGTCTCGTCCACTGTTGGCCAGGTGCCAGTCCAGGATGCGGCCGACAAACGGTGAAATCAGGTGGGCCCCTGCCTGGGCACAGGCTGCCGCCTGGATGAAGGAGAACAGCAGGGTCAGGTTGCAGCGGATGCCTTCCTTCTCCAGCTGCTCGGCGGCGCGGATACCTTCCCAGGTGGAGGCAATCTTGATCAGTACCCGGCTGGAATCCACGCCCTGACGATCATAGAAGTCGATCAGGCGACGGGCCCGCTCCAGGGTGCCGGCGGTATCGAACGACAAACGAGCATCCACTTCGGTGGATACCAGGCCCGGGATCAGGTTCAGGATTTCCCGGCCGGCCAGCACCGCGAGCATGTCGGTGGCCACCGTCAGCTGCTCCGCGTCGGAACCACCGTGACGCCGGGCTTCCGCCACGGCCTTGTCCAGCATCGGGCGATAGGCCTCAGAGGCGGCTGCTTTCAGAAGCAGCGACGGGTTGGTGGTGGCATCTTCCGGGCGCCACTTGGCGATAGCATCGATATCGCCGGTGTCGGCTACCACGGTGGTCATGGTTTTGAGTTGGTCAAGCTTGCTGGTCATTCGTCCTGTCGTCCCGGTTGTACGTTGTTTCAGGCATCCATCTCCGGGATGCCGGTGTTTTCCCTACAATAACGGGCTGTTCTGACAGGAACAAGACAACAAAAGGTTAGGGTTGTGTCAGCTTTCGGCCAGAACCGCGGGTTCCGGCTCCCGAACCTTGGCCAGCGCCGCCTGGATGACCTCCAGACCGCTACCGGGCTTGTGGGCATTCTCACTGATATGGCGCCGGAACTGGCGGCCACCGGGCATGCCGTGGAACAGCCCCATGATGTGGCGGGAAATGTGGGTGAGATAGACGCCCCGGTCCAGCTCCTCCTGGATGAAGGGGAACATGGCCCGCAGCGCGTCGTGACGGTTTGCCACAGCTGCGGGCTCACCAAAGAACTCGGAATCCACACCGGCCAGCAACCAGGGATTGTGGTAGGCCTCCCGGCCCAGCATCACACCATCGGTGTGGCGCAAATGCTCATGGCATTCCTCGAAGGTCTTGATGCCACCATTGATGATGATCTCCAGGTGCGGGTAACGATCCTTCAGCCGGTAGACCCAGTCGTACTTCAGCGGCGGAATATCCCGGTTTTCCTTGGGGCTCAGGCCCTCAAGAATGGCGATGCGGGCATGCACGATAAATGTCCGGCAACCAGCAGCCGAGACCTTGTCGATGAACTCGCACAGATCCTCCCAGGACTCCCGACCATTGATACCGATCCGGTGCTTGACCGTCATCGGCAGATCAGTGGCGGCAATCATCGCTGACACCGCCTCGGCCACCTTGTCCGGATGGCCCATCAGGCAGGCACCGATCATGTTGTTCTGCACCCGGTCACTGGGGCAGCCAACATTCAGGTTCACCTCATCGAAACCGAACTGCTCAGCCAGCTTCGCACAGTGGGCCAGTTCGCCGGGATCACTGCCGCCAAGCTGCAGGGCCAGGGGATACTCGGAGGGATCATGGCGCAGGAATCGCTCGGTATCGCCGTGGATCAGGGCACCGGTAGTCACCATCTCCGTGTACAGCAGCGCCCGCCGGCTCAGGATCCTGGCCAGGTAGCGGAAGTGCGGTGTGGTCCAGTCCATCATCGGTGCCACGCAGAAACGGCGGGACGGGCCGGGGTTGTGGCGAGTGGCATCCAATGCGGGTGTTGCGGACATTTCGGTAACCTATCGACGGAAAACAGTTGTCAGTACGAAAATCTGAGCGCCTTAGTTTAACAGGGTTGGCGGGGTGATTGCCGTAAGGCTTTGGCGAAGTTTCTGGCGAGTACTTCCAGGCTAATGACTTTCTGAATCGGTATCCGGAATGGTGGAAGTCCCGATTCTTGAGGGCATCGAGTGCCCTATAGTATTTTTGTATCCAGCTAGATACACTCTGCTCATGAACGAACTGTACGAAACGGAAGAATTCGCCAGTTGGTTGTCGAAACTGAAGGATCCGATTGGAAAGGCAAGTGTTCTGCGTCGGATAAAAAATGCTCGTAAAGATAATTTCGGCGATCACCAGTCCGTTGGAGATAACGTTTCTGAAATGCGTCTCTTCAATGGCCCTGGATACCGACTCTATTACACGATGATAGAAAACCGGGTGTATTGGTTGCTGGTAGGTGGAGATAAATCAACTCAGGAGAAAGATATAAAGCGGGCCAAGGAAATGGCTGCAGACATTCACGGTAAAAACCGTGAGAGGTGATGAACATGACTGTTAATCAAGAAGCAATCGAAAAGCACGGTGTTCGGCCCTTTGATGCCGCTGAATACCTGGATGATGATGAGGTGATTGGTGCCTATCTGTCGGAAATCCTGGCAGATGGTGATATGGATGAACTCCTGGAAGCTCTTGGTGAGGTTGCCAGAGCCCGGGGTATGACCAGGCTCGCGGAAGATACAGGCCTGGGTAGGGAAAGTCTTTATAAGGCGTTGACTCCGGGAGCAAAACCGCGATTCGATACGATCAACCGTATTTTGAAAGGGCTTGGTATTAACCTGCGGGCTGAGCCGGTTGAGCCACAAGTAACCAGGACCGCCATGGCTACTTACACCCGTGATCGGCGCCCTGGTATGAAAGCTGGCCCGCACAAGGGTGGTGCCAAGAATAGATTGAAGCGCGCTTAAAACTTGGTTAAGAGGTGTGTTCAGAGAACAAGCCGTTCTAGAATCTCCACGGCTGAATTCTCCCGACACCCCGAGGCGTTCTGTCCACACCACAAGGGTGAAAAGTCTCCGGAACCGATGGCCTCGGCCGCAGCCCGGAGTGGCGCAATGGCGCTGGTGGCGAGGGGAAACGCGGGTGCCTCCGGGGATACCTGGCCCAGCTCCCGCATCACTCGGTTCACAATGCCCCGGGCCGGTCCGCCTGAGAACAGGTTGGTGATAGCGGTATGCCGGGCCTGGGGGCTTTTCAGTGCTTCCCGGTGCACTGGTTTGGTGGTCGCCTCCGGGCAGAGTAAAAAGGCCGTTCCCACTTGGGCCGCGATTGCGCCAAGATCCAGCGCGGCTTGCACGCCTCGGGCATCGGCAATACCGCCGGCGGCAACCACCGGCACCTTCACCGCGGCAACAATCTGGGGCAGCAGGGCAAAGGTGCCCATCTGCGTGGTCATGTCCTTGGTCAGGAAAATACCGCGGTGGCCACCGGCCTCAAGGCCCTGGGCGATGATGGCATCGGCACCGTGCTGCTCCAGCCAGAGGGCCTCCTCCACCGTGGTCGCGGTCGACAGGATCCTGGCACCGGTCTTTTTCACCCGTTCAACCAGAGCGGGCTCCGGCAATCCGAAATGAAAACTCACCACTGCCGGGCGGAATTCCTCCACCACAGCAGCGGCTTCTTCATTGAACGGCATGCGCCCCGGCCCGGAAGTGATGGAGTCAGGATCGATGCCGAATTCCCGGTAATAGGGCGCCAGCGCCTGGCGCCACTTCCGTTCGATGTCCGCATCCGGTGTTGGCGGCGTATGGGCGAAGAAGTTGAGGTTGAAAGGCTTTTCGGTGGCAGCTTTCAAGGCGTCAAGTTCAGATCGGAGCGACTCCGGGCTAAGCATGGCGCAGGGCAGGGAGCCGAGGCCTCCGGCATTCGAGACGGCGGCAGCCAGTCTGTGATCCTGAACGCCGGCCATGGGTGCCTGGATGATGGGAAATTCAGTTCCGATGAAGTTCAGCATAATCGTTTCCGTTCTTTGGCCTGACGTTCAATCCGTTACTGCAATGACATTCTCGTCGCCGGTGCTGGAGTGGTGGAGGACCATACCGGATAAGGAATGCCGGCGAGGCGGTTCATGATAAAGGCGTGCACAAGCAGCAGACCGACGCCGGCCATCAGTATAGGTAGCTGGGCTGGATCCGGCATCAGTCCCAGGGACACAATCAGAGCCGTTGCGCCGGCGGGCGGGTGCGCCACCCGCAGCAGCACCATCAGGCACCCCGTCAGGCCCAGCGAGAGTGACGCAGCACCGACTCGGGCCAGATCGACGCCGGTCGTGAAGGCGGAAGCGTGTCCCTGCAGGCCGAAGAGGTACAGGCTGAGCAGTCCGGCCAGTGCTCCGATCAGATGCCCGCAAAGCGTGTTCCTCGGGGAAGCGGGCTGGGCAAGCGGGACATAGAACAGGATGAAGGCGGTGGCACCAAGGGAGGGGAAGATGAAGGCTTCCTGCGTCACCAGGGCCACGAACGACACCAGCGCGATGCTGAGACCGCCATTGATCAGGTTGAACACTGCCATCACGGTGGTTCGACTGTAACGGCTTGCGAGTCGTTCCAGGTGTAAGGCCTGAACCAGCCCCTTAGCCAGTTGCCAGCGCAGTTGCTCGTTCCTGAGTCCCATAAACCTTTCGCGTGCCCTGAGTTGGTGCGTTGAAAGGTGCGCGATCCTAAACAATGAGGAATATCAAGGCAAACAGGTATTATCGATAATGCTTAACGACTGCGCCAACTCACGTTTCGCCGGCATGGCTGATCAACACTCCCGGAGCGCTTTCGTTCAGCTGCGCCCGGATATGATCCGGAATGGCCACCTTAGTCATGCTGGATGACCGGATCATCACATCAGTGATGTCCGCATCGGCGATGAACTGGCCATCCCCGTAGCGATAAAATTCCAGATGCAGGGTGAACGACGTGTTGCCGATCCGCCCGGTACGAATCCTCGCTTCCAGCACATCGTCAAACCGGGCGGGCGCTTTCCAGTTCACCGTAAGGCTCACCACCTGGACGTCCAGATCCTGGTCCAGCAGGCGCTGGTAATCACCGAACACAGCACGGATGTATTCGTTGACGGAAATATCCACGAAGTCCGCGTAGCGGGCGTTGAAGACGACACCCTGGGCGTCGCACTCGCCGTAGCGGACTCGGAAGCGGAATTTGAAGGGAGAGTTGTTGTTTTCAGTCATGGTTCACTAGCGCGGTTGAATGAGGTTCAAGGCTAACCGATTCCCGAGATCATGCAACTTGGCCATCTCAGTGCCTGCTGATAACCTGGTTAGGAACAATACGGCACGAATTAGTAGTAAGGAAACTGTCCTATGCCCGATACGCTAGGCTATTACGACAACAACGCCGAAGCGTTTGTTGAAGCCGTTCTTGATATCGCCATCGATGAGGCCTGTGGTGAGTTGCATCAGCATGGAGCATAACTGATGCAGCAAACCGGAATTTACGAACAGCTAATCACAAAGCTCGTCGAGAGCCGCCTGGATCGGGAAAGGTTCTACGTTGGCGAACGCCGCCTCAGCAGCGCGGAAGCGTCGATTTGGTTGTCTCGTTTCCTGTCAAATATTCGGGTATCCGGAATTTCTGGTTGATAAAATGCCAAAGATGTAAAGAAGAAAATCTTTCTCAGCGGATTATCTGATTGATCCTCTTCAGCCTACTC
>NZ_QNRO01000009.1 GCF_003315345.1 Marinobacter pelagius
GAACTCAACTACGGAGTCGATCTATCAACCATCTGAGGGTGGTATCAGATTGATGGGGTGAAGGTGCCCCATCAACCATTAAATCCGTATACCCTCCTTTCCTAAATCGCATGGTGCAGAGTGATTCCCTCAGTGGTGTAGTTGGATACATCCCCACTGGCTGAGAGCCAACTATCCGAATCTGCGTATCTACAGCATAGTAGAGGACGTCTGTTAAGGTATTGAGTCAAAGCAATTCTTTGATCAGCGAGTCTCCGCCTGTGAAAGCCAGAGAGAGGAACTGCCGGAAAGGTCATGTCTGGCTATGCGCGTGAGCGATACATCGAAGATTGCTGTGGATAACCCTTTTTTACCACTTCACTTCCCGATGCAGAAGCTGCTGAATATCTTGCCCAGAAGTTCATCCGGGGTCAGGTGCCCGGTGATTTCCCCCAGGGCATCCTGGGCCGCGCGCAGGTCTTCGGCCAGCAGTTCGCCGGCGCCGTAACCTTCCAGCTGGGTCTGGCCCTGCAGCAGCGAATCCCTGGCCCGCTCCAGGGCATCCAGGTGCCGGCGGCGGGCCAGGAAGCCACCCTCGGTGGTGGTAACGAAGCCCATGCACTGCTTCAGATGATCCCGCAATACCTCAAGCCCTTCGGCGGACTTGGCAGCCAGCCGAATGACCGGCGCCGCCTGGTGGGGTTCGGCGGTAATGCCCACCGTTTCCCCGGACAGGTCCACCTTGTTACGGATCACCGTCACCGGCGCATTAGCGGGCAACCGATCGATGAAGTCCGGCCAGATTTCGTGGGGTTCGGTCTTGTCGGTGGTGGTGGCATCCACCATCAGCAGGATCCGGTCGGCCTGGCGGATCTCATCCCAGGCCCGGGCAATGCCGATCTGTTCCACCTCGTCGGGGCTGTCCCGCAAACCGGCGGTATCGATGATATGCAGGGGCATGCCGTCGATGTGGATATGTTCCCGGAGCACGTCCCGGGTGGTGCCTTCGATGGCGGTCACAATGGCGGCTTCCCGGCCCGCCAGGGCGTTGAGCAGGCTGGACTTGCCGGCATTGGGGCGGCCGCCAATGACCACTTTCATGCCGTCGCGCAGAATGGTGCCCTGCTGAGCCTCGGCCAGGATGGTGTGGACCCTTTCGATCAGGGCATTCAGGTCGGTGGCTACCTTGCCGTCGGCCAGGAAGTCGATTTCCTCCTCGGGAAAGTCGATGGCGGCCTCGACATAGATCCGTAAGTGAGTAACCGCTTCCACCAGATCGTCGATCCGGCGGGAGAAGACGCCCTGCATGGAGCGCACTGCACAGCGAGCCGCCTGCTCCGAGCTGCTCTCGATCAGGTCGGCAATGGCCTCAGCCTGGGCCAGATCGAGCTTGTCGTTCAGGAATGCCCGTTCGGAGAATTCACCCGGTCGTGCCAGGCGGGCACCGAGGCCGCAGACTTCCCGGAGCAACAGATCCAGGATGACGGTACCACCGTGGCCCTGGAGCTCGAATACATCCTCACCGGTGAAGGAGTGGGGGTTGGGAAAAAACAACCCGATGCCCTCGTCGATGAGCTGGCCGGAGTTATCCACAAAGGGACCGTAATGGGCGTACCGGGGTTTGGGTTCGAATCCCAGCATACGGTGGGCGATGTCCCGGGCTTTTGGACCGGAGACCCGGACAATGCCGACGCCGGCCTGGCCCGGCGCGGTGGCTATGGCGGCAATGGTGTCTGTGCTCTGCTGCATGGAAATTCCCCGGCTGAAATAACAGAGGCTCCATGAAGGAGCCTCTGTCGGGTCAGGTCAGCACTCTGGTCAGTGCTTCTTGCCTGCCACTTCCGCTTCGATCTTGCGGGTAATGTACCACTGCTGGGCAATGGACAGAATGTTGTTCACCAGCCAGTACAGTACCAGGCCTGCCGGGAACCAGAGGAAGAACACCGTGAACACCAAAGGCATGAGCTTCATGATCTTCGCCTGCATGGGGTCCGGCGGAGTCGGATTCAGGTGCATCTGCAGGAACATGCTGGCGCCCATCAGGATCGGCAGGATGAAGTACGGATCCATCTGCGACAGGTCATTGATCCACAGGAAGAACGGAGCGTGACGCAGCTGCACGCTTTCGAACAGAACCCAGTACAGGGAAATGAACACCGGCATCTGCACCAGGATCGGCAGACAGCCACCGAGCGGGTTGATCTTCTCCCGCTTGTACAGGGCCATCATTTCCTGGGACATACGCTGGCGATCGTCGCCGTAGAGTTCCTTGAGCCGGGTCAGCTGCGGGGCCACCGCGCGCATCTTGGCCATCGACTTGTAACTGGTGGCGGACAGGTGGAAGAACACCGCCTTCACCAGCACTGTCAGGAGAATGATGGACACACCCCAATTGCCGACGAGGGCATGGAACCACTTCAGGATGTAGAACAGTGGCAAGGAGATGAAGAACAACCAGCCAAAGTCGACCGTGCGGTCCAGGTTCGGTGCAATGGTTTCAAGCCGGTCGAGAATTTTTGGTCCGACATAGGCCTTGGCGCCGACTTCTGCTGTTTCTCCCGGAGCCACGGTGGTGGCCGGATAGACAAAGCCCATCACGTGCAGCGGACCACGCTGGGTGGTCTGGAACTGGGCCGGTACATCCCGTTCGGGAATCCAGGCGCTCAGGAAGTAATGCTGCAGGAACGCCAGCCAGCCGTTGGTAACCTGCTGGTTGACACGGTTTTCCTTGAGGTCGTCAAAGTCGAACTTTTCGTAGGGGTCTTCCGGTGAACTCATCACCATGCCCAGGTAGGCACGGATACCCATACTGGCCTGGCTGGTGGGATCAGGTGCCTGGTCACGGACGATCTTGCCGGTGAAGTTGGCCTGCCAGGGCTGTCCGGAATTGTTCTCCACCAGGTAACGAATACCGATTTCATAGCTGTCACGCTCGAACTGGTAGCGCTTGATGATCTTGACCCCGGTATCGGTGGTGTAGGTCAGATCGACGGTCAACTGGTCCTGACCTTCCTGGAGCTGATAGTGATCAGCCGTGGTCTGGTACACGGGAGCGGTGCCGTTTTTCTGGCTGTCCGGGCCGTCACGACCAATCAGCCCGCTTTCCAGCACGTAGGTGCGGGTTTCGGTGTTGGTGAGCAGTGTGAGCGGTTCCTCACTGTTCAGCGTCTTGTCGTAATTGAGGAGTGAGCTGTGGACAAGGTTACCGCTGACCCGATCGATGGTCAGATCGTAAACATCAGTCCGGATGGTGACGAACTGGTTATCAACGCTGGTGGCTTCTGCGCTTGCCGAGATTGTCGTCTGGCCGGATTCGGGTGTGGAAAACTCTTCACTGCCGTCCGAGGTCGCGGTGCCCTGTTCCGGAAGCACCATGCCGTCATCACCATTGCTACCGTTGCCATTGGATGTACTGGCAACCTGAGCAGTTTCAGTCGGTTGCGGTTGCTGGTGATAATCCTCGTTCCAGGCCAGCACCATCAGATAACTGACAATCGCCAGGCCGGCAAACAAAACAATGCGTTGAATATCCATAGGATTACTGTCTGGTCTGGGTGGTTTGAGGGGAATGGTCAGTACCTGGAACAGGATCGTAGCCGCCTTCACTCCAGGGGTGACATCTGCCTAAACGCCGGATTGCCAGCACCGAACCTTTGGCAGCACCGTGCAGGGTAATGGCTTCAACCGCGTATTGCGAGCACGTGGGATAGTGGCGGCAGTGACTCGCCATCAGAGGACTGATTGCGTATTGATAGAAGCGAATGGGCAGAAGCAAGAGCTTGCGCATTACCCCGTTCCTCTACCGGCAGGCCTGGATTCAGCTGCACGGGATGGCGATGACTGATGGTATTTTTTCTTGAGCCGGCGCCAGAGGTCGTTCAGGGAGTCCCGGATGGTCTGGTTATCCAGGTTGGCCAGGCCCTGACGCCCAAGGATCACAATATCTACGCCGGGCAGGTCATTCCGGAGCCTGAACGTCTCCCTGACCTGGCGTTTTACCCGGTTTCTCTGGACGGCCAGCTTGAGGTTCTTTTTGGAAAAAACCAGACCGACCCTGGCATGACCGAGATCATTCGGTGTAGCCAGGATCAGGAAATTTCGGTGCGGAACCTTCAGCTGTACGTCATCGAAGACTTTGCTGTAATCCGCGGGCCGCAGTAGCCGGGCGGACTTTGGAAAACCCAAAGCCTTCATCAGTCGATCAGGTCTTACGCTGACAGGCGCGCGCGACCTTTGGCACGGCGACGGGACAGAACCTTGCGACCATTGGCAGTGGCCATACGGGCACGGAAACCGTGGACGCGCTTACGCTTCAGGACGCTTGGTTGAAACGTTCTTTTCATGGTGACGATCTCACATTTCGTAAGTTTGAAATTCAGTAACTGGCTGGAAAATGTACAGCCAAAACAGGAGCGGCATTCTATGCAAATACCGGTGAGAATTCAATGATTATTGTGTCAGGGACAATACGGGGCCTGTGGGTGCGATAGTGGGGCGATCAGATAACAGAATCAGTAAGTCTTTTATGAATTCTTTTAAGGATTATTTATTACTGTTATTAGGGATCATGATTTCTGTGGAAAAGCCGTATTTTCGTATCAAATTCAATTCCTTCTGTCGTTGACAAGGGTATTGACAAGGTGGCGTGAGCCCTGTGGAGGAAGCAGTGACGAAATGTGGGAAAGTCAACTTTGTCCAAAACGTGCGAGTTATCCCCTGATCGGTCCCGCGCTTTCGCACAGGGTTGCACGCAGGGTGTACACACAGGGCTGTGGGTAACTTTTTTGTAGGAGCTTTACTGTACACAAGCCTGTAGGTAAGTCTCTAAGAATCTGTTTTTGATAATTTTAAATTTCCACAGGCTGTTTATGAGTTCAGTTTTACACTTTTACTGCCAGGTCGCTCGGGTTAGAATCCGTGATCGCCTCTTTACTACCGGAAGCAGTCATTCCGGAGAGAAGAATTTCTGGGTTATCGGGAGCAGACGGTCGTGCCGAACAGTATCTGGCATCAATGTCTTGAAGTACTCCGGGACGAGTTTCCCGCACAACAGTTCAATACCTGGTTGAGACCGCTACAGTCTGATCACAGGGAAGGTCAGCTGGTGCTGTTTGCTCCCAACCGGTTTGTCATGGACTGGGTCAACGAAAAATATCTTCGCCGTATAGAGGAAGTCCTCAAGGATCTGAACGGAGGCCAGGCGCCCCGGGTCAACATGAAGGTGGGGTCGGCTCCTCGAGAGCAGGCACCGGTAAACCGCGCTTCCGACAAACCGGCGGTCAATGGACGGCTGCAGGAAGAAACCGGCAATCAGGTCACGGAAGAGGAAAAGGGTGTCGCTGCGACCGTGGCGGGGCCGGTGAGTGTAAAGCCGAAAACCGACAATGATCGCCGGGAAGTGCAGGTTGAAGGTGACATCAAGCACCAGAGCTTTCTCAACGAGGGCTTCACATTCGAGACCTTCGTGGAAGGCAAATCGAACCAGCTGGCTCGGGCCGCTTCCATGCAGGTCGCCGAAAATCCCGGTGGCGCCTATAACCCGCTCTTTCTGTATGGCGGCGTAGGCCTGGGTAAGACCCACCTGATGCACGCCATCGGTAACGAGATCGTCCGGCGGAATCCCCGGGCCAAGGTGGCCTACCTGCGGTCCGAACGTTTCGTGGCAGATATGGTCAAGGCGTTGCAGCTCAATGCCATCAACGAGTTCAAGCGTTATTACCGGTCGGTGGATGCCCTGCTGATCGACGATATCCAGTTCTTCGCCCGCAAGGAGCGTTCCCAGGAAGAGTTTTTCCACACCTTCAATGCCCTGCTTGAGGGCGGGCAGCAGGTGATCGTGACCTGTGATCGCTTCCCGAAAGAAATCTCCGACATGGAAGAGCGGTTGAAGTCCCGTTTTGGCTGGGGTCTGACCGTGATGGTGGAGCCGCCGGAGCTGGAAACCCGGGTGGCGATCCTGATGAAAAAGGCGGAACAGGCCAACGTCAAGCTCAGTAGCGAAGCGGCCTTTTTTATTGCCCAGAAGATTCGTTCTAACGTGCGAGAGCTCGAAGGGGCGCTGCGTCTGGTGATAGCGAATGCTCACTTCACGGGCTCGGAGATTACTCCGCCGTTTATTCGTGAGAGCCTGAAGGACCTGCTGGCCCTGCATGAAAAGCAGGTCAGTATCGACAATATCCAGCGCACCGTGGCCGAGTACTACAAGATCAAGGTGGCGGACCTGCTGTCCAAGCGCCGGACCCGGACCGTGACCCGGCCCCGGCAGGTTGCCATGTCCCTGGCCAAGGAGCTGACCAACCACAGTCTGCCGGAAATCGGTGATGCGTTTGGCGGTCGGGACCATACGACGGTGCTGCACGCGTGCAAGAAGATCCTGGAACTGCAGGATACAGATCCGGGTATCCGTGAGGATTATCAGAACTTTATGAGATTGCTGACCACCTGATGCCGGGCGTTAGCGACAACATTCACCCTTCCAACACCAAAGAAAGCTGAGTGCCATGAAACTGACGATCAGCCGTGAATCCCTGCTCACCCCGCTGCAAAGCATTGCCGGCGTGGTGGAGAAGAAACAGACAATGCCCGTGCTCTCCAACGTACTGCTGGTGGCCGAGGACAATACACTGACCCTGACCGGGACCAATATGGAGGTTGAACTGGTGGGCCGGGTGACTCCGGTGCATGTGGACCAGTCTGGCCGGATCACGGTGCCCGCCCGGAAACTGTCCGACATCTGTCGCGCCCTGGGTGACGAGTCACCGATCGAGTTGGCCCTGGAGGGAGATCGCCTGCATCTGCGCTCCGGCAACAGTCATTTCACCCTGTCCACGTTGCCGGCGGAGCATTTCCCCAACGTGGAGGATGAGGACGAGAGCTTCCGGCTGGAACTTCCCCAGAAGGAACTCGGCCGGATGCTGGATGCCACCGCCTTTGCCATGGCGCAGCAGGATGTCCGGTATTACCTGAACGGCCTGTTACTGGAAGTGTCGGCGGAGCACGTGCGCACGGTCGCCACCGATGGTCACCGGCTGGCGATGGCCCATGTGGATATGCAAACCGGCTGCCCGGAGTTGCGCCAGGTGATCGTGCCGAGAAAGGGTGTGCTGGAACTGGCCCGTCTGCTGGATGACGTGGAAACGCCGGTGACCCTGGTGATAGGGGATAACCACCTGCGTGCAACGGTCGGTGCCTATACCTTCACCTCCAAGCTGATCGAGGGCAAATTCCCGGATTACAACCGGGTTATCCCCAGGGGCGGTGACAAGGTCGTTCTGGCGGACCGGTCCACTTTGAAGAATACGCTGCAGCGGGCAGGTATTCTTTCCCACGAAAACATCCGGGGCGTCCGGCTGAACCTGGGGCCGAACCAGCTCCAGGTGTTTGCCAACAACCCGGACCAGGAACAGGCCGAAGACGCGCTGCCGGTGGAGTACCAGGGCGAATCACTCCAGATCGGCTTTAATGTAGGCTACCTGGTGGATGTGATGAATGCGCTGGATGACGATCAGGTGAAAATCACCCTGTCCAATCCGAACAGCAGTGCATTGATCGAATCGGAAAGCGACAACCGGTGCCTGTACGTGGTCATGCCGATGCGGCTGTAACCGGGGTGCCGGGTAAGGGAGACACACCATGGGTACCGTGACGAACGGAATCAAAGGCGCATTCAGGATTGGCCAGACCCTGTCGGTGCTTGGCCGCACCGGGGTCAGCTGGGTTCGGGGGGAGCGGCCCCCTGCCCCGCGTCTGCTTCGGCAGACGTTTGAATCGTTGGGTGCCACTTACATCAAGCTGGGCCAGTTCATTGCCAGTTCGCCGACGTTCTTTCCCAAGGAATACGTCGAGGAATTCCAGTACTGCCTGGACAAGACGCCGAGTCTTCCATTCGGGGTGATCAAGAAAATCATCCGTGAGGAACTGGGCCGCCCGATCGAGGAGGTCTTCTCCGAGATTGATCCTGTAGCGCTGGCATCGGCTTCCATTGCCCAGGTTCATGCTGCCCGTCTGGTTACCGGCGAAGATGTGGTGATCAAGGTCCAGAAGCCGGGTGTGGAAAACATCCTGCTCACCGACCTTAACTTCCTCTACCTGTCGGCGCGGATCATCGAGACCCTGGCACCGAAACTGTCCTGGACCTCGATGTCCGGCATTGTGGAAGAAATCCAGCGGACCATGATGGAGGAATGCGACTTCATCAAGGAAGCGAACAACCTGAAGGTGTTCCGAAACTTCTTGCACGATACCCATAATGAAGAGGCAACCTGCCCTCTGGTGTATGAAGATTGCAGTACCCGCCGGATCCTGACCATGGAGCGGTTCTACGGCGTGCCCCTGACCGATCTGGAAAGTATTCGCGGTTATGCACGGGATCCGGAGCACACGCTGATCACCGCCATGAATACCTGGTTTGCCAGCCTGACCCAGTGCGAGTTCTTCCACGCGGACGTTCACGCCGGTAATCTCATGGTGCTGCGGGATGGCCGGGTCGGTTTCATTGATTTCGGGATCGTGGGCCGGATCAAGCCGGACACCTGGCAGGCAGTGAGCGATTTCATCTCGGCGATCATGGTTGGCAACTTTGATGGCATGGCCTCGGCCATGATCCGGATCGGGGTGACTCATCAGACCGTGAAGGTGTCGGATCTGGCAGCGGATCTGCGCCGGCTGTACCAGCAAATGGACAAGATGGTGCCTGACCATGTGCCCTACGAAGCGGATCAGGCCGAAGACGATGTGAACAACATCCTGATGGATATGGTGAAGATCGGTGAGAGCCACGGGCTGCATTTCCCCAGGGAATTTGCCCTGTTGCTGAAGCAGTTCCTGTACTTCGACCGGTATGTTCACATCCTGGCGCCGGAAATGGATGTGTTCATGGATGAACGATTGAACATGTTGCACTGAGCCGGTCGCCATCCCCGGTCAGCTTTTGTACACTAAGGCGGCGCACGGATAATCCGGCGCTGCCTTTTTAATGGCCCAGTTTCGTCCCTCCGGAAAGCCAACCCTTCTATGGCCCTTCTCAGACTCCAGACCGAGCATTTCCGCAATCTGGCGCCGGATCCGGTGTCTTTCTCGCCGTCGTTCAATCTTCTCTATGGTGCCAACGGTAGTGGCAAAACCAGCGTGCTGGAAGCGATCGGCTATCTGGGACTTGGCCGCTCGTTCCGGGTGAGTCGTCACCAGGCAGTGGTTTCCCATGGTCAAAGCCGCTTTACGGTGTTCGGCGGTCTGGACCGGGGCGCGGACGAATTTGTATCCGGTGATGAGGGTAGGCTTGCGCACCGGTTGGGGATTGCCCGGGATGTGAATGCGAAAGAGACGTCGCTCCGGGTCGATGGCGAAAACGTGCGGAGTCTTTCCTCGATGGCGAAGCATCTCCCGGTATCGGTGATTGACCCGGGTGTTTTTGACATTGTGGCGGGGGGCCCCGGAAAACGGCGGCAGTTTCTGGACTGGTTGGTGTTCCACGTGGAACCTTCCTTTGCGTCGGTGTGGCAGCAATGTCAGAGAGTTACATCACAGCGGAATCAGACGCTCAGAAATGGTAGAATGGATGAATCCTTGCTGCGGGTCTGGGATAGCCAGTACGCAGCCCTCAGCGAGCGCCTGAGCGACTCGAGGCAGTCCACCTTCGACCGGTTCAAGGAAGCCTTCGAACTGCTGGTTGAGCAGGTGGACGTGCCCTGGACTCAGGGCTTGAAGATGGAGTTTTTTCCGGGTTGGGACCGGGCGCACGTGCTCACGGAGATTCTGAGGAATCATCGGGAACAGGAACTGAAGATGGGCCACACGCTGTATGGACCCAATCGCGCAGACATCCGCCTCAAGTTTCAGGGGCGGCCGGTTGCCGAAACGTTTTCCCGGGGCCAGCAGAAAACCCTGGTTATTTTAATGAAGATTGCCCAAGGGATGGTGTTGAGCGACATGGGCCGGCAGGTTACGTTTCTGCTCGATGACATCAATGCGGAACTGGACGTTGGTCATCGGGCCATGCTGGCTCGAAAACTCCGGGCTCTTGGGAGTCAGGTATTTATTACATCGATTGAACATCCGGATCCCGAGTCCCTTTGGGGCACTGCCGACACCCCGGATTACAGAATGTTCCACGTGGAACATGGCAAATTGACGGAAGAATAAAACCGGCGATGCCAAACCTGATGATGAAGCCCACGAGGGCCCTCAGGCTAGCACCGGTCATCACCCTTCAGGAGTCACCTAATGAGTGAATCGAACTACAATTCCTCCAGTATCAAAGTCTTGAAAGGACTGGATGCGGTGCGAAAGCGGCCCGGCATGTACATCGGTGACACCGATGATGGCACCGGCCTGCACCACATGGTCTTTGAGTTGGTGGACAACTCCATCGATGAGGCTCTGGCAGGTTACTGCTCCGAAATCGGGGTGATCATTCACCCGGACGAGTCAGTCACCGTCAAGGATAACGGCCGTGGTATCCCGACCGACCTCCATGAGGAGGAAGGGGTGTCCGCCGCCGAGGTGATCATGACCGTTCTGCACGCGGGTGGTAAGTTCGATGACAACAGCTACAAGGTGTCGGGTGGCCTGCACGGCGTAGGCGTATCCGTCGTTAACGCGCTCTCCTCTAACCTGACCCTGACCATCCGCCGGGACGGCAAAGTCTATGAGCAGACCTACACCCACGGTGTGCCGAAAGCCCCATTATCAGTGGTTGGAGATACCGATGCCTCCGGTACGAAGGTCCATTTCATTCCCTCTCCGGAAACCTTTTCGAGCATCCAGTTCCACTACGACATCCTGGCCAAGCGCCTGCGGGAACTCGCCTTCCTGAACAGTGGCGTACGGATTCGGTTGACGGACGAGCGATCTGGCAAGGAAGAAGTCTTTGAATATGAAGGCGGTCTGCGTGCCTTCGTTGAGCACCTGAATTCCACCAAGACCCCCATCAATCGGGTATTCCATTTCAACCGGGAACGTGAGGACGGTATCGCCGTCGAAGTAGCGATGCAGTGGAATGACGCCTTCCAGGAAAACCTCTACTGCTTCACCAACAACATCCCCCAGCGGGATGGTGGTACCCACCTGGCCGGCTTCCGCGCCGCCCTGACCCGCTCACTGAATAACTACATCGAGCATGAAGGCCTGGGCAAGAAGGCCAAGGTGGCGACCTCCGGTGACGATGCCCGGGAAGGTCTGACGGCGATCATTTCGGTGAAGGTTCCGGACCCGAAGTTCTCCTCCCAGACCAAGGACAAGCTGGTGTCTTCGGAAGTGAAAACCGCGGTCGAGCAGGAACTGTACCAGAGTTTCAGTGATTTCCTGCAGGAGCAGCCGAACGAGGCCAAGCTGATCGTCAACAAGATGATCGAGGCGGCCCGTGCCCGGGAAGCGGCCCGTAAGGCCAGGGACATGACCCGGCGCAAGGGCGCCCTGGACATTGCCGGCCTGCCTGGCAAGCTGGCCGACTGCCAGGAAAAAGATCCCGCCCTGTCCGAACTGTTCATTGTGGAGGGTGACTCCGCGGGTGGCAGTGCCAAGCAGGGCCGTGACCGCAAGACCCAGGCGATCCTGCCTCTCAAGGGTAAGATCCTGAACGTGGAAAAAGCACGGTTCGACAAGATGCTGTCCTCCGCGGAAGTAGGCACCCTGATTACCGCCCTCGGTTGTGGTATCGGCCGCGAGGAGTTCAATCCGGACAAGCTCCGATACCACTCCATCATCATCATGACCGATGCCGACGTGGACGGTTCCCATATCCGGACCCTCCTGCTGACCTTCCTGTTCCGGCAGATGCGCGAAATCATCGAGCGTGGCCACGTCTTTATCGCCATGCCACCCCTGTACAAGGTCAAGCGCGGCAAACAGGAACAGTACCTGAAGGACGAGAAGGCCAAGGAAGCTTACCTGACCCAGACTGCACTTGAGGGTGCTCAGCTGTTCGTGAACCCCGATGCGCCGGCCATCAAGGACTCGGCCCTGGAGACCATGGTCAAGGATTACCAGGCGGTGATGGCGATGATTGATCGTCTGTCCCGCGCCTATCCCGCCAAGGTTCTGGAGCAGATGCTGCATAACGTCACGCTCAAGATGGACGACCTGAAGGACGAAGAGGCCGTGGCCCGCTGGGTGGGGCGCCTGGGCGAGGGTCTGAACCTGGATACCCGCACCGGTACCAAGTACACCTTCTCGGTTACCCGGGACGAAGAGCGCGGGCTGTTCCTGCCCAAGGTCACGATCTACGTGCACGGTATTCCCCATGAGCACGTGTTCAGTCACGATTTCTTCGAGTCCTCGTCCTATGCTGCCATTGCGCGCATGGGCGAAACCCTGGAGGGACTGATCGAGGAAGGCGCCTATATCCAGCGTGGCGAGCGCAAGCAGGCGGTGCTGTCGTTCGAAGGTGCCCTGGCCTGGCTGATGAAGGAGGCTCAGCGGGGCCTCAATATCCAGCGCTACAAGGGGCTGGGTGAGATGAACCCGGAGCAGCTGTGGGAAACCACCATGGATCCGGAAACCCGCCGGATGATGAAAGTCACCATCGAGGACGCCATCGCGGCCGACCAGATCTTCACCACCCTGATGGGGGATGATGTGGAGCCGCGTCGTAACTTCATCCAGACCAACGCCCTGGAAGTGACCAACCTGGACGTGTAAGTGCCCTTTAAAAGGCATAAAAAAGGCGGGAAGTGAGAGCTTCCCGCCTTTTTGTTTTAAAGAATTTGTCTTTATTTCCTGAAGCTTTAAAGCCTACTTCCCGGAGGTCTGTTCTCTGGACCTGGCCTTTTCTTTCTCACGCTCTTTCTCCAGCAGGTGCGGCGCCATCACCTCTTCCAGGGTGTACCCGGTCAGTCGGCGGATGGTCCGCCACAGGTACCAGAAGATCAGCATCATCATGACCATGGAAGGAATTGCGATCATCGGATAGCTCACCAGGGTCATGCGGCCGAGCTCCTCGTTGAAGGCCTGGGTGCCGGAGGGACTGGTGACGATCCATTTAGCCAGCACGTAGTTCATGATCGAGGAAAACAGGAAGGTGCCGGCGAAGAAGTAACTGGCTTTCAGCAGCCGGCCCTCGAATTCGCTCTCCTTGCCCTCACGTACCAGACGTTCCTGGATCTTGTCCACATCCAGCACGGTCGGGTTGTAAAGAAGGGTGCGGACCAGCGGATACCGGGTTCGGGTCGACACCAGCACGGCCAGCCCGATGATCGCCGGTACCGCCGCCTCCTTAATGGCCAGCCACTGGGAATTGAGCTCGAGCAGACCGATGCCGCCGGTGAGGCCGACACTAATCAGGCCCAGCAGGGCAATGAAGTTTTTCTTGTGATACCGCACCAGCTCGAACAAACCCCAGCCCAGAGGGAATGCCAGGCCGATAATCAGAGCGTTCACGCTGCCGAGGTGTTCGTCCCCGCTGAACTTCATCAGGATGACCGATGGGATGATGATGCTGACGAGCAGATCAACCCAGGGACGGGGCTTGTGATCGGGAACGGATCGGGGAGTGTCCGGAGTCATTGAATTACCTGGTTGGACAGCCTGCACACACAGGCCGGGTGAATAATCGTGTTCAGGCAGTATACGATGAATCAGGGGGTATTCGAAGGGAGTTGGCCGGGCCACAGAGGCCCGGCCGGCAAATGCCTTTGACGATCAGGCGCCTGCCTCTTTCAGGCTCTCCTCGACAATCGCCAGGCCTTCCTCAAGGATCTTGTCCTCGATGGTGACCGGCATGAGGAAACGCAGGGTATTGCCATACATGCCACAGCTCAGCAGGATCAGGCCCTTCTCCTTGGCCTTCTTGGTGACTGCCGCAGCCAGTTCCGGCATTGGCTTGTGGGAATCCTTGCTTTCCACCAGCTCGATTGCCGCCATGGGACCGAGGTTGCGCACGTTATCCACATGCTCGAACTGCTCCTGCCACTGGGCAAACCGGGCTTTGAGTTTTTCACCCAGACGCTGGCTCTTGCCCAGGATGTCCTCTTCCTTGAATACATCGAACACCGCGAGGGCCGCCGCACACGCCGTCGGGCTGCCGGTGTAGGTACCGCCCAGGGAGTTCGGGCCGGAGGAATCCATGACCTTGTCGGTGCCGACAATCGCGGAGATCGGCATACCGTCTGCCATGGACTTGGCCATGGTCATGATGTCCGGCTCGACACCGCTGTGCTCGATGGCGAACATCTTGCCGGTCCGGCCAAAGCCGCTCTGGACCTCGTCAACGATCATCAGGATGTCGTTGTCGTCGCAGATCTTGCGGACCTTCTCCAGGAAGCTCTTAGGTGCCGGATAGAAACCGCCCTCACCCAGTACCGGTTCGAGCACAATTGCTGCGGTATTCCGGGCCGGGGAATCGGCCTTCATGGTCATGGCCAGGCCCCGCAGCGCCTCGTCCTCGGAGACACCGTGGTAGGGCACCGGATAAGGCGCGCGGTAGACCATACCCGGCATCGGACCAAAGTCGGTCTGGTAGGGCGCGGCCTTGCCGTTCATGGCCATGGTCATGAAGGTACGGCCATGGTAACCGCCGTCGAAACAGATGACGTTGGTCTTGCCGGTGGCAGCCCGGGCGATCTTCACGGCGTTCTCCAGAGCCTCGGCACCGGAGTTGGCGAGCATGACCTTGCCATGGCCGCGCACTGGCACCACTTCGCTCAACTTCTGCGCCAGCTTCACATAGCCCTCGTAGGGCATCACCGTCTGACAGGTGTGCATCAGCTTATCCAGCTGCGCTTTGACGGCTTCGACCACCTTGGGATGACGGTGGCCGATGTTCAGAACGCCGATACCTCCGGCGAAGTCGATCATGCGTTTGCCGTCGGCGTCCCACAGCTCGGCGTTGAGGGCGTGATCGGCAAACTGTTCATTGGGGCTTGCCGCGCCCGCTGCCACGTAACGTTCTTTCAGTGCCTGCAATTCTTGATTGCTCACTTTGCGATCCTCCTGTTCGGGAGTCAGTAGGTTTAACTACCAGTGTAAGGAGTACGGGCGCCGGCCACAAACCGACCACTGTCTCAGCTTTGCTGATCCCGGAACTGGAGACGGGCAAGACGCTGGTACAAGGGACTGGTTTCCATGAGTTTCTGGTGGTTGCCGATCGCCAGTAACCGGCCATCCTCCAGTACCGCAATCCGGTCGGCATCGCGCACCGTGGCCAGCCGGTGGGCGATCACCAGGGTGGTCCGGCCATGGGTCAGTGCCGGCATCGCCTGCTGGATAAGGTGTTCGCTCTCCGCATCCAGGGCGCTGGTGGCCTCGTCCAGCAACAGCACCGGAGCATCGGCCAGCAGCGCCCGGGCCAGGGCCAGACGCTGTTTCTGGCCGCCGGACAGGCCCAGGCCGTTGTCACCGAGCCGGGTGTCATAGCCTTCCGGCAACCTGTGGATAAATTCGTGAGCATGGGCCACGCGGGCTACCTGCTCTACTTCCGCCTGGCTGGCCTCCGGGCGGGCATAGCGGATGTTGTCGGCCACCGAACCGTTGAACAGCGCCGGGTTTTGCGGCACCAGGGCAAAGCAGCGACGCAGATCAGCAAGCTCCAGCGCGGAGCTGTCGATACCATCGATCCGGATGCTGCCTGCCTGTGGTGAATAGAAGTGCAGCAGCAGGTCGAACAGGGTGGATTTTCCGGCGCCCGAGGGGCCCACCAGGGCAAGGGTCTCGCCTGGCTCGATGGTCAGGCAAAGGTCTTCCAGCGCGGGTGTCTCGGGCCGGCTCGGGTAACAGAACCGAAGATGCTCAATCCCGATCCGGCCGCTTACCCGCTCGGGCAGTCTGGTCGTGGACTTGCCCCGCTCACCGAATTCCGGGCGGGTTTGCAGCAGTTCGAACAACCGGGCGGCGGAGCCGGCAGCCCGTTGCAGCTCGCCAATCACCTCGCTGATCGCCCCCGCGGCCACGCCCACCAACAGGCTGTAGAATACGAAGGCGGCCAGTTCCCCGGGGCTGATACGGCCCTCGATGACATCCAGGCCACCAATCCAGATCACGATACCCACGGCGCCCATCACCAGGGAAATCGCCAGGGTGGTCAGCCAGGCCCGCTGCCGGATCCGGGCCCGGGAGATGTCGAATGCCCGCTCCGACACCTCCCCGAAATAGCGGCGATCCTGGGGCTGGTGATTGAATGCCTGGAGTGTCTTGATCTGGGTGAGGCTCTCGCCTACGTAGCTACCGACATCGGCCACCCGGTCCTGACTCAGCCGGGACAGCTGCCGGACCCGGCGACCGAAGAACAGGATCGGCGCGATCACCAGCGGGAAGCCGAGCAGAATGATGCTGGCCAGTTTGGGGTTGGTCACGAACAGGAGAATCAGCCCGCCCACCAGCATCAGGGCGTTGCGCAGGGCGATGGATACCGTTGAGCCGATCACCGATTGCAGCACGGTGGTATCGGCGGTGAACCGGGACTGGATCTCCAGTGCGCGGTTCTGTTCGAAAAAGCCCGGGTGCAGGTCGATCAGGTGGTTGAATACCCGTTTACGGATATCCGCCACCACCCGCTCCCCGATCCAGGACACCAGGTAGAACCGGGCAAAAGAACCGAACGCCAGGCCCAGCACCAGCACAAAGAAAAGGCCGATGGCCCGGGCCAGGTTGGCCGGTGACTCGGTGGCCAGGCCCTGGTCCACCAGGATCCGCAGCCCCTGCCCCAGGCTCAGGGTGATGCCGGCGGTAATGACCAGGGCTACCAGGGCGCCGGCAACGGCATGCCGGTAGGGGCTGATGAACTCGCAGACCAGTTTCAGGGCTTTGCGGTGACGGGTGTTGATAGTCGGCCTCCGGATATCCACAGGAAGTGCTGTACACTTTGCTCGCTGTCCATCATACGGCTGAATCGATCATTTTGCCCTGACCGAAAAGGAAAACCCGTGCGCGCCTACGCCGACAACGACTACCCTGCCGACCACAAACCCGACTGGAAAGTGATAGCCGGGCTCTGGCCCTACCTGACCGAGTTCCGTGGCCGGGTGATTCTGGCGCTGTCGTTGCTGGTGCTGGCGAAGCTCGCCACCGTGGCCACGCCGGTAGCCCTCAAGTACATCGTCGATTACCTGGACCAGAATCGCGGTGCGGACAACATGGTGCTGTGGATACCGGTGGTGCTGGTTGTCGCCTATGGCAGTCTCCGGTTTGGCAGCACCCTGTTCAGTGAACTGCGCGATGCGGTCTTTGCCCGTGTGGCGGAGCGGGCAATGCGACGGGTGTCCCTGCGGGTGTTCCGTCACCTGCACCAGCGGGAACTGGCCTTCCACCTGGACCGGAAGACCGGAGGTCTGGCCCGGGATATCGAGCGGGGTACCAACGGCATCAGTTTCCTGCTGCGCTTCACCCTGTTCAACATCGTCCCCACCCTGCTCGAGATCCTGCTGGTCGCCGGCATCCTGCTGGTGGTGTTCAACGTGAGCTATGTGCTGGCGATCCTGGTCGCGGTGGTGGTCTATGTCGTGTTCTCCATCAAGGTCACCGAATGGCGCACCAGGTTCGTACGGGAGGCCAATGCCCGGGACAACCAGTCCAATTCCAGGGCTGTGGACAGCTTGCTCAACTACGAGACGGTCAAGTATTTCAATAATGAGTGCTATGAGGCGGAGCTGTACGATCGGGACCTGGAGGACTGGGAAGCGGCCCGCCTGAAAAACCGCCTGTCACTGGCCACCCTGAACGGTGGCCAGGCCCTGATCATCGGTGTGGCCCTGATCGTGATCATGGCGATGGCCGTGCGTGAGGTGGCGGCCGGCGAGATCACCCTGGGGGATTTCACCATGATCAACGCCTACCTGATCCAGCTGTTCATTCCCCTGAACGCGCTCGGATTTGTCTACCGGGAGATCCGCCAGGCACTGGTGAACGTCGAGCGCCTGTTCAAGCTGCTCGATGATCGCCCGGTGATTGTGGATAAACCGGATGCCCCGGCCCTGGCTGTGGATAACGGTGAGGTCCGGTTTGACCATGTTCACTTCGGTTACCGGAGCGACCGGCCGATCCTCAGGGATGTGGACTTTGCCATTCCCGCCGGGCATACAGTTGCGGTGGTCGGTGCCAGTGGCGCCGGCAAGTCCACCCTGGCGAGGTTGCTATTCCGGTTCTTCGATGTGGACAGCGGAAGTATCCGGATCGATGGCCAGGATATCCGGGACGTAACCCAGGACAGCCTGCGGGCTGCCATCGGGGTGGTGCCCCAGGATACCGTCCTATTCAATGACACCCTGTACCGGAATCTCGCCTATGGCCGGCCGGAAGCGACTGAAGAGGAAGTGCACCGGGCAGCCCGGATGGCTCACCTGGAGGGGTTTATCCACAGCCTGCCCGAGGGCTATGACACCAAGGTGGGTGAGCGTGGTCTGAAACTGTCGGGGGGCGAGAAGCAGCGGGTGGCTATCGCCCGGGTCATCCTCAAGAACCCGCCGTTGCTGATCCTGGATGAGGCCACGTCGTCACTGGATTCCCTGTCCGAGCAGGCGATCCTCGGGGCCCTGAGGGAGGTCAGCCGGCAAAGGACTACCCTGGTCATTGCCCACCGGCTGTCCACCATCCGCGATGCCGATACCATCCTGGTGATGGACTCCGGCCGGATTGTGGAGAGTGGTCATCATAACGAATTGCTGGCCCGGGACGGACATTACGCCCGACTCTGGCGCCAGCAGCACCAGGATCAGTAGCCGGTGTGACGGTTTGCCGGGGCCAGGCTCCGGTCAAACACCATGACCCGGTTCCGTCCCGCGGCCTTGCCGGCATAAAGGGCGGTATCTGCCCGGAGCATGATTTCTTTGGCGTCGTCGTCCTGCTGGCAGGAGACCGCAATACCGCAGGTGATGGAACCGCGAATACCCTGCTCCGGTCCCTCGAAGGAATGCTCGGAAAGGGTCTGGCGAAGCCGTTCGGCAAGATGGCGGGCGCTGTCCTGATCGCTGTCGGGCAGGAGGATGGCAAATTCCTCGCCACCAATGCGGGCGAAGGTATCACTGGCCCGCAGGCTGTCCTGGACCAGACGGGTGGTCTCCCGTAACACCATGTCTCCGGCGTTATGGCCGAAGCGGTCGTTGACCTGCTTGAACCAGTCGAAATCAAACAGGATGACCGAATAGGATGGCCCGTTGCGGCGATAGCGCTGGTATTCCCGGGACAGCAGCTCCATGAACTGGCGACGGTTGGCGGCCCCGGTCAGCTCGTCGGTGATGGCAATCTGCCGCAACTTTTCCTCCAGTTCCTTCTGGGCGCTGATGTCGAGAATCGCGCCATGCCAGAGGATACTGCCGCTGTCCCGGAATTCCGGTCGGGCCTGGCCGTAAACCCAGCGGACATGGCCGTCCACCACGACCCGGTATTCACAATTCCAGTCCCCACCACTGGCCCGTGAGGCCTCAATGGTGTCGCGCACATGCTGGAGGTCGTCGGGATGAATCTTGTCAAATATCAGGGAGGCATCCTTGCGTACCTGTTCCGGGCTCACTCCATAGATCCGCTCGATCCCCGCGCTGGCATAGGGAAAACTCATGAAGCCATCCGGTTGCATCTCGAACTGGTAAATTACCCCCGGAATCGTCGCCGCCATCTTTTCCAGTCGCTCGATGGTCTCGAGCTGCTCGGCCTGGACTGCCTCGAGCTGTTGCTGATATTGCTTGGCGGCACTGATGTCGATGTGGGTCCCACTGACCCATTCCGGATCGCCCTCGGGGGTCCGGCTCACCAGGCGCCCGTAATCCCGCACCCAGACCCAGTGGCCATCCCGGTGGCGCATGCGAGCTTCGCATTCGTAGTAGTCCGTATCGCCGCGGAAATGGGCTTGCAGGCGCTGCTCGGAGTCCGCCAGATCATCGGGATGGGCAAATTTCAGCCAGGTTTCGATGGAGATCGGCTGCAGTTCTTCCAGCGTGTAACCAATGATCCGGGCCCAGCGCTCGTTGAACACCGTCTCACCGGTCTGGACGTTCCATTCCCAGGTGCCGGCCCGGGTGCCTTCGAGAATGGTCTTGAGCCGGGCGGCCTCATCCTGGCCAAGGTAGGTGCTGTGCTCCGATGGGGGTCTGTCGGTCATTGCAGTGATTGCCTGGAACTTTCGGGGTCTTGTCAGACTATAGTTGAGGAATCGTTCATGTACGACCCAACCGGTTTGCTGGATGCAGCAAGCGCCCGGGCCAGTCCGGAGGCCCGTACCACCTGTTGCCTGGCACTGGCTTTGAACACATTGGCATCACCGGTGATCAGGCTGAACCAGTTCCGGGCCCGTGTGATGCCGGTGTACACCAGCTCCCGGGTCAGCACCGGGCTCATCCGATCCGGCAACACCAGGCAGGCGTGATTGAACTCCGAGCCCTGGGATTTGTGGACGGTCATGGCGTAGACCGTCTCCAGCTGCTGCAGGCGGCTCGGGGAGATCCAGCGGATGCTATCGGTATCATCGCTGCCGGGAAAGGCCACCCGCAACGCTGGCCGGGGTTCGCCGTTCTCGGCCCGGTCCCAGGGCACACTGAAGGTGATGCCGATATCGCCGTTCATGAGGCCGAGATTGTAGTCATTGCCGGTGACCAGAACCGGCCGCCCGGCGTACCAGCCTTCCGCCCGGTGAATCAGTTTTTCCGCCAGCAGGTGCCGGGCAATGCGTTCGTTCAGGCCTTCCACGCCCCATGGACCCTGACGCAGCGCGCACAGCAGCTGGAAGTCACCGAAGGCAGCCAGCACGCGGCGGGCCAGCTCGTCCCAGTCCGCCAACGGGCTGTCCATCCCCAGACTGTGGTTGGCCATCAGTTCCAGGTAATGGCGATAGCCCACGGGGGCTGGAAGTTCCTTACCGTGCAGTACCCTGCCCCGGCCCTCGTTGTGGAATGCCCCGGGACTGCCGGAGATGGCGTGGTGGCAGATGCGCTCCAGCGTCGCTTCCGGATCCGGATTGGCATCGTCGCCGTTGAGCCAGACCACATCATCGAAGTGCGCCCGGCGACAATGTTCGAGCATCGTGGCATCCAGGGTGTTGGTATTGACCGCTTCCGCCAGCTCACGGATACCGCTGCCCTCGGTGAAGCGGTAGCTCTTGCGAAGCATGGCCACCGCCTGGTCGAGCGCCTGCCCCTGTGGATCCAGCAAACCCTCAGGTAGTGGTTGCCCGGTCGCCGATTCCAGCCACTGTGCCGTGTCAGGCCGGTAGTGGGCCTGTCGGGCCCGTTGGCACAGTTCGCCAAGAACGGCGCCGGCATCCACCGAAGCGAGCTGGTCCTTGTCGCCGAGCAGGATCAGCTGGGCGTGGTCCGGCAGGGCCTCGAACACCGAGGCCATCAGGTCGACATCCACCATGGAGGCTTCATCGATTACCAGGATATCCACCAGCAGGAGATTGTCACGGTTATGGCGGAACTTCCGGGTATCCGGGCGACTGCCCAGCAACCGGTGCAGGGTGGTGACCCGGGTCGGGATATCCTCCAGCCGGACCCGCCCTGGAAGTTGGTCCAGCGGCAGACGGCTGACCGCCCCGCCAATGGATTCGTTCAGCCGTGCCGCCGCCTTGCCGGTGGGCGCGGCCAGACGAATGCGGAACTTCTTGCCGGCACGGCTGGGATCCTCACCCGCCACCGCCTGCAAGGCCGCCAGCAGGTTCACCACTGTGGTGGTCTTGCCGGTACCCGGCCCGCCGGTAATTACAGCGAAACGTTTGCGCGCCGCCAGCGCACAGGCCAGTTTCTGGTAGTCCACGTCATCCCCGGACTGGAACAGGGTGTTCAGTGTTTCGGTCAGGGTCCGGGTGGTGCTCGAGCCGGGATCATCGAGCGGGGAGTTCAGGGTCAGGCGGTCGCTGATCCCACGGGCAATCCGTTGTTCGTAACGCCAGAAACGCCGCAGGTAAAGGCGGGTATCGTTCACAACCAGTGGTGTGGTCAGTGAGCCATCACTTACTGCTCGAGTATTGGCCAGCGCAGTCAGGCAGTCTTCAAGTGAGGCCTTTGCCAGGACCTCAGATGGCGAGGGGCATGCCTCCTGGTCCCCCACCGGGAATGCGGCCATGGTGTCTTCCGGTGGCAAGGCCAGGGTGTTGCCGGCGTCCTCCAGCAAACTCACCAGGTCGATACAGACATGCCCACGCCCGACCTGATGCGAGGCCAGGGCCGCCAGCAACAGCAGCAGCGGGTTCGGGCTTTCGCCCTGCTCTACGCACAGTTGCCGGATCAGCCGTGCAAAGGCCACATCCAGGGGGCGGATCCATTCGGTCTCGCGCCATTGCTCCAGCAGTACTTCCAGTTGCTCGAGATTCATGCGGCATCCTCCCCGTGCAAGGCATCACCATCGAACAGGGCGTCGAGCTGTTCGATCAGCGCCCGGGGTGGTTTGTCGGTAAAGGCACCGGCACCGGGGGCGTGGATACCCCGCAGGAACAGGTAGACGGCACCGCCGATGTGTTGGTCGTAGTCGTAACCGGGTAGCCGGGCCTTAAGCAGGCGATGCAGGGCCAGCAGGTAGAGTACGTATTGCAGATCGTAGCGCTTGTCGAGGATGGCCTGGCCCATGGCCTGGTCAGTGTAGGCGCTGTCGTCTTCGCCGAGGGTGTTGGATTTGTAGTCGAGCACGTAGTAGCGGCCCTCGTGTTCAAATACCAGGTCGATGAAGCCCTTGAGCATGCCGTTGAACCGGCGGTTATCCACCTGGACCCGGTCCGCACCCTCCAGGGTATGCTGACGCACCAGGCTGTCCAGGGCACCGGTGGCGACGTTACAACTCTCGAACCAGAATTCCAGTTCCGGTCGCACGGTGCTGAAATCCATCAGGGCGGCGCGAGTGTCCCCGTCGCGGTCCAGGCGCAAGGGTGTCCGGATCAGGCTCAGCAGCCAGTGCTCCAGGGTGTCGGTCCAGTCGGCCCAGCCGCGAATAGTGCAGCGCCGCTCCAGGTATTCCCGCAGCATCGCCGGGTTATCCACAACCTGCGCAAAGCCCTGCTGGCAGCACCATTCCAACAATTCGTGGAGAAAGGTGCCCGGCCCCGCCCCTTTCGGGAACTGGTGGAGGGAATGATCGGCGGGAGCTGTCAGCCTCTCCTCCGCCGCACCCTGGGCCGATTCTTCCAGCAGGTTCTGGGTTTCGGCGTCCTCCACTTCCCCGCTGAACACGATGCCGGTGCCGGCCAGGCCGGTGTATTCGATGGAGGAATAACTGGCAATCCACCAGTCTTCCCGGGCTTCCCGGGTGGCTTCCAGTGCCGGCCCCAACGCTGCCGGTGCCTCCTCGGTATAGCAGGCGGTATCGGCTTCGGGCAGTGTCATGACCTTTATCATGTCCTCGTCCCGGGCCAGCGGACCCAGGCTGTCGGCCAGGGGATACTGTTCACGGCCTTCGCCACCGAGCAGGTAGCCCAGGCCACTCTGGGCCCAGTTGTCGATGGCGGAAACACCGACCCAGGTGGCATACCGGGCCCGGGTCAGGGCCACGTAGAGTTTGCGGATATCCTCGCCCAGCCGTTCCCGGTCGGCCCGGGCGACCGCCTCGGGCTCCGGATCGAACACGGTTACCAGCCGCCCCTGTTCATCGTGGTAGCGGACATAGGCCTGCTTGTCGTTCTGAGCCCGGAATGCGGTCCCGAACGGCAGGAATACCAGCGGGTATTCCAGGCCCTTGGACTTGTGCACGGTAATGACCTTGACCAGGCCGGCGTCGCTTTCCAGGCGCAGGGTGCGGTATTCGTCCTCTTCGTCCGCCGCCCTCAGGATCTGGGCGTAGTGATGCACCAGCGCGTGCTCGCCGTCCAGCTGCAGGCTGTCCTGCTGTAGCAGTTCGGCGATGTGCAGGATATCGGTCAGCCGCCGTTCGCCATCGGGCCGTTGCAGCAGGCGGGCGGGTACCTCGAAGTCCATCAGGAAGCTGCGCAGCATGGGCAGTACGCCCTGGGTCCGCCACTGGTCGTGATAGCCCATGAACCGTTCGATTTCCCGCTCCAGGGCAATCTCGTCGGTCAGCAGGCGATCCAGGGTCTGCCAGGACTGGCCCAGGGTGGGCGTGGCCAGCGCCGCCCGGGTCAGGGCCAGTTGCCGGGGTTCGGCGAAGGCCCGCAGCCAGGTCAGTACCTCGCTGGCCTCGGTGGAGGTCAATACCGAATCCCGGTCAGAGAGGTACACGCTCTTGATCCGGCGCTGACCGAGCGCCTCACGCACCGCTGCTGCCTCGTTGCGGTTGTTGACCAGGATGGCGATGTCCGCAGGCCGGACTGGCTGAAGATCCGCCGGATCATCCGTCAGGGCAAAGCCGGCCCTGCCCTGTTGTCCGAGCGTCAGCAGGCGGGCGACTTCGCTGGCACAGCTTTGTGCCACTTCGACGGTGGCCGTGCCCTTGGCCAGGGGCTTGCGGTTGCCGTTCCGGTCCTCGTCCTCACTGTCGACGGTCCAGAAACTGAGGCTGGGTTGGTCCTCGCCGTCGATCCGCCATTGCCGTTTGGTACCGTTGGCATCGACACCCTGGAACGGCAGTGGCGTGCTGTCGCCCTTGCCGAACAGGAAGGCGCCGTCCCGGCTGTGCTGGTCGGCGTGTTCGAACACCCGGTTCACCGCCGCCACCATGCTGGCGGAGGAGCGGAAGTTGCGGCCCAGGGTCCAGGTACGGTCCCGGGCACCCTCGCGGGCTTCCAGATAGGTGTAGATGTCCGCGCCGCGGAATCCGTAGATGGCCTGTTTGGGGTCCCCTATCATCAGCAGGCAGGTGTCCGGATCGTTGTCCGCAACCCGGTAGATCCGGTTGAAGATCCGGTACTGCACCGGGTCAGTATCCTGGAACTCGTCGATCAGCGCCACCGGGAACTGGCGGCGGATGGTGGCGGCGAGCTGATTGCCCCGGGAACCGTGCAGGGCATCGTCCAGGCGGGTGAGCAGGTCGTCGAAGCCCATTTCCGAGCGTTGCTGCTTTTCCGATTCCAGCCGTTGCGCCACCCAGACGCTGGCGTGCCTGAGAATGTCCGCCCGGGCGCTGGGCTGGTTCTGGCTGAACTGCATCAGTTCATCGATGGCGTCGAACGCGGGATGATGCGGGGCCGGATCCTCGCCCTTGAGGATCTGTTCCAGGCCCTCCGGGGTCTGGTTGCGGAACCCGGCCTTGTCCAGGCCATCCGGAACCGGTTCGTCCGATTCCGCCCAGGCCAGGAGGGTGTCCCAGATCTTGACCATGGCGTTCTTGCTGCCGCCATGCAGGCGCTTGCTCTTGTTCAGTTCGTTGAGCAGGGCAATCACCTCGCCCTGCCACTGGGCCCACGGATACGCTTTCAGTTCCCGGGCGCGGGCCAGGCGTTCGCTGACCACCGAATCGATCACCTGATGGACATCGCCGTCCGGCGTGCCCAGTTCGCTGGCTTCGGGAATCAGGTTGCGAATGGCTCCGCGCAGGGCTTCCGGGGTTTTCCAGTGGCCCAGGGCTTCGTCCATCAGCACCGGAGGCAAGGGGTAGATGAAGGTGCGCCAGTAGTCGCGGACCACATCGTCCAGCAGTTCGCTCTGGTCGGTTTCCAGGGTCAGCTGGAATAGACTGCCGCTGTCGAAGGCGTGTTCGCTGAGCATCCGGTTGCACCAGCCGTGGATGGTGGAGACCGCCGCCTCGTCCATCCATTCCGCCGCCAGCAACAGTTTTTTCCGGCACTCTGGCCAGCTGGCCGGGTCCGGGTAGCTGGTATCCCTCAACTCGTACAGGAGCCGGGTTTCGGCCGGGGGCTCGCTGGCGTCCGCACTGTCGGAAAACACCTCGGCCGCCTGGGTCAGGCGGGTACGGATCCGGTCCCGCAGCTCCTTGGTGGCGGCGTCGGTAAAGGTCACCACCAGCAGGTTGGGCGGCAGCATGCCCTGGGCCAGCGGACTGTCGTCGTTCTGGCCATGGCCCAGTACCAGCCGTACATACAGGATGGCGATGGTGAAGGTCTTGCCGGTACCGGCACTGGCCTCGATCAGGGTGCTGCCGTTCAGGGGCAGGGTCAAAGGGTCGAGGTTCGGATTGCGATTGGTCATCTCGGTACTCATGCATCTCCCTCGATCTGTTCGGCGGCGGACTTGCCCTGCTCTGCCTCCCACAGGGGCACATACAGCTGGTGCAGCAAGGCCTCGAATTCACCGCTGGCGAGTAACGCCTCCGGGCTGTCGAAAGCACCGCGCAGGTAACCGGTGTCCCGTTCCAGGGCCGTGCTGTAAGCCTGTTCGGCATCACTGCGGGCCCGCTCGTCATCGCCCCGGTATTTCTTGCTCTGGTAGTAGCTGGTGATCCAGGCGAAGCCGGCCTCGCAGTGGATTGGCAGGGTGCGGGTGGTGGCTTCCATCCACCGGGCCAGGATGGCTTCCAGATACTGCCTGGCCTGTTCCGGAGCCATGGGTGTGAAACTGAAGGTGCGTTTCTCCTCCCTGGCCAGAATCAGGGTCTCGAAAGGCTGGTCGGTGAGCTGGCCGGCCAGGTGAATCACCCAGTCCCGCATCAGGTTGGCGTAGCGCACTTTCCTGCTGCCACCGGAGCCGGACAACAGGCTGGAGCCGGCCACCACCAGCCGGCACAACTGGCCGTCGCGGCTGGTGCGCAGGTTGTCGATCAGGTCGACCACTTCCACCGAGCCGTTGTCGTTCCGGTACTGGTACTCGAAGTTCAATGGTTCGGAGATGGCCTCCGGCCAGTCGGACAGCGCGGCCCGGTAGCGTTGATGCAGGTCCGGTAACCGTCCGGCCAGTTCCGTGCGTAACCGGTGTTCGGTGACCCCCATGCCCAGGTCGCCGCGTCGGGCCATGCGATCGAGGGTCGCTTCCAGCCGTTCGTGCAGGTCCTCCTCGCTGACGGCCTTGATGACGCCTTCCCGGATCAGTTCGCTGTCCAGACGCCACCGGTCCAGGCCGTTAAGATCAAAGTTCTCGTTATCGGTGTCATCGTCCTCGAGTTCCTCGAAGTGCACCTGAAGCCGTCTCTGATAGAAGGTGTCGATGGGCTTTTTCAGGAAGTTCGAGAGGTCGGTCAACCGGACCGGCTCCTCCGGTTGCTGGTACGGCAGTGGATGTCGCTCCGGTTCCGTCGCCTCGGCTCCGTGGGCACTGCGCCATTCCCGCTCGAAAGTGAACAGGCTTCGGGATTGCAGCACCTCGGCCAGGGGTCGGGGTCGGCTCTCGTGACCGGCTTCCAGGCCGTTGCTCCGGGGAAAATAATCCCGGCTGAAGGGCTGCAGCGGATGCCGGGTCGTCAGGGTTTCGGTGACCGATCCGTCCGGCTCGCCTGGAATGGTCCACAGGCTGTCGAGGTGGTCCTGTAACTGGCCCACCAGAACGGAGGGAGGGCGCTCGGAATCGTCCCTGATGCTGCGGCCCACCCAGCTGATATAGAGCTGTTCCCGGGCTGACAGCAGGGCTTCCAGGAACAGGTAGCGATCATCCTCGCGCCGGGACCGGTCGCCGGGGCGGTAGTCGTTGGCCATCAGGTCGAAGTCCACCGGTGGCCGGGAGCGGGGGTAGTCGCCATCGTTCATGCCCAGCAGGCAGACCTTGCGGAACGGGATCGCCCGCATCGGCATCAGGGTGGCGAAGTTGACCTTGCCAGCGAGGAAGCGCTGGTTCAGTCCGCCTTCGTCCAAGCCCGCCAGCAGCACATCCTTGACGATGTTTAAAGGCAGCGGCCGGGAATCCAGCCCGGCCGCCAGGGCATCCTCCAGCCATTGCTCCAGCTGGCGGCGGAAGCGGTTGAGCAGCAACAGGTCGTTGTCCTCGACCCTGAGGAAAAAGCGCTCGAGCATTTGCGAGAACAGGGTCTCCCAGTCCGCCGGGGTGCGCGGCGTCTGCAGGGCCTGCCAGAGCTCCTCGAGTTGCTCTACGAATTCCGCCAGCCGCCCGGCCAGACTTGCCTGCAGCCCGCCGATTTCACCATAGGGTTCGATGCCGGCCCAGGGCTCGTCCTCGCCCATGCCGTAACCGAGCAACATGGCGCGAAGGCCGGATTGCCAGGTATTGCGTTCCAGCTCCGCCGGCAGCTCCAGGCTTTGCCGGTGCTGCCCGTGCAGGCCCCAGCGGATATTGGCGCCTTCCACCCAGCGCCGGGCCAGGGGAATCTCGCCCTCGTCGATGCCGAAGCGGTCCCGGATGCCGGGTACTTCCAGCAGGCTCAGGATCTCGCTCACGCCGAACCGGCTGCGCGGCAGGGACATCAGGGTTTCCAGGGCAATCAACACCGGCTCGTGATGACGCTGCCCCTGATCGGAGATGGTGAACGGGATGTGGCGTTTCTGTCCGGCCTGGTAGCGGCCGAACACGGCCTGGATATGGGGCGCGTAGACATTGATGTCCGGCACCATGACCATCACGTCCCGGGGGCGCAGGTCGGGATCGGCATTGAAGGCGGCCAGCAGCTGGTCGTGCAGGATTTCCACTTCCCGCTGGGGGCTGTGGGCGTCGTGGAAAACCAGTGAGTGGTCCCGGGCCAGGTCCAGCTGGCGGTTTTCCGCGCGGATGTCCTGCAGCGGCGTCAGGTTGTAGATGTCGTTCTGCAGCTGGTGCAGCAGGGTCGGTGCGCCCGGTTCGCCGTGGGCGGAGAAAATGTCGATCTTCTGGTCCGGAGTTTCGAACCGGTCCCGGTATTCCTCGGGATCGTCGAATTCGTCCAGCAGGCGGATGTAGTCCCGCCCCTGTTTTCCCCAGGCCGCCAGCAACGGGTTGGCGTGCTGATGCAGCTGGTCCGGGTCGGCGATCTTTGACAATTCCGGATGGGCGATGCCCCGTTTGCGTTCGGCCTTGAGCAGTTCCCGGTCGCTGACAATATCGGCCCAGTAGTATTGGCAGGGGGTGTGGACACATAACACCACCTGACTGAACCGGCTGAGTACGTACAGTGCTTCCAGAGCCTGCCGTGGTAGCGAGGAGACCCCGAACACCACGATCCGAGCTGGCAGCCGGGAGCGGTTCGCCGGCGCTGACAGGCGCTGGCCCTCGGCCATGAACCGGGTGTGAATCCGGGACCGGCTGGTGTGGGCATCCGGTCCCACATCTTCCACCAGTTTGCGCCAGAGCAGAGGCTGCCAGAGCGTCTCCGGATCCAGGGGCTTTTCCTCGTTGCGGGCGGTGATCACCACATCCCGGCCCTGCTCCCAGGCACTGAGCCAGTCGGCCCGGAACACCTGGTACTGGTCGAACAGATCCGCCACCTTCTCCGCCAGCTGGAAGTTGCGCAGGTCGGTGTCGGTGCCATCGAGGAAGCGTGCCAGCGGCGTGAAGGCCTGGTCCTGGTCTACCAGGTCCGGCAGCAGCCGGTACAGACGCCAGACTAGCCGGCGCTTGTCGAAGGGCGACTGTTCCGGCACTTCGCCGTCCGGCAGTACCGCCCGGTACGCCTGCCAGATAAACCGCGCCGGAAACAGGAAGTCCATGCCTGCGGCGATACCCAGGCCCCCTTCGGCGCTATCGTCCGAGCGCTTTTCCGCCAGGGCCAGCTTCAGCCACTGGGCAATACCGTTACTCTGGACCAGGAAAGTCTCGCTCTGCAGCGGCGGCAGAGGATTTTCCCGGCACAGGAAGATCACCGCACGGCGCAGGTCTTCCAGGTGGTTGGCATGGATGGCGTGAAAGCCGGGTTGGATGGCGGAGTGGTCGGCCATGGGGCTCCTTGTTGGCGATCGGTTCAATCCTGATGCCACAGGTTACCGTATGTGGCTGGAAAATCAGACGGTCATTATGCCCGGTCAGTGTGACCAATGGCTGCGACAGCTGCCGTCGCGAGAGCTTTACTGGCCGATCATTTTTTAATCATCTGTTCGTGACCCCCAGCGTATGATTCAGGGAGGGCGTGGCGCAAAAGCGGAGGTGAGAAAGATGGCCTGGAATCCTCTTCGGACACGAGTCCGATTACCGTTTTTCCTTCTGATTGTCTTGGTGGTTGTCGCGCTGCCGGGCGTGCCCAGTGCCGAGGAACAGGACGAAGCCATTGAGCAGACCATCCTGCGGCAGATTGAGGCCTTTGCCAACGACGACCAGGAGGCCGCCTGGTCCTTTGCATCCGAGGGTATCAAGCGTCGGTTTGGTGATGCCGATGTGTTCTTCAGCATGGTTCGGGAGGCCTACCCTGCGGTGCACCGGGCCACGACCATCGAATTTGTCGAGCTGGTCCCCCATGGTACGTTCGATATCCAGGTGGTACGACTGACCGGCCCGGACGGACAACTCTGGGATGCCTACTACCGGATGGTGCGCAGTGATGGCGACTGGCGGGTTGCCGGCGTGCAGCTGCAGCCCGCGGACATGGGAATTTAAAGGGCATTTGAGGTCACAGACGAGCGGGCGTACAGTTGCATGACCTGACTGCTTTCCGTGAAGTACCTGCTCGCCCTATGACCACGTTTGATCCTGCCTCTGTGCCGCGTACCGCGGACCTGGATAATCCTCTGTATTACCTGGAAAACATGGAAACCGTGGTGCGCTGGGTGCTGGATCACCATGATGACCTGCTGACCAGATCCGAATTCCGTGTGTTGGAAACCTTCCTCGGTCTTGAGACAGAGGAAAAAGCGCTGTTGACCCGTCTGGTGATGCGCACGGGCGAACTGTTCCGGGCGGACAAACTGGTGTATCCGGAGCTGGATTCACCGGTTTCTGAAATTCTGCACAGCCTGGTGTCGGCCGACTGGCTCGAACCGGAGCCTTTGCTCGACTTCGATGAGCTGTTCCGGCTGTTTACCCTGGCTGAGCTCCGACCGGTCTTCGCCGATACCCTGCAAGAGCTTGGCCACAGCCGCACACTGTCCAAAGCGGCCATGAAAACGGTGTTGTCCGATCAATTTTCCGAGGCACGGACCCTCGACCAATGGTTCGATACCGGTGAGGCCCGGGTGGTTTGTCTGCGACACATGGCGCTGTTCGACCGGATCCGATTGATGTTCTTCGGCAACCTCCGCCAGACCTGGTCCGACTTTGTGCTGGTGGAGCTGGGTTACCAGAGTTACGAGCAAGTCCCGCTGACAGCCGAGTCGAGGGCGTTTTCGCACCGGGAGGAAGTGGATTGCTACCTGGCCATGCAGGCCTGTCGGGACCAGCTTGACGAGGGGGTTCCGGCATCTGAAGTGTGGCCTCAGGTGCCCGAACCGGTGACCAACGCCTGGCTGGCGAGCCGTCGGGACCGGCTGCTGCTGGAATTGGGCCGACAGGCCGAGCGCCAGGGCGACCGGGAGCTGGCGCTGACTGCCTGGGCCGGGAGTCAGCACCGGGAGGCCCGGCTGAAGCAGTTGCGGCTGCTGGAGCGGATGAAACGGTTTGAGGAAGCCTGGCAGATCGCAGGGCTGTGGCAGACCGAAGAATTGAGTGATGCCGAACGCCAGGGCCTGGACCGGATCCTGAAACGGCTGGCCCCGAAGGTGGGCGAGCCCAGACCGGCTCCGGTAACCACACAGCCGATCAACGAATGGCAGGTGTCGCTACCCCGGCCGGCGGTTGGCGCGGTGGAATGGGCCGCAGCGGAACACCTGAACCGACCCGAGGCACCGGTGGCCTATGTCGAAAACACCCTGATCAACGGCCTGTTCGGCCTGCTGTGCTGGCCGGTGATCTTCAAACCGGTGCCCGGTGCTTTTTTCCATCCTTTCCATACCGGCCCCGCCGACCTGACCCGGGAGGATTTCGTGACGCGCCGCCGGTCCGATTTCGAGGCCTGCTTCGTGACGCTGAGCGATGGTGGTTACCGACAGCGCATCCTGGACACTTGGCATGACAAGCAGGGGCGCGCCAATCCGTTTGTCATCTGGCCGGCCCTGTCCAAGGATCTGGTCGAGCTGGCCCTGGAGTGCATCCCGGCGGAGCACCTGGCGGCCATGTTCCGGCGCCTGCTGCTGAATGTGAAGGAGCATCGCAGCGGCTTCCCGGACCTGATCCAGTTCCACCCGCAGCGTTCGGACGATGAATCACGATATGAAATGGTGGAGGTGAAAGGCCCGGGTGACCGGCTGCAGGATCACCAGCGCCGATGGCTGGATTTCTTTGCCCGGGAGGGTATTCCCGCCAGTGTCTGTTACGTTCGTTGGGACGAGGATTCC
This sequence comes from Marinobacter pelagius, assembly GCF_003315345.1. Lineage (GTDB taxonomy): Bacteria > Pseudomonadota > Gammaproteobacteria > Pseudomonadales > Oleiphilaceae > Marinobacter > Marinobacter pelagius_A. The sequence goes on from NZ_QNRO01000009.1 coordinate 31,949, forward strand.
GGCGTCGGGAGCAGTGAATGAAGGCGGCGGTGCGTACCCTGTGCGAGTTTGCCGCCCGGGCCGGGGACCTGGACTTCCGGTACACCCCGGCACCCTCCTCCGAGGAGGGCATTGCCGGCCACCAGGCCATCCAGTCCCGCCGTGGCTACGGTTACAAAAGCGAGTATTCACTGACCGGTGAATGCTTGGGAATAAGGCTTTCCGGAAGAGCGGATGGTTATGATCCCCATCGTGGCCGGCTGGAGGAAATCAAGACCCATCGGGGCGACCTGGCCCGGGTGCGGGAACACCAGCGGGCGCTGCATCGGGCCCAGTTACGGGCCTACGGTGCGCTGCTGTGCCAACAGGAAGACCTGAAAAAAATCGAGCTGGTGCTGGTGTACTACGACACCGGTCGGGACAAGGAAAGTCTGGTTGCCGAAACCGCCCATGCCGATGAGCTCTGGCAGGAACTTGAGGGCCTGTGCCGGCAATTCCGTGCCTGGGCCGAGCAGGAAGAGCATCACCGGGAACAGCGTAATGCCGCCCTCGCCCGGCTGAACTTTCCCTTTGCCGACTTCCGGCCGCGCCAGCGGCAACTGGCCGAAACCGTCTACAAGAATGCCATGACCGGCGGCACCTTGTTGCTCGAGGCGCCCACCGGCCTGGGCAAGACCCTGGGCACACTGTTTCCGGGCCTGATGGCCATGGCCCGGGCCGACCAGGACCGCCTGTTCTATCTGACCTGCCGCAATACCGCCCGGCAACTGGCTCTGGACGCTGTGGATAAACTCAGGGCTGCCCAGGACGAGTCTGTTGACTGGTCGCTCAGGGTGCTGGAACTGGTGGCAAAGGACGACGCCTGCGAGCACCCGGACAAGGCCTGCCACGGGGACTCCTGCCCGCTGGCGAAGGGGTTCTTCGATCGGCTGCCGGATGCCCGGGCCGAGGCAGCCCAGTCCGGGACACTCACCCGGGCCGAACTGTCGCGTATTGCTGCGGGCCATGATATCTGTCCCTATTTTCTGGCCCAGGAGATGGCCCGCTGGAGTGACGTGGTGATCGGCGACGTCAACCGGATGTTTGACCAGTCCGCCCTGCTCCACGGCCTGGTTCGCCAGAACCAGTGGCAGGTCTCGATCCTGGTGGATGAGGCCCACAACCTGGTGGACCGGGCCCGGGGCATGTACTCGGTAACGCTTGAACAGCAGCGACTGTTGCGGGTAAAGAAAACCGCCCCGAAGGTGCTGAAGAAGGCACTGGACCGCACCGCGCGCGCCTGGCAAACCCTGATCCGGGACCAGGATGTGGACACGGCTGTGCCGGTGTTTCTCGAGACCTTGCCGTCGAGTCTGATCGGCAGCCTGCAGGGGCTGGTCTCCACCCTGACCGATTATCTGGCGGACAACCCGCCGGATCTGGCGCTGCAGGAACTGCTGTTCGAGAGTGTCGGCTTCATGAAGCTGGCGGACAGCTTCGGTGATCACTCCCTGTGTGAATTCCGGCGCTCCGGTCGTGGCCGGGCCACACTCACCATCCAGAACCTGATCCCGGCGGACTTCCTGCGCGAGCGGTTTGCCGCCGCGGGCCCGGTGTTGTTGTTCTCGGCCACCCTGAGCCCCGGCATCTACTACCGGGATCTGCTGGGTCTGCCGGAAACCAGCGCTTTTACCTCCCTGCGCAGTCCGTTCAGCGCCGATCAGCTGCAGGTCCGTTTCACGCCCAGGATCAGCACCCGCCAGGCGCACCGGGAGGCATCGCGGGCGCCGATAGCGGAGATCATTGCCCGTCAGTTCCGGGAGCAGCCGGGTCATTACCTGGCGTTCTTCAGCAGTTTCCAGTACCTCCGTGCGGTCAGCGAAACCCTCGCCCAACAGGCACCGGATATACCCCAGCGTTGCCAGGCGCCGGGCATGAGCCAGGCCGAGCGGGAGGCCTTCCTGGCGGAGTTCCGGCAGCCGGAGCCCGGTGTGGCGTTTGCCGTGCTCGGCGGCGTGTTCAGCGAGGGTATCGATTTGCCGGGCGAGCAACTCATTGGAGCTTTCGTGGCGACCCTGGGGCTGCCGCCGTTCGATCCCTGGCACGAAATACTCAAGGATCGTTTACAGGAACGTTTCGGTACGGGCTATGACTACACCTACCTGATACCGGGCCTTCGGAAAGTCGCCCAGGCCGCCGGCCGGGTGATCCGAACCCCCGAGGATCGGGGCGTGATCTGGCTCATCGACGACCGGTTTACGCGCCCGCAGGTGCGGAACCTGCTCCCCCATTGGTGGTTTGTTTGAGCAAAAACGTTACTTTGTAACATTAATGGCGAGTTTATATACAAAAATCTATGGATGGAGAGTGCTGTAGTTACATTTTGCTATGGAATTGTTCATCCGGACTACTAGAATGCGTGCCTTAATCAGAAGATTGACCATCTGACAAGGACAATGAGCGCAAATGAACAACACGGATCTCGTTTTCCAGAGTTATGGACGTTGCTGCCGCAAGGATGAATTTTTCGTCGATTTCTACGACTTTTTCATGTCCAGCTCGGACACCATCCGCAACCGCTTCCTGAAAACCGACATGGAAGCCCAGCGCCACCTGCTCCGAAACGGCATCATGCAGCTGATCCTGCACGCCCGAGGCATGTCGGACCGCAAGCTGAAAGCCCTGGGTGAGAGCCATAACCGCAACCACTACGACATCAAGCCGGAGTGGTACACGCTGTGGCTGGAGGCCCTGCTGAAAACCGTTCGCCAGCACGACCCAGACTACACGCCAGAGCTGGGCAAGGCCTGGCGTGACGTTCTGAACCCCGGGATAGACCTTATCCGCGGGGCTTACTGAGCATGAGCCCTCACCCCCGGGGTGCGGGCTTCGCCAGCCATTCATGACCCTTCAGCATGCCGTGCCAGTAAAGGCCCGGCAGCTGCTTGGCCTTCAACCACCAGGCCGCACGCGTTGCCTTGGTGCCATCGTTGATCCACTTCGGGAAGCTGGGCTGCAGCTTGCCTCCATAGCCGAACTCCGCCAGCACGATCCGGCCGTTCTCTACCGTCAGCGGGCATGAACCGTAGCCCAGATAGGCCGCCTTCAGAGGTTGGTTGCGTATGGTTGCCAGCAGGTTTTCCGCGACCACCGGCGCCTGTTTGCGTACGGCTGCCGCGGTCTTGGCATTGCCGGTACCACTGGCATCCCCGAGGCCGAAGATATTGGCAAAACGCTTGTGGCGCAGGGTGTCGTCTTCCAGATCCAGCCAGCCGCCCTCATTGGCCAGGGGAGATTCCCGGACAAATTCCGGCGCACGCTGCGGGGGTACCGCGTGTAGCATATCGAAACCGACCTCTTCATCCCGGGTGTTGCCCTCGGAATCGGTCATGCGGAAAGTGGCTTTCCTGGCCGGACCGTTCACAGCCACCAGATTACTCTGGAAATTGACATCGATGCCGTATTTCTTGATGTAGGACTCCAGCGCCGGCACGTAATCGGGAACGCCAAACAACACCGCTCCAGCGTTGTGGAACTGGATATCGATGTCCTTCAGCACGCCCTGCCGGAGCCAGTGATCGGAAGAAAGGTACATGGCTTTCTGGGGGGCGCCGGCGCACTTGATCGGCATGGGTGGCTGGCTGAACAGCGCCCGGCCATGCTTCAGCCGCTGCACGGTTTCCCAGGTGTAGCTGGCCATCCCTTCCCGGTAGTTTGAAGTCACGCCGTTCTGGCCGAGCGTTTCCTCAAGGCCCTCGATGGCGCCCCAGTTCAGTTCGAGGCCGGGAGCAAGTACCAGGGTCTTATAGGTCATCCAGGAGCCGTCCGCGAGCTGGATACGGTTCTGTTCCGGTTCCACGGAGAGAACCTTTTGCTGATACCAGCTGACGAACGAGGGCATGACCTCTTTCATGGGTCTGGAGGTCACTTCGGGGCGAAAGACGCCACCGCCAACCATGGTCCACCCCGGCTGGTAATGATGGGTGGAGGAAGGCTCCACCACCGCTATATCGAGGGAGCGGTCCCGCTTGTGAAGACTTGACGCTACCGATATACCGGCGGCACCGCCACCGACAATCACGACGGTGTGTTTTTTATCGGACTCCCGTGGGACTGAATTCAAACTCATGCCTTGAACCTCTCTGTTTGTCATTGTTAGAGCAACTGCCTGGCCGCAGTTGATATTGATCAAATAGTAGCAAACCTGTGGGTATAACGTTATATCGATTGAATATATCCCACTCATGCTACATGCAGATCAAATTAGTCTTCAGCTATCAAAAAAAGATAATCCGATAGTCTTTGAGAATTTATGGCATGAGCTAAACCTATTTGAAGTGTTAGTAAGGATAGGAATAACCTAATAACAAAAAGGGAAAACGCACTTATCAATTGAAAGGAGGGTTCTATGAAGACCTTCAGATTGTCCGCTTCCCAAGGCTCTGCATCCCCGGACGTTGCGGGGTTTTTCGATCCGCGCACGTTCAGTGTGCAGTATGTGGTCAGCGATCCTGCAAGCCGTCAGTGTGCGATCATCGATCCAGTGCTGGATTACGATGAGAAATCCGGGGCCACCGCCACTCACCATGCCGATCAGTTACTCGACTACGTGCGTGAGCAGCGTTTTGATGTGCAGTGGATTCTTGACACCCATCCCCATGCCGACCACTTTTCGGCAGCCCAGTATCTCAAGGGTAAGACTGGGGCACCCACCGCCATCGGTGGCTACGTGACAGACGTACAGGAGCTCTGGAAGGGCATCTACAACTGGCCCGATTTCCCGGCGGACGGACGCCAGTGGGACCAACTGTTCCGTGCCGGCGATGAATTCGCCATCGGCGAGCTGAAGGGCCGGGTGCTGTTCTCGCCCGGGCATACTCTGGCATCGGTAACTTATGTGATCGGTGACGCCGCCTTCGTCCACGATACCCTGTTCCAGCCGGATTTCGGCACGGCCCGGGCGGATTTTCCGGGGGGCGATGCCCATCAGCTCTGGGATTCGATTCAGGAGATCCTGTCATTGCCGGAAGAGACCCGTTTGTTCACCGGCCACGATTACATGCCTGGTGGCCGGGAACCGCAGTGGCAAAGCACGGTTCGCGAACAGAAGGAGGCGAACAAGCACCTGGCGGGTACCAGTGAAGAGGCCTACGTGGCGTTGAGAAACCAGCGCGACAGCGAATTGCCCATGCCCAAGCTGATCCTGCACGCCCTGCAGGTCAACACTCGTGGAGGGCGATTGCCGGAACCGGAGAGTAACGGCCGCCGATACCTGAAAATTCCCCTGGATGCTTTGGAAGGTGCAGCCTGGGACTGAATCCCAACCGGTTTCACAACCCCTTGCCGGGCCTTCGGGCCCGGCTTTTTTGTGCCTGGTTTATAGCCGAAAGTGACTTTGTCACTGAGTGATCGGGATCTGCCGCTTATAGTTAAAATGCGAAATCATCGTAGAACCCGTCAAGGAGGCAATAGCCATGATCAGAAAACTCAAGGTACTGGGCCTGACAGCCCTGCTCGTCTGTGTGCCGTTTGTTGCGCAGGCTGACAATCACAAGAAAACCGTTGATGAGGTCCTGGTGATTCTCTCCAGCGACTCGCTGCAGACCCAGGGCATGGCCATGGTGCTGTCCAATACCATGGCGGAGCAAGGCGCGAAGGTGAATGTCCTGCTGTGTGACAAGGCCGGCGATCTGGCTCTTAAATCTTACGAGGCCGAGCCCCTGAAGCCGAAAAACGTGACTCCGGGCCAGATGCTGCGCGGCTTGTTGAAGAACGGCGGCAGTGCCAAGGTGTGTGCCCTGTACCTGCCCAACAGCGAGAACACCAAGGATGACCTGATCGAAGGTGTCGGCGTCGCGATGCCACCGGAGATGTCTGGCCAGATGCTGAATCCCGCGATGCGCACGTTCACTTTCTGAGCCATGAAACGGTGCGTCGGCGCAGTATGCCGGCGCATCCTTCACAGAACAGGGAGACCAGAGACGTAATGACCGAGATCCAGCCTTCTCGCTTGCAGAATTTCCCGATTTCCTGGTTTGCCGTGGTCATGGGGATGACCGGGTTCACCATTGCCTGGCACCGGGCCGAAGTTCTTTTTGCCTTGCCGCTGAAGACCAGCCCGTTACTGCTTGGCCTGACCATCATTATCTTTCTTGTTCTGGCAGGGTTCTACCTGGCCAAGACGGTCAAGTACCCGGATAGTGTCAAAGCCGAATTCGGTCACCCGGTAAAGCTCAACTTCTTCCCCACCATATCCATCGGCCTGATGCTTTTGAGCATTGCAGTGCTACCCTACAGTGACAAGGTCTCCCTTGTATGTTGGGTGGTCGGCGCGCTCCTGCACCTGGCGTTCACCCTCTATGTGTTGTCTGTCTGGTTGCACCACACCCACTTTGAGATTGCCCACATCAATCCGGCCTGGTTCATACCGATTGTCGGCAACATCGTGGTACCCATTGCCGGGGTTCAGCACGCTTCACCCGAGATTTCCTGGTTCTTCTACAGTATTGGTCTGGTGTTCTGGGTGGTGCTGTTGACCATTATTTTCTACCGGATGTTCTTCCATAACCCGCTCCCGGCAAAGCTGCTGCCCACGCTGTTTATCCTGATTGCACCGCCGGCGGTCGGGTTCATTTCCTGGCTCCAGCTGACCGGCGAGGTGGATGCCTTTGCCCGGATCCTTTACTACAGCGCTATCTTCCTGACCCTGATGCTGATGACCCAGGTCCGGCGTTTCCTGCGGCTGGAATTTTTCCTGTCGTGGTGGGCATATTCGTTCCCGATGGCAGCCATTACCATTGCCACCTTTGCCATGTATCACCAACTTGAGCTGGCGTTCTTCAAGGGGCTGGGTGTGGTATTGCTGGCTCTGTTGACAGGGCTGATTGTGGTACTGGCGGGCAAGACCGCCCAGGCCGTCAGGCGCCGGGCGGTCTGTATCGAGGACTGAAGTATTGCCGGTCTACGGGGATTACTGGTCAAGATCCTCGTAGCCGGTCACCATCGGTTTGATGTGGCTGGTCAGGGTGTGGCCCATGGTGGTCATGTAAACGTGGGCAATGATGAACACCAGCATGGCGAAGGCCGCTCCGGTGTGTACCAGCGCCACCCACTCCAGTTCCAGGGCACCGGCGAGGGTTGCCGGCCAGTCGTTATAGAACAGGTAGAGCAGCCCGGTCACCCAGATCACCGGTGAGATCACCACCTTGAAGAACAGGTAAGCCAGCCGTTGCAACGGGTTATGCTTTGCCCTGGTGGTCTTGCGGTAGGGGTGCTCGGCATCGGTGAAAGTACCAATCAGGTAATAGTGGATGACGGCAAACAGGCCGTTCTTCGTGGGTATGTACTGGCGCCATTCACCGGTGGTGAAGTGCCAGAAGATGGCAAACAGCCAGAGCACGATCAGGGCCCAGGCGGCCAGGGTGTGGATCCGGGCGGCGTCGCCGAACCCCAGCCAGGAATGGCTGCCGTGGATCTCGAACCCGGTGATCAGCAGGGTGAAGATCAGCAATGCCTGGCACCAGTGCCAGAAGCGCTCGAAGCGTTTATAGATCATTACCCGGCTCATGAGTGCCCCCTCCCCTTGAAGATCATCCGTGCGATGGCGTGGAGAATCACGCCCAGCAGGGTCAGCGCGACGGCCAGCCAGCCAAGCCGGTCAAGCCAGATGTTGCTGTCATGCCCGGGCATGTAGATGCCCCCGACCCCGGCCAGCCGGCTCTCGGCCGCGTGGCAGGAGCCACAGTCCAGCGCCTGCTCCGCCGGCGGCACCATGTGGGCAATGGGCCAGTACATCCGGGTTTCGACAAAGTCGAACTGGCCACTGAACGGCATTCCGGACATCTCGCTACCCGCCTCCAGGGCTTTCTGCCAGTTGAAGTTGCTCCACAGGGAGGTGTCATCCGCCCCAAAGACATGGGTGACCAGCAGGGTGCCCAGCTCGGTATCGTAAGGCTGTTTGCCGCGCATCAGCTTGAACGGCCAGATCCGGGAATCCGGGTCGTCCGGGCCACCGTCAATGCGGTTGATATTGATGGGCGGGTTGGACAGATCCAGTTTTTCGTCGATCAGGGTGTACTCAACGGTACCGTCGAACCAGGCATAATGCGGCACCACGTCCTCGCCGTGGCGGAAGTTGCCTTTCTCGCTCAGGTAACTGACGTGGCCGTTCTCGTCGTATTCGGTGATGGGGTTACCATCCTCATCCAGCTTGCCGGCCGTGGACCAGTCCCACCACATCTTGGTGGGGACGCCGCCCCGGGCGAATTCCGGCACATGGCAGGTCTGGCAGGCCAGGGTATCCACATGGTCGTTGAGTTTCTGCTGCTCGTGCGGGCTGGCACCATGACAGGACTCGCAGGTGGTTCGGGTCATGTCGGTGTGGCCCGGGACGTCAATGCCGAGGGTATCCTTGGCTTCAACCTGGTAACGGCTGCCGGATACGTTGTGGCCCCAGGTGGAGTGACAATCAGAACAGGCGAAATCGAGACCTTCAGGGGACATGTGAACGTCCAGTGCCTTGGGCGGATTCACCAGGGATGAGTCCAGATCACCGTGCTTGACGCCATCACCGCCACCGCCATAGAAATGGCAGCTGCCGCAAGTGGCCCGGCCGGAGGGACCGACATTCTGGGCAATATTGGTCAGATCGGGCGGCTGCACCAAGTTGCCACTGCCTTTCGGCCATTCCCGGGATACGTAGGTGGGGTGCCCGGCCAGGGTCGGAAACTTCCAGTAGTCGCCGGTGGTGTCGTGGCAGACCAGGCAATCCACCGCCGAGTCTGCCTGGGGAGGTGGCTGGTTCATGTCTTCCCAGCCATAGCCGACGTGGCAGGAGGTGCAGCGGGCCTCGTTGGTCACCGGCATTCCACAGAAACTGTTGATCACCTTGCTCTTGCCCAGTTGCTGGCCGGTTTCCTGGTGGTCGTAGAGCCAGGTCCAATGGGTGGTGTCCTTCACCTGGTCGGCCGCCTCGGTGTGGCAGCCCAGGCATGCTTCGGTGACTTCTGTGGCGTCTTCAAAGGGGCCTTTGAGCGCTTCGAACTTGCTGTGGTCCGCGGTGGGGGGTGATCGTTCCGCTCCCTGGGCTACAGAAATAACTGCCAGAGCCAGCACGGCCAGAAAAGCTTTGGCTATGCCCGGCCTGAAATAGACACATCCTGTTGTTACCATGATTCCCTCCACGCTCGGGGTCTCCCCGGTACAGCATAGTCCATTCTCAGAACAGGGCAGGCCAGAGCCCGGGCTCTGGCCATTGGTGCCCTATCCAGGGTCTGACGTTATGATCAGGGACGATAGATCTTGTCCGGATTGATATCCATGGACCAGGGCAGACCGGAATTCTGCCAGCCGTTCACCACCCGAAATCCCTTCATCTTGCCTTCTTTGGCGCTGCTGCCCTGGAAGCCGTGGTCAATGTATTTCACATTGGTGAAGCCCCGCTCCAGCAGGTACTCGGCGCTGGGCTTGCCACGGGAGGAGCCGGAGCGACACATGGTGATGATCAGGGCATCCCGGTCCAGCCCCTTGGCTTCGAGCGCCTTGTCGACATCCGCGACGAAGTCCGGATTGGTATCCATGGCGAACCTGGCTTTCTCTTCATTGAAGCGGGAGCGGTCCACCAGTTTGAATGGAATGTTGGCATCCACCGTATCGGTGAAACCGATGAACATGATCTCGACGGGGTCCCGGACATCAATGAACAGGATCTCATCGCCCTGTTCCTGAGTCATTTTAAAGGTTTCCTCGGGGGTAACAGACAGCGCTTCTTCTGCCTGCGCCTGGAATGCCAGACCAAAAGTGATGAGCAGTGACAATAACAGGGTTTTCATGGAGGCCTCTCCCAGGAGCGGTATCGCTCATTTCGGATTTGCGAAGACAGGTACAGCCCGGATACGGATACTGAAATCCTAGACCAGATGTCAGAACCCGTCCGGGGTTCTAACAAGAACAGAAACGAAAGTTGATGCCGGTCAACGGCTGTGACGATCCGAAACCGGTAGCCTTTCGATTCACGGCCGAGTCAGATTACCCGCGAGATTTCCTTATATCAATACGAGTATAACGTTATTCCATTAAGGTTTTATGGCAGGGATGTCTAGCCGTTTTGTTTCCGAAACCCGGGAGAGCGCATATATTGTCCACAGGAGACAGAGTTTTCCCTGAAAGGCCCATGTGGTGAGGCTATTTTTGTTACATAACCTGGCAGAGCACCGTCGGCAAATCTTTACAGGATTGGCCATCCTTCTGCTATCGGGTTGTGCTCTGCCACCACTGGCGGACCGGCCTGACAGCCGATCCATTCCCCAGTCCCAGACCCGGGAAACGGTTCTGGGCCAGGCCATTACCCCAAAAACTGACGCCCATCCCGGCGAGAGTGGCGTTGTCCTGCTACCGGATCCCTTCGATGCCTTCGCCGTGCGTGCGCTGCTGGCCGAGGCGGCCGAAACCAGTCTCGATGTCCAGTACTACATCTGGCGTCCGGACACCACCGGCACCCTGATGCTGTACACCCTTTATCGGGCGGCGGAACGAGGGGTCAGGGTGCGGTTGTTGCTGGATGACAATGGCATCGCCGGCATGGACGACATCCTGGCGGCCTTGAGTCAGCACCCCAGCATCGAGATTCGCCTGTTCAACCCGTTTGTGGTCCGTAATCCCAAGTGGCTGGGTTATTTCACGGATTTTCGGCGTCTGAATTACCGGATGCACAACAAGTCCTTCACCGCGGACAACCAGGCTACGATCATTGGTGGCCGGAACATCGCCGACGAGTACTTCGGTGCCGGCCAGGGCACCCTGTTTGCGGATCTGGATGTCCTGGCCATCGGCCCGGCGGTGGATGAGGTTTCCCGGGATTTCGACCGCTATTGGGACAGTAGCGCCGCCTGGCCGGCGCAGCGGATCCTCGGCGAACCCGAATCCGATGCGGTTGCCGCTCTTGGCAACCTGTTCAGCGGTGCCGAGAACAGTGATGCCGCTTCCGTGTATGTTCACGCGCTGGAGGATTCCGGATTCCTGAGGAAGCTGTTGGCCGGGGAACTGACTTTCAGCTGGGCACCAGTCGTCATGGTCAGCGATGATCCTGCCAAAGTCATGGGCCGCAATGTTAAGGAGGATCTGCTCAGTCGCCAGCTGGCCCGGGCACTGGAGAACCCGGAACGAAGCATTACCCTGGTCTCACCGTACTTCATCCCCCGGGATGCCGGAGTGGAACTGTTCCGGAAGCTGGAAGAGCGGGGTGTGGAGGTGCGGGTACTGACCAACTCCCTGGAAGCCAACGATGTAGCCCTGGTTCATGCCGCCTACAGCAAGTACCGCAAGCCCCTGCTGCGGTCGGGTGTGGAGCTATGGGAGATGCGCCGGCTCGACAACGATCCCCCGCGGGAGCAGGACCTGCAATCCGGCATGGTGGGCAGTTCGGCGTCCAGTCTGCATGCCAAGACCTTCGCGGTTGATGGTGAGACCCTGTTCGTGGGCTCGTTCAATTTCGATCCCCGCTCTATCCATCTCAATACCGAACTGGGATTTGTGATCGAGAGCCCGGAACTGGCCCGGGCGCTGGAACGCGAGTTTGATCAACAGGTCCGATTCACCGCGTATCGAGTAGTACTGGATGAGGACGGCGAACTGCGCTGGCTGGAACAACAGGAACACCGGATGGTGACCTACAGCCATGAACCGGGAACCGGGCCGTTGAAGCGGATGCTGGTGTTTTTCTGGTCGCTGATGCCGATCGAATCCCTGCTGTAATGTGACCGGCCTGATTCCGAAGCCTGGCCCTGGTGGCGGCCATTTTGATGGCGTGTTTTTCGCTGCGGCTCTGGTATGGTTCCGCAGACATCCGTCGGTTTGAGGAGAACCCCATGAAAGCCCTGCCCGTGATTGCTGCCACCCTGCTGCTACTGGCTGGCTGCACCGGCCTGCCCGAAGGCATTGAACCGGTCACCGGCTTCGACAAAGACCGCTACCTGGGCACCTGGTACGAGATCGCCCGCCTGGACCACTCCTTCGAGGAAGGCCTGAGCAAGGTGACCGCCGAGTACACCCTGAATGAGGACGGCAGCATCAAAGTCATCAACCGGGGTTACAACGCCGAAGAAGGAGAGTGGGAACAAGCCGAAGGCCGCGCCGTGTTTGTGGGCGACAGCGATGTGGGCCACCTGAAAGTGTCCTTCTTCGGGCCCTTTTACGGCTCTTACGTGGTGTTCTGGCTGGATGAGGACTACTCCACGGCTTACCTGACCGGTTACAACCGGGATTACCTGTGGTTGATGTCCCGGACACCGGAGGTGAGTGACGAGGTGCTGGAGGCGTTCAAATCCCGGGCTGAGGCAGAGGGGTTTGAGCTTGGGGAGTTGATTTTGGTGGAGCAGTAAGTATTTGCATCACTGGTCAATCGCCTCATTCATCAAAATAACCCCTTTGATCTCAAGCAGATTTATAGAGGATACCGAAATTCATGGGCTTCAGGTGCAATAACCTGACACGGAAACGGTGTTACGAATTATAAAAAGGAGATACAGAAAGGCGGGAAAGTGGTCGGCGTGGCAGGATTCGAACCTGCGACCCCTTCGTCCCGAACGAAGTGCGCTACCAAGCTGCGCCACACGCCGAACAACGGCCGGTATTATACGGATTAAACGAGTTTTGGCTACCCCTCGGGCGGGGAATTTTCGTCCGTATAACTGCGGAGACCGGCCGTATTACCCTCCCTGTTACCCGGCGGTGGGCAACAGGGAGATGTCCGCCACCCGCAGGAACAGGTTGCGCAAGCGGTTGAGCAGGGCCAGGCGGTTGTTGCGGATCGACTCGTCCTCGGCCATGACCATGACCTCGTCGAAGAAGGTATCCACCGGCTCCCGCAGGCTGGCCAGGGAGCTCAGGGCACTGGCGTAGTCGCCCTGCTCGAACAATGGCAGGACTTTTTGGGCCTGCTCTTCCACCTGCGCCGCCAGGGTCTTTTCCTCGGCGTCCTGCAACAGGCTGTCGTCCACGGTTTCGCCGATGCCGTCGCCACCCTGCTTGGTCAGGATGTTGGACACCCGCTTGTTGGCGCCCGCCAGCGCCTGGGCTTCCGGTAGCTGACGGAAGGCTTCCACAGCCTTCACCCGGCGGTCGAAGTCCAGCGGCCTGGTGGGTCGGCGGGCGTGCACGGCCAGGTAAACCTCGGCGCCGATGCCCTGCTCTTCGTAATGGGCGCGGAAGCGCTCGAGCATATAGTCCACCACGGTGCTGGCGGTATCCTGCTCGGTCAGCACGGTGAAGTTCTGCTCTGCCCATTCGCAGACGGTCTGCAAATCCAGCGGCAGCTCGCGTTCGATGATGATGCGCAGCACGCCCAGAGCGGCGCGGCGCAGCCCGAACGGATCGCGGGTGCCTGAGGGCGGCTGATTGATGCCGAAGAGGCCGACCAGGGAATCGATTCGGTCGGCAATGGCGACGGCACAGCCGGTCAGGGTGCCGGGCAGGTCATCGCCGGCAAAGCGCGGCATGTACTGCTCGTTCAGCGCCTTCGCGACCTCCTCGTGCTCGCCATCGTTGGCGGCATAGTACTGGCCCATGATGCCCTGCAGGTCGGTGAACTCCAGCACCATTTCGGTGACCAGGTCAGTCTTGGCCAGCATGGCCGCCCGCTCGGCCAAGGCCGGATCACTGTTGATCGCCTCGGCGATCTTCTTCGCCAGGGCGGCGACCCGCACGGACTTGTCGTAGATGCTGCCCAGCTTCTCCTGGAACACAATCGGCTTGAGGGACTCGATGCGGTCTTCCAGCCGGGTCTTGCGATCGGTGTCGTAGAAGAAGGCGGCGTCGGCCAGGCGCGGGCGGATCACTTTTTCGTTACCGGAGATGACCTGGCTAGGGTCCTTGCTTTCCAGGTTGGCCACGGTAATGAACAGCGGCAGCATCTTGCCGTCCTTGTCCACCACGTGGAAATACTTCTGGTGCTCCTTCATCGAGGAGATCAGGGCTTCCGCCGGAACCTCGAGGAAGCGCTCCTCGAACCGGCCCATCAGCGGCACCGGCCACTCGTTCAGGGCGGTAACCTCGTCCAGCAGGTCCTCGTCGATGACCGCCTTGCCGCCGGCTTCCTTCTCGGCCAGGGCAGCAACACCGGCACGGATATGCTCCCGGCGCTCGGCGAAGTCCGCCAGCACGTAGCCTTCCTGCTTGAGTACCACCTCGTAGTCATTCGGAGTGGGTACGATCAGCGGCTTCGGGCAATGGAACCGGTGGCCGCGGGTGGTGTTGCCCGGCTTCAGGCCCATGATCGGGGTGTCGATTACCTTGTTGCCGAACAGGAGGACCAGCCAGTGCACCGGGCGGACAAACTCGGTGCGGTGGGCGCCCCAGCGCATGCGCTTGGGAATCGGCAGGGCGGCCAGGGACTGTTCCACCAGTTCCGGCATCAGTTCCACGGTCGGCCGGCCCTTCTCCACAGTGCGATAGACCACCCAGGCACCCTTGTCGGTTTCCATGGTGTCGAGCTGGTCCGGGGTGATGCCCAGGGAGGTGGCGAACCCGGTCAGTGCCCGGGTCGGGTTGCCGGAGTCGTCGAAGGCGGCTTTAACCGCCGGGCCACGCTTCTCTACCGGCTTGTCCGGCTGGGCGTCGGCCAGGTCGCGGACCCGGACAGCCAGTCGGCGGGGCGCGGCAAAGGCTTCGACCTTGGCGAATTCGATGCCGGCGTCTTCGAGGCCCTTGGCGATACCCTGGGTAAAGGCATCAGACAGTGGTTTGAGGGCCTTGGGGGGCAGTTCTTCGGTGCCCAGTTCAACCAGAAAATCCTGTGTAGCCATGGTTATGCGTTCCCCTGTTCCTGCTGTGCCTTCTTCGCTTTCTTGCCTTTCTTCTTGCCGTTGGCCTTGGCCTCAGCGGCTTCTGCCGCAGACAGCACTTCCTGTTTCAGGGCCTCGGGGGCCAGCGGGAAGCCGAGCTTGCGGCGGCTGTCGAAGTAGGCCTGGGCCACGGCACGGGCTAGGGTACGTACGCGCAGGATGAAACGCTGACGTTCGGTCACGGAGATGGCGTGGCGCGCATCCAGCAGGTTGAAGGTATGGGAGGCTTTCAGCACCTGTTCATAGGCCGGCAGCGGCAGGCCGGCCTCGATCAGCCGGGCACTCTCGCGCTCGTGGACGTCGAAGCTGTGGAACAAAAACTCGGTATCCGCCTGCTCGAAGTTGTAGGTGGACATCTCCACTTCCTGCTGGTGGAACACATCACCGTAAGTGACGACGCCATCCGGGCCTTCGGTCCACACCAGGTCATAGACGCTGTCCACGCCCTGCAGGTACATGGCGATCCGCTCCAGGCCGTAGGTCAGCTCGCCGGTCACCGGATAGCACTCCAGGCCGCCCACCTGCTGGAAGTAGGTGAACTGGGTTACCTCCATGCCGTTGAGCCAGATTTCCCAGCCCAGACCCCAGGCGCCGAGGGTCGGGGATTCCCAGTTATCCTCGACGAAGCGGATGTCGTGGACCAGCGGGTCCAGGCCCAGGGCCCGCAGGGAATCCAGGTAAAGCTCCTGGATGTTGTCCGGGGACGGCTTCAGGACCACCTGGAATTGGTAGTAGTGTTGCAGACGGTTGGGGTTTTCCCCGTAACGGCCGTCGGTGGGGCGACGGCTGGGCTGAACGTAGGCCGCATTCCAGGTCTCCGGACCGATCGCCCGCAGGAAGGTGGCCGGGTGAAACGTACCGGCGCCCACTTCCATATCCAGGGGCTGGAGAACCACGCAGCCGTGCTGCGCCCAGAAATTCTGCAGAGCCAGGATCAGACCCTGGAAGGTCTTGATATCCGGCGCGGAGTTGTTCGTTGCCTTGTCTGTCACGACGTTTGCCTGCTGATTCAGTCTGTGTGTGGCGCCCCGATCATCCTCCGGGGCACTCCGAAAAAAGGCGCATTATACGCTTGCCAATGCGGTATTTCTAAGAGGTCTTCACTGCGTTGATTTTGAACTAGAAGAAGGTCAGGCCGACCTGGAAAAGTTTCTCCACATCCCTGATCTTGGTCTTGTCCACCAGGAACAGGATCACGTGGTCGTCCGGCTGCACACGGAGGTGGTCGTGGGCGATCAGGACCTCGTTGTGGCGGACGATGGCACCGATGGTGGTGCCTTCCGGCAGGGAGATCTCGTCCAGCCGTTTGCCCACCACCTTCGAGGACCGGTGATCACCGTGGGCGATGGCCTCGATGGCTTCGGCCGCGCCGCGCCGCAGTGAGTGAACGTTTACTACGTCACCCCGACGAACGTGGGTGAGCAAGCTGCCGATGGTGGTCTGTTGCGGCGAGATGGCGACATCGATATCCCCGCCCTGGATCAGGTCCACGTAATCGGGGTTGTTGATCAGGGTCAGCACCTTGCGGGCGCCGAGTCGTTTGGCCAGCAGGGAGGCCATGATGTTGGCCTCGTCATCGTTGGTCACCGCGCAGAAAACATCGGTGTTCTCGATGTTCTCTTCCAGCAGAATGTCCTTGTTGGCGGCATCCCCTTCCAGCACCACGGTCTTGCGCAGGTTCTCGGACAGCATCACGCAGCGTTCGTGGTCCCGCTCCAGCAGCTTGACCTGGTAGCGCCCCTCCAGGGTGCTGGCCAGGCGCTGGCCGATGTTGCCACCACCGCAAATGAAGATCTTTTTATAAGGCTTCTCCAGGGGCTGCAATTCGCTCATCACCGAGCGAATGTGGTCGGCGCCGGCGATGAAGAACACCTCATCACCGTCTTCGATCACGGTGTCGCCCTGGGGCATGATCGCCCGGTCCTTGCGGAAGATGGCGGCTACCCGGGTATCGATCTTGGGCATGTGGGTTCGCAGGTAGGACAGCTCGTGCCCCACCAGTGGCCCGCCCTCGGTGGCCTGGATCGCCACCAGCCGCGCCAGACCCTTGGAGAACTCCAGTACCTGCAGGGCACCCGGGTATTCGATCAGCCGGGTGATGTGCTTGGTCACCAAGTGCTCGGGGCTGATCAGGACGTCGATGGGAAAACCGCGCAGGCTGTCCAGGTCCTTGGCTTTGTCCCGCTGGTAGAACAGCTCAGGCTTGGCCAGGTAGGCGTTGGCCCGGACCCGGCAGATGGTGGTCGGGGTCTTGTACAGCAGTTTGGTGACCTGGCAGGCAACCATGTTGGTCTCGTCGCTGTTGGTCACGGCGATCACCATGTCGCCGTCTTCGGCACCGGCCTGGCGGAGTACCGTCGGGTAGGAGGCCTTGCCCTGGACCGTCCGGATGTCCAGGCGATCCTGGAGTTCCCGCAGCCGGACGCTGTCACTGTCGACCACGGTGATGTCGTTGGCTTCGTTGGCGAGGTTTTCGGCCAGGGTTCCGCCCACCTGGCCGGCGCCGAGAATCAGGATCTTCATGGTTCGGGTTTCTCCAGTACCGCGTAAAAGAAGCCATCGTGGCTGTCAGGGTCCGGCAGCAACTGGCGACCGGCGCCGGTGTCCCGGCCCCAGGCCACATCCGGCTCGATCAGGCCGGCGTCCGGCTGCTGTTTCCTGAACCGTTGGATTATACGGTGGTTTTCCTGGGGGAACACGGAACAGGTCGCATACACAAGGCGGCCACCGGGTTTGAGGATAGACCACATGGCCTTGAGCAGCCCCATCTGGATGCCCGCCAGGGGAGTGATGTCCGATTCCCGCCGCAGCAGTTTGATGTCCGGATGCCGGCGGATCACGCCGGTGGCGCTGCAGGGCACATCCAGCAGAATGCGGTCGAATTCGGCGCCATCCCACCAGCTGTCGATATCCGCCGCATCCGCCTGTTTCAGGGTGGCGGTGAGGTCGAGGCGGTCCAGGTTTTCCTGTACCCGGGGCAGGCGTTCGGCGGATTCGTCAATGGCAACCGCCTCGGATAGTTCCCCGCAGGCTTCCAGGATTGCGCAGGTCTTGCCGCCTGGGGCCGCGCAGGCATCCAGGACCCGCTGGCCGGGGGCAAGATCCAGCAGGGTGGTACACAGCTGGGCGGCTTCGTCCTGGACGCTGGCGGCGCCGTCGGCGAACCAGGGCAAGCGGTCCACCGGCACCGGCCGGGCCAGCTGGATAGCGTGGGGTGCGAACCGCGTCGCTGTGGCCTCGATGCCCGCCTCGTCCAGCAGGCCCAGGTAGTGTTCGCGGCTGAAACGCAGGGCATTGACCCGTAGGGTCATGGGAGCCTGGGTGTTGTTGGCTTCCAGGATCCGTTGCCAGTCCTGCGGCCAGTTATGGCGCAGCTTGTCCACCATCCACTGGGGGTGGCTGAAGCGTTCGGCGTCGTCGTTCGGCTCGGGGGCACCTTCGCGCTCGGCGGCGCGCAGTAGCCCGTTGACCAGTCCGGTCAGGTGCGGCTTGTCCAGGGCCCGGCAGGCTTCCACCGATTCATTGAGCACGGCGTAGGTGGCCTGTTCGCTGAACCGGAGCTGGAACAGGGCGACCAGCATCAGGTGGTGGACGATGCGGTCCGGTTTGCGCAGCGGTTTTTTCAGCCGGCCCTGTAGTTCACCATCGAGCCGGTGGAACCAGCGGCAGGTGCCGTAACACAGTGCCTGCAGTTCCGCCCGTTCGCCTTCCCCGACCCGGTTCAGGGCCGGTGGCAGGCACTGGGACAGGGACTGGCCCTGCTCGACCGCCAGCAGGACGCTGGCCGCCACCGACCGCATGGGTTGTTGGCCGGAGCCCATATCAGTTCAGCTCCTGGCCGGGCAGCAACAGCTGCTTGCCGCCGTTGATCAGGTCGTTGACGCTCTGGGCGCGGGCTCCGGGCAGCTGCAGGCGGGTGATACGCAGGGTGCCTGCACCGCAGGCCACGTCGATGCCTTCCCGTTCCCGACGGATCACGGTGCCCGGGGTTCCGGTGGAGGCATCGGTGAGAGCGCGGGCCTCGTGAATGCGGATGCGCTGGTCGTCAAGGTCGGTGTAGGTGCCCGGCCAGGGGTTGAAAGCGCGCACCAGCCGTTCGATGTCGGTGGCGGTCTGGTGCCAGTCGATATGGCCTTCCTCCTTGGACAGCTTGTGGGCGTAGCAGGCCAGGTCGTCGTTCTGGGCTTCCCCGGACAATTCACCTTTCTCCAGCAGGGCCACTGCCTGGACGATGGCCTCCCCGCCCAGGGTTGCCAGCCGGTCATGGAGACTGCCGCCGGTGTCGTCATCCTGGATGGGGGTGATGGTTTTCAGCAGCATGGCGCCGGTATCGAGGCCTTCGTCCATCTGCATGATGGTGATGCCGGTTTCCCGGTCGCCGGCGGCAATGGCCCGCTGGATCGGGGCGGCACCGCGCCAGCGTGGCAGCAGTGAGGCGTGGATATTCAGGCAGCCGTGGGCCGGGATTTCCAGCACGGTCTTGGGCAGGATCAGGCCGTAGGCGGCAACAATCATCACATCCGGGTTCAGCATCGCCAGTTCCTGGCGGGCTTCCGGGCTGCGGAAATTCTCGGGCTGGAACACCGGCAGGTCCGCTTCGAGGGCCACTTTTTTGACCGGGCTGGGCATCAGCTTGCGGCCGCGCCCGGCGGGTCGGTCCGGCTGTGAGTAGACGCCGACGATGTCGTGGTGGGTGGCCAGAAGGGCCGTCAGGGCGGTAGCGGCAAAATCCGGCGTGCCGGCAAATACGATTCGCACTGTGGTGTCGTCTCTGTTCCGTTGAATACGAAAAGACCGGGTCATCGCCCGGTCCGTCACTGCCTGTCTGTTCTGGTGGCCTGAAACAGATCAGGCACTCTTGCGATGAAGCTTTTCCAGTTTCTTCTTGATCCGGTTCCGCTTCAGGGCGCTGAGATAGTCCACGAACAGCTTGCCGTTGAGGTGGTCCATCTCGTGCTGGATACAGACCGCCAGCAGACCTTGCGCCTCAATCTCGAAGGGCTCGCCGTTACGGTCCAATGCCCGGATCAGGCAGTGTTCGATGCGTTCCACGTCCTCGTAGAAACCGGGGACGGAGAGACAGCCTTCCTGCATGGCTTCGTAGTCACCATCCAGGACTTCCACCTGGGGGTTGATGAATACCCGCGGCTCGCTCTTGTCCTCGGACAGGTCCATCACGATGATCTGTTTGTGAACATTGACCTGGGTTGCCGCCAGACCGATTCCGGGCGCATCGTACATGGTCTCGAACATGTCGTCGATCAGCTTGCGGATGTCGTCTGTGACTTCGTCCACCGGCTTGGCGATGGTGCGCAGACGGGGATCCGGGTATTCGAGGATTTCTAGTATCATAACGCTCGCGTTTCTGGTCCGTATGTCCGGCAGTTCAGGCAATCTGCCCGGCTACCGTTTGAGTTTTGTAATCCTGTGAAGGAAGTCTCGATATTATCCCCCAATTCCACGATTGAGTACAAACTGATCAGTTAATAGTTAAAATCTTTCACAGGCAGAATAGAATTCACTGGAAGAACAAAAGATAACATCACAATTTCCGAGACTTCTTCTATAGTATCAGGAATAACAACGTAATAAGCTGCAGATACTCCGGCTGCATCCCAACAGAATGCAAAGACTCAAGGCACGCGATCAAGGACTTACACAATGAGGAAACTGCTGTACGCTCTGGCAGCCACTGCGCTGCTGTTCACTTCCTGGGCCCAGGCTCAACCGGAACTGCGGTCCGACCACCCCGAGCGTTACACTGTCGTGAAGGGGGACACCCTCTGGGACATTTCGGCGCGCTTTCTGAACAATCCCTGGTACTGGCCGGAAATCTGGCACGTTAACCCCCAGGTTGCCAACCCGCACCTCATCTACCCCGGTGATCGCCTCGCCCTGGTCTACATCGACGGCAAGCCGCGGATCACCAAGGTGGCTTCCAACGGCGTGGTGAAGCTCTCGCCCCAGGTCCGTTCCGAGCCGATTGATACCCCGATCCCGGCCATTCCGCTGGATGCCATCAGCAGCTTCCTGACCGATACCCGTATCGTGACCCCGGAAGAGCTCGAGGGTGCGCCCTACGTCCTTGAAGGCGAAGACGGCCGTATCATCACCGGTGCCGGTGACCGGGTCTATGCACGGGGCGACAAGCCGGCCGACAAGGTGGGTATCTTCCGACGGACCAAGGAATTCCGCGATCCGGATACCGGCGAGTTCCTGGGTCTGGAAGCCCGCAGCATCGGTGCCGGCAACATCACTGCCGAGAACGGGGATGTGTTGACCCTGCGGCTGACCAAGTCCAACCAGGAAATCCGCATCGGGGATCGCCTGCTGACCAGCGTCGATCGCCCGATTGCCACCAGTTTTGTGCCCAGCTCGCCGGATGAAACCGTCGAGGGTGAGATGATTGCCGTCGATGGCGGTGTCAGCCAGATCGGTCAGTACGACGTGGTGGCGATCAACCGCGGTGAACGGGATGGCCTCGAGCCCGGCAATGTCATGGCGGTGCTCAAGAGCGGCAACCTGGTACGGGATCCGGTCACCGGTGAGACCATCGAGCTGCCCTCCGAGCGTGCCGGGCTACTGATGGTGTTCCAGGCCTACGAGAAGATGAGCTACGGATTGGTCCTGCAGGCTACCCGCCCGCTGTCCGTGGGTGACAAGGTCACCAACCCCTGATCGGACAGAAGCTTCCAGCTGCAAGTTGAATGGCCGGGCGGGATTGCCCGGCCATTGTTGTTTTCAAGGATGAAGAATCATGAACGAAATGCTTTCCGGCGCGGGTTCCCGCGACCGATTCTGCCAGGCGCTTGAACATCCCGCTGCGCCCTGGCTCCTGCTGGCAACCCTGCCCCGGTTCGGTATCCGGCGGCGTGAGGCCGCGATGGCCGCAACCGAACAACTGACCGATCTGTTGGCCATGAATGCCGCCACCCTGAAAGCAGTGGGTCTGCATCCGGAAACCGTTACCGGAATCCGCGCCTGGCAGGATAAAGACGCCAGCCACCCTGCCCTGATGGAAATCGCGGAGGCCCTCATTGCTTGCGGCCAACACGGCATCCACATCGTTGCCTGGCCCGATGCCGACTATCCCGAAGCACTGCGCCACATCCATGACGCGCCCCTGGTACTCTATACCCTGGGCGATCCCGCCCTGCTCGGCCGGGACCAGATTGGCATTGTCGGAAGTCGTCATGCCACCCGCCCGGGCCTGGACCATGCCCGCCGGTTCGCGGCGGAACTCAGTCGCCGGGAACTGGTGGTCACCAGTGGCCTCGCCCTGGGTGTGGACGGTGCCGCCCACGCCGGGGCCCTGGATGCCGGCTTTCCCACCATCGCGGTTATCGGTTGCGGGCTGGACCAGATCTATCCCCGCCAGCACCAGAGACTGGGCCAGCGGGTGATCGAACAGGGCGTGCTGGTGTCGGAATATCCCCCGGGGACGCCGGCCCGTGCTGCCCATTTCCCCCAACGCAACCGGATCATCAGCGGGTTGTCCCGGGGCGTACTGGTGGTGGAGGCGGGTCTCAAGAGCGGCTCGCTGATCACTGCCAGGCTGGCGCTGGAGCAGGGGCGCGAGGTGTTTGCCATTCCCGGTTCCGTCCACAGTCCGGTGGCCCGCGGCTGTCACCACCTGATCAAGCAGGGCGCCCGTCTGGTGGAAACCGTGGACGATGTGCTGGAAGAGCTGGGCGCCTGGTGGTCCCCACAAGCCGGGGCAGCGGATCCCGGCGGGCAGCCGGGGGCGCCGGATCTGCCGCGTCTGGGGCAACGGGAAATCGCGGTACTTGAGGCATTAGGGTATGATCCGGTTTCAACCGATGCACTGGGTTCGGCAACCGGATTGGCCGCAGACCAGCTGATGCAGTCTCTGTTGCTGCTGGAGCTGGAAGGGCTGGCCAGTTCAGCGCCAGGCGGCTACCTGCGAATCGCCTGAGCCCGGTGCCCTGTTTCACCCCGTTCTGAACAGATGATTCTCAATGCCCGTGTCCAAATCACTGACTGACTGGCAACGCCTTCGCGCCCGCCGCACCCTGCTCGGGGGCGGTGTCATCGCCTACCCGACCGAAGCGGTCTGGGGCCTGGGGTGTGATCCCTGGGATGTCCTGGCGGTAGAGCGAATCCTGGAACTGAAACAGCGCCCCATGGAAAAGGGCATGATCCTGGTGGCCGCTTCGGTTGAGCAGGTGCGTTTCCTGCTCGACCCGTTGCCGGCGAACCTCCAGGAAACCGCCGTGAGCCACTGGCCGGGGCCTGTGACCTGCCTGCTGCCGGATGTGAACGAACAGATTCCGGAGTGGGTCCGGGGCCGCCACAGCTCCATTGCGGTGCGGGTCAGCGACCATCCGGTGGTCCGTTCCCTGTGCGAGGCGGCCGGTATGCCGCTGGTCTCCACCTCCTGCAATCCCGCCGGGCGCCAGCCGGCCCGACATTCCTGGCAGGTCCGCCGCTACTTTGGTGACCAGCTGGACTGGATCGTGCCCGGTGAACTCGGTGGCAATCGTAAACCCAGCCGCATTATTGATATCGTCACCGGCCAGCAGCTTCGATAGGAGAGCCCATGTCACAACAACCCGACAGTCAGGCCGTCAAGGAATACCTGCTCGGCCTGCAGGAAAACATCTGCCGTCGCCTGGAGGCGGTGGACGGTGAGGCCTCGTTCATCCGGGATTCCTGGGACCGTCCTGAAGGCGGCGGGGGCATCAGCCGGGTCATCAGTGAGGGCCGGGTGTTCGAAAAAGGCGGCGTGAACTTCTCCCATGTCATGGGAGACACCATGCCCGCCTCCGCCACAGCTTACCGGCCCCATCTGGCGGGCGCCCCCTGGCAGGCCATGGGTGTTTCCCTGGTGATTCACCCGAACAACCCCTACGTGCCCACCTCCCACGCCAATGTCCGGTTCTTCATTGCCACGCCCAAGGACGGTGAGCCGGTGTACTGGTTCGGTGGCGGATACGACCTGACGCCCTACTACGGGTTTGACGAGGACTGCGTGCACTGGCACCAGACCGCGAAAGCGGCCTGCGAGCCCTTCGGCGAGGACACCTACCGCCGCTTCAAGGACTGGTGTGACGATTATTTCTACCTCAAGCATCGGGCCGAGCCCAGGGGCGTCGGCGGTCTGTTCTTCGACGATCACAATACCGGTGATTTCGAAAAGGACTTCGCCCTGATGCAATCGGTGGGCGACAGCTATATTGAAGCTTATGAACCGATCGTACGGAAACGGATGGGCATGGATTACGGTGAACGCGAGCGCAACTTCCAGCTGTATCGCCGCGGCCGTTATGTCGAGTTCAACCTGGTGTATGACCGGGGGACCCTGTTCGGGCTGCAGTCCGGCGGCCGGACCGAGTCGATCCTGATGTCCCTGCCACCGCTGGTGCGCTGGGACTATAACCGGGTGCCGGAGCCGGGGACCGAGGAAGCTCGGCTGACCGAGTATTTTCTCACGGGCCGGGACTGGCTGGGAGAGAACCATGACCAATGATCTGTACGCGGTGATCGGGCATCCGATCAGCCACAGCAAATCCCCACGGATTCACAGCCTGTTTGCCCAGCAGACCGGCGAGCCGGTGGAATATACCGCCATCCAGGCGCCGCTCGAGGACTTCGCCGGTACCGTCCGGCAATTCTTCGAGCGGGGCGGCAAAGGCGTCAATGTCACGGTCCCGTTCAAGGAACAGGCCTGGCAGTTGGCGGACCAACGGACCGGGCGGGCGGAGAAGGCCGGCGCCGCCAATACCCTGTACTACGATAACGGCCAACTGGTGGCGGATAACACCGATGGCTGCGGTATCGTCCGGGATCTGGTCAACAACCACGGTGTTACCCTCAAGGGCGCCCGGATTCTGTTGCTTGGCGCCGGCGGTGCCGTACGCGGCGTCATCGGACCGCTGCTGGCGGAACAGCCGGCGGAACTGGTGATCGCCAACCGCACCGTAACCAAAGCCGAGGCTCTGGTGGATCTGTTTGCCAACGATGCCGGCGACACCCGCCTCAGCGCCTGCGGCTTCGGAGAGCCCGACCAGCCCTTCGATGTGATTATCAACGGCACCAGCGCCAGCCTGCAGGGGGACCTCCCGGCCCTGTCACCGAAGGTCATCGGCGCGAAGACGGTGGTGTACGACATGATGTATTCGCTGAAGACCACCACGTTCAATCAATGGGCGCTGGATCAGGGTGCAACCCGGGTGTTTGATGGCCTCGGCATGCTGGTGGAGCAGGCCGCCGAGTCGTTCCGGGTCTGGCGTGGTGTGCGCCCGGAGACCGCCTCGGTGGTCGAGGAATTGCGCACCGACTGAGCCGGGCGGGGTAAAAAGAAAGGCAGTAGCCGGGGCGTAAGCCCGGCGCCTGCCCGGAGAAGGGTCAGTGTGAAGCGAAGCGGACTTACTCCACGTTCACTTCGATGGCTTTCGGCTCCTTCGGTTCGGCCTTGTTGATGATCAGGGTCAGCAGACCATCCTTGAAGCTGGCCTTGACGCTGTTCTCGTCCACATTGTCCGGCAGGGTGAAGCGGCGCATGAAGCTGCCATAGAACCGCTCGATGCGGTGCATCTTTTTGTCCTCGGTCTCCTCTTCCTGTTTGCGCTCACCCTTGATGGTCAGGACACCGTCATCCACGGTCACCTTCACATCGTCCTTGGACATGCCCGGCAATTCGGCCTCGACGGTAAAGGCCTGGTCGGTTTCCTTGATATCCACCGCCGGAGCCCAGTCACTGCGACTGAACAGGTCTTTGCCTTCCCGTTCGCCCGCCCGGGTCAGCCCGAACATCCGGTTGTAGCGGTTCATCAGGTCCTCGAATTCATTGATCGGGTTCCAGCGTGTCAGGTTGCTCATGGTCATTCCTCCTTGGTACGAAAACGAATCTGAAAATGTGTTATCAGCTTCGCTCGCGGAACAGCTCCCTGCCGGCGGCGCCAACCGGCCGGTTATCCGTGAACATCTGCTACCTTGGAATGTAGGCGCTCCCGATCGGTTTTCAAGGGTGGTTGTGGTCAATATTTGACCGGAATCAATTGAGCTGTCAGCTGCTCAGGGCGCGCCATAGTGTTGGTGCAGAAAGGCTCGGAATCGGCTCATGGGCGCGCCAGCGGTGTCCATGTCGGGCCGGGTGCCCGGCCGGAAGCCGGGCAGCTCCCCGGACAGAAACGGCGCGACCAGGGCCGGGTCACTGCTGATCACATGGACGATGACATCGCGGCTCGCGCCTTCGCCGGTGATCAGGGGCGCAGGCTGGTGATCGCCCAGAACGAACATCAGGGTGTTGTCGCCCAGGTGGCGGACGGCAAAGCCGCTGGCGACCGCCAGGGCATAATCGGTCGCCCGGGCGTAATGCTCACGCACCCGGTCCGGTTCCCGCCACAGCGACGCCGGCGCCTCACCGGCCCCCTCCCATTGCCGGAATACCTGGCCGTCCCCGATGCGATCCCATTGCTCAAGCACCGGCAGAATGGGCACCCAGGGTGCGTGGCTGCTGATCAGCGCCAGCTCCGCAAACATTGGGCCGGGACGTTCCGTGCGCTGGCGGCCGAACCAGTGCCAGGTGTACTGATCCGGCATGGTGACCCAGTTGAAGGGCGGGCCCTGGTAGCCGAGGTCATCGTGATCGAAGATCCGGTCATAGCCCAGCAGCTTGCCCTCCGGCCAGGGTTGGGTGATTGCGGGCATCACCGCCAGCGTTTCATGGCCGGTGCGGCGGAAGTCGTCCACCAGCGTCGGGTAGTCGCTGCTCAGCAGCGTTTCGTAGGCCAGCTGGTTCTCGATCCATTGCCCGCTGAGTACCGAGAGGTGGCCAAGCCAGGACTGGCCGCCCTGGATCGGCGATTCCAGCCGACCGGTGGCCACGGTCAGACCCGCCTGTGCCAGCTCATCCGCCATGGCGTCCAGCCGGGGCGCCATCACGGAACGATAGGGCTCATCGGTCAGATTGGTGATGCCATAGGACTCAATGAACGCCAGGATCACATCCGTGTCTGCCAGGCGGACCAGCGCCCTGGGCTCGCGGCCAGCCGCCTGCCCGCGCAACTGCTCGGCAAAAGCCTCCGTGGTGCGGTGGGTATGGGCAATCAGCGAGCCCTGGTTGGCGACAAAGGCCAGCGCCGGGCTACCCACCCAGGGCGTAACCGCCGTGGCCGCCACCAGCCCGGTGATCAGCAACAAGGGCTTGCCAGCGGCTTCGGGAGAGTGTCTGGCCAGGCGTGCAGTGAGTGCCATGAACAGCTTGGCGAGCGCGGCCAGCACCATGGCCAGCAATATCAGGGCGAGGATGGCACCGGCAACGCCGAGATTGGTGCGTAGCAGGTGCCAGGCAGCATCCACCAGGCCCACCTCGAGGTACAGGTTGAGCCCTCGCCCCAGGCTCTCCCGGATCAGCGCATCGGCCCCGACCAGCAGAACCAGGACAGAATAGGCCGCCGCCAGGGCGCCGATCAGTCTCCCCGGTGGTCTTTGTTGCAGTGCCAACGCTGCCCAGATGGCCAATGCCTCAACCGCGAGCCACGGTGTGCCCCCCGGCAACGCCAATGCCGGCACCAGCAGCAAGCCATTGAGTAGCAGGAAGGCGATGGCCATCAAGATGCGGCTTCGATCCATCGGTGCTCCAACTCCTCCTCGCGAATACCTGCCAGCCCCGGTCGCCACTCCAGGGTTTTCTCAAGCCTTGCCAGAACCTGGCCCCAAGGCGTGTCAGGATCGGCCTGCCAGACCCGGTAGTGCAATGCCCTGAGCGACTCGGGATTCTCGCACAGTAGCGTGATCTCCTCATCGCTGAGCGCTCCGCTGCCGGCCTGGGCGCAGCGCTCCACCAACCGGGTCAGCCGCTCCTGTTTCCTGCCTTGAAGGCGTTGCTGACTCCTGACGGTCCTGTCAGACGACGGCGGTGCGAGTACCCGTTGTTCGAATCGGCTCAGGTCGGGCCACAGCTGCCCGAGGGCCAGGCCGGCATCCGCCCGAGCCAGGACCGGAGCGCTCACCCGCTGCTCGGGCACGAGCCAACAGCGCCGGTTCGAGGTTGGCTCGGCCAGCCATCGGGCCAACAGCGGTGTCGCCAGCACCGGTACAGTGACCGGCAGGGCCCAGGGCGTGAGTTCGGGAGCCTGCCAGTGGATCAGGGCCAGTATTACCCCTGCGGTCGTCATTGGCCAGATGAATGGTTGCCACTGTGCCCCGCTGCGCGAATCGCCGGTGCGGTTCTGGCCCTGCCAAGGGGTACGCATGTTCAGGAGCGCGTGGACAACATGAATACTGTGGACCACCATGCGCACCGGTGCCAGGATGAGCGCCATCAAAGTTTCCCCGCCGGCACTGGCCAACAGCCGGGTCGCACCACCAAACCGGGGCGTCCGCCCGGCCAGCACCTGGTCGATCAGCGCCAGGATCCGCGGCCCGAGTAACAGGGTCGCCGTGAAGGCCATCAGGAAGTGGTTGGTACCAGAGAAACCGGCGCTGCTGGCGACCAGTCCGGGAACCGTGGGCGGCGGGGCATCACTGTGCAGCCCAAGGTAACCGGACAGCCCAAGGTAACCGGACAGCCCCAGAAACCCCAACCATAATGGCGAGGCCAGGTAGCACAGGATTCCGGTTAGCAGGGCGAGACGGTGGACCGGACGAAGCCCGTCCAGCGTCGCCAGCAGCCAGAGGTGCTGCAGGTTGCCCCGACACCAGCGCCGGTCCCGGATCAGGTCATCTTCCAGGGTCGGTGGAGATTCCTCGAAGCTGCCGCCTATGGAGGGTTCCAGCCACACCTCCAGACCTGCCCGCCCCATCAGGCCAGATTCGATGTAATCATGACTGAGCACCGGACCGCGAAACAGCCCCGGACCTCGCAGCCGCCGCAGCCCGCAATGGCGCATGAAGGGTGCGGTGCGCAGAATCGCGTTGTGGCCCCAGTAGGTGGCGTCACCCAGCTGAATGGCCGCGAGTCCGGCACTGTAAAGCCGGCCGTAACAACGGTTTGCAAACTGCTGCACCCGGGCAAAGCGGGTCCCGGCCCGTGCCAGGCGTGGTGCGGTCTGGATGATCCCTGCCCGGGGTCGATGCTCCATCAGCCGTACCAGCCTGATAATGGCACTGGCTTCCAGCAGGCTGTCGGCATCCAGCACCACCAGGTACTTGTAGCTCATGCCCCAGCGACGCAGGAAATCGCCAATGTTGCCGCTCTTGTAGTTCAGCCGGATTCGCCGCCGCCGGTAAAACAGCCTTTGATGGCCGCCCAGTCTGGCGCAAAGATCAGCGCAGGCCGCCTGCTCTTCAAGCCAGACTTCCGGGTCCACGCTGTCGGAGAGTACAAAAAAATCAAACGCCTCCAGGTCCCCCCCTTGCTGCAGTTCCCGGTACGTCGCTGCAAGATTGTTCAGGGTACGCTGGACCGGTTCATGGCAGATGGGCATGATCACAGCGGTGCGGGGCAGCTCGGCCGGGTCCCCGGCCGGGCACTGACGATCCAGGCTCCAGGGGTCGCCACCCCGGCGCAGGATGAAAAACCCGAACACGGCAGTCCAGAAGCCCAGACCGATCCACAGGAAAAGAATCGCAAACACCAGCATCAACAGCGTGGACGCCCAGCCAGATGCGTCAGATGACAGCCCCTGTTGCAGCAGCCAGAGTCCGGCCAGGGTCTGGCCGATCACCAGACCGGCAAGCAACCACCGCCGCCAGTGGGCGGTGCGGTGCCAGGGTTGATCAGCCACCGGGATATCCGACACTGCCGCGAACCAGACGGGGCCCGGAAAGCGTATGGCACTGGCCGGCTATATCGAACCATTGATGCAGTCGTGGCAGCAGTGTCGCGGCGGTTACCGGTCTCCCGTCGGCACGGCAGCGATTGAAGTGCTCCTGCAGGCGCAAACGGGTCTGGGCACCGGTATCATGGCCGGCAACCTGAAGGTAGAGCAGCGCACGCTGGTAGAGGGGGTCGGTAACGTCCATGAGGGTCTCCCGGAGTCTCGATAGCTGAGAAACATACGGAGATCCCTCAAGGTTCAGACCACTCAGGGTCTATCTCTGACTGTACTCGCCGAGGTACTCATCCTTCAGTTTGACGTAATTCGCGGCGGTGTACTTGAAGAACGTCTTTTCCTTGTCGGTGAGCGGCCGGGCCTGTTTGGCCGGCGACCCCACATACAGGTAACCGGATTCCAGGGTTTTGCCCGGTGGCACCAGACAGCCAGCGGCAACGATCACCTCGTCTTCGACAACCGCACCATCCATGATGATGCAGCCCATGCCCACCAGCACCCGGCTGCCAATGGTGCAGCCATGCAACAGAGCCTTGTGGCCGACAGTCACATCGTCTCCGAGCGTCAGCAGATAACCGCCAGGGTTGTAGTCACTGGCATGGGTGATATGAAGCACGGACCCATCCTGAATACTGCAACGATCCCCGATCCGGATCTTGTGCATGTCACCCCGCACCACAGTCATCGGCCAGATCGATACATCTTCACCGGTCTGGACATCCCCAATCACCACGGCACTGGGATCGACCCAGCACCGTTCCCCAAAATGTGGCGTAATACCCTTGTGAGAGCGTACATTCGTCATTACATATACCTTTGGTCGGTTTGCCCCGAGGCCTGGGGCACCTGTGGGAGAGACCCTTCCAAAACTGTGCGGAGCCATGGATGGCGGAGCTCAAGCGTCACATGGGTGAGGCTGAGCGTTTATGAAGCAAAGCTTCATGCATCAGCCGAACGACTGCAATCTATGATTGCAGGCCGGACCCCGGAGGGGTGCCGCAAGGAGCGTGTTTTGGAAGGGTCTCTCCCACAGGTGCCTGCCCCGCGAGTAGAGGCACCGAAACTACCTTAGATGCAAAGAGCTGAGAAGAGGACTTATGAATAACCCGTTACTGACCGACGATCTGTTGCCGAAGTTTGACCACGTGCGCACCGAGCACATGGAAACGGCAATTGACCAGATTCTCAGCGAGAACCGCATGAAGATCAGCCAGCTCGCCGAGCAGGACGATCCCACCTGGGACACCCTGGCCCAGCCCATGCAGGCGCTGGAAGACAAGCTCTCCAACGCCTGGTCGGTGATTTCACACCTGAACGGGGTGATGAACAACGACGAGCTGCGCAAGGTCTACAAGAACTGCCTGGAGAAGCTGACCGAGTACAGCACCGAAATCAGCCAGAACGAAGCCCTGTGCAACGCCTACAAGAAACTGGCGGAACGGGATGACTTCAAGGACCTGAGCGAGCCCCAGCGCAAGTCGGTGGAAAACACCCTGCGCGATTTCCACCTGGGCGGTGTCGACCTGCCAGCGGACAAGAAAAAGCGTTATGCCGACCTGTCCCGGGAGCTGGCGGAGCTGTCCAACAAGTTCAGTGACAACGTACTGGATGCCACTCAGCACTGGTACAAGCAGATCAACGACGTGGACGAGCTGTCCGGCCTACCGGAAACCGCCATCGAGGGCGCGAAACAGGCAGCGCGCCAGAAAGAGCTGGACGGCTATGTGATCACCCTGGACTTCCCCAGCTTCTACCCGGTCATGACCTACTGCGACAACCGCGACCTGCGTCGGGAAGTCTACGAAGCCTTCGTCACCCGCGCCTCCGACCAGGGCCCGGACGCCGCTACCTGGGACAATACTCCGGTCATGGCGGAAATCCTCAAGCGTCGTCACGCCCTGTCCCAGCTGCTGGGCTTCAACAATTACGCCGAACGCTCCCTGGCTACCAAGATGGCCCGGAGTGTTGAAGAGGTGCTGGAGTTCCTGAACCAGCTGGCGGCCAAATCGAAGCCGGTGGCGGAAAAGGAATTTGCCGAACTGAAAGCCTTCGCCAAAGACGAGCATGGGGTGGAGGATCTGCAGGCCTGGGATATCGGTTACTACAGCGAGAAGCTGCGCCAGAAACAGTACGACATCTCCCCGGAAACCCTGCGCCCATGGTTCCCGGTCAACAAGGTGGTGCCGGGTCTGTTCCGCGTGGCCGAGAAGCTGTTCGATGTCCAGATCGAGGAACGCCCCGAAGTCGAGACCTGGCACGAAGATGCAACTGCTTATTGCATCAGCCGCCATGGCGAACCGGTAGCCTGGTTCTATTTGGATCTGTTCGCCCGTCAGGGCAAGCGTGGCGGAGCCTGGATGGCCGACTGCCGGGTACGCTGGCGTGACCAGCGCGGCCGCCTGCAACTGCCGGTGGCATTCCTGACCTGTAACTTCACCCCGCCGGTGAATGGCAAGCCGTCACTGCTCACCCACGACGAAGTGACCACCCTGTTCCACGAATTCGGACACGGCCTGCACCACATGCTGACCCAGGTGGACGTACTGGACGTATCCGGCATCAACGGGGTGGCCTGGGACGCAGTGGAGCTGCCCAGCCAGTTCCTGGAGAACTGGTGCTGGAACCCGGATTCCCTGGCACTGATCGCCAGCCACCACGAAACCGGCGAGCCACTGCCGGAGGACCTGTTGCAGAAATTGCTGGCGGCCAAGAACTTCCAGTCCGGCATGGCCATGGTGCGCCAGCTCGAGTTCTCGTTGTTCGACTTCCGCCTGCACGCGGAATTCACCGACGAGGCTCCCACCAATCCGCTGGACATGCACCGCAAGGTGCGGGAAGAGATCGCCGTGGTGGAAGCACCGGAGTTCAACCGCTTCCCCAACGCCTTCTCCCACATCTTCGCCGGCGGCTATGCGGCGGGCTACTACAGCTACAAGTGGGCGGAAGTGCTGGCGGCGGATGCCTTCTCCCTGTTCGAAGAGAAAGGCATCTTCGACCCGGAAACCGGCAAGGCCTTCCTGCAGAACATTCTGGAGAAAGGCGGCTCCCAGGAGCCCATGGAACTGTTCAAGGCCTTCCGCGGTCGGGAACCCCAGGTGGACGCCCTGTTGAGACAATCCGGCATCACGGACGAAGCTGCCTGATACAATGTCGGTAATTGGCCGGGTGGAGCCCTGCGAAGCCCGGCTGCCGATCTGAGAAACCGGAGTAAGCTATGGCAAGTCCGAAACGTTTCATCGCCGGTGCGGTTTGCCCCCGCTGTGCGGAGATGGACAAGATCATGATGTTCACGGATGACAACGACAAGCAGATACGCGAGTGCGTGGCCTGCGGGTTCACCGATGGGTTGTCCGAGGAGCCGGATACCCGGGTGCTGGAGCTGGAGACCCGGGTGAACAAGCGCAAGAACGAGGATGATCACACCGTCAAGCAGGTGGTGTTTTTTAAGTCTTCTGCCGACAACGGCGAGTAGGCCGTCCCTCCCGGCCCCCTCGTAGCCCCCCCAACCGGGAAGGAAGGCTACATAAGGACCAGCTTAGAGAACCATAGCCGCCAACCACCCAAAGCCGAGCAACGGCAGATTGTAGTGCAGGAACGTCGGCACCACCGTATCCCAGATGTGGTTATGCTGGCCGTCGACGTTCAGGCCGGCGGTGGGGCCGAGGGTGGAGTCGGAGGCCGGGGAACCGGCGTCACCCAGAGCGCCGGCAGTGCCGACCAGGGCCACGATGGCCAGGGGGCTGAAGCCCATCTGCAGGGCCAATGGGACATACAGGGCCGCGATGATCGGGATGGTGGAGAAGGACGAGCCGATGCCCATGGTGATCAGCAGGCCTACCGCCAGCATCAGGAAGGCGGCCAGGGGCTTGTTCTCGCCGATGGCGGCGACGGAGCCCTCCACCAGGGTGGCGATGTCGCCGGTTTCCCGCATCACTTCCGCAAAGCCGTTGGCGGCGATCATGATGAAGCCAATCATGGCAAGCATTTTCATGCCCTCGGTGAACAGGTCATCGGCCTCTTTCCACTTCACTACGCCGGACAGGTTAAACAGCACGAAGCCGGCCAAGGCGCCCAGGATCATCGAGCCCAGCCAGAGCTGGACCACGAAGGCGACCACGATGGCGGCCAGGGCCATGATCAGGGTGCGGGGGCTGTAGCTCACGTTGACCCGCTCGGTCTTCGCAATCGCTTCCATGTTGTACTTGCGGTCACCACGATAGCTGAAGAATACCGCGATCAGCAGGCCTACCAGCATACCCAGGGCCGGCAAGGCCATGGCGGACATGACGTTCAGCTCGCTGGCGTCGACGCCGTTGTCAGCCACGTTCGCCAGCAGGATTTCGTTCAGGTAGATGCCGCCGAAACCCACCGGCAGGAACATGTACGGGGTGATCAGGCCGAAGGTCAATACGCAGGCGACCAGCCGGCGGTCCATGTTGAGTTTGGCCATCACGTACAGGAGCGGCGGTACCACCAGCGGGATAAATGCGATGTGGATCGGCAGGATGTTCTGGGACGAGATGGCGATGGCCAGCAGCAGCCCGACGATCAGGAAACGGATGCCGGTGGCCGCCGTGCCGTCTTCCTGGCGGCCCACCAGGGCCAGGGCGCGGTCGGCCAGGGCGTGGGCGAGGCCGGATTTGCCGATGGCGACGGCGAAGGCACCCAGGGTGGCGTAGGACAGTGCGACGGTGGCTCCACCGCCCAGCCCATTGTTGAAGGCTTCGATAGTGGCGTCCAGGGACATGCCGGCGATCAGGCCGCCGGAGATGGCGCCCACGATCAGGGCAACGACAACGTGAATGCGGCACAGGCTCAGTACGAGCATGATCAGTACCGCGGCAACAACGGCATTCATGGCAAACTCCGGGTAGGAATCAACGGTTTTACCGGCCCCTCATGGGGGCCGGCGTCATGAAAAGCGCGCTAATGTGCAGGAAATGACCGCCCGAGTCAAAACGGGATTCCCGAACTCAGTCGTCGATGCGGGCAAAGCGGGGAACCTGTTCCCCGGCGACTTCCACGGTTTCCCGGAACATGGCCAGGGGGCGCACCCAGAGGCTGTGGTCACCGTACAGGCAGCGGTAGACCACCAGGGGCTCCTCGGTTTCGCTGTGCCGGGCCACGCCGATCACTTCGTAATCCTGGCCCTTGTAGTGGCGGTAACGCCCGGGGCTTATGGTCGGTTTCTTGTCAGTCATGGTCAGCCCTTTCAGTTCTTGAGCTTGTACCTGCCGGGCCCGAGGAAGACGACGGCGACGGCGGTGAACAGGAAGAACAGCTGGAGTTCCAGCGCCAGACCACCGTTGCGGCCCAGTGCCAGCAGTTCATGGGCATGGACCAGGACAATGGCCACGACCATGTTGAACACGATCAGCATCGCACCGATCCGGGTCTGGTAGCCCAGGATCACC
This sequence comes from Marinobacter pelagius, assembly GCF_003315345.1. Classification (GTDB taxonomy): domain Bacteria; phylum Pseudomonadota; class Gammaproteobacteria; order Pseudomonadales; family Oleiphilaceae; genus Marinobacter; species Marinobacter pelagius_A. The sequence goes on from NZ_QNRO01000009.1 coordinate 66,899, forward strand.
ATCAGCGGCGCAATCAGTTCGCCGATGAACACGCCATAGGCCAGGAAAGCGGGTAGCCCGTGGCTGGCCAGCTCCCCTTCGATAAAGCCGATGCCGTTGAGCAGCTTGGCGATGCCGTGGAACAGCATCAGTCCGCCCAAGGTCAAGCGCAGAATGAGTTTACCCAGATCGGAGTTTTCCAGCATGACGTCTCCTGTGGCTGATTGCAGTCTTGGAAAGCCGCCAAGGATACCGTCTAAACCAGACCTCCGCCCAGTGAAAACCGGATATGATTCCGGACCAGCAGGTTTTCCCAGTACTGGCGCATCCAGTTCCAGGCCGCGTTGTTGACCTGTTCAACAAAGGGATCCAGGTTCAGATTGTAATAGTCCGGTGTGCCGGCAATCTGCAGTACCGTAACCGTGACCGAATCATCCAGCTCGTTGGCGAAGGGTTCGCCGATCAGTTCGTGAACCAGCAGGTTGGCGCGGGTGGCCTCGATGTCCACCAGTTCGCTCTTGCGGATGGAACGGTTGTTCTCGTGCATTTCTTCCATCAACCGGTGGCACAGGTAGGCGCGGATCAACAGGCCATCGAGTCCGTCGTAGCGAACCAGCAGAACAGAAGGTTGGGTAAAGTAACGGATGGCGGCGTCCACGAAGGGCCGGAACAGCTCGGCTTTGCCTGCCTCACGGGCGCAGGCTTCCACGCATTCGATCAGCCGTGGCGCCATCTCGATGTATTCGATGGCGAACTGGAACAGCGCGGTGGCCGGCTGGTAACCCTCGATCACCACAGACGACGGCAACCGCTCTGCCTTCTCGCGGAGCTGGCGAAGGAAAGTCCCGGATCGGGCTTCCTTGCGCCGGGCGTCGTCAATGATTTCGAGCACTACCTGTGGTGTCATGTGAGGAGATGCCAGTGTCTGTGCTAATTGAGGTCGCAAGGCGCCTCCCGTTGTCTGCAACGAGTCAATCAGTGCAGCAGGAAGCGGTGCACTGTACCAACCCGCCTGCTGTTTCTGACTAGTGTAGTCGACATTTGTCCGCTTGCCGGTCCGTTGCCTGCAAAATACGACGCAGGGAAATTACCGTCCGGACAGGGCGGGATCAGGACGGCTCGAACCAGCGCCCGGCCCGGGTGTGGGACCAGCACAGCCAGCCCATCGTGACGGCCCGGGCGAGCATCAGGCAGATCAGGGAGAACCACAGGCCGTGGTTGCCCCAGCCGGTTGTCAGCCACCATACCGGCAGGAACACGCCCAGGGCAGAGAGCAGCATGGTGTTCTGCATATCCCGGGTGCGGGTGGCTCCGATGAAAACGCCGTCCAGCAGGAAACCCCAAACCGCGGCGAACGGCAGCAGCCACAGCCACGGCAGGTATTCCCAGGCGGTCACCCGGACCGACTCGATGCCGGTGAGCAGTGCGATCAGATGCCGCCCGCCGAAGACAAAGACAATGGTCAGCAGCAGGGCGCCCCACAGCGACCACCGCAGGGCGCTGCGGAACACCACGCGGAACCGGCGCCGGCTGTTCTTGCCGATGGCCTCGCCGATCAATGCCTCGGCGGCATTGGCGAAGCCGTCCAGGGCGTTGGAGATGACCAGCAGAAAGGTGATCAGCACGGCGTTGGCGGCCAGGATGGTATCGCCCTGTCGGGCACCCTGGGCGGTAAAGAAGGCCAGCACCAGTAACAGGGCGATGGTCCGCACCATGATGAAACGGTTGACCCGAAGGATTTTCAGGTAGTCGGCCAGCTGCCCGAAGAGTTCCCGGGTCAGGCGCTGCCCCTCCGGCAGGCGGGTCAGCACAATGGCGAAGCCGATCATGGCGGCGCCGTATTCGGCGATCACCGTGGCAATGGCCACACCCCGGCTGTTCCAGCCCAGCCCGGTCACGAACAGCACATCCAGCACGATGTTGAGGCCGTTGGCGACGATCAGCATGATCATCGGCCCCCGGGGAAACTGCATGCCGATCAGCCAGCCCACCAGGGTGTACTGGCACAGCACCGCCGGCGCGCTCCAGATTCGGATGGCGGCGTACTCGGCTGCAAGCTCCGTTACATCCGGGCTCGGATTCATCAGCGTCAGGCCGATGCGGATCAGCGGCTGGTGAAACAGGATCAGCAGCAGGCCGATGCCCACGGCAAGCAGCACCGAGCGCAGCAGCAACGCCACCTGACCAAAACCGTCCCGTTTGCCCCACGCCTGGGCTGCCAGGCCGGTGGTGCCCATGCGCATGAAGCCGAAGGTCCAGTACAGGATGCTGAACAGGTTGGCACCGACTGCGACCGCGCCGAGGTATTCCGGGCTTTCCAGATAGCCCAATACGGCAGTATCCACCAGGCCCAGCAGGGGCACGGTCAGGTTGGTTAGCATCAGGGGCCAGGCCAGCGCCCAGAGACGCCGGTCGGTGGTGGCCAGTTGAAAAGTCATATTCGTTCTGATTCTTAAAAATCCCGGGTTATCATCTTTAGGTTTAGTCGATTTTTTAGTCTTTTTTTGATCTGTGTCTATACTCGAATTTGAAGTATCCGTAAGCAGGCTTTCACTCTGGTTTGGCTGGTGTTTCTGCGAGTGCCGTCAAAACAGAGGGATAACGCAAAATCCGACAAGAATAACACTCTGTGGAGACACAGTATGCGCGTGCACGCTAAGCGGGCAGGTGCCCTGTTGGGTGGTCTTGTGTTCCCGACCTGGTCCATGGCGGACTGGACGATGAACATGACGCCCGGGGTAACCGGCACCAGTAATGATATTTTCAGCCTTCACATGACCATTCTCTGGATCTGCGTCGTCATCGGCGTGGTGGTCTTCGGAGTCATGTTCTGGTCCATCTTCGCCCACCGCAAATCCCAGGGTCACAAACCGGCGAATTTCCACGAGAACACGATGGTGGAGATTCTCTGGACCATCATACCGTTTGTCATCCTGGTGGTCATGGCGATTCCGGCTACGGCCACGCTGGTCGACATGTACGACACCACCGAGTCCGAGGTGGACATCAAGGTCACCGGTTACCAGTGGAAGTGGCAATACGAGTATGTCGATCAGGACTTTGGCTACTTCTCCAACCTTGCGACTCCCCGCGATCAGATCGAGAACCGGCAGGACAAGGGCGAAAATTACCTGCTGGAGGTGGACAACCCGCTGATTGTCCCGGTCGGCAAGAAGGTCCGTCTGCTGCTGACCGCCAACGATGTCATTCATTCCTGGTGGGTGCCGGAATTTGGCGTGAAAAAAGATGCTATCCCCGGCTTCATTAACGAGGCCTGGTTCCGGGTGGATGAGCCGGGTACCTACCGTGGCCAGTGTACCGAGCTCTGTGGCAAGGACCATGGCTTCATGCCGATCGTGGTTGAGGCGGTCCCGGAAGAGAAATTCAATGTTTGGCTGGCGGAACAGAAGGCGGCGGCCGAGAAAGAGCGTGAGCTGACGCAGAAGGACTGGACCATGGACGAGCTCATGGCCCGGGGCGAGAAGGCTTACCAGACCGCCTGTGCCGCCTGTCACCAGCCGGACGGTAGTGGTGCTCCGCCCGCGTTCCCTGCGCTCAAGGGTAGCCCGATCGCGACAGGCGACATGACGGCCCATATCGATATTGTCGTCAACGGCAAGGCGGGCACAGCCATGCAGGCCTTCGGCAACCAGTTGAGCGAGGTGGACCTGGCGGCGGTGATTACCTACGAGCGGAATGCCTGGGGTAACAACACCGGTGAGATGGTCACGCCCAAAGAAATTCTGGATTACAAGAACCAGCAGTAATCGACGCCAGATAATAACGATCACCAGCCACAATTAACGGCGGTAACGGGGGTTTTCATGAGTGCGGTTGCAGATACCCACGCCCAGGAGCATCATCACGGCCCGGCCAAAGGCATCAGCCGCTGGCTGCTGACCACCAACCACAAGGACATCGGGACCATGTACCTGGTGTTCAGTTTTGCCATGTTCCTCCTGGGGGGAACCATGGCGATGGTCATCCGGGCCGAACTCTTCCAGCCCGGCCTGCAGATCGTGCAGCCGGAATTCTTCAACCAGATGACCACTATGCACGGCCTGATCATGGTGTTCGGTGCGGTCATGCCCGCGTTCGTCGGGCTGGCCAACTGGATGCTGCCGCTGATGATCGGGGCACCGGACATGGCGTTGCCGCGGATGAACAACTGGAGCTTCTGGCTGTTGCCGTGCGCGTTCCTGATCCTGGTGTCCACCCTGTTCATGGAGGGTGGCGCGCCCAACTTCGGCTGGACCTTCTATGCGCCCTTGTCGACGACCTACGGGCCACCGAGCACCACCTTCTTCATCTTCGCCATCCACATCATGGGTATCTCCTCCATCATGGGCGCGATCAACGTGATCGCCACCATCCTGAACCTGCGGGCACCGGGCATGACTCTGATGAAGATGCCCCTGTTCGTATGGACCTGGCTGATCACCGCATTCCTGTTGATCGCGGTCATGCCGGTGCTGGCCGGCGTGGTCACCATGATGCTCATGGACATCAACTTCGGTACCAGCTTCTTTGACGCCTCCGGCGGTGGCGATCCGGTGCTGTTCCAGCATGTGTTCTGGTTCTTCGGGCACCCGGAGGTCTACATCATGATCCTGCCGGCTTTCGGCGCGGTCTCCCATATCATTCCGGCCTTCTCCCGCAAGCCACTGTTCGGCTATGCCTCCATGGTCTATGCGGTCGGTGCCATCGCCCTGCTCTCCTTCATTGTCTGGGCGCACCACATGTTCACCGTGGGCGTGCCGCTGGCGGGGCAGCTGTTCTTCATGTACGCCACCATGTTGATTGCCGTGCCCACAGGGGTGAAGGTATTCAACTGGGTTGCCACCATGTTCCGCGGTTCCCTCACTTTTGAGGCGCCCATGCTGTTTGCGGTGGCCTTCGTGATCCTGTTCACCATCGGTGGCTTCTCCGGCCTGATGCTGGCCATTGCCCCGGCGGACTTCCAGTACCACGACACCTACTTCGTGGTCGCCCACTTCCACTACGTGCTGGTGCCTGGCGCCATCTTCGGCATCTTTGCCTCGGCCTATTTCTGGCTGCCCAAGTGGACTGGCCACATGTATGACGAGACCCTGGCCAAGACCCATTTCTGGTTGTCCTTCATCGGCATGAACCTGGCCTTCTTCCCCATGCACTTCCTCGGGCTGGCGGGTATGCCGCGGCGGATTCCGGATTATGCCCTGCAGTTTGCCGACTTCAATATGGTGTCCAGTATCGGTGCGTTCATGTTCGGCGCCACCCAGTTGCTGTTCCTGCTGATCGTGATCAAGTGCGTGAAGGGCGGCAAGGAGGCTGCAGCCAAACCGTGGGACGGTGCCGAGGGCCTGGAATGGACCGTACCTTCGCCGGCGCCCTATCACACCTTTGCCACACCGCCGGAGGTGAAGTGAACCTCCGGCCAGACCGGTGAAGGCGAGAACAAAAACAAACGAAAACGGCTAAGCCATCGGAGACTGTCATGGCGGAAAACCAGACCTACTACGTTCCGGAACAGAGCAAATGGCCGATCGTTGCAACGGTCGGCTTGGGGGTGACGCTGTATGGCGTTGCCTCGATCATGGTGAACAGTAACCAGGGCGAGAGCACCACCGGGGCCTGGATAATGTTCCTCATCGGCGCGCTGATCATGGCCTACATGCTGTTTGGCTGGTTTGGCAATGTCATCAGGGAGAGCCGGGCGGGCCTGTACAGTGATCAGATGGACCGTTCGTTCCGCTGGGGCATGAGCTGGTTCATCTTCTCGGAGGTGATGTTCTTTGCTGCCTTCTTCGGCGCTCTGTTCTATGTCCGGGTATTTGCGGTTCCCTGGCTTGGCGGGGAAGGGGACAGGGGCTCCTCAGCCATGCTGTGGGAAGGCTTCAATGCCGCCTGGCCGCTGGTTCAGAACCCGAACCCCGAAGCCTATCCCGGGCCCCGCGAGGTCATCGGTCCCTGGGGCCTGCCGTTGATGAACACCATCTTGCTGGTCACCTCGTCCTTCACCATCACCATCGCCCACCATGCGCTCAAGGCAGGCCACCGGGCCAAGACCAAGCTCTGGCTGGGCGCCACCATCGCGCTGGCGGTGGTATTCCTGTTTGTTCAGGGATACGAGTACATCCACGCCTACCAGGATCTGGACCTGACCCTGCAATCCGGTATCTATGGCAGCACCTTCTTCATGCTGACCGGTTTCCACGGCGCGCACGTGCTGCTGGGATCGATCATGTTGACCGTTATGTTGTTACGCCTCTTAAAGGGCCACTTTACCGCTGATAACCATTTCGGCTTCGAGGCGGCGGCCTGGTACTGGCACTTTGTGGATGTGGTCTGGCTCGGCCTGTTTGTCTTTGTCTACATCATCTGAGGGGTTGCGTGGTCAGGGCGTCGGATTCAGTGTCAGGCTGCCCTGCCATAAGGCAACCAGGATAACCACCAGGAGCAGTATGCTGAGCGCCACCCGGACAGCAAGCGAATTGACGACGCGGTTGGTCTTGCCTCGGTCCCGGATCAGGAAGAACAGCCCGCTGAACAGGCTGGCGACAACGGCGAGCATCAGTACAACGATGACGGCCTTAAGCATGGGAATCCCTGTTGTTATAGGTTTGGGGGTTGCCCGAAACCGGAAATTTGCGGTGCCGGTGGAGTCACTATAGCAGAGCATGGCTGACCCGCAGGTTGCAAAGAGAAAATGGCATTTTGACTGGCGTTTGATGCTGTTCAGCGGTTTCTTCCTGCCGGTGCTCATTGGCCTGGGTATCTGGCAGCTGGACCGGGCCGGCCAGAAGCAGGCGATGCTGGAGAGCTGGCAGCAACAGGCAGAGAACCTTCCCTGGCAGCAATTGATTGAAGGTGAACCGCAGTCCGGCAAGCCGGTCCGGGTGACCGGTATGTATGGCGACCATTCCTGGCTGCTCGATAACCGGACCCGGGATGGTGTCCCCGGTTACGAAGTGATCACTGACTTCTATCCCCTTGAAGGGCCGCCGGTCCTGGTGAATCGTGGCTGGATCCAGGCGCCACGGAGCCGGGATCGGCTCCCGCAGATTGATACCCCGGAGGGGTTGTTTACCCTCGCGGGCCGGCTCGCCGACTATCCGGTGCCGCCGGTGCTTGCCGAGCGGGGCGAGGAGGCACAGGGATGGCCGCGCAGGGTGCAGCGCCTTCCGAGAGAAACAGCTGAGAATGAGGTGCAAGGATTACCGGCCCTGATGGTCCGCCTCGGCAGTGGCCAACAGCCCGGAGCGTTCCGGGCCGACTGGACCCCGGACCTGATGGGCCCGGGAACCCATTATGGTTATGCAGCTCAATGGTTTGCGCTTGCCGTGGCACTGACTATATTGACTGTAGCGGCGAGTTATCGAAAGACAGGAGCCAATAATGACAATGACAATGGCTGACAAGGGTACCCAGCACCACGAGTCTGACCAACCGACCCCTGAGCAGGTTCGTCGGGGGCGTCGTACCGCTTTTCTTCTGTTCACCCTCGGCTTCGGTCCCATTATCGTGGCCACCGTGATGTTCTACACCGGTTGGCTCAATCCGGCAGGGCACACCAACAATGGTGTGTTGGTTCAGCCGGTGGTTCCCGTGCAGGCCCTGCACTTCCAGACCACGAGTGGTGACCCCCTTGAGGCAAGATTCGGGCCCGACAAGGTCGATCCGCAGTGGCTGCTGATGGTGGTTGCCGGCGATTGTGGTGGTGACTGCCAGCAACTGCTTTACCTGGCCCGGCAGGTCAATATTGCGCTGGGCAAGAATGCCAACCGGGTGTCCCGCGCCGCGGCACTGGGATCGGTCCCTTCGGATCTTTCCGCCAAATGGTCCAGGGAATACAGCCTGATGGAACGTCTGGTGCCCGCTGAGGGCACCACGCCGGCCTGGCCGACCGGCGTCAACCCGGACCGTGAACCCAGGATCCTGCTGGTGGATCCTTTCGGCAACGTGATGATGCACTACGGATCGGAACACAGCGGCAAGGACATGCTCGAGGACCTCAAGCATCTCCTGAAACTGTCCCAGATCGGCTGAGGCCGGAGGTAGTCGCAGTGAACCAGACTGTTCGTGCGGAGGTTTCAAGATCCGCTGTCCACCGAAGCATGGCACGCTGGGCAACCGTTGCCGCCTGCCTCGCGGTGGTAGTCATCATGCTGGGCGCCTGGACCCGGCTGGTACACGCCGGCCTGGGGTGCCCGGACTGGCCGGGCTGTTACGGCTTCCTCACCGTGCCCCAGAGCGAATCCAGCATTGCCATCGCCAATGCCCGGTTTCCTGAAACCCCGGTGGATGCGGAAAAGGGCTGGCCGGAAATGATTCACCGCTACGCCGCCGGCACCCTGGGCCTGGTGGTGTTCGGCCTGGCTGCCTACGCCTTCCGGCACCGCCGGGTTGGCGTACCGGTCAAGTTGCCCCTGTTCATCGCCGGATTCATCGTACTTCAGGGCGCGTTCGGTATGTGGACCGTCACCCTGAAACTCTGGCCCCAGGTGGTCGCGCTCCATCTGTTGGGCGGCTTCACCACCCTGAGTCTGTTAACGCTGCTGAGCCTGCGCCTGTGGCGAAGGGCAAAAGCGACACCCAGACCTCCGGCCGCTCCGGATCTCGCCCGGTTCCGGCCGTGGCTCTACGGCGGATTGTTGCTGGTGGTCCTGCAGATCGCCCTGGGTGCCTGGACCGCCGCCAATTATGCCGCCGTGGCCTGCACCGACCTGCCCACCTGCCAAGGCCAGTGGTGGCCGGAAGGCATGGATTTCCGCCACGGCTTTGACGTCGCCCAGCACGTGGGTCCCAACTACCTGGGTGGCCAGCTCACGGCCGATGGCCGGGTGGCTATTCATGTGACCCACCGCCTCGGAGCAATGATCGTGCTGGCGTACTTCACTGTCTTGCTTGCCCTGATGTGGAGAAGGCGGGGTGACAGCGGCCTGGACAGCTCGATCCAGCTGGTGGCAGTGGTTCTGGCCGCACAGATCGCCCTGGGGCTGGCCAACGTCATCCTGCACATCCCGCTGTCCATAGCGGTGGCCCATAACGCCATGGGCGCCGGACTGCTGCTGTCTGTGATTCACCTGATCTGGCGTCATCACCTGTTGCTCCGGACCCAGACTACAAGTGCAACTCATACTACAACGATAAAACGAGAGGTAACGGCATGAGCGAGCAAGTGAAAGCACTGCCGGCCCGGAATACCGCGAGTGTTTCCGGCAAGACCATTTCCTGGCGGGATTACCTGGAGCTGACCAAGCCCCGGGTGGTCGCGCTGATGATCCTTACCTCCGTAATCGGCATGCTGCTGGCGGCCCCAGGTGTGCCCGGCTGGAGCGTGCTGCTGTTCGGCAACCTGGGCATTGCCCTGCTGGCTGGCGCTGCTGCTGTGGTCAACCACGTGGTGGACCAGAAAATCGATACCGTCATGGCCCGCACCCGCAAACGCCCGGTGGCCACCGGCAAGATCGCGCCGGTGGACGCCATTGTCTTTGCCACCCTGCTGGCCTGCGTCGGCATGGCCATCCTGATGGTGATGGTCAATCACCTGACGGCCTGGCTCACGTTGGCCTCACTGGTGGGGTATGCCGGTGTCTACACCCTGTTCCTGAAACGAGCCACTCCCCAGAATATCACCATTGGCGGACTGGCCGGTGCAATGCCGCCGCTGCTGGGCTGGACGGCTGTGACCGGCCAGGTGGAAGGCCACGCATTGTTACTGGTCCTGATCATCTTCGCCTGGACCCCGCCCCATTTTTGGGCCCTGGCCATCCATCGCAAGGAGGAATACGCCAAGGCTGGTATTCCGATGCTGCCGGTTACCCACGGCAACAAGTACACCGAGCTTCATATCCTCCTGTACACCCTGATGCTGTTGGCCGTGAGCCTGCTACCTTTTGTCACAGGCATGTCCGGCGGCATCTACCTCATCGGCGCCCTGGCCCTTGGCCTGCGCTTCCTCCAGTACGCCATCCGGCTGTTGAAGGGTGATGATCGCCGCGTTGCCCTGAATACCTTCAAGTATTCCATCACTTACCTCATGGCCCTGTTTGTGGTACTCCTTGTTGATCATTTTGTTTTCTTCTAACCCGAGGCACACAGTCTGAAGGAGTGGGTGGGGGTACCTTTTCTGGCGGGAACAATTGTCTGAGCGCAGCGAGTTGTTTGTTCCCAGAAGAAAAGGTACCCCCGCCCGCTCCCAGCCCCGGAGTTCGGTATTGGAGTATCAATGGATCGGTCTGTACGAATAACGCTTGTTGCGCTGCTGTTAATTGTTCTGCTGATTTTTGGGCTTGTGGTTGCCCGCCAGGTTTATCTGGTGGGCGGGGATCCGCAGCCGGCTCCGGATCTCTCTGAATTCAATACCTATGTGTATGATCAGGCGAAACCGCTGGCGGAGTTCACGCTGACGAATGAGAACGGCGAGACGGTGACCCGGGAAGACCTCAAAGGGCGCTGGACCTTTGTCTTTGTCGGCTATACCAACTGCCCGGATATTTGCCCGGCGGCGATGGCGAACCTTCGCCAGATGGACCAACGTCTGCCAGCGGAGTTGCCGCAGCCGGATTATCTGCTGATCAGTGCTGATCCGGAACACGATACACCGGCGAAGCTGAAAGACTACACTGGGTTTTTCGGCGAGCACTTCCACGGCCTGACGGGGGATCTGGAAACCACCCGGGCCCTGGCCAGGAGCCTGAGCGCGGTGTTCGTTCACCGTGAGGTGGACGGGGAGCTGCTGGTGGACCATAGCGGCCATTTTGCACTCCTGAACCCCGAGGGCCAGCTGCAGGCGCTGATCCAGCCGCCTCACCGGCCGGAGGAACTGGCCGAAGCCTTCGAGCGGATCTATCAGTGGGCCAAAGCCAACCGCGAACAGATAAGCTCCTGATTGATTGCTGGTTTCTGGCCAAGGTCCAAAAGACATCCGGGCAGGGGTGGCTTAGACTGTTGGCCTGATTAACCGACCGCCGGATTGTTTGCCGATGCCAACCCAGACTTCCACCCCGCCCAAAGAGCTGTTTTCCGTCCTGGCTGCCGGCGCGGTGGTGTTGCTGGTGGTTCACGGGCTTGGCCGGTTCATCTATACCCCGTTGTTACCCTACCTGGTGGACGATGGCCAGTTCAGCGCCGCCAATGGTGCGGCGGTGGCCACCTGGAATTACCTGGGCTACCTGATGGGCGCGATGCTGGCGATCCGCTGGCACCGGATTGACCAGATCCGCACGCTGCTGCCGGTATCCCTCGCCGTCCACGTGATCACCACCCTGGTGATAACCCAGACCGATAACCTCACCTTTATCTCCGGCAGCCGCTGGCTCAACGGCGTCGCCAACGGCATGGTGTTCGTGCATGCGCCGGCGCTGATTCTTGAGTGGCTGGTCTTGCGCAACCGCTCGTCCAAAAGCGGACTGGTCTACATCGGCGTCGGCCTCGGATTGCTGGTGTCCAGTGGACTGGTAACCGGGAGTGCCGACTGGCTCGAAGGCGCAGAGCGCTGGTGGCCGGCGGCGCTGCTGTCAATCCCGCTGGCGTGGTGGGGCGCGGCCAGACTGGTCCGTCTGGAAGTGCCGGTCAGCCACCACAACGAGACCGGCAAGCCCGTCATCACACCGTTGCTGGACCGGGCCAGCATTCCACTGTTCCTGTCCTACGCCGGCGCGGGCCTGGGTTATATTCTGCCCATGACCTTCCTGCCGTTGCTCGCGAAACTCGAACTACCGGAAGAGCACTGGCTGCTGGATGGCACCTGGGTGATTGTCGCCTTTTGCACGATTCCCGCTCCCTGGATATGGAACAGAATGGGTGGAAAGATCGGAGATCTTCTGGCACTGAAGCTGAATTTCCTGATCCAGCTACTGGGCGTTCTGGCTGCCGTTGTCCTGCCCGGAGGGCTCGGACTGATCCTGTGCGCGGCTCTGGTCGGCAGTACTTTCCTGGGCACTGTCCTCCTGACTCAGCGCATTGGCAGGGCCTTGCATCCGCATCAGGGCCCGAGGTTGTCTGCCGCCATGGTGGCGCTCTACGGCTTCACCCAAATGGTCGGCCCCTGGCTGACCAAGCAGTGGCTCGATGGTGGCGGTACGCTGGTCTCGGCCTTCGGTATCGGCGTCGCGGCGTTGGCCTTCGGCCTGGTATTCGTGTTTTTTGTGCCATCTCCCAAACCAGCAGCCTGAACCCGAACAACATTCATGCTCCCGATAGACAAGATCCTCCCGGACCTGACACAAACCCTTGAAAAGTCGACCACCGCCCTGTTACAGGCTCCGCCAGGCGCCGGTAAGACCACCCGGGTACCGCTGGCGTTACTGGATGCCTCCTGGCGCGGGAATCGAAAGATTCTGATGCTGGAGCCGAGGCGGCTGGCGGCCAGGTCGGCGGCCCGTTTCATGGCGCGGCAGTTGGGAGAAAAGCCCGGTCAGACCGTGGGCTACCGGACCCGGTTGGACACCCGGGTTTCCGTTGCCACCCGGATCGAAGTGGTTACCGAGGGTATCCTGACGCGGCTGATCCAGAGTGATCCCATGCTGGACGATTACGCCGCTGTGCTGTTTGATGAATTCCATGAACGCTCGCTGCAGGCGGACCTGGGGCTGGCACTGGTCCGCGAATCCCAGCAGGCCCTGCGGGAAGACCTGCGCTTGCTGGTAATGTCGGCGACACTGGAGACCGCACCGATCGCCCGGGTACTCGGGGATGTGCCGGTGATCAGCAGCGAGGGACGGGCTTTCCCGGTGGAGGTGGTGTACCGGCCGGTGCCCCGGAATGCACGGATTGTAGACCAGGTGCTGGCGGTGGTGCATGAAGCCCTTCGTGACCAGGCCGGTTCCCTGCTGGTTTTCCTGCCCGGTGCCGGGGAGATCCGCCGGGTGGCGCAGCAGCTGCAAGGGCAGGTGCCTGAGCATGTCATTATCGCACCTCTCTACGGAAACCTGAGTGCCGACGCCCAGGACCGGGCCATTGCGCCGGCGCCAGACGGTACCCGCAAGGTGGTGCTGGCAACTGCCATAGCGGAAACCAGTCTGACCATCGAGGGGGTGCGGGTGGTCATCGATGCCGGTCAGCAGCGCCGGGCCGTGTTTGATGCCAACAGCGGCATGACCCGATTGGTGACTGGCCGGGTGTCCAAAGCCTCGGCGGAGCAACGCAAGGGTCGGGCCGGACGGGTCGAGCCCGGGGTGTGTTACCGGCTCTGGAGTGAATCGGAACAGTTTGGCCTGGCGGAGTTCACGCCCCCGGAGATCCGGGAGGCAGATCTGGCGCCACTGGTGCTGGAACTGGCCCAGTGGGGCGCCCGCTCGCCAGACCAGGTGGCCTGGATTGACGCTCCTCCCCGGCCCCACTGGCAGCAGGCGGTAGCCCTGTTGCAATGGCTTGACCTGCTCGATGGTGATGGCGCTATCACCGACCACGGCAAGGCGGCCCGGGAACTGGGGATCCACCCCCGCCTGGCCCATATGGTGCTTCGGGGGCGGGTGCTGGGTTTCGGCGGGCTGGCAGCGGAACTGGCTGCTTTGCTGGGGGAGCGGGACCTGCTGGGACCGGGCGAAGGCGCGGACCTGCACCAGAGGGTTCGACTGCTCCGTGGCGAGATGGCCACCCGGCGCCTGGATCCGGCCCGGCTGAAAGCGGTGCGGCAGGCGGCAAAACGACTGGATACCGGGGCGCTGCAGGGTCCGGAACCCGGAGAAGCCCTGGTCGGCCGGCTGCTGGCCCTGGCGTATCCTGATCGGATCGCCCGCCGGCGCCCGGGATCGGCACCGCGCTATCAACTGAGTAATGGCAAAGGGGCAGTGTTGCGAGAGGAGGATCCGCTCGCCCGCCACGACTGGCTGGTGGCCGCCGATCTGGATGGCAAGGCGCGGGAGGCAACCATCTACCTGGCTGCACCGGTGGACCTGCCGGACCTGGAACAGGATCTGGCCGATCACATCACCGAGCAGGATGAGGCAATCTGGGATGACCGGCGGGGCACGGTGATTGCCCGCAAGGTCCGGAAACTCGGGGAGCTCGTGCTGGCCGAGCAGGCGTTGCCCCAGGTGGATCCTGCCCTGATCCAGCAGGGATTGCTGGATGCCGTGCGCAGGAAAGGCCTGGGCAGCCTGCCCTGGACCCCCGAGGCGCGCCAGTGGTGTGCCCGGGTCCGCCTGCTGGCGGAGCAGTTTCCCGGAGACTGGCCGGAGACCGGAGATGAGGCCCTGCTGGCCACTCTGGATACCTGGCTTGGCCCGTTCCTGGCCGGCCTGCAGCGCTGGTCCGATCTCGTCAGACTCAATCTGCTCCAGGCCCTGGCCTCACTCCTGGATTACCAACAGCAGCAACAGCTGGAGAACCTGGTGCCCCGGGCCCTGACCATTCCCGCTGGCCAGAAGGTCACGCTGGACTACACGCCGGACCACGGCCCGGTGCTCTCGGCCAAGCTTCAGGCCCTGTTCGGCTGGACCGAGACCCCCAGGGTGGCTGGCGGGCAGGTGCCGGTGGTGATACACCTGCTGTCGCCGGCCCAGCGGCCCCTGGCGGTCACCTCGGACCTGGCCAGTTTCTGGCGCAATGCTTACCCCGAAGTGCGCAAGGACATGCGCGGCCGGTACCCCAAACACCCCTGGCCCGAAGACCCGTTCACCGCCGAGGCTCAGCAGGGAACGAAAAAACGCCCAGATCGCTGACCCGGCCGGTGACCAGTCGAACCGGCACGGTTTCGAAGTAGATATTGCGGGTCCGGATGTGAGCGCCGGTGGGTCCTCCCAGTTCTTCCGGCGCCATTTCCTCCAGGGCCACCGACTCGGACTTTCCGGAACTGTCCTTGAAGCTGTCGGCGAGCACCCAGAGAGGTTTGCCCTGTTCCCGGGCAGCGAGGGCGAGCAGATAGGTGCCGCTCTTGTTCACGAAGTGCTGGTCTGAAAGCCAGGTGTCACAGCCGCTGAAGACGATATCCGCCTCGGCCATGAACAGTCCGGTCTGGGCATCGGTAATCAAGGTTACCGGGACGCCCAGTTCGTCCAGCTCCCGGGCCAGGGTGAACCCCTCGTTGCCCGGACTGCTCTGGGTGCAGATAACCGAGAAGGGGTGCTGTCGCTCAGCGAGCAAGCGGAACAGGGCGAGCACCTGGGAACTCCGGCTGTGGGTCAGGATGGCGGCGTTCTCCGGCACCAGCTCGAAGGCGCTGAGCGCCACCCGTTCATTGGCCCGGATCAGCTGCTCCAGCACCGAGGCAACCACCGGGACAGCTTGCTCGGATACCTTCTCGCTGTTTCGCCAGGGGCCAAACAGTTCACGGCAGCGTGTCACCGCGTTAGCCAGCGGCACCATGCTGGGACGGGTGCGAGTCAGGTCATCAAACAATTCCTCCAGCGCGTTAGCCGGCACAACCTCCCCAATCAGCCATTGCCGGACCTCCTGAAGAACCTTTTGTGCCAGCTGCGTTGCGCCGGACTGGTTGTCTTTCCTGACGGCCTCGACAATGGCCCTGGCCCTCTGATCCATGGTGGTGACTCCGGCTCCCGAATTTATGCCTGGTTAACCAGAGCCTAGCAGGGATTGCCGGGCCGCACTCACGGAACAACCTTGCGGCTTTTCTGCAGGTAAATCGAGCCCTCGCGTTCGACCGTTTCCGGATCGGCATATTCGGAGGCTTCGTGCACCAATTCCAGGCGCTCGGCCAGGTCGTCGAATTCCCCGTTCAGTTTATTCAGAGCGTTTTCCAGGGTGTAGGTCAGCTGATGGATCTCGTTCATGGCTTCGGGGTTCAGTTCTCCGGCCAGTAACTTGTCGAGCTTGTTGTTATATTTGGAGAAATTGGTCACGGCCTGTTCCAGGGTTTCTGCCGGTTCGCCCTCGTAATGCTCGTAATCTTCGGCGAGTGCGGGCAGGGAGAACATCAGGGCGGCTGCAACAAGGGTCAGATTACGGGTAATTTTCATAGGACCTTCCTCAGTGATTTATCAAGAATACGAATTATTATCACTTGTCTTGAGGTAATCCATGAGATGGATCAATAAATGATCGAGAATACCTATTGTCAGATGCCCGAAGCTGAATAAAATGCGTTCAGTTTCCCATCAGGCCGTTACCATGCAGTTTGTTTCCTTCAATGCGTTCCGTACCCTCGGATTCCCCGATACCACGGTGCTCA
Source organism: Marinobacter pelagius (assembly GCF_003315345.1). Lineage (GTDB taxonomy): Bacteria > Pseudomonadota > Gammaproteobacteria > Pseudomonadales > Oleiphilaceae > Marinobacter > Marinobacter pelagius_A. Next base: position 82,992 of record NZ_QNRO01000009.1, read on the forward strand.
AGCCCGAGCACTACCTGCAGCACAAGGCGCTGCTGCAGGAAGCAGACTGGGTCCTGTTCCCGGAGTACTGGCAACTCAATGCCCTGGTCCACGGCCTCAAGTGCCGGGTGTTTCCCAGCGTTGCCAGCTACCGCATCGGTCATGACAAGATCGAGATGACCCGTGCCTTCCAGACTGTGGCCCCGGAGCACACGCCCTGGACGATGATCGAGGCCAACGGCCCGCTGGAACGGGACATGATCTGGGACGCCATGGGCCTGCCTTTCGTGGCCAAGCTGCCCAAGGCCAGCATGGGCGAAGGCGTGTGGCTGATCGAGACCCGGGGAGACTGGCGCCGTTACTGTGAGCGCACCGAGGTGCTCTATGCCCAGGAATATCTGCCCATCGACCGGGATGTCCGGGTCGTGGTGATTGGTGACGAGGTCCTGACGGCCTACTGGCGAACCCAGGCTGACCAGGGTTTTTACAACAATGTGGCCCGGGGCGGGCAGATCGACAACAGCCCGGTACCCGAGGCGGTGACGGACCTGGCACTGCGGCTGGCCCGGGGGCTGGAGGTGGACCATGCCGGGTTCGATATCGCCCTGGTGCAAGGTTATCCCTATGTACTTGAATTCAATCGGCTTTTTGGCAACAAGGGCCTGGACAGGGGCACTGACCTGCAGCAGGCCATCCTGGGCTACCTGAGCCGACAGAGTGAGCCCCGGGACCCGGACGGCCCCACCGGGCCGCCGTTGTGGCCGGTGGCGGTCTGAGCCCACGCTTTCGCGCCAATTTCCGTGCCATAACCCACCGGGTCTGGCCGTTTTACTTATGGGTAGATATGCGCATTTGCGGTGATCGGAGAAAAGCCCGATGATCGCGCCATCTTACGGGTGCTGCAGCGTTGCTGTAGCGCCTTTTTTTATGCCTGCTTGCCCTGTGGAGGGAAACACCACCCATGACCGAAGCCGTTAACGCCAACATCGCCGATTACTACGACGCCGAGACCTTCAAGCGCATCAAGGATTTCGCCGACACCAAAGAAACGCCGTTTGTGGTGATCGATACCAAAACCATCGATCGTCAGTACAACGAGCTGGTGGAAGGCTTTCCCTACGCCAAGGTCTACTACGCGGTGAAGGCGAACCCGGCGCCCCAGATCCTGTCCATGCTGCGGGACAAGGGTGCCAACTTCGACATCGCGTCGGTGTATGAGCTGGAGAAAGTGCTGGCCCTGGGCGTGACCGGTGACCGGATCAGTTACGGCAACACCATCAAGAAGGCGAAGGACATCCGCACCTTCTATGAGCAGGGGGTGCGCCTGTTTGCCACTGATTCCGAGGCCGACTTGCGCAACATTGCCAGGGCGGCTCCGGGTTCGAAGGTGTACGTTCGCATCCTGACCGAGGGCACCCTGACCGCCGACTGGCCGTTGTCGCGCAAGTTTGGCTGTCAGACCGACATGGCCATGGACCTGCTGATCCTGGCTCGTGACTTGGGCCTGGTGCCCTACGGCGTGTCCTTCCATGTCGGTTCCCAGCAGCGTGAAATCGGCGCCTGGGATGCGGCGTTGAACAAGGTGAAGGTGATTTTCGAGCGCCTGAAGGAAGAGGACGGCATCGAGCTGAAGATGATCAACATGGGCGGTGGCTTCCCGGCCAACTACATCACCAGGACTAATGATCTGGGGGTGTACGCCGAGGAGATTGCCCGGTTCCTGCGCGAGGATTTTGGTGATGAGCTGCCGGAGATCATCATCGAGCCGGGGCGGTCACTGATTTCCAACGCCGGCGTGCTGGTGAGCGAGGTGGTGTTGATTTCCCGGAAGTCCCGCACCGCCCTGCACCGCTGGGTCTATACCGATGTGGGCAAATTCTCGGGGCTGATTGAGACGCTGGATGAGTCCATCAAATTCCCGATCTGGACGGAGAAGTCCGGCGAGGGCGAGGACTGTGTGATTGCGGGGCCGACCTGTGACAGTGCCGATATCATGTACGAGCATCACAAGTATCCGCTGCCGCTGAATCTGGCCATCGGGGATCGGATGTACTGGCTTTCTACCGGGGCCTATACGACGACCTACAGTGCCATCGAGTTTAACGGGTTTCCTCCGCTCGAGGACTACTACATCTGAGTTTGGAGTCTGGCTGAGGCAAGGGATGCCCGACTCAGGGGTCAGAAGAAAGCCTTCTTCTGACCCCATCTTCACTCTTCTCCTTCCGTCTCAAATCCAACGTAAACGCCAGCGGCAAAACCACCACGCTATAACCAATCATCACCAACACCGCATGGCGCACATCACCGGTCCAGTCGGCCAGCAGTCCGCCGAGCATGGGCACGGAGAATGCCAGGGTATAACCCACCAGGAAGGTGCCGGCGGACAGGCGGCCGGTTTCTTCGGGGCGGACCAGCAAGGGCGGCAGTGCCACCAGCAGGATCAACAGGATGCCGGCAACGAAACTCATCAGGGTGGCACTGGCGATGGACCACCAGCCGTCGAGGGCGATGGTGCCGGCGGTGCCGAGGATGCTGAGGGTCGCCATGGTAACGATCAGAGTTCGGCGGCCGACCCAGGCGCGGGCGAATTTGAGCATGGTCAGGGAGGCGAAGACCTGGGCGATGTTAAACCAGAACAGGGCTTCGGAGAGTTTGTCGAACTGGCCCTGCTGTTCGAGCAGGTTGCCCATGTAGGCGTTGAGGCCGAAGAACATGGAGCCGGAGAGGCCCAGCAGCAGGCCGAGTTTCAGGGTCAGGGGGTTGCTCCAGTCCGGAAGCCAGGCGGCTTTGCGGACCGGGCGGGCCAGGTCCCGTCTGGGCAGAAACAGAGCGGTGGCGACCAGCAAGGCCGGCAGCGACCAGGCGATCAGGGTGGCGCGCCAGCTTTTATCCAGCAGGGGCATAAGCACCGGCAGGGTGACGCCGGCGCCGATGAATTCGCCCATGAGCATGCCGTTCATGTAGATGGCGGTGCCCAGGGCCAGGTGGTGCGGCTGCAGCCACCGTGGTAACAACGCCGGCAGCGCCGGCTGCATCATGGCCACCCCCAGGCCCATGACGGCACTGGCAATCATCAGGGTCAGGGTTTCAGGGGCGAGGCCACGGCTGGCGGAGCCGATCACCATGATGACCATGGCCAGCGCCAGGGTATTTCTCGGTCCGATGCGGGAGATGGCCAGGGAGCCGGGCATGGCGCCGATGGCAAGCATCAGGATGGGCAGGGTGGTCAGGGCACCGGTCAGGGCCTTGGAGAGGGCGAGTTCCTCGCCGATGAAGGGAGCCAGAGGAGGCGCCACCAGCACGGGGATGCGCAGGTAAACGCCGGATAGCCAAAGCAACACCGCCACCGGCAGCAGTCGGGCTGGCGGTGGCGGTGTGGTCGCGGCCTGGTGTTCAGCCACGGTATGCCGGATCAGTCTTCGCTGGTGTCCGGCAGGTAGGCGCCGTCTTCGTCGTGGATCTCACGGCCGGTGACCGGCGGGTTGAAGGCGCAGATGAGGCGCATGTCTTCGGTGCCGCCGTACAGGGTGTGCCGGTCGTGCTTGTCCAGGGCGTACAGAGTGCCGTCGGTGATTTCATGTACTTCGCCGGTGGCGAGGTCCTTGATACGGCCGTTACCGGCTACACAGTACACGGCTTCCAGGTGGTGCTTGTACCAGAAGGTGTGTTCAGAGCCGGCCTTGATGATGGTCTCGTGGAAGGAGAATCCCATGCCGTCTTTCTTCAGCAGCAGCCGGCGGCTGGTCCATTGCTTGTCGCTGACCTCGCGCTCGGTACCGATAATGTCTTGCACTCGTACAATTTTCATTCGCATTCCTCATTTTGTGATGGAATAGCCATACAGTATAAACATGCGCCTCAGGCCCGGTTCAACCGCCAGTCGTCATAAGCCGACATCGCCTGCTCGATGGCCGTAGTTAAATTTTCTCTCTGCTGGTGGGTCAGGGGCCGCTGTTTCCGGCACCGGTCAAAAGCCCGCTGAATCTCCCGCCGGCTGGTCTTGTCGAGCTGTTCCAGCCAGTGGTGATCGGCCGGCTCCAGTTCCAGCAGGTCACGTCCGGCGTGGTTCCGGTGGCTGATATGCCACCAGTGGTCCACGGCCCGCCCTAATACAACATAGCCGAACTGGCTGTCCTGTACAGGCCCGAAACTGGCAGTTTTCAGGCCGTCCTTCAGGGGCCCGATGTTCAGTGCCGGGAGCAGCAGCCGGTCGCCGTAGAAATAGCTGCCGGCGGCACCAATCAGGCCGCCGACCAGGGCCCCGGTCCCCAGGGAGGAGCCCAGGGTCATGGCATCGATGCCGGCGCCGCCCACAGCGCCGGCGCCAAAGCCTGCGGTGGCCAGGTAGCGCTTGCTGACCGCCCAGTGTTTGCGGGTGTCCTCGGAAAACAGGTCATGCTGGCTGTGCCACTGGAGTTCCGCTTCCTGGCGCCGGATGCGCTGGTGCTGGTACAGGTGCTCGATGTCGATGCGCAGGGTCTGTTCCCGCTTGCGCTGGTGCCGGTACCATCGGTCCCGCAGGGTTTCCGCGAGGCTGGCATCGCTGGTTTCGGCCACCTGGTTCAGGGTCAGGGTGCGCTTTTCCTGGTAGGACATCAGGTCTTCCAGGGCCCTGGCAATCAGGCTGGCAGACTGATGCCTGCGCTGGTGACGTTGTTCGGACAGGTACCGGGTGGCCCTTTCCAGCGGTTTCTCCCAGTCAGGCTCCAGTTGGCCGAATGCCCGTAACAGGCTGAGATGTTGTTCGAACGGGGCGCGAACGGCGTCGAATTTGCGGACTACCTGGAAGAACTGGCCGAGTGCCGACTGCCAGGTATCACTGTGATCGTCCTCGCCGATGCTGTTGATCAGGGCCAGGCTCGGGCGGCCGGTCCAGCGCAGGATGGTCATCTCGGCTTCGTGTTCGGCGCTGTAGGGCACCGACCCATCCACCACGTAGATGATACCCGCTCCTTCCATGATCGGCGCCAGCAGTTCGCATTCATCCACAAACCGGTCATCCCCCCGGTGCTGAAACACAAACGCCCTGACCGTCTCCGGGTGGTCCGAGGCGGAGATGCTGTGGGCCTCCAGCCATTGCAGCACCCGCCGGGGGCGCTGGAAGCCGGGGGTGTCCACCAGGGTGTAGAGTTTCTGGCCGTCGACGGTCAGCGGATAGTCCTGCCGGGCCCGGGTGGTGCCCGGTTCCAGGGCAATGGCGATGGCGTCGTTCTGGGACAAGGTGGCCACGATACTCGACTTACCCTTGTTCGGGTGGCCGACGACGGCGAACACCGGTGCTGTGGTCATGGCTGGACGCTCCCGGCCAGGTAGGGATCCGGCTCATCGGTGGGTGGCAGCGCGACGGAGGCAAAGCCCGGGGCCAGGCGCTCGGTGAATCGGAGCCAGGGTTGCACCAGGTGTGTTTCCGGGGCCCGGTTCGGGTCACTGGCCAGGGGCAGCAGGGTCACCCGGGTACCTGATGGCCAGCGTTCGCGAGCGGTTTCCAGGAAGTCGTGCAGTTCCCCGGTGGGTGGTTCCCAGCTGCGGGTGACGACAATCACCGCTGGCTTTTTCTGGCCAGTCAGTTGGTTGCCCACTTGCGCCAGTACCTCGTCGTCCTGGGCCAGGGTGGCCCGGCCTCCGGCCCGGAAATTGCGGTTATCCGGCGCCTGCAGGCGTTGGGGCAGTTCCGGTTCCCCGGCTCCGGCCCAGCAGATCAGGATGGGCGTGTCCGGTAGGAGGTCCGGGCGTGCCCGGGTCCGGGTGTCGGGCAGGTCGGCGGCATCGTTGTGGCTGCTGCCGGTATCCAGGGTGGCGGTTTCCATCCGGTACAACAGTGCCTGCATGCCCGGATGACGGGCCAGCAAATGGGCGGTTCGGTGCCGTAGCAGACCCTGGCTGAGGATCAGCAGCAGTACCCGCGGTATCACGGTCCAGGTCAGCCAGAGCATGACCACGAACGGCCACCACTGACCCCAGCGGGAAGGATCAATCCCGGTTGTGCCCGAAGCCGCCCGGAAGAAACGGGTGGCTTCCACCAGCTCCAGGGACGGCACCGCCACGGGCCAGAGCCAGGACCAGGGCGTGGCCAGGGTGATGACCAGGCTGTGGTAGCCGGAGGCCGCAGTATCCAGGGTGGTGCTCCAGCCGAAGGCCAGATCCTGGACCACGACCATCACCAGCAGGGTGGCGAGGCCGGCAAGGCCGAAAGCAACACCGCCGGCATGGGCAGCGCGGGCCATGAGCAGTGGCTGGAGCCGGGCCCGTGTGGGGCTGGCGTGGTCCCGGTGGAGCCGTTTCAGCAACCAGCGCCAGGGTTGCCAGCCGACCAGTGCCTGCACGGTGGTTGCCAGCGCCAGCAGCAGCTGGAACAGGACAAACGCCAGGATCACGGTGATGTTGATGCGCTGGCCGCCGTCATAGAACAGCAAGCCCAGCATGGTGAGGATGCCGATCAGGCATCCGGCGGCCACGAAGCCGCCATTGACCCGACACCAGAGGCGCAGCTCGCGGCTGCCGGCGGTGACGGTGCCACCCGGACCGGACAGACGATCCATGTGTGCCAGCCAGTGCGAGGCGTCGGGGGTTATTCCCTGCTGCTCGCAGTCGAGGGCAAAGCGACGGTCCCGTCGGTGGAGGAAAGCGGAGGGCTGGTCCCTGTCCCGCTGGATACGGTCGTCAAAATCCAGCAGCAGACGAAGGGGGTTCTGGCTCATGCAGTGTCCTGGTGGCAAATTCGGTCATTGGTGCTTTGCTGTTAGCATATAGGCAATCCCGATCCTGATACCAGCCAATGGAAGCCCATGCCCCACCACCTGATGAATCTGCGCCATGTACCCGATGACGAGGCCGACGAGATCCGGGCCCTGTTCGACGAACACGGGGTTCGCTATTACGAGACGCCCCCGAGCCGCTGGGGTATCAGTATGGGGGGCTTCTGGGTGCACGATGACGATGAGGCTGCCCGTGCGCGATCGTTGCTGGACGAATACCAGAGGCAGCGTCGAGACCGGCAGCGGGAGGATTTTGAAGCGCGCCAGGCCCGGGGTGAAACGGGTTTCTGGCACAGCTTCCGCCGGAAGCCGGTGACCATCCTTGCCGCCTGTGTCGCCATACTGGTAATCCTGGCGTTAACCCTCGCGCCTTTCGTTGGTCTCGGCTAGATCACGGCTGCTGACTGGGCCCGCCGCCGAAACGAGCCAGGAATTCCGTTGCCTGCTCCACGGCATTGCCGGCGGTCAGGAAGCTGGTGATGTGGCCCCGCAGATGCATCAGGTAGAGCTCGGAGTGTACCCCGTTTGCCAGCAAGGCATTGTGGAAGTCCTCCGCCTGCTCCGGCGGCACCAGCATGTCCAGGTTGCCGTGGAACAGGAAGAATGGGGGCGCATCGGGGGAGACATGGGCCATGGGTGAGGCCAGCCGATAGATTTCCGGCTTCTCCTGCTCGGTCCCACCCAGGAACTGGCGGATCAGTCGCCCCGAATCGAACCGGCGCAGGTCGCTGGGGATGCCGCCGGCGACCACCGCAACCGGTCGGGTCCCGGGTCCGCCATGGGGTTCGCTCAGGGGATGCCCGGGTTCGCTGGTCAGAGCCAGCAGGCTGACCAGATGAGCGCCGGAGGAGAACCCGAAGGCGCTGATGGCATCGGGATCAATCCGGTAGGCTGTTGCATGCTCCCGCAGCCAACGCATTGCCACCTGAAGGTCATGGAGCTGTGCCGGGAAGGTGTACTCCGGCGCAAAGCGGTAATCGATGTTCATCACCGCAAAACCGCGCTCGGCCAGTTCCTCGGCAATCCAGGTCATGTCTTCCCGGGAGCGTCGCTCCCAGCCTCCGCCGTGGACCAGCAGCACCGCCGGCGCCGGGCGGGCCTTTTCCGGCAGATAGAGGTCTGCGAACAGCGGTTCGGGCCAGTCCTGTGGCGAGAAACGGACCGCTGAACGCACCTCGAAGCCGGTCTCCGGCAGGGCCGCCGGCGCCTCGCGTGCGTTGTGATGGCTGGCGCATCCCGCCAGTAAGAGGCCGCCCAGGATCAGGGCGGCCAGGTTTGCGCTCCGGCGTTGTCTCACCCGCAGGGCTCCTGTCATTGCTATCTGTCAGGACAATCTACGAGCGATTCACCCTGGCGGATGCGCCTGGCCCTTCGTAATCGGGGCAGGAACGCCGGCACCCTTGCCTGATAGTCCCGGTAGATCGGCCCGACCTGGCGTTCAAGATCCGCCTCTTCCACGGGGGTGATCGCCAGGATGTAACCGGTCGTGATGACGGCCATCAGCAGGTGGCCGAGGCTCATGTCCGGGGTCGCCCAGAACACGATCATCCAGCCCAGGCTGATGGGGTGCCGTGCCAGGCCGTAGAGGAACCGGGCGGAAAACGGCACCTCGGTCGCTGGCAGAGCTTGCAGGTGGCGCCAGACCTGGCGCAGGCCGAAGAACTCGAAGTGATTGATGTGGAAGGTCGCCGCTACCATGATGACCCAGCCGAGACCGTGCAGGGCGTAGATAGCGGCACGGGCAGCTTCACTCTCCACCTGCCACAGCGAGGCTGGCAGGGGTGTCCAGGTGGCCAGCAGCAGGAGCAGGCTCAGACCGGCGATCAGCACGTAGGTACTGCGTTCCAGAGCCGGAAGCACAAGCCTTGTCCAGCGACGTTTGAAACCGGGGCGCGCCATGATCGAGTGAAGGGCGAAGTAACCCGCCAACAGCAGGGAATTGGCCGCGATGGCAGCCAGTTCGTCCCCTGTCGAACCGGTATCGATGCGCCAGGGCCCGAGGTTGAGCAGGAATCCCGCCAGGGCCAGCAGGGCCAGGAAACCCAAAACGTAGCTAACCAGGGCGTAGAGCAGAAACAGGACCTTGATCATGACTGTTCGCCCTCCCCGCGCCGTGCGATGAAGTAGACATTGAAAGGGTCATGGTCGAGCCGCTGGGACCGGATGTCACCGAATCCGGCCTGGCGCAGCATCAGCTCTGCCCGTTCCTCGCCCCACAGGGTGCCGAGACCCGGTCCGCCCTGGGCCAGCGACACCGGTGTGCAGTGGGCACAGGAAATGGCATACAGCAGCGGCCCCAGCGGGTGGTCCAGGTTGTTTTCCAGGAAAGTTGAGCCGGCGATGTCCTGCATCAGGTAGGTGCCTCCGGGCCTGAGGGCCCGGGCAATGCCCCGCAGTAACGCCGCGGGGTCGGCCTGATCGTGTAAGGCATCGAACGAGGTAATGAGATCGTACTGTGCGGGTTCTTCGAAATCCCGGAGATCCCGGGTGGCGAAGTGCAGGTTGGTCAGCCCCAGCCGGGCGGCTTCGGCGCGGGTCGGCCGGAAGGCTTCCTCGCACAGGTCGTAGCCCTGGAAGTGACTGTTCGGGAAGGCCTTTGCCAGACTCAGCAGGGCAAGACCGCGCCCGCAACCGGCGTCGAGTACCGAGATGCCGTCCTCCAGGCGTTCCCGCAGTTCCGGAACCAGAGGCAGGATGTGGTCAAAAAGGGCGCAAACCACGGTCTGGTAGCTGTCTTCCGCCATGACGTCATGAAAGCAGGGATAGCGGTGGTAGTGCAGTCCCTCCCCGTTTCGGAAACAGTCGGTCAGAGCGTCCTCCATGCTGGCGATCACGGGGATGAAGCGGGCGGTCACCGCCAGGTTATCGGGACTGGCGCTGCGGGTCAGGCAGGCGGCGTGGGCCGGGTCCAGGGTGAAGGTTCCGGCTTCGGGCTGGTAGTCCACGATGGCGCCGGTGACCATCACTGACAGCCATTCCCGTACGTAACGCTCGTTCAGGCCACAGGCGTCGGCAATTTGCTGGCTGGTGGCTGGCGGCAGACTGGCCAGGGTATCGAACAGTCCGAGCCGGTGACCGAGGGAGGTCATGGTAACCACGGCGGCGTTATTGACCATGGTTGCGAACCGTTCGCCAAAGGCCTCCGGGGTCCGTGGCTGGTGGGTGTCGAGGTTCAGGGGGGCGTTCATATCTATGCTCCTTCCGGTTTTTGTGTGAATGCTCCCTGATCTTGCACCCCTCGCCCCGGACGTCCCTCAGCGAAATCGGTCAGTTCCTGTCCGAATCCGCCATCCGACCCCCGGACTTGCGTTTTTCTGCCGATGTTGGAAGCTTTGGGGAGGAAGACGGGGGAAATCTCCATGGCAAAAAACACCGATGCGGTCCAGCCAGTGCAGATAGGCATTCTGGCCATGCCTCAGGCGACCGCGTCACCGATCTACGGCATGCAGGAGCTGCTGGGTTCAGCAGGCAGGGACTGGAGCTTGTTGGTGCAGGGCGAAGCCGGCGAACCCCTGATCCTGGTAGAGATTGTCTCAGTGGAAGGGCAGCCGATGGAGCTGGCCAACGGTGCTCTGGTGAGGCCAACCCGCCGGCTTGACCGGGATTATTGCCCCGATGCCTTGTGCATTCTGGAGGTGATGTTCGACCCGGCCGACGGGCCAGCCGGACTGTTCGAGCGCGAGGTGGCCTGGATCCGGGATTACTGGGACCGGGGCGGGCTGCTGGCCACCGCCTGCACCGGCGCGGTCCTACTGGGCGAGGCGGGGCTGCTGGCGGGCGAGGATGCCACCACCCACTGGGGTTTCTGTGAGTTCATGGCCCGCCGCTATCCGGGGGTGCGCATGCATCCGGAGCGGGCCATGGTTGCCTCCGGCATCGGTCAGCGCCTTATCATGTCGGGCGGTGGCACGTCCTGGATGGATCTGGGCCTGTACCTGATTGCCCGCTTCTGCAGCCAGGCCGAAGCCATCCGCGTGGCCAAGGTGCATCTGGTGGAATGGCATGAAGACGGCCAGCAGCCGTTCGTCGCCATGAACCACCAGCGCCAGTCCATTGACGCGGTGATTGCCGGGTGCCAGCGCTGGCTGGCGCATCATTACGACCAACCTTCACCGGTGGCCGGCATGATCGGCCTCAGCGGCCTGAGTGAGCGCTCCTTCCACCGGCGTTTTCGCCAGGCCACCGGGATGACCCCAATCGAATATGTTCTGACATTGCGGCTGGAGGAGGCCAAACAGATTCTCGAGACCAGCCATGTTTCGGTGGAAGCGGTGGCGGAGATGGTGGGCTATCAGGACGCGGCGTTCTTTTCCCGGAAATTTCAGCAGCGGGTGGGGCTGACACCGGCCCAGTACCGGAGGAAGTTTGCCGGCGTTGGTCGTCTTCACCAGCAACCGGGATCGCCGACCGGTTGATTCTGTCCGGATCCCCTGCCGGACGGAGCTTTCCGACCAGGCGCGCGACGATTTCAATGCAGACTGGCCGGACCGGTTTGCCTGGAAGCACGCCCACTCCGGAGTTAACCCCGAGGCTGACTGGGGCCGGCACGTGTTGCAGTCCATCGAATTCGGCTTCTATGTGCTCAATGAACGGTATGGCCGGGCATTGGGTAATGGTGAAACCCTGGCCACCATCCGTCCCCGCAGCACCCTGGTGATCGCCTCCAGTGTGTCCAATGGCGGCGGCGCCTCGGTGCGGGCGGCAGAGTTGGACGACCGGGGTCTGATTGACGGCATAGCAGTGTCCGAGCCGAATCTCAACCCGGTGGTGGATCGCAGCTTCACCATCCGCCAGGGCGATGGGCCGGTGATAAGCGATCACAGCCGGAGCCTGCTGGATTACACCACGGCGCTGGCGGTCTACCAGGGCTGCGCCAATCAGGCACCGGGGATCCGGGACCAGGCGCCGCTCAATAGTCTGTTCAATCCGCCGGCCGTGGGTGAGAACATCTGTCAGTCCCTGGCCAGCAAGGGTCTGGTGACTGGCGTGACGGTGGAGGAGCAGGCCACGGATGCCCTGAGGATTCTCAACGACGAACTCGGTATCCAGCCCGAACAGAATCTGCTGGCGCCGGTGCACTTTGGCCTTTCCGTGGCCCAGAGCATTGCCATGACCTACGCCAATGCTTATGGCCGCGCCGGGGTCGAGGACCGGCTGTGTGGTATCAGCCTGGCGGCTACCGACGCCTTCGGTGCGGTCACGCACCTGCCCCCGACCGATGAGGCAGCCCTGTATGCCACCAGTAACGGCATTCCTCCCACCGGTGGCGTAAACCTGGTCAATGACGGTGCCGTGGGTCAGCCGACGTTGCTGGCAGCGAGTATTTCGGCGATCCGCTGACCGGCGAACAGGCACTCTGGTCCGACCGTATCGCTTCGGGTATTTCTGCAATCCGGGCTAACGGAGATCTGCACGGCAAGCCGGCGGTGTTCGTAACGGGCCGGGCTGATGCCATCCTGCCCATCAACCATACGTCCCGGCCCTATGTGGGCCTGAACCGGCGGGTCGAGGGCAAGCACAGCGGACTGCGTTACTATGAAATCCTCAACGCCCATCACCTGGATGTGCTCAACGGCTTTCCCGGCATTGCCGAGCGCTACGTGCCCCTGCATCACTACTATTTCCAGGCGCTGGACCTGGTCTGGGAGCACCTGACCGAAAAACGGCCATTGCCGCCGAGCCAGGTGGTCCGCACGATGCCCCGGGGCAATCTGACCACGCCATTGGGTGAGGCCAACCTGCCTGCGATCAGTCCCGAGCCTGTACCTCAGGACCGGATCGTCTTTACCGGGAGCCAGCTCCGGATTCCCGAGTAATGCCTCACTGCCTTGCCCCGGCCCCGTGCCGGGGCCTCACCCGTTTGCCCCTTTTCCGGGGTGGTCATATACTCTCGGCGAGGTGTCCGGTTTTCCGGATACCCGGGTGCTGTTGTAATGATCAAACCTGAAAGCGGTGGTGCACACTCCATGACACAGTTGTTTGGCGACCGGACCCGGCGCGGGTTGACCTGCGAACTGATCGAGGCGCTGTTTCCCATGTTCGAGGAAGCCAGTGCCGGTGCCATCGCCGTGGATCGGGAAGCCCGGATCACCTGGATCAATCAGAGCTATGCCCAGCTGCTGGGACTGGGCGACGTTGCCGATGCCATCGGCAAACCGGTGCGGGTGGTGATTCCCCATACCCGCATGCCGGAAGTGGTTGAGACCGGCAAGCCACTGCTGCTGGACATCATGGAACACGACAAGCAGCAACTGGTGGTGACCCGTATGCCGTATTACGACGATGACGGTGAGCTGGTCGGCGCCGTGGCCTTTGTCCTCTACGATGACCTGCAGCCCCTGACCCCGCTGGTCAGCAAGTACCGTCGGCTGCATCAGGACCTGGCGGCGGCACGCAAGGCGCTGGCGAAAAAGGCCCGGGGCACCCGCTACAGCCTGGGGGATTTTGTTGGCGCAAGTCCGGCCGCGCTGGAAGTGAAGCGCCGGGCCCGTCTGGCTGCCGGACGGGACATGCCGGTGCTGCTGCTGGGCGAGACCGGCACCGGCAAGGAAGTGCTGGCCCAGGCTATCCATTCGGTCTCCACCCGCACTGACAAGCCCTTCGTGGGCGTGAACGTGGCGGCGATTCCCGATAATCTGCTGGAGGCCGAGTTCTTCGGCGTCGCCCCCGGCGCCTACACCGGTGCAGACCGGCGCACCCGCGACGGCAAGTTCCAGCTGGCAAACGGCGGCACCCTGTTCCTGGACGAGGTGGGCGATATGCCCCTGCCACTGCAGGCCAAACTGCTGCGCGCCCTCCAGGAAGGGGAGATCGAACCGCTGGGGTCGAACAAGGTGGTGCCCGTGGATGTCCGGGTCATCGCCGCCACCAGCCGCAACCTGGAAACGATGATTGCCGAGGGCAGCTTCCGGTCGGACCTGTACTACCGTCTCAACGTGCTGGAAATACCCATCCCGCCCTTGCGCGACCGCCTGGCCGACCTCGGGGTGCTGTGCGAAGCACTGCTGGAGGATATCGGTGACGGTCTGGATGTCCGTGGTGAGATCACCGACGCCGGTGTTTCGGCCCTGGCCGGTTACGACTGGCCCGGTAATATCCGGGAATTGCGCAACGTACTGGAACGAGCCCTGACCATGGGTGAGGACGGTGGCCTGCTGGACGCCGATGCCATCTTCAAGGTGCTCCCGCGAAACGGCAACCGCCCGGTGTCGACCCTGGCTCCACGCCCCGTCCGACCCCTGAGCCAGACCATGGCGGAAGCCGAGGCCCAGGCCATCGAAGAGGCCCTGGTGGCCGCCCGTGGCAACCGGACCCGTGCGGCCAAGTTGCTCGGAATCTCCCGCTCCGTCCTTTACGAAAAGCTTGCCAGGATGTCCTGATTTCCGGACGGCTGTCCTGAACTCCGTACAAATACCTACGACTCTGGTCTTAATGTGTCCGGAAATCCGGACTAGTCTCTCCTGCAATGACCTCCGCTTTTTATCTAACTATCTGAAATTTAGATGGAATTTCGATCTGGCACGTCATCTGCTATGCCCTGGTTGCAGGACGTCAGAACAACGCAGACAACAAGACTGACGCCGACTGTTGGACCCGGACTTCCCATTCGTCTGTCTGTTCCTGCGTCGTCTGACCTATTCAGATCCGGCCCTCCATAGCGGTATTCCGCGGGGCCATACACAACAACAATGCAAGGAGACTTGCCAATGAAACTTCTCAAGGCCCTCACCGGTGTGGCCGGTGCGATCGCTCTGACTACCGGTTCCGCGTTTGCAGACGATCTGCGCTGGAAAATGCCCGTAGCCTTCGCTACCAACCTTCCGGGCCTGGGTTCTCCCGCCGCCTGGGTTGCAGATAACCTCACCACCGCCTCCGATGGCAGCATCCAGGTCCGTGTCTATGAGCCGGGCAAGCTGGTTCCGCCATTCGATATTCTCCAGGCTGTGTCTGATGGCAAGGTATCGGCTGGTTACACCTGGATCGGCTACGACCAGGGCAAAGTGCCGGCGATTCCCCTGTTTGCCGCTGTACCCTTCGGCATGAAGCCCCCGGCCTACATTGGCTGGTATTACTTCGGCGGCGGTCATGAACTGCTGCAGGAAACCTATGCCAACAAGGGCTTTGATGTACATGCACAGCTGTGCGGCATCATCGGGCCTGAAACAGCGGGTTGGTACGCCGAACCCATCGAATCCCTGGAAGACTACGAGGGCCTGAAGATTCGCTTCGCCGGCCTGGGCGGCAAGGTCCTCGAAAAACTGGGTGCCTCTGTCACCATGATGCCGGGCGGTGAGCTGTACCAGGCTCTGGAAAAAGGCACCATCGATGCCACTGAATTTTCCATGCCCGCCATCGACCAGATCCTGGGCTTCAATCAGGTGGTCAAGTACAACCTGTTCCCGGGATGGCACCAGCAGTTCACGGCCCAGTACATGCTGATCAACCAGGATGAGTGGGATCGTGCCACCGAAGCCCAGAAGGCGCTGGTTGAAGCTTCCTGTACCGCGGCGACGACTCGTGGTCTGGCCGAGGGCGAGTACAAGAACGGCAAGGTTCTGGCCGAGTTCCAGGACAAGGGCGTTCAGGCCGATCAGATTCCCCGCGAAGTTCTGCTCAAGCTGAAGGAAGTGACCGAGGAAGTGCTGAAAGAGGAAGCCGCCAAGGATGCCGACTTCAAGCGTGTGTACGAGAGCCAGCAGGAATTCATGGAATCCTACAAGGTCTGGGATACCCGCGCCTATGTTCCGGCGGACCTGTAAGGTTCGGGGCTGACCCTGAGCACCGGAAGCATTTCCGGTGCTCTCTGATCAAGTCTGGATGGCCCTGCGGGGCCATCCTTGTTTCACGGCAGGCTTTCTGAACGAGGAACTGTTGTATGGCAGTGTCTGATAAAGGCTCATCGACCGATGTGCACGCATCGGCGTCGGACGCCGGTCAATTTATTCATCATCACACCGAGTTCCCGACCACCCGACTCAGCCAGTTAATGGATGGTGTGATCTCTGCGATAGGTAAGAGTGCTTCCTGGCTCTGGTTTGTGGTCACCGGCGTGATCATCTACGCAGTGGTGGGTCGCTACGCCTTTGGTATGGGCTCGGTAACCCTGGAGGAAGTCCAGTGGCATCTGGCCGGTGCCGGTTGGTTGTTGGGGTTGGGCTATACCCTGGTAACAGATGATCATGTCAGGGTGGATGTCATCCATGAGCGCCTGTCGCTCAAAGGCCAGGCCTGGATTGAACTGTTCGGTATCGTCTTTCTGTTGCTGCCGTTTCTCGCGCTGGCGGTCAACGAAATGGTCCCCTACGCCTTCAGCTCGTGGGAACAGGGGGAGACCAGCCAGGCACCTGCCGGGCTTCCGCACCGCTGGATTCTGAAGGGCATTATGACATTGTCTTTTGTTCTGCTGATCATTGCTGCCCTGTCCCGCCTGCTGAAAGTTACTGCCCTGCTTTTCGGCTTTCCGAAGCCAATCCGGGTCGAGTCCGATAAGAACAAGAAAGAGGATGCGTCCTGATGGAACTTGAAACCCTTTTCGTAATCGGCATGTTCCTGACCTTCGGGGCGCTGTTGATGACCGGCTATCCGGTCGCCTGGGTGTTGGGTGGCACAGCGGTTATCTGGACCGTTGTCGGTGTCGTCGCCGTTGAGAATTTTGGTGCCAATCTGTGGTTTGACTACTCCTCGTCCATGGGGCTTGTACCCGAGCGAATATGGAAGGTTGTAAGCAGCGAGACCCTTGTCGCCCTCCCCATGTTTATCTTCATGGGCATCATGCTAGACCAGTCCGGGGTTGCCGAGCGGTTGATGAACAGCATGGTCAAACTGTTTGGGGCCGTTCGCGGCGGCTATGCAGTGACGGTCATTGTTATCGGCGTACTGTTGGCCGCGACCACCGGTATCATTGGCGCCTCGGTGGTCCTGCTGGGCATGCTGTCCCTGCCGGTGATGATGGAAAACAAGTATGACAAGGGCTTTGCCGTGGGCACCGCCTGTGCCACCGGGACCCTGGGTATCCTGATTCCGCCTTCTATCATGCTGGTGCTGATGGCAGACCGCCTGGCGGTTCCCGAAGCGTCAGTAGGCGACCTGTTCATGGGCGCGTTCTTTCCCGGCCTGATGCTGGGTGCCATGTACGTGGCCTACGCTATCATCCGTCCCATGCTGCAACCGCACATTGCGCCGGTGCCGGAAGGAACAGAGAAAGTGACCTGGGGCATTGTCTGGGAAGTGGCGAAAGCCGTTGTTCCGACGGCCGCGCTGATCCTGGGTGTGCTGGGCTCCATCTTTGCCGGCATCGCAACTCCGACGGAAGCTTCCGGTGTTGGCGCTCTTGGCGCCCTGCTGCTGGCATTGATGTCGGGCCGACTGAGCCTGAACGTGCTCAATTCTTCCATGCAGCAGACCACTCGTACGGCCGCCTTCATCTTTGCCATCTTCCTGGGTGCAACCGCCTTCTCTGTGGTATTGCGGGGGCTGGGTGGTGACCGGGTTATTGAGGAAGCGCTGCTTGGATTACCATTCGGACCCTATGGGGTCGTGCTGACGATCCTGTTTGCGGTGTTCCTCCTGGGCTTCTTCCTGGACTGGGTCGAGATCACCCTGATCATCCTGCCTCTGGTGGCGCCGGTGGTGGAAAGCCTTGGCTTTGATCTGGTCTGGTTCACCATCCTGTTTGCCATGTGCCTGCAGACGTCGTTCCTGACGCCCCCGGTCGGCTTCGCCCTGTTCTACATTAAAGGGGTAGCGCCACCGGAAATTAAAGTCACGGATATATACCGGGGCGTGGTGCCGTTCATCATTATTCAGCTGGTAGCGCTGGCGATCGTCTTCCTGGTACCGGAGATTGCAACCTGGCTGCCTAGCGTGGCTTACGACTAAGGAGAAAACAAAAATGCGTCTGGAAAATCGTATTGCCCTGATTACCGGGGCCGGTCGGGGCATTGGCCGTGCCATCGCCGAGGCCTATGCTCGTGAAGGCGCGAAGGTTGCCGTTGCGGACCTGACACTCGAGTCCGCCCAGGAAACCGTGGCGGCCATCGAGCAGGCGGGTGGCACCGCCATGGCACTTAAAATGGATGTCACCAACGAAGAAGAAGTTGACGTAAACGTAAACTTTGTGGTTAAACAGTGGGGCGGTCTGGACATCGCTCTGGCGAATGCCGGCGTTCAGCACATCGACCCGGTACACAAGCTCGCCTTTTCCGACTGGAGCAAGGTCATGAGCGTACACCTCGATGGCGCTTTCCTGGTGACCCGTGCCGCGCTGAAGCACATGTATCAGAGCGGTGGTGGCACCATGCTGTACATGGGCTCGGTGCACTCGCTGGAAGCCTCACCGCTGAAAGCGCCCTATGTGGCGGCCAAGCATGGCATGCTGGGACTGTGCCGGGCGGTGGCGAAGGAGGGGGCAGAACACGGCGTGCGGAGCAACATCATCTGCCCCGGGTTCGTGCGTACCCCTCTGGTGGACAAGCAAATTCCGGAACAGGCCAGGGAGCTGGGCATTTCCGAAGAGGAAGTGATCAGCAAAGTCATGTTGAAGAACACTGTGGACGGGGAGTTCACCACCCTCGAAGACGTTGCGGAACTGGCCGTTCACCTGGCCGCTTTCCCGTCCGCTGCCCTGACCGGCCAGTCGATCGTGGTCAGTCACGGCTGGCATATGCAGTAACACTCAGGAGAGACGGATGAGCAATCAAGAACAATCACCGGTAGTCTGGTCTCCCACGGAAGACACCCTGACGCACTCCCGCATGGGCCGGTTCAAGGCCTGGCTGGAGCAGCAGGGCTTCGGTCCGTTTGCCGACTACCATGCCCTGCACCAGTGGTCCATCACTGAGCTCGACACCTTCTGGCAGAAGGTCTGGGACTACTGTGGCCTGGTCTGTGACACGCCCGCGGACAAGGTGCTGGGCAAGCGGGAAATGCCCGGCGCCGAGTGGTTCCCCGGCATGAAGCTGAACTTCGCTGCCAACCTGCTACGGCTGGCGGATGGCGACCACGCCGACAAAGAGGCCGTGGTGGCCTACTGTGAAACCCGTCCGGTCCTGCGCAAGACCTACGCCGAACTCAAAGCCGACGCCGGCGCCCTTGAAGCCTTCCTTCGCAGCAAGGGTATCGGACAGGGCGACCGGGTCGCGGGTGTGGTCACCAACGGCTACGAAGCCATGGTGGGCATGCTGGCCGCCACCAGCATGGGCGCGATCTGGAGCTCCGCCTCCCCGGATTTCGGCATCGGCGCTATCAACGACCGCTTCGGACAGATCGAGCCTGCGGCGCTGATCGTGGTGAACGGCTATGGCTACGGCGGCAAGGTGTTCGCCCGCCAGGACGACTTCGCCGAACTGATCGCCGGCCTGCCTTCTCTCAAGACCGTTGTCAGTATCCCGCAGCTGCCGGACGAAGCCCCCATCCCCGGCGAGCTGGTCACCACCTGGGAAGATGCCCTGGCCGCAGGCCGTGGCCAGGCCCCGTCCTTCACCCCGATGGACCCGGATCATCCGGTCTACATCCTGTATTCCTCCGGCACCACCGGCAAACCCAAGTGCATCGTCCACGGCACCGCCGGCCTGCTGGTCAACCACGCCAAGGAACTGATGTTGCACGGCGACGTCGGCCCCGAGGACCGCTTCCTGTACTTCACCACCTGCGGCTGGATGATGTGGAACTGGCAGGCCTCCGCCCTGCTGACCGGCGCCGCCGTGATCACCGTCGACGGCTCCCCGGGCTACCCCAGCCTCAGTTTCCTGTGGGACACCGTGGCCGAAGAAAAGGTCACCCACTTCGGCACCAGCGCCCGCTTCATCGCCGGCTGCCGCAAGGCCGAACTCCAGCCCGCGAAAACCCTGGACCAGAGCGCCCTGCGCGTGGTGTTTTCCACCGGCTCCCCGCTGCTGCCGGAAGACTACGACTGGGTGTACACCGACGGCGCCCCGAATGTACTGCTCGGCTCCATCGCCGGTGGCACCGACATCTGCGGCTGCTTCGTGGGCTCCACCCCACTGCTGCCGGTACGCCGCGGCGAAATCCAGTGCCGCTTCCTCGGCGTCGACGCCGTCGCCTATGGCGATGACGGCAAACCGGTGAGCGAAGGCCGAGGCGAACTCGTCTGCCGCCAGCCCCTACCGTCCATGCCCGTGTGCTTCTGGGACGACCCGAACGGCGAGCGCTACCGCGACGCCTACTTCAACACCTTCCCGGGTGTCTGGGCCCACGGCGATTTCATCGAATTCACCGAACACGGTGGCGCCATCATCTACGGCCGCTCCGACGCCACCCTCAACCCCGGCGGCGTGCGCATCGGCACCGCCGAAATCTACCGCCAGGTGGAAACCATCCCCGAGGTCAAAGACAGCCTCGTGGTCGGCCGCCAGATCGAAGGTGACGTGGAAGTGGTGTTGCTGGTCGTCCCTGCCGACGGCCAGGACGTCACCGACGACCTGAAAAAACAGCTCAAAACCCGAATCCGCGAAGGCGCCAGCCCCCGGCATGTGCCCAAACACATCGTCCAGGTGCCGGACATCCCCTACACCCGTAGCGGCAAGAAGGTAGAGCTGGCGGTGGCCCGGCTGATCAACGGCTCGAAAAAAGCCGACAATCGGGATGCCCTTGGCAATCCGGAAGCCCTGGATCAGATCCGGGAGCGGTTGGCAGAAGCGAATCTGTTACCGGCGGATTGACCGACGCGACTGGTTGGATTGTTGACAAACTGGCGTCCAAAGTCCTTTTTTTGAGACGCCTTGAAGGCAGCTGTGCAGTCTGCCAAGCGGTGTGGGAAGGGGCGCCCGAAACTGTGCGGAGCCATGGATGGCGGAGCTCAAGCGTCACAGGGACGTGCCGAAGGAGCGGGTTTCGGGCGCCCCTTCCCACACCGCGTCACTCCAAAGTTATAAAACTCATAATGTTAGAAAATTTCGTAAATTCCCGCCATTTCATCGTCCTGTAACCGAAGATCAGGCATTTTTAGTCCGTTCTAATACTAAGATCGTAACCAAAAATTACGAAAAAATGGTATCTTAGTAGGTCTATCAAAAGTTCCGAAATCAGTCATGGCACAGGCCGGACGTCCAAAAGACGCCTGACCCTGCAATGACCGTCCTGAACCCACCCAATAGCCTGAGGACGAAAATGACATCATCCAAAGCCAAGATTGTCTACACACTGACCGACGAGGCCCCCGCCCTCGCCACCCGGTCACTGCTTCCCATCCTGGAAACCTTCGCCAAGCCGGCTGGTATCGACTTCGAAACCAGTGATATCTCTCTCGCGGCGCGTATCCTGGCAGCGTTTCCCGACTACCTCGAGGAAGACCAGCGGGTTCCGGATGCCCTGGCTGAATTGGGTGAGTACACCAAGGATCCGGACGCCAACATCATCAAGTTGCCGAACATCTCCGCGTCCATCCCTCAGTTGCGGGCAGCCATCAAGGAGCTGAACGAGCAGGGCTACAAGGTGCCCGAGTACAAGGAGCATCCGGAAACCGACGAAGAGAAAGAAATCCAGGCCCGTTACAGCAAGGTCCTGGGCAGTGCCGTCAACCCGGTACTGCGTGAAGGCAACTCCGACCGTCGCGCCCCGGCCGCGGTCAAGGCCTTCGCCCGCAAATACCCGCACACCATGGGTGAGTGGAGCCCGGCCTCCCGTACCCACGTGGCGCACATGCGTGGTGGCGACTTCTACTCCAGCGAGCAGTCCGTAACACTGGACAAGGCCACCAATGCCCGCATCGTGTTCGAGAACAAGAAGGGTGAGCAGACCGTCCTGAAATCCGACCTGCCGCTGCAGGAAGGCGAAGTGCTCGACGGCATGTTCATGAGCAAGAAGGCGCTGGTGAAGTTCTTCGAGGATGCCATCGCCGATTGCGAGAACACCGGGGTGATGTTCTCCCTGCACGTGAAAGCCACCATGATGAAAATCTCCCACCCGATCGTGTTCGGTCACGCGGTGAAGGTTTTCTACAAGGACCTGTTCGACAAGTATGGTGAGCTGTTCGACGAAATCGGTGTGAACCCGAACAACGGTCTCTCCAGTGTGATCGAGAAGATCAAGCAGCTGCCGGAATCCAAGCAGGAGCAGATCCAGGAAGACCTGCACGCATGCTATGAGCACCGTCCGGAAATCGCCATGGTGGATTCCGTTAAGGGTATCACCAACCTGCACGTACCGAGCGACGTCATCGTTGACGCCTCCATGCCGGCGATGATCCGTAACTCCGGCAAGATGTGGGCGCGGGACAACAAGCTCAAGGACACCAAGGCGGTGATGCCGGAGTCCACCTACGCCACCATCTACCAGGAAGTGATCAACTTCTGTAAGACCCACGGTGCTTTTGATCCCACCACCATGGGTACCGTGCCGAACGTAGGTCTGATGGCCCAGAAGGCCGAGGAATATGGTTCCCACGACAAGACCTTCGAAATCAAGGAAGACGGCATTGTCCGCGTAGTGACCGAGGACGGTACCGTGCTGACCGAGCACAACGTCGAAGAAGGCGACATCTGGCGTGCCTGCCAGACCAAGGACCTGCCGATCCGCGATTGGGTCAAGCTGGCAGTCAACCGTGCCCGTGCCACCGGTATGCCGGCGGTGTTCTGGCTGGACGACGAGCGTGCCCACGACGCCCAGCTGATCAAGAAGGTTGAGACCTACCTGAAGGATCACGATACCGAAGGTCTGGACATCCGCATCATGTCTCCGGTCCGCGCCATCCGCTGGACCATGGAGCGTCTGATCCGTGGTCTGGATACCATCTCCGTGACCGGCAACGTCCTGCGTGACTACCTGACCGACCTGTTCCCGATTCTGGAACTGGGCACCAGTGCCAAAATGCTGTCCATCGTACCGCTGCTCAATGGTGGTGGTCTGTACGAGACCGGTGCCGGCGGTTCCGCACCCAAGCACGTGCAACAGCTGATCCAGGAAAACCACCTGCGCTGGGATTCCCTGGGCGAGTTCCTGGCTACCGCCGTGTCCCTGGACGAGCTGGGTGAAAAGCAGCACAACGAGCGTGCCCGCCTGCTGGGCCAGACCCTGGACAAGGCCACCGAGCGCCTGCTGGAGAACAACCAGTCTCCGTCCCGGGTTACCGGCGAGCTGGACAACCGTGGTTCCCACTTCCACCTGGCCCGTTACTGGGCGGAAGAACTGTCCAAGCAGGACGAGGACAAGGAACTGAAGGAGTTCTTCACCAAGCTGTCCAAGCAGCTGGAAGAGAACAAGGACAAGATCCTGGAAGAGATGACAGTTGTGCAGGGTCATCCCGCGGATATCGGTGGTTACTATCACCCGCCGATGGAGAAGGTCTGCGAGGTCATGCAGCCGAGCAAGACTCTCAACAAGATCCTCGAGGATGCCCGCGCATCCGTGAAGTAAGGTGTCTGGATCGGGGCCGGGTTATGAACCCGGCCCGCAAACCCGGATTACCTGAGGGTTCTCCGGGTTTTTTATTGCCTGCTGTCAGTCTTCGTCCTGTTCGTCCTCAACCCCACGGCCGGCTTCGCCTGAGCGCCGCAGGTTGAGCATCGTGACCGGTGGACCCAGAAGCTCGAAAATAACCGTTGTGCCGATCACCAGCGGTAGCAGGTAGGTCAGCTCCGGCATTCGGTCCGTTGCTACCAGCGCCAGACCCATCGCAACCCCTGCCTGGGGCAGCAGGCAGGCGCCGTTGCGTAACCGGATTTCCCGTTCCGAACCGGCAAGCAGCCCGCCGGCATACCCGCCCAGCACCCGGCCGGTAATCCGGGCAATAATGTAGACCGCGCCGAGCAACCCGATTGTGGGCAATACCGACCAGTCCAGACCGAAACCCGCCAGGAAGAAAAACATCGCCAGAAACGGCTCTGCAATGCCCTCGATGGACCGGAACGGGCGAATATGATGCCGGGCAGCATTCGCCACGGTGACGCCAAGGGACATGCAGGTCAGCAGGTAGGAAACCTCCAGAATACCTGCGATACCCGCAGCCAGAAACACGAAACCAGCCGATTCCAGCAGCATTGGTTCGCCAGGCTTGATGCGACCGGTAAGCCAAGCCATGGGCAGACCCAGAAGCACACCAAGGATAAGGGCGCCGGCCACCTCGGTTATCCCGTGCGTCATGGTTTCCATGACGGTGGCGCCATTGCCGGCGAGCAGTTCGACAAATACCAGCAGAATACTGAACAGCATGGCGCCCCAGGCATCGTCGATGGCAACCACCTGCGCGACCACCCGGGTGAGGGGCCCCCGGGATTCGGTTTGTCTGATGACGTCCAGAGTTGCTGCCGGGTCGGTGGCGGTGGCAATGGCCCCGAGCAGTAATGCCGCGGGCAGATTTCCGGTGACAGCCCAGGTGGCAAGGAAAATTACCAACGCGGTGATCAGAGTAACCGACAGGCTGATAATGATGGCCTGACGGCCCTGACGCAGATCCCGGAAAGACATTCTCTCTCCGAGCAGGAAGCCGACCATGGCAAGTGTCAGTTCAGTCACCAGGCCGAAGTTTTCACTGGCTCTGACCGGGACAACATTCAGCACCTCTGGGCCGGCCAGAGCGCCCACCAGAATGAGTAACGTAACCCGCGGAACATGAAGCCGTTGGCCCACCGAATGGGCACCCAGGGCCAGAAGCATAATGCTGCCGATCAGAAGCAGTTCCATTGCGTGGGACACGGTTTACTCCTGCTGTAGATCGGAAAAACGACCGTCGGTCAGGTTGGCCAGATCCTCCGGCGCCAGTTCAATTTCCATGCCCCTGCGGCCGGCGCTGACATAGATGGTGTCGAAGTTGCGGGCGGACTGGTCGATAAAGGTTCTCAGGCGCCGTTTCTGGCCGAGGGGGCTGACGCCGCCAAGAACATAGCCCGTGGACCGCTGGACTTCCTGTTTGTCTGCCATGGTAGCCTTCTTGCCGCCGGCTGCCCTGGCGATCAGTTTCATGCTGAGCATGGCGGTCACCGGCAGCACCCCCACCACCAGTTCCCGGTTGTCTATCGAGGCCACAAGGGTCTTGAACACCCGGGCCGGATCGGCGCCGGTCTTCTCCGCCGCCTCGTTGCCGTAGCTCTCGCTGTTGGGGTCATGCTCGTATTCGTGAATCCGGTGGGGGACCCTGGCTTTCTTCGCCACGTTGATTCCGGGGGTCATGATTACTCCTGTTGCGGTTGGCCGGGCGACTGGCATTATGCTCGACTTATGGGGCCGGTGCGGCTATTTTCGTACACATCCAGCACCGTTATCTCATAACAGGGTATCCATGGCTTCAACCGGTGTCGACAAGCAGCGGAACAGGCGATTGTCCGATCACCGGGGTCCCGCCCGCCGGGCCCTGTGGGCGGCTGCGATCTATATCGCGGTGGGACTGGTCTGGATCGTATTCTCGGACCGCCTGGTGGAAGCCTGGTTTTCTGACGCCGACACCCTGTCCCTGGTGCAGACCTGGAAGGGCTTCCTGTTCGTCGTGGTGACCGGTGCTGTCCTGTTTGCCGCCACCCTTCGCCAGTTCCACAAGGATCGCAAACTGCTGGCACTGCAGTATGATCAGCGCCTGGCGTTGCGCCAACGGGAGCGTCAGCTGTCGGTGCTGATGGACAACCTGCCGGGCATGGCCTATCGCTGCCGTTTTGACGAACACTGGACCATGCTGTTCGTGTCCCAGGGCTGTGAACGGCTGACCGGCTACCTGCCGGGGGAACTGGTGCGCAACCGCAAGGTCAGCTTTGCCGAGCTTATCGCCGATCCCGAGAGCAGTGACAAAGTGCTCGACGAAGTTCGCCGGGCGGTCGAGAACCGCGAATCTTTTTCCATCGAATATCCGCTGATTCGCAAGGATGGCCGGCAGATCTGGGTCTGGGAACGTGGCCGTGGGGTCGAGGACGATGACGGCGAAATCCTGCTGGAAGGCATCATCCTGGATATTTCCGATCGCAAAGCACTGGAGGATGAGCTGGAGGAGCTGGCAACCCGCGATCCCCTGACCGGCCTGTATAACCGGCGGGAAAGCTCGCGCCTGCTGGAGGAAGAGCTGGAACGGGCGCGCCGCTATAACCGCCCCATGGCCCTGTTGTGGGTGGATTTTGATCACTTCAAGGAGATCAACGACACCTACGGCCACGCTGCCGGCGATTCGGTGCTGAGGTCCGTCAGCAAGTTGCTCGATGACAGTGTGCGCAGTGTCGACTCGGTGGGCCGGTTCGGTGGCGAGGAGTTTGTCATCATCCTGCCCGAGATGGGGGTCCGTGAAGCCCACGAAACCGCGGAACGGATCCGCCACCGGGTCAGTGGCCAGCTGCATCCGATCAACGACGGCCCGGCGGTTCCCATGACCATCAGCGTCGGTGCGGCGGTCTATCCGGACCACGGCGCCGATGCGGCCACCCTGTGTGCCGCGGCGGACCGTGCCATGTACGCCGCCAAGAGCCGGGGTCGGAACTGTGTGGTGATGGCGCCGGAGGCCGAAGCTGATCATAATGACCGGACGGATGCCCGGGGCTGAGTGCAACCAGTGACGCGTCTGCGGTTCCACTTCGGCCAATGCCAGCAATGGTCGGGCTGTCCACACTACAATAAAAACAGTCCAGGATGTCAGAGTACCAGCCATGATCCCCATTGCCCGTCGAGCCCTGAATACTTCATTGATTGCCAAGGACCTGAGTTCCGTCACCAGCCGGGACGTTGCCGGTGAACACCCGGATACCGCCGGTATCAGCCGGGAAACCGTCGAGGCGGTCTGGCAGAGCGTCGAAGCGCTGTACCGTACCGGGGTCCACCCCGGTATCCAGGTTTCGGTCCGGCACCGGGGTCAGCAGGTGCTGCACCGGGCCATCGGCCATGCCAGTGGTAACGGTCCCCACGACGGCCGCGACGTGGTGCGGGTGCCGATGACCACCGACACCCCGGTCTGCTATTTCTCCGCCTCCAAGGCGGTCACGGCATTGTTGATGCATATGCTGTCCGAGCAGGGGCTGGTAAACCTGATGGACCCGGTGTCCTATTACTGCCCGGAGTTTGCCCGCCGTGGCAAGCGGACCATTACCGTTCACCAGATTCTTTCCCACCGGGGCGGGATTCCGGCCATTCCCAGGGAGACTCCCATCGAAGTGCTCTGGGACCGGGAAGAGATCTGGCGCATCCTGTGTCAGGCCCGGCCGGTGGAAGTGGACGGTGCCAAGGTCGCCTACCATGCAATCACCGGTGGTTTCGTGTTGCAGCGGGTGCTGGAAAAGGTCACCGGCGACACCATCGAGAACTACCTGGACAAGCACCTGCGCAAGCCCATGGGGATGAAGTGGTTCACCTATGGCATTGCGCCGGAGAATCTCAATGACCTGGCAGTGAATTACGCCACCGGTCCGACACCGCATTTCCCGGTGTCCTGGGTGGTGCGACGGGCCCTGGGCGGCGATATCGGAACGGTGGAGTCGGTGACCAACGACCCGCGGTTCCAGGAGGCGGTGATTCCGGCCGGGAACCTGTGCGGGACCGCCGAGGAAATGGGCCGATTCTTCCAGATGATGCTCAACGGGGGTGTCTGGAACGGCCACAGGATCTGCAGCGAAATCACGGTCAAGCGGGCCATCCAGCAGTTCGGCTCCCTGCAAATTGACCGAACCATGCTGGTTCCCATGCGGTTCAGTGCCGGCATGATGCTTGGTGGCAATCCCGTCGGCCTGTGGGGGCCGAACAGCCGTTACGCCTTCGGCCACGTGGGCCTGATCAACAAGCTGTGCTGGGCCGATCCGGCCCGGGATATTTCCGTCAGCCTGCTCAACACCGGGCTGCCCATTGTCGCGCACCACCTGCCGGCGCTGGCGAAATTTGTCTATACCGTGTGCCGGCAGTTTCCACTGATTCCGGAGACCCAGCGGCCGCTGGTGGCTGCCTGATTACAGGGTCTGGACCTGCGCTTCCAGGATACCGAGGACCGATGACAGCAGGTCCCGGAAATCAGTCAGCGTCTGGGTGCGCTGGATTACATCCTCACGTTGTTCATCCAGCCGCTCCAGCTTGGGCACCAGGCGCCGCATCCCTTCGGTGATAACTTCGTAGGGATAGTGGTGGTCCTGAGTGTTCAGCTTGTTGATCTCCGCAATCTCCTGGCTCAGAACGCTGATGATGTCATAAAGCATATCCTTGTGGTGGATGCTGCCCGCTTCCCAGTAGGCATCGTCCAGCAGTTCCAGCAGGGACTGATATTCGCGCAGTGTGTCGGCAATGGTGGTCTGGGTCATGGCGTGCTCAATATATTCCGGGCCGGAATTGGCCGATTCGGGGGTTTGGTGCTACAAGGAACTATAGCAGGGGATTCGTCGTGTAATGGGCTGGTCGACGTGGTCCTGCCCCCGGGAAGCGTCAAAAAAAGTGAAACTATATTCATTTTTATTGCAGGCTACCGCAGAAAGGGGCAGACTCTCGCTGCAAGAATATGGATTATTCATGACTCAATGGACGAGGCCGCAAATGGACAAGCCAGCTTCCCCCGAAAAACCCATCCGCCGGGCGGTAAAACTCGATCACCACGACAGTGTCCGCAGCCATGTGCGCGAGCGCATCAGCTCGGAAGTCGAGCACCTCGAACGCCGGATCGCGAGCCTGCGGATGAGTCGGGCGCCCCACGCCGATATTCTGATTTCGACCTATCAACGGTTACTTGATCGCAAGAAGGGCTTCCTGCAGAGCTGGAACCTGAAGGACGGTGGCCCGCTCTGAATACCGCTTCAGATGCGTAGCCCGGTGTTCATTGTCTGGTAGCTGTGGGTCGAGGCATCCCGGTTCAGGCAGTAATCGGGATTGGCCATGAGTTCACCGGGGTTGTCCGGATCCTCCACCTGCGGCGGCTGATCCAATGAGGTAAAGACCTCGATCCGTTGCTCGGCGTAAAGCATCCGGATTTTCAGGCAGTCGACCGTCTCGCCGGCAAACGGGAATTCCGGGCCACCCGTGGTGCCCTGATTGGTGCCAATGTTGGTGCCGTCGATATTGATGGTGTCCGTGTTCAGCCCCTCGTACTCACGAACAAACGCCATTTCCCGCTCGCCCTCAATCAC
The DNA here is from genome assembly GCF_003315345.1 of Marinobacter pelagius. Lineage (GTDB taxonomy): Bacteria > Pseudomonadota > Gammaproteobacteria > Pseudomonadales > Oleiphilaceae > Marinobacter > Marinobacter pelagius_A. The sequence goes on from NZ_QNRO01000009.1 coordinate 111,748, forward strand.
AATACTGCCTTCGCTGTGCAGCCGGGCCTGGTCATTGTAGCCGGTGGTCAGGAAATCCCGGGGCAGAAACTCGGTACCCAGGGTCGCGCTCGGCCGGGTGCTGCCTTCGGGAAAGGTGCCGGAGGAAACCCAGGTAAATACCCGGGTTACCCGGTTCGAGGTGTCAGGAGTGTAGACCCATTTGACGATGGGATAACGCCATTCATAGTCCGCCACTGGCAAACCTTCCTCGAACGCGCCCTGATCGGTGAAGCGGACAGACACATCGTTGGTGGTGTTGCTGTACTCGCCGGCTTCGCCGGCGTCGATCCGGGCGCTGATGTACTGACGGGCCTCCACAAAGTTGGCGATCTCCCCTTCACCGATGACCCGGCGCATGAGATCCAGAGGGTTGCGCACCGAGTTAATCGCTGGAGGCGTCGCGTCGTTGTAGATGATGGCGAACAGCGCGGACAGCTGCTGGCGGATGTCCCTGGCCATAGCGCTGGCCTGGCTGCTTTCTGACGTGGCTGGCTCAACGGCCAGGGAAAGGTCGTGGAACAGGGTGGTGGACGTCTGTTCGGTCAGGGTGAAGCTGGAGAATACCGGGTCCACATTGGTGGCCGGATTCAACGCTGACGGGCCGGTGTCCTCAAGGCCACAACCGCCAAGGTTCACCAAAGCGAGGGAAATGACAGCGAAAATGCAGGAATGTCTCATTTCAGAAGGCCCTGAGATGCGTTACGGATGATTAACCGCTAAAGTGGATACGCGCGGGGCCCGCTTCGGCCCGAATGCTGACAATAAAACATAACACCGGCATCTGCCCTCGCGGAGATCACATTTTGCAGCAACGGCTCACAAACCTGGTTTCGGTCCCGGCCCTGTTGGCCTGGGTGTTGCTGGCGCTGGTTTTGCTGCCGTCGACGGTGACGGCTCAGGAACTGTGCCGCGACGGCAAGCTGGTGCTCGACCGTAACACCAGCAGCATCCGGAACCTGGGCAGTTGTGTCTCGTACCTGGAAGATCCCGGCCAATCCCTGACGTTCCGGGAGGTGCGGGCGCTGGAGCCCGGGGCTTTCACCCGCCATGAGGGCGGCGTTCTCAACTTCGGCTATACCGAATCCGCCTACTGGATCCGCATGGAACTGGTGCCCCGATCCGGCGCGGCCCGGACGGACTGGATCCTGGAGCTGGCGTTGCCTCTGGTGGATCAGGTCAATCTTTTCCTGGTACGTGACGGCGAGCTGGTGGACCAGCGCCAGGCCGGGTACCAGGACAACTGGCAGGAACGGGACCTGGCCGTTCCCAACCCGACCTTCCGCCTGAAGCTGGGGCCGGACACCGTCAACACGGTGTACATGCGGATTACCAACACCAATACCTTCCGTCTTCCCATCAGTCTCTGGCATCCGGACAGTTACATTGAAAAGGTGTCCGTGGACGAAGCGGTCCGAGGCGTCCTGCTGGGGGCGGTGCTGGCGATCCTGGCCTACAACCTGTTCGTCGCGGTATCGGTTCGTGAGCGCAGTAACGTCTATTACGTCCTGTACCTGGTCTCGGCCACCATCTTCATCTTCACCGAGCAGGTACATGGCGTGCAGCTGCTGGACAGCCGCCCGGTCCTGTTCAACAAGGAATACCTGCACTTCCAGATCGTACTGACCTGGTTCTGGGGCCTGCTGATGGCCCGTTCGCTGCTGGAGACCCGGGAACGTTCCCGGGATCTGGACCAGATTGTCCGCCTGTGCCTGTATTCAGTCGGGGCCACCTTCGTGCTCTGTTTCTTCCTGCCCTACCATGTGGCCATGGAATGGATCGTGCTGGGCTCCATTCTGCTCAGTATCATCCTGATCGTGGTCAGTTACCTGTCCTGGCGCTACTACAACCCGGCGGCGCGGTCCTATTTCTTTGCCTGGACCCTGGCCCTGGTCGGGTTCGGGATCTATGCCCTGACCGTCATGGGTTACCTGCCGCTGAACACCTTCACCAGCTATTCGCCCCAGTTTGGCCTTACCGCCCAGATCATCCTGTTCTCGTTTGCCCTGGCTGACCGCATCAAGCAGGTGCAGGGGGAGGCCCTGGGCTGGAGTGAGCGGGCTCTGGCCAACCTCCGCCGTTACCAGTCGCTGTTCGATAATGCCGTGGAGGGGGTGTTCCAGATGTCTCCGGATCGCCGCTTCGTGACCGCCAACCCGGCTATGGCCCGGATGCTCGGTTACAACAGTAACCGGGAGTTGCTGCGGCGTAATCCCGATGTGCTGGAAACCTGTATCGCCGACGACCGCCTCCGGCGTCTGGTGGTGGAACAGCTGGAGGCCCGGGGCACCGTGAAGGGCATCGAGGCGCGGTACCTGACCCGGGATGGCGAGGAACGCTGGGCCACCATATCCCTGCATACCGCCTACGATAACGACGGTGAGCCCACTCATCTGGAGGGCACCTGCATCGATGTGACCGAGAGCCGACAGCGCCAGAGGATCGAGCGGGAGCGGGAACAGGAGCGGCTGGAGAAAGAACTGGCGCGCAACTCGGCCGAGGCCAAGAGCCAGTTCCTGGCCAACATGAGTCACGAGATCCGCACGCCGCTGGCGGCCATCATTGGTTATGGCGAGACTTTGCTGGACCCGGACCTGACCGAGACCGAAAAGAAGAGCAGCGCCGAGACGGTGGTGCGTAGCGGCCGTCACCTGCTCGATCTGGTCAACGACATTCTCGACCACTCCAAGATCGATGCCAACAAGCTTGATGTGGATGTGATTCCGGTCAATCTGCCGGAGCTGCTGGACGAGATCCGGGCATTCTTCACTCCCCGTGCCCGGGAGAAGGGCCTGGATTTCTCCATCATTTGCGAGTATCCGCTGCCCGAGCAGATCCGCACCGACCCCACCCGGTTCCGGCAGATCATAATCAATCTGTGTGGAAATGCGCTCAAATTTACAGAAAAAGGTTCGATCTCCCTGAGCATAAGGTGTGATCGGGAGACCGAAATGCTGATGGCCCGGGTGGTCGATACCGGGATCGGCATGAAGCCGGAACAGCTGCGCCGGCTGTTCGACCCGTTCGCCCAGGGCAGCGCCGCCATTTCACGGCAGTATGGCGGTACCGGCCTTGGGTTGAGCATCTCCCGGCGGCTGGCGGAGCTGCTCGGTGGCGATATCACTGTGGCCAGCACCTACGGTGAGGGCAGCGAGTTCGAGCTGGCGATCCGTACCGGCCCGCTGGATCAGGTGCATTTTCTCCGGGATGGTTCTGAACTCAGCCAGCGCAGGCGAGCCATTCCGATGGTCGCTGCGCCCCGGCTCACCGGGCGCATTCTCTGTGCCGAGGATAACGAGGTCAACCGGCGTCTGGTGTCCCTGTTGGTGTCGCGCACTGGCGCGGATCTGGTACATGTAGTCAACGGTGCCGAAGCCCTGGAACAGGCCATTCGGGAGCCGTTCGACCTGATTCTGATGGATATCCAGATGCCGGTGATGAATGGCCGGGATGCCACTGCTGCACTCCGGGAGGCGGGGATGAATACGCCGGTGATTGCCCTGACCGCCAACGTGATGGCCGAGGACATTGCCGATTACCGCCGGGCCGGCTGTAACGAACACCTGGCCAAGCCCATCGACAAGCAGTGTTTCTACGAGGTGCTGGCCCGTTACCTGGTGGTGAGACAGGATGTGGTGCCAAACCGGCGTAGTAATTACCAGGGCCGGGTGCTGGTCGCGGAGGACAACGAAGAAAACCGGCAGCTGGTGGAGCGCATGCTGCGCCGGCTGGGGCTGGAGGTTATTACCGTCAGTGGCGGGGACCGGGCGGTGCGCACGGCACTGTCGGAAACGGTGCACCTGGTGTTGATGGACCGGCACATGCCCGGGCTGGATGGCGTGGCCGCGACACGGCTGCTTCGTCAGGCTGGATTTCGGCACCCGATCATTGCCTTCACCGCCGGTGATCAGCAGGAAACCGATGCCCTGCTTGAAGCCGGCTGTGACGGGGTGTTGAATAAACCGATAGACCAGTCCCGCCTGGAAACCATCCTGGGCCGGTATCTGGCCAGTCGCGGGCGGGAGGCTCAGAAGCATGATGAAGACCGGGAAATTGCCGCACTCGTGGCCCGCTTTCTGGAGGGCCTGGCCCAGCGCAAACGGGTGATGGACGACGCGCTTGCGAACCGGCAGTCCGACACCCTGCGAACCGAGGCGCACCAGATCAAGGGTACCGCCGGGGCCATGGGATACCCGGCGATGACCCGGCAGGCCGGGATTCTCGAAGCCATATTGAAGGAGCCTGGCGAGCCGGACTGGAGCCGGATTGGCAGTGAACTGGCCGTACTCGATGACATGATAGAACGTGCCCGCGCGGCTGCCGCGACACAAACCTGCGTATCCGATAACAGCAACAACAGGAAAATGCCATGACAGACAGGTCGCCCCAACGCAGTGAACAGTATTCGCTGAGCATGATGTACGGAACCTACGCCGATATCCTGTTCGTGCTTTTTCCCTTCCTGGTGATCGGTATGCAACGGCTCTGGGACGGGCGTCTGTACGACACCCTGATGCAGGCGGACCTGAGCATTGCCGCCGCCATCCTGGCGGGCCTGGCGATCGGCAAGTTTGTCCTGGGCCTGGTGACCAACCGGGAGCTGGGACGGTACAAGGAGCGGATTGTCTTCTTTATTGCCCTGACCCTGTTCGTGGTGCTCGGTCCTTCGATTATCCTGATGCTGAGCATCGTCGGTAACGAGGAGGTGCCCGGTTTTGTTGCTTTCGTCCAGCCGGTCTTGCTGATCATCGCCATATCGCTGTACAGCACCGCGGTGAGTATCAGTAACCTCCTGACCCGGTTCGGCACCGAAGCATTGGCTTCGGGGCCGGACGATGGCAGGCCGGCGGACAGCCCGGAGCAGGACAGCAGGCCCCGGCCGGCTCCCCTGGACCTGCCCCGGCGGACCGGCAGTGACCGGCTGTAGTCGGCAGTTTTTTATACAAGGTACAGCCAAGGAATCAGTGGAGAAAACCGATGACGGATCTGAAAGTTCTGGTGGTGGAAGACGAGCCCCTGATGCGGGAACGCCTGGTGGAAATGCTATACCGGGCCGGTGCCACGGAAGTGACCGGGGCGGTGGATGCGAACTCAGCGAGGCAGGCGTTCGACGCCAGTGAGTACCACATCATCCTGCTGGATCTGGGATTGCCGGATGGCGATGGTCATGAGCTGATGCAGCAGTTCAAGCGGCGACGGGAAGAGCAGCACATCGTGCTGGTGACGGCGGACGATTCCATCGACAGTATCCAGCGGGCGATCAGCGCCGGTGCCAACGGCTACGTGGTAAAGCCCTATTCCCAGGACAAGATTCACGATGTGATCAATAACTACGCGATGGTTCACGGTGGTGAGATGGCAATGCTGGAGGGACTGAACCGGCAACATTGACCGGTTCAGTCTTTCCGTTGGAAGCTGGCTGCCTGCTCAGGCCACCTGGCGGGCAATCCAGGAATTATAGCGGGTGGCCAGTGCCCGCACATACCGGGCCTCGGCGCCACTGAGATTGGCCAGCACACCGTTGAAGATCCAGCCTCGCTCATACAGCCCAAGCACCCGCTGCTCGTCATCCAGATTGACGCGCTGGTTCAGCTTCTTGCAGATCGCATCCAGCAGCGGCAGTTTTTCCGGGCGCTTGATCGGGCCCTGGCGGTTGCCCATCGGCTGATTCGCCGCACGTGTTGTCGGACGTCTTTTCATGATGTTCTCCTTGTCGTTTTGCGGCTGCAAAAACTAAAACCCCGGAGCCAAGGGCAACCGGGGTTTGGCGGAGAAGCTGACCCGGTCGCTGCGAAGGCTCCCGGGACTGACCGAAAGCCGTTAGATGTCTTTCACCATGGCGTGCGCAGACTGCCCTTTCTGGCAATCAGCGGCTGGGTAAACAATGAACTGTAAAATCATCCTGGTCATACCGGCTCTTTGGTTTCGGTTCATTACTCAGTGTATAGGCTATCGGACGGTTTGCAAGAGCCCTCCGGCTTCGGCAAACCCGTACAGACGGCGGCAGCCGGCAAGCCCATAATTCGCGGCGTCACGTGTTTTTACGTTGTGCAATCCGCGATACCTGCCGAGTCGGGTATCAATGGATCTCTCCTTTCTACGCAGCCACCTTGGCTGCGTTTTTTTTTGGCATCTCGGAAAGTTCGTAGCCACTACTTCGTACAGATGGATCGGTCGGATTTGGCGATAATTTGCACACTAACCAGTCAATTGATTTATCTTGAATACAGAGGTTGAAACCGAAGCAAATGCCCGACGAACCCGGATCTGCCAGAAACAAGTTCCGTTCTGATTTTATCGTTGAAATTGCACTGATCGCCGCCCTGGCGGTTTACATGGTGCTGGCCCAGGACAAGACTGTAGGGGATGATCTGAGCTTTACCGTTGCCGGAGCGGCACTGATGGCCGTGGCAACCTACTGGACCCTGCATACCCTCAAGGACGGCCTGCAGTTCATTGCAGTGCGGCTTCGTCCTGGAAAATAATCCTCCGCCAGGTCTTGTGCAGGATGAGGGCGTCGTTGGCAGCCCGGTGCACGGGTAACCCCAGGTCTGAGATTACCTGCTGACGCACGCCCGGCCACTGCCGGACCTGCTGGCTGTTCAGCAGCATGGAGATTGACTCCAGCTGGAATTCGGGCTGCACACTCGCGGCCCGAAACAGCCGGTGCAGCCAGAAACTGTCGAAGGTCCAGGCGTCACAGAACACCTGCTCCGGCAATAGACGGTTCAGCTGGTGGGCCACTTCTTCCGCTGCCTTGCCTTCCTCGTTCAGGGTGTCCCGGGAGATGCCGTGAATCTGTTCGGCACTTGGCGACCAGTCCTGCCAGAGCACATGGGGCCGGATCAGCCAGCTGTGCAGCTCTCCGCCCGGCATGCAGATACCCACCTCGATCGGGTAGCTCGCAATCAGATCCAGGCTTGAAGCCTCGAAATCGATGAATGCCGGAGTGAATTCGCTGGTCATGGTGTCAGGGTCATTGCTGCGTTGTTTTTCGTTGAGTTTACCCGGCCCGTACCCGAGACGCGAACCCAACCTGTGCGTCCACTGTTACAATATGTCCACTCAATGTAAAACCCCGATGACACATCGTTGTTGTCCCGGAACCCTGTGGGAGCCTGAATGACTGAAACCGTGGTTGTAATCTATTCCGGAGGCATGGACTCCTTCACCCTGTTGCACCTGGCCCGGGCCCGTGGCTATCAGGTTCACGCCCTGTCCTTCAATTACGGCCAGCGCCATGTCCGTGAGCTGGATTGCGCCCGGCAGGTATGCGCGGACCTTGGCATTCCCCACAAGGAAATCGACATCCGCGCCATGTCCGAAGTCATGAGTGGTTCTTCCCTGACCTCCGACATCGAGGTGCCCGAAGGTCATTACGAGGAGGACAGCATGAAGGCGACGGTGGTGCCCAACCGCAACATGATCCTGCTGTCCCTGGCTACCGGTTACGCCGTCACTGCAGGTGCTTCGGCCGTATGGTTCGGTGCTCACGGCGGGGATCACGCCATCTATCCGGACTGTCGCCCCGAGTTTGTCGAGAAGATGGATGCGGTGTGCCGGGTAGCCAATTACGAGCCGGTGGGGATCGAGGCGCCTTTGATTCGTATGGACAAGAGGGAAATCCTGGCCGAGGGACTGAAGCTGGGCCTTGACTACAGTCAGACCTGGACCTGTTACAACGGCCGGGACAAGGCCTGTGGCCGCTGCGGTTCGTGCGTGGAACGGCTCGAGGCTTTTGCCGCCAATGGCGTGACCGATCCGCTGGAATACGAGGAGCAGGCCTGATGTACCGGGTCAAAGAGGCGTTCTACACGCTCCAGGGGGAAGGTGCCCAGGCGGGTCGGGCGGCGGTGTTCTGCCGGTTCAGCAAGTGCAACCTGTGGACTGGCCGGGAGAAGGATCGAGCCAGCGCAGTGTGCGATTTCTGCGATACCGATTTTGTTGGCACCGATGGCCAGAATGGCGGCCGGTTCGAAACCGCGGACGACCTGGCCCGGCATATCCGAAGTCTCTGGCCCGAAGCGCCGGGATGCCCTTACGTGGTGTGCACCGGCGGCGAACCCCTGTTACAGCTTGACGAAGCACTGATCGACGCCCTCCACCGCGCCGGTTTCGAGGTCGGCGTGGAAACCAATGGCACGCTGCCGGCGCCGGCCGGTATCGACTGGTTGTGTGTCAGCCCCAAGGCGGATGCGCCGGTGGTCATCGAGGCCTGTGATGAACTCAAGTTGGTGTATCCGCAGCCGCTGGCCATGCCGGAACGGTTCGAGCATATCCGGGCCCGACACTACTTCCTGTCGCCCATGGCCTCTCCGAGCCTGCCGGCGACCGGTGACGACCCGGTCAAGCAAAGCAACACCCGCAAGGCCACTGATTACTGCCTGGCCCACCCCCGCTGGCGCCTGACCCTGCAGATGCACAAGATCATCGGAATCGACTGATCAGGCCGTGGCCACGGGCCGGAGCGCTTTATTGCGGTACTGGCTCGGGCTTTCGCCGGTCCAGCGTTTGAACGCCCGGGTGAAATTGGCGGCGTCGGCGTAGCCGAGGGCATCGGCAATCTGGCTCAGGTTCATGCCGGTGCTTGTCAGCAGTTCCCCCGCCCGTTCCAGCCGGACCTGGTCCACCAGGTTCTGGAAGCTGGCATCCTCCTCCTGCAAGCGCCGTTTCAGGGTCCGTTCCGAGACAAACAGGGTGCCGGCCACGCGGGCCAGCTTGGGTGGAAATGGATGGCTGGTTTCAATCACCCGCCGAACCCGGCTGGCAAAGCAGGCATCTTCGGTCAGGCGTTGCAGGGCCTCTTCACATTGGGCGCGGGAGGCGGCCGCCAGCTGGTCATTGGTGAACCGGATGGGCAATGCCAGCCGGCTCTCCGGGATGATCAGGGCGTCTTCCCGGGCTTCATACTCCACAGGCACCGGGATGATCTGGCGGAACCTCGGAAAATAGTGGGGTTCCGGGCCCTGCCTGACAATCCGGGTGCCATCCACCGGCGTGCCCGTCAGCTGGGCTCCCATGAAAACGCAGCCAAACAGGGTCGCATCGAGGATAAAGCCCTGCAGGGGGCCCATGTCGACGTCGCAGGATACGGTATAGCGGGCATGATCCTCGAGTTTGTGGCGGTTCACCTTCAGGTGCGGAACGCGCAGGGTCAGGTATCGGGTCACCAGTTCCAGGGCGTCCCTCAGGGTCCGGCTGCTCATCACCGCCGTACCCAGGGTGCCGTGCAGGGGCAGCTTCATTTCCCGGGCCAGCAGAATGCCAAGGCCGGGTTCCCCGCTTTCGATGATGGCGCGAGTGACGAATTCGCTGGCCTGGGCCTGACTTACCCTGAGTTCCGGACAATTCAGGCGGGAGGGGTCCAGGCCGACGCGGAGCAGAAGATCCTGTTCGTCGACGCCAATCCTGTAGAGCAATCCGGCCAGGGTGTGCAGGTAGATGGCCGGCATACCCAGATCCTGAGCAGTCGAGACGGAGGCGCGCATGGGTTTCCTCGTTCAGTACCGTTTTTGTTATGTAATGGGTCGGTGATGTTGAGGGATTATGCCGGCGTGGCTGAGCATTCCCATGGCTGGTCTGACGGGAGCCAGGGCCGGTCGGGCCAACTGGCCCGACGAACCTGATCCACCGGTTGGCCCGCTGTCAGTGGGCATGGCGTTCGACAAAGCGTTCCAGCACAGCGGCAGACTTACCTGGAATCTCAAGCATCGGCAGGTGGCCGACCCGGGGGAAGACATGCACTTCGGCATCGGGCGTGGCGGTCTCGAACCAGCGGACGCAGCGAGTCGGAGTGATCACATCGCGGTCTCCCCACTGGACCTGAAGTGGTGGTGTGTCCGGTCCCAGGTAACGGGCCGGGGCCAGGGCGTCCGCGACCATGTCCGCGAAAATGTGCCGGAGGGCATCGGTACGGCTCAACAGATCCGGTCCGAGCAGGCCGGCCATGGCGATACCGGTGCCCGTGGCCTTGCCGTTGCCGACGCTGTTGAACATCCGATAGACGCCTTTCCAGTCCTCTGGAATCAGCAGGTCGTCGCGATCTGTCTCAAAGGGCAGATCCAGGTCCACATCTGGGTGTTCCGGAATGCCGGCGCTGTTGAGCAGGGTCAGGGACCGGGGAGCCTGCGCCATCTCGTGGGCCAGTACGGCGGCGATGGCGCCCCCCATGGAGCTACCCACCAGGTGAATGTTGTCGGTTGACAGGCTGGCGAGCCACTCGCGCAGGCGCAGGGCCTGGGCCAGGTACCGGTAGCTGGCATCCTCCCGGTAATCGCTTTCGCCCAGGCCCGGAACATCCGGTACCAGAAGGTGCCATTGCCGAGGCAGCCGTTGTAGCCAGAAGGCCCAGTTCTCTTTCATGGCGGCAAAGCCATGGATCAGCAGGACCGTTGGCCGACCGGGACCGGGTTCGCCCCGCTCCAGGTAGACCATCCGGTGGCCATCGACGGTGGCCACCCGGCGTCGGGCATTCAGCAACCAGCGCTGCCCGGTGCGGGCGGCGGGCCAGAAATTGGGGGCAGGAATTCTCATCACAGGTCCTGTCGGAGTGAGACACAGATACAGTTTACCTGTCGGAATTCAGCCAGCCTTGGCTGGGCTGCCCTGCTGTGCGGGCGCGGGAGCCACCGGTAGCAGGCGTTGTGACCGATGGGGTCAGAGCCGGATGTCGACGATGACGGGATTGTGATCCGAGGAACGCCAGGGCCCGCTGCTGTCCGGGGCCAGGTCATGCTGGTAGCCGAGCGCCCTGGGTTCGTCGGCATTGATGCGCCAGGTGACGGCATTGACAACCCGCGGCGCGAGGCGCTCTGATGCGAGGGCGTGATCCAGGGAGCCCTTGCGGCCCTTGTACCGGTATGTGTAGTGGGCGCAGTGTTCAGGCGTGCATGGGTGGTATTGCGCTACCATGCTGGTGTAGCCATGTTGTCGGAACACTTCCAGGGGCGTTTCCCGGGTGTAGCTGTTGATATCACCGGTGATCAGGGTGCCGGCGCCAGCCCCCTGTTCGGGCAGGCCCGCCAGCCAGTCGGCAATCGCCCCGGCGGCCCGGGTCCGGCGTTGGACGTAGCAGCCCTGGCCATCGCCCTGGTCCCGGTCGGCGCCGGTGGCTCCCCTGCAGGATTTGGATTTGAGATGGGGAACCACGACCCGGACCAGGGCATTGCTGTTTGGTAACCGGAACGCCTGCGCCACCGGTGGCCGTCCCGTGTTCCGGAAAGGACCACTGGTCAACCGGTGTGCCTCGCCGACCGGGATCACCCGGTCCTGGCGGTAATACAGGGCGGTACGGATGGCGTCGTTACCGTCTTTCCCCGGTGTCCGGATGTAGCGCCAGTCCGGCCCCAGGGCCTTTGCCAGTGTGGCGGCGGCACTGTGGTCGCCGTAGCCGTCGTTCTCCAGTTCGCTGACTGCAAGGATGTCCGGGTCCGGGCCGGTCAGCGCCGAGACCAGGCGTGCCTGCTGTTGCCGGTAAGCGGATTCGTTTGTTGCACCTCTGGGAGTCGGGAACCCGCCGCCCCGGCCATTGCCATTGAACAGGTTGGCCAGGTTGAGGGTCATCACCCGCAGCGCCGATCCTGCCGGGCGCGCCGGTGCCGGTTCGCGGGGGTTGGTGGCGATAAACTCCGGTGGCGACCCGGGCTGAATCCGCCATTGTCCGAATCGGAAATCCAGTACACCGCGGACTCCGCGCAGGGTATCTCCGGTACGTACGGTGTTGTCGGCCCCCAGACCTCCCGGTGGCCAGGGCACGGGCCTCGGGTCACGATTCCCCTGGCGGTCATCCAGAGTGATCTGCCCGTTGGCGTCGTTCAGCTTTCCGGCCAGCGGGCCGGGAGACAGATACTCGGTGGCAATCACCCGGTCCCGGGGCGCCAGGGTGAGCTCCCCGTAACGGGCCAGGTTGTAGCTGTCGATCACGGTCAGGGGGGCGGGGATGAAGACCCGCATGTTTTCAAGGGCTTCGTAAGTGGCGTCCCCGGACAGCTCCAGGCTGACTGCTTCCGGCATGATTCCGGGGCCACAGACTTCCAGCTCCTGGACATTGACCAGTTCGGTTAGCCCATGAAATTCCTTCACCTTACCGGTCACCCGAAGCCGTTGCCCCTGGCGGCCCTGCGGGCGACGGGTATAGACAAAGAGGGCTTCGGAGGTGGCCGGATTGTCGTCGGTCTGATCGTCGGCCTGTTGCAGGTAGAAGCCGCGGAAACCGACTTTCCCCCGGGCGTCGAGGGTCAGGATACCCTCGACGGTCACGGTCTGGCCGGTGAAGGGGGAGTGGTTGCCCTCGCCCTGGATGCGGGCAATGGGCGTGGCGGCATCGCCACAGGCGGTGGCTGCCGACGCCAGGGGCGTCAGCAGACCCAGAACAAGTATGGTGGCGGCAAACAGCGCGAGTGATTTCACGCCGGGCAGTCTAGCAGAGTCCGGCCACCGCTTTGAGTGCCTGTTCCCGCCGGCTGCCGAAACCCAGCTCGTCCGGATTGGCCAGTTCCAGCTGCTGAACCAGGGGGTCCGGATGTTCGTTGTCAAAGGTAATGCCCATGCGTGACAGCACATAGGGGGTCAGCGCGGCGCGTGTCCGGATGGTCAGTCGGCCGCCCTGCATGCCGTAGTCGCGGGCGATGATGTCCTGCTGCGCTTCGGTCAGGCGGTGATCCGGGGTGATCACCAGGTTGACCTCCCGGACCCAGTCCTCATCGTGCTGACTGGTATGGCGGGCCCGCTGGCGTAGGGCTTCCGGTACCGTCCGCAGACGGCTCAGGGCAAAGTCCCGGAACTCCCGGTTGGAGTCACACCACGCCCTCAGGTGCCAGCTGTCGCCAGTGCAGACAAGGGTATGGGGTTCGAGAATGGTTTCCACCGGCTCCGGGCGACTCAGAGAGGTGTAGCTGGCACGCAACTGCCTGCCATTACGGGTCGCGGTCACCACGGCGCGCATGGTTTCGGGGGGAATCACCCGGCCGGGACCCGCCACCACGTGACTGTCCGGCAGACCCAGATCCAGTGATTCGAACGTGTGGCTCAGGTTCTGCTGGCGGGCAAGCAGGTCAAGATACTCGCTGACTTCGCCGCGGGTAACCACCGGCCGGAATTTCGGTGCCGGTACATAACCCTTGAGGTGGCGGTCATACAGCAGGTTGCCCGGGGCCAGCTCCCGCAGGTAGGTGTTGATGTCCTTGGAGGCCTGCTGGCGGCCGATGCCAAAGCTGTGGCAGATGTGGTTGGTGGTCAGTCGACCTTCCCACAAGGCAACAGTTTCTATCAGTCGATAGCGTAGCAGCAAATCCCAGCGGATGGGCCAGTCCGTCTTTTTCATATCCAGGCGCTCACGGATCCATTGATTATCTTGGATTTATGTTACCTGCTCTGGGTCAGAGGGTCTGTTACGACCCATTAATGTAAAAACCCCGAAAAACCGCGGCTTGAGCGGCATCCATCAGTCACTGCATCACATTTTGCGGATTTCGGGAAGTCCCTAGTAGCCTGCATCCGATGCCGCTGGTCTAATGCCGTGCCGGCACAGTCCGGAGGCTGGTGCTATCTTATGGCCCAAACAATTACAGTCTGACGTCCGCCGCCGGAGCCCGTTGTCATGACCCGAATGGTCACATCCCTGTCTGCGCTGATTCTCAGCATTATCCTGCTGGTGAGCGGCAATGCCTTCCTGATGACCCTGCTTGGCATCCGTCTGAGCATCGAGCAGGTGGCTCCGGACGTGATTGGCTGGGTGCTGGTGTGCTACTCCATCGGTTTCGTGCTCGGCACCATGTATGTACACCGGGTGATTGGCCGGGTAGGCCATATCCGGGCGTTTGCGGTGTTTGCGGCCATGGCCGCCGTGGCGTCCCTGATGTATCCCATGGCGGTGTCCATGGTGTTCTGGGCGTTCCTGCGGGTGCTCTCCGGCTTCAGTATCGCCGGCGTCCTCGTGGTGATCGAGAGCTGGTTCTCCAGCCGTGCCACCAATGCCAACCGCGGTGCGCTGTTCGCGGTGTACCAGATTGTCTTCTATTTATCGGCGGCGGGCGGCCAGCTGGTGGTTAACGTGGGCGATCCCGCCAATTTCATGCCGTTCTCGCTGGCCGCGATCCTGCTGACCCTGGCGCTGGTGCCCCTGTCGCTGACCCGGATGGAAGCGCCCGCCATCGAACAGGCCAGCCGTATGTCCATCTTCACCCTGGCCCGCCAGTCCTTCTCCGGGGTAGCCGGTGCGCTGATCTGTGGCGTCATGATTGGTGGCTTCTATGCCCTGGGGCCGGTCTATGCGACCCTGGTGGGGCTGGACGTGGCCAAAACCTCCACCTTCATGGCCAGTGCCATCGTGGCGGCCATGATCCTGGCCTGGCCGCTCGGCCGCGTCTGTGACCGGTTTGACCGCCGCCGGGTCATGTTCTGGGTGGCTCTGGTTGCGGCTGCGGCGGCCGGGGCCGTTGGTGTACTGGAAACGACGAATCTTGCCATGCTGACGTTGCTGGTGGGTCTGTTCACCGGTCTGTCGGCCAGTGTGTATCCCATTGCCGTGGCGATCACCAATGACCGCATGGAAACCAGCCGCATTGTTTCGGCCAGCGCCACCCTGCTGCTCAGCTACGGCGTCGGCAGCGTCATCGGCCCCATTGTCATGGCCGAGCTGATCGGGCTCCTGGGCCCCAGGGGGCTGTTCCTGGGTAACGCCGGATTCCTGGTTCTGCTGGCGCTGATCACCAGTTACCGCATCAGTCATACCGAGGATGTACCGGTGGCGGATCAGGAGCACTTCGTGCCCGCCATGCCCGAGACCTCTCCGGTACTGACCGAACTGGATCCGCGGAACGAGGAATTTCACGAGTCTCCCGAGGTCGAAGAGATGAAGGAGGAGCTGCGTCAGACCGGCTGACCCGGCTTCCTCTCGGTTTTCCCGATTATATTTTTGATCTGATATCTGTTTTTATCTCAATGGTTAGCATACTATTGGTGACTTTCCCATAATGTGAGTTTTTTGGCCGATAGCCCCGGTGCTTCAAGTGACCGGGCGGCCACCGGACAGGAGCGATAACCCATGAGAGACCAGTTTCCCTTTGCCGTTGCCCGGGTTACCCGCCGCTGGCGCAAGATGCTGGACGAGCGCCTGAAGGATCTGGGCGTGACTCAGGCCCGCTGGAGCACCATGGTCTACCTGCAGCAGGGCGGTGAGGGGCTGACCCAGCGTGAACTCGCCAGCCTGATGGCGATCGAGAATCCCACGCTGGTGCGCCTTCTGGACAGCCTGGAACAGCAGGGACTGATCGAACGCCGGCCCTGCCCCAATGACCGCCGGGCGCGTCGCCTGCACCTGACCGACGCCGGCCGGGAATTCATGGATGATCTCTCCGAGCGTGCGGCCAAGTTGCGCGAGGAAATGCTGGAAGGCATCAGCGATGAGGATATCGAGGTCGCACTGAGGGTGTTCCAGAAGATCATGGAAAACGCCGAAAAGCAGAAGTAGGAGTTTCATCCTGGCGGATAATACGGTCGACGGACTCAGGGCCCGTTACGGCGATCGCTGGCGCTGGCTGGCGGTGTGTACCGTCATGCTGGGCACCATGGCCACGGTACTCAGTGCCACGGTAGTCAACGTGGCCCTGCATGACATCATGCTGGAGTTCGGTATCCGTCAGGGCCAGGTGCACTGGCTTGCGACTGGCTTTATCGCCGCCATGACCACCACCATGCTGGCCTCTTCCTGGCTGCTGGACCATTTCGGCGTGCGCAAGACCCTGGCCGGTGCCATGATCCTGTTTACCCTGATTTCCATTGCCGGCGGCTTTGCCGGTACGCCGGGCCAGCTGATTGCCGCCCGGATCGGCCAGGGCGCCATGGCAGGGCTGATGCAGCCCATGGGCATGTACCTGGTGTTCCGGATTTTCCCCAGGGAACGACGTGGGCAGGCCATGGGCATCTATGGCATGGGTGTCATCCTTGCGCCCGCGCTGGGGCCGGTGCTCGGGGGCTTCCTGGTGGACCAGCTTAGCTGGCGCTACGTCATGTTTGCACCGGCTCCGGTCACGATGCTGGGTGTGTTCATGGCCTGGCGGTTCCTGCCGCTGCCGCCCTCCCGCCCCGAACCCTACCGCTTCGATCTGCCGGGTCTGCTCCTGCTAGGGGCAACGATCGGCCTGGCCCTGGATACCCTCAACCGCATGCAGGAGCTGGCCGGGGCCGAGTGGCGTATCGGCCTGCAGGCGTCGGCAGCCACTGTCTTGCTGGTCCTGTTCGTGGTGCGGGAGCGGTCCGCCCGGCATCCGCTGGTCAACATCGCGCTCCTGCGTAACCCCGTCTTTGTGTATGCCAATCTCGGCGCCATGGCCTTAGGGCTGGCGTTGTTCGGTTCGACCTACCTGGTGCCGCTTTTCGTCCAGACCGCGCTTGGTTTTACGGCCACCGAGGCGGGATTGTTGATGCTGCCGGCCGGCATCGTGCTGGGCATAACCTTTCCGCTTGCCGGTCGACTGGCCGATCGCCAGAGTGCCCGCAAGCTGGTGGTGTTTGGTATCGCCTTGTTTGCCGCCTCGGCCATGCTGTTTGCGGTGTCGGATGTCACTCTGGCCTTCGGTTGGCTGGCCCTGTGGACCATCCTGGGCCGGATCGGCATCGGCCTCATGCTGCCGGCGCTGTCCACCGGCGCACTCAACCCGCTCCCGCCGGAGCAGCTGGGTGCCGCCTCGAGCACCATCAATTTTACCCGGCAGCTCGGGGGAGCCTTTGGCGTTAATATCGTGGCCCTTACCGTCGAATTCGGACCACACAGCGATGGCCTGCCCACTATAGATGCCTTTCACAGCGCCTGGTGGCTGGTCGCCGTATTCGTGGCCGTAGCCGCGGTCCCGGTGTGGCGGATGCGGGCCTAGTTGCGATGTCGGCCTTAATTGGCTAGCATGCAACCTCCTTCAGGGGAGTAGCCTCCGCGCCGGATGATCCGGCCGGACGGTGGTCAACATACTTGGGGCTCAATCTCCATGGCCACCGTGTCCCGCATTCGCATTACCGGGATTGGCAAGACCTGAGGCAGATCACCTCCTATGGGCGGAAGGTGGGCTGTCTCATGTCTTGGATATCCGCCCTGGAGTTGTTTGATGGACGCCTTTCTCGCCTCTACCGTTGCCGTTGCCATTGCTGAAATCGGCGACAAGACCCAGCTGCTTTCCCTTTTCCTTGTAGCCCGCTACGCCAGGCGCACCCCGATCATCCTCGGTATCCTGATCGCCACCATCCTGAACCATGCCCTCTCGGCCTGGCTGGGTGCCTGGATTGCCAGCTTCATTCCGGAAGCCTGGTTGCCCTGGCTGCTGGCCGGAAGCTTCGTCGCCATTGCCCTTTGGCTGCTGATTCCGGACAAGGACGACAGTGAGGATTCCAGGTTCCTGGGCATGGGTGCCTTCATGGCCACCACCGTCATGTTTTTCCTGGCGGAGATCGGCGACAAGACCCAGGTGGCCACGGTAGTACTGGCCGCGAAGTTTACTGACACTTTCTGGGTTATCATGGGAACGACGGTGGGGATGCTCCTGGCGAACATACCGGTTATTATGGCCGGTCGCTGGCTGATGGAGCGGATGCCCCTGGCGACGGCGAGAATCAGCGCCAGCATCCTGTTTGTACTCCTGGCGGTAGTGACTGTCTGGACCACGGCCATGAACTCCTGATTGGGTTTGCTGTCACCGTTTGCGTGCACATCGAATTTCGGAACAGAACTATGCGGTTTGGAAAGTACTGGAATATTCTGGCGCTGCTGGTTGCCCTGGCGACTGCCCCGGTAATGGCGGCGACAGCTACTGCTTCGGACAAAGAATCTGAAGCCGAGCCTGACCGGAGCCCGCGGGTCCCCACCTTTGAGCTTAAAGGTGACCTCGCCGGTGAGTTGCAGGCTTTTACCACCCGCTACGAGGATACCTTTGCCAGCCTCGGCAACCGTCTGGCGCTGGGCTATCTGGAGCTGGTTAAGGCCAATCCCGGCGTGGACCCGTGGCTGCCCGGAGAAGGCACGACCATCACCCTTCCCCGTCAGTATGTGATTCCGGATGAGGCCCGCCGCAAGGGTATCGTGATCAACCTTGCGGAGTACCGTCTCTATTACTTTACCGGCGATGGTGGTGTGCAGGTCTATCCGGTGGGGGTTGGTACCGAGGAGAATCCCTCGCCCCTGACCAATGCGGAAGTGACCATGCCGCTGGAATCGCCGGCCTGGTATCCGCCGGCCAGTATTCGTGCCGAATACGAGGCTAATGGTGATTATCTGCCCAAGATGATCCCGCCCGGCCCCGGCAACCCGCTGGGCACCCACGCCCTGTTGCTCAGCGAGAAAGGTTACCTGATCCACGGCACCAACAAGCGTTTCGGTGTTGGCATGCCGGTCAGCCACGGCTGCTTCCGCATGTACAACGAGGATATCTCCCGTTTTATCTACCAGGTGGACAAGGGAACGCCGGTCCAGGTGATCCGCGATCCGGTCAAGATCGGTATATCCGGAGGTGAGGTCTGGCTTGAGGTTCACCGTCCCGGTGAGGACTATCCCCGGGAGGACCGGGACGAGCTCTGGCAGAGGGTCTTCGCCGAGGTTGAGGCGTTCCGTGAGCGGAATCCGGCGGTTGAGGTGAATCGCCGTGCCATCGAGCTTGCTGTGGACCAGGCCGATGGCATCCCCACCATGATCGGTGAGCAGCTCACCCAGGTTGCCACGGATGAGAGTGCCGGGGAGGAAGCCCCTGAAACAGGGAGTGAGCCGGAGCAGAAACTCTACTTCTGAGGACTTACAAGGGGGACGCGCCATGCAAGGGAAGCAAGCAATCAGAGCCGGAAAGTCCCGGCGCCTGAACCTGTTCGCGACGGTCTTCCTTCTCGGGGCTTTGCTCGCCGGAATCTCCCTCTCGCACCAGTTGTTTGCCCAGAACAGTCCGGACCGGGCCCTGGTACTTACCGTCCAGGGAGCCATTGGCCCGGCGACCATGGACTACGTGACCCGGGGGATCCGGCGCGCCGAGACCGAAGGCATGGGGCTCGTCGTCATCGAGATGGATACGCCGGGCGGTCTGATGGACTCCATGCGGGAGATCATCAAGACCATCCTCGCATCCGAGGTGCCGGTGGCAACCTACGTGTCCCCCCAGGGCGCCCGGGCTGCCAGCGCTGGCACCTACATCCTCTATGGCAGTCACATCGCTGCCATGGCACCGGCGACCAATCTTGGCTCGGCGACGCCGGTTCAGATGGGGGGAATTCCCGGAACGGACCCCGCAGAGCAGCCTTCCGAATCGCAGGAGCCCGAGCAGGCGCCTGAGTCGGATGGCACGGCGTCTGAACAGGAAGACAGCAAGCGCCGGGGCGGAACCGCCATGGAGCGCAAGGTCCTGGAAGATGCGGTCAGCTATATCCGCGGGTTGGCGGAACGTCATGGCCGCAATGCC
This sequence comes from Marinobacter pelagius, assembly GCF_003315345.1. GTDB lineage: Bacteria > Pseudomonadota > Gammaproteobacteria > Pseudomonadales > Oleiphilaceae > Marinobacter > Marinobacter pelagius_A. Next base: position 131,190 of record NZ_QNRO01000009.1, read on the forward strand.
GACTGGGCCGAGCAGGCCGTGCGGGAGGCGGTCAACCTGGGTGCCTCCGAGGCCCTGGAGCAGAATGTTATCGACGTGGTGGCACCCAACCTGCGGGATCTGTTGCAACAGATCGATGGCCGCACCGTTCGGATGGCTTCCGGTGACCAGACCCTGAGTACGGCGGATCTGGAGCTGGTGCGTGCGAAACCGGACTGGCGAACCAACCTGCTGTCGGTCATCACTGACCCGAATGTGGCCTACTTCCTGATGATCATCGGCTTCTACGGCATCATCTTTGAGCTGGCCAATCCCGGTGCCATCGTTCCCGGCGTTATTGGCGCCATCAGCTTGATCCTCGCGCTTTTCGCCTTCCAGGTGTTGTCGGTGAACTATGCCGGTCTGGCGCTGATCATGCTCGGCCTCGCCTTTATCGTCGGCGAGGCCTTCGTACCCAGTTTCGGGATGCTGGGGGTCGGCGGCATTGTTGCCTTTGTCGCCGGCTCGGTAATCCTGATGGACGGCAGTCACCGGGATATCTCGTTACCCACCATCGGTGGCACCGCCATCGTGGCGGCGGGCTTCATTCTCTGGACTGTCACCCGTTTTATCGGTCTGCGGCGCAGACACCCGGTCAGCGGTTCGGAGCAGCTGACCCACGAACAGGGTGAAGCACTGGATGACTTCATCCGGGGCCATGAGCACTACACTGGTCATGTACGTATCAGTGGTGAGCGCTGGAATGCCCGTAGCGAGCAGCCGGTAACTGCCGGTGATCGTGTGCGGGTCACTGGCATCGAAGGTTTGACGGTAACCGTCGAGGTTCTCGAAGACGAAGGCTGACCCGGCGTTCAACAGTTCACGGCAAACAAGGAGGCCGTATGATTGGTGATCTGATTCCCTATCTCGCACCCACGGTGGTGCTACTGCTGATCCTCGGATCGGCGATCAAGATCCTGCCCGAGTACGAGCGCGGCGTGGTGTTCTTCCTGGGGCGCTTCCAGGGCGTGAAGGGGCCGGGTCTGATCCTTGTGATTCCCGGTATCCAGCAGATTGTCAGAGTGGACCTGAGGGTTGTTGTGCTGGATGTGCCCAGTCAGGACGTGATTTCCAAGGACAACGTGACGGTGCGGGTGAATGCCGTACTCTATTTCCGGGTGGTGGATCCGGAACGGTCCATCATACGGGTCGAGGACTTCAATTCAGCCACCAGCCAGCTGGCCCAGACCACCCTGCGTTCGGTGCTTGGTAAACACGATCTGGATGAGATGCTGTCCGAGCGGGACAAGCTCAACGCCGATATCCAGGAGATCATCGATGCCCAGACCGAGGAATGGGGCATCAAGGTGGCCAACGTGGAAATCAAGCATGTGGACCTGAACGAGTCCATGATCCGCGCCATTGCCCGCCAGGCCGAGGCGGAGCGGGAGCGCCGGGCCAAGGTGATCCATGCCGAGGGTGAATTGCAGGCGTCGAAGAAGCTGGTGGAGGCCGCCGAGGTGATGTCCGCGAACTCCGGGGCTATGCAGTTGCGTTATCTGCAGACGCTGGCAGATATGAGCAGCAGTAACTCCTCTACCATCGTGTTCCCGTTGCCGATGGATATGATGAAGACGTTCATGGAGAAGCAGGTGAAGACGCCGCCGTCCGGGGAGCAGGGCTGAGCTGATCGTTGGACATGAAGATGGGGTCAGAAGAAAGCCTTCTTCTGACCCGTCTTCGCCTGGAGAGACCGGATCGGCCGGAATTTCAGGCACAAAAAAGGCCGGGGTTCCCGGCCCTTTTCAGCTGGAGCGAGCCAATTACTTCTGGCTGGCGCTCTGCAGCATGCGCTTGGCACGCTCGTTGGCTTCGTCTGCAGCTTGCTGGGCTGCACGGGCAGCGGCCAGAGCTTCTTCTGCAGTCTGCTGCGCAGTGCGAGCGTCAGCGGCAGCGCTGTTGGCAGTGTCCAGTGCGTTCTCAGCGGTCTGCTCTGCGGAAGTTGCAGTAGCATTTGCCTCGTCGATGGCAGCCTGGTTGCTGGCACAGCCGGCAGTCAGAGCAGTAGCCATTGCAAACCCAGCGATCATCAGTTTACGCATAGTAAATCCCCTTATTGGTCGTTTTATTTCCTGAGTCCCGGAAGTGAGTATAGATCACTTCCTGTAAAACCGGGTCCGACGGAAGGATTTTCCATCGGAGTCGTTAAACAGTGTAAAACACTCCGAGACAAAATGTTAACTAAGGATACGCAAAATTTCTTAGCTTATGACAACAACTTAATCGTGGTGTCATGCATTATTCACGGAAGAATGCGGATCGGGGTTCCATTTGAGACCAGTTGCCAGATCTCATCCATGGCTTCGTTGGTGACTGCAATGCAGCCGTCGGTCCAGTCCAGACCGACATAGGCAAAGGCCATATCGCCAGCTTCATTGGGCAGACCGTGGATCATGATGCTGCCGCCGGGATCCAGGCCCCAGGCTTCGGCCAGTTCGCGGTCCCTTGGACCAGGGTAGGAAATATGGATGGACTTGTAGAAATCACTCTCGTCGTTGCGCCAATCCAGTAGGTATTCACCCTCCGGGGTACGCTCATCACCTTCGTAGAGCTTGTGACCTTCGGGGTTGTCGCCAAGCGAGATACGGTAGCTGCGAACAACGTCCTCGCCGTCCAGCAGATAGAGCCGGCGTTCGGCTTTTTTTACCAGCACTTCGCTGATGTCGAATCGGTCCGGCGTGAACGATTGTGGGTCGGGCATGCGAACGTCGGCTTTCGCAAGCAGGTCCGAGGCGCTGGCAGTCCCTGACCCCAGCACCATAATCACAACCATGAACAGACAACGGAAAACGTTTCGAAGCAAACCCATAACCCTGACTTACCAAACATTAATATTTCTTGAGAGCCGTTTATATCATAGCTCAGGGTGAGGCTGTTAATGGGTTTTGTTAAGTTTTATAGCCATCCCTTTCGCCGTTCAATCATTTTGTGACCTGTCCATCTTCATGCCGACCTTGGTGACCCGGTCGGCTTCTGTTGCCCGGGCGACCAGGGTGACCGGCCCCAGGGTCACGGTATCGCCGACCACCGGATGCCCCTTGGTACGACGGGAGAAGCACTCCGCCAGGGTGATGTCCGGCGACAGTTCATCGAACTCGATGCCATAGACCTGTTCCACATCCCCGAGCAGCGCGTCTCCGTTAAGTACGAAATCCCCGAAGAAGGCCCGTTCAGCCAGGTACTCCGGCGCATGGCGGCCGCTGAGGGCCTTGCCCAGCTCCGGAAGCACGCCGGGAGTGGCAAACATAGCCACCATATCGCCACTGGAGACTTCCAGGTCCGCCTTCGGCTGCAGGCAGACGCGGTTACGGAACACACCGGCCACTGCGGTATTGGCCGGAAACCGCAGCTGGCCGAGGCGCCGGGGCGTTTCCCAGTTTTTGCCGCGCAGGGGAAAAAGCATCAGTTCGTGATCGCCGGCGGCGGGGGCGTCCAGGGGCAGACGACGGTACGGGTCGTCGCTGGCGGGCACTTCGAGCCGGAGCTTGCGGGCCAGGGGCGCCATGGTGGTGCCCTGGACCACCAGGGAGACCAGCACGATAAAGAACGCGGCATGAAAGACCTGCTGGGCCTCCGGCAGGTCGGCGATGATTGGAAACAGCGCCAGGACGATCGGCACCGCCCCTCTCAGACCGACCCAGCCGATAAAGCCGAGCTCGCGACGCTTGAAGCCAAAAGGCCAGAGGGTGGCAAAGACAGTGGCCGGCCGGATGACAAAGATCAGCGCCAGGGCCAGGATCAGGCCGCTGCCGGCCAGGGGCAGCAGCTCTGAGGGAGAGACCAGCAGGCCGAGCATCAGGAACAGGCACAGCTGGGCGAGCCAGGCCAGGCCGTCGTGGACCTGCAGGATCATCGGCATCATGCGCACCGGCCGGTTACCGATCACCACCCCGGTCAGGTAGATGGCCAGGAAACCGGAACCACCCAAGGCGTTGGTGGCAGAGAACACGGATATCCCGGCGGCTGCCACCAGAAGGGGATACAGGGATGGGGTCAGGCGGATACGGTTGGCCATCTCCACCACGGCAAAGCCCCCCGCCAGGCCAGCAATACCGCCAATGCCGAATTGCTTGATCAGCATCACCAAAGCCGACCAAGTGGCGCCTGCCCCCTCGTTGCCGATCAGGGTCACCAGCAAAAGGGTCAGGAAAATAGCCATGGGATCGTTACTGCCGGACTCGATCTCCAGGGTGGCGCTGACCCGTTCGTTCAGGTGTAACCCCCGGCCCTGAAGCAGCGAGAACACCGCCGCGGCGTCGGTGGAGGAAATGATGGCGCCGATCAGCAGCGCGGTCAGCCATTCCAGATCAAACACCCAGCGGGCGACCACCGCCGATCCGGCGGCGGTCATGAAGACGCCGAGGGTGGCCAGCACCAGCGCCGGACGTAGCCCTACCCGGAAGGTTTCCGCCCGCGTGCGCATGCCGCCATCTAGCAGGATCACTCCCAGGGCCAGGTTGGCGATCAGGAAGGCCAGTTCGAAATTGTCGAACTCGATGCCACCGGGGCCGTCCTCGCCCATCATCATCCCCACCACCAGGAAGATCAGCAGCACCGGCATGCCGACGCGGCTCGACAGCGGGCTGAGCACGATGCTGATCACCAGCATCAGGGCTCCGACTAGGGTGAGGGTGGGATCCATTCAATCTCCAGACACAAGACTTGCCCAAAAGCGGGCCGGCCGCTTATATTTCACTCGCGGCCAACGCTAATGCGGGTGTAGTTCAATGGCAGAACGGCAGCTTCCCAAGCTGCATACGAGGGTTCGATTCCCTTCACCCGCTCCACCAGCTTTCCCGGGCCGGTTTCCCCTTCAGTGTAGTTTCAGACGCGGGTGCATGGCACGGCTGATTTTATCCATCAGCCAGATAATGCCTGTGCGTACAAACCCGTGCAGGGCCACCTGGTGCATGCGGTACAGGGAGACATAGAACAGTCTCGCCACCTTACCCTCGATGTACATGCTGCGCCCGGACAGGTTGCCCATCAGGTTGCCCACGGTGGTGTAGCGGCTGAAATTGATCAGTGAGCCATGATCGTTGTAAACGAAGGGTACGTCGGCCTTGCCTTGCAGGCGGTTGCACAGGGTCTTGAACAGGGCATCGGCCTGCTGGTGCGCGGCCTGGGCCCGGGGTGGCACCGGCCGCTCGGAATCCGGTTGTGGGCAGGCGGCGCAATCGCCCAGGGCGAACACGTCCACATCCTGGGTGGTTTGCAGAGTCTGTTCCACCACCAGCTGATTGCCCCGGTTGACCTCCAGTCCGTCCAGTTCCGCCAGAAACGCGGGCGCCTTGATTCCAGCGGCCCAGATGGTCATTTCCGAGGGCAATTCGGTGCCGTCCTTCATGATGATGCTGTCTTCCCGGACTTCGCTCACCGGTTGGCCGGTCAGCACTTTCACATGCTGGCGTTCCAGTTCCCGGGTCGCCGCTGCCGAAAGCCTGCCGGGCAGGGCGGGCAGAATCCGGTCGGCCGCCTCGATCACCGAGATCGAGACATCCGAGGGCTGCAGATGGTTCATGCCGTAGACCGGCAGCTCCCGGGACGCCAGTCGGAGCTCGGCGGCCAGCTCCACCCCGGTGGCCCCGGCGCCGATGATGCTGATGTTGAGGGTGTGTTCATGGCCCTGGAGGGCTTCGTGGTTCTTGCGCAGAAAGGCATTCAGCATCAGGTTGTGGAACCTGCGAGCCTGTTTCAGGCTGTCCAGGAACAGGCAATGCTCCTGGGCACCGGAGGTGCCAAAATCGTTGGCGGTGCTGCCGACGGCGATCACCAGGGTGTCGTAGCTGATGGTGCGGGCTGGCACCACTTCCCGGCCCTCCTCGTCATGAAACGAGGCAATGACCAGCTCTTTGGCCTTGCGGTCGAGCCCGCTCATGCGCCCGAGCTGGAATTCGTAATGGTGTTTCCGGGCGTGGGCGCGGTAGTTGATCTCGTTGGCGCTGGCGTCCAGGGAGCCGGAGGCGACTTCGTGCAGCAGGGGTTTCCAGACATGGGTCAGGCCGGCATCGACCAGGGTAATCCGGGCCTTGCGCTTCTTGCCCAGCTTGTTGCCGAGGCTGGTGACCAGCTCCAGACCGCCGGCGCCGCCGCCGACCACCACGATATGATGAAGGTTATCCATAACAATCAGACCTTGAAGTGAAGAGAGCCAAGCACTCTTGCGGCCAAAAGTGCTTGGCTGTCCTCACTGGAGAAGGCATCGTTAAAGGTAGGGTGCTAATGCTGCCGAAGTAATACTAACTCGGAGCCGGTCGCCGGCACAATTGCACTGAAGGAGGGTTTGCCTCCCCCAAACATTTAACTGCTTTGTTTGAACGCCCATACTGTGGAACATTCCACCAGTCAGATTACGGGAGAAGTCGATGAAAGTGGCAGTCTATTGCGGGTCCAGACCCGGCAACAATCCGGTGTTTGTGGACAAGGCCCGGGAACTGGGTACCTGGTTCGGCAGCCATGGCATTGATGTGGTCTTTGGTGGCGGCCACGTTGGTTTAATGGGCATCGTTGCCGATGCCACCCTGGCCGCCGGTGGCCGGGTCTATGGTGTGATTCCCGAGAGCCTGAGGGACCGGGAGCTGGCCCATGACCGCCTGACCGAACTGCACGTGGTTCGTGACATGCATCAGCGCAAGGCCCGGATGGCGGAGCTGGCGGACGGTTTCCTTGCCCTGCCCGGCGGTATCGGGACCCTGGAAGAACTGTTCGAGGCCTGGACCTGGGGCCAGCTGGGTTTTCATCACAAGCCCTGCGGTCTGTACAACATCAATGGCTTCTACGACCCGTTGCTGGCCATGGTGCAGACCATGCAGGAAAACGGCTTCCTGAATCAGGAATACATCGACATGGTCATCCGGGCGGAAACCCCGGAGGCGGTGGTTGAAGCCTTTGGCAACTACCGGCCGCCCCATGAGAAATGGACTTGAGGGTGGTTGCCAGAGTGCCGGTAACGGGCTGGGTCAGCTACCCTCTGCGCCCCGGGCTTTCTTCAGCTCTTCGAGTTTTTCGTGCAACAGCTTCTCCAGCTTGATCAGCTGTTCACGATTCTTCTCGTTGGGTCTGTTGGTGTACAGATCCACGTAAGTCTGGGTCACCGAACTCAGAATCGGATGCAGTTTCTTGTAGTCCTCTTCTTCACTCATGCTCGCTCTCCTTGATTTGGGCTTTCTGCTAGTAACTATGGTTGATCTGGCGTCATGATCAAGGGCAACTGCCCGAAGCTTTGATCCGGGTCATCCGTCGTTTCGGGCAGCCAGTCGCTGCGCCGCGTCGGTGGCGCCATGAGCTTGTGCCAGGTCCTGGGCGCTGACGCCTTCGGAATCGGCAGCCCGAGGGTCCGCTCCGGCCTCCAGAAGCAGCTCCAGTATTTCCACTTGGTTAGTCATCGCTGCAGACATTAGCGGCGTACGCAGCTGGTTGTTGGCCGGGTTGGGGTTAGCGCCCTTCTCCAGCAGGAAGCGGACTGTCTCGACATGACCATGACCGGTGGCCAGCATCAGCAGGCTGTCGCCATCGCTGGTGCGTATGTCCACGGGCACACCAGCCTCCAGGAGCGGCCGAAGCATGTGGGTGCCGCCGTTGCGGGCAAGATCAAACAGGCCCTGGGCAAGGGCAATGGCATCCTCGTCCTTCTGGTTTTCGGGTGGTTGCGGACTGCCGGGTTTCTGGTCGCTCATGGTGACCTGGGTCTCCGTCGGTTGGGGCGTGGTTATGGCGGAACGTTGCATCGGCCGTCGTCTGCTAATCTGGACATAAGGTCGACACCACTGTTAAAACCGTTTGTATTAAAGATCTGGTCACGGATTGGCAAAATCAACCAGGTCGAGGTCAATTATCAACAGGAGGCATTGCTGTGAAACTGCAGGTCCGAGGTATTGAAGAAGGTCAGCCGATTCCGGAGAAATTCGCATTCGGCGTCTACAGCGAAGAGGACCACATGAGCTTTGGTCCGAACAGGAACCCCGAGATTACCTGGGAGGATGTCCCCAAAGGAACCAAAAGCTTTGTGGTCATGATGTTTGATCCGGATGTGCCAAGCGTGGCGGACGACGTCAACCAGGAGGGCAAAACTGTTTCAAAGGACCTGTCGCGGGTGGATTTTTTCCACTGGCTGCTGGTGGACATCCCTGCCAACGTGAACCGGATTCCCGAGGGGGAGGACAGCGATGGCGTCAGCCCGAAGGGCAAGGACCATGGCCCCGGCCCCATTGGTATTCGTGGTGTTAACAACTACACCCAGTTCCTGGCTGGCAATCCGGACATGGCCGGTACCTACGCCGGTTACGACGGTCCCTGCCCGCCCTGGAATGACGAGATCATCCATCATTACCATTTCGAGGTTCATGCACTGGATGTGGAGAGCCTGGGTCTTGAGGGTGAGTTTGATGGCAATGATGTCCGGCAAGCCATGAAAGGCCATGTTCTCGATAGTGCCCGGGTGACGGGAACCTACACCCTGAATCCGGATCTCCGGTAACGCCTGGCCGGTAACCAAACTGTCTTGCGGGCGTCACCCGATTGTCACCGGAGCTTGCCATGGTTCTTTCAGGGACACCTGACTGCAAGCTCCGGAGAAACGGGAGGCACCGTGCGACAGTACCGCAGTGTATTCATTTCCGATATCCACCTGGGAACGGCCGACTGCCAGGCCGAGTACCTGCTGGATTTTCTGCATAACATCCGGTGCGAGACCCTCTACCTCGTCGGCGATATTGTTGATCTGATCGCCATGCAGCGAGGCTCCCATTTTCCGGAATCCCATCGTAAGGTGATCCACAAGCTGATCGATCTGGCCACCTCCGGCACCCGCGTGGTCTACATTCCCGGTAATCACGACGAGTTCTTCCGACGTTTCTGTGGCCAGACCCTGTCCGGTATCGAATTGAAGTACAAGGCGGTCCATACCACCGCCGATGGCCGGCAGTTCCTGGTGTGTCATGGAGACCAGTTTGACCAGGTAGTGCGCTGCAGCCCGCTGATGCTGCTGGTCGGTGACCGTGCCCACGGCCTGTTGCTTCGCCTGAACCGCTGGTTCAATGCCCTTCGCCGACTACAGGGCAAGCCGTACTGGTCACTGGCGGCCTGGGTGAAGAGCCGGATTGGCAGGGCGCGTACCTTCATCCGTCGGTTCGAGCTGGCGGCGCTGACTGTGGCGGAAAAGGGTCATTACGATGGCTTTATCTGTGGCCACATTCATTCCGCAGGATTTCTGCGCAGTGAGGACGGGCTTTACTGCAATGACGGTGACTGGGTGGAGCACTGCACGGCGCTGGTGGAGCATGAGAATGGCAAGCTGCAATTGCTGCACTGGTCCGAATCCCCCTCCATTCTGGCGGTGGAGCCGGATGCGCCCCATCCCGAGGTGTGCGGTGATGCCCGGCCAGTGCTTGACAGCGTTCCGGCCGGGTTTGTGGAGCAGGTGAATCGCCTAGCCAGCTGATCGTTAAAGCCGGCGGTCAGTCCGCACGATAGGCGTCGAGAATCCTCGCCATATCATCACCCAGGGCTTCCAGCTCATCATCAGGGAGGTTGCGCTCGGCGATGGAGCGTAACCCCATGATCTGGCTTTGCAGCAGCCGGGCAAGGCGACCGGAATCGACGGAATCCTTCAGTTCACCCCGTTGCTTTGCCTGCTCGAGTAGCTCGGCGAAGGACTGCTCAATCGCTCCGAGAATTGCCTGTGCCTGTTCCGACAGTCCTGCGTGAGTATTACTCGACTCGAGCAGGGTTTTGACGATGAGGCAGGCACGGGACGGTGTCACGCTATTTTTGGTACAGCCCAGGGCAATCCGGCGGAGATAGTCCTGGAGTCCTTCGAGGATGGAATCGTAACCGGCCATGTGTTCGGCGAGCTCCGCACCCCCCGCTTCGGCGTAACGGGTCAGGGCCTCCGAATACAGACCATCCTTGCTGCCAAAGGTGGCGTAGATGCTGCCGGGCCGCATATCCAGGGCCTGCTCGATCTGCTTCATCGAACTGCCATGGTAGCCCTTTTCCCAGAACAGGCTGACGGCCCTCGCGAGGGCGGATTCCCGATCATAACTTGGAGGTCTGGGCATACCGATACCATCTACCGTTTCTTTGAATGTTCGCTCAATTATATCTTGAATGACTGCTCAATAACAGTTAGTCTCAATGTTGTTGAGCAAACATTCAAAAACGGAGATACACCATGGCTGATTTCAAGTTGCATGACATAGAATCTGCTCCGGAAGGCGCCAAGCCACTTCTGGAGAAGTCGCAAAAAGGTTTCGGCATGATTCCCAGCCTGCACGCAGTAATGGCGGAATCCCCCCAGGTGCTGGAGGCGTATCAGCAGCTGCATCAGCTGGTGCTGGACAGCAGTTTCGATAATGACGAGAAAACCGTTGTCTGGCAGACCATCAATGTCGAGAATGCCTGCCATTACTGCGTGCCGGCACATACCGGCATCGCCAAAATGATGGAAGTATCTGATGACATCATCGAGCCGCTGCGTAACGAGACGCCGCTTCCCAACGAAAAGCTCGAAGCGCTTCGGGACTTCACCCTGGCGGTGATGCGCAAGCAGGGTAACGTCAGCGAGGAAGACCTGGAGGCTTTCTTCAAGGCAGGCTACGGTCACCGGCAGGTCCTGGACGTCATCCTGACCCTGTCCCAGAAGACCATGAGCAACTACATCAACCACATTGCCCAGACGCCGGTTGATGAGCCGTTCAAGAAGTTTGCCTGGAGCAAGAACCAGTAAACCGCCGGTTCAGGCCGTATGGTTGGTTCCATGCGGCCTGCCAGCGACTTTTTACCTTCCCGATGCCCCTGTGACGGGTAGAATACTTCGATGATCCGTTCACAGTGGCTTTTCCGTCTTTCCTTCCTGGCCATCGTAGCGTTGCTGATGGCCGCTATCTGGCTGATGCTTCGGCAACTGGGCATGCCCGCCAGTCTGGCGCCGGCGGCCCTGTCAGACTGGCTGTCGCACCAGGGCATGCTCGGGCCTTTGTTCCTGATGCTGATGATGATTCTTGCCGTGGTTGTCGGGCCGATTCCCACGCTACCCATCAGTGCCGCCGCCGGTTTGGTCTATGGCATGTTCACCGGTACGGCCATTGCGGTGGCTGGCGCGCTTGCCGGGTCCCTCATCGCCTTTTACCTGGCGCGGATCCTCGGGCGGGAGGCTGTGCAGCGCAAGCTCGACCACAACCCGGTGTTCTCGGCGCGGGGGTCCCAGCGTTTCCTGTTCGTTGCGGTTCTGTTAACCCGCCTGATTCCCATTTTCTCCTTCGCCCTGATCAGTTACGCCGCCGGGGTTACGGCCATCCAGCTGTGGCGCTATGCATTGGCGACTGCTCTGGGCATGTTGCCGATGACCTTCGTTTTTGCCGGTCTCGGCCACAGTTTCGAGCTCAACCCGGTGCTGACGGTCATCGCCGCAGCTACCATCCTGCTGGTCATGAGCACCTTGCCTGTGTACCTGGGCCGTCGCCCCCATTCCCGCCTGGCCCGTTGGCTACATCTGGATGGCAGGGTGTGAGCATCTGCTCCCTCGCTGTAACAGTTAAGCGCCGTTCGGGTCTGTAGCCAGGTCTTCTGATTTGAAACCAATTGACTGATTGAGGAGTGGGAATGCGTCTAACGCGATCTTTTTCGATTTTTCTGGCCCTGACCCTGGTGCCGGTGCTGGCGTGGGCAGATATCAACCCCGGTCTGTACCAGGAGTATCAGGAATTGCTGACCAAGTACCTTACCGAGCAAACCCTGCCTGGTAACGGCCTGGTTTCTGCTTTCGACTATGACGCCGCTATGGCGGATGACGAGCTGGCAAAGACGCTGGTCAGCCAGCGCCAAGCATTGGAGCAGTTCGATCCGGAGACCCTGGAAGGGCGTGAGGAGTCCGTGGCGTTCTGGGTCAACGCCTACAATTTTTTCATGCTTGCCCAGATCCTTACCGAAAGGCCGGATGGCGAGCTGATCTCGTCGGTCTGGGATTACGGTGGGCGGCTGAATCCGTTCGTCGACAGCATCTTTGAGCGGAAAAAGTTTGTGGTTGGCTGTAAGCGTTTGTCGCTGGATGGTATCGAGAAGGGGATTTTGCTCGGTAAGGAATATCAGTCCCGGGGATGGAAGGACGCCCGTGTCCATTTTGTGGTGAATTGCGCCTCGGTTGGTTGTCCACCTCTGCGGAAACAGATTTAGGGTATCCGGAATTTCTGGTTGATAAAATGCCAAAGATGTAAAGAAGAAAATCTTTCTCAGCGGATTATCTGATTGATCCTCTTCAGCCTACTCT
>NZ_QNRO01000010.1 GCF_003315345.1 Marinobacter pelagius
TTCTGGAGCATCCCGGTAACCATCTTGAGTACGGGCCGCTCACTGAGCTCATAAGCCAGGATTTCACCGTTGAACAGGTCCATTACGGGCGACAGGTATAACTTGCGCCCTTGCACCTTGAACTCCGTAACATCCGTCGCCCACTTCGTGTTGGGACTGGCGGTATGGAAGTCCCGGGCCAGCAGGTTAGGTGCCTTTTTGCCCACGGGGCCCCGGTAAGAGCGATATCGCTTCACCCGAACCTTGGATCTCAGCCCCAGCTGCTGCATCAGCCGTTGAACGATTTTGTGGTTTACCTTCTCGCCCAGCCGGCGTAAAGCAGCGGTAATGCGTCGGTACCCATAACGCCCCTGGTGATCGCGGTAAATCGCCTGTATGCGAGCCTTCAAGGGCTCATGCTTATCTCCCGCTCGAAGCACGTTCAGCTGGTAATAAAACGTGCTGCGGGACAGCCCGGCTGCGCGCAGCAGCCGTGGCAGGGAATGCTCGCGCCTTAACCCTTGGACCGCTTCCGCTTTTTGTTTCGCGCTGCGGCTTTCTCTTCCCGGATCAAGGCATCCAGCTTTTTTAGGTACGCGTTCTCCGCCCGCAGGTACAACAACTCTTCGAGCAGCTCTTCCTGTGACATGGTGCGCTCTGGCACATCAACCGGTGGGCGTTCTACAGACTTTTTGGCCATCGGGGCAGCTCGCTCGATCTCGGGACATGGCTTTGTTAACTGACCACTATGATACTGCGCCAGCCATTTGCCAATAAGACCGGTGCTTCGGAGATTAAATCGCACCTCAGCTTGCCGGTCTGACAAGCCGTCTCTAGTCACGCATTTGATGACCTGAAGTTTGAAGGATGGGCTGTAATGGTGCTTGGTTGCGGCCTCAAGCCCACTGGCACCATGGAGCCGATACCTCGCAACCCAACGCCGGACTAATGAGTAATCAATGTCGTAATGTCTGGCGACCTGGTGAAGGCTGATCTCATTCTCAAGATAGAGCCGCGCCACCTGTATCTTGAAGGTTTTGCTGTAGGTTCTTTTCATGTAACCCCTCGAAAGTCGGTGTCCAACTTTCGGGGGTCACTTCATTTGGGGGATGAGCTGAACTTGGGGTCAGATGAAGGCTTTCATCAGACCCCGGAGTCTGGCGTTGGCCCCGGAGTCTGTGTCTGACTCGTACGTAAAAAAGGGGTCAGAAGAAGGTTTTCTTCTGACCCCAACTTGAGATAGGCAAACCCCGGCGGTTTGCTGCTCGTCAATCCTCTCCGGTTTCCGGGTGATCCAGTCCTAGTTCGTTGATCTTCCTGGTCAGTGTATTTCTACCCCAGCCCAGCAGGATTGAGGCATCCCTGCGCCGGCCGCCGGTGTGTTTCAGGGCGGTTTCGATCATGATTTTCTCGAACTCGGGGATGGCGGTGTCAAGAATGCTTTTCTTGCCGCGTTTGAGTTCCTGTTCGGCCCAGTTGCGCAGGCCTTCCTGCCAGGTCTGGCCGGTGGCGGTGGTTTCGGTCTCGGCCTGGTGCAGCAGTTCTGGTGGCAGGTCGTCGATGTGGATTTCACGGCCGCTGGCCATGACGGTGAGCCAGCGGCAGGTGTTTTCCAGCTGGCGGACGTTGCCGGGCCAGGGCAGGGTGGTGAGATATTCCTCGGCGTCTGGGCGCAGGATCTTGGGCTCGACGGCCAGTTCCTTGGCGGCGCGCTTGAGAAAGTGCTGCATGAGCCGGGGGATGTCTTCCCGTCGTTCTGCCAGTTTGGGCAGGTGTACCCGGATCACGTTCAGCCGGTGGAACAGGTCTTCCCGGAAGCTGCCGGCCTGGACCAGTTTTTCCAGGTCCTGGTGCGTGGCGGCAATAATGCGTACGTCTACCTTGATCGGGGTGGTGCCGCCAACGCGATAGAACTCGCCGTCCGCCAGAACCCGCAGCAGTCGGGTCTGGGTGTCCGCAGGCATGTCCCCGATCTCGTCCAGGAACAGGGTGCCGCCATTGGCCTGCTCGAAGCGCCCCTGGCGGGCGGCGCCGGCGCCGGTGAAGGCGCCTTTCTCGTGACCGAACAGCTCGGATTCGATCAGGTCCTTGGGGATCGCTGCCATGTTCAGGGCAATGAACGGGTGCTTGGCCCTGGGGCTGTGATTGTGCAGGGCCTGGGCCACCAGTTCCTTACCCGTACCGCTCTCCCCGTTGATCAGTACCGTGATGTTGGAATGGGAAAGTCGGCCGATGGCCCGGAAAACCTCCTGCATCGCCGGCGCTTCACCGATGATCTCGGTGTTGCGCTGGACGCTCTCGGCCTGCGGTTCGGACTTGGCCCGCTGTTCATGACTGTGAGCCACGGCACGCTTGACCAGGGCTACGGCATCGTCCACATCGAAAGGCTTTGGCAGGTATTCGAAGGCACCGGTCTGGTAACTGGTGACCGCACTTTCGAGGTCCGAGTGCGCGGTCATGATGATCACCGGCACATCCCGGTGTGCTTCCACGATCTGGGAGAGCAGGGTGATGCCGTCCACGCCCGGCATCCGGATGTCACTGATGATGGCATCGGGATGTTCGTGTTCCAGGCGGGTCATGATGCTTTCGCCGCTGTCAAAGACCCGGGGGTGCATGCCGGCCTGGTTCAGGGCGCGCTCCAGCACCCAGCGAATACTGCGGTCGTCGTCTATGATCCAGACGTTCGCCGGTTGGCTCATGGGTTTTCCTCCAGGGGCAGGAAGATGATGAAGTCGGTTTTCCCGGGCTCGCTCTCACATTCCACAAGCCCGTGATGTTGTCCGATAATGCTCTGGGTAATGGAAAGGCCCAGGCCGGTGCCACTGGCACGGCCACTGATCATCGGATAGAAAATGTTCTGCAACAGATCTGGCGGGATACCGGGGCCGTTGTCGATCACGTCCACGCGGCAGGCCAGGCGGTAGCGCTTATGGCCGATGGTGAACTGGCGCAGGGCGCGGGTCCGGAACATGATGGTGGGCGGTTCCTCATCGCTCGCCCCGGTCTGGTTCTCGAAGGCAGCCTCCATGGCATTGCGGGCGATGTTCAGGAAGGCCTGGATCAGTTGCTCCTTGTCGGCCCAGAGCTCCGGCAGGCTCGGATCGTAATCACGCAGGAAAGTCACCCGACCTTTACTCTCGGCCTCCAGTAGCGTGCGTACCCGCTCCAGCACCTCATGGACATTGGTGGCCGCGAATTTGAGTGCCTTGTTCGGCCCGAGCATGCGGTCCACGAGGCTGCGGAGGCGGTCGGCCTCGTCAATGATCACCCGGGTGTATTCCCGCTGGTCTTCATCATTCAGCTCCCGGTCCAGCAACTGGGCCGCCCCCCGGATGCCACCAAGGGGATTCTTGATCTCGTGGGCCATGCCGCGGACCAGAATGCGCGAGGTTTCCTGCTGGGAGATCAGGTCCTCTTCCCGGCTGATGCGGAGCAACCGGTCCCGGGGCTGGATCTCGATGAGCAGTTCCGTCGGATCCAGCGAGATCGGGGTAACGGAATAGTCCACGGTCAGCCTTGCCCCGCTGGTGAGCGCGAATTCCGCCTCCCGGCGGGTATAGGACTGCCCGTTTTGGAGTGCCGCATACAGGGTATTGAGGGCATCCTCGGACGCCGCGAGAATATCGCTGAACGGATGGCCCTGGCTGCGGGTGAGGCTGGTCTCGAACAGGCTTTCGGCGGCGGGGTTCAGGTAACGGATTTTCAGATTGTCCTCGAGTACCAGAACCGCGGTGGTCAGGCTGTCGAGAATGCTCTTGTATCCGTCGTTTGTGGCCGGGGCGAACGCCATGGGCAATTCCTGTCGTGTCGTTTTAAAGATGACGGGGTAGGAATTGCAAAAACCGAACCACTTTGACCGATTTGCCACAAAAGATGGGCAAAGGCGGGGCCTGTGCCCGTTATGGCGCGGCGCACGTGCCGTACGGTGGTGCATGACCTGGGCCAAGGCGTGGTCAGCCGGGCAATTCCGCCCTGTTGCTGATCAGAGTATGGCCTCTATCTGGTGCGAGCGCACCAAACTGGTGCGAAAAAAGTGGGGGGGTCAGTTTAACACGGACGGGCGGTGGACAGTGAAGGTGATGCGGGAGCCGGTTTTCACCTGCACGCCGTTTTCGTCCACGATGTGAACGCGAGCCTCATGAGTGCCCCGGAAAATGTTATTTACCACCACCGAGCTTGAACTGGTCTGGGCAACGGGCTGGCCGTCGAGTGTGATCTCGTACTTGTGGCCGACCTGCAGTCCCGGTGTGCTGGTGACGTCGAAGCGGACGTCGCCACTACCGCTGTGGAAGGCTTGCTTGTTCTGGGGGTGCACGAAGGAGACGCTTTGGTAGACTGCGCCCTCGCGCTTCACCTCTTCCCGAAGCTTGTCGGTTTCGCGCACAGTCTGGGGCTTGGGCAGGGTGACGGTGGTGACCGGTTTTACGTCAACAGTTTCACCGCCTTCGATCGGCTCGTCAGAGAAGGTGACATTACCCTGGGCGTCCACATGGCGATACACCTCACCAAGGGCCGGGGCCGAGAGCAAAACCAGAAAACCTGCCACCAATCCGTACTTCGCGTTCATAACCGTAACCTGCAACGATGGTTTGGTTTGATTATCAACGGCCTGCCGGGCCTTTTCAACGCTCTGGCCGGTCCATGTTGGTTACATATCGTTAAGGGCGCGAGAGTGTGCGGCCGAGCACAAAAAAGCCCCGCGCGGGGCGGGGCTTGCTGCAGTTCCGGGATCAGACCGGATCAGCAGGAGTAGTAAAGATCGAACTCGACCGGGTGAGTGGTCATGTTCAGACGCTCTACTTCGCCCTGTTTCAGGTCGATGTAGCCGGCGATCATGTCTTCGGTGAAGACGCCGCCGCGGGTCAGGAACTCGTGATCCTCTTCCAGGCACTTGAGCGCTTCCTGCAGGGTAGTGGCAACCTGGGGAATGTTCAGGGCCTCTTCCTTCGGCAGGTCGTACAGATCCTTGTCCATGGCATCGCCAGGGTGGATCTTGTTCTGGATGCCGTCCAGGCCAGCCATCATCAGGGCCGCGAAGGCCAGGTACGGGTTGGCCGCCGGATCCGGGAACCGCACTTCTACGCGGCGTGCCTTCGGGCTGTTTACATACGGGATACGGATGGAGGCGGAGCGGTTGCGGGCGGAGTAGGCCAGCATGACCGGCGCTTCAAAGCCCGGAACCAGGCGCTTGTAGCTGTTGGTGGCCGGGTTGGTGAAGGCGTTGATGGCCTTGGCATGCTTGATGATACCGCCGATGTAGTACAGCGCCATCTCGCTCAGGCCTGCGTAGCCGTCGCCGGCAAACAGGTTCTTGCCATCCTTGTTCAGGGACATGTGCACGTGCATGCCGGAACCGTTGTCACCCACTACCGGCTTGGGCATGAAGGTGGCGGTCTTGCCGTAGGCGTGGGCCACGTTGTGTACGCAGTACTTCAGGATCTGAACTTCGTCCGCCTTGCGGGTCAGAGTGTTGGCGCCAACACCGATTTCGCACTGGCCGGCGGTACCGACTTCGTGGTGGTGTACTTCGATTTCCAGACCCATGGACTCCATGGCGGCACACATGGCGCCACGCAGGTCGTGCAGGCTGTCTACCGGCGGAACCGGGAAGTAGCCGCCTTTCACGCCCGGACGGTGACCGATGTTGTTACGATCGAAGTCTTCGCCGGAGACCCAGGCAGCTTCTTCGGAGTGCAGGGAATACATGGCGCCCTGCATGTCCACGTTCCATTTTACCGAGTCAAAGACGAAGAACTCCGGCTCCGGACCGAACAGTGCGCCGTCGGCAATGCCACTGGACTTCAGATATTCCTCGGCACGACGGGCAACAGAGCGCGGATCACGCTCATAACCCTGCATGGTGGTTGGCTCCACGATGTCGCAGGTAATGTTGATGGTGGTTTCTTCGGTGAACGGATCCAGTACGGAGGTTTCATCGACCGGCATCAGGATCATGTCGGATTCGTTGATGCCCTTCCATCCCGCGATGGAGGAGCCGTCGAACATCTTGCCGTCGGTGAAGAAATCCTCGTCGACCTCGGTCGCCGGCAGAGTCACGTGCTGCTCTTTACCGCGGCTGTCGGTGAAGCGCAGGTCTACCCATTTGACTTCGTGCTCTTTAATCAAATCAATCGTCTTGGACATTGTGCATGCTCCGTAAGTTATCCCGCGGTGCGGGCGCATTTCATGTTCGTGGTGCCGGATCGTTCAGAAGGACTGAGTTCCGATCTGTTTTTCGGGTTCGGGCAGCTTACCAAAAGCGTGCATCCCTTACCTGATAATTTTCGGCTGACTAAGCATAAGCAAGGGGCTTGCCAGTTTTTTGCTTTTGCGCCAGAACGGCGCAGTCACAAGGCTTTCGGCCCGTTATGGCGCGCAGATCCGGATAGTCACCCGCTGCTTCGCACCAAAATAGTGCACCAATATGGTGCGGTAACACAGCAGGTGCGTCATATCAGTGCGCAAGCGACTGGTTAAAGAATAGGCACTAATCTTCATATTAACGACATCGACTTTTCGATATACTGCGCGCCGCTCATTTTTTCCTCAGGAAACCCGTTGTGATTGATAAGCTCAGAAATGTCGCCATTATTGCCCACGTAGACCACGGTAAGACTACCCTGGTTGACCAGTTGCTGCGCCAGTCCGGCACGTTGGACCGTAAGGAGCTCGAAAGCGAGCGCGTTATGGATTCCAACGACCAGGAAAAAGAGCGCGGCATCACCATTCTGGCCAAGAATACCGCGCTGAAATGGAAAGACTACGATATCAACATCGTGGACACTCCGGGGCACGCTGACTTCGGCGGCGAAGTTGAGCGGGTCATGAGCATGGTGGACAGTGTGCTGCTGGTGGTGGATTCCATCGACGGCCCCATGCCGCAAACCCGTTTTGTTACCCAGAAAGCTTTCGCAGCGGGCCTGCGCCCGATTGTGGTAGTGAACAAGATTGACCGGCCCGGCGCACGTCCGGACTGGGTTGTGGATCAGGTGTTTGACCTGTTCGATAACCTGGGTGCCACCGACGAGCAGCTGGACTTCCCGATTGTGTACGCCAGCGCCCTGAACGGCATTGCCGGTATGGAGCACGAAAACCTGGACGACAATATGGACGCCGTGTTCCAGGCGATTGTCGACCACGTGCCCGCGCCTGCCGTCGATCGGGACGGCCCGTTCCAGATGCAGATCTCCCAGCTGGACTACAACAGCTTCCTGGGCGTCATCGGCATCGGCCGCATCATGCGCGGCTCCGTAAAGACCAATACCCCGGTGGTCGCTCTTGGTACTGACGGCAAGAAGCGTAACGGTCGTATCCTCAAGATCATGGGCCACTCCGGCCTGCAGCGTGTGGAAGTTGATGAAGCCCAGGCTGGCGACATCGTGTGCGTCAGCGGTCTGGATCCGCTTTATATCTCCGACACCCTTTGCGATCCGAACAACGTTGAGGCGCTGCCGGCACTGACCGTGGACGAGCCTACCGTTTCCATGACCTTCCAGGTGAACGATTCCCCGTTTGCCGGTCAGGAAGGCAAATACGTGACCAGCCGTAACATCAAGGAACGTCTGGAAAAAGAGCTGCTGCATAACGTGGCTCTGCGTGTGGAAGAGGGCGACTCTGCCGACAAGTTCAAGGTGTCTGGCCGGGGCGAGCTGCACCTGTCGGTTCTCATCGAGAACATGCGCCGGGAGAACTTCGAGCTGGCCGTGGGCCGCCCGGAAGTGGTTATTCGCGAGATCGACGGCGTCAAGCAGGAGCCGTACGAGAACGTGATCGTGGATATCGAGGAGCAGCACCAGGGCGCTGTAATGGAACAGCTCGGTCTGCGCAAGGGCGAGATGACCAACATGATCCCGGATGGCAAAGGCCGCATGCGTGTGGAATACATCATCCCGGCCCGTGGTCTGATCGGCTTCCGTAACGCCTTCCTGACCATGACCTCCGGCACCGGCATCCTGACCTCCACCTTCAGCCACTACGGCCCGATCAAGGAGGGTGCCATGGGCGGTCGCCAGAACGGAGTGCTGATCTCCATGGCCAAAGGCACGGCGATGACCTACTCCCTGGAAACCCTGCAAAGTCGTGGCAAACTGTTCCTGGCGCCGGGTGACGAGATCTACGAGGGCCAGCTGTGTGGTATTCACAGCCGTGATAACGACATCGTGATCAACCCCACCAAGGCCAAGAAGCTCGATAACATGCGCGCTTCCGGCAAGGACGAAGTGATCGGCCTGGTGCCGCCCATCAGGCACACTCTGGAGCAGGCCCTCGAGTTCATCGATGAAGATGAGCTCGTGGAAGTCACGCCCAAGTCCATCCGTCTGCGCAAGAAGCTGCTCACCGAAAACGAGCGCAAGCGCGCCGGCAAGAAGTAAGCAAGGGGATGATTTGAAAAAGGGGTCAGAAGAAAGCGTTCTTCAGACCCCGGCATTACCCTCAAGCTCGATGCAAAACCCGGGGTCAGATGAAAGCCTTCATCTGACCCCTTTTTAATTCTGGCCAGGCTCACACTCCAGGGGTCTGAAGAACACCTTCTTCTGACCCATCTTCAGCCAAACTCCGATCATTCCCTGGGGTCTGAAGAACGCTTTCTTCTGACCCCATCTTCAGCCAAACTCCCATAAAAGCCTTTACACCGGAGTTTCGCCCATGCTGACCCTCTACCCCGAAATCCACCCCAACGCCCAGCACCGTCTCGCGGTCGATCCTCCCCACGAGCTCTATATAGAAGAAAGCGGCAGCCCCGATGGCATTCCCGTTCTGGTGGTCCACGGTGGCCCGGGCGGAGGCTGCGAGGACTACCACCGACGCTTTTTCGATGCCGAGCGTTTTCGCATCATCCTCATGGACCAGCGCGGTGCGGGCCGATCCACGCCGTTGGCGGAATTGGAAGGCAACAGTACCGACAAGCTGGTCGAGGATATGGAAACCGTCCGCCAGTTCCTGGGCATTGACCGCTGGCTCCTGTTCGGGGGCAGCTGGGGCTCAACCCTGAGCCTGGTGTATGCACAGACTCATCCTGAGCGCGTTATGGGGCTGGTGCTGCGGGGCATTTTCCTTTGCCGGCCGCGGGACATTCACTGGTTCTACCAGGAAGGCGCCAGCCGGGTGTTCCCGGATTACTGGGAGGATTTCGAAGCGCAGATCCCCGAGGCTGAACGTGATCACATGGTTTCGGCCTACTACCGGCGACTGACCAGCACCAACGAGCTGGAGCAGATCCAGGCCGCCAAGGCGTGGTCGATCTGGGAGGGACGATGCGCCACCCTGAACCCCAACCCCCGGGTGGTCGAGCATTTCGCACACCCTCATGTGGCTATCGCCCTGGCGCGCATTGAATGCCATTACTTCATGAACAATGCTTTCCTCGAGCCCGATCAAATTGTCCGGGACGCCCACAAGCTGGCCGATATTCCGGGGATCATTGTTCATGGCCGCTATGACATGGTCTGTCCTCTGGACAATGCCCTGGCACTCAGCAATGCCTGGCCCGAAGCTGACCTCAGGATCATCCGGGATGCGGGTCACTCTGCGTCCGAGCCGGCCATTGTTGATGCTCTGATCAGAGGCGTCGAGGAAGTGGTTGCGAAAAGCGAGAAGCCGGTCGGATAAAAAGGCATTGGTCGGGTTGCGGTCTTCCTGGAGCGGGGATACACTCTTGCCGATTCGTAATCTCCCCGTCAGTCAGGAAGCGAATGAAAGGGCTTATCCAGAGAGTATCGGAAGCCAGTGTCACGGTTGATGGCCAGTCAGTTGGCACGATTGGCCGTGGCGTTTTACTTTTGCTCGGAGTTGAGCGGGATGACGGGGCTGCAGAGGCAAAGGAGCTGTGCCGAAAAATTCTTTCCTATCGTATCTTCCCTGACGAGCAGGGCCGCATGAATCGCAGTCTTCAGGACATCGGAGGCGGCTTGCTCGTTGTGCCCCAATTCACCCTTGCAGCCGATACCCGTTCGGGAACCCGCCCGGGCTTTTCCCTGGCCGCGAAGCCCGATGTGGCCAACGACCTGTATCGCCAGTTCGTTCTTGAGGCGAAAGAGCGCCTGGGGGGTGAACGTGTCTCGGAAGGGCGTTTCGGGGCGGATATGAAAGTGCAGTTGATCAATGACGGGCCGGTGACCTTCTTGCTGGAGGTTACGGGTTTGTCATAAATGGGCGCTGCACCATGATTGGGCGGCAGTCGCCTGCGTGTTTGTGGATGGTGCGCACGATAACCCGGATCGTTTGACATTTGGCCCAGTACAAAAATTTGGTGGTGTTAGTTCGCTGAATTGAAAGAAAAAAATGGTGGTTGGCCTCGTATTTGTAACGCAGTGGTCACAAAACCGAACAGAGCTCATGGCTATAAAGGGTTGCCTTTCTGGTGCCAAACAAGCTAAAAATGCGCTGTTTAAAATTTGCAAATGCAGGTTCTTTGTATTAAAACAGATTCATTACTCAGTGCTTTAAGAAAGTGCTGTAAGTAACTGAGCTACAAAGATCTGCAGTTCTGCAGGTTTTCAAAAGAAGAAGAAAAGTTATCTGGATGTCATAAAACTGACATGGAGATAATGGAGAATCCGGCACATCCAGCCTGACTGGTGATGCCTGAACAACTTAATAAATCGGGATTAATACCCGTCGCTAAAACCTGAGTTAACTCAAAAAGGAAGACGCAACATGAAAAAGACGCTCATCGCATCTGCTATTGCAGCAGCTACTTTCTCTGGCGCTGTTGCAGCCCAGGAAAGCAACCTGCCGACCGTTTACGGTAACATTCAGTATGCTCTTACGTACAACGACGTTGAAAACACAGCTGGTGAAAAATTCAACGGCGTCGAGCACTTCGACAACGGCACCACTCTGGGTGTTAAGCACGATCACGAAATTGCTCCGGGAATTACCGGCTTCCTGAAAATGGAGCTGGAAGGTATCAACGCTGACGACAAGGGTGAGAGCAACGGCATCGATGCTCTGGATGAAGCTTATGTCGGTATTCAAGGTGACAGCTTCGGTAAGATCTGGGTGGGTTCTGATGATTCCACTTACGAAAGCGCCGTTCAAAAAATCGTAAACTTCCACGAAGTTGGTTCTGACATCGGTGGTAGCCTCGAAGAAACTGGCGAGGGCGACCTGATCCAGTACCAGAGCCCGTCCTTTGGTGGTCTGAAGCTGGGTGCGGCTGTTCAGATCAATGGCGAGTCTGACCCCAATACTGACGGTAGTGAGAAGTCCTACCCGTACCAGCTGGCTGCGACTTATTCCGTTGATGCCCTGGAGCTGGCGGTCGCCATGGATTCCAACGACGGCGGTGTCGCTGACAATGATGAGAACACTTACGGCCTCCGTGGCACATACTCCATGGGCGATTTCAGCCTGACCGGCGAATACCAGACCCGCAAGGATGTAGCTGACGAGTATGGTGTTATCGGGGTGTACACCATGGGTGCCAATCAGTTCGCTCTTTCCTACCAGATCAACGATGATGATGCGACTGGTGACAAGAATGACACTGTGATCCTGCAGGCCCTGCATAATATGTCCGACAACATGTACGTCTATGTTGAAGGCTACCTGTCTGGCGCAGATGCGGATCGTGAGTACGGTGTTGGCAACTTCGAAGCAGTTGGCGAAGAGCGCTCCACTCTGGCCCTCGGCGCAGTCTACTACTTCTGATCAGCTAACCAGCTAATCAAGTAGTCGAGAAAACCGGTGACCTTCGGGTCGCCGGTTTTTTTATGTATGCTCAGGCAAAACCCGACAGGAAAGCGGAAATGGCAGAAGAACTCGAGATCAAATTGACGGTTTCAGAGGCCGACCAGCAAAAGGTTCAGGCTTGGCTGTCCAATGACGCGACCGCTGAATACGTCGGTGAAAAATCACTCATCAACCGATATTTCGATACCCCTGCAGCGGCTCTGAACCACCAGAAAGCAGCCCTGAGGGTGCGGCAGGCCGGAGACAAATACATCCAGACCCTCAAAACCCGCGGTGAATTCGTCAACGGTGCCCATCGCCGCCAGGAGTGGGAGTGGCCGCTGCCGGGGCCGGATCTGAGCCTGGGCTTGCTGGCGGACACCCCGCTGGCGGACCGGATCAATCTCGCCGAGCTGGAGGTGGTGTTCGAGACCAACTTCCAGCGCCAGGTCTGGATGATCCGGCGTGAAGATGCCGAGGTGGAGGTTGCGCTGGATTCGGGAACCGTCGCCAGCAGGGGCCGGACTGAGCCCCTGAATGAAGTGGAGTTTGAGCTCAAGTCCGGTAATCCGGCAATACTGATGTCACTGGCCCGGGAGCTGGCGGAGCAAATACCGGTGTTCCTGAACCTGGTCAGCAAGGCGGAGCAGGGGTACTACCTGGCAGGGCTCTACGAGCCGAGGGCTGAGCCGGAAGCCGGCGCCTTGTCGGTAACAGGATTTCTGTACCAAGTGAGTCTGGCGTGGCTCCAGGGGAGTGGATGGAAGGCAGGGGGCAATGACCTCTCCAAAGTCGAACAGGCCGCCGGAAAGGCTGGCGCTGAAACGGAGTTGAAGGGAGTTCTGGAGGCTCTGGACCAGGGGGCTGCGGTTCGAGAGCTGGTACGCAGCCCCGAGCTGGGGCAATTGCAGTTGCAGCTGGCGGCCGCCTGACAAGCCAGGTCAGGCGGAGCCGGACTTTTCCTCAGCCTTGTCGTCGTATTTTTCATGCCAGCTGGCCAGGAATTTCCGGTACCGCTCCAGTGCCTCTTCCACCACTTCGACTCCGGGGGTGTCGGTGGATTTGACCAGCACAATCAGCCCCTTGCCTTCGACTTCCTCGTTGGTCGGCGGATGACAGATCACCTCGTCGTCATGGTCAATGTAGGCCAGGGCAGTGCCAATGCCATGACGCACGAGTGCGCTGACGATGTCCGCCCAGTTGAGGTCGTCCAGTTCAATATCGTAACGGTGGGGGTGGTCCCGCTCGTAATTGAACAGATCTTCCAGCACCTTCTCCGAGCCGGGAGCAACCACGGCCCGCACCATGATCTCCGGGTAAGTCCGAACCGGTCGGATGATGGTCCGGATTCCGAGAGCCTTGAACCTTTCCCGGTTGCCGTCACTGACACATTCGACCGTGGTTCGCCCGCCAAGATTGGACTCTGACAGGCGGTGGGCGATATCGAACGTCAGACTGTCGGAGCCCGGATCGCTCTCGTCCGCTGCCAGCACAATGATGTGTCGTGCGCTCCCCGTATGCACCGCCTTGAGGGCTTGCGGATCGCTGCCCGAACCATGGAAGTGCACGACGCCGCAATCAGACAGCTCTGTCGGCAGGCCTTCGGGAAACTGGCGGGTGAGGAGCATGATCGGAATGGTTTCATAGCCCGGCACGGCCCTTACCTGGGCGGCAAAGCGCATGAAATACTGGGCGCCACCGCGCCGAGGGGTGTTGATGATGACGATGTGGTCTTTCATTTTGTAGATCCAGCGTCCGGTGATAATCCGTTCCCGGCGGTAGAACCGGTACTCGATAAAGTCGCTGACGATCAGCGTCAGCAGAGTGATCGCTCCCACAAACATGATCAATATGGTGCTGATCCGTCCGACGTAGGTTTTCGGCGCGAAATCCCCGTAGCCGACGGTGGAAACGGTGGTCATGGTGATCCAGATGGACTCGAAGAAACTCAGGTCTTCGACCGTCCAGATGATCAGGATCTGGGTCGACATCATGGCCGCGAGAATAAGGAACAGGCGTTTCACTCGTTGGAGGATCAGACGCCCCATGGGCAGGTGAGTCTGTTTTGCGTGTTCCGGGTTCAGGGGGCGACGGTTTCGCTGCATCCGTTAGTGCGGCCTGTTCAGTCATGGGAGAGTTCGGTATACAGTACCGGAAATATAACAGAGAGACAGGGGTTTGCATTATGTCCGCGCCATGGAGTGCCTTGCCGTCACCAATCGCCGAGGACGTCGCCGAATGCTGGGAGTCGGTCTTTCCGGAGGGCGTGCCCGCCTGGCTGATCGAGGATGAGTCGGTTCCGGAGTCCGTGGTTGCCGATGCGGTGGGGCGCAGCCTGTTCCTGCGGCAGACCCTGGAGCGGCACGGGGATCAGGTCCGGCAGGCGGTTGAATCCCGGCTTCTTTCCGAGTCGACAACCCCGGAATACTTGGCACAGCGCTGGAAGGAGTATCTTGAGCAGGTTGATGGCGAACCGGCACTTCATGCAGCCCTGCGCCGGTTCCGGCGGGAAATCCAGTTCCGGATCATCTGGCGTGATCTGCTGCGGTGGGCCGATCTGGCCGAAACCATGGCGGCGGCCAGCGCATTTGCGGACACCTGTATCGACGGCGCCCTGGGCTGGCTCTATGAGGACTCCTGTGAGCAGTTCGGCACTCCCTATGGTCTGGACCCGGTGACCGGTGAGGAGGCGCCCCAGCCCCTGGTTGTGATCGGCATGGGCAAGCTGGGTGGCCGTGAGCTCAATGTCTCCTCCGACATCGACCTGATCTTTGCCTTTCCCGGCAAGGGCGAGACCCGTGGCGGCCGGCGCTCGCTGGATAACCAGCAGTTTTTCATTCGCCTGGGCCAGCGGCTGATCCAGGCCCTGGACCAGATAACCGCAGACGGCTTTGTCTTCCGGGTGGATATGCGGTTGCGACCCTACGGCCAGAGTGGTGCCCTGGCGCTCAGCTTCGCCGCGCTGGAGACCTACTACCAGGACCAGGGGCGCGACTGGGAGCGCTACGCCATGGTCAAGTCCCGGGTGGTTGCCGGCGACCAGAAAGCCGGGCAGGTATTGATGGAAAGCCTGCGTCCCTTCGTCTACCGGAAATACATCGACTTCAGCGCCTTCGAATCCTTGCGCAGCATGAAGGCCATGATCAGCCGGGAGGTGCGCCGGAAGGGCCTGGAAAACAACATCAAGCTGGGCAGCGGTGGCATCCGGGAAATCGAGTTCGTGGTCCAGGCCTTCCAGCTGATCCGGGGTGGCAGGGATCGGGAACTGCAGCAGCGGGAGCTGCTGACCATCCTGAAAGAGCTGGAAGCCCTTGAGCTTCTGCCTTCCGGGGTCGTCAGTGAGTTACGGGAGGCCTATGTATTTCTCAGGAACCTTGAGCACGCCCTGCAGGGTATCGAGGACAAGCAGACCCAGACCCTGCCGGAGGATGACCTGAACCTTGCCCGCATTGCCCTGATTATGGGCTTTGATTCCTGGGCCGAATGCCAGAAAGTTCTGGACGAGCATCGTGAGCGGGTTGCTACCCACTTTGCCAACATTATTGCCACCGAAGAGGAGGAAGATGGCGGGGAATCCGAGCTGGCCGAGGAATGGCAGGAAATCTGGCTGGCGGAGATGGACGACGAGAGTGCGCGGGACTGGCTAAAGGAGCAGGGCTATGAAAACCCCGAGGAGAGCTGTCGTGAGCTGACAGAGCTTCGGGATAGCAGGACCGTGGAGACCCTCCAGACCCAGGGTAGAAAACGCCTTAACCAGTTCATGCCGGTGTTGCTGGATGCCCTGACCGACGTTGAAAATCCCTCGCAGACACTGTCCCGGGTGTTGCAGTTGGTCAGCGCAATCCTGAGGCGTACCGCCTATATGGTCCTGCTGCTGGAGAATCCGGGCGCCCGTACTCAGCTGGTCCGGCTGTGTAGCGAAAGCCCCTGGGTGGCGCAACAGCTGGCAGAGACACCGTTGCTGCTGGATGAACTGCTCAATGCGGAGAGTCTTTACACGCCTCCAGCCAAGGAGGAACTCCAGGACGACCTGCGCCAGCAGATGCTGCGGATTCCGTTTGAGGATCTCGAAGAGCAGATGGAGTCCCTGCGCCATTTCAAGAAGGCGCATATCCTCCGGGTGGCGGCATCAGAGCTCAAAGGCACGTTGCCGCTGATGAAAGTGAGCGATTACCTGACCTGGATCGCCGAAGTGGTTCTGGACCACGTGGTAGATGTGGCCTTCGCCAACCTGGTCAGCCGCCATGGCTATCCGCGACGCTCAGACGGTTCCGCCTGCGAGACGGATTTTGCCATCATCGGCTACGGCAAGTTGGGTGGAATCGAGCTTGGCTATACCTCAGACCTGGATCTGGTGTTCGTTCACAAGGCCGATCCGGAGTTGTCCACCGATGGCGACAAGCCCATCGATAACGCGGTGTTCTTCACCCGTCTTGGCCAGAGAATCGTGCACATCCTCAGCACCCAGACCCCCTCGGGGCAGCTCTATGAAGTGGATATGCGGCTCCGTCCCTCCGGCAATTCCGGACTTCTGGTGACAACGCTGAACGCCTTCGAGAAATACCAGCGCAATGATGCCTGGACCTGGGAGCACCAGGCCCTGGCCCGGGCCCGCGGTGTGGCAGGTTGCACCGAGACCCTGGAGGCTTTCGAGGCCATCCGCCATGACATCCTCTGCCAGCAGCGTGATCGCACAAAGCTCCGGGAAGAGGTGGTGGAGATGCGGGAGAAAATGCGGGCGAGCCTGGGAACACCGGAGAGCAGGCGCTCCGAGGTGTTTCATATCAAGCACGATCCCGGTGGCATTGTCGATATCGAGTTCATGGTGCAGTACCTGATGCTGGCGTGGTGTTCCGACCATCCTGAACTGACCCAGTGGTCTGACAATATCCGCCAGATGGAAGAGTTGGGGCGGGCCGGTGTGTTGCCGGTGGAGGACACCGAAAAGCTGCGGGAGACCTTCATAACCCTGCGCTCGACCATCCATCGCCGCGCGCTGCAGAACCTGAACAGCCAGGTGGAGGGAGATGAGTTCCCGGAAGAGCGTGACTACATCCAAAGTATGTGGAAAAAAGTGATGCTTGATTAGTAAGCTAAATTTATTTTCCCTGAGTTTTCCTGCTAGAATGCCGACTCCCCGAAAACCGCTTTTTTTAGGAGCAGAAAACAATGTCGATGGCTGATCGCGATGGCCTTATCTGGCTCGACGGTGAAATGGTTCCCTGGCGGGAAGCCAAAACCCACGTCCTGACTCATACCCTGCATTATGGCCTTGGCTGTTTTGAAGGTGTGCGAGCCTACAATACCGCGAACGGCCCGGCGATTTTCCGCCTGAAAGAGCATACCGACCGCCTGTTCCGCTCCGCCCACATCCTGAACATGAAAATGCCGTTCACTAAGGATGAGGTCAACGAAGCTCAGCGCGCGGCGGTGCGCGAGAACAACCTGGACGAAGCCTACCTGCGCCCGATGGTGTTCCTGGGTTCCGAGGGTATGGGCCTGCGCGCCGACAACCTGAAGGTTCATATCATGGTTGCCGCCTGGAGCTGGCCGTCCTACATGTCTCCGGAAGCGAAGGAGATCGGCATCAAGGTCCGCACCTCTTCCTACACCCGTCACCACGTCAACATCACCATGTGTAAGGCCAAGGCGAACGGCAATTACATCAACTCCATGCTGGCGCTGAACGAGGCCATCTCCGGCGGTGCCGAGGAAGCCCTGTTGCTGGATAACGAGGGGTATGTCGCGGAAGGCTCCGGGGAGAACATCTTCATTGTCCGTGATGGCGTGCTGCACACCCCTGAGTTGACCTCCTGCCTCGAGGGCATCACCCGTGCCACGATCATCGACTTCGCCAGGGACATGGGGCTGCAGGTGAAGGAGCGCCGTATTACCCGGGACGAGGTGTATGTAGCCGAGGAGGCTTTCTTTACTGGCACCGCAGCCGAGGTACTGCCCATTCGCGAACTGGATGGCCGCATCATCGGTGAAGGCAAGCGCGGCCCGGTGACCGAGAAGCTGCAGTCACGTTATTTTGATGCCGTGAAGGGTAAGCTGCCTGAGCACAGTGACTGGCTGACGCTGGTTCGGTAACCGCCCCATGGGGGAAGGTTATACCAGGCACGTCGGGGCCACCGGAGGGTATCTGGTGGCCCGTTCGTTTCAGAACCGGTTCAGGGAGGAATGGTTTGACCCCCGGTTCTGGGGTGACAACGCGGTGCCCGTCACCAAAGGTGGTCGGGGCTCGGCGTGGTTCATTCGCTCGAAGTCGGGGGGGCTGGTACTCAGGCATTTCTGTCGGGGTGGCGTGCCGGGGCGGTTCATTCGCCGGGAATACGTCTATACCCGCGCCGATGCGGTCAGGTCTTTTGTCGAATTCCGGCTATTGCACAAACTCTTCCGCAAAGGGCTTCCGGTACCCGAGCCCGTAGCTGCTGGATACAGCCGTCGCGGCCAGCTTTTTTATCACGCATCCATCATCATCCGTCGTATTCCCGGAGCCCGCCCGCTTGCCGAGTTTGCCAGTGCGTCCTGTGTTTCCTCGTGGCGTGATGCAGGAGCGTGTGTTCGGCGTTTTCATGATGCCGGTGTGTTTCACGCCGACCTCAACTGCATGAATATCCTGGTGGCTGATAACGTGTACCTGATCGATTTTGATCGGGGGCGCCTGATGCCTGCCGGTAAAGGTGATGACTGGAAGACGTCCAACATCAGTCGCCTGGAGCGATCCGTCAACAAGACCCTGGCGGACCTGGATGCACCGTTGCGGGAGCAGTTGTGGCAGGCATTTCTCGATGGCTATGGCAGAAGCTGATCAATAGACCGGCTTTTCTCCGGGCGCAGTGCGGCGGAAACGCTTGTACTCCCATTGATACTGGGCCGGCACGTCAGCGATGCACTTCTCTACTGACCGGTTGAGGGCAGTGAGGGATTCAGTCATGTCCTTCGAGGCCATTCCCGGCTCGGCATCTCGGATCACAATCTTGAAGCCCCGGGCGTCCGGCAGTCTCTGGGCATAGGTGACCAGTGGCCGCGCTCCGGTCTTGTGAACCAGCTTGGAAGCCAGGGTCATGGTGATGGTCGGGATGCCGAAAAACGGAGCAAACTCTCCGCCTTCCCGGCGAGGTGTCTGGTCCGGCAGGATTCCTACGACACCGCCCTCGCGAAGGATGCTGAACAGGCGCATGATGCCTCGTCTATCTGTTGCCACCAGCTCAGAACCACTGCGACTTCGGACCGCTTTCATGTACTCTTCGAAGCCGGGCTGGTTCGGTGGGCTGTATAGGGCGGCCATCTTGTAGCGGGATGCAAAGAACAGCCCGGCCAGCTCCCAATTACCAAGGTGGGGAGCCAGTAACAGCAATCCTTGCTGACCGGCTTTGTACTTCTCCAGCAGTTCTTCACCCTCAATCTCACGGATCAGGCCGAGGCAGCGTTCTACCGGCCATTCCCACATCAGCGGGATTTCCAGGGCAGTCGCACCGGTTTCCTGAAGGCTTTTGCGCCCAAGGGTTTCTATCTCCTGTTTATTCAGATCCGGGTAGCACGCACGAAGGTTCTTGCGGGTGGTCTCAACTGAACGCCCGCCAAGCTTCCAGGCTACTCCCCCCAGCATGCGGCCGAGGCGCTGGGCATTGCGAAGGCCTAGAAGGGATAAAAGGCGGAAAGCCAGTTTGATGAGTGTGCCGGACACAGAAAAAACCATCCAATCAGGAGGAAAACAGGGGCGAAAAAGTATCATTGTCGCCAAACGTACACAAGCTGATTGACGGTTTGTAACAGCTTGCCTGTCTGCTTTTAAGGGGTGCCGTGGTAGAATTCGCGGGCTTTTGATTATGCTGCCCGGGCGACGACTATGTGGAATCTGATACAACTGGCTTTTTTCCGGTTCGCCGCGGGCGGCTGGATACCTCCCGCCTGGTTCGAGCCTGACCTGCCGCCAGAAGGTGAAAGGACGGCCAGAACCGGCCACCTGCAGTTGGAGGTGGTCAGCCACTGCTGGAACTACTCCCATTTCCTGGTTTACCAGTTGAGCTCCCTGGTGCTGTTCCCGCCAAAGAAGCTCGACGTCACCATGACCGTTTTCTACAGCCCTGAGGACACCAGAACTGAAGAATTACTGGCTTTCTTCGGGAAGCAAGAGGTTCCTGGTGTCACCTGGAACTGGCAGCCGGTTCCCAAGCAGGAGTTGTTCCGCCGTGGTATCGGTCGTAACCGGGCTGCACTGGCTACAAAAGCCGACTGGGTCTGGTTCACCGACTGCGATCTGATGTTCCGGGAAGACTGTCTCGACTCCCTTGCCGAGGTGCTGCAGGGGCGGCGTGATGCACTGCTGTTTCCGGAAGAGGAGCGCACCACCGACCTGCTGGCGGAGGATAACCCCATGCTTGAGGCCGGCTCCGGAGGTCCGCAGGTACTGGATATCGACACCTCGTCGTTTACCACCCGCACAATTACCAAGGCTACCGGCCCCTTGCAGATTGCCCATGGCGATGTCTGCCGGGCTGTCGGTTACTGCCGGAATATTGGTCTGTACCAGCAGCCGGTGGAAAGTTTTGCCAAGTGCCACGAGGACCGGGCGTTTCGTTGGTTGCTTCGCAGCCAGGGTAAGCCGATCCAGGTGCCTGGTGTTTACCGGATTCGTCATATTGCAAAAGGTCGTTATACCGGCAGTGAGACGCGGAGTCGCTTGAGGACATGGTTGCGGGTTTGGCAGTCGCGGTGGCGGGATTGGCGGCAGGGGAGGGTGTCATGAAATCCGATCCTCGTTTAGTGCTGATCACTCCAACCTGGAAAGGTGATCTCGATCATTTTCGTGTAATGCGGTGTTCCTTGGAGCACTCGGGTTTGGCTGAGCTAGATCATTACGTGATTGTTCAGAATGAAGATCTCTCTCTGTTCGAGGAGTTTCGCGGCCGTACTGGGCTGAGGCTGCTCTCGACGAAAGATGTGTTGCCTGAATCGGTAGAGTGTCGACGCGTGCGCGCAAGGATGCTTTCAGAGCATTTTGGTCGTAACTTCACCCGGATTTGTGGCAGCTTAAGGCGGATGGTCGGCTGGCCCCTTTGGCCATCCTACACCGGATGGCATACTCAGCAGATTTGCAAGCTAAAGCTTGCCAGCGAGCTGGGTTGTGATAAATCGGTCATACTGGACTCGGATGTTGTGGTTACCCCATCTGCGACGGCGCAGGACTTTCTTGGTTCTTCCCGAATCCTATGTTTTACAGAGTGGCGCAAGCGTGCGGATCTGAGGGGGAAAGTACGAAATTGGGTCCTGGAATCCGAGCGCCTGGTTGATGCAGACCACGAGGTTGATCCAGTCAATACCTATTTTGATACACCGTTCGTCTTTGATCGACGAGTGTTGTCTGCGGCACTCGCTGATCTGGAATCAAAAAGCGGTACGACATGGTGGTCTGCTTTGTTTAGCCGGCCTCCGCGCAGGTGGTCAGAATTTGGCTTTTATAAAGCGTATCTGACATACAAAGTCCCTCGGGATAGCGTTGATTGGTTGGTCCCCTCATTTTCACGTTATATATACGATACCAGTGATCCGAAACGCGTTACCGAAACAGTGCGTAAGATGATTGTCGATCCCGATATCCACTATGTCACTATCCATTCCCAGGCTAGTGGTCGGGAAAGCTGGGATCCGAAGGTCTATCTGGCGCCTCTGTTATCGCTTTTGATGGAGGAGCACTGAGTTTTGGATATATCCGGTAATTTCTCGATGCAGAGAGTGTCCGCTATTACCAGGATTAGACCGGTGAACCTTCAACAGGTCCTGTTTGCCGTCTGGTTGCTTCTGGGAGTAGTTACGACCGAAGACGTCTACCGCACTTTTTTTCATGTACTGATCTATCCCCTGACCATCTATCTCCTCATTCGGGTAGATGAAGGTTTGGTCTGGAGAGACCCATTTATCAGGTTGTTTCTTCTGTTCTGCGGGTATATGTCACTAACGACATGGATGGTTGGGAGCGGCCCTTATGAGGAAGACCTTCAGGCCTTCCGGTGGGGCCTCGAGGCAGCGCTTGGCATGCTGGCATATTTCTTCTGGGCGTTTTACGCCAGCCGTAGCGAACAGCTTTGGGGGCGGTGTTTTCTTGTGCTGGTGCTAACCGGCACAATTGCCGGGCTGGTATCATCATTGCCAGGAGTGCTTCAGGGTGGTCGGCTTGGAGGGCTCGGGGTAATGACTCACCCGATACAGGGGGCATCAGTCGCAATAATTTTCCTCGCTACAGGGTTGTTTCTGACTTTCCGTGAACGGGGCAAGGAAAGCCTGGCCGACATCCTGCTTGCAGTTTTTTCTATCCTGTCCGTTTGTATTTTCGTGATCATGACCAAGAGTCGTGCGCCTATCGCGTCCTTGGCGATCTATCTTTCAATCTTCGCTGTTATCCTCGGCATTCAGTATCGCCGGCCAACACTCATTGTGGTTTATGGTTTGGTTATAGGGGGGATCTTGTTGCTGACTGACTGGGCCATTGGATTGGACGTCCTGTACAAGCAGCTACTTTCCCGGGGAGCGTCCTATCGTTTTGATATTTGGACTACCTATCTGACGTATCCGCCTGAGACTCTTTTGCTGGGCAATGGTGCGGGCGTGGATTTCAGGCTCACCGACGCATACCGGCTTTATTTTCAGCCAATGGGGCTCGATATTGCTCATCCCCATAATATCTGGCTGGGTGCCTTTTCCGAAACGGGTCTGATAGGGGTTCTCATGCAGGCGGGACTTGTTTGTCTGCCAGTCATTTCTGTTCTCCGAAGCAGGCTGAACTTGTCAGTCAAATTTCATCTGCTGGCTCTTGTCGGGCTTTTTCTGTTTTTGACTTTTTCGGACGAGTATACGCTCTTGCGGTCTGTCCATCCCATTTGGTTCTTTGGTTGGATCCCCCTGATTTTTGTCTGGGTACAGGCTCGGTATTGCGATCGCAGAGCTACTGACAACGCTTGGCGGAATGGATATCGGGGTAAGTCGTCATAATGAAGATTCTGACGGTCTGCATATTCTCTTTTAATCGAGGCAAATATCTTCGTAATTGCGTGGACTCAATCCGTCGCTGTATTCCGGATGCCGACATTGTAATTTTTGATGACAACAGTTCCGATCCCGAAACCTGTGCCTATCTCCAAAAAGTATCCGCCAGTTATCAGGTAATCAGGCCGGAGAAGCAGGGCACTATCAAGCATGGTGGCCTTTACCATAACATGGATTCGGCATTGCGAAGATTTCATAATAGGCGCTTGGTGTGTTTTCTTCAGGATGATACTCAGGTCGTAAGGCCTGTAACATTCGAAGAACTGAGCGCTCTCGATCAGATATTTGAAAAGACAGATGGGCTTGGATTCATTCACCCTTGCTTTGTCCGGGGGATAGATCTGACAAAAAGACCTGTCACTCCATTGCCGGGCCCGGCACCGGAGCTATTTTTTCGGAAAGATACCGGACAAAGCGCGGGTATCCATTACTCCGATCTTGTTGTTTTTCGACCAGGCAGACTCATTAATGCCGGCTGGGAATTCAAACAATCCGAGCCCTCAAATGACCAGCAAGCGAAACGGTTGTTCGGTATGATGGCCTATATGTGGCTGCCTTTCGCTATGTGGTTACCCGAGGTTCCGGCCTATCGAGGGAAAAACAAAACACTGGGCCTAAAGTTGGCGGAGCGGAAGAAAGGTGTCGGCTTTTATCCGTTTCAGCTTTGGTCAGATAGTCAGGTAGCAGAATTGAAAGCCCGGTCTGGTAACAAACTTCCGGTGGCTGAAGACTTTCTTATCTGTATGCCAAAGAATCCACCGAGGCCATGGACTTATAATCCACTAACCGGGTTGCGCTTTTTCAAGCAGCTCAACAATTTTGAAGTTGCCTTGAGGCGTTGGTTCAAACGTTAACCCTGATCCGCTGCCTGCTCTACTTTTAGGAACTATTAAATGGGTGCTCAGCCTGAAATTGTTGTTATCAGTCTTCTCAGAGCGGTTGATCGCCGGGAGGCCATCAAAAGGCAGTTTTCCGGTATGGGGATGGACTTCCGCTTTTTTGATGCGGTCGACGGCAAGCAAGGTCACGAGCTGTTTTCCAGATTTGATGCCCGGAAGGCGAAGCGCATTGGCGAAATTCCCCTTACCGCAGGGCATATGGGCTGTTATGCCAGCCATTACCTGGTATGGAAACAGTGTTACGAGTCCGGAAAGCCAATGATTGTCCTGGAGGACGATGCACAGATCTTTGAGCAACCGTTCCTGCGTTTTTTGGGTGTATCCTCAGTGTTTCCCGAGCATATCGAATGTGTAAGGCTTTTCGAGAGCAAGTCCAGAAACAGGGAAAGATTACCTGTGTTCGAACATAATGGAGTAACTGTTTCCAAATTTTTGAGAGGTCACAAGAGCGCCACCGGCTATTTTCTCAGGCCCTCCGCCGCAAAAAAATTCCTCGATTACGCAAAGACCTGGGCGGAGCCCGTTGATATCGAGATGGACCAGTTCTGGGATAACGGCGTGGAATGTTATGGCGTTGAAGAGCCGTGTGTTACCAATAACCCTGAATTTGAGTCGGCAATTGACACAGGTTTCAACACTGCTGAACTGAGGCGGGGTCTTATGCGCCTGCGCTGGCGCTGGTACTTGATTAAGGGAAAGATCAGACGAGAAATTCATAATTTCAGGTTCAGACAACGATTAAACGCAAACTAGTTGTCAAAGGTAAGCTCACTGTTTTTATCGCAAGGAAGGTCAGATTGCCTCGCATTCCGAAAGTTTTCCATTTTATATGGGTGGGTGATGAGCGTCGCCGGCCTGACGCTTGTTTTGAAACTTGGAAATTATTGAATCCGGAGTTCGCGCTGAGAGTCTGGGGTAACCGTGAATATAATGAATACCCTTGGAAAACCAAGCGTCATATGGAAGCAATGTGGAGAACGGGGCAGCTTTTTGGCGTAGCCGACCTGATGCGTTGGGAGATACTCTTCAACGAAGGCGGATTTGCTCTCGATGCCGACTCCATTGCTCTTTCTCCGTTACCGGACTGGTTGTTTGATTGTACGGCATTTGCGTGCTGGGAGAATGAACTCATATCCCCGGGCCTGATAGCCAATGGTTATTTTGCCTGTTATCCCGGAGACCCGCTGGTTGGGCGTTTGTTGGATAAATTTGTTGCTGCCCGGCACTTGGCGACCCGCTTTATCTGGTACAAGCTGAAGCATAAGCCGGTGGCCGCGTGGAAAACCGTTGGCCCCAGGGTTGTAACAGAGACTGTACGAGAGATGCGTTATAGCGATCTCTCGGTTCTTCCCAGCCATTTCTTTTGCCCAAGGCACTTGAGTGGACAAACCTATCGGGGGGCGGGGCCGGTATTCTGCGATCAGTTGTTTGCCAGTAG
Source organism: Marinobacter pelagius (assembly GCF_003315345.1). Lineage (GTDB taxonomy): Bacteria > Pseudomonadota > Gammaproteobacteria > Pseudomonadales > Oleiphilaceae > Marinobacter > Marinobacter pelagius_A. The sequence continues at coordinate 25,042 of NZ_QNRO01000010.1, forward strand.
CAGACCGAACGGATACCAGCAACTTCAGTTAGAGGAAGCTTCTGCCGAATCGCTGATTACCATGGCCCGGGAGCGTTTGGGTCGCTAGCCGGATTTGTTTAAAACCCGGTTAATGAAAGCTTCTAGCTTTGCCAGCTTTCGCAGCAATCGATATCGCCTAAGCGGGTCATAAATCCACGGGCTTTTCAGACCTTTGACTTTGACGGTAAGAAAATCTTCAGCAATTGGAACCTGATTTTTTGGCCTGTTTCTCAGCCTCTGAACGGAACCCTCGTCCATGATTTCAAAAGGATAGAACCCCGCCTTGTTGACGATTTCAGCGAGCCGGAAGGTGAAGGTCTTTTTCTTGTTCCGGTAAGCTGGTGGATTGGGAAGCCACATGGCAAAGGGTGCAAAAAGGTAGCCCATTTCCAGAAATTGCTGCTTTGCCTGCTGCTCGTTTTCAAATTCGCCGGGAACAAACTGCCAGTTAACAGAGCGTAGGCGGTCGCTTCGGGTCACAGAAATATCGGAGTAAAAAACACCGGCAACCTGTTTTTTGCTTCGGTGCTCGCATACATAAACGCCACGATCCTCCCTGTAGATAAAGCGATCGAGAGTACGCCGGCGGGTGATTCGTTTTTGAAAGACCGGGGCCAGGAACCCTGCAGTCGGAAACCGTTCAAACTGGTTCTTGAGGAATTCCAGGTCCTGATTGTCGATGCGCCGAACGAGCTGAGTATCGTCCTGAAGAAAGCATATCAGCGTGTCCTCTTCTAGAGAGTCAATGGCACGCTGCATGTTGGTATAGAGAGCCCCGTGCTGGTCCCCGGAACCCTTGTCATCACGCCTTCTCACCTCGTGCCGTGCTTCAATGCCCCCGAGAATCTGCAGGGTTTCCGGGTCGTCGCTGGAATCGTCATAAACAATCACCCGGTGACCGGGAGCACAGGCTTCGATGGACTCAATACAGTTCTTCAGATGGGGCCCACGGTTGTAGGAAAACACAAAGAAAATCAATTGAGGGCTCCTGGGACCTGGGACTGTAGATGCTGCTCGATTCCATGCTCTGTGCGGATAATACCTTCCTTGTCGACGTTTATTCGATGCTGCTTATTGGCTTCGACAATGTTAGGTTCAACATATCCGCGAGCATGATCAAGATGAATTACAATGGCATTATATCGGACGTGCTTGGGCTTGATGCCCAAATTGACAAGCCTCACACCAAACTCCCTGTCTTCGCCTCCATAAGCCATGGTTTCATCAAATCCGTTTACTGCCAGAACATCTTTTTTCCAGACAGACCCGTTGGACCCTTTGAAGCGGCAACGTGTCGGAGTCAACGCATTGAACAGTCGGGCCTGCCAGTGGTTGGCTGTCAGTTTGCTGTTTTTGTAGGTGGATTTCAGGCCGTGGGCTTTCAGCCAGGGCAGCTCAAAACAGCGGCCGGAAATAATGTCGTCGTGGGCTATGGCCTTGCTCGTGGCCATGGGAAGCTTGTGGTATCCCCCGGAAAGGTAACGCCCGGGCTCGGCTTCAGAGGCGTGCACTTCAAGAAAGTCACGTCTCGGAATGCAGTCGCCATCAGTGAACACCAGATACTCGGATTCAGATTTAAGAACAGCCAAATTAAGAATGCGGCATTTTCGAAAGCCGTCGTCTTCCTGCCACACATGCTTTATAGGCAGACCCGTTGCCTCCCGCATACGATTAATGCACTGGCGTGTTTCGCCGGTTGATCCGTCATCGGCAATGATCAGTTCGAAATCCTTGTGGGTCTGCACACTGTAGCCCCAGAGTACTTTTTCCAGCCACTCGGGCGAGTTGTAGGTGCTGATAATGACGGAAAGCTTCATAAATTCAGGCCTGATCGTGTAGGACGCTAATTATTTATAAAATCGGGACTGTTCCTCAAGAACCTGCAGTGTCCATGAGGGGTTGAGTTGGTAGTTTTTCACTGACTCCAGGTCATGGTTTACCACGTCCACGTTGCCGGATGCATGGGTGACGAGTTTAAGGTCTTCGGTGAGCAGCGCATAGTCCATGTAACTGTGGGCAATGCTCCACTCCCGCTCGCGGGGCGAGAAAAGGCCGTTGCCCGTAGCGTAGTATTCCGTGGGTGTGGAGCTGCAACCCAGGGCATTCTTTATCAGCGTGGGGGCAATGTCGAAGTTTTCGGTTCGATAGTCAAAGCGTTGTGCAGACCTGCCGGGCCAGTGGACGACCATGGGTACCCTTAGCTGGTACTGGCCGAAGTTGCTGCCGTGGCCCCAGTAATTCATCCCGTATTCGTTGAACTCCTGGCCATGGTCCCCGGTAATCATCACGATGGTGCTGTCCAGCAGCCCTTTCGCCCGCAAATCCTCCAGAACCCGACCAATCTGGTTGTCCACAAAGTGCAGCGTCGATTTGTAATTATTTTTGATCAGCTCCGGGTTGAAATCCTGATCCAGTTGCAGCTTGTTGACGGTTTCCCAGTAGGGCTTGAATTTCACCGGGTAATCATCCGGTACCATGTGGTTGTGAGGCGTGTCGTAGAATAGAAATCCGAAAAACGGCCGTTGCGGCTCGAGTTCGGTTTCTGTAAAGGCCAGCCAGTCGTCGGTAATCCGGATATCGCGATCCCAGGGGTGTTGCCCGGGGGTTTCCAGGCGCAGGTCTGGAATTGTCGAAAACACATTCTGGTCAAACGCCGGGCTAACCAATGTGGCAGACCCGAGCACCTCTGTCTGGTAGCCCAGTTCCTGCATCCGGCTGATTGTGACCGGTGGCTTCTTGGCAGCGGTAAAGGCATCCCAGTAGCTGGCGGGCAGCGAATAGAACAGCGTGAACACGCCGGGCTTGGTGGCATTGCCGTTGCTGTAGTGCTTTTCGAACGTCAGGTTACTCCGGGCAAACTCATGAATATTGGGCATCCAGCGTGGGTCGAGCATGTCCCAGCGGGCGCCGTCGATCACGATCATCAGCACATTCAGTTTCTGCTCTGGTTCTGAGCACTGAAGGGGCTGGGTCGGGTAGTTGAGCTGGCTGCCTGTACTGACATTGCCCAGTGCCTGTGCGTCCAGGTTCTCTCGGACTCTTTGCGGATCCACCAGGCCGTGCTCATTCATGAATCGCTTGGCGGTGGCTGCGTAATAAAGCGGTACGTGCCGGGTGATGCCAGTGATCCGGGTATCGTAATTCGCTTCCGCCCAGGCATGCCAGCCGTGGGCGCCGAGCTGGAAGGCAAACATCAGGGCGAATCCGGCACTCAGCCAGCGGGCCCGCGGCCGGCGACGCCAGAGCAAAATAGCCATGACGCTCTCGACCACCAGGATGCCGATGAAAATGCCGATGGCTGATACCCATAGCTGCCAAGAAAAAGAGAAAATCTCTGTTCCGCCTCCGAGGGCCAGTTCCAGCACGAATGGCGACAGGTGGAAGCGATAGAGGGAGTAGGCCACGGTATCAGTCGCCAGGACAGCGATTCCGATACCTGCGTATAGGACAGCCAGAACTGAAAGTATCCGTTTAGCAGGTAGCACGGTTGCGAGAACGAGCAATGGCAGGCCACTCAGCCAGGCGAGAAGCGCAAATTGCCCCGGGTAAAGAAGAGCGACATAAGAGACAGTTTCGCCGTCCGGAATGCTCATCCATGGCAAATAGCGTAGTCCGACCAATAAGGCAAACAGCCCGTTTGCGAAAATGAACCAGGAAGTCCAGGCGGCCCGCTGCCCAAGCGTGTTGTTACTGCGCATCATGGTGTGAGGTTCCGGTAACAATAAAAAAGGAAAGAATCCTGAAAACGCGAGATTTTACCGTTTGATGACCAGACAGTGAAATCCGTGCTTTCCGTGGCAGTCTGACTCGTGCCCCCGGTTTTGCAGGGAACCCGGGTCACAGGAGGGATCAGGTGCGCCCGTAAACGTCCTTGAAGCGAACGATATCGTCTTCACCCAGATAGGAGCCGGACTGGACTTCGATCAGGTCCAGGTCGATGACGCCCGGGTTCTCCAGCGAGTGGATCTGGCCGATAGGAATGTAGGTGGACTGGTTTTCAGTGACCAGGTAGGTTTTTTCGCCGTTGGTCACCTTGGCTGTGCCGCTGACGACAATCCAGTGCTCGGCACGATGGTGGTGCATTTGCACCGACAGCTTGGCCCCCGGTTTCACAGTGATGCGTTTCACCTGATACCGGTTGCCATTATCGATCGAATCGTAAACCCCCCAGGGGCGATAGACTTCACGATGGTTCATGTGCTCGTGTCGGCCGTCATTCTTGATGCGTTCCACTACTTTCTTGACGTCCTGCACCTTGTCCTTGTGGGCCACCAACAGGGCATCTTTGGTCTCAATGATCACCAGATCCTTGACCCCCACTGTTGCCACCAGCCGGCTGTCCGCACGCACCAGGGTCCTCTCGGTATCGTGAGCGATCACATCGCCGGTGAAGGTGTTGCCGTTCTGATCTTTGTCAGAGACGTCCCACAGCGCGGACCAGGAGCCGATGTCGCTCCAGCCTGCATCGAGGGATACCACCGCGGCGTTGTCGGTTTTCTCCATCACCGCGTAATCGACTGAGTCTTCAGGACACTCGGCAAAGATGCTCTCATTAATGCGGGTAAAGTGGAGATCCTCGCTGGCGCCATCAAAAGCTGCCTGGCAGATGGCGAGAATGTCGGGACGATGCTTCTCCAGCTCCGTCAGGTAACGGCGCGCTCCGAACATGAACATGCCGCTGTTCCAGAGATAATCGCCGGACGAGAGATAGTCCTCGGCGGTTTCCTGGTCGGGTTTCTCGACAAAACGGTTTACCGTGAAGCTGCCCTCAGCGAGTTCGGGGCCACGTTGTATGTACCCGTAACCGGTCTCCGCATGGCCGGGCACGATTCCGAAAGTGACCAGGTTGCCTTGTTGTGCAAGGGGAACTGCCTTGGCAATCCCATTCTGGAAGGCAGGGACATCCTGAATCAGGTGGTCTGCCGCCAGTACCAGCATGAGGGGATCGTCGCCGTCGTCAGCAACGCCTTTCGCCAGTTGCAGGGCTGCGAGGGCAATGGCTGGTGCGGTGTTTCGTCCGCAGGGCTCGAGGATGATGCGGGCATCGTCATGACCGGACTGACGCATCTGCTCAGCCGCCAGGAAGCGATGTTCTTCATTACAGATCAGCAGAGGATCAGCGGACTCCATGCCTTCCAATCGGGCGACAGTCAGCTGCAGCATGGACAGGTTATCATCCGTCAGCTTCAGGAACTGCTTCGGGTTCAATTGCCTGGACAGGGGCCAAAGGCGAGAGCCGGTGCCTCCGGCCATGATGACGGGATGAATCATGCAATTGCTCCATTCGTTGCTTTCGTTCAGCATTGGCGTTCAATCGCAAGATATTATCACAGCAGGTTTTGTCCGGCAGTGCTCTCGGGCGTCTGGCGGAACCGTGTCACGGGTGTCACCAATAATGAAGCTGCCAATCTCGGTGTATTACATCACGCTCAACGAGGAACAGAGGCTGCCCGAATCGCTGGAGAGGGTTCGCGGTTGGGTGGACGAAATCGTTGTGGTCGATTCTGGAAGTACAGATCGCACGAAGGAAATTGCCGAAGCGGCGGGGGCGCTTGTTGTCCACCGGGATTGGGAAGGCTTCGCTCTGCAAAAGTCCTTTGCAGAATCCCTATGCAGGAATGAGTGGGTGCTCAATCTGGATGCAGATGAAGTTCTTTCCCATAAACTCGTGGAATCAATCAAAGCCAGGTTTTCTACACCTGTCCCCTCAGATATAGCCGGGTTCAGCTTTCGTTGGGTGATCAGACCACCGATGCCTGGCCACCCTTTCAGGCATGATAAGACTCATGTTCTGCTGCGTCTCTATAACAAAAAAAGAGCGAGCTTCGTTTCCGAAAGGCATAGCATTCACGACAGGCCTGAGCCTCATACCGGCAGGGTAGAGAAGCTCAAGGGCGATGTTTATCACATGACGCTCATATCGCTCGAACAGCTAGAAAAGAAGTATTGTAAGATGTCGTCGGATCAGGCTCTGCACCTTGTGGCTAGAGGGCGAAGGATATCTTCTGTGCGACTGTTCTCTGAGTTCCCTCTAAAGTTCCTCAGGTATTATTTTTTGCACCGTCAGGTCCTCAACGGCTGGTTTGGTTTGAGTGTCGCAATCACAGCAGCAAACAGAAATTTCATGAGGCTGGCAAAGGCAAAAGAGATGCAGATGCTTCGGGATCTGGGAACGGGCGAATAACGACTCGGGAAGAAATGAAGGCATAGTTCATTTCCATAGGACTTCCAGGTAGACCTTTTCAGTTTGTTCGGCCATCGCGGTTACTGTGAACTCTATGCGAACTCTCCTCATTGAGGGTTGTTCCTTATCCCTGAGGTCAGTCAAATGGCGTAGACTGCTGATCAAAAGTTCGGCCAGGCTGGAGGGGGAATGATCGCGGGTAATGGCTTCTGGTGGAAGTAGTTCCTGCGGCCCAGATACGGGTGTTGAGATCACTGGGCATCCGGCCATGAGCGCTTCCAGCAAGACGTAGGAGAAACCTTCTCTCCGGGAGCTGATAACGGTCAAATCGGAATTTGAGTACCAAGGGGCAGTGTTGTTCTGGTGGCCTGGCAGTGCAACATGTTCCCCAAGGACCAGCTCTGCCACAAGTTTTTCCAGGGAATGCCGTTGTTCACCTTCCCCGAGAATCGTCAGGTGGCTTTGGGGAAGGGCGTCCACCACAGGTTTCCATGCACGTATCAGTGTGTCGAAGCCCTTGACGGGTACCAATCTGCCCACAGCCAGGACGTTGATCGTCCGGTTCTTTTCGTCCAGCCGCGGAGGGGCGGAGAGCTCGCCGAGATCCTGGCCGGATTTGATGCCGTTATAAATCAGTTTTCTCGCCGGATGGTTAAGCCGGTCATAGACGGAACGACTTACCGCAATTAGTGCAGAGCAGCCTGCGAACGCCCGCTCATTGCTTTTGATGCCGTGAATCGTGCCGATCGTTGAGCAGGGAAAAAACGTCCTGACATGGGATATCAGGCTTGCGGCCTTGTTGCCCTGGGCATGGAGAATATCGGGCCTTATGCGCCGGACAAGCCTGGCAAGTTTGAGCCAGAGCCAGGGGTTCTTGCGCCCCAACTGCACAGGACAAGGGTGAAAGTGAAGCGGCCGGGGAAACCGTTCACTGAAAGTTCTGTGGGCAATGATATGTACCTGATGCCCCCTCTCTGCCAGTGCTTCTGCCAATTCCTCGGTATGCTTTTCCATGCCTCCCCAGGTGGTTCCGGGGGTTCCGAGGACCAGGGCAATGGTCAGAGGCGCCTGTGAGTTCATTGCCTTCCTACCCTGTCCGCCAGGACTTTTTCATAGATTGCCAACGTCGCTTCCGTCTGTGCCTCCAGCCGGAACCGGTCGGGAATCAGGATCTCATGTTCCGGCTCCTCAAGAATTTTCTGAACCGCAGTGGCAAATGCTCCAATATCGTCTGGAGGCACCAGACCTTCACGGAAACAGGCCTGGAGAGTTTCGGCTGCCCCTCCGCGATTGTAGGCAACCACCGGGGTGCCCGACGCCAAGGCTTCGGTCACGGTCCGACCAAAGGGTTCGGGCTTGGTGGACATGTGGCAGACCACATCAGCGAACAGATACAGGCTGTTCATGTCGTTGCGCTGGCCCAGGAAGGTCACCTTGTCGGTCAGGCTCAGGCGGCTGCGTTCCCTTTCCAGTTCCTCGAGGAAACGCTCCTTGCCCGGTTCCGCGCCGCCGGCGATGATGCCATGGCAGTCCGGGCGCTGGCGAACCAGCAGGTTCATCATGGCCAGGAAATCGAGCTGGCCTTTCCACCGGGAAATTCGGCCCGGCATCATGATGATTTTCTTGCCGGCCAGCTGGGGGTAACGGGATAGAAAGTGATCCAGCCACTGTTGGCTGAGTGCCCGGTTGTGGAAGGCTTCCACGTTTACGCCGCGCTGGATGACGGTGAGCTTCTCTTTCGGGACGTTGAAATTTTTCAGCACGTAGTCCCGCACACAGTTCGACACGGCGATCATGTGATCGGCCCTGGTCATGATGGCGCTGTACGGGTTCACCGAGTACATGCCGTGGAACGTGGAAACGACCGCAGGTCGTTCCGCCTCGGGGAGGCTCTTCAGGGCCAGGTGGATGATCCAGGCGGGCATGCGGGATCGCACGTGGATGATGTCCGGCTTCAGGCCCTGAATCAGCTTGCGCATGGGTGGGATCTGACCAAAGGAAGCCAGAGACTTGCGGTGAATTGGCATGTGGATATGGGTAGAGCCTTGTCCCCGCACCTGCTCCGCCATGGGACCGCCGTTGGAAACTACGTAGGATTCGTGCCCGCGGCGAACCAGTTCGGCGGCGAGATCTACGGTGCCTCGTTCCACGCCGCCGCTGTACAGGGCTGGCAGTGCCTGAAGAATCCTCACATTGTGTTTCCTTGTTTCGATGTTCGTTTGTTCTGGAGGAACCGTTCTAGAACCCATTTGGCCACGCGGTCGGCCTCCCAGAGTTGTCTGCTGGCTACCGTTTGCCGGGCCATGACGCTGCGGTGATCGCTCCAGTGGGCGACGATTCCGGCCTCGGCCAGGCGGTTGACGCCATTTGCCACCCGGCTGCCCGGTCTGACGGGCAGGTCCAGCAGTCCCGTCGGTACACCGGAAGTGGCGGCTTCGCATACCATCGACATGCTGTCCGGCGTTGTCCATACCGCCCTGGAAGCTGATAGTTGATGCCTGAGCCAGTTCTCGTGGGTGGCTTCACAGCTCATCACAGTGATCCGGGGGCCGGCAAGATCCGCGAGGCGCTCTCGCATGTTCTGAGGCGTGCGCCGGGAATCGCTGATGGTCCAGCGCCAGTCCGGGTAGCGGGCAACCAGGTCATTGATCTGGGCGAGAACGGCATCGTCGTCCCAGTCAAAGTGGGGGGAGGGACCACCGACCAGAACCAGAGCCTGGCGGTTGTCGGTCAGCTTTGCCAGCGGAGTGATGGTGTTCATTACGCCTTCGGTGACGAAAACATTAGCGGAGGCTTTCACCTCGTCATGGGCGGGAACAATGGCTCCGTCCACCCAGGACAGCGGGAAGGCCGGTTTCATGATAACCAGGGTTCTGGTTTTGCCAAGGCGTCGGAGTGCGAGCAACAGCCGATGAGTGCCGGTGCCGGCGGCCACGATCAGGTCGGGGTGGGGCAGGCCCGCAGGCAGCGTCGGAGCCGCTCCGAGCAGGGTGCGCCACAAGGGGATCTGGTAGTCCGTTGCATCCAGCCAATACAAGCGGGCCCCGGTGTGGGCGCGCAGGCGGTTGCCCAGGCCTCTCAGCTGGTTCCGGTGGCCGGGTTTGCCGTCGGTCACCAACCAGACCACTGGCGCATCCTTCTCGGGCTCCAGGCTCAAGGGCAACTCCTACTGTTTCTTGCGCCGGTAAAAACCGGGGTCGTCGGGGTCCGGCCGGGTCTTGAAGCGCCGGTGCATCCAGAGGTACTGGTCTGGCGCCTTGCGGATTTCCTGTTCGATGGTCCGGTTAATCCGGGTGGCATCCTCAAGATCATTGCCGCTGGGAAAGCTCTCCAGTGCCGGGTGGAAGTAGATGTCGTAGCCCGGCTTGTCATCCCGCCGGAAGTGGCTGAACGGTACGATTTTGCAGCGGCTGCGCTCGGCAATCCGTGAGGTAGCGGTGATGGTGCCGGCAGGAATACCGAAAAACGGGGCGAAAACGATATCCTTGCGCCCGTAATCCTGGTCGGTGGCGTACCATACCGCGCGGTTTTTCTTCAGGCTGCGGAACAGGCCACGAAGATCCTTGGCGCCGAGGACGTTGCCATAACGACGGCCCCGGGCCCGTGTCATGACCGCATTCATCAACGGATTGTTGTGATCCCGCTGCATGACATCGGCCTCGATGTATTCAGTCACCAGGCTGCCTCCCAGGTCCAGGGTGCTGTAATGCCCGCCCAGCAGCAGTACGCCGTGACCGGCTTCCAGGGCTTTTTCGAAATGCTCGATGCCGTGGATGCGGGTGATTCCGGTGAGCTTTGCCGGGTCCCGGAACCAGGCAATGCCCAGTTCCATCAGTCCGATTCCGTTGGCGATAAAGGCTTTTCGCACCAGCGCTGCCTGTTGCTGTTCGGTCAGCTCCGGGAAGCATAGCCCGATATTCACTTCGGTAATGTGACGGCGGCTGCGCGCCAATTTCCACGCCAGCAATCCGGCCAGTTTTCCCAGCCACCACTGCAGACGGATGGGCAGCTGGGCCACCAGCCACATGAAGGCGATACCCAGCCAGGTTGGCCACCAGCGGGGGTGGCGATAGGCGGAGTAATCCGTGTTGCGTGGCAGTTTGCGGTACTTCTTCTTCAAATCAGGGAACCTTGCATCGACAATGGGTGAATCCGGGGGCACCATGCGGCCCCTTGACGATTTTTGCGCTATGATAACGCACTGTTTTGCCGGGAGTCCTGTGTGTTCCAATTTCTCTATTCCCAGCTTATCCGTCTGATCCTGCCGTTTATCCTGTTGAGGCTGTGGTGGCAGGGTCGAAAGGCGCCAGCCCTACGCCGGGATCTTGGCCATCGTATCGGGCTGGTTCCCCGGCTTCCGGGGCCGGTGGTCTGGGTCCATGCCGTGTCCGTCGGCGAAACCATTGCGGCGGCCCCCATGGTGCGGCGCCTGCTGGCGCGGGACCCGCAGATCACCATCCTGATGACGGCCATGACTGACACCGGTTTGGCCCAGGCCCGCAAGATGTTCGGTAACCGGGTTCGCTATGCCTACGCACCCTACGATACTCCCGGTTCCATCCGCCGTTTTCTCAATCGCACCCGCCCGCGGATTCTGGTCATCATGGAAACCGAGATCTGGCCCAACATGATACGCCAGAGCCGGGCCCGTGGGGTGCCGGTCTTCCTGATCAATGCCCGGTTATCGGAACGTTCTGCCCGCGGCTACGAACGGATCCGGAGTCTGGCGCTACCGATCATGCAGAGTATTAGCTGGGTGGCAGCGCAGGCCGAGAAAGATGCCGAGCGTTTCCGGCGTATCGGGGTCGTTCCGGACAAGGTGGAAGTCACCGGCAGCGTCAAGTTTGACGTGGATATACCACCGGATGTGCGGCAGGCCGCCCGGGATCTGCGTACGCGGCTGGCGGGGCGACCGGTGTGGATTGCCGGCAGTACCCATGGTGGCGAGGACGCCCAGCTACTGACCGCTCACCAGGAATTGTTGGCCGCCCATCCCGATGCGCTCCTGATCCTGGTGCCAAGGCACCCGGAACGATTCGATTCGGTGGCTAACAAGGCCATGTCCAGGGGACTGACAGTTGCCAGGCGTTCCCTTGGCGAGGATCCGGCTGATGCCCAGGTTTACCTTGGCGACACCATGGGGGAGCTGATGATGCTCTATGGTGCCAGTGACATCGCTTTTGTCGGTGGTTCGCTGATTGAACGGGGTGGTCACAATCCCCTGGAGCCGGCGGGCTGGGGAATCCCGGTGTTCTCCGGTCCCCACGTGTTCAATTTCGAAACCATTTATCAGCGCCTGCTGGACGATACCGGCGTCAAGATCGTCGCCAACGCCGAAGAGCTGGCGACCTTCCTGATTTCCCTGTTCAGTCACCCCGCCGAGCGGGAGGCGATTGGCCGGCGCGCACTATCCGTGGTGAACAAGAACCGGGGCGCGCTGGAAAAAGTGGTCGAGGGGATTATCGAGCGGGTTTGAGGGGAGTGGCGGGCAGTGTGGCTGCCCGCCAAAGCCGGCCCCCTACTGGATCGGATCGTCCAGGGTCTGGTCCTCGTTGGCCAGGGCTTCAATGCCCGGTGCGGTTTCGCTCAACCAGTTGTTCAGGTCCACCAGATCCTGTGGGCTCAGGGTGCCTGCGGCCTGCTTCAGCTGCAGCGTATTGATCACGTAGTCATACCGGGCATTGGCGTAGTCGCGCAGCGCCACGTAGTAGGCCCGCTCCGCATCCAGCACTTCAACGATATTCCGGGTACCCACCTCATAACCGGCTCGGGTCGCATCCAGTGCGCTGCGGCGGGAGATGATGGTCTGGGCAAGGGCAGAGGCGGTCTCGATGTTGTTGTTTACCGTCAGGAACAGGCTGCGGGTGTTTACCCGGACATCCCGGCGAACGGTGTTGAGCTGCTGTTCGGCCACGGTTACCAGGGATCTTTGCTGCCGCACACTGGCCTGGGTGCCACCGCCGGAATACAGGGGCACGTTCAGTTCAAGGCCAATAACGCCCTGGGTCCCTTCGAACTGGTTCGGGCTTCCGCCGTCGATCTGGTTATCACCGTAGGAGGCGGTCAGATCCAGGGTCGGGTAATGACCTGCCTTGGCGACCTTCAGGTTGGCTTCGCTCGCTTGCAGCTCGAACAGGGTGGACTGGATGGACCAGTTCTGTTCCAGTGCAATGCTTTCCCAGGCGGACGGATCCATGGGTTCTGGGCGGCCCAGCGGGAAGTTACGGCGCAGGTTTTCGAGGTCTTCCGGGTATTCGCCGGTCAGCCGTGCCAGCTGTTCCTTGGCAACGTTGAGCTGGTTTTCCGCGGCAATCCGCTGGCTCTTGGCGTCGTCATAGCTGGCGCGGGCTTCATAGACTTCGGTAATCGCAATCAGGCCGACATCAAAGCGCTCCTGGGCCTGCTCGTATTGACGCTGGATCGCCGCTTCGGTGGCCAGGGCAGTAGTCACGGTGTCCTGGGCCCGGAGCACGTTGAAATAGGCGGTCGCCACATCCAGAATCAGCTGCTGCTGGGCCAGATTGTATTGTGCCCGGGCTGATTCGGTCTGAAACTGGCTGGCGTCGTAACGGAACCAGGAGTCGGCTCGAAACAGCGGCTGCGTCAGCTGGACACCGTAGCTCGTTGACTTGTAGGAGTTATCCTGGATATCGAGATCTGCATCCAGGTCGGTGTGATTGGCTTCACCAAAAGCGCCTACTTGCGGCAGCAGTGCACTCTTGCTGACATCGCTCGCGGCCTGTTGAGCCTCAAAGCTGGCCTGGGCTGCAGCGATGCCGGAGTCGTAGGAGAGGGCTTTTTCGTAGGTCTCGATCAGGTCGATGGCAAAGGCCGGTTGGGCGGCCATCACGCCAATCAGTCCGGAAAGCAGTCGTTTTTTCATTCGTTCTCCTGAATACCTGTGCACATGGGCATCACTCCGGGACGCCCGGTAACCGGCCGCACATTGCTTTCAAGCAGCAGGTTGCGCATCCGGCGAGCTGATGGTTGGCCATTATGGACAATATTTCCCTTGGCCTCTACACTTGCAAACGTCACACAAATTGTGTGCTGAACCGAATTTTACTCGCGTCTTGACGGGGTGCTGGCTTACCTGATTCCTGGGTGGCCGGCTGAGATTGCATCGCAGAACCCGCGACCTGATCCGGATAATACCGGCGTAGGGATTAAGACCAGATGACCCAACAGCAGTCCGGCCCGAGTGGCATGACTGCCCACGCAGGCTCCGTCATACGCGACCCGAAACCTCAGTCTATCTACCGGGAGCGAATGATGACCGACCTGCCATCCTACCTCAGCGATTCCGCCAGAGTTGATTCCGCCGCAATCAAACCGTTACCAAGCTCACGAAAAATCTACGTGCAGGGTAGCCGATCCGATCTCCGGGTGCCCATGCGGGAAATTACTGTGGAGGATACGCCCACCGAAATGGGCGGTGAGAAAAACCCGCCGGTGGTCGTTTACGACACCTCAGGTCCCTACACCGACCCGGAGGCGAACATCGACCTGCGCAAGGGCCTCGAGCCGATCCGCGCCGGCTGGATCGCCGAACGGGGCGACGTCGAACAGCTGGACGGCTACACCTCCGAATTTACCCGCCGGCGTATGAAAGACCCGCAGCTGGACCCGCTCCGGTTCATGGATGAGCGCAAGCCTTTGCGGGCAAAGCCGGGCAAGAACGTTTCCCAGATGCACTATGCCCGCCAGGGCATCATTACGCCGGAAATGGAATACATTGCGATTCGGGAAAACATGAAACTCCAGGAGGCCCGGGAACATGGCCTGCTGGATCAGCAACATCCCGGCCAGTCCTTCGGTGCCAACCTCCCGCCGGAAATTACCCCGGAATTCGTTCGTGACGAAGTGGCCCGCGGCCGTGCCATCATCCCAGCCAACATCAACCACCCGGAAATCGAGCCCATGATCATCGGCCGCAACTTCCTGGTGAAGATCAACGGCAACATTGGTAACTCGGCGGTCACCTCCTCAATTGAGGAAGAAGTGGAAAAGCTGACCTGGGGCATCCGCTGGGGCGCTGACACCATCATGGACCTGTCCACCGGCAAGAACATCCACGAAACCCGGGAATGGATCATCCGCAATTCCCCGGTCCCCATCGGCACCGTGCCCATCTACCAGGCCCTGGAAAAAGTCGGCGGCGTGGCCGAAGACCTGACCTGGGAAATCTTCCGGGACACCCTGATCGAACAGGCCGAGCAGGGCGTGGACTACTTCACCATCCACGCCGGCGTGCGCCTGCACCATGTGCCTCTCACCGCGAATCGCGTGACCGGCATCGTCTCCCGCGGTGGCTCCATCATGGCCAAGTGGTGCCTGGCCCACCACAAGGAAAGCTTCCTGTACGAGCACTTCGATGACATCTGCGAAATCATGAAGGCCTACGACGTCTCCTTTAGTCTGGGGGACGGTCTGCGCCCCGGGTCCATCGCAGACGCCAACGACGCAGCCCAGTTCGGCGAACTGGAAACCCTGGGTGAATTGACCAAAATTGCCTGGAAGCACGACGTCCAGTGCATGATCGAAGGCCCCGGCCATGTGCCCATGCACCTGGTGAAAGAGAACATGGACAAGCAGCTCGAGTGCTGCGACGAAGCCCCGTTCTACACCCTGGGCCCGCTGATTACCGACATTGCCCCGGGCTACGATCACATCACCTCCGGCATCGGCGCCGCCATGATCGGCTGGTACGGCTGCGCCATGCTCTGCTACGTCACCCCGAAAGAGCACCTGGGGCTGCCCAACAAAGACGACGTGAAAACCGGCATCATCACCTACAAGATCGCCGCCCACGCCGCCGACCTGGCCAAAGGCCATCCGGGTGCCCAGATCCGTGACAATGCCTTGTCCAAGGCGCGTTTTGAGTTCCGCTGGGAGGATCAGTTCAACCTCGGCCTGGACCCGGACACCGCCCGCGCCTACCACGACGAAACCCTTCCCAAGGACTCCGCCAAGGTAGCCCACTTCTGTTCCATGTGTGGTCCCAAGTTCTGCTCCATGAAAATCTCCCAGGAAGTCCGGGACTATGCGGCAGAAAACGGGCTGGACGAGGTTTCCGCAATCGATGCCGGGATGCAGGAAAAGTCCCGCGAGTTTGTGGAGTCCGGCGGGAAGCTTTACGACAAGGTCTGATAGCTTGGTGCTCTGGTTCGCAGGACTGTGACTTTGCGGTTGGAGCCCGGTGGGTGGCCCGTTTCAGGACACGCTCCTGACGGCCCATCCCTGGGGCGCTTGGGCTCCGCCATCCCTGGCTCCGCACAGTCCTGAACCGGGCCACCCACCGAGCTCTACTAGACTCACGGGAATTCGCTTTGAGAAACCGGAAATTTAGAAGCGATACGGCCCTGTTAGCTATCTGGCAGGAATTCTACTTGCTCATTGCAGGGCGTCAGATCGGGTGAATCGGGAAGCGCCTCCCAAAACTGTGCGGAGCCAGGGATGGCGGAGCTCAAGCGTCACAGGGACGTGCCGAAGGAGCGTGTTTTGGGAGGCGCTTCCCGATTCGCCCAGCTCCCGCAACTATCAGGCTGGGTCAGGAGCCGAAAGGCCAGATCGTGAGCTTGCAGGGAGCCCCAACAACCGGCTATCGTTCAAAGTCGATTACCAACCGGGGTGAACGATGACCGAGCCGTTCCAGTTCAAAACCAGCGACGTCAAAGTCGAAAAACGCGAAACCGTCTTCCAGGGCTTCTTCCGCATGGACAAGCTCTGGCTGACCCACCCGCGTTTTGACGGCCGAGACATGCCGGTCTTTACCCGGGAGCTCTTCATAAGGGGCGACGCCACCTGCGTGCTGCCCTACGACTGCGACCGGGACGAAGTCGTCCTGCTCGAACAATTCCGCCTCGGCGCCCTCGGCCGAAGCCAGTCCCCATGGCTTCTCGAGCTCGTGGCCGGAATGAACGAAGAGGGCGAAACCCCCGAAGAAGTGGCCCAGCGGGAAGGCCAGGAAGAAGCCGGGCTAACCTTCAGCCGGCTCGACAAGATCTGCGATTACCTGGTGTCACCGGGCGGCAGCACCGAAATGATCCACCTGTACTGTGGCCACATCAGCACCGAAGATGCTGGCGGCCTGTACGGCATGGAACACGAGCACGAGGATATCCGGGCCCACGTGGTTTCTGCGGACGAAGCCATAGCCATGATCCACGATGGCCGAATCAACAACGCTGCCGCTATTATCGCGCTTCAATGGCTTGAACTAAACCGTTCAAGACTCCGTGAAGGAAAGCAGTGATGACCGAGTGGACCATGAAACCCAAGCGCTATGTGCCGGATCTCCGGCAGCTCGGTGCCCTGTGCGACGGCAATTATCAGCGCCTGAACAAGTTGCGTCAGCTGGAGGCCGACGGCAAGCCGGTGTGCGAATTCGAGTTGCACCGGGAGAATCAGTACCTGGGTCGGGTCCGGATCAAGGTTCTGCAGACGGCCCGATTTACCGAAACCCTGTTGCTGGAGCAGGTCCACAATTCCGGTCGCTGGCTGAATAATCCTCAAATGACCGTACGCGTCTATCACGACGCCGCCATGGCCGAGGTGATCAGCTGTTACCGGGACCGCCAAATTGCGCCGGTCAATGATTATCCCAACCGCTTTATGCATCACCCGGACGAGAAGGTTCAGGTAAACGGCTTCCTGGCTGACTGGCTGGATTACTGTCTGCGCTTTGGTCATCTGCCCATGGAGTATGCCGCCTGGCCTGCCGGCGAGGGCGTGGACTGACGGTCCGCAAGGGATGTGTCATAGTTGTCAAAAATAGCAATATGTTGACGGCGCCTGGCGGGAATGTGACCCCGGTTGCAATTGCCGCTGACCCTTTCTGACGCGTTCGTCGTACACTTGTTCTTGTTTCAAGTGGTTGCATCAGGCTTAACAGGTTCGCCATGACCAGACCGGACGAGGCCCGTCCCTTGCGGGTACTCCAGATAACAGACCCCCACCTGATGGCTCGAGACGACGGTGCCTTGCTGGGTGTGAATACTCGGGACAGTCTCGCGGCCGTGGTCGATGAGGTGTTGCAGGCCCATGGTCAGCCGGACCTGATCCTGGCCACAGGAGATCTGGCCCAGGACGCCTCGGAACAGGCGTATCGCGTTTTCGGTGACAGTCTTTCCTCCTTCCACTGCGGCTCCGCCTGGCTGGCCGGTAATCATGATGACTCCGGAGTTCTCAGCCGTGTTGCGGCGGAGTATCAGGCCGATCGCCGGCAGATTCTGCAGGGCGGCTGGCATTTTGTCCTGCTGGATTCTTCCGTTCACGGCAAGGTTTTTGGTGAGCTGGCGGACAGTGAGCTGGCGTTTCTCGATCGTGCGCTTTCCGAATATCCGGATGTGCCGACACTGGTCACACTGCACCATCATCCGGTGGACATCGGGGCGGACTGGATGGAGCAAATCGGGCTCCGTAATCGCGACGCCTTCTGGGCGGTGATCGACCGCCATCCCCAGGTGCGGATTGTGCTCTGGGGTCATGTCCATCAGGAACATGAAGAAATCCGGAACGGGGTGCAGCTTCTAGCCACACCTTCCACCTGTATCCAGTTCACCTCCGGCGCCAGGGACTTTTCCGTGGAGCCACTGGCGCCGGGTTACCGCTGGTTTGAACTCCAACCGGATGGTCACTTCAGCACCGAAGTTCATCGCGCCAGGACCTTCGAGTTCGAGCTTGACCAGAAAAGCTCCGGCTACTGAGTTACCAGTTCACCGTTCGCGACCGGTTGCGTCAGCCTTTGTCTCAGCTCCCTGGCTGCCGAGACCATCGCCTGTAAGGCCGGTCTCACCTCCTGCCACTGCCGGGTTTTCAGGCCACAGTCCGGATTCACCCACAGCCTTTGGGCCGGAATCCTCTCCGCCGCCTTTTCCATCAGGGCAATAATCCCGGCCTGATCCGGCACGTTGGGAGAGTGAATGTCGTAGACACCGGGGCCGATATCGTTGGGATATTCAAAGTCCTGGAATGCATCCAGGAGCTCCATGTCGGAACGGGAAGTCTCGATGGTAATGACATCGGCGTCCATCCGGGCAATCGCCTGGATGATGTCATTGAACTCCGAATAGCACATGTGGGTGTGGATCTGGGTTGTGTCATCGACCACGTTGGCGGCAATCCGGAAGGCGTCGATGGCCCAGTCCAGATAGTCCTGCCAGTCGGATTTTCGCAGGGGCAGACCTTCCCGTAGCGCCGCTTCGTCAATCTGGATGATCCGGGTGCCGGCGTTCTCCAGTTCCTGCACCTCTTCACGGATGGCCAGGGCCAGCTGCCAGCAGGTCTCGGCCCGGGGCTGGTCGTCCCGGACAAAAGACCAGTTGAGCATGGTGACCGGTCCGGTGAGCATTCCTTTCACCGGCTTATCGGTCAGAGACTGGGCATATCGGATCCAGTCTACGGTCATTGCCCCGGGGCGAGTGATATCGCCGAACAGGATGGGTGGTTTGACGCACCGTGAGCCATAGGACTGAACCCACCCAAACCGGCTGAAGGCATAACCATCCAGCTGCTCCCCGAAATACTCCACCATGTCGTTCCGCTCCGCTTCGCCATGGACCAGGACGTCCAGGCCCAGCGATTCCTGCTCATGGACGCAGTGGGCGATCTCCTGCTTGATCCGGGCCAGGTAATCTGCCTTGCCCAGTTTCCCGGACCGGTACTCTTGCCGCACCTGCCGGATGTCGCCAGTTTGCGGGAATGAGCCGATGGTGGTGGTCGGAAACAGGGGGAGGGGCAGGGCCCTGCTCTGGAGCTTTTGGCGAGCCTCGAAAGTACTGTTTCTCTGGCCAAGCTGCGGCGTAATTCGGGAAATCGCCTCGCGAACTGCCGGGTTGCGGGTTCGCGGCGACCGCCGGCGGGCTTCTACGGCGATACGGTTGTCCTCCAGTTCTCGGGCAACGCTATCCCGGCCGTTATTCAGGGCTTTCGCCAAGGTGGCCAGCTCCCGGAGTTTCTGACGCCCGAAGCAAAGCCACTGACGAATTTCCGGATCGATTTTGTCTTCACGCTCCAGATCGACAGGAACATGCAGCAGTGAGCAGGACGGGGCCAGCCATAGCCGGTCGCCGAGCCGTGAATGCAAGGGTTCCAGCCAGTCCAGGGTGGCAATGAGATCGGTTTTCCAAACATTCCGGCCGTTGATTACCCCGAGCGACAGCACTTTGTGTGGCGCCAGCCAGTCGGCCAGCCGGTCCGCTTCAGGTCGGGCCGCCACGGCATCCAGGTGCACCCCGGCCACCGGCAATTCGCAGGCGAGCTGGAGGTTTTCCCGCAGCTGGCCGAAATAGGTGGTCAGCAGGAGTTTCGGGCGGGCGGCTTTGAGGTGATGGTAGGCAAGGCTGAAGGCGTGGCGCCAGCGATCGTCCAGTTCGGTGACCAGGGCAGGCTCATCCACCTGGATCCATTCCGCGCCAGCCTCGGCGAGTTGGTCGAGCAACGCACCGTAAAAGGGCAGGAGTCGCTCGAGCAGTGCCAGGGGGTCGCTTCCGTCCTTGGCTTTGCCCAGCCATAGATAAGTGATCGGGCCAATAATCACCGGTTTGGTGCGGTAGCCCTGTTTCTGTGCCTCATGGAGCTGGGCCAGTATCCGGCTGCTGTCGAGCCGGAATTCCGTGTCCTGGTGAAACTCCGGGACAATGTAGTGATAGTTGGTGTCGAACCACTTGGTCATTTCGCCGGCCTGGGTGCCGCAGCAGTTATCGTCGTTGGCACCGCGGCCCCGTGCGGCCCGGAAATACCGGTCGAGTCTGTGACCGTCCGGCTTGCCCGCCCGTTCGGGGAGGTGTCCGAGGGTTTCGCTCATGTCCAGTACCTGGTCGTACAGGGAAAAGTCCCCTGCCGGCACGAGGTCCAGCACCTGTTGGTCCTGCCAGTGGCGGCGTCGCAGGTCGCTGGCGGTAATCTCCAACTCCTCCTCGGTCAACCGGCCTTGCCAGTAGGCTTCCAGAGCGAATTTCAGCTCCCGTTGGGCGCCAATACGGGGGTATCCCAGTGAGTGAGTGGTAACCATTTTTTGCTCCTGACGTCTGATTTTTTTGCTTTGGATAAGAGTCGGTCAGGTTAGGCGGGCTGTGACATGAATAAAAATGGTATTATTTCAATATTTCATGAAATAAATTCACGGGAGGGTGGGTTGGCCCATGATTGATCGACACCATCTAGAGATTCTCCGTGCCGTTGATCGCGACGGCTCCCTGACGGCGGCGGCAGAGTCCCTGCACCTGACGCAGTCGGCACTCAGCCATGCCATTCGTAAGCTGGAGCGTTACCTGGGCACATCCCTGTGGCTCCGGGACGGTCGTCAGCTACGGTTGACCCAGGCTGGAGAGTATCTGCTGTCACTGTCCAACCGGTTGTTGCCCCAGTTTGAGCATGCCGAACAGGTGATTGGCCAGTTTGCCAGAGGGCAGAGGGGGACGCTCCGTATCGGGATGGAATGCCATCCCTGTTACCAGTGGTTGCTGAAGGTGGTTGGGCCCTATCTTGAGCGCTGGCCGGATGTGGATGTGGATGTGAAACAGAAATTCCAGTTTGGTGGGATCGGCGCCTTGTTCGGTCATGACATCGATATGCTGGTGACCCCGGACCCGCTGCACCGGCCAGGCCTGGTGTTCGAGCCGGTGTTCGATTACGAGCAGGTGCTGGTGGTCGCCCGGGATCATCCCCTGGCGGACAGGGATTTTGTCATACCCGGCGATCTGGAACGGGAGACCCTGATCACCTATCCGGTGGAGGTGGAGCGGCTGGATATCTATACTCGCTTCTTCCTGCCGGCTCATGCCAGCCCTGCGCGGCACAAGACCATCGAGACGACGGACATCATGTTGCAGATGGTCGCCGCCGGGCGGGGTGTGTCTGCGCTGCCGAAATGGCTGGTGGCGGAGTATGCTGAGAAGCTCCCGGTGGTTCCGGTGCGTCTGGGAGAGGAAGGGCTGCCGAAGCAGATCTTTCTGGGCCTTCGTGAACGGGATTGTGAGGTAGATTACCTGAATTCGTTCATGAACCTGGCCCGGGAGGTTCGCTGGGGCTAGGCTCTTGCGTTAAACTGCGCGAAAAATTCAACAGGAAGCACAATCATGAGTGATATTCCCTCAGACCTGAAATACATTGAGACCCACCAGTGGGTGCGGGTGGCTGACGATGGCACCGCTACCGTAGGTATTACCGATTTTGCCCAGGAACAGCTCGGCGATGTGGTGTACATCGGTGTGCCGGATGTTGGTGTGACGGTTAACGGTGGCGAGGAAGCCGGTGTTGCCGAGTCGGTGAAGTCGGCTTCGGATGTGTTCAGCCCGGTGACCGGTGAGGTGATTGCGGTCAATGAGAACCTTGAGGACGAGCCGGAGCTGGTCAATGAGGATCCGTATGGTGATGGCTGGATGTTCAAGGTGAAGCTGGAGGATGCTGGTGAGCTGGATGGGCTGATGGATGCGGCCGCTTACGCAGAGCATGTGGCTGCCGAGGAATAAGCAGTTTGGGAGCATGCGCGTTTCAGGGCGGGCCTTCCGAAACACGCTCAAGCCCATCCCTGGGGCGCTTGGGCTCCGCCATCCCTGGCTCCGCACAGTTTCGGAAGGCCCGCCCTGAAACACGCCCAGACACCAGTGCACGCTGCCAAGGACACCGATCTTAACTTTCCAATTTTCCTCAGGTGATTTTTGATGGATTTTCCGGTTCTTTACCTGCGCAAGGGTGCCGAACGCCGCCTTCGCGCCGGCCATTTGTGGGTGTATAGCAATGAAGTCGATACCCGCCGTACGCCGCTGACGGAGTTCCAGCCCGGCGATCAGGCCGAGCTGCGGGCGTCCAATGACAAGCCGTTGGGGACGGTGTTTGTGAATCCCCATGCGCTGATTTGTGGCCGGTTGATCAGCCGGAATCCGTCCCAGGGGATGACGCCGCAGCGGTTGACGGAGCGAATGGAGCTTGCACTGGCGGTGCGGGAGCGGTTGTTCGACAAGCCGTTCTATCGCTGGGTGTTTGGTGACAGCGACGGGTTGTCCGGGCTGGTGGTTGACCGTTTCGGGGATACCGTGGTGGTGCAGATTTCCACCGCGGGCATGGAGCTGATGAAGGAGGCGATTGTTCGCGCTGTTCAGCGTCTGGTGCATGCCAATGCGATTATCCTGAAGAACGACGGCAAGATGCGGAAAGTTGAGGGTCTGGATACATATGTGGAACAGGCGCACGGGCCGGAGGCGGATCTTCTGCAGGTCGAGGAGAATGGCGTTCGCTTTGAGGTGCCGCTGGCCGGCGGTCAGAAAACCGGATGGTTCTATGACCACCGGATGAATCGTCAGCGGTTGCAGGCCTACGCACCCGGTAAGCGGGTGCTGGATGTGTTCAGTTATGTCGGTGGCTGGGGGCTGCAGGCCGCCTGTGCCGGTGCCACTCAGGTGACCTGTGTTGATGCCTCGGCAACGGCGATCGATGCCGTGCATCACAATGCGAAGATCAACGGGCTCGACAATATTGAGACCATCGAGGGCGATGCCTTTGAAGCGCTCAAGGCCCTGGCAGATGAGAAAGAGAAATACGACATCGTGGTGCTGGATCCGCCGGCGCTGATTCCGCGGCGCCGGGACCAGAAAGCCGGTGAACAGGCCTATGCCCGTCTGAACCAGTTGGGATTGCGGCTGCTGGAGCGGGACGGGTTGCTGGTTTCTGCGTCCTGTTCCATGCATCTGTCCCAGGAAAAGCTGATCGACATCATCCGCAGCAGCGGCCGCAAGATTGACCGGTTCGTGCAGCTGCTGGAGCAGGGCCACCAGGCGCCGGATCACCCGGTGATTCCGGGGATACCGGAGACGGATTACATCAAGTCGTGCTTCGTGCGATCGCTGACAGGCTTTATGTGAAGGCCTGAAAACGGGGTCAGAAGAAGGCTTTCTTCAGACCCCAATCTAATCCCGGAGTCTTGACTCCCGGGGTCTGATGAAAGCTTTCATCTGACCCCTCTTTCACTCTGAATTCACCCCGTGCAACCCGGGGTCTGAAGAACGCCTTCTTCTGACCCCTCTTTCACCCCGAGCTCACCCCCGCAACGAAATCACCGGCCACCCCGATTCCTTCGCCAGCGCCTCCAGCCTCGGGTCTGGATCCACCGCCACCGGGTTTTCCACCTGCTTCAGAAGCGGCACGTCATTATGGGAATCGCTATAGAACCAGGCCCCCTCCAGCGTGCGTTTGTGATGGTCAAGCCAGTCGTTCAGCCTGGTCACCTTGCCGTCCTGGAAGCTGGGGACGCCGGCGACCTCCCCGGTATACCGGCCATTCACCAGTTCCGGCTCGGTGGCGATCAGGTGCTCAACCTCTAACAACTCCGCAATCGGCTCGGTCACAAACCGGTTGGTGGCGGTGATGATCATCAGGGTGTGGCCCTGCTGGCGATGCCGGTCCAGCAGTTCCCGGGCCTTTTCCTGCATCATTGGGCGTACTTTTTTCTCAAGAAAGGCTTCGCGCCACGCCAGCAGTTCGTCCATGTCATGCCGGGCCAGCGGCTGCAGGGCGAAGCGGAGGTAGTGGAAGATGTCCAGCTCGCCGTTCAGGTATTCTTCGTAGAACCGGTCGTTGGCTTTGCGGTATTCCTCGGCATCGACCAGACCTTCTTCCACCAGAAATTCGCCCCAGGCGTGGTCGCTGTCGCCAGCCAGCAGGGTGTTGTCCAGATCAAAAAGTGCGAGCGTCAAAGGGTGTCCTCCGCTGTTACAAGGGCTTTCAGGAAGGCTCACAGTCTACCATGACCTGTCGGCATCGGCTCCGTTTGCCGAACCCTTGGGATTCTGTAAGAATGAGAGCAACTTGGACAATTCTCGCCGGTCAGAAATTGACGGGCGGCCGACTTTTGAGAGGACTGTGCCGTGATCGATTCAGACGGTTTCAGACCCAATGTCGGAATCATTCTGGCCAACCACAGGGGCGAAGTTCTCTGGGCGAGGCGAATAGGTCAGGACTCCTGGCAGTTTCCCCAAGGTGGAATCAAGCACAACGAATCACCGGAGGATGCGCTTTACCGGGAGCTTGGAGAGGAAATCGGCCTCACAGCCAGTGATGTGGAAATCATCAGCTGTACCCGGGGCTGGCTGAGGTACCGTCTTCCCAGGAGGATGGTGCGCCATCACTCACACCCTGTGTGTGTGGGCCAAAAACAGAAATGGTTCCTGCTGAGGATGTTATCGCCGGACGCGCAAGTGCGTGTGGACGGCACGGATTCACCGGAATTCGACGGGTGGCAGTGGGTTAGCTACTGGTACCCGCTGGGCCAGGTGGTTTCATTCAAACGAGAAGTATACAGACGTGCGCTGCGGGAGCTGGCTCCACGACTGTTCTACAACATGGAACAGTGGCGGAAAGCCGAGCAGAACCGGCGCCTGAAGGATCACTCAAGATGACGGAATGACCTTGCCATGCTGAGCATACTGCGAAGTCTTGTACAAGAGGTAAACAGCGCCCGCGATCTGCAGGAGGCGCTGGATATCATTGTATCGCGGGTGCAAAAGGCCATGAACACCGAGGTCTGTTCCGTCTATCTGCTCGATCCCGCCACCAACCGCTATATCCTGATGGCCACCGAGGGCCTCTACCTCAAGGCGGTGGGGCAGGTGAGTCTGGGTTATTCGGAAGGTCTGGTTGGTCTGGTGGGTTCCCGCGAGGAGCCAATCAACCTCGAAGATGCCCCCTCTCATCCCCGCTATCGTTATTTCCCCGAGACCGGTGAAGAGCGCTTCCGCTCCTTCCTGGGGGTTCCCATCATTCACCATCGCCGGGTACTTGGTGTACTCGTGGTTCAGCAGCGGGAAAGCTCCCGGTGTTTTGACGAGGGCGAAGAAGCCTTCCTGGTGACGGTCTCTGCCCAGTTGGCCGGGGTAATCGCCCACAGTGAAGCCACCGGTGCCATCAGTGGCCTGTCCCTGACCGGCGAAGAGGCCCGGGATGTCAGCTTCAACGGCGTGCCCGGTGCCCCCGGTGTTGCCATCGGATCCGGTGTGGTGGTGTATCCGGCGGCGGACCTGGATGTGGTCCCGGAAAAACCCACGGAAGATATCGATGGTGAGCTGAAGCTGTTCAAGGCTGCGGTCAAGGCGGTACGGGAAGATATTGAACGCGTGGCGAAGCGACTGGCCAGCCAGCTGCGCCCGGAAGAACAGGCGTTGTTCGACGTCTACCTGCGCATGCTGGGAGACGAGGCATTGCCCGGTGAGGTGGCCAACAAGATTGCTGACGGCATCTGGGCCCAGGGCGCGCTCAAACAGGTGGTCCAGCAGTATGTCCGCCACTTCGAGATGATGGATGATCACTACCTGCAGGAGCGGGCGGTGGATATTCGGGACCTCGGCCGGCGCCTGCTGTCCCATTTGCAGGAAGGTGAGCAAAAACACCTGGTCTACCCGGAGAGAACGGTGCTGGTCAGCGAGGAGCTGACGCCCGCCATGCTCGGGGAGGTGCCCAAGGGGCAGCTGGTGGGTCTTGTTTCGGTCAAGGGCTCCAGTAACTCCCACGTGGCGATCCTGGCCCGCGCCATGGGTGTGCCCACGGTGATGGGCCTGGTGGATATCCCGGTCAACCAGCTCGATGGCAAGGAACTCATTGTTGATGGCTTCGAGGGCCAGATCTTCGCTTCGCCCTCACAGGATCTCCGGGCCTTCTATCAGGCCATCTGTGACGAAGAGGATGAGCTGTTCCGCGGACTCGAGGCGCTTCGTGACAAGCCCTGCGAGACTACCGATGGCCACCGGGTATCGCTGCTGGTGAACACCGGCCTGATGACCGACGTGGTGCGGTCGCTTTCCCACGGTGCCGAAGGCATCGGCCTGTACCGCACGGAAGTGCCGTTCATGATCAAGGACCGCTTCCCCTCCGAGCAGGAGCAGCGGGAGTATTACCGGGAGCAGTTGGAAGCATTCGCCCCCAGTCCGGTCACCATGCGCACCCTGGACATCGGTGGTGACAAGGCGCTGACCTACTTCCCGATCAATGAGGAAAACCCGTTCCTGGGCTGGCGTGGCATCCGGGTCACCCTGGACCATCCGGAAATCTTCCTTGTACAGGTCCGGGCCATGCTCAAGGCCAGTGAAGGGCTGAATAACCTGCAGATCATGCTGCCCATGATCAGCAATATCTCGGAAGTGGAAGAATCCCTGCACCTGATCTACCGCGTGTATCACGAGGTGCGGGAAGAGGGTTACGACATCCACATGCCGAAGGTCGGCGTCATGGTGGAAATTCCGGCGGCTGTCTACCAGATCCGTGAGCTGGCGGACCGGGTGGATTTCCTGTCCGTGGGCTCCAATGACCTGACCCAGTATCTGCTGGCGGTGGATCGCAACAACCCCAGGGTCGCGCAGTTGTACCATTCCTACCACCCGGCGGTGCTCCAGGCCCTGGTGCGGATTGCCCAGGACGCCCATGCGGTCGGCAAGCCGGTGGGCATCTGCGGTGAGCTGGCGGGCGATCCCGGTGGTGCGTTGCTGCTGATGGCCATGGGCTACGACTCCCTGTCCATGAACGCCGCCAGTCTGCCCAAGGTAAAGTCCGTCATCCGGAGCATTAGCCGTGAGTGGGCGATACAACTGCTGGAAGATGTTCTGCTGCTCGATTCTCCGCATGTCATCAAGAGTTGCGTGGATCTGGCATTGCGGAATGCCGGCTTCGGTCGCTATCTGCGTCCCGGACGAACGTCCTCCATGGCCATCTCTGAACAGGCCGTTTCCTGACATCCTGCCCCGGCCCGGGATTATAGGGTGTGTTTTCTAAATTCGACTGTTATGTTGTGGCCAAAGGGATACCGAAAACGATCCGGTCCGGAGAACGACTGATTATGAGCGCCTCAACAGAACTCAAACCGAAGCCCAGAATCGGCCTCGCCCTTGGCGGCGGTGGCCCGCTGGGCGGTATCTATGAGATCGGTGCGCTCAGGGCGCTCGATGAGGCGCTTGACGGCCTGGATTTCAACAATCTGGACGTCTATGTGGGCGTCAATGCCGGCTCCTTCGCCGCTGCCAATCTGGCAAACCAGATGACCACGGCCCAGCTGTGCCGGATTTTCGTGCGAAACGAGGCGGAGGTGCATCCGTTCCATCCGGAAGTATTCTATCGTCCGGCGTTCCGTGAGATCGGCAGCCGTTTGCTGGCGGTACCGGGCCTGATGTCTACCGCGGTCAGCCGGTTCATCAATAACCCGTACGATCAGAGTTTCCTCGAGGCGCTGACCATCCTGGCCCAGGCGGCCCCGGCTGGCCTGTTCGATAATGAAGGGCTGCACGACTACCTCAAGCGCGCCTTCACCATGCTCGGGCGCACCAACGATTTCCGGGAGCTAAAGCGCAGCCTGTATGTGGTGGCAGCGGATGTGGAAAGCACTGAAGCCGTGTGTTTCGGGGCGCCCGGGTTTGACCATGTGCCGATCTCCAAGGCCATCCAGGCCAGCACCGCATCGCCCGGGCTCTATGTGCCGGTGGAAATCGATGGGCGTTACTATGTTGATGGTACGCTGCGCAAAGGTCTGCATGCCTCGGTTGCCTTTGAGGATGGCGCAGATGTGGTGTTTGCGGTGAATCCCCAGGTACCCATCGATGCCAGTGCCGCTGTGCGGGCCGGCACCATGAAGCCGGGCGAACTTACCCGCTCAGGTATGCCTAACCTGCTGTCGCAGACTTTCCGGACCATGGTTTATTCCCGCATGCAGTCCGGCATCGCCCAGTACGCGAGAGATTATCCGGACAAGGAAATCCTCCTGTTCGAGCCAACCCGGGATGATGCCAAGCTGTTCTTCTCCAACGTGTTCAGCTTCCAGAGCCGCCGGATGGTGTGTGAACATGCCTACCAGATGACCCGCCGGGATCTGCTTAACCGAGCCGACGAACTGGAGCCGAAATTGGCCCGGTATGGAATCAAGCTGCGCCGGGACCGTCTGGAGGATGAGCAGAGAACCATCAGTACCAGCCTCTATGGCGAGATGTTGCCGTTGTATGTAGCGAAAGGCAGGAAAAAGCAGGCGGAGAAAGGAAAGATCGCCGCCAGCCTGGAGAACGTGACGCATCTGTTCTCCAGGGCCCAGTGACGGAATTAAAAAGGGGTCAGATGAAAGCGTTCATCAGACCCCGGAGATTGCGCTAGAGCTCGGAGTTCAAGTCCATGCCGGGGTCAGATGAAAGCCTTCATCTGACCCCATGTTCCCGTCAGAGAATATACCGGCTCAGGTCCTCATCCTCGGACAACTCCCCAAGCTTCTCGTCCACATACTCCGCGGTCACCTCGAAGCTCTCGGTCACCGCATCACCAGCATCGTAAGACAGGCTCTCCAGCAACCGTTCCAGCACCGTGTGCAGGCGACGGGCACCAATATTCTCGGTAGTCTCGTTGACCTTCCAGGCCACCTCCGCAATCCGGGCAATGGCATCCTCACCGAAGGTCAGTTTGACCCCTTCGGTCGCCATCAGCGCTTCATACTGCTGAACCAGTGACGCATCCGGCTCGGTCAGGATGCGCTTGAAGTCGTCCGGCGTCAGGGCCTGCAGCTCAACCCGGATCGGCAGGCGACCCTGCAATTCCGGAATCAGGTCGGACGGCTTGGACAGGTGGAACGCGCCGGAAGCGATGAACAGGATGTGGTCGGTGCGCACCGAGCCATACTTGGTGCTCACGGTGCTGCCCTCGATCAGCGGCAGCAGGTCCCGCTGTACGCCTTCCCGGGAAACGTCGGAGGAGGTGTTTTCCGAGCGCTTGGCCACCTTGTCGATCTCATCGAGAAACACGATGCCATTCTGCTCCACCGCCTGAATGGCCTTCTGCTTGATTTCTTCCTCGTTGACCAGTTTGGCCGCTTCCTCGTCCTTTGCCTGCTTGAGCGCGTCGGCCACTCGCATCTTCCGGGTCTTGCGCTTGTCGGAAGACAGGTTGGAGAACATGCTCTGCAGCTGGTTGGTCATCTCTTCCATGCCCGGGGGCGCCATGATCTCCACGCCGGCACCGGCGCTGCGCAGATCGATCTCGATTTCCTTGTCATCGAGTTCACCCTCCCGCAGCTTCTTGCGGAACAGCTGGCGGGTGGAGGAGTCATTGCTGACCCGCTGGCTTTCTTCGTTGAAGTCACGGGGCGGCGGCAGCAGGGCGTCCAGAATCCGTTCCTCGGCGGCATCCAGGGCACGGCTTTCGTGGCGCTTCATTTCCTTCTCGCGCAACATTTTCACTGCCATGTCCGCCAGATCGCGGACGATGGACTCCACATCCCGTCCTACATAGCCCACTTCGGTGAACTTGGTGGCTTCCACCTTCAGGAAAGGGGCATCGGCCAGCTTGGCCAGGCGACGGGCAATTTCGGTCTTGCCGACACCGGTGGGGCCGATCATCAGGATGTTCTTGGGGGTAATCTCGTCCCGCAGGCTGCTATCCAGCTGCATCCGGCGCCAGCGGTTCCGCAGCGCGATGGCCACCGCGCGTTTGGCTTCTTCCTGGCCCACGATGTGTTTGTTGAGTTCGTGGACAATCTCTCGGGGAGTCATTGCAGACATGGTCGCTCCGGATCAATCTTTGGTGGGTAGCACTTCAACGGTGCGATTGTGGTTGGTGTAGATACAGATGTCGGCCGCGATATCCAGGCCTTTTTCCACAATCTCATGGGCGGAAAGCTCGGTATTTTCCAGCAGGGCGCGGGCTGAAGCCTGGGCGAAGGGGCCGCCGGAACCGATGGCGATCAGGCCCTGCTCGGGTTCGATGACGTCACCGTTGCCGGTAATGATCAGAGAGGCGGTTTTGTCCGCCACGGCCAGCAGGGCTTCGAGTTTTCTGAGAGCCCGATCCGTTCGCCAGTCCTTCGCCAGTTCCACCGCGGCTCGGGTCAGATTGCCCTGGTGTTTTTCCAGTTGTGCTTCGAACCGTTCGAACAGGGTGAAGGCGTCCGCGGTTCCTCCGGCAAAGCCGGCAATTACCTGGCCGTTGTAGAGACGGCGTACCTTGCGGGCGTTGCCTTTCATGACGGTGTTGCCAAGGGAAACCTGGCCGTCGCCTCCCATGGCGACTTCGTCGTCTCGCCGGACAGAAAGAATGGTAGTCATTGGGGCTCCAATTGCCTGTTTGAAATTGGTATTCCGAAGTTATGGAGGCTTATGGTGGGAATTCAAGAGGTTTGGCTCTGGGAGTAGGTCGGGTTTGGAGACCGTTCTCCAAAACACGCTCCTTGCGGCACGTCCCTGTGACGCTTGGGCTCCGCCATCCATGGCTCCGCACAGTTTTGGAGAACGGTCTCCAAACCCGACCCAAAACCTGGGAGTTGAACCTGTCCGAGTATGCGAAACTGCTGTATTTCGAGCGCCTTTCGGGGATGTGATTCCGAAACCCTGCGGAGCCATGGATGGCGGAGCGGAGCGTACAGGGACGTATCCACAGCGTGTTTCGGAATCACATCCCCGAAAGGTGCTTCCACCAAGAGAAGAGGTCAGCCCTCTTTGGGAATCTTCCGAATCAAAGGCTGGATGTTCAGCGAAACCAGCTTGTCGATGGCCGAGTTCATCTGGCTGCGGGAGGTGAATGGCCCGACATTTACCCGGTACCAGACCGAACCGTTGTCCAGATCAATCCGTTGAACGCTGGCCCGTAGTCCCTGGAAGGCAATCTGGGCCCGTTGGCGTTCGGCGTCTTCACGGCTGCGGAAGGAGCCGGACTGGACCAGGTAATCGAAGTTCTGCTTGGTCGGGGAGGGACTGTACTCCTCTACCTTGGGCGGCACCACTTCGGATTCTGGCAGCATTTCGTAGAAGCGGAAATTCTGCTTCTTTTCTTCCTGGGTGGCAGTTTTTGGTACCTGCTGTACCGGTGCCTGAACCTGGGCCGGCGCTTTGGCCTGCTGGCTCGTGGCCGGCAGGGAGTTGAGGTAGACAATAAACCCGATAAAGCCGCCCACCGTCGCCAGGGACAGGATCCACTTCAGTGAAAGGCTGCCGTGCTGTCGGTGTGCCGGTGCAGCAGGCCGGGCACGCTGTTTCGAGCGTGCAGGCCTTGCAGGTGCCTTCTTTGGCGTGGCGGAAGACCGGCTGGGCCGGTCTTTGCGGGCGTAGTCTCGGGACATTGGGTTGTCTTACATCACTTCCGGTGCGCTGACGCCCAGCAGGTCCAGGCCGTTTTCGAGTACCTGGCGAACCGCGAGGTACAGGCTCAGGCGTGCATCCCGCAGGGCGGTATCTTCGATCAATACCTTGTGCGCGTTGTAATAGGTGTGGAACTGCCCGGCCAGCTCGCGCAGGTAGTGGGCCACGTGGTGCGGCTCTCGCTGGGCGGCGGCGTTGGTGACCAGTTCCGGGTATTTCGCCAGCTGGTTGGCCAGGTCCTTTTCCTCATCCAGGGTCAGAATCGACAGGTCGCCAATGCACTCATGGCGGTCGCGGTTAACGCCTTCGTCCGCGAGTTTGCGCAGTACGCTGCAAATCCGGGCATGGGCATACTGGATGTAATAGACCGGGTTTTCATTGGTCTGGGAGCGGGCCAGGTCGATATCGAAGGTCAACTGTGAGTCTACCCGGCGTGCCGCCAGGAAGAACCGGGTGGCATCCCGGCCGACTTCGTCGATCAAATCGCGCACAGTGACGTAGCTGCCGGCACGTTTGGAAATTTTCACTTCCTGGCCAGAGCGGGTGACCATGACCATCTGGTGCAGCACGTAATCGGGCCAGCCCTGGGGGATGCCGGCCTTCAGCGCCTGGAGGCCAGCCCTGACCCGGGTGACGGTGGAGTGGTGGTCCGCCCCCTGTTCGTTGATGACGGTGGTGAAGCCCCGCTGCCACTTGTCGAGATGGTAGGCCACATCCGGCAGGAAGTAGGTGTAACCGCCATCCTTCTTGCGCATCACCCGGTCCTTGTCATCTCCGAACTCGGTGGTGCGCAGCCACATGGCGCCATCCTGTTCATAGGTATAGCCGTTCTCCTGCAGGCGCTTGACGGTGGCTTCTACCTTGCCATCCTCGTACAGGGCGGATTCCAGGAAATAGACGTCAAAGTGCACGCCGAAGGCTTTCAGGTCCAGATCCTGTTCCCGGCGCAGATAGGCCACGGCAAATTCCCGGATGGCATCCATGTCTTCCGGGTCGCCTTTGCCGGTTACTTCCCGGTCGTCGGCCGTCACGGTTTCACCCGCCAGGTAGGACTTCGCGACATCAATAATGTAGTCACCGCGGTAACCGTCAGCCGGCCAGCTGTCATCGTCAGGGGTCAGGCCCTTGGCGCGGGACTGGACAGACAGCGCCAGGTTGTTGATCTGGGCGCCGGCGTCGTTGTAATAGAACTCGCGGGTAACCTTGTAACCATTGGCTTCCAGCAGCCGGCTCAGGCTGTCACCAATCGCTGCGCCACGGCCGTGGCCCACGTGCAGGGGGCCGGTGGGGTTGGCGGAGACAAATTCCACCTGCACCTTCTCGCCTTTGCCGCTGTCGTTGCGGCCAAACCGGTCCGCCTCGTTCAGGACAGTCTCCACGATTTCGAAGGCGCTGGCCGTGCTCATGAAAAAGTTGATGAAGCCGGGCCCGGCAATCTCCACCTTGACCACCGCCTTGCTCTCCGGCAAACGGTCAACCAGAGCCTCGGCAAGTTGGCGTGGCGGGCAGCCTGCGGCCTTGGAGGCAACCAGGGCAATGTTGCAGGCGTAATCGCCGTGGGCCTTGTCCTTGGTGTTGCCTACTTGCGGGGTAAAGGTCTGGTCCGCGGGCAGGGTGCCTTCAGATTGCAGCGCTGCCAGCGCAGACTGGAGCAGCTCGGAAACGGTCTCTTTCATGCTGTCAGATGACTCGGTTTACTGGAGAATGGGTGTCAGGGCAGGGAGCCCGATGGAAACAGAAGGCGGGTATTATCGCGGAAAGTTTGGATGTAAGCAAAAAGCCCGGCAAATGCCGGGCGTGGACGTAAAGTCTTTATTTGAGTCCGCGAAAGTACGTGATTACCGCACTGTTGGTGCCGATTACAAGAATTTGGTCACCCCCGAAGACTCCAAGTGCCCGATAGTCTCCATTTCTTTGTTCGGCGCTCGATCCTCCTGAGCTGCCGCAGTTCTCTGCAGTAAACAGTACTCGGAAAACGTTCACGGAAGTGTCCGGGATGTTTACCGAACCATTGAAGATGCAGCCACGTTGGTCAGTGCCCGTCAGGGAACCATCGGCGTTGATGGTGATTTGGGTAGTAACGACGTTGCTGTCCTGCATCAGGTAGGAGCCAGCGAGATCGGCAATGGCTATTGGGGTATCGCTGATACCGTTGCTTCGCGAAAGCTCGACCACTGATCGATAGCCGGTTTCCGGTGCTTCGACTTTAAGCGTAGCCGTTTCCGAGTCGGTAGCCTGGCCGCTGACCGTGCCATCAACCTGGTCCCATGTTTCAGAATAGAAAATATTGGTGCCGGCTCCGACGATCTGATTCTCACCCGTCCCCCCCAGTACTCCAAATGTGGCGTCGGTCTGGGAAATGAACGTTACGAAACTGCCGTCAGGGTCAATGATGGTCGCGACACCCGAGTAGGTGTTTCCTTCTTCAACGTTAACCGTGGTCTCGTAATACCCGGGGCTGATCGGTAGTGAAACCACTGGTTCGGAGTCGCCGGTTTCAGTCTGAGTGTTGGTTGGCGGGGTCCACGGCTCAAATAAGGGGGAAGGTGGATTGCCCTGCGGAGCCAGAGGTTGGGAGTACTCCTGGCCCCCGCACGCAGACAACAGGAAAGTCGCAGATAATGTTAAACCGAGTAGGGGAAGTCTCCCTGGCATGCCAATCTCCCTGAAATTTATTTCGCTTGGACCAGTGCTTGACTGGAGGCTCTAGAAAGGGCCTTTATATGATTTTTGCAAATAAAAGAGTGTTAATATGTCGTCTTGATATTAGCCCCGTGGCGGCTGATGTCCATTCCCGCCACGAAAACTAAAAATCGCGAGGGAAGCAGTAGTTGGCGACGTTGTTATCCAATCTCCTGCGGATCCACATCCACCATCCATTTCACCTTTGGCGGGAGCTTCTGCTGGTCCAGGTGCTGGCAGATGCCGGCAAGAACAGCGTTAAGCCGGCCCCTTTGATTGCTGAGTAGCACCAGTTGGGCGCGGTGACGGTCGGCGCGGCGGGCGATCAGGGCGGGCAGGGGGCCCCAGGTTTCGATGCCGGGGCCGGAGGCGGAGGGTTTGATGGCGTCCAGCAGTTCCAGGCTGCTCTGCATGGTGTCTGCTTCGGCGCGGAAGATGGCCATGTGCCGGAACGGTGGGAACTGGCCCTGCTCCCGTTCTGCCATCAGTTGGTCGGCAATGCTCAGGTAGTTCTCTGTGCACAGTGATTTGAGCAGCGGATGGTCGCTGTGGCAGGTCTGGATCAGCACCTTGCCGGCCTTGTTGCCACGGCCGGCCCGTCCACTGACCTGGAGCAGGGTCTGGATGAGCTGTTCGGGCGCGCGGAAATCCACGCTGAACAGTCCGCCATCGGCATTCACCACCACCACGAGAGTCACATTCGGGAAGTCGTGGCCCTTGGCGAGCATCTGGGTTCCCACCAGCACGCAGGGCGCGCCGCTGTTCACCTTGTCCAGGATGGCCTGGATGCTGCCTTTTCTCTGGGTGCTGTCCCGGTCGACCCGAACCACCGGCACGGCCGGAAAAGCTTCGGCCAGCGTGTCTTCGGTCCGCTCGGTACCCTGGCCGACCGGCTTGAACGCCTCGCTCTGGCATTTGGGGCAATGACTGGTGGCGGCGGCCTGGTAGTCGCAGTGGTGGCAGCGCATGGCGCGGTCCCGGCGATGGTAGGTCAGCCGGGTGTCGCAGCGGGGGCATTCGACCATGTGGCCACAATCAAAGCACATCATAACCGGGGCATAGCCTCGGCGGTTTACGAACACCAGAGCCTGCTCACCCCGGTCGAGGGTGTCCCGGATGGCGTTCAGGGCAGGGCGGGAAAGCCCGCCCTCCAGTGGACGGCTGCGGATATCGAGCAGGCTCATGGTGGGCGGTACTGCCTTTTTCGCCCGTTCTTCGAGTCTGACCAGCCGATACTTGCCCTGGCGGGCATTGTGGTAGGACTCCAGGGATGGGGTGGCAGAGCCAAGTATGATGGGGCACTTGTTCAGATGGGCACGATAAACCGCCAGGTCCCGTCCCGAATAGCGGAAGCCCTCGCCCTGCTTATAGGAGCTGTCATGCTCTTCATCAACGATTATGGTTTCAAGGCCAATGAACGGCAGCAGCACGGCGGACCGGGTGCCAATCAGGATGACCGGTTGGCCGCGGCGGACCTTGAGCCAGGTGTTCAGCCGTTCGCCATCATTCAGCGCCGAGTGCCACACCACGATGCGGTCTCCGAAGTAATGTCGGAAACGGGCAACGGTTTGCGGGGTCAGGTTGATCTCCGGCACCAGCACTAACCCCTGGCCCGTATCGGTCAGGTGTTCCTTGAGGTAATGAAGATAGATCTCGGTTTTACCGCTGCCTGTGATTCCGTACAGGAGGGTGGTATCAAAACCGTCCTTCCCCGCGGGAAGCTGGCTTGCCGCTTGCTTCTGGGTTGGTGTCAGGGTCGGTCGAAGGTCCGGGGATAGTAGTGCGACTGCCGGGTTATTCTCCTGCTGCGCTTGCTCAATCAGCCCCTTCCCGGCGAGGCCTTTGATCTGGGCACGGGTAAACCCGGCCTTGATAATGGTGCCGGTACTGGCGGGAGCAGGTTGCTGGCTCAGCCATTGCAGCAGGGCTTTCTGGCGGTGGGCATTGGCTGCCAATTCACTACCCGAACTTTTTGCCGTCCAGCTCTCTTCCTCTTTTTCCCGGGCGGGCCGGCCCCGGCGGAGCGCGGGCGGTAGCGCGGTGAACAGGCATTCTCCGAGTGGGTGCTGGTAATAGGTGCTGGCCCAGCTCAGAAGATCAAAGGTTTCCGTTGGCAGGGCCTGCCAGTCCTCAAGCACATGGCTGATGGTTTTAAGGGTGATGCCCTCGGGCGGCTCCACATCCGTTTCCACCACCAGGCCGGTCAACTGCTGCCGGCCGAACGGAATCTGTACCCTTTGCCCCCGAGTAACCTGCATGCCTTCAGGGATGAGGTAATCAAACAGTCTCCTTAATGGACGGTTGAGGGCGATTCGTGCGGTTCGGGGCACTCGGGACTCCATTTCAGGTGATGTTGTGGTTTTCACTTAGGGATCGAACCCGGCAGCCTGGTGGTATTGTGGCTGCGAGGCAGGGAATGAAGCGCCCGTAAGGCTTGCCTGTCACAGAGATTGCAAGTATTATTCGCGGTCTGTTTTCGGCAGGGCATGATTGTGCCTCGCCTTTCACTTTGATTCAAACATGCGGTGCCAGGCGCCAGGGATTGATTCCCCGTGACCGGGTAGCGGCATGACCGAAAGAGGTTCGCCATGAAAGAAGGTATTCACCCGAAGTACGAAGAGGTTACCGCCACCTGTTCCTGCGGTAACGTCATCAAGACCCGTTCCACCGTTGGCCACGATCTGCAGCTGGATGTTTGTTCCCAGTGCCACCCGTTCTACACCGGTAAGCAGAAGGTTATGGACACCGGCGGTCGTATCGAGCGTTTCAACAAGCGCTTCGGTGGCCGTATCGGTGGCAACAAGTCCTGATATCGACTGTTGCATGCAAAAAAAGCGCCTCCGGGCGCTTTTTTTATGGCCATTTGCCAGTGTGTAGAAATTTGCGATATACGCAATTAGCCCTATTGACTGATCACAAAATGCGCTGTTGCCACTTGTCGTTTCGGGACGGGCGGGCCATAATGGCGCGCTCCGCTGGGCAAGCTCCGGCGGTTCATTACCTTTAAACGTGACAAACGGAACAGTGGCAATGTCTCAAGATCTGAAAGAAGCAGCCCTTGAATATCACGCCAAGCCGCGGCCTGGTAAGCTGAGTGTTGAAATCACCAAGCCGACCCAGACCTCCCGCGACCTTTCCCTGGCGTATAGCCCCGGGGTTGCCGAACCGGTCCGCGAGATCGCAAAGGACCCGGAGAACGCATACAAGTACACCGCCAAGGGCAACCTGGTGGCTGTCATCTCCGATGGTTCCGCGATTCTTGGTCTGGGTAACCTGGGTCCGCTGGCGAGCAAGCCGGTAATGGAAGGCAAGGGCGTACTGTTCAAGCGCTTTGCCGGAATTGATGTCTTCGATATCGAGGTCAATTCCGAAAGCCCGCAGGCGTTTATTGAAACGGTTGAGCGTATCGCGGATACCTTTGGTGGTATCAACCTTGAAGACATCAAGGCACCAGAGTGCTTCGAGATTGAGCGAGCGTTGATCGAAAAATGTAACGTGCCAGTCTTCCATGATGACCAGCACGGTACGGCAATCGTGACTGCAGCCGGCATGATCAATGCCCTTGAGCTGCAGGGCAAGAAAATTGAAGAAGCGACAGTGGTGTGTCTGGGTGCCGGAGCAGCCGCTATCGCTTGCATGAAGCTGCTGATCAGCTGCGGTATTCGCTCTGAGAACATCTTCATGCTCGACCGCAAGGGTGTGATCCACTCTGGTCGTGACGATCTCAACCAGTACAAGGCAATGTTTGCCAACGATACCGACAAGCGCACACTTGATGACGCCATTGATGGTGCGGACGTTTTTGTTGGTCTCTCCGGTCCGGATCTTCTGTCAGCCGATCAGCTGAAGAAAATGGCTCCGAATCCGATCGTTTTCGCATGTTCCAACCCTGATCCGGAGATCAGCCCGGAGCTGGCCAGTTCGGTTCGTGATGACCTCATCATGGCTACCGGCCGTTCCGACTACCCGAACCAGGTCAACAACGTGCTGGGCTTCCCGTTCATTTTCCGTGGTGCGCTGGACGTTCGTGCCACTGCGATCAACGAGGAAATGAAGGTGGCTGCGGTCAACGCGATCCGTGAGCTGGCGAAGGAGCCGGTACCGCAGGAAATCTGCGAAGCCTACGGTGTAGACAAGTTCGAGTTCGGCAAGGAATACATCATTCCGAAGCCGATGGATGTGCGTCTGCTGGAAGTGGTTCCGGCGGCGGTTGCCCGTGCAGCCGTGGATTCCGGTGTTGCCCGCAACGCGTATCCGGCTCACTACCCGCTCAAGTCCATGGACGACATCATCTGATCGTCCTCGGGATATAAAAAAACCGGCGGTGATCCCGCCGGTTTTTTTGTGCGTGAAGGAAAAGATCAGAACAGTTGGCGGGAAAGGTCGCCGTTCCCGTTGTTGTTGGTGCCGTCACGTTCTTCGGCTGTCAGCGGTTGTGGCGCGTTCT
This sequence comes from Marinobacter pelagius, assembly GCF_003315345.1. Classification (GTDB taxonomy): domain Bacteria; phylum Pseudomonadota; class Gammaproteobacteria; order Pseudomonadales; family Oleiphilaceae; genus Marinobacter; species Marinobacter pelagius_A. Next base: position 63,461 of record NZ_QNRO01000010.1, read on the forward strand.
CTTCCTTGAACACCTCGAAAATTCCTTCCTCACCGGGGCGAGCCCGTTCACCGGTCTCCGGATTGATGCGCACATTCACGATGCCGTTCGGACGGGGCATTACAGCCGGTGGGGTGTCCTTGAGAGCAACCTGCATGTAATCGATCCAGATGGGCAGCGCGGTGCTGGCACCGTACTCGCCGCGGCCAAGGGGTGCCGGCTGGTCGAAGCCTACCCATACGGTAGTGGCGACCTTGTGGTTGAAGCCTGCAAACCAGGTGTCCCGCTGCTCATTCGTGGTTCCGGTCTTGCCGGCGATGTCACTGCGGCCCAGGGCCTGTGCCCGACGGCCAGTACCACGGCGGATCACGTCCTGCATCATCGAGTGCAGAATATAGACAGAGCGCTCGTCGGCAAGGCGTTTCATGAGGCGAACCGGTTGGTCATCCCGGGTGTCTGTCAGCTCCTCGCTGGTCAGATCTTTCGGATTGGCGTCTGTCAGTGATTCGGGCTTTTCGTCGAGTTCTTCGTCGGCGACCAGGTCGTCACAGTTATCTTCACAAAGGATGGTTTTCGGAGCCTGGTAGATGACCTCACCGTTCATGTCCCGAATTTCCTCGATGAGGTAGGGTTCCACATCGAAGCCGCCATTGGCGATGACGGCCTGGGCGCGGGCCAGCTGCATGGGGGTTATCAGGCCACTGCCGAGCGCCAGGGACAGGTTGTCCGGCATGTTATCGACAGGGATGCGAAGCTGTTCCAGGTTTTCGAGCGTGGTCCTGATGCCGACATCGCGCAACAGTCGGACGGAAACGAGGTTCTTCGAGCGGTAAAGCGCCTCCCGCAGCCGGGTCGGGCCACCAAAGCGCCCTGACGAGTTTTCCGGGCGCCAGGCGGTTTCCAGTTCCGAGTCCTCGAACACGATCGGTGCATCATTGTAGATGGTCGCCGGGGTCATGCCGTTCTCGAGCGCGGTCAGATACAGGAATGGCTTGAAGGTGGAGCCGGGCTGGCGATCGGCCTGGGTTGCCCGGTTATACTTGCTCTGATTGAAGCTGTAGCCACCGGCAAGCGCGTCGATGGCGCCGGTGTCTGCTTCCAGGGAGATCAGTGCACCCTCCACTTTCGGTACCTGGCTCAGGGCCACCTCGACCGGGGTGGTCTGAGATTCTTCCGTGCCTTCGTTTTCCGGACCGATCATGGCCGGGTTCTGCAACTTCACATACACCACGTCACCGACCGCAACCACATCGGAAGGCTTCTTGGGCGCGGGTCCGGTCAGGTCCTCGGTCTTGTGGCGCTTGGCCCAGGTCATGGTTTCGAAAGGCATGACGGCTTGTCCGATGCTTCGGGCGTGTACCTCGACCCGCTGTTCATCGTCATTGACCGAGGTAACAATCGCAGGTAGCAGAGACTCGACCCGCGGATAATTCCGTGCCAGATCGGAAAGCTCGCGTTCCTTCAATTCTTCAGGATCGATCTGGCCGATAGGTCCACGGAAGCCGTGGCGCTGGTCATAAGCTTCAAGGCCTGCACGCAGGGCTTCGGTTGCCGCCTGTTGCTTGTCGCCTTCTACAGTCAGGGTGACGGAGTAGCCGTCAGTGTAGGCATCCTCGCCAAACCGGCGCACCATCTCGGCCCGGGCCATTTCCGCCACATAGTCTGCATCCACTTCTGCTTCGGTGGCGTTGTAACTGGCGGTCAGCGGAGCGTTTACCGCCAGATCATAGGCGTCAGGGGTGATGTATCCCAGTTCCTGCATGCGCCCGAGAATCCAGTTGCGGCGGATCAGGGCACGTTCGGCGTTGGCGAGAGGGTTATAGGCCGAGGGGGCCTTGGGCAGGCCTGCCAGCATCGCCATTTGGGCCAGTGTCAGCTCTCTGACCGGTTTGTCATAGTAAACCTGTGCCGCCGCAGCAATGCCATAGGCCCGGTTGCCCAGGTAGATTTTGTTCAGATACAGCTCGAAAATGCGATCCTTGTCCAGCTCACGCTCTATCTGAAGAGCCAGAAGTATCTCGTTGAACTTTCGTATAAAGGTCCGATCCCGTGACAAAAAGTAATTTTTTGCAACCTGCATGGTGATGGTACTGCCGCCGGACTGGATTTCACCGGTGGAGACCAATTGCACTGCAGCCCGCATCAGGCCTTTGATATCGACTCCGAAATGCTCGTAGAACCGGGCGTCTTCAGCTGCCATGAAGGCTTGTAACTGAATTGTAGGGATCTGTTCGATTGTGATTGGTGCCCTTCTCTTTTCCCCGAATTCTGCTATTAATCTGTTGTCCTTGGAATAGACCCTCAGCGGCGTCTGGAGCTTGATGTCCAGCAATTGCTCGACGGGGGGCAGCCCGGGACGAAGGTAAAGATAGAAGCCTGACGCTGTAATAACCGCGACACTCAGTCCAGTTAGAAACAGCCAGGCGAAAAGACGAGATGTACGCAACAAATGAGACATTTTTTTCTGACAACAGTTGGATATAGGTCTATCATTTGAGAAATTGCTTTAGGAAGAGTAACTCACTTCGCTGTAAAGCAATGCATCTCAAAAAGAAGAACAGGCATTGTAGACGGAAAGCAGAAGAAATTCTCTTACATAAAAAACACATAAGTTATTTAACCGGGTGCATGTAACCAGGTATAGGGTGAGCGCGTGTTCGGATTGTTCGGAAAGAAATCCAGTGCAGTGCTGGGCGTGGATGTTAGCTCCAGCTCGGTCAAACTTCTGGAGCTGTCGAAGCAGGGCGGCCGGTACAAGGTTGAAAGCTACGCGGTGGAGCCATTGCCGGCTAACGCCGTGGTAGAAAAAAACATCACGGATGTCGAGGCGGTCGGGGAAGTTCTCAAACGCGTCGCATCCAAGTCCCGTACCAGTCTTAAACAGGTTGCGGTTGCGGTCTCCGGCTCTGCTGTGATCACCAAGCTGATCCAGATGGACGGCGGTCTCAATGAATTCGAGATGGAAGACCAGATCGCACTGGAGGCAGACCAGTACATTCCCTATCCCCTGGATGAAGTTGCGATCGACTTCGAGGTGCAGGGGCCATCAGAAACCAATCCCGATCAGGTTGATGTATTGCTGGCAGCTTGCCGGAAGGAAAACGTCGATATCCGGGAAGATGCGCTGGAAATTGCCGGCCTCACTACCAAGATCGTTGACGTGGAAGCCTATGCGCTGGAGCGCGCCTACGCCCTGATCGAGCCCCAGCTTGAGTCCCAGGGTGAGGAGTTGGTGGTTGCCATCGTTGATATCGGTGCGACCATGACCACGCTGAGCGTACTTGCCGGCGGCGTGACGGTGTACACCCGCGAACAGATTTTCGGTGGCAAGCAGCTGACCGAGGAAATTCAGCGCCGCTACGGCCTGTCCCTGGAGGAGGCCGGTCTGGCCAAGAAACAGGGCGGCCTGCCTGATGATTATGAATCCGAAGTGCTGACGCCGTTCCGGGAAGCCGTGGTCCAGCAGGTGGCCCGGGCGCTCCAGTTCTTCTTCGGGGCCAGTCAGTACAACGCAGTGGATTATGTGGTACTTGCCGGTGGCACCGCGTCGATCCAGGGCCTGATTGAGATGGTGGAGGAGAAGACCGGAACGCCCGCATTGGTGGCAAATCCCTTTGCCGACATGGCCGTGGGGTCCCGGGTAAACGCATCGGCACTCAGCAATGATGCGCCCTCACTGATGATTGCGTGTGGCCTGGCAATGAGGAGCTTCGACTGATGGCAAAGATTAACCTCAGACCCTGGCGGGAAGAGCTGCGCGCCGAGAAGCAGAAGCAGTTTGTGGCCATGATCCTGGCTGCAGCGATTATTGGCGCCGGTAGTGTGTTCCTCTGGAAGACTGACATGGACAACCGGATTGCCTACCAGCAGTCCCGTAACGCCTACATAGAAACAGCGTCCAAGAAGCTGGATGCCCAGATCAAGGAAATCGAGAACCTCAAGCGCAAGCGCGACGAGCTGCTGGCAAGGATGCAGGTTATCCAGGATCTTCAGGGCAAGCGTCCGGTGATTGTTCGGGTGTTTGATGAACTGGTTCAAACCCTCCCGGACGGTCTTTTCTACACGGACCTGAAGAAAACCGGCGATAACATCCAGATTGTCGGTATGGCCGAGTCCAACAGCCGGATTTCCACCCTCATGCGCGATTTCGAGAAGTCAGACTGGTTCACCGATCCAAACCTCTCCAACGTTGCCGCTGCTGACCAGCGCCGCGCCGGATACAGTCAGTTCAACCTGTCTGTGAAACAGAAAACCCCCGAGCCCGAAGGGGAGGATAAGTAATGAGCCTCGCGGACTCTCTCAAAAGCCTGAATGAATTCGATGTCAACGATCTGGACCTCAACAATGCCGGCATCTGGCCGACACCGGTCAAGATCATTGTTGCGCTGATCGTGTTCGGCCTGATCGTCGGCGGCGGGTACTGGTTTTTCATCAAGGATCAGTATGCCCAGCTCGAGCGGGTGCAGAAAACCGAGCAGGAATTGCGAAAGAAATACGAGGAAAAAGCCTACCAGGTAGCCAACCTCGACGTGTTCAAGGCACAAATGGCTGAAATGGAGGAAACCTTTGGCGCGCTGGTGCGTCAGTTGCCCAGTGAAACCGAAGTGCCCGGCCTGCTTGAGGACATCACCAACACCGCGCTTGGCAGCGGGCTGTCGTTGCAGGAAATCAAGCTGCAGCCGGAGCAGCAGCGTGATTTCTATGCCGAGTTGCCCATCAACATCCGGGTTTCCGGCACCTATCACGAGTTGGCGTCATTTGTGAGCAGTGTTGCAAGCCTCCCACGGATCGTGACACTGCACGATTTAACCATCAAACCAACAGGCGGAGATGGAGAGCAGCTTGATATGCAGGTTGTCGCTCGTACTTACCGCTACCGGGCTGGAGAGTAAGCATGGCAGCAAAGCATGCAGGTAAGGCCTGGCTGGGAGTGTGTCTGGTGTCCTTGCTGACGGCCTGTACCCAGGAGAGCGGTTTTTCGGATCTGGATCAATTCATGGCAGAAACCCGGGCCAAGCCCCGGGGGCATGTAGAGCCACTGCCGGAATTCAAGGCCTATGAGGCGTTTACTTATTCAGCCGCGGATCGGCGTGCTCCGTTTGAGCCACCGGTGGATGTCCAGTTGACTATGGTTGACGATCAGCCGGCCAGCGATGTCGAGCCGAATCTGGATCGCCCGAGGGAAGTTCTGGAGAACTTTGACCTCAAGGAACTCAGCATGGTCGGCACGCTTCGTGGAGCGGAGGGTAATCTGTTCGCTCTCATCCGGGATAACACAGGCGGCATTCATCGGGTCACCACCGGCAATTACATGGGCGAAAACTACGGCCGTATTGTGGGTGTCAGCGAGAGCCGCGTCGAATTGATTGAAATCGTTCCGAATGGCTCGGGCGGATGGGTGGAGCGTCCTCGTTCCCTGTCCCTGTTCGAGGAACAAGGCTAGGGAGCGGCAAATATGAAGATTGAAAGAAACATGCACGAACAAAAAGGTTTGGGGTCGAGGCTAGCGATGTTCAAAAAACTCAATGTATACGTCGGCGTGATTGCTTTGGGGTTGTTGTCCGGCCTGGCCAACGCGGTCACGCTGGAGGACGTGTCGTTTTCCTCGCTTCCGGGAGAACGGTTGGAGGTGACCCTCCAGTTTGACGGGCAGCCGCCCGAGCCTACCGGCTACACCATTGAGCGCCCGGCCCGGATCGCCGTGGATCTGCGCGATACCACCAGCGGGCTGGATAGCCGCAGCATTCCGCTCGGGGGCGGCAATGCCCAGAGTGTGACAGTGGTGGAAACTCCCGACCGGACCCGATTGATTTTCAATCTTGTTGAACTGGTGCCCTATGACACCGTCCGCAAGGATAACGCTCTGGTGATGACCATTGGCGGCGAAAGCATGGCACCGGCCTCTGCCAGTTCGTCTGATCAGGTAACGGCGAGGAACGAGCCGGCCACAGACACCAATGCCCTGGCCGGAGTCGATTTCCGGCGCGGTAAAGACGGCGAAGGCCGGGTTGTTCTCGATCTGGGAACCAGCACGACCCCGGTTGATCTGGTTGAGCTGGGAGGCAAGATCCGCCTCACCATGCCGGAGCTGACTGTTCCCGAAAATCTGCGCCGTCGCCTGGACGTCACGGATTTTGCGACGCCGGTAAACCGTATCGATACCTATGTCCAGGATGGCAGTGCCGTGGTCGAGATCGTGCCCGAGGGCAACTACGATTACATCGCCTACCAGTCCGGCAGTGAATTCACCGTCAGTGTGGAAAAACTGAGCGAGCAGGAAGCGGAAGCCCGTCGTGAGGAGAAATTCCCGTATACCGGCGAAAAGCTGTCCCTGAACTTCCAGGACATCGAAGTGCGCTCGGTGCTACAGCTGATTGCCGATTTCACCGGTCTGAACCTGGTTGCCAGCGACACGGTAACCGGCAGCATTACGCTGCGACTTCAGAACGTGCCGTGGGATCAGGCTCTGGATCTGATTCTGAAAACCAAGGGCCTGGACAAGCGCCAGATCGGGAACGTACTGCTGGTTGCCCCTGCCGACGAAATTGCAGCCCGTGAGAAGCTGGAACTGGAAACCTCCAAGCAGATCGCCGAGCTGGCGCCGGTTCGTCTGGATATTATCCAGGTCAACTACGCCAAGGCCGCCGATATTGTCGAGCTTATCAAGGCTGACGAAGAGCTGATTTCCGATCGTGGCTTCATCTCCTCGGATGTGCGCACCAACACCATCAGCGTGCGTGAGACCTCCGAGAAGCTCGAGGAAATCCGTCGCCTGGTCTCCACCTGGGATGTACCGGTCCGCCAGGTGTCCATCGAAGCACGGATTGTTCGTGCACAAACCAACGTTGCCGAGAACCTGGGTATCCGTTGGGGTGGCGCGGCTTACGATGTCAGCGGTGACAACGTGTTCACTGTTGGCGGCTCCCAGGGTACCCTGCAGGAAGCCCGTGATGCCGCAGCCGGTAACGACAGCACTATCACCTTCCCGGGTGCGCTTGCTGTGGACCTGGGCGTGACCGGCGAGGGCGCCTCCTCCTTTGCGATCGGCTGGGGCAGCGATGATTTCCTGGTGGATCTGGAACTGTCTGCACTGGAGAGTGACGGTCAGGCCGAGGTTGTTTCCCAGCCGCGTGTCGTGACTGCCGATCGCCAAACGGCCTCCATCAAGTCCGGTGAGGAAATTCCCTATCAGGAGGCTTCCTCCAGCGGCGCCACCTCCGTGTCCTTCAAGGAAGCGGTGCTGTCCCTGGAAGTGACTCCGCAGATCACGCCGGATGACAAGATCATCATGGATCTGGTGGTGAATCAGGATTCCCGAGGTGAGGTCACTGCCGGTATCCCGTCCATCAACACCAATGAGGTCACCACTCAGGTGCTGGTTGGCAACGGCGAAACAGTGGTTCTCGGCGGTATCTTCCAGTCAGAAGTGGCCACCCAGGTGACCAAGACCCCGTTCCTGGGCGATATTCCCTACGTGGGCCGCCTGTTCAAGCGGACGGAGCATATCGACGAGCGCAGCGAACTGTTGATTTTCATCACGCCGAAAATCATCAAGAACGATTTGCTCCGGTAACCGTCCCGCTGAAGCCAGAAGCCGCCGCGTAAAACCGGCGGCTTTTTTTGTGATATTCTCACCCGCCTGAAACCTGTTGAGCGGAAGTTATGTCTTTGCCCAAACGCATTGTTCTGGTTGGCCCGATGGGCGCCGGGAAAAGTACTATCGGTCGCATGTTGGCCCGTGAGCTGGGTTACCGTTTTCTCGATACCGACCGAATCATCGAAGAACGGTGCGGCGCCAATATCCCGTGGATTTTTGATGTTGAGGGCGAAGATGGTTTCCGGCAGCGGGAAACGGCCATGCTTGAGCAGCTGTCCGCTGAGCCCCAGACGGTCCTTGCCACGGGCGGGGGAGCGGTAATGCGTCCTGAGAATCATCCTTTGCTGAAACGGGATTCCATCGTGGTCTATCTCAAGACTTCGATCGACCAGCAGGTTGAGCGAACCCGCAAGGACAGGAATCGCCCGCTGTTGCAGAATGATGATCCCGAGGCGGTCTTGCGCAAGTTGTTTGAAATCCGGGACCCGATTTACCGGCAGCTCGCTGACGTGGTCATGTACACGGACCGGAAAAGCCCCCGCCTTGTGGTCAGGCAACTGATCAATCGTATTAACCCGAGAACGCCACGGCATCGGCGCCAGGTGCGTAAGGAAGGTCGTAACCATGTCTGAGATATTCCGGGAACTCACCGTTGATCTGGGTGAGCGAAGCTATCCGATCATCATCGGTTCAGGGTTGCTGGGTAACACCGATCTGTCCTCTTACGTCGCCGGCTCCCAGGTCATGATCGTAACCAACGATACCGTGGCTCCCCTGTACCTGGACAAGATCCGCAACAGTTTTCCGGGCAAGCAGGTCGATACCGTCGTGCTTCCGGACGGGGAGAAATTCAAGGACTGGCAGACTCTCAACCGCATTTTCGATGCCCTGCTGGAGCAGCGGCACAGCCGGAAGACCACGCTGGTGGCCTTGGGCGGTGGTGTTATCGGTGATATGGCCGGATTTGCGGCTGCCTGTTACCAGAGGGGGGTGCCTTTTATCCAGGTGCCTACCACGCTGTTGTCCCAGGTTGATTCCTCTGTCGGCGGCAAGACCGGTATAAATCATCCGCTTGGCAAGAACATGATCGGGGCCTTTCATCAGCCCCAGGTGGTGTTGATCGACACCGACACTCTGCAAACCCTGCCACCCCGGGAGGTGTCAGCGGGGCTGGCGGAAGTGATCAAGTACGGCCTTATCCGGGATACAGAGTTTCTTGCCTGGCTCGAAGACAATATGGATGCGCTGGTGGGGCTGGAAGCCGGCGCGCTCGCCGAAGCCATCTATCGTTCCTGTGCCTGCAAGGCGGAGGTCGTGGCTCTTGATGAGCGGGAAGGGGGGCTGCGGGCCATCCTCAATCTTGGGCATACCTTTGGGCACGCCATCGAGACCTTTGCGGGTTACGGAATCTGGCTCCATGGCGAGGCGGTAGGTACCGGCATGATCATGGCCGCGGACCTGTCGACCCGGGAGGGAATGATTTCCGGTGAAGACTATCGTCGGGCAGTTGATATCATCCTGCGCGCCGGGCTGCCGAAAATGCCTCCGGAAGCCATGACTCCGGAGGACTTCATGCGACTGATGGCGGTCGACAAGAAAAATGTCGATGGCGCACTCCGTCTGGTTTTGTTGCGCAGTATCGGTGATGCGTTTGTGACTGCCGATGCCCGGAAAGAAAGCCTGGCAGCAACTCTCGACGCCTTCTGTCACTGACCCGGTCGGCTCCGGAGTAGGCACCGTCCTGGAGTCGAAAAAAATTCATATAAGATAAAGCTTATTGAGCTATTGCAATGGCTTTGCTCTCCCCTAAACTTTAGGCTGGTTTGAATACGTAGTTCTACGTGTGTAAAATAGCCGGCCCCTTTTTTCAGTGTCAGTACATTTATGCACCATCTTGGTGCGCAAGTTTCTGATTGAAAAGCATTTCTACGCGAGAGAACGCTTATGATGACAGGTTTGTATCACCCCGATGAATTCAGGGACAACTGTGGATTCGGTCTGATTGCCCACATGAAGGGCGAGGCCTCCCACAAGTTGCTGCAAACTGCCATCGAGTCGCTGACCTGCATGACCCACCGAGGTGGTATCGCTGCAGACGGAAAGACCGGCGATGGTTGTGGCCTCCTGATCCAGAGCCCCGATGCATTTCTGAAGAAAGCGGCGAAGGCGGCTTTCGGCAAGGAGCCGGGAGACCTGTTTGCTGTGGGTCAGGTTTTCCTGAACCCGGATGAAAACAAGGCCGCGGCGGGTCGCGCGGCGCTTGAGAAGCGCCTGACAGAGCAGGGCCTGGAAGTGATGGGCTGGCGGGAAGTGCCCGTTGATGACAGCTGCCTTGGCCCCATGGCGCTGGATTGCCTGCCCCGAATCGAGCAGGTTTTCGTGGTTCCGGCGGGAAAGGCCGAGAAAGAGTTCGCAATCAGCCTGTTTATCGGCCGACGCCACGCCGAGAGCGATATGGCTGATGATCCAGAGTTCTATATCTGCAGTCTTTCGCATCGTACCCTGGCCTACAAGGGCCTGATGATGCCGGCGGATCTGGCGAACTTCTACAAGGATCTGGGCGACCCGGACCTGCAGACGGCCATTTGTGTGTTCCACCAGCGCTTTTCTACCAATACCATGCCCAGGTGGCCGCTGGCGCAGCCCTTCCGCTATCTGGCCCACAACGGTGAAATCAACACCATCGACGGCAACCGGAACTGGGCGATTGCCCGGGCGGCCAAGTTCAGCTCGCCGGAACTGCCGGATCTGCAGACTCTGCAGCCGCTGGTTAACCTGACCGGCTCCGACTCTTCCAGCATGGACAACATGCTGGAAGTGCTGCTGGCCGGTGGCGTCGATCTGTTCCGTGCCGTGCGCATGATGATTCCGCCCGCCTGGCAGAATGTCGACACCATGGATTCCGAGTTGCGGGCGTTCTATGAGTACAACTCCATGCACATGGAGCCCTGGGACGGTCCTGCGGGCCTGGTTATGTCCGACGGCCGTTATGCTGTGTGCATGCTCGACCGCAACGGCCTTCGCCCGGCGCGTTGGGTCATTACCAAGGACGATTTCATTACCCTGGCTTCCGAGATCGGCACCTACGGCTATGAGCCGGATGATGTGGTTGCCAAGGGTCGGGTCGGTCCTGGCCAGATGCTGGCGATCGATACCGAGTCCGGTGAGGTGTTGCATACCAGGGACATCGACCAGCGCCTGAAAACCGCCCAGCCGTACAAACGTTGGTTGCGTGAAAATGCGCTTCGTGTCGAGACCACGCTCAACCAGGACACCCCGGAATTCAAGCTGATGGATTCCGACGAGCTCCTGGTGCACCAGAAGATGTTCAACGTCTCCTTCGAGGAGCGCGACCAGGTACTCCGGCCGCTGGCAGAGAATGGCCAGGAAGCGGTCGGCTCCATGGGGGACGACACTCCCATGGCCGTGCTTTCCAGCAAGGTGCGCCATGTGGCGGATTATTTCCGCCAGAAGTTTGCCCAGGTGACCAACCCGCCGATTGACCCGCTGCGTGAATCCATTGTCATGTCTCTCGAGACCTGTCTCGGGGCCGAGCGTAACGTCTTTGAGGAAACTGCGGAGCATGCGGACCGGATCATCCTGACCACGCCGGTGCTGTCTCCGGCCAAGTTCCTCCGCATCAGCAACAACGACCGCCCCGGATTCGAGGTGGCGCGGATTCCCATGAGCTACCGGCCGGAACTCGGCCTGGAACAGGCGATTCGTGATGTCTGTGATCGCGCGGAGCAGGCGGTACGTGACGGCAAGATCCTGCTGATCCTGACCGACAAGGATCTGAAAGAAGGCGAGTTGCCGGTGAATGCCCTGATGGCCACTGGTGCGGTCCATCATCACCTGGTCCGCAAGGGTCTGCGTTGTGATTCCAATATCATCGTTGAAACCGGCTGGGCGCGGGATCCCCATCATTTCGCCGTGCTGTTCGGCTTCGGTGCCACCGCCGTTTATCCGTACCTGTCCTACCAGGTGCTGAACGATCTGATTCGCACCGGCGAAGTGGTGATCGATCCGATCGATGCCAAGAATAACTACCGCAAGGGCATCAATAAGGGCCTGCTGAAGATCCTGTCCAAGATGGGGATCTCCACCATTACGTCCTATCGTGGCGCCCAGTTGTTCGAAGCTATTGGTCTGGCAGACGACGTCGTGGATCTTTGCTTCAGAGGCGTCCCCAGTCGTATCCAGGGTGCAGGCTTCATCGATTTCCAGGAAGACCAGGAGAAGCTGGCATCCGTTGCCTGGAAGGCCCGCAAGCCGGTTTCCCAGGGCGGCCTGCTCAAGTATGTTCACGGCCAGGAATACCACGCCTTCAATCCGGACGTGGTCGGCAAGCTACAGGAAGCGGTAACCAGCGGTGATTACGGTCATTACAAGGAGTATGCCGGCCTGGTTAACGAGCGTCCGGTGGCAACCCTCCGGGACCTGCTTGGCTTCCGTCAGGATCTCAAGCCGATTGATATTTCCGAAGTCGAGCCGGTGGAGAATATCTTCACGCGTTTCGATTCCGCAGCGATGTCCCTGGGGGCTCTGTCTCCGGAGGCGCACGAAGCCCTGGCAGTAGCCATGAACACCCTGGGCGGTCGCTCCAACTCCGGTGAGGGCGGTGAAGATCCGGCCCGTTACGGCACCGAGAAGCGTTCCAAGATCAAGCAGGTGGCGTCTGGCCGCTTTGGTGTAACCGCCGAGTACCTGCGTAGCGCCGATGTCATGCAGATCAAGGTGGCCCAGGGCGCCAAGCCCGGTGAGGGCGGCCAGCTACCGGGCGGCAAGGTCAACGACCTGATTGCCCGCCTGCGGTACTCCGTGCCGGGCGTCACCCTGATTTCGCCGCCGCCGCACCACGATATCTACTCCATCGAGGATCTGGCACAGCTGATCTTTGACCTCAAGCAGGTCAATCCGAAGGCGCTGGTTTCGGTGAAGCTGGTGTCCGAGCCGGGTGTTGGCACCATCGCGGCCGGTGTGGCCAAAGCCTACGCCGACCTGATTACAGTCTCCGGTTACGACGGTGGTACCGCGGCCAGCCCGCTGACGTCCATCCGTTATGCCGGCTCCCCCTGGGAGCTGGGCCTGACCGAAACCCAGCAGGCCCTGCGCGCCAACGACCTGCGCGGCAAGATCCGCCTGCAGACTGACGGCGGTATCAAGACCGGCCTGGACGTGGTCAAAGGCGCCATCCTCGGTGCCGAGAGCTTCGGCTTCGGTACCACGCCGATGGTGGCGCTGGGCTGTAAGTACCTGCGGATCTGTCACCTGAACAACTGTGCCACCGGTGTCGCCACCCAGAACGATCACCTGCGCGAAGAGCACTTCAAGGGCACGGTGGAAATGGCGATGAACTTCTTCCGCTTTGTGGCGGAAGAGACCCGGGAATGGATGGCCAAACTGGGCGTTCGCAGCCTGGAAGAACTGGTGGGCCGCGTGGACCTGCTGGAGCGTCTGCCGGGTGATACCGAGCGCCAGAAGAAGCTGGACCTGACCCGTCTGCTGGAGAACGACAGCATTCCGGCGGACAAGCCCCAGACCTGCCAGGTGGAGCGGAACGAGCCGTTCGACCGGGGCACTCTGGCTGAGCAGATGGTCAAGGACACGGCGACTGCCATCGAGAACAAGTCCGGTGGCGCTTGGTCCTATAAGGTCACCAACTGTGACCGCTCCATCGGTGCCCGCCTGTCCGGCGAGATCGCCGAGCGGCATGGCAACCAGGGCATGGTGGATGCTCCGATCACCCTGGATCTTACCGGTACCGCAGGCCAGAGTTTCGGGGTCTGGAACGTGGGTGGCCTGAACCTGATCCTCGAGGGTGATGCCAACGATTACGTGGGCAAGGGCATGACCGGTGGCAAGCTGGTCATCAAGCCGCCCCGTAACAGCGGTTTCAAGAGCCAGGAAACCTCCATCATGGGCAACACCTGTCTGTACGGTGCCACCGGTGGCAAACTGTTTGCAGCGGGTACCGCCGGTGAGCGTTTCGCGGTCCGTAACTCCGGTGCCCACGCGGTGGTCGAAGGTGCCGGTGATCACTGCTGTGAATACATGACGGGCGGTCTGGTGACTGTGCTGGGTAACACCGGGCATAACTTCGGTGCCGGCATGACCGGTGGTTTTGCCTACGTACTGGACCAGCACAATGCCTTCGTGGACAAGTACAACCACGAACTGGTAGAGATCCAGCGTATTTCCAGCGAGGACATGGAGTCCTACCGCAACCACCTGCGTGGTGTTATCCGTGAGCACATCGCGGAGACCGGCAGCGAGTGGGCGGAGCACATTCTTGAGAATTTCGACGACTACATCGGCCGTTTCTGGCTGGTCAAGCCCAAGGCTGCCAACCTGCGCAGCCTGCTGGCCAGTACCCGGGCACGCCCGGAGTAACCGCCCGGTTCGAAGAGGTTTGGGGGTGTGCGGCGGGTCCGACACCCCGGTCGAAATTGAGCTGATGAGAGCATCATGATGAAAGAGCGACTGAGTAACGACTTCCAGTTTGTCGAAGTTGGACGGATCGATCCCAAGAAGGTCCCGGCCAAAAAGCGGAAGAAAGAGTTTGGTGAAATCTATCACCCGTTCACCGCGGATAATGCCGCGACCCAGGCCCATCGCTGCCTTGAGTGTGGCAATCCATACTGTGAGTGGAAGTGCCCGGTACACAACTACATCCCCAACTGGCTGAAGCTGGTTTCCGAGGGCAACATCATGAGGGCGGTGGAGCTGTGTCATCAGACCAACTCGCTGCCGGAAGTATGTGGCCGGGTCTGCCCGCAGGACCGTCTCTGCGAGGGCGCCTGTACACTCAATGACGGTTTCGGCGCCGTGACCATCGGTTCCGTGGAGAAGTACATCACCGATACCGCCTTTGCCCTGGGCTGGAAGCCCGATATGTCCCGGGTGAAGTGGGCCGACAAGAAGGTTGCGGTGATCGGCGCTGGTCCTGCCGGTCTGGGCTGTGCGGACATCCTGGTCCGTAATGGCGTTAAGCCGGTAGTGTTCGACCGCTACCCGGAAATCGGTGGCCTGCTGACCTTCGGTATCCCCGAGTTCAAGCTCGAGAAGTCCGTGATGTCCCGTCGCCGCGAAGTCTTCCAGGAAATGGGCGTGGAATTCCGCCTGGCCACCGAAGTGGGCAAGGACGTGCAGCTCAAGGACATCATCGATGAATTCGATGCCGTGTTCATGGGCATGGGCACCTATACCTACATGAAGGGCGGTTTCCCGGGCGAGAACCTGCCGGGCGTTTATGATGCCCTGCCGTTCCTGGTGTCCAACGTCAACCGCCGCCTCGGTTTCGAGAAGGATCCGGCAGACTTCATCGACATGAAGGGAAAGCGGGTCGTTGTGCTCGGTGGTGGTGACACCGCCATGGACTGCAACCGCACTTCCATCCGTCAGCAGGCGGAGAGCGTGACCTGCGCCTATCGCCGGGACGAGGCCAACATGCCCGGTTCCCGCCGCGAGGTAGCCAACGCCAAGGAAGAGGGCGTGAAGTTCCTGTTCAACCGTCAGCCCATCGCGATCATTGGTGAAGATCGTGTGGAAGGCGTGAAAGTGGTCCAGACCCAGCTCGGCGAGCCGGACGAGAATGGCCGTCGCCGCCCGGAAGTGGTTCCGGGCAGTGAGGAGGTGATTCCCGCGGACGCCGTCCTGGTCGCCTTCGGCTTCCGCCCCAGCCCGGCTGACTGGTTCGATGAGCAGAAGATCGATACCGACGACTCCGGCCGCGTCACCGCACCGGAAGAGTCGGAGTTCGCCTTCCAGACCAGCAATCCGAAGATCTTCGCCGGCGGCGACATGGTCAGGGGCTCCGACCTGGTGGTCACCGCCATCTGGGAAGGGCGCCAGGCAGCAGAGGGCATCCTCGACTACCTGGACGTCTGAGACATCAGCCCGGGTCCTAGCCCCAGGGGTCTGAAGAAAACCTTCTTCTGACCCCGAGTTAGCGCCAAATCCCGAAGCCAGAGTCCAAGTCGGGGTCAGATGAAAGCTTTCATCTGACCCCTTTTTCACGCCGACTCCCGAATTCCCGAACCCGGGGTCAGAAGAAAGCTTTCTTCAGACCCCTTGTCCACGCCTTCCCAATTCCCCCAAACCGCGTATCATTGCACCCCAGAAAATTTAATACCCAGGCCAGGAGTTCCCATGACCGAGCTGAAAAATGACCGTTTCCTGCGTGCCCTGATGCGCCAGCCCGTAGACCGTACCCCGGTGTGGATGATGCGCCAGGCCGGCCGCTATCTGCCGGAGTACCGCGCCACCCGGGCCAAGGCCGGTGATTTCCTGAGTCTGTGCAAGAACACCGAGCTGGCCTGTGAGGTCACTCTGCAACCCCTCGAGCGCTTCCCGCTGGACGCTGCCATCCTGTTCTCCGACATCCTGACCATTCCGGATGCGCTCGGGCTCGGTCTGTATTTCGAGACCGGTGAAGGGCCCAAGTTCAAGCACACGATCCGTTCGGCGGCGGATGTCGATGCGCTGCCCGCAATAAACGCAGAGGTGGACCTGGACTACGTCATGAACGCCGTGTCCACGATTCGCTCCGCCCTTGGCGGGCGGGTACCGTTGATCGGGTTCTCCGGAAGCCCCTGGACCCTGGCGACCTACATGATCGAGGGTGGCTCGTCGAAGGATTTCCGCGAGGCCAAGAAGCTCATGTATGGCCAGCCGGAGGTGATGCATCGCCTGCTGGATCATTTGGCGAACGCCGTGATCGACTACCTCAACGGTCAGATCAAGGCCGGTGCCCAGGCGGTACAGATCTTCGACACCTGGGGCGGCGTGCTGAGCAGCTGGGCCTACGAGGAATTCTCCCTCCGCTACATGAAGAAGATTGTCGACGGCCTGATCCGCGAGAGTGATGGTCGGCGGGTGCCGGTGATCCTGTTCACCAAGAACGGTGGTCAATGGCTGGAAACCATTGCCGATTCAGGATGTGACGCAGTGGGTCTGGACTGGACCACCGATATCGGCAATGCCCGTGCCCGGATTGGCGACCGCGTCGCCCTGCAGGGCAATATGGATCCGGCCATGCTGTATGCCCCGAAAGAGCGCATCCGTCAGGAAGTGGCGGACATCCTGCGCCGCTTTGGTTCCGGGACCGGCCATATCTTCAACCTGGGCCATGGCATCACCCCGGATGTGGATCCGGAGCATGCCGGTGCCTTTATCGAGGCGGTGGTCGAGTTGAGTCCGGAATACCACCGGTAAGAGCCTGCCTGGTCATAGAAAAAGGGGTCAGATGAAAGCTTTCATCTGACCCCGTGTTCACCCCGTCAAGCCAAGCTGCATTTCCCCATTTCACTCCGATTACTGGCCGGTTTATCCTGTCCGGACTATGGTCATATAAAAAACCGACAACAGGAGTAACCGCTTGTCCGCACACGTCCAAGACAAACGCCGATTCCAGCGCATCGAATTCGACGCCCCCTGTGAGCTGCACTGGCAGGACAACTTCTGGCGCACCGAGGTTCTGGATATTTCCATGAGGGGAGTGCTGGTGAAGCGGCCGGAAGGCTGGTCAGCGCCGCTCCGGCAGCCCTGTGAGGTGGTGATACACCTGGACGATCATTCGGCGGCGATCGTCATGGCGGTGGAGTTGAAGCATGTGGACGAGGAGCGCCTGGGGTTCAGTTGCCAGTACATTGATCTGGAGAGCGCCACCCATCTCAAGCGGCTGGTGGAGCTGAATCTCGGGGATCCGGCGCTGCTGCAGCGGGAATTTGCCCGGTTGGTCGAGAGATAAAAACGGGGTCAGATGAAAGCTTTCATCAGACCCCATGGTCACACGCCAAAAACTCGGCCAAGCTCCGGGGTCAGATGAAAGCTTTCATCTGACCCCTCTTTCACGCCTAAAACTCTTCCAGCGCCGCCAGTGCATCACTCAGCTTGGCTACCGGCACCACCTTCATCCCCTCAACCGGCTTGCGCGGCACGTTGGCCTTGGGCACCAGGGCACGGGTAAACCCATGCTTGGCAGCCTCGTAAATCCGCTCCTGCCCGCTGGGCACCGGCCGAATCTCGCCAGATAGCCCGACCTCCCCGAAAATCACCAGATCCTGGGGCAGGGCGCGGTCGCGGAAGGAGGAGACAATGGCTGCCAGAAGCGCCAGATCGGCGCTGGTTTCGTTGACCTTCACGCCGCCCACCACATTGACGAAGACATCCTGATCCGACACGTGCATGCCGCCGTGCCGATGGAGCACAGCCAGCAACATGGCCAGCCGGTTCTGGTCCAGGCCGACGGCAACCCTTCGGGGATAACCGCCCTGGGCCATGTCCACCAGTGCCTGGATTTCCACCAGCATGGGCCGGGTGCCTTCCCAGACCACCATGACCACACTGCCGGGCGCGGCCTCCTCGCCCCGGTTCAGGAAGATGGCGCTGGGGTTCTTCACCTCTTTCAGGCCCTGTTCCAGCATGGCGAACACGCCCAGCTCGTTCACCGCGCCGAAGCGGTTCTTGATGCCGCGCAGGGTGCGATACCGGCTGTCGCTGGAGCCTTCGAGAAGGATCGAGCAGTCAATCATGTGCTCGAGAACCTTGGGGCCTGCCAGGCTGCCGTCCTTGGTGACGTGCCCGACCAGGAACAGGATGGTGCCGGTCTGCTTGGCAAAGCGGGTCAGAAACGCGGCGCTCTCCCGGACCTGTGACACCGAGCCCGGGGCTGACTCGATGTCGGCAACATGCATGACCTGGATACTGTCCACTACCAGGATTTTCGGCTTTTCCGCCTCGGCCACCTGCATGACCCGCTCGACGCTGGTTTCCGACAGCATCTTCAGGTCCCTTGTGGGCAGGCCCAGGCGCTTGGCGCGCATGGCCACCTGTTGCAGGGACTCCTCGCCGGTGACATAGAGGGCGGGAACGCTCTCGGCCAGGTGACAGACCGCCTGCAGCAGCAAGGTACTCTTGCCCGCACCGGGGTGGCCACCCATGAGCACCGCCGAACCTTCCACCAGACCGCCGCCAAGGACCCGGTCGAACTCCTGCATGCCCGAACTGGTCCGTGGCTGCTCGGCCAGGCTGACCTCATCCAGGCTCTGGACCTCCGACAGACTGCCGGCAAAACCCTCGAACCGGGCGCCCCGGGCGCCCTTGGCATTGCTGCTCACGCCGCGCACTTCGCTGATGGTGTTCCACGCCTGACACGCGGTGCACTGGCCCTGCCACTTGGAATAATCGGCGCCGCATTCCGTGCAAACAAAGGCGGTTTTTGCTTTGGCCATTACGCCAGCTTCTTGTACTTCATCCGCTTGGGCTGCATCGCGGAATCGCCCTTGCGCTTCTTGAAGTCTTCGTCGTACTCGCTGAAGTTGCCTTCGAAGTAGACCACTTCACCATCATCCTCGAATGCCAGGATGTGCGTGGCCACCCGGTCCAGGAACCAGCGGTCGTGCGAGATCACCAGCGCCGAGCCCGGGAAGTTCAGCAGGGCCTCTTCCAGGGCGCGGAGGGTTTCCACGTCCAGGTCGTTGGTGGGCTCATCCAGCAGCAGCACGTTGCCGCCCTGTTTCAGCAGCTTGGCCAGGTGCAGGCGGTTGCGCTCGCCACCGGACAGGTCGCCGACCCGCTTCTGCTGGTCGCTGCCCTTGAAGTTGAAGCGGCCCACGTAGGCGCGGGACGGGGTCTCGTAGTTGCCGACCTTGATAATGTCCTGGCCGTCGGAGAGCTCTTCCCAGACGGTCTTGCTGCCGTCCAGGTCACGCATCTGGTCGACGTAGGCGATGTCCACCGTCTCACCGAGGGTGATGTCGCCAGAATCGGGTTTGTCATAGCCCGCGATCAACTTGAACAGCGTGGACTTACCGGCACCGTTACCGCCGATAATGCCGACAATGGCGCCCGGCGGTACGCTGAAGGAGACGTCTTCGTACAACAGGCGGTCACCGAAGGACTTGCTGATGCCCTCCACCTCGATCACCTTGTTGCCCAGGCGTGGTCCGGGCGGAATATAAAGCTCGTTGGTCTCGTTGCGCTTCTGGAATTCCTGGGAGCTCATCTCCTCGAAGCGGGCCAGACGGGCCTTGCTCTTGGACTGGCGGCCCTTGGTATTACTGCGGACCCACTCCAGCTCCTGCTTGATGGCCTTCTGGTGGGACGCCTCCTGCTTGGCTTCCATCTCCAGCCGCTTCTCCTTGTTTTCCAGCCACTGGCTGTAGTTGCCCTCGAACGGAATGCCGTGGCCACGGTCCAGTTCCAGGATCCAGCCGGCGACGTTGTCCAGGAAGTAACGGTCGTGGGTAATGGCTACCACGGTGCCTTCGTAGTCGTGCAGGAAGCGCTCCAGCCAAGCCACGGATTCGGCGTCCAGGTGGTTGGTGGGCTCGTCCAGCAGCAACATGTCCGGGCCGGACAGCAGCAGGCGGCACAGGGCCACCCGGCGGCGCTCACCACCGGAGAGAACGCTCACTTTCTGATCCCAGGGCGGGAGACGCAACGCATCGGCGGCGACTTCCATCTTGCGCTCGATGTCGTGGCCATCGGTGGCCTGGATGTAAGCTTCCAGTTCACCCTGCTTCTTGGCCAGGGCGTCAAAGTCGGCATCCGGCTCGGCATAGGCAGCGTAAACCTGGTCCAGTTCCGCCAGGGCGTCGTGGACACCGGAAACTGCCTCATCGACGATTTCCTTGACCGTCTTGTCTTCGTCCAGCTCTGGCTCCTGGGGCAGGTAGCCGACGTTGATGCCAGGCTGGGGGCGGGCTTCCCCGATGTAATCCTGGTCCACGCCGGCCATAATACGCAGCAGGGTGGATTTACCGGCACCGTTCAGGCCCAGTACGCCGATCTTGGCGCCCGGGAAGAAGCTCAGGGAAATGTCCTTGAGGATTTCACGCTTGGGCGGAACCACCTTGCCCACGCGGTTCATGGTGTATACGTACTGGGCCATAACTGGCTGTGTCCTCTGTTAAATTCGGAGGTAATAAAAAGCTACTTGCAGATTAGCCACGTAAGGTAGCGAAACAGGCTCGCTATGGCAATTGACGGAAAACCGAAGATTGCGATGTGACGGTATCTGCGGACGGTTTAAAGGATGATTTTTCACCCGTTTTCAAGATAGAATAGCGACCCAATTTTTCCGGGCCACCGGCGTTTTGTCCTCGCGGGCAGGGCGCCGGGCCAGCAAAGCACACAGAGGCAGCACATCCATGTTTAATCGTGATATGAAAATCGCCGGCTACGACGACGAACTCTGGACCGCGATGGAAGAGGAGCGCAAGCGTCAGGAAGCGCACATCGAGCTGATCGCATCCGAGAACTATACCAGCCCGCGGGTGATGGAAGCCCAGGGCAGTGTGCTGACCAACAAATACGCTGAAGGCTATCCCGGCAAGCGCTACTACGGTGGCTGCGAATTTGTCGACAAGGCCGAAGTGCTGGCCATCGAACGTGCCAAGGAACTGTTTGGTGCCGCCTATGCCAACGTGCAGCCGCACTCCGGTTCCCAGGCCAACTCCGCGGTGTTCATGGCCCTGCTCAAGCCGGGCGATACCGTGCTGGGAATGAGCCTGGCCCACGGTGGTCACCTGACCCATGGTGCCAGCGTCAACTTCTCCGGCAAGATCTACAACGCCGTGCAGTATGGCATCAACAACGAAACCGGCCTGATCGACTACGACGAGGTCGAGCAGCTGGCTGTTGAGCACAAGCCGAAAATGATCATTGCGGGCTTCTCAGCCTACTCCCAGGAGCTGGATTTTGCCCGCTTCCGCACCATCGCGGACAAGGTCGGTGCCTACCTGTTCGTGGACATGGCCCACGTGGCCGGCCTGGTTGCCGCTGGCGTTTACCCGGACCCGGTGCCCCACGCCCACGTGGTGGCAACTACTACCCACAAGACCCTGCGCGGTCCCCGTGGCGGCCTGATCCTGGCCTGTGACGACGAAGACCTGCAGAAGAAGCTGAACTCTGCCGTGTTCCCGGGCGGCCAGGGCGGCCCGCTGATGCACGTGATTGCCGCCAAGGCCGTGTGCTTCAAGGAAGCCATGAGCGACGAGTTCAAGGCCTATCAGCAGCAGGTGGTCAAGAACGCCGCTGCCATGGCAGACGTGTTCATCGAGCGTGGCTATGACGTGGTTTCCGGCGGCACCAAAAACCACCTGTTCCTGGTCAGCCTGATCAAGCAGGACATCACCGGTAAGGATGCGGATGCGGCCCTGGGCCGTGCCCACATCACCGTCAACAAGAACGCGGTCCCGAACGATCCGCGTTCCCCGTTCGTCACTTCCGGTCTGCGGATCGGCACCCCGGCCGTGACCACCCGTGGCTTCGGCGAGTCCGAGTGCCGTGACCTGGCTGGCTGGATGTGCGACATCCTCGACAACCTGGAAGACGAGTCCGTCAACGCCCGGGTGCGCGAGCAGGTCGAAGCCCTGTGCGCCCGCTTCCCGGTCTACGGCTAAACTTCAGGCAAGACCCCGCCGGACCGGTCAACTGATTGCCGGTCCGGCTCCTCTCCGGAGTTCCCGATTATGCATTGTCCTTTCTGTGGTGAAGCAGATACCAAGGTGATTGACTCTCGGCTGGTGGCCGAGGGGGATCAGGTGCGCCGCCGCAGGGAGTGCCTGTCCTGCCATGAGCGCTTCACGACTTTCGAAACCGCCGAGTTGGTCATGCCCCGCGTGGTCAAACAGGACGGGACCCGTCAGCCGTTTGACGAGGACAAGTTGCGGGCCGGTCTCATGAAGGCGCTGGAGAAGCGGCCGGTCAGTATCGAGGAGATCGACGCGGCCCTGAACCGGATCAAGTACCGCCTGCGGGCCACCGGCGAGCGGGAAGTGAAATCCATGCAGCTGGGTGAAGAGGTGATGACCGAGTTGCGTCAGCTGGACAAGGTGGCCTATGTCCGCTTTGCCTCGGTTTATCGCAGTTTTCAGGACATCAACGAGTTCAAGGAAGAGATCGAGCGGTTGTCGGCCAACAACGGCGAGAATGCCGTGGACGTGGCCAAGGCACTGGCGGACAACCAAACCCGGAAAGGCAAGTCATGATCGACGTCCGTGACAGGGCGATGATGGCCCGCGCCGTCCAGCTGGCCTGGCGGGGGCGGTACTCCACCCACCCGAATCCGCGCGTTGGCTGTGTCATTGCCCAGGGTGATCGTATCGTGGGTGAGGGCTGGCATGAGCGAGCCGGCGAGGCCCACGCCGAGATCCGGGCGCTGAGCCAGGCCGGTGCCGAGGCACGGGATGCAACCGCCTACGTGACCCTGGAGCCGTGCAGTCACTTCGGTCGGACACCGCCTTGTGCGCGTGCGCTGATCGAGGCTGGGGTGAGTCGTGTTTTTGCCGCCACAAAGGATCCCAACCCGTCGGTTTCGGGGCGCGGCCTGGATATGCTCCGGGAGGCCGGCATCAAGGTCACGGAAGGTTTGCTGGCAGATGAAGCCGTCCGCCTGAACCCGGGCTTCATGAAGCGAATGAACACCGGGCGCCCCTGGGTGCGTCTGAAGATGGCAGCCAGTCTCGACGGCCGAACTGCCATGGCCTCCGGCGAGAGCCAGTGGATCACCGGCCCGGAATCAAGGCGTGATGTCCAGCGCCTGCGGGCCATGAGCGATGCCATCCTGACTGGTGTGGGCACGGTGCTGGCGGATGATCCTTCCATGACCGTACGTCGGGAGGAATTGGGCGACATCGGTGATGCAACCGAGCCCTCACGCCAGCCGCTTCGGGTGATCGCGGACCGGGATGCCCGTACACCGCCCTCAGCCACCATCCTTAGGGGTGGCAATGTCCAGCTGTTTTGCGCCTCGTCTGCCCTGCCATCAGCGCCTGCCCAGGATCTCGCGGCACTGGGGATCAGCCTCACCGGCGTGGCCTGGAAGGACAACGGTGTGGACGTGGCCGAGCTGCTGGATTCACTGGGCGAACTGGGGATCAACGAGCTGCTGGTGGAGGCCGGGCCGACCCTGGCCGGCACGTTCATCAGCGAAAACCTGGTGGATGAACTCTGGCTTTACCAGGCACCGGTATTTCTCGGTAGTACCGGGCGACCGACGGCAAACCTGCCACTGGAAACCATGGCGGACAAGGTACAATGGAACGTACTGGACCGGCGCCAGGTTGGAGAGGATCAGCGCCTGATCCTGACTCCACGCTAATTCACTAAATTCATGGCCCGGGCAGGGTGGATGTCTGCCGGGAAGCCACAAGGGTGCGACACCGTATGGCACTGAACAGCATTGAAGAAATCATCGAAGATATCCGTCAGGGCAAGATGGTCATCCTGATGGATGATGAGGACCGGGAAAACGAAGGTGACCTGGTGATGGCCGCCGAGCACTGCACGCCGGAAGCCATCAACTTCATGGCCCGGTTCGGCCGGGGCCTGATCTGCATGCCCATGACCCGCGATCGCTGCGAGCAGTTGGGCCTGCCCCTCATGGTCCAGCAGAATGCCTCCGGGTTCGGTACCAAGTTCACCCTGTCCATTGAAGCCAGGGAAGGTGTGACCACCGGCATTTCCGCCGCCGATCGCGCCCGCACCGTGCAGGCTGCGGTGGCGAGGGATGCCAAGGCGTCCGATCTGGTCCAGCCGGGACATATTTTCCCGCTGATGTCCGATCCCGGCGGTGTGCTCAGCCGTGCCGGCCACACCGAAGCCTCCTGTGACCTGGCCGCGCTGGCCGGATGCGAGCCGGCTGGTGTGATCTGCGAGATCATGAACGACGACGGCTCCATGGCCCGCCGGGAAGATCTGGAGCGCTTCGCCGAGGAGCATGATCTCAAGATCGGCACCATCGCCGACCTGATCCATTACCGCACCATGAATGAGCGGACCATCGAGTGTGTTGAGGAAAACGAACTCGACACCGAGTACGGTCTGTTCAACCTGCGCACCTACCGGGACAACATCCAGGGTGCCACCCACCTGGCCATGGTCATGGGTGATATTACCCCGGAGGAGCCGGCGTTTGTACGGGTCCACATCACGGACACCCTGCGTGACCTGCTGGGTGCGCGCCGCAAGGATTCCCGGAGCTGGCCGTTGCACCATGCCCTGGAAAAGGTTGCCAGCGAGGGCCGTGGTGTCGTGGTGCTGCTCAACAGTGCGGAAGACAGCTATAACCTCGAGGACCGGATTCACGAGTTCTTCGACGAAGGCCAGAAATCTGCCGGCAAGGGCAGTTCCGGCGTTTATTTCACGGTGGGAACCGGGTCGCAGATCCTGCGGGATATCGGTGTTGGCAAGATGCGCCTGCTGAGCCCGCCCATCAAGTTTTCCGCCATTTCCGGCTTTGATCTGGAAGTGGTGGAGTACGTTCCCTACACCCCCGAATGAGAAACCCGGCCGTCCAGCAGCCGGACGGCCAGTGAAGGAGCCATCGATGGCAGATATCAAAGTAATTGAAGGTGATTTTACCCAGTGCAGCGGCCGTTACGCCCTGGTCGTGGGTCGTTTTAACGGTTTCGTGGTGGAAAGCCTGGTTGAAGGCGCGATCGATACCCTGCGCCGGCACGGCATTTCCGATGACGACATCGCCATTATCCGGGTGCCGGGCGCCTACGAGATGCCGCTGGCGGTCAAGCGAGTGGCCGAGACCAGCGAATATGACGCCATCATCGCCCTGGGCGCGGTCATCCGCGGTGGCACCCCGCATTTCGAATACGTGGCCGGTGAGGCCTCCAGTGGTCTGGGCGCGGTCAGTCTGGATACCGATGTTCCGGTAACCTTTGGCGTCCTGACCGTGGATTCCATCGAGCAGGCCATCGAGCGCTCCGGCACCAAGGCCGGCAACAAAGGCGCCGAAGCGGCTATCACCGCGCTGGAAATGGTCAGCCTGTTCAAGAAGCTGGGTGAGTAATGAGCGAAACTGACGGCACCACCCCTCAGCAGCCTGCCTCCGGGCAACCCAAGGCCGGCGATCGCCGCCGTGCCCGGGTGCTGGCGATGCAGGGTCTGTATCAGCGCCACTTCAGCAAGAGTTCGATCTCCGACATCGAAGCCGAGTTCATGATCGACAACGACATGAGCAAGGTGGATCTGCTGTACTTCCGGGATCTGCTGCGCGGCGTGCATCGGGAGCAGGGCGAGCTCGATGGCTTGCTGGAACCGTTCCTCGACCGCCCCCTGGCCGAGGTGGACCCCATTGAACTGGCCATCGTCCGTCTGGGCGCCTACGAGCTCAAGAACCGGCTGGACGTTCCCTACCGGGTTGTGATCAACGAGGGGATCGAGCTGGCCAAACGCTTCGGAGGTACCGAAGGTCACAAGTTTGTTAACAGCATCCTCGACAAGCTCAGCCGCCGTCTTCGCCTGGCCGAGACACGTCCGCGCTGAGTAATGGGTGAGTTTGACCTGATCCGTCGTTATTTCCTGCCGGTCGCTGAACAGCAGGGCCATCCGGACCTGTTGCTGGCTCTGGGAGATGACTGCGCAATCCAGCGCGTTCCTGTGGATCAGGACCTGGTGTTCTCGGTGGACACCCAGGTAGAAGGCGTTCACTTCCCGCGGGGCTACCGGCCCGAGTACACCGCCTGGCGGGCGCTGGCTGCGGCCGCCAGTGATCTCGCGGCCATGGGCGCGAGCCCGGTCTGTTTTACCCTCGCCCTGACCCTGCCGGAGGCCAATGAACGCTGGCTCGAAGGTTTTGGCAGTGGCCTGGCGCAGGCCGCTTCCCGGTTCGGGCTGGCCCTGGCTGGTGGCGATACCACCCGCGGCCCGCTGACCATCTCCATACAGGTTCACGGAACGGTTCCGAAAGGGCAGGGGCTGATGCGCTCCGGCGCAAAGGTCAATGATCTGGTGGCGGTTTCCGGAACCCTGGGCGATGCCGGCGCCGCCCTGAACTATCTTGACGTACCGGAGCCGAATGACGATGAGCGTGCCCTGCTGGAGCGGTACCATCATCCTCTTCCCAGGTTAGAGCTGGGCCAGGCCCTGCGAGGGTTCGCCTCCGCCTGCATTGATATCTCCGATGGCCTGAGTGCCGATCTCGGCCACATCCTCGAGTGCTCCGGTGTCGGCGCGACACTCAATACGTCGTTGCTGCCGTTATCCGGGCCACTGAAGAGGTGTACCGGTGAGGGTGCTCCACACCTGGCATTGTCCTCCGGCGACGATTACGAGCTTTGTATTACTGTCAGTGAGGAACGTTGGGCCACGCTGCCCGAGGGGGTAAAGAACCAGTTGACGGTGATTGGGCGTATCGACGGTGAAGCGGGCATCCGTTTTGACAATGGTGCGGTTGCGAATTCGGGCCCGCAGGGCTTCGATCATTTCGGGAGTAATTCATGAGTCGTGAGCAGGATCTTGGAGAACCGGAACTGACCCAGGCGCTCCTGCCACCGGGATTCCTGAAGAATCCGGTGCACCTGCTGGCGTTCGGCTTCGGCAGTGGCGCAGCCGCCCGGGCTCCCGGAACCTGGGGCAGCCTGGCTGCCATCCCGCTGTGGTACGGGATTGCCTGGCTTCCCGGAGCGGTCTACTGGGCCGTGGTTGCTCTGGCCTTTCTGGTCGGGATCTGGTTATGCGGGAAAACGGCGTCGGACCTGAAGGTCCACGACCATGGCGGCATTGTCTGGGATGAGTTTGTCGGTATGTGGATAGCTCTGGGCCTGTTCCCGGACCAGATCTACGGCGTGCTCATGGCCTTTGCCCTGTTCCGGCTGTTTGACGTCGTCAAGCCGTGGCCCATCGGCTGGCTGGACGAACGCCTGCCAGGCGGTCTGGGCATCATGGTTGATGACGTGGTGGCCGGCTTCATGGCCCTCGGCTGCCTCTACGCCATTGACCGCTGGCTGATGCCCATCATTATCTGACAGGCAAGGGCCAGGCGCGGGTCAGTGCAGTTTCTGCTCTTCCGGAAGCATCCGGACCACGTGCAAAAACCGCTTCAGGCCAATTTCAGCCCTCTCCCGAGAACTGAAGGGGCCACTGTCAAATCCCTCTCGCGTGGTGAAGTACCACTTGCTCCCGACGCAGAAGAAACGACTGCTGCGAAAGGGCACGGGCCCCTCTTCTCCGGACCTGCATTGAGTGTCCATTGATGTCTCCTGAGCCCGTTTCTGGTTTTATTCTTTCGGGCGCCGTATGGATTCAGCCGATGGTTTAAAATTAATCCAATCCGTACCAAATTCAACATTTTTTTACATTTATACGCTGCCGCAATTCGAAACAGATTGTCGGGACCGGCACGGGAACCTTACGCCTGTCTTGCGCTTGCAATGGGCGGCGGTCAAAATGCAGGGCATCGTATATCAACCTCAACGCCTTCCTTTTTCTGTGATATCAAGGAGATTTCATGAGAACCAGTCGAGTATGCGCCATCTTCAAGTCCCTGCTGTCCGGCCTGCTTGTCCTCTCCCTCGCCGGGTGTGCCTCCAATATCAGTCGGGTGGAAACCTGGGAGGGCAGTCCGGCCAATGCCGGCGACGCGGCCACTCTCAAGGCTCCCGGTGAAATCGAGGTGACCAGTGTCAATGGCCGATCACTCACCAACTTCATGATGGACGATCTTGCCCTGGACTATGCTCTGTTGCCGGGCCAGAACCAGGTTGTCTTCACCTACAAGACAATCTGGGCAAAATCCGGCGTGGTCGAGAATGGTGAATCCAAAGTCCACGTCATCGAGAGCCAGCCCCAGGTGGTCCGGTTTGATGCCGAGCCTGGTGAAGTGTATCGCTTTGCCTTTGACAAACCCGCCAACCGCGCCGAAGCCGAGCAGATGACTGACACATTCTCGGCAACGATTGTCACTGGCAGTGGCCAGGAAGTCGCAACATCCAGTGACTGGGACCCGAAGAACGTCTCGGCACGTACACCACTGCCGGGTGCTGACAGCGCCAGCAGCGGTGTGGAAGGTGGCACGGCTCTGGAACAGCTCAAATCCATCTGGGCAACCGCCAGTGAGGAAGAAAAGCGCGCATTCCTGCGCTGGGCTTTCGAGTAAACTTCACTCCGGTAAGATCCTGTCAGGCGCGGAATCGCTTCAGGGTCTTGCGCAGTGCGCTCTCGAACAAGGTCAGGGCCTCATCGGTCAGGCTCTGGCCCGCAACCTCGCGGGGCGCATCCCCGCTCTCGGCCGGCGCCACGTCCGGCGCACTTTTCTCGATGCTAGCCAGGCTATCCTCGACCAGATCCGGAAGTGATCCGCCGTCCGCCACCACGTCCGGGCACAGGGTGAAATTCAGGGTCAGCCTGCCCTGATAGCTCACCGCCACGATGACCAGTCCCATACTGTCGAACAGCGGCGCCGTGTTGTACTGCCGTACCAGCCTGGCTCCCTGCAGGTACAGCGGTACCTGGGGCCCGGGCACATTGGTGATTGGCAGGTTGAACACCGGTTGATAGCGCTGGGCGATCTGCAGTTCCGAGTATAGTCGGGCGGACAGGGCCAGCATGGTGGAGGGCAGAAGTTCGGTGAGCCGGTCGGCGGCAATGGCCTCACGGTAGGGTTCCGACGCAACCGCGTTCCAGTGTATCTGGCGAATGCGTTTGGCCGGATCCGGCTCGTTGGTGGCCAGATCCAGCAGCATGGCAGACATCTGGTTGCCCGTGGCCCGGCGCAGACTGCTGGAGCGGACCGAGATCGGCGTCATGGCTACCAGGGAGCGGTCAGTATCCGCCTGCTGGGTGGCCAGGTACCGGCGCAGCGTCTCGGCGCACAGGCCCAGCACCACATCGTTCAGGGTGACGTCTCCCAGCGTGGCCTTGATGGCCTTCAGCCTGGAGAGCTCCACCGTGGTGGCCACTATCTGCCGGTTGGCGGTGATCTGGCGATTGAACGGGCTGTGGGGTGCCGAAAACAGGGGCAAGGGTAAAGGCAGTTTGCGTAACTGCTTCTGGATCACGCCCCGCGCGGTCGCTTCGGCGGCCGTCATCGCCAGGGAGGTTACCTGGAGCGGGGTGCGCAGCAGATTAGCCCCCGCCTGCAGCATCACCCGCTCCTCCGAGGGCTCCGGGCATGGCTGCCAGGGCCGCGGCGGCGAGATTGGTCGGGGTTCCGGCGTATATTCCAATAGTTTGCCGATGATCTCCTCGCCACTGAAGGCGTCAATGGCGGCGTGGTGCAGTTTGACGATCAGCGCAAAGCCCTTGTTGCCACCCCCGGGGTCTGAAGAACTTGTTCTTCTGACCCCATTTTCATCCCTGCCCCCTCGTTCATCCCCAAGGGTAAAACCATCCACAAAAGTAATATGCCAAAGCGGCCGATCCCGCTTCAGCGGCTCCTCCAGAATCTTCGAGGCCAGCGCCATCAAATCCGACTGATGACTATGCTCCGCCAGATTCACATAGGCCAGGTGACGCTCTATGCTGAAATCCGGATCATCGATCCAGTAGGGACGCCCCAGCCGCAGCGGAATCTCCTTCAGGCGCTGGCGGAACACGGGAACCACGTGCAGGCGGCTGCGAAGATAGGCGACGAATGTGCTGAACGGCAGCGGCTCGTTCCGGTTGCTGGCATCGAACAGGTAGACCCCGCCAATGTGCATGGGTGCAGTTTCCGATTCCAGGTACAGGAACGAGGCATCAAGTTCCGACAGCTGCCGCATCATGGGACTCCCTTCGGCGTGTTTTCCCGCAGTATAAACGAATGACCGATCAATTCAGTTGACTGGGCATCTGTCACCCACAGGTGTCGCGGGCCACCCCCTCGGGGTCTGAAGAAGACCTTCTTCTGACCCCTTATTAACTCCCATCCCCGCGGCCACCCCCGGGGTCTGAAGAAAGCCTTCTTCTGACCCCTCATTCACTCCCTGAGCCAGGACTGAATGTCCGCGTCGTCCTGCAGCCGGTCCCAGAACCACATTAATGCCTTGCCCTGATCCTCGGCATGGCGGGCCAGGTGCAGCACGATCGGCTGGCGCGGTTCGTGAACGGCCTTCTCCACCAGGGTGCCGGCCTCAAGCTGGCTGCGGATACGGGCCTTGGGTAACCAGCCCACTCCGAGCCCGGACTCCTGGATGGCAATCTTCTGGTCGATATTGGCCACGGTCAGCGTGCGCTGGCGGTGGAATATACCGGCGTGGCCGGGAGGCAAGGACCGGGATGTATCAGCGGCCACAGCGGCCGGGTAATCGGAAATGTCCTCCTCCGATAGTGGTTCTGTGGCAACGGCGAGCGGGTGGCTGGCGGCCACGGCGAACACGAACTCCATCTCGCCCAGAATTGTGGTGGTGAAGTTGCCTGCCGGTTTGCTGAAATGATCGGCCCCCACCACCAGATCCACCCGACGACTCTGAAGCGCATCCCAGGCACCGGCAAAGACTTCCTCGACCACCTGGACGTCAACGGGGACATCGAGGGCATGGAAGTCCCGGATAGCCGAAAACAGGCACTGTGCCGGCAGCAACGAATTGAAACCGATCTTAAGCCGGGTTTCCCAGCCCTGGGCCACCTGCTTGGTGGTATGAGCCAGGTTCTCAGCGGCCTCGAGCAGGGCGCGGCCTTCCTCGAGCAGGTAGCGCCCGGCCGGGGTCAGGATGGCCCGGTGCCCGCTGCGATCATAGATGTCAACGTCCAGATCCTCTTCCAGTTTCTGGACCGTGTAGCTGATCGCTGACGGTACCCGGAACAATTCCGCTGCGGCACCGGCAAAACTGCCCTTGCGGTCAATGGCATCAAGGACTTTCAGGGCGTCTATGGTGATGGCTGTATGCATGTTCGAAATATCTGAGGTAGTTGGCCAGAAATGCTTGTTTGAGAGGGTAGCAGGCGGGGCTTTATTCTTCCTTACAAATTATTGTGAAGGAGTTGACGATGGGTCTTCTGGTTGACGGCAAATGGCACGACAAGTGGTACGACACAGACAAGACCGGCGGCAAATTCGAACGTGAAGCGGCCCGGTTCCGGAACTGGGTGACGGCAGACGGATCGCCGGGTCCCAGTGGTGAAGGTGGCTTCAAGGCAGAGAGCGGCCGGTATCACCTATATGTCTCGATGGCTTGCCCCTGGGCGCACCGGACACTGATCTTCCGCAAGCTCAAGGGGCTGGAGAAGCACATCTCCGTATCCGTGGTTCATCCGGACATGGTGGAGAACGGCTGGGAGTTCCGGCCCGATGATGATCAGCACAAGGATCACCTGCATAACTTCCGGTTCATGCACGAGGTCTACACCAAGGCAGCCCCGGATTACACCGGTCGGGTGACCGTGCCCACCTTGTGGGACAAAGAGCGGGAAACCATCGCCAGCAACGAATCCGCCGAGATCATCCGGATGTTCAATTCCGCCTTCAACGGTCTTGAGTGTGTCGATGCGGAGCTGGATTTCTACCCCGAATCACTGCGTCCGGAAATTGAGGAAGTGAACGAGAGGGTTTATCACACCGTCAACAACGGCGTGTACAAGGCCGGCTTCGCTACTGCCCAGGACAAGTACGAAGAGGCTTACCGAGCCTTGTTCGAATCCCTTGATTGGCTCGAGGAGCGATTGTCACGGCAGCGTTACCTGGTCGGGGAGCAGTTGACCGAAGCCGACTGGCGCCTGTTCACCACCCTGATCCGGTTCGATGCGGTGTATTACAGCCACTTCAAATGCAACCGTCAGCCGATCCGGGAGTTCCCGAACCTGTCCGGCTACCTGAGGGACCTGTACCAGGCTCCGGGTGTGGCGGAGACGGTAGATATCGGGCAGATCAAGCAGCACTACTACGTGAGCCAGCGCACCATCAACCCGACGCAGATCGTGCCGGTAGGGCCGGAGCTGGATTTTGACGCGCCCCACGGGCGAGCCAAACTCGGGTGATAGGGCCTAAGACGGGGTCAGATGAAAGCTTTCATCTGACCCCAATTTCAAGTTTAACCCCAGGGGCCAACCTCAGGGGTCTGATGAACACTTTCATCTGACCCCATGCTCGCGCCGGATCAATTCACCCGAGCAACAGCAACCTCGGTCAACAACTCCAGCGCCTCACGGTGCCCCGAGCTCTCCAGACCATCCAGACAAGCCCTCGCCAACTCCGCCTGCTCCCGCGCCTTCGTCATGGTGTACTCAATCGCACCAGACTCCTGCACGATCTTGAGAATCGCCGGCAAATCATCCAGCCCGCCCTTGCGAATCGCCTGACGGATCAGCTGCCGCTCCTCGTCACTGCCTTTGGCCATGGCATAAATCAGCGGCAGGGTGGTCTTGCCCTCAGCCAGATCATCACCAACGTTCTTGCCCATGGCTTCCGCATCACCCTGGTAGTCGAGCACATCATCCACCAACTGGAACGCCAACCCCAGGTGCTTGCCATAATCCCGCAACGCCTTCTCCCGGCTCTCATCCGCGCCGGCCAGCAGGGCTCCGGTGTGGGAGGCGGCCTCGAACAGCATGGCGGTCTTGTTGTGGATGACCTTCATGTACTGGTTTTCGGTGAGATCCGGGTTTTTCACGTTCATCAGCTGCATCACTTCGCCCTCGGCAATTACGGCCGTGGCGTGGGACAGTACATCCATGATGGCAAGGCTTTTCAGCTCCACCATCATCTCGAACGCACGGGCATAGAGGAAATCACCGACCAGCACGCTCGGCGCGTTGCCCCACTTGGCGTTGGCGGTGCTGCGGCCCCGGCGCAGGTCGGAGGTATCGACCACGTCATCATGGAGCAGGGTGGCGGTGTGCAGGAACTCGATCACGGCGGCGAGCTTGAGGTGATCGTCCTCGCCGTAGCCCAGCGCGCGGCTGGAGAGCAGGACCAACAGGGGCCTGAGCCGTTTTCCGCCGCTTTCAATGATGTATTGGGCGATTTTCTCCACCAGGGGGACGTCCGAGGCAAGCCGCTGGATGATCAGGTCATTGACGCGGCTGAAGTCATCCGCCACGGTGTCGTAGATACGCTGGGCTGTCATGGGGCTTGAGGGTCCCTTGCTGGTGTTTCTGTTGATATTTCGGGCAGGTCGCCGCAATGCTAGGTATTGCCGGGTATGGTGTCAACGTTAAGACGGGGTCAGAAGAAAGCTTTCTTCTGACCCCAAGTTTGACCTGGCCTCAGGGGTCTGATGAAAGCCTTCATCTGACCCCGTCTTCATGCCCCACTCCAGACTTGCCTGTCTCCCCATCTTCCCGTATAATCACGCGCCCAACTCATCCCAACCTGCGCTCCCTGCTATAGGGTTGCCAGAGCGCTTCCCTTAGAACCAGGTGGATAAGAGCAGGGATGGGTCAATCGCGGAGACTAGTGAATGTACGCAGTTATTGTTAGCGGTGGTAAGCAGCACCGTGTAAAGGAAGGCGAAACTCTGAAGCTGGAAAAGCTGGAAGTTGAAACCGGTGGCACCGTCGATTTCGATCGTGTTCTGCTGGTAGCCGATGGCGACAACGTTAAAGTTGGCGCTCCGGTAGTAGACGGCGCCAAGGTTACCGCTGAAGTGGTCAGCCACGGCCGTCACGACAAGGTTCAGATCATCAAGTTCCGTCGTCGTAAGCATCACATGAAGCGTCAGGGCCACCGTCAGTGGTTTACTGAAGTCAAGATCACGGGTATCAAGGGCTGAGGCTCTCGAATTACCCCTTAAATAAGGAGGCTGGTAATGGCTCATAAAAAGGCAGCAGGTAGTACCCGTAACGGTCGCGATTCCGAGTCGAAACGACTTGGTGTGAAGCGCTTTGGCGGTGAGACCGTATCTGCAGGCAGCATCATCATCCGTCAGCGTGGCACTCGTTTCCACGCTGGTAGCAATGTTGGCATTGGCAAGGACCACACCCTGTTTGCGAAAGCAGACGGCCAGGTGAAGTTCGAAACCAAAGGCCCGCAGAGCCGTAAGTTCGTGAGCATCGTTCCGGCTGCGTAAGCAGCGGCGATCCGGTTCTGCAGAACCTTGGATGGTTCTGATTTCCTGATATAGTCAGAAGTCAGAGTCATCCGGAGCCCCGCAAAGCTTCCTTGAGGCTGCGGGGCTTTTTAGTTTATGCGCAACGCGCAAAGGGTTGATCATGAAATTTGTAGATGAAGCCACCATCATTGTGGAGGCCGGCAAGGGCGGGCACGGTTGCCTGAGTTTCCGGCGCGAGAAATACGTTCCCAAGGGTGGCCCCGACGGCGGTGACGGCGGGGACGGTGGCTCCGTCTATCTGGAGGCGGACGGATCACTGAACACTCTGATCGATTACCGCTTCCAGCGTAAATACAAGGCCCAGAACGGTGAGCCAGGCTCCGGTCGCAACTGCACCGGCACCAAGGGTGAAGACCTGGTGCTGCCGGTACCGGTGGGTACCACGGTTGTGGACATGGATACCCATGAGGTCCTGGGGGATCTGACCCGGGAAGGTCAGCGCCTGAAGGTTGCCCAGGCCGGCTTCCACGGTCTGGGTAATACCCGGTTCAAGTCCTCGGTCAACCGCGCTCCGCGCCAGACAACCAAGGGGTCCGAAGGCGAAGCTCGTAACCTGCGCCTGGAGCTCAAGGTGCTGGCCGATGTCGGGTTGTTGGGTATGCCCAATGCTGGCAAGTCCACCTTCATCCGTTCGGTTTCGGCCGCGCGGCCCAAGGTGGCGGATTATCCGTTCACCACGCTGGTGCCGAATCTGGGTGTGGTTAGTGTTCAGGCTCATCAAAGCTTCGTCATCGCGGATATCCCGGGTCTGATCGAAGGAGCCGCAGAAGGGGCAGGGTTAGGTATCCGCTTCCTGAAACACCTGGTACGTACCCGTCTGTTGCTGCACCTGGTGGATGTGGCCCCCTATGATGGTTCGTCGCCCGCGGAGGCAGTCCGGGCCATCGCCCACGAACTGGAGAAGTTCAGTGAAACCCTGGCCAATCGCCCGCGCTGGCTGGTGTTGAACAAGGTCGACATGATCGCGGAAGAGGATCGTGATGCCCATTGCCAGGCCATCATCGACGAGCTTGGATGGGAAGGTCCCGTGTTCCGGATCTCCGCGATCACCGGAGAGGGCACAAAGCCCCTGGTTCAGGCAGTGATGCGCTGGATCGAGGATCAGGCCCAGGAAGAAGCCGAGAATCCGGAGTTTGCCGAAGAAGAGGCTGCTCGCCGTCAACGGATGGATGAAGAGGCCCGGGCTAAGATTGAGGCGGACCGCAAGGCTCGCCGTGCCGCCAGGCAGGACGAGGACGATGACGACGATTTTGACGACGATGATTACGACGTTGAAATCGTGTATGCGCCGGAATAAACCGACAACACCATCAAGAGACTGACTCACGCATCATGAGTGAACGTGCCCAGTTGCGCCAGGCCCGCCGCCTGGTCATCAAAATCGGAAGTGCCCTGCTGACCAATGACGGCAAGGGGCTTGATGAGGTGGCCCTGGAGCTCTGGGTGGATCAGATTGCCGGTCTGATTGCCGATGGTGTCGAGGTGGTTATCGTCTCGTCCGGTGCGGTGGCAGTGGGTATGAGCCGGCTAGGCTGGGTGAAACGCCCGGACCAGCTGCACGAGCTGCAGGCTGCCGCCGCGGTCGGGCAAATGGGGTTGGTGCAGTCCTGGGAAGCTCAGTTCAAGCGACACGATATCCATACCGCCCAGATCCTGCTTACCCACGACGACCTGTCTGACCGCAAGCGCTACCTCAATGGCCGCAGTACGCTCCGTGCTTTGCTGGATGTCGGCGTCATTCCCATCGTCAACGAGAACGACACCGTGGTCACTGACGAAATCCGTTTCGGTGACAACGACACTCTCGGTGCTCTGGTGGCAAATCTGATCGAGGCGGACGGGCTGATCATTCTCACCGATCAGCTCGGTCTGTTTGACAAGGATCCCCGTAAGCATGAGGACGCCAGCCTGGTTGCCGAGCGCAAGGCCAGTGATCACGAGTTGGATGCCATGGCCGGTGGTGGTGCTGGCGCTTTGGGTCGGGGCGGTATGCAGACCAAGCTGCGGGCGGCGCGATTGGCGGCTCGTTCCGGTGCTTTCACGGTAATTGTTGGTGGTCGGATCGAAGGTGTGATGACCCGGCTGCGCCAGGGTGATGTGATTGGTACCTTGCTGTTACCAGAGCAGGGCAGGGTGGCCGCGCGCAAGCAGTGGATTGCTGGGCACCTGCAGACCCGTGGCAAGCTGACCCTGGACGAGGGCGCGGTGCGGGTATTGTGTCTGGGTGGTCGCAGTCTTCTGCCGGTGGGTGTGAAGAGTGTCAGCGGGCAGTTCCGGCGTGGTGAGATGGTGTCCTGTGTCGATGAAAGCGGCCGGGAGGTTGCCCGTGGGCTGGTGAACTACGATGCCGACGAGGCGCGTGCCATTGCTGGTCGCCCCAGTCAGCGGATCACCGAAGTGCTTGGCTATGTCTCTGATGATGAAATGATTCACCGGGATAATCTGGTTATCATCTGATTTTTCACTTCCTTGGCTTTCATTCAGGCACAAAAAAACCGGCTCGAAAGCCGGTTTTTTTCCGCTCTGGAGATCGCTTACGCGCTCTTCAGTGCCTTGATCTTGGCATTCAGGCGAGCCTTGTGACGGGCTACCTTGCTCTTGGCGAAGATGCCTTTGTTGACCATGCTGTCCATAACAGGCTGTGCCTGCTGGAAAGCGGCCTGGGCTTCTTCGTAGTTGCCAGCTTCAATCTTGGCCTGGACCTTCTTCATGTAGGTACGCGCCATGGAACGCAGGCTGGCGTTGTGCTTGCGGTTCTTCTCGTTCTGACGAGCGCGCTTTTTGGCTTGCGGGGAATTTGCCACCGTAAAACTCCTGAAAATCTGAAATTCGTTACTGAATGAACTCGAGTGAATTCATGATGAATTCGTACATCGCAGGCGCGCCAACAACCAGCGCGTCGAAATAAATGACGCGGAACTATGCCGCTGAACTCCCGAAATGTCAAGACTAAAACCCATTTCATGCGCTGTTGCCGCGGCCCTGTGCTAAACTCGCCGCTCGCTGACCGGAGCTGTACAGGCGTTCCGCCCGTGTGCGTAATTTCCGGTATAAACGGACCCTTTAGCTGAACAGAGCCAGAATGTCGTCGGAACCGGATTCCTCTGCCCCCAAAACCCCCGAGGTCGCCTCCCCCGGATTGCTCCGTTCCTCCGGTGTGGTCGGGGTGATGACCATGTTGTCCCGGGTGCTGGGGCTGGTCCGGGATATGGTGATTGCCCGTTACTTCGGCGCGGGCGCCGGCGCAGATGCCTTCTTCGTCGCGTTCAAGATCCCCAACTTCCTGCGGCGCCTGTTCGCCGAGGGGGCGTTCTCGCAGGCGTTTGTGCCGGTTTTGTCCTCGTATCGAGAGACTCAGGACATTTCCGAGGTGAAGCGGTTGGTGAGTGCGGTGGCCGGTTCCCTGGGGCTGGTGTTGCTGGGCGTCACTCTGGTAGCCATGCTCGGCTCGCCGGTACTGACCGCGATATTTGCCCCGGGCTTCCTGGATGATGATGTGAAGTTTGCGCTGACCAGCGACATGCTCCGCATCACGTTTCCTTATCTTTTGCTGATTTCGTTAACAGCTTTTGCCGGCGGCATCCTCAACAGCTACGACCGCTTCGCGGTGCCGGCCTTCACGCCGGTGCTCCTGAACCTGGCGATGATCGGCGCGGCAATCTGGCTATCCCCGGTGATGTCCGAGCCAGTCATGGCGCTGGCCTGGGGCGTGTTCATCGCCGGTGCGCTACAACTGTTCTTCCAGTTGCCCTTCCTGATGCAGCTCGGGCTGATGCCCCGCCCGAAGGTGGATTACCGGCACGAGGGGGTGCGGAGGATTCTCAAGCTGATGGCGCCGGCGCTGTTTGGCGTCTCGGTCAGCCAGATCAACCTGTTGCTCGATACCGTGCTGGCGTCGTTCCTGCAGACCGGCAGTGTCTCCTGGCTTTATTACTCGGACCGGCTGTCCGAGCTGCCCCTGGGCGTTTTCGGGATCGCCATTGCCACCGTTATCCTGCCGAGTCTGTCCCGCAAGCACGCCGCCGCCTCCGCGGACCAGTTTGCGGCGACCCTGGATTGGGCGGTGCGGGCGGTCCTTCTGATCGGTTTACCCGCGGCGTTGGCGCTGGCGCTTCTGGCCGAGCCACTGATCGCCACTTTGTTCCATTACGGCGAAGTGACCGACCGGGATGTCGCCATGTCCGCCCAGAGCCTGCGGGCCTATTCGGCCGGTCTGCTGGCGTTCATGCTGATCAAGGTGCTGGCGCCGGGCTTCTTCGCCCGGGAAGATACCGCAACGCCGGTAAAGATCGGGGTCATCGCCATGGTGGCCAACATGGCCTTTAATCTGGCGCTGATTGTGCCGCTGGCCCATGCCGGACTGGCCCTGGCGACGTCATTGTCCGCCTGGCTCAACGGTTTCCTGCTCTGGAGAGGCCTGCGCAAGGAAGGTGCCTGGCGGAGCCAGCCGGGCTGGCCGGTCTTCCTGGCGCGACTGCTGTTTGCCAACGCCGCACTGGCGGCGATCATCCTCTGGCTCAAGGCGCCGGTGGCAGACTGGCTTGCCGCCGGGGGCCTGGTTCGGGCTCGAGACATGGCGATTCTTGTGGGCGCCGGCGTCGGGGTGTATTTCGTCGCGTTGGCGGTAGCAGGTGTCCGGGTAAGACATTTTCGCCAGAGGTAAGGTATAATCGCGCGTTTTCTCACCAGTGCTCCTGTCGCGCAGGAGCGTTGAAAGCCAGCTGGCAACTGAAGGTTCGCATTGCATGCGTCTGATTCGAGGCCTGACCAACCTGAAGCTGCTCTCGCGCCGGGCGGATTCGCCGTTGGCGCAGGGGTGTGTGGCAACCATTGGTAACTTTGATGGTGTTCACCTGGGCCACAAGACCATTATCGATCAGGTCCGGAGCAAGGCCCGGGAGCTGGGCGTGCCTTCGTTGGTGATGGTGTTCGAGCCCCAGCCCCGTGAATTTTTCCAGGGCGAGGAGGCACCCCCGCGTTTGATGGGATTCCGCCAGAAGTTTGAAGCTTTGTTGGCTGAAGGTATCGATATCGTTCTGTGCCTGCGGTTCAACCAGGCCTTTCGCAGCTATTCCGCCATGGGCTTCATCGAGGATGTTCTGATCGAAGGCCTCGGCGTTCGCCACCTGGTGGTCGGAGACGATTTCCGTTTTGGCTGCGATCGCGCCGGCGACTTTGGGTTGCTGCAGAAAGTCGGGCAGGACTCGGGGTTTACCGTCGAGAACACCCGAACGGTGACCCTGGATGGTGAGCGAGTGAGCAGTACCCGTGTCCGTGACCAGCTCACCGTCAATGGTCTGGAAAAAGCGGAAGTGCTGCTCGGTCATCCGTACCGTATCCGGGGACGAGTGGTTTACGGGCGCCAACTGGGCCGACAGATCGGTGCGCCCACCGCCAATATCCTGCTGCACCGGATGCCCGCCTTGCGCGGCGTTTACGTGGTGAGCGGCAGGCTCGACGATGGCAGCGTTTACGATGGCGTGGCCAACATCGGTATCCGGCCAACGGTGGACGGCAAACGGCCGTCACTGGAAGTGCACCTGTTTGACTTTGCTGGCACACTTTATGGCCAGCATCTGGAAGTCGTCTTCCGCCACGGCCTGCGGGACGAAGAGAAATTTGATTCCGTAGACGCCCTGAAAGACCAGATCGCGCGGGACATGGACAACGCCCGGGCCTGGCTCCGGGCCCACGGTTCGGCCCGCAGCACGCATTGAAAGCACGGGCACGAACCCCAAAAGTTTACTGACCAACACTGACCAGAAGAGTACGCACAGAAACCATGAGCGACTACAAGCATACCCTGAATCTGCCGGAAACCGCCTTTCCCATGCGCGGTAACCTGGCCAAGCGCGAGCCGGACATGCTCAAGCGCTGGCAGGACCTCGATGTCTACGGCACCCTGCGCAAGCAGCGTGAAGGCCGGGACAAGTTCATCCTGCACGACGGCCCTCCCTACGCCAACGGCAGCATTCACATCGGTCATGCGGTCAACAAGATTCTCAAGGACATGATCGTCAAGTCCCACAGTTTCAAGGGCTATGACGCGCCTTACGTGCCCGGCTGGGACTGCCACGGCCTGCCCATCGAACACAAGGTGGAGCAGGAAATCGGCAAGGCCGGCGTCAAGGTGGACTACAAGACCTTCCGCCAGGCCTGCCGGGACTATGCCACCAAGCAGATCGAGGGTCAGAAGGCCGACTTTATCCGCCTGGGCGTGATGGGTGAGTGGGACAAGCCCTACCTCACCATGGATCCCAAGGTGGAAGCCGGCATCG
The DNA here is from genome assembly GCF_003315345.1 of Marinobacter pelagius. Classification (GTDB taxonomy): domain Bacteria; phylum Pseudomonadota; class Gammaproteobacteria; order Pseudomonadales; family Oleiphilaceae; genus Marinobacter; species Marinobacter pelagius_A. Next base: position 104,083 of record NZ_QNRO01000010.1, read on the forward strand.
TCCGTGCCCTGGGCAAGATCGTGGCCAAGGGCCACCTGGTGCGTGGTTACAAGCCCGTCTACTGGAGTGTGGTAGGTCAGTCCGCACTGGCAGAGGCGGAGGTCGAGTACCAGGACAAGACTTCAACCCAGATTGATGTGCGTTTCACTGCGGTTGATCCGGCCCGTGCGCTGGAGCTGTTCGGCACCGACAAAGGCGAGGGTGATGTCTCCGTGGTGATCTGGACCACCACCCCCTGGACCATTCCCGCCAACCAGGCGGTATCTCTGGGTGCGGACCTGGAGTATGCCCTGGTGCAGGTGGATGTCGGTCAGGGACCGGAGCGCCTGATCCTTGCCAACGAAATGGTCGAGGGCATCATGGCCCGCTGGGGTGTGGAAGATTACCAGGTGCTGGCGACCGTTGCCGGCTCGGCACTGGAAAAGCTGGAGTTGCACCACCCGATCTACGACAAGCAGGTGCCGGTGGTCCTGGGCGATCACGTCTCCACCGATGCCGGTACCGGTGCGGTTCACACTGCCCCGGACCACGGTATGGAAGACTTCGAGGTGGGCAAGGAATACGGCATTGGCACCCTGAATCTGGTCAAGGCCGACGGCACCTACACCGAAGCCGCCGGTGAATTTGCCGGTGTGCACGTCTACAAGGCCGATGAACCCGTGTGTTCTGCCCTGGAGCGGGAAGGCAAGCTGGTCCGTTCCGAGAAGTTCAGCCACAGCTACCCGCACTGCTGGCGGACCAAGACCCCGCTGATCTACCGGGCCACCCCGCAGTGGTTCATAAGCATGGACAAGCACAACCTGCGCGCCGACGCCCTGGAAGCCATCAAGGGTGTGCGCTGGGTGCCGGGCTGGGGCCAGAACCGCATCGAAGCCATGTTCGAGCAGAGCCCGGACTGGTGTATCTCACGTCAGCGTACCTGGGGTGTGCCGATTACCCTGTTCATCCACAAGGAAACCCAGGAGCTGCATCCGGACACCCAGAGCCTGATCGAGAAGGTCGCCCAGGCCGTTGAGACCGGTGGCATTGATGCCTGGTACGAGCTGGACCAGAACGAACTGTTGGGCAGCGACGCCGACCAGTACGAGAAGGTGCTCGACACTCTCGATGTCTGGTTCGATTCCGGTGTCACCCACGACTCCGTTCTGCGCGTACGCAAGGAGCTGGGCCAGTTCCCGGCGGACATGTACCTGGAAGGCTCCGATCAGCATCGTGGCTGGTTCCAGTCCTCCCTGAAGACCTCCATCGCCATGAATGGCGTGGCACCGTACAAGCAGGTGCTGACCCACGGCTTCACCGTCGATGGCAAGGGCCGCAAGATGTCCAAGTCCCTGGGCAACGTCATTGCGCCCCAGGAAGTCATGAACGAGCTGGGTGCGGATATCCTGCGCCTGTGGGTGGCGGCCACCGATTACAGTGGTGAGATGACCGTCTCCAAGGACATCCTGCGCCAGACCGCCGACGGCTACCGCCGTATCCGGAACACCGCGCGCTTCCTGCTGAGCAACCTGAACGGGTTTGATCCCGCCCAGCACATGGTGGCGCAGGAAGACATGATTGCCCTGGACCGCTGGATGGTGGACAAGGCCCTGCAGCTGCAGAAGGAGCTGGACGAGGACTATGGTAACTACGCCTTCCTGCGCATCTACCAGAAGGTTTACAACTTCTGCGAGGCGACCCTGGGCGGCTTCTATCTGGACATCATCAAGGACCGCCAGTACACCACCCAGGCCGACAGCCTGGCCAGGCGCTCCTGCCAGACTGCGCTTTACCACGTGGCCGAGACCCTGGTGCGCTGGATCGCGCCGATCCTGAGCTTCACCGCCGACGAGATCTGGCAGCATCTGCCCGGCGAGCGCGGCGAAACCGTGTTCTATGAAACCTGGTACGAGGGTCTGACCGAACTGCCGGAGGACTTCGAACTGGGCCGGGACTACTGGCGCGAGATCTACAGCGTCAAGGAAGCGGTCAACAAGTGCCTGGAGGAGGCCCGTGGCCGCGGCGAGATCAAGGGCTCACTGAGTGCCGAAGTGACCCTGTACTGCGAGGGCGAGCTGGCCGAGCACCTGAAACACCTGGGCGAGGAGTTGCGTTTCGTGCTGATCACTTCCGAGGCGACCGTCAAGCCGGTGGCCGAGGCCGAAGGTGCAGAACAGACGGGCCACGAGGGCCTGCTGGTGAAAGTCACCCCGGCGAGCCACGCCAAATGCGAGCGCTGCTGGCACCACCGCGAAGACGTAGGTCGCAACGCCAAGTACGACGACCTGTGCGGCCGCTGCGTCAGCAACGTGGAAGGCCCCGGCGAAAGCCGATCCTTTGCCTGATGGAAGCTGCCATGACGGATAAGGCCATGGGCTCGAAACTGAAATGGCTGTGGCTGGCGGCGCTGGTCATTCTCATTGACCTGGGCACCAAGGCCATGGCCAGTGCCATGCTCACCTACGGTGACCCGGTGCCGGTGATGCCCATGTTCAACCTGACGCTGCTGCACAATACCGGCGCTGCGTTCAGCTTCCTGGCCCAGGCCGATGGCTGGCAGCGCTGGTTCTTCGTGACCCTGGCGTTGGTGGTCAGCGTGGTGCTGGTGAGCTGGCTGCGTAAATTGCAGCCCAATGAAACCTGGACCGCCGTCGCCATCGTACTCATCCTTGGCGGCGCCCTCGGTAACGTCTATGACCGGGTGGTGCACGGCTATGTGGTGGATTTCCTGCATTTCTACTGGCAGGAATGGCACTTCCCCGCATTCAACCTGGCCGATACTGCGATTACCATCGGCGCCGGCATGATGATCCTGGATATATTCCGCAAACCCGCCGACGGCGGGGATGTCGAAAAGAAGTGAACGACACTCATGAAAGATTTGCCCGTAGACAAGGGAACCCGCGTAAAACTCCACTTCGCCCTCAAGATCAAGGGCGGCGATGTGGTGGATTCCACCTTCGAGAAAGAGCCTGCCACGCTCGAGATCGGTGACGAGAACCTGCCGGAAAACTTCGAGGCCCTGATGATGGGCATGAAGGCCGGTGACCGCCAGACCTTCGAGGTTTCCCCGGAAAAAGCCTTCGGCCAGCACAACCCCAACAACCTCCAGACCTTCAAACGGCACGAATTCAGTGCCGACATGGTGCTGGAACCGGGCGTGGTGGTGTCCTTCGCCGATGCGCGCCAGCAGGAGCTGCCGGGTGTGATCAGCCGGGTGGAAGGAGATGAAGTCGAAGTGGACTTCAACCATCCGCTGGCAGGGCGTACACTGGAATTCGAAGTTGAAATCCTCGATGTGGAACCGGCTGGACAGACGCACTGATTATGCAAATCCGACTCGCTAACCCCCGTGGCTTCTGCGCCGGCGTCGACCGCGCCATCGAAATCGTCAACCGGGCACTGGATGTGTTCGGTGCCCCGATCTACGTGCGCCACGAAGTGGTCCACAACAAATTCGTGGTGGACAACCTCCGCAACCGCGGCGCGGTGTTCGTGGACGAGTTGGACGAAGTGCCCGACGACACCCTGGTGATTTTCAGCGCCCACGGCGTCTCCCAGGCCGTACAGAACGAAGCTGCCCGCCGCGGTCTCAAGGTATTCGACGCCACCTGCCCGCTGGTCACCAAGGTGCACCTGGAAGTCATGCGCTACAGCCGCGACGGCCGCGAGTGCATCCTGATCGGCCACCACGGCCACCCGGAAGTGGAAGGCACCATGGGCCAGTACGATCACAGCAACGGCGGTGAGATCTACCTGGTGGAGAACGAGGAAGACGTCGCCAGGCTGGAGGTGAAAGATCCGTCCCGCCTGTCCTACGTGACCCAGACCACCCTCTCCATGGACGACACCGCCCGCGTCATCGACGCCCTGCGCGCCAAGTTCCCCGAGATCCAGGGCCCCCGCAAGGACGACATCTGCTACGCCACCCAGAACCGCCAGGACGCCGTCAAACAACTGGCCGGCGACTGCGATTTGATGCTGGTGGTGGGCTCCCCCAACAGCTCCAACTCCAACCGCCTGCGCGAACTGGCCGAGCGCATGGGCACGCCGGCGTACCTGATCGACGAAGCCTCCCAGATCGAGCCGCAGTGGCTGGAAGGCAAAACCGATATTGGTGTGACCGCCGGTGCCTCCGCTCCGGAAGTACTGGTGAATGAGGTGATCGCCCGGCTGAAGGAGCTGGGTGGTGAAGAGCCTCAGGAGGTTGCCGGGCGTGAGGAGAACATTGTGTTCTCCATGCCCAGGGAGCTTCGGATTGATGCGGTCGAGGTTGAGTGACCTCGGCCTCGTTTGATCCTCGTCACACTATTTTCCCCCTCCTCACCGTTCATCTCCTGTAAAAGTCCGCTTATCGCCGGGGCGTGGAAGCTCTGGTGAACGTTGGTTAATGTGCAGATACGTCATAATGGAAGTGGTTTATGTCTGAAGTGACTAATAAAAGCGCCAGCGCAGGCTTTACCCTGATCGAACTAATGATCGTGATAGCGTTGATCGCTATTGTCGCCACAATAGCAGTGCCGTCTTTCAGTCGATTGGTTGAGAGTAACAGGCTAACTGCAGCCACTAACGATCTGGTTGGTGTGATCAATTTGGCTCGAAGCGAGGCAATACGATATGGGCAGACAGTGACTGTGTCTCCGAGAACAGTAGATGGTACGTCAGCGTTCGAAAATGGTGCTGAGGTTTCTGTCGGATCTACACAGCTTCGTGTTACCCCTCCCCCGGGGCCAGGGATTTCCGTAAGTAATGTCGGTGCTTTCACCTTCAGGGGAAATGGCTTGGCTAATACGACCCTCGCTTTGAAAATCTGTGGCTCTGCACCAGATGGTAGAGAGATTCAGGTATCCCTCGGAGGACAGGTGAGAGTGGTCAGTGACGGTATTTCATGCCCGTGAGGAATCCTATGTTTATCACTGAAGTTAACCGGAAATCTCCGAAGAGGGCGAGTGGATTCAGCCTCATTGAGGTTTTGATTGCGGTTGTCATTCTCGCAATAGGTTTACTTGGTGTAGCCGCGGTCCAGGTTGTTTCTCTGCAGCAGACAAACAATTCCTACTTGCAGACCAAAGCCAACCTGCACGCCCAGAATATAGCTGAACGGATTCGATTAAATGGCGGCAACTCGCTTTCCACAAGTGAAGTTTCGGAAGTCGAGGCAGAAGTAGAAGAGAGTCTGGGAAGTGACGCCACCGTTCAAACGGCCCTCAACGGTTCTTTGGCAACTATTACCTTGACCTGGGAAGAGAAAGTGCCGGCATCTCAGGAGTCAGACGGGACTGAAACCAGAACATTTGTAGTAGAAGCGAGAGTGGCTCCCCTATGAAGATTGAGTCGAGGAATAAGCAGCTCGGATTATCAATCGTTGAGCTAATGATTGCACTTTTGCTGGCATCTTTGCTGTCGGTCGGGTTGGTTCAGATTTTTACGAGCAATAGTCAGACCTCAAGGGTGAACGAAGCCAGTGCCAGAGTGCAGGAATCTGGCCGGCTGGCATCAGATATTATGGCCAGAGTTATTCGTAACTCCGCGTACTGGGGATGTACCAATCAGGTAAGGATCAACCTGATGCTTAACGACGATGGATCCGTAGATCTGAGCAACTTTACCACTGGTGTTGACGTTGCCTTCAATGTGGCGTCGGGAAATACCTGGGGGGCTGTGCCGGGATCTGATGTTTTGTTTCTGGGTGGAGTTAACACCAACGCTGCCCTTCGAACCACAGACCAGACGCCAGTTAATAGTGCAACAATTTTCACCGGTGTGGACCCGAGGGACTATGTTGATGAAGGCGATATTCTCCTGATCAGCGATTGTCGATTTGGCGATATCTTTCAGGCGACGCAAGTTCAAAACAATGCAATTGTTGCTAATACTGGCGGCTCCACTAGTCCCGGCAACGCGACTCAGACCCAAAGTGAGTACCCGTCAGGTGCAACGGTGTTCCGGCCACAAAGAAATGCGTTTTACGTTAGGGAGAACGACGGGCTGAGATCTTTGACGTTGAACCCGATGATTGTTTCTGCCACCTCAGGCGTCGTTGGGAGCCTTTCTGGCGCGGAAGAATTGGTCAGTGAGGTTTGGAATATGCAAGTGCGGTTAGGGGTAAGGGCGGGTTCAACTCCGCCAAATGATTCAATCGTCGGGAGTTGGGAAACTTCCTGGGCAAGCATAAGCAATGAAGAGGATGTTATCGCTATCCAGATAAGCCTGCTTGCTCGGTCTCCTCAGGATAATGTGGTCGACCAACCCCAGGATCTCTGTTTTCCTGGATGGTTGGATTGCGATACCGATCCGACTTTGCTGACGACTATGCCGGATCGACGTCTGTATCGTGAGTTTACTCTGACAACAGGCATTCGCAGTCGTCTGCAGTGATTGAGAGGAGATAAATGCATGATCGTGAATAGACATGGCCAAAAAGGCGCTGTACTCCTGATATCACTGATAATTTTGTTGGTGCTCTCGATTCTTGCAGTTTCCGGGATGCAAGGCAGTCTTATGCAGGAAAGGATGGCTGGTGCGCAGTCTGAGGGTATAGCTGCCCTGGAGGCGGCTGAAGAAGGGATAAGGTTCGGTGAGCGCTGGGTCAAAAACAATGCTCTGACCTTAACGTCTTTCGACGGAACCAACGGGCTGTATGACATTCGGGTTGAGAGCGAAAGAGCACCCAGCCCTTATGACGAGTCCACCTGGGAGTCTTCGAAGGTGATGTCGGCGGACCCTGTTGATGGTATTACCCCTTTGTTTTTCGTTGAGTATCTGGGAGAGGGGTATTCGGAAGATCAGCTAACCGAGGGCGTTATCGGCGGATATAACCACGAAAGTGGGGCCGCCGATATCCATGCGTTCAGGCTGGTTGCGCGGGCCGAGGGCCCCTCCGGACGGGCTCGCCGTATGATCGAAGTTTACTTTACCAAGCAAATTTGATTTTTGGGAGACAATGCTATGCGCCGGATAAAATCAAAGTTAACGGCATTTGCTGCTGGTTTTTGTCTTTCGCTCTCGACCGCGCAGGCCGTGGAGATTGCGGAGTCCCCCCTATTTGTCACCAATACGGCTGAACCCAATATTCTCTTTATTCTCGATGACTCGGGTTCGATGAGATGGGGGTTCGTACCGGACGGGTTGGTGGATGATATTTCGGTTGATCTCAACCCGGTGCAGAAATCAGATGATGAGACTCTTTGTCCCGGTCGCGGCACATATGCTGGTGTCCAAACCTGCATCTTTCCTGTCGAAGGCAAGAAGGCGGCGCTTTCTCACACCACAAACCCCCTGTATTACAACCCTGGCAAGATATACACGCCCCCAATGAAGGGGGATGGAACCCGATATCCGAATGCGAATTACACAAATGCCAAGATCGATGGCTACGATTCCAGTAATGCAGATGCGATCACGGTTAACCTGTCGGATGATTATCGCGCGATTATGGATCCGTTTTATCGGTACTTGGACTTCTGCGAAGGGTATTTAGGGGAGAGTGGGAATTGTGATAAGGAGTCTGGAGTCTATCGGGGGTTTGTTATTGGGGCGACAACAACTACTGCAGATGGCAAGAGTGGAGATGCCGGCTTTTACTTTGATTTCACTGGAGGTGATAGCTGTAGCTCGGCGCCGTTCCCCGATAGTTGCTTTAGTGAAGCCTTATCTCCCTCTACTGACGCTGAAAAGCAGAACTTCGCCAACTGGTTTTCCTATTACCGAACCCGCCAGCTGTTGAGCAAAGCTGGTGTTACCTCGGCCTTTATTGATCAATCAGAGAACATGCGGGTTGGTTATGGCGCTATCAATGAGAGTGGCACGATTGTCCGCGGCGTAAAGCCTTTCTCCGGAGATTCCCGTGGCCAGTTTTTCCAGTGGCTTCACGGAACTGATGCTGTTGGCGGTACCTATTTGCGAAGCGCTTTGCAGGATGCCGGGAACTATTACAGCCGTAGCCTGGACGCAACGGACAATCCATGGAGAACGGATACTGAAAGTCAGGAAAATCCGGAGTATGTGGAATGTCGCCAGAGTTTCACTATTCTCATGACGGATGGGTATTGGGACCAAAAGGATGACGATCTTGAGGCGGTGGGCGACCAGGATGGTACCGAAGGTCTTTCGTTAACAGGCCCCAGTGGTCGCAGTTATAAGTATGTTCCAGCCGATCCTTTCCAGGCGGATGCTGAGAATACGCTGGCTGATGTGGCCATGAGGTTCTGGAAGAACGATTTGCAGACAAATATTGTCAATCGTGTACCGACATCCGATCAGAACCCTGCTTTTTGGCAACACATGAACACCTATGGTGTGGGACTCGGAGTATCAGGAACCGTCGATCCTAAAGATGCTTATGATGCCATCTCCATAAGCTCTGCGATTGCTTGGCCGGATCCTACTGCACAGGACGCTCAAAAGAGCGCGAAGATCGATGACCTTCTTCATGCTTCAGTGAACTCGCGAGGTAGATTTTTCAGTGCTGCCGATCCCACGACGTTTGGTGACGAGTTGGCCGAGACAATTGGGCAGATCACTGAGGCTGTGGGTAGCGCCTCTGGCATAACCTTTGACACTGCAACACTGGAAGAGGACTCTTTAATGTTCTCGGCCCGGTTTGATTCCAGTCATTGGCAAGGTGATCTGGACGCGCGTCCGCTTATCTACAACCCCGGAGACACCGAGCCGACGGTGGGCAATCGTGTTTGGTCTGCAGCAGAAAAATTGGATGCGGGAGTTCCGGATGATCGCGTCATCATTACCTACAGCGGAAGTGTCGGTACGCCTTTCCGCTGGGGAAGCCTGAATGCGAGTCAGCAGGCTGATCTCGCCTTTGGTGCGCAGACTGCGGAGGAAATCCCAGTTCTGGGAGGGGACAGGCTATCCTACGTGCGAGGAGACCGTTCAAAGGAGGGTGATGACTTCCGAGTGCGTGCGAGCAGGCTGGGAGACATTGTCCACTCTACACCTGTCCGGGTTGCCAGGCCTGCGAGTGTTTGGCCGGACACTGAACAGTTTGGAGCGGTCACCAATCGATACTCTGATTTCAGAGCGGCAAAGGCTGATCGCACCCCGATAATCTATGTAGGTGCAAACGATGGTATGCTTCACGGCTTCAAAGCCACTGAGGACGGTGGTCAGGAACTGTTGGCTTATGTTCCGGCTTCTGTATACTCCAGTGCACCTTCCGAAGGTTTACACCACCTGACAAGTCTTGGGTATTCCCATCAATACTACGTCGATTTGTCACCATTAGTGACCGATGTGTTCACCAAGGGCAGAAGCGCCGATGGTACGGTGACCTCCAGCCGTGACTGGAGGACGGTATTGTTTGGAGGGCTGAGAGCTGGCGGCCGAGGAGTTTTTGCTCTCGATGTGACAGATCCTGCGAGTTTCTCGGAAAGTAATGCTGAGCAGCTCGCTCTCTGGGAGTTTTCCTATAATTCTGCCGATTCTCGGAAACACCTAGGATACAGTATTCAGCCACCGCAAGTTGCCCTGGCCGACTGGGGCGGTAATCAATCCGATTACCGTTGGACTGCGTTCATATCGAACGGGTATAACTCAGACACTGAAAGTACTGGCTTCTTTATGTTGGATATCGAAGGCGGCATCGACGGAGCCTGGGTTGAGGGTACAGATTTCAAATACATCGAGTTTTCAACTAGTGGTGGGGGACTATCCCCCCTAACACTATACGACTCCAACAGCGACAAGATTGTCGACAGGGTTTATGCCGGTGATACCGTTGGTAGATTGTGGTCCGCTGCAAAGACCAACCAAGGGTGGGGTGGTGCGCACATTAGTAGTAATAGCCTCGTTCCGCTATTCACCACTCCTGATGTAGGTAGTCCCGCAGCCAAACAGCCCATTACAGCTGCGCCTATGGTTATCCCGAATGCTGGCCAGAAGCCGGCAAGCAATCAGGGGCCGGATGTCTACGTGATTTTTGGTACCGGGAAGTATCTTGGATTAGGAGATATCTCAGATAATCGGCAACAGGCCTTATATGCGGTTAGAGATGTTGGTACCGGTGGTCGAACAATAACTGATTTAGGTGAGCGCCAGCTCAACGAGTATCAGAACTATCAGGACAGCGGCTTTGATATACTGTTGTCGGAGGCGCCCACAACTTCTTCTTCCGATGATAATGGCTGGTATGTGGACCTGTTTGAACAAGGGGAGAGGATTTACCTCACACCTCAGGTTCGTGGCGAATATATTTTTACGACCAGCATCATCCCCTCAACTAACCCATGTCTAGCAGGCGGTGAGAGTAGAATTATGGCATTCGGTTTGGACGGGTATACGCCTAATAAAGCTGTGTTTCGTTCATTACCCTTTGCGGCGTCGGCATTCAAGAAGATAGATGGTATTGCTAATCCGGCCGCATTTCTTGGAGATTTCATGTTCACACCGACCTCGGGAGGTGGTGAACCTGATGTCGAAGGAGTCGATGTTGGCAATGTTTCTGACGAGCTTGGCCGGCAAGGATGGCAAGAGCTAATTGAAGACTGAGCAGTAGCTCAACTCTGGATAGGTAAGGTCTTATGTTTAAGGTTTTATTGCTCGCATGTTTGATGGCCGGCTCGGTAAGTGCGCTGGCGCAGGATGCGAAATCGGCAGGGCCCGGTGTCGTAACGTCAATAGATTCTCAGGGGCGAGAGCTTATTGTTGGGCAGGAGATCTATATACTGCCGGCTGAAGTCAAGCTAAACGGTGTGCTTGTGTCTCGTTCAAAAGTAGCCCGGCTGATTGGCCCTGGAGACGAGGTATCGGTTGATGTCGAGAACGGTCGATACGTCAACGAGATACACGCTCGCCTTCAATAATTAATGTGGCTAATCCGAGCTAAGGAGAGTTGTAGATGTTTGTGAGCTATCGGAATGCCCGGGGCTTTACGTTGATAGAGTTAATGATCGTTGTAGCGATCATCGGGATTATTGCAGCGATTGCTTACCCGTCCTATAAAAGTCAGGTTGAGAAAACGAGACGCACAACTGCGCAAGGTGAGTTAATGGAGTTGGCGCAATGGATGGAGCGCCGGCATACCAAGTCGTTTGACTACAGGGAAAGTGACGGCAGCGCACCCACGTTACCCTTTACAAAATCACCTAGAGAAGGGAGCGCTACTTTTTATAACCTGTCATTCAGCGGCAACGTCACACAGAATGCCTATCTCTTGCAAGCAGTTCCCACCGGTGCCCAATCGGGAGATCGTTGTGGAACGTTGACGCTCTCATCAACTGGAGCACGAGGTGCAGGCGCGTCGGATTGCTGGTAGCTTTATCGAAGGGCCGCTTTTACGGCCCTTGTATTCCTCTGTGAGCCCGCCCTCAACACGATCTGCTGCTTCTCTGAGTGGTGCCTTGGTAAATCTTCTCAAGTACAGATAATTGGATTGCCATGACGATCCTCGCCAATACCGTCGCCATCACGATCCCTTGATGTGCGAACTCTTCCTCCCCAGTTGACCACAAGTTGAGTCGCCGCAGTTCTGTCGTCATCAGCGGGGCACCAGATCATGTTTCCAATCGCGTAGTTCGCCGTGCCATTTGGCATGAATCGGAAATAAGGCCTGGACGCAGTATTCGCGGTCCATTCCCCGCCTTGCCGCGAATCCAATACTCTGATTACCTCACTATCGTCAGAAAGTTTCTTATCGGATTCAGGGTCACGAAAAACTGTAATTCTACCGGACCAGTCGTGGGCACATTCATCATTCTCGTCCAGCGGACATAAGGTTACCGTTTGTTGTTCCACGATGGCCGTATTCCGGGCCAAATTAATCAAGCCGATCATGTCACTGACCGCCGCATGACGGTTGGATTGGCGGATGAGGTTATCCATGGAGGGCACCGTAATAGTGGCGATTACGGCAACAATGGCTAGCGTGATCAGCAACTCCACGAGAGTGAAGCCGCTGAGCGCGGTTTTTGGTCGCATCAGACTATTCCTTGTCCAGTTCTTCGATTTATTGGGCATCCTGCCCGCGGTAATGTTAAACCGGATTCTTGTTAATATAAAAGTGGGATGGGGGCATATCTGCTTAGACAGCATCGTTATAGGAATGTAAAAGTTTAAAAAATGGCCTGCTTACAGCTTTAAGGCCACTGCTCTAGCTAGCAAACTCATGATAAGACTGGTTTGAAAAGGGGCAATTTGGCTGCCTCTCAGGGTCTTGAGGGTTATGCATGGCTTACTCACGTTCCAATGGCTTCACTTTGATAGAGCTGGTAATCACCCTGGCAGTCCTCGCCATCGTGGTCACCTGGGCCATTCCCTCGTTCCTGACCCTGATCCAGCAAAACCGACTGACGGCCACGACCAATCAGATGCTTGGGGTCGTCAGCCAAGCGCGAGGTGAGGCATTGCGTCGATCAGACCGGGTTTGGGTATCTCCCCTGGATGGATCTTCCTGGTCTTCCGGTGTCGTTATCTGGCGTGATGAAAACGACGATGGGGCTCGAACGGATGCGGAAGTGATTCGGCTGGTTCAGGGGCCGGGAAACTCCATATCGATAGCCGGCACCTCTACCACGCTTGCGACCGCGCCCTTCGGTTTTGACGGCGGTGGTTTCGCCATTGAAGAGCAGGCTTACAGCCTGACTTTTTGCAGTGACCGTCTTCCTGAAGGGCAGGTCCTCGAGGTCAACGGTGGCGGCCAGATCCGGACCGAAAGCGTTGCCTGTGGAGGTGGTGGATGATCAGACAACAACGTGGTGTCGGGATGATCGAGATCCTGGTCGCGGTATTGATCTTTGCTATCGGCCTTCTTGGCGTGGGCGGCATGCAGATTTTCGCGTTAAAGATGAATACCAATGCGGAGATCCGTACCCGGGCAAACCTGTTGGCGATGGATATGGTGGAGCGGATGCGAGCCAATCCAAGCCAGTGGGATGAGTACCCCATGACTGCAGCTGAATGCAGTAGCGCTGTTTCGGATTCTCCCAGTTCTACGGATATTGCAGCATTGGATCGCAGTCTTTGGTGCCAGAAGCTGGAACGGGAACTCCCTGAAGGCGAAGGCACCATCGCGATGACCAATGGTGTTGTCACCATAACCCTGAATTGGCAGGAGCGTGAGGGGCGAGAGATAACTGACGCCGATGGCAGTGGGACAGGGAGCGAGTTGGCTGAGCACGAATTTGTTCTGCGAGCGAGGCTGACCAATGTCTGACGTACGGTTGCAGATGCCTGTTGCCCAGCGAGGCTTATCGCTCGTTGAGCTGATGATCTCCATGACCCTTGGACTCATCCTCGTGGCCGGCCTCGTCCAGATCTTCGTCACCAATAAGCAGTCATTCACCCTGAGCCGTGCCGTAGCCAATGTGCAGGAGTCCGGTCGCGAGGGCGCAATGATCCTGGGGCGGGAGATTCGCAATGCCGACTACTGGGGATGCATTTCCGCGGCCACGTCCGTACAGAACAACCTCAACTCAGCCTCCGCAGGGGACGTGCTGGACTTCAGCCGCGGGCTGGAAATCTACCCGGATGGGGATACCAACAATGCCATTGTGGATGGCTCCCATGTGATTCTGCTCAGGGGGATTTCAGGCGCGCCTGAGGTTGGAGTCGATAAGGTTCCGGCGGCGGACTCTGCGTCACTGCATGTGACGGATTCCTCCTCCTTTGCTGAGGGTGACATCCTGCTGGTCACCGATTGCGAAAACGCCAATATCTTTCAGGCAACCAATGTCAACGATAAGGGCAATGACCTGATCGTACACAACAAGGGCGGCACCTTTGATCCCGGCAATGCGATCAAGACCATGCCCAAGAAATATACCGAGAATGCCAAGATTTACCGCCCCTCGGTAACCCGTTATTCGATCCAGGCTGATGATCAGGGCCGTCGCTCCCTGGTAGTCGAGAGGGCGTTGCTTGCCGATAACAGTGGCAATGCCGATGGCTTTGGTGACCCGGTCGAACTGGTCGCTGAGATCCGCGACATGAGAACGCTCATCGGCGTCGACACCAACGATGATCTTGCGGTCGAGGAGTGGCGTGATCCGCCCGCCCCGAGTGATGCCGATTCCGAGGATGTTCTTGCTCGGACACTCGCCGTTCGTGTCAGCCTGCTTGTGCGCTCCAGGGACGACAGCGTGAGCGATGATCCGGTCGATTTCTGTTTTCCGGGATGGCTCGAATGTTCGAGCGCCGCAACTGGCCTTCAGACGCCGGCGGACAGTGCCCTGTATCGCGAGTACTCCTTCACCGCCAGCGTTCGCAACCGCATTTTCGGGGGTAATTGATGGGCCATTATCCTAAGCAGAGGGGCGTCGCTCTGGTCATGACTCTGCTGATCCTGCTGGTGCTCACCCTACTGGCCTCCAGCAATCTTGATCGGGTTACCATGCAGGAGCTTATGGTGAATGCCCAGAGAGAGGGCGATGTCAGCCTTGAACTTACCGAAGAGGTTATCCGGGAAGCCGAACGGCGGATTGATGACGGGTTGGTGGTGTTGTCCGATTTCGACACCAACGGTCCGCTGTATGAGCCGGGTGCAGCGCCGGATTTCGACGATCCCGATGCCTGGGGCGAGAATAACAGTTTTGCAGCCACGGCCACCTACAACGCCTGGTTGGAATCCTTTGAGGGCCGGAGTATGCCGGTTCCCCGGTATTTTATTGAGCTTGTTGGCGATGTGGCAGGGGTGAGTCAGGTGACGGACGTTGTCATGGCCGGCCGGCAGGATATGGTGACAGGAGCCGCGCGCCCCCTGGGATTCCGGATCGTTGCCATGTCCCGGGGATTCAGCGGTAACGCCCGCCGAATTGTTGAAGTCTATTACGCAGGTGAGCTATGAGCACGCGTTTGGCAAAGACCCTCTGCAATTTTCTGATCGCATTCGGCCTGGTATTCCCGGCGGCTGGTTTCGGCGCTGAGCTGAACCCGTCGCAAACGCCGCTGTTCATCAGTCAGGGCGTAAAGCACAACGTCGTATTTGTAATGGACGACTCCCGGTATATGGATATGGAGGTGCTTTTCGGCGGTGCGGCCTATGGGCGAGCTGATGACGAAACGTTGACCACTTGGATCGGCAACCTTATTCAGGAAACCGCGCCCACATTCGATAATGAGGACCTCGCAGACTTCAAGGACACTGTCACCAACAGCCTCATTGGTAACGCTAATTACGGCTATCTTTTCGAAACCTTCCTCGCACCGGAGTCCGGTGGAACCCGGGAGTACAACGGCCAGCGGCTTAATGAGGATTACCTGGTTGTGCCACCGATCAGTGCCTACGGGTTCATGCGATCCAGCGCTTATAACCCCCAATATTACGATCCCTCGGTGAGCTATGAGCCCTGGTCGGGCTCGGACTATGCCAATGCAGAGATTGGCAATCCTTTGCTTGACCCTAACTACGAGCTGACTTTTGAAGAGGCTTCCACCACCGCTGGGGCGGCTCTTCTCGATGGCTTCACCAGTTTCTTTGAAGACAGTTGGTGTGCGGCCGCCGAGTGGTGGGCTGACTGGGGTTTGGCGGAAGTGCCGGAATATTGCAATGACAACTATCCGTTGGCCGAGACAAAGATTCTGCCCTTTGCGTTCTCCGGGGCTCTGGGCGAACAGCTTCGTATCGGTAATCAGACCCTGGAGAATGCCGGCACCATCCTGAGTGAAACTGTGAATGGCAGTATGAGCCTGTCTGAACTGACTCGTGAGGGGCTGGGCTGTACCGCTGAGCAGATCTCGAGCAACCTCCGGGACTTCTTTGGTGATCTGGTTCAGGATGTGTTTTATCAGTGCGTGACTTTTACCCCTGCTACCTACTATGTTCCTGTTGAAAATGGTAGCTACAGCCTGTGGTTCGATCCGCTAAATCAAGCCGTGGATGGCAGTTGTTCCAACCCGAATCCGGAAAACTTTGCGTTATTGGTTGAGCAATGGTCACTGGAAAATTCACTGGTCTTTGAAGACTCCGGCGGCAACTCTTTCCAGGGCGCCCTTGCCCCGGATGGCCGATGTCTCAAAAAAGTAACCGTCAACGAAGAAAAAACCTATAACGCTGGAACCGACTACGAGAGAAGTTTCGCTGAAGAGATGCAGAACTTCTCCAACTGGTTCCAGTACCATCGCCGCAGGCACCAGTCCGCACGCTTTGCCCTGGCGGAGTCCCTGCAGTCCATCAGTGGTGTTCGCGCCGATCTGACCGTCGTAAATGACCAGGCAACCCCTGTTGCCATGCTGGATACCGATGATCGTAGTGCCGGCGGTGATTTTGAAACTCTGCTGGAGAAAGTCTTCCACGCCTATGACGACGTTCCTGCAACCAACGAGTCACCCCTCAGAGGCGCGCTGGATTATGTTGGCACCCAGTACCAGCGCCAGAACACCGGAGCCCCGATCCAGTACGAATGCCAGCGCAACTACGCGCTGATGTATACCGATGGTTTCGCCTCGGATTATGGCGCCGGACAGGAAACCCTCGGAGATATCGCGTCTACCTACTACACCGGCAACCTCAGGCCGGACATGCCCGCGGGCCAGGTCAATGTCCCCGGTCAATGTATCGATGGCGGCGAGGATTCGTCCCTCGATTGCATCTCCAACCTCCACATGAATACTTTCGGCGTCCTGCTTGGTGCCAAGGGATCGGTTTATGGTCGGGAGATCGATGGCACGCTCTACGATTCGGTCGCCGATGCCTATCTTGCACCACCCACCTGGCCCGATGCCAACGACACGACCGATCCGAACATATTCAGTTTTCAGCTGGATGACGTATACCGGGCGACAGTGGAAGGCAAGGGCGAAATCTACAACGCCCGGCTGCCGGGAGAAATCACCGATGGTTTGAACAAGGCGCTGGAGGATATCGACGATCAGTCCGGCGCGGCCGCAGCGGTGACATTCAGCAGTGCAACGGTTGAGTCCGATTCGCTCATTTTCAGTGCTATCTTCAACAGCCGCCGCTGGAGTGGTCAACTGGCGGCCCGAAGCCTGAACAGCAGTAACGGACGGCTGGTGCAGGAGAGTGGTTCCTACATCGGCGATGTGGTCTGGGAAGCAGGCTCCGAGCTGGATCAGCGCAATCTGGATTTCAATCCCCGCCAAATCATCACCTACGACGCCACCAATGCACGTGGCGAGGGATTCGCATGGGCTAACCTGACCTCCGACCAGCGTGCCGATCTACTGGACGGAACCGAAGCGATGGATACCACCGCCGCAGAGACGCTGGCCAAGCAGCGGCTGGCTTATCTGCGCGGAGACCGGACCCGGGAGGTGCCCTCGGGGGATTTCCGGCCCCGTGACAGCCGGCTGGGAGATATCGTCCATAGCGCGCCGGTCTTCGTGGATCGTCCGTCCATGGGCTGGCCTGATAGGGCTCCTTATGGCCTCGAGGGAGACCGCTACTCGGATTTTCGCAACTCCAGTGCCATCAGCAATCGCACACCAGTGGTCTACGTCGGGGCCAACGATGGCATGTTGCACGCCTTTGAGGGTACGCGCGAATCCACCGGCGGTAAGGAGCTCTTTGCCTATGTGCCCGACCTGATATTCAGCAGCCAGCAGGGCGAGGGATTGCACTACCTGACCGAACCAGGCTATCTGCACCGGTATTACGTCGATCTGACTCCCACTGTTGCCGATGCCTATATTGACATAGGGGACGGCACAGGCGACTCCTGGCGCACAGTTTTGATTGGTGGCTTGCGTGCTGGCGGGCGGGGCCTGTTTGCGCTCGACATCACGGATCCCGATGGGGTCTCCGAATCGACCGCGGAGGACCTCGTCCTATGGGAGTTCGTGGATGATGATCTCGGGTATATCACGGAGCCCGTCAATATCATGCTCACGGATATGGGCGCAGGCTATGAATGGGTTGCTGTCTTTGGCAATGGCCTTGACGCTCCGAGCGGCAGGACTGGCCTGTTCATCCTGCGTCTTGAAGGCGGGCTCGATGGCACCTGGACAGAAAACTCGGATTACTGGTTCCTGGAAATGGATTCGGGGCCTTCCGGTGGAATGAATTCAGATGTGCGCCTGATTGATCTGGATGCGGATAATCTGGTCGATCGCATCTATGGCAGCGATCTGGACGGCCGGATCTGGGCTCTTGCCTACGACGCAGACAATGATGAGTGGAATAGCGCCTACGGCGGGAATGGCGGGCCGGAGCCCTTGTTTACGACGCCGGCAGGTCAGCCAGTCACCTCGGCGCCTATGGTTGTCAGGAATGCGGACGTTGGTACTTCCACGCAGAACTATCCGAATCTGCTGGTTCTGTTCGGAACTGGCCGGTACCTGACCCAGAGCGACATTACCAGTGAGCAGTCTACCCAATCGTTTTACGCTATCTGGGATTCCGGCGTTGAGCAAGCCAACTGGAAGGGGGAGTTGTTGGAGCGGGATATAACTGAAACCTCGACGGAAGACGGTATTGTTCGCAACCTCAGTGATGCAACTATTGTCTGGAACGACAAGAACAGCGAGCATCTTGGCTGGTATATCGACTTCGATACCCGGTCCGGAGAGCGGGTCGTGATGATGCCGCAGGTTCGTGGTTCCACCATCTTGTTCAACACCACCATACCGCCCACCAACGATTGCGCCTCGAATGGCGCGAGCTTCCGTATGCTCGTCGACCTGGACGGCACCGATCCGGATCGTCAGGTGTTTGATACCAATGGCGACGGTGTCGTGAACAACCAGGATCGGCTGGCATCAGGCTTTTTCTACACCGGTGGGATACTGTCCATGTCCCGGATACTGGGCAACGTGATGTTCGACAACACCGCGGGTGGAACCGGGCAGCTCGACGACTTCACCAACGAGAATGTTGTCGATTTTGGTGATCAGACACTGCGTGGAAGACTGGGCTGGCGCGAGTTGATCAGTCGATAAGGGGCGCCCCTTATCGGCTGGTCACTCCATCCCCAACTTCTTCAACCGATACCGCAACGCCCGAAAACTGATACCCAGCCTTTTGGCTGCCGCCGTCTTGTTCCAGCGCGTAGCCTCCAATGCCTTCTCAATGGCCTGCCGCTCAATGCTCTCCAAAAAACCTTCGAGGTCAATCTCCCCCTCCGGCACACCGGGCGTGTCGGTGGCAGGATCCGCCGAACCGGCAGGCTGCACGCCGTTGCCCAGGTGCAGGTCGTCGGCACTGATCCGATCTTCATCGCACAGGGTAAAGGCGCGCTCCAGAATATTTTCCAACTCCCGCACGTTACCGGGGAAGTCGTAGGCCTTAAGCCGTTCGATGGCGTCCTGGGTAAGGGCCGCCGGGTCGCATTCGTATTCCCGGGCGATGCGCCCGAGAATGTGGTTGGCGAGCAGGGGAATGTCATCGGCCCGCTCACGCAATGGCGGTACTGCCAGTTCGATTACATTGATGCGATAAAACAGGTCCTGACGGAAGTTGCCCTCCTGCACCAGCTCCGGCAGGTTCTTGTGGGTGGCGCTCAGTACCCGGATGTCGACCGGCACTTCCTTGGTGTCGCCCACAGGTCGCACGGCCTTTTCCTGAATGGCCCGCAGCAGTTTGACCTGCATGGCCAGGGGCAGGTCGGCCACTTCGTCCAGGAACAGGGTCCCGCCATTGGCGGAGCGGAACAGGCCTTCCTTGTTCTCGACGGCACCGGTGAAGCTGCCTTTCTTGTGGCCGAAGAATTCGCTTTCCATCAGCTCCGAGGGAATGGCGCCGCAGTTGACCGCCACGAACGGCCCTTCCCGCCGTGGCCCCTGAAGGTGGATCATGCGGGCAACCAGTTCCTTGCCGCTACCGGATTCGCCGCTGATGAACACTGGCGCCTGGCTGCGGGCGAGCTTGCGGGTCTGGTTGCGGAGCTTGCGAATCTGCGGTGAGTTGCCCAGCAGAAGGCCAGGCTCGTCGGTTTCCGCTTCGGTTTCCGGCTTGGCGTCTGACAGCTTAAGAGCACTGTTGACCAGTTCCCGCAATCTCGGTAACTCCACCGGCTTGGAAACAAAATCAAACGCGCCGGCCTTGAGGGATTCGATGGCGGTATCCATGTTGCCGTAGGCGGTAATCACTGCGACCGGCGTGGCCGGGGTGTTCAGCTGAATCCACTGCACCAGGTCAATGCCGTTGCCGTCAGGCAGGTTCATGTCGGTCAGGCATAGCTGGGGCTGGTGTCTGTCCAATAGTTGCCTGGCAGTGGTCAGGTCCGGAGCGGTCAGGGTTTCAATGCCCATCCGGGTAAGGGTTATTTCCAACAGGTCCCGGATATCCGGCTCGTCATCAACGATCAGTGCGGTGTGCGTGGTCATTGTCTTGTGTTGGTTCCATCTCGTTGTACGCGCCCGGGGATAACAGGCTCTCCGATCAGATCAGGCGCCCGGGTGGGGCAAAGGTAATGCGGAAACAGCAGCCGGGCTGGTCATCCTCCACCAGGGACAGGTGGGCCTGGTTAGACTCGCACAGTTCCCGAGCCAGATAAAGGCCCAGGCCGGTGCCACTTTTGTCAGTTGTGAAGAACGGCTCAAACACCGAGCTCCGATGTTCTTTCGAGATGCCGGGGCCGTAGTCCCGAACATCAAGATAGGCACGTTCCCCATCCTCTGTAGTCCCGGCGCTCAGCTTTATATGCTTCTCGCCGCATTGCTGCTGGCTGTAACGAAGCCCGTTGTCGCACAGGTTGACCAGCACCTGCTCGATCTGGCTCTTGTCGAATCGGGCGGCTGGCGTATCCGGATCAATAACCACATCAACACGGACCGGCTCTGACTGGTCATCCTGGGTTTGCAGGAAGTCCCGCCGGAATTCCTGCAGCCACACGGGAATATCCACCAGTTCGGCATTCGCTGCCTTGCGCCGGGACAAATCCAGGACATTTTCGATGATACCGTTTACACGCCTGGAGTGGCGGCGGATGATGTCCAGCATGCGTTTGTCGCCTTCATCGAGGGAGGGGGACTCCTCCATCAGCTGTGCGGCATGGCTGATGGCGCCCAGGGGATTGCGGATCTCGTGGGCGATGCCGGCGGTCAGGCGCCCTAGCGATGCCAGTTTCATCTGTTGGGCCTGCTGGGTCACCTTGCTCATGTCGTCCACGAATACCAGAATCAGGTCCCCCTGTTCCTGGTCCAGTTGTGTGAAGTTGGCCTGGAGCAACGGAGAGGTCGCGGCGGATTGGAATGGAGCAACGCGCTTGCGCGGATCATTGAGCCAGTCTTCCAGGCCCAGCTTGAGAGGCTGGGGCAGCACCCGGTTTTGCACCTGGCCTGAATCCTCCGCGCCTGGTGTGCCGAATAGCAGTTCCTCGGCCGCCGCGTTAGCCAGGCGGATCTGCCCGGTGCGATCCAGCACCAGGATGCCGGTGCGCATGCGCTGGATAATCTGCTGGTTGATCTGTTCCAGTTCGGCGATGCTGCGGGCCCGGCTCGAGGCCAGGGCTTCGCTTCGCATCATTCGGCGCGAGATGTTCTGCAGGATAAACGCCGCGGCGAAATAGAGAATGCCAAGAGAACCGGCGCGGACGATGTCGTCACCACTCTCATCCAGTACCAGGACGGCCCAGCTGGAAATGCCCAGGGAGCAGAGTGCAGCAAGGGCGGCATAGAAGGTGCCCATGCGGCTCGGGGTCAGGATGTTGCCGGCGGCGACGGAAATGATGACCAGGTTGGCCAGGCCGTTGGTAATGCCGGTACTGCTGATCAGCAGTCCGTGCATGATCAGGATGTCCAGCAGGATGGACAGGGTGATATGCCGCTGGCTGGGCTGGAAGCCGGCGAACAATGTCATGCCGATAAAGGCATTCAGGGCCAGGTAGGACACCACGCCGGCCTGATAATAGTCCTGCCAGCGGAAACGGGGCTCCATGGCGACCGGATCAATAAACAGCAACCCCACTAGCATCAAACTGACCACCAGTCGGTAATGGTTGTAGATCCGGAACAGCTTCACTTGCTGCCAGTTGCCCGGCGGGTTCAGCGCCTGTGCGCTGCCGGTCGGTGACTTACTGCCTGCCATGGTTGCCTTTTGTCTTTGTCGGTCGGAAGAAATTCTCGCCCTCGCGGGGTTATAATAGCCTTTTCATGGCAATGAGTTACAGGAGCCGATTTATGTCCGTGTCCGGGAACGCCCCGTCCTCCCAATCGCCTGCCCGGAAGCTGCGGGTGGTCATGGCCCAGCTGGATTTCCTGGTCGGGGATATTCCCGGCAATGCCAGGTTGGTGATTGACGCCACCCGCAAGGCGGCCACCGAGCATCAGGCGGACATCGTGGTGTTCCCGGAACTCTGCCTGACCGGGTATCCGCCCGAGGACTTGCTGCTGCGGCCGAGCCTCGACTTGCGCGTGGACGAGGCGCTGGAGGAGCTCAAGACTGCAGAGCTTGAACCGGCAATTGTCATCGGAGCACCCCTGCGCCACCACGGACTGCTCTACAACGGTGCCGTGGTGATCGAGCAGGGCGAAATTACCGGCCGCTATTTCAAGCGGTTCCCGCCCAACTACCAGGTGTTCGATGAAAAACGCTACTTTGCCGAGGGCAGGGACGTGCTCACACTGGAGATTTGCGGCGTTCCAGTGGGCATTACCGTTTGCGAGGATATCTGGAAGGACGGCCCGGTGGAGGATTGCGCCGCGGCGGGCGCGAGGCTCATCCTGAACCTGAATGCATCGCCCTACGACATCGACAAGCAGGCCCGGCGCAAGGCTCTGCTGGAGCGCAAGGCGCAGGAGAATGCTGTCAGTATTGTCTACGTGAACCTGATCGGCGGGCAGGATGAACTGGTGTTCGACGGCGGCTCTATGGTCTACGACCACTCCGGTGCGTTGATGGCCGAAGCGCCGCAGTTCAGCGAGGGACTTTACCCGGTCGACTTTATCTGCGATCACCATTGCCAGCCGGTGTCCCAGCCCTTGCCCGAGGAGCCGTCTCTTGAAGCCAACGTTTACAGGGCGCTGGTCACGGGGGTCCGGGACTACGTGAACAAGAACGGCTTTAAATCCGTGGTGCTGGGGCTGTCCGGTGGTATCGATTCGGCTGTCACCCTGGCCGTCGCGGTGGATGCCCTGGGCAAGGATCGGGTGCGCGCCGTGATGATGCCGTTCCGCTACACCTCCAGCATGAGCCTGGAGGATGCTGAAGCCGAGGCCAATGCTTTGGGCGTGCAGTACGACGTGCTCTCTATCGAGCCCATGTACGACGCCTTCATGGCCACGCTCGCGAAGCCGTTCGAGGGCACAAAGCCGGACACCACCGAGGAAAACCTCCAGGCGCGACTGCGCGGTGTATTGCTGATGTCCCTGTCCAACAAGTTTGGCTCCCTGGTCCTGACCACCGGCAACAAGAGCGAGATGGCGGTGGGGTATTCCACACTTTACGGTGATATGGCTGGCGGGTTTGATGTGCTGAAGGATGTGCCCAAGACACTGGTGTTCCGCCTGGCCCGCTACCGTAACACCGTATCCCTGGTGATCCCGGAGCGGGTCATCACCCGCCCGCCGTCGGCCGAGCTGGCACCGGACCAGAAAGATGAGGACAGCCTGCCCGGGTACGATGTGCTGGACCAGATCCTTAATCTTTATGTCGAGCGGGATTTCAGTGCCGAGGCAATTGTGGCGGAGGGCTTCGATGCCACCGACGTGGCGCGGGTGATTCGACTGGTGGATATCAATGAGTACAAGCGCCGCCAGGCGCCGATAGGGGTGCGGATTACCGAGCGAGGGTTCGGGAAGGACCGGCGGTATCCGATTACCAATGGTTGGAAGAGTGGGAAGTAGGGGGATTGGATGAAAATGGGGTCAGAAGAAAGTGTTCTTCAGACCCCGGGTCAGGTCAGGCACCGAAGTCCGGCCGCCAGGCAGGGGTCAGATGAAAGCCTTTATCTGACCCCATCTTCAGGTCAAGCCTTCGAGTCAGGCGTCAACTCAGGGGTCTGATGAAAACCTTCATCCGACCCCAATTTAGCGTCTGGCTCCAACTTCACTCGTCCCCAATCAACCCGAACGTCACCACATTCATCAACGACCGGTTCTCTCCCTTCAACCGGTCCGCCACAAACTCTCCGTCCTCGTTGAACGCCTCACTGTCCGGAAAGTTTTCCCGCAGCAAGGCAATGCTGTCCCGTGCGCCTTTTTTCAGGTCCAGGAACTGATAGGTCTCGGCCATGATGATCAGGGCTTCTTCCACGGCAGGGGAGGAGGGATAGTTCTCGACTACGTATCGCCCCCGGTTATTGGCGGCCAGATAGGCCTGGCGCTTGATATAATAGCGGGCCGCATGGAGCTCCAGTTCGGCCATGCGGTTACGGATGGCGATCATTCGCTGGCGGGCATCCTCGGCATAGGGGCTGTCCGGGTAGCGGTTCAGCAGTTGCGAGAAATCCCGGAACGCCTGGGTCTGTTCGCCCGGGTCCCGGGCTGCCACGTCGATCGGAAAATAGCGGGCCGCCAGGCCCAGATCCAGATTGTAGGAAGCCAGCCCACGCATATACAGGGCGTAGTCGGCGTGGTCGCTCTGCGGATTCAGGCGCAGGAAGCGGTCCGCCGCGGCCCGGGCGCCTTCCAGATCGAGGTTCTGGTAGCGGGCGTAGATCAGATCCAGCTGGGCCTGTTCGGCATAACGGCCGAACGGGTAATAGGTCTCCAGGGCATCCAGGTTCTCCTCGGCTTCATTGAAGTTGCCGGAGTCCATAGCCTGGCGGGCATTCTCATAATAGGTCTGTTCCGGCAGGACTTCCTCCTGTTTGTTACTGGCGCAGGCGCTGATCATGACCACCAGGGTGGACAGCAACAGCAAACGAACAACTGATCTCATGCCGGAATCCCGTATAATGTCGAAAAGTTTTTGAGCAGCGGCCATTGTAGCGGGGAAGACGGCCCATGTGCAGAGGTTACCTCGCCCGATTGCCAGAATCTGATCAAAACGTAACACACCGGCCCCGGGGGCTTGATGTCATCTGAAAACCGAATTACCGCACGATTTGTCGTTCCACCCGATCTGAGTGACCGCAGGCTAGACCAGGCTGCGGCCGCTCTGATGCCTGAGCACTCCCGTTCCCGCCTGCAAGGCTGGATCAAGGACGGTACCCTGACCGTCAACGGCGAAGCCCGCAAGCCCCGGGACAAAGTCATGCTCGATGACGTCATCGAGTTGGATGCCGAGCCTGAAGTGCAGGTGAGCTGGGAGGCGGAGGATATCCAGCTGGATATCGTCTACGAAGACGAACACCTGCTGGTGATCAATAAACCGGCGGGCCTGGTGGTGCACCCGGCAGCAGGCCATGCCGCAGGCACCCTGGTCAACGCGGTCCTGAGTTACTCCCCGGAAGTGGAAAACCTGCCCCGCGCGGGTATCGTGCACCGGCTGGACAAAGACACCTCCGGCATCATGGTGGTGGCCCGCAGTCTAATAGCCCACACCGCGCTGGTCGACCAGCTCCAGACCCGAACCATGGGGCGCGAGTATGACGCCGTCGTGGTGGGCACACTCACCGGTGGCGCCACGGTGGATGCCCCCATTGGCCGGCACCCCCGCGAGCGCAAGAAAATGGCCGTGGTCTCCAGCGGCAAACCGGCGGTCACCCATTATCGGCTGGTGGAGCGCTTTGCCGCCCACACCCACATCCGTTGCAAACTGGAAAGTGGCCGAACCCACCAGATCCGGGTGCACATGGCCCATGTGAAGCACCCGTTGGTGGGCGATCAGCTCTACGGCGGCCGCATGCGCCTGCCCAAAGGCTCGACGGAGGAATTGCGGGAAGTACTCTCCGGCTTCAACCGCCAGGCGCTTCACGCCCGGCAGCTGACCCTCGAGCACCCGGAAACCGGTGAAACCCTCAGCTGGGAAGTGCCGCTGCCGGAGGACATGGTTCATCTGATCGAAGCCCTGCGCAAACACGTCCGGGAGCTGGAGAGCCATGATATCTGAACAGGTCGTCCTCCGCCCCGACTGGTCCGCATCCAGAAATATCCAGACGCTGTGCACTACCCGCCAGGGCGGTGTCAGCCAGCCACCCTGGGACAGCCTCAACCTCGGTAGTCATGTCGGAGACAATCCCGACCATGTCCAGGCCAATCGAGAGCACCTGGCCGAATTCACCGGCCTCGACGCCTCCCGTATCGCCTGGCTGAACCAGGTCCACGGCACCGAGGTGGTGGAGATCACCGCAAACAACGTCGCCACCGTCCCGGAAGCTGATGCCAGCTTCACCCGGGAACCGGGAATTGCCTGCGCCATCCTGACCGCCGACTGCCTGCCCGTGGTTCTATGCGACCGAACAGGCAGCGTGGTCGGTGCTGCCCACGCCGGCTGGCGAAGCCTGTGCGGTGGCGTGCTGGAAAACCTGATCAACGCCATGGCGGTGCCCGGCGATGAACTGATCGCCTGGCTCGGCCCGGCCATCGGCCCGAAACAATTCGAAGTCGGCCCGGAAGTCCGCGAGGCGTTCCTGTCACACCACCCTGACGCTGCCAGAGCGTTCACCGAAAAGGGCGCCCGCCCGGACCACTTTCTCGCCGATATCTACCGGCTGGCTCGTCAACGCCTCGCCAGTGCCGGCGTTCACTCCGTCTCCGGCGGCAGCCTCTGCACCGTCCGCGACCGGGACTGGTTTTTCTCCTACCGGCGGGATGGCCGGACAGGGCGTATGGCGACCCTGATCTGGATCAGTTAAGCCGGAATTGTATTTCCCCAGATGTCTGGGCGATGGGCTGGTTTGTCCTCCCGGAACACGCCGTGAATACGTCCCTGTAGGCTTGACTGCAGCATCCATGCTGCAGACAGTTCCGGGAGGACAAACCAGCCCATCGTGTGCTCCCAAAATACAACTGACCGTGGTCAATTTAGCGTCAAAATAAAACCGCCCCAGCTTGAAGTCCCACCACCCGCCCCTACATTTAAATGCAAAGCAATTTGGATATAACCGAACCGCCAAAGGGTTCGCCAGATATCCGCTAACTGAATTAGGGAAACGGAAACATGAGAATCGACAAGCTCACCAGCAAACTGCAGACCGCGCTGGCGGACGCGCAGTCGCTCGCGGTTGGCAAGGACCACAACTTCATCGAGCCGCTGCATCTGATGCAGGCGCTGCTGGACCAGGAAGGCAGCTCCATCAAGCCGCTGCTGAAGCAGGCCGGCGCCGATCCTGCACGGGTTCGCCAGGCCATCGCCCAGGAAATCGAGAACCTGCCGGAAGTGAAAGGTTCCGCCGGCGATGTCTCCATGTCCAACGACATGGGCCGCCTGCTCAACATGGCGGACAAACTGTCCCAGAAGCGCAAGGACCAGTTCATCTCCAGTGAACTGATGCTGCTGGCCGCCCTGGAAGACCGGGGAACCCTGGGCCGGGTGCTGCGAGAGCAGGGCGTGGACAAGGCCGTCCTGGAAAAGGCCATTGACGAAGTTCGTGGCGGCGAGGCCGTCACCGATCCCGGTGCCGAGGAAAACCGCCAGGCCCTGTCCAAGTACACCATCGACCTGACCGAGCGCGCAGCCGAAGGCAAGCTCGACCCGGTGATCGGCCGTGACGACGAGATTCGCCGCACCATCCAGGTGCTGCAGCGCCGGCGCAAGAACAACCCGGTACTGATCGGTGAGCCGGGCGTGGGTAAGACCGCCATTGTCGAAGGTCTGGCCCAACGTATTGTGAATGGCGAAGTGCCCGATGGCCTGAAGGACAAAAAAATGCTGTCCCTGGACATGGGCTCATTGATCGCCGGTGCCAAGTTCCGCGGTGAGTTCGAGGAGCGCCTGAAGGCCCTGCTGAACGAGCTGTCCAAGCAGGAAGGGCAGATTATCCTGTTCATCGACGAGATCCACACCATGGTCGGCGCCGGCAAGGCCGAAGGCTCCATGGACGCCGGCAATATGCTCAAGCCGGCGCTGGCCCGAGGTGAGCTGCACTGCGTCGGTGCTACCACCCTGGACGAGTACCGCGAGAACATCGAGAAGGACGCGGCCCTTGAGCGCCGGTTCCAGAAGGTCCTGGTCAGCGAGCCCACCGAGGAAGACACCATCGCCATCCTGCGTGGCCTGAAAGAGCGCTACGAGGTTCACCACGGCGTCGAGGTCACCGACGGGGCCATCATTGCAGCGGCCAAGCTGTCTCACCGGTACATTACCGACCGGCAGCTGCCGGACAAGGCGATCGACCTGGTGGACGAGGCCGCCAGTCAGATCCGCATGGAGATGGATTCCAAGCCGGAGGCACTGGATCGCCTCGAGCGTCGGCTGATCCAGCTGAAGATCGAGCGCGAGGCCCTTAAGAAGGAGAAAGACGAGGCGTCGAAGAAGCGGCTGTCAGAACTCTCGGATGTGATTTCCGGTGTTGAACGTGAATACGCCGACCTGGAAGAAGTCTGGAATTCCGAGAAGGCAGCATTGCACGGCTCCCAGAAGATCAAGAGCGATCTGGAGCAGGCGCGGATCGATCTGGAAAACGCCCGCCGTGCCGGCGATCTTGGCCGGATGTCTGAGCTGCAGTACGGCAAGATTCCGGAACTGGAGCGCCAGCTGGAAATGGCCGGTCAGGCTGAGATGAAAAAAATGGAGCTGCTGCGTAACCGCGTCACCGACGAGGAGATCGCCGAGGTGGTTTCCAAGTGGACCGGCATCCCGGTATCCAAGATGCTCGAAGGCGAGCGTGACAAGCTCATGCGCATGGAGGAGGCTCTCCATGACCGGGTGATCGGTCAGGACGAGGCGGTGGAAGCCGTTTCCAACGCGGTTCGCCGCTCCCGTGCCGGTCTCTCCGATCCGAACCGGCCTAACGGCTCGTTCCTGTTCCTCGGCCCGACCGGTGTGGGCAAGACCGAGCTGTGTAAATCGCTGGCATCCTTCCTGTTCGATACCGAGGAAGCCATGGTGCGCATCGACATGTCCGAGTTCATGGAGAAGCACTCCGTGGCTCGCCTGATCGGTGCGCCTCCGGGCTATGTCGGCTATGAGGAGGGTGGTTACCTGACCGAAGCAGTACGCCGCCGCCCCTATTCAGTGCTGCTGCTGGATGAGGTGGAGAAAGCGCATCCGGATGTGTTCAACATCCTGCTGCAGGTGCTGGAGGATGGCCGCCTGACCGATGGCCAGGGCCGCACGGTGGACTTCCGCAACACCGTTATCGTGATGACCTCGAACCTGGGCTCCGACATCATCCAGCAGAAAGCGGGTGAGGAGAACTACGAGGCCATGAAAAATGCGGTGATGGAAGTGGTAGGCACCCATTTCCGCCCTGAATTCATCAACCGCGTGGACGAAGTGGTGGTGTTCCATCCGCTGGCGGAAGACCAGATCCGAGGCATCGCCAAGATCCAGATCGCCGGCCTGAGCAAGCGCCTGAAGGAACAGGACATGAAACTGGAGCTGGACGACGCCGCCATGGACCTGCTGGCGGAAGTGGGCTACGACCCGGTCTACGGCGCACGGCCGCTGAAGCGGGCGATCCAGCGGAACATCGAGAATCCGCTGGCGCAGAAACTGCTCCAGGGCGAGTTTGTGTCGGGGGATACCATTCGCGGCACGGTGAAGGATCACCAGCTGGTGTTCGAGAAAGCCTGATCGGTATCGGGCAAAGCCGGGATTTGAAGTCGGGGTCAGAAGAAAGCTTTCTTCTGACCCCATTTCCAAGCCTGACTCGGGGTAACGTCTAAGACGGGGTCAGATGAAAGCCTTCATCTGACCCCACCTTCACCCCTCACTCTTCCATTGGCCCACAATTTTCTTCGGCAATCTCCTCAAACCGCATCCGCTGCTCCGCAATCTCCTCCGGTGAAAGATACCGCCGCTCGCCATCTTCCTCCACCTGAATCCGCGCATTGCTGTCGATGATCTTCAGGTTGGACTGGGCAGTCGCACAATTGGCTTCGCGCTGCTTGCGGATTGCTTCCATCTCGGCCCGTTCACGCTCGGTCAGTTCGCGCTTTTCCGCTTCCTGCTCCATGGCCTGCACCTGCTCCTGCGGGCTGTTGCGGTTGGACGCGTTGGTGGAGCCTTTGCCGGAACGGACACTGACCTGTTCGGCCTTGGTGCCCGTGGGCTGGCGATCGCCAAAGTGGGTAACGCCGTTTTCATCCGTCCATTTGTAGACAGAACCGCTATGGGCAATGCCCGGTACCAAAGCCATTAACAGGGTCAACATCAGGATTTTTCTGTTCATGGATCTACTCGCCGTGGTTTGCTGCCGGTCAGATTCCGCTGCCGGTTGGAATTATTGGTGAAGTCTATCATGCCATCCGGAACGCCGATTTTCTTTCGTCTGGTTCAAATCTCTGGGTCCGGATTCTCCAAGTATGGCAGACCTTCGGTCATATTGGGCGGATTAACGGCCAGCGGCTATTGACAGGGAGTTTCGCGCTGTCAGAATTGGCGATTGCCTGAAACTGGGGTTAATTCGGCAGGCAATCCCGAGCGAGTATCCCCCGTTAATCACCACACTGAACACGTCGGGTCCCGATGTGCGCTGGTTGTTGCTTACGTGCAACCCGTTGATTGGTCGTTCTCCGCAACCCTCAGGAGGGCGGCTGGCCAGGAGACAACCTCTTATTTTGCAGGTGTGGAGGAGCAAGCCGGTTCCGCTTTCACAAGAAGCAGGGAGACCGTGAATCCAGGCAACCGGGACGAAACCCGGCTCATTCACTCGTAGAAGAGGGTAGAAAATCGTGGAGTTATTGTCTGGCGCCGATATGCTG
This sequence comes from Marinobacter pelagius, assembly GCF_003315345.1. Taxonomy (GTDB): domain Bacteria; phylum Pseudomonadota; class Gammaproteobacteria; order Pseudomonadales; family Oleiphilaceae; genus Marinobacter; species Marinobacter pelagius_A. The sequence goes on from NZ_QNRO01000010.1 coordinate 134,656, forward strand.
ATCCGGTCCCTTCAGGATGAAGGTATCGAATACATATACGGCTATCCGGGTGGTGCAGCCCTTCATATTTATGATGCGCTGTTCAGGCAGGACAAAGTCAAGCATATTCTGGTACGGCACGAGCAGGCGGCGGTCCATATGGCCGACGGCTACGCCCGCGCGACCGGAAAACCAGGTACCGTACTGGTGACCTCGGGTCCTGGAGCCACCAACACCATCACCGGCATTGCCACCGCGTTCATGGATTCCATCCCCATGGTGGTTCTGTGCGGTCAGGTTGCCTCCCACCTCATTGGTGAGGATGCCTTCCAGGAAACCGACATGATCGGTGTTTCCCGTCCCGTGGTGAAGCACAATCTGAGTGTGCGCCACCCCGAGGAAATTCCCGAAGTCATTCGCAAGGCCTACTACATTGCCGCGACCGGTCGCCCCGGCCCGGTGGTGGTGGATATCCCCAAGGATATGACCACGCCGAACGAGCGCTATGAGTATTCCTATCCGAAGAAGGTCAAGCTGCGCTCCTACAACCCGGCCATTCGTGGCCACGCCGGCCAGATCAAGAAAGCGGTCGATATGCTGCTGGCGGCCAAACGCCCGGTTATCTATGCCGGCGGCGGGGTTATCCTGGGCAAGGCCTCGAACCAGCTGACCGAGCTGACCCGCATGCTGGGTTATCCGCTCACCAACACCCTGATGGGGATTGGCTGTTATCCGGCATCCGACAAGCAGCACCTGGGCTGGCTGGGCATGCATGGCACCTACGAAGCCAACATGGCCATGCACCACTCGGACCTGATTCTCTGTGTGGGCGCGCGTTTTGACGACCGGGTAACCAACGCCACCGAGAAGTTCTGTCCGGGTGCGCGCATCATCCATATCGACATCGATCCGGCCTCCATCTCCAAGACCGTGGAAGCGGATGTGCCCATCGTCGGCCCCGTGGATGCGGTGCTCAAGGAGATGCTGGCCCTGGTGAAAGAAAGCAAGGACAAGCCGGATCCCGACGCCATTGGTTCCTGGTGGAAGCAGATCGACGAGTGGCGGGCGTTCCACGGCATGCGTTACGAAACCAGCCCGGATGTCATCAAGCCGCAGGAAGTGATCGAACTTCTGTGCAAGCTGACCAACGGCGAGGCGTTTGTCACCTCAGACGTGGGTCAGCACCAGATGTTTGCTGCCCAGTACTACAAGTTCGACAAGCCCAATCGCTGGATCAACTCCGGTGGCCTGGGCACCATGGGCTTTGGTCTGCCGGCGGCGATGGGTGTCAAACTGACCCATCCGGACGACGAGGTGCTGTGCATCACCGGTGAGGGCAGTATCCAGATGAACATCCAGGAGCTGTCCACCTGCAAGCAGTACAACCTGCCGGTGAAAATCATCAACCTGAACAACCAGGCCCTGGGCATGGTGAAGCAGTGGCAGGACATGAACTACGAGTCCCGTCACTCCCAGTCCTACATGGAGTCCCTGCCGGACTTCATCAAGCTGGCGGAAGCCTATGGCCACGTGGGCGTGCGCATCGAGAAGAAGGAAGATCTTGAGTCCAAGCTCAAGGAAGTCCTGGCGATGAAAGACAAGCTGGTGTTTGTCGACATCTATGTCGACCGCTTCGAGCATGTCTATCCGATGCAGGTAGCCCGCGGTTCCATGAAAGACATGTGGCTCAGCAAGACGGAGAGGGTGTGATCATGCGTCGAATCATTTCTGTTTTGCTGGAAAACGAGCCGGGTGCGCTGTCACGGGTGGTTGGCCTGTTCTCCCAGCGCAACTACAACATTGAAACACTGACCGTGGCGCCGACCGAAGACGAGACCCTGTCCCGTCTGACCGTCACCACCACCGGTTCTGACAAGGTCATCGAGCAGATCACCAAGCAGCTGAACAAGCTGATTGAAGTGGTGAAACTGGTGGACCTGACCGAAGGCGCCCACATCGAGCGCGAGCTGATGCTGGTGAAGCTGAAGGCCACCGGGTCCCAGCGCGCCGAGATCAAGCGCACGGTGGATATCTTCCGCGGCCAGATCGTGGACGTCACCAGCTCGGTGTACACGGTTCAGCTGGCGGGTGACAGCGATAAACTCGACGGCTTTATCCAGGCGGTAGGGACTTCCGGAGTGCTGGAAGTGGTCCGTACCGGCGTGTCTGGTATTGCCCGCGGCGAAAAGGTGCTGAGCCTGTAACGGCCAGAATTGACAAGTTCGAACATCATGGCCCTGCGGGGCCATCACAAATAACAGAGGTTTCTCATGCAGGTTTATTACGATAAGGATTGTGATCTTTCCATCATCCAGGGCAAGAAAGTTGCCATCATCGGTTTCGGTTCCCAGGGTCACGCCCATGCGTGCAACCTGAAAGAATCCGGTGTTGATGTGACCGTCGGTCTTCGTCCGGGCTCTTCTTCCATCGCCAAGGCCGAAGCCTATGGCCTGAAGACCAGCGACGTACCGTCTGCCGTTGCCGCCGCTGACGTGGTCATGGTCCTGACTCCGGACGAGTACCAGGCCCAGTTGTACAAGGCCGAGATCGAGCCGAACCTGAAAGAGGGTGCAACCCTGGCGTTCGCCCACGGTTTCGCCATCCACTATAACCAGATCGTTCCGCGCAAGGATCTGGATGTAATCATGGTGGCTCCGAAGGCTCCGGGCCACACTGTTCGCACCGAATTCGCCAACGGTGGCGGTATCCCTGATCTGATCGCTATCTTCCAGGACGCTTCCGGCAACGCCAAGAACCTGGCTCTGTCCTACGCCAGCGGCATTGGTGGCGGCCGTACCGGCATCATCGAAACCAGCTTCAAGGACGAGACCGAAACCGACCTGTTCGGTGAGCAGGCCGTTCTGTGTGGCGGTACCGTTGAGCTGGTCAAGGCCGGTTTCGAAACTCTGGTTGAAGCCGGTTATGCGCCGGAGATGGCCTACTTCGAGTGTCTGCACGAGCTGAAGCTGATCGTGGATCTGATGTACGAAGGCGGCATCGCCAACATGAACTACTCCATCTCCAACAACGCGGAGTATGGTGAGTATGTGACTGGCCCGGAGATCATCAACGAGCAGTCCCGCGAAGCCATGCGCAATGCTCTCAAGCGCATCCAGAGCGGCGAGTACGCCAAGATGTTTATCTCCGAAGGCAGCCTGAACTACCCGTCCATGACCGCGCGCCGTCGTGACAACGCCGCCCACCAGATCGAAGTGGTTGGTGAGAAGCTGCGTTCCATGATGCCGTGGATCACTGCCAACAAGATTGTGGACAAGGACAAGAACTGATCCGGATTCCCGGCACAGTTTTCGAAAACGCGGCCCGGGAGGCCGCGTTTTTCGTATATACTCCGCCCAAATGCTTTCCGGAGTTCCAGGAATGACTGACGAGAAAAAATCTGTCGACGCAGAAGCCGCCTTCAAGAACGAACAGCAAGAAACCCCGGATCCGGAGATCGATTCCGGTGAGGTCGTGGAAGAGGAGCTGGTCGAAGGAGCGCCTGTCCGTCGCAAGGGTATTTACCTGCTGCCAAACGCGCTGACGACTGCCTCCCTGTTTTCGGGGTTCTATGCCATCGTCTCGGCCGCCAACGGCGTCTTTGATAACGCGGCGATTGCAATCTTTGTTTCCATGATCCTCGACGGCCTGGATGGCCGTGTCGCACGGATGACCAACACCCAGAGCAAGTTCGGCGAGGAATACGATAGTCTCGCGGACATGGTGGCCTTCGGCGTGGCGCCGGGGCTGGTGGCCTTTTTCTGGTCCCTGAACGGCCTTGGCAAGTTCGGTTGGGCCATCACGTTCATCTATGTTGCCGGCGCTGCCTTGCGGTTGGCGCGTTTCAATACCCAGATCGGTTCGGTGGACAAGAAATTCTTTGTCGGGCTGGCCAGTCCGTCCGCAGCTGCCTGTGTTGCCGGCCTGGTCTGGTGTTTCCATCAGTTCGAGAGCTCCACCTGGCTGACCATGCTGACGGTTATCGTGGTTGGCGGTACCGGAGTGCTGATGGTGAGCAATATTCTCTATCGGAGCTTCAAGGATCTTGATCTGCGGGGCCGGGTGCCGTTCGCTGCCATCTTGCTCGTAGTGCTGATGCTTGTTGTGATCGCCCTGGATCCGGCAACCGTATTGTTTACCGTGTTCCTGCTTTATGCGTTGTCCGGACCTGTCCGCGCCCTGTTTCGCGGCAAACCACGTCGTAAATAAGGCGTAACAACCCTGCAGTCATTGCCCCGGGCCCGGCGCCCGGGGAATTCTGACGGGATGCTCCGGTCAACCAATCAGGCTTCTGGTTAACGGAGATTCCCGATGCTTATCAAGAAACGCCCGTCCTGGGCCCTTTCCCATTCTGACGTCACGCCGGAATCGGTCTACCTCGACCGCCGTCGTTTCATGGGTGGCATGGTTGCGGCCGCTCTTGCTGGCGCCGGAGTGCCTCGCCTTGTGGGCGCAGCAGCCTTACCGATACAGGGCGAATCCCTCGAATTTACAGCCATGCCCGGTTTCTCCACCGACGAGGAGAAAACCCCGTATGACGATGTTACCCGTTACAATAACTTCTACGAGTTCGGAACCGGGAAGGGTGATCCCGCTCAATACGCGGACGAGATGTCTGTGGATCCCTGGTCGGTGGTCGTCGAAGGGGAGTGCGACAAGCCCGGAACCTATGCCCTGGAAGACCTGGTTCGTCCCCATGACTATCAGGAACGCATCTACCGGCTACGCTGTGTTGAAGCCTGGTCCATGGTGATCCCCTGGATCGGGATTCCCCTGGCGGACATGCTCAAGCGTTTCGAGCCGAACTCCCGGGCCAAATATGTCTATTTCGAGACACTCCACGATCCGGACCAGATGAGGGCGCAACGCTCACTGTTCAGTACCATCGACTGGCCCTACCAGGAGGGGCTGAGGATGGATGAAGCCATGAACGAGCTGAGCTTCATGGCGGTCGGACTTTACGGTAAAACTCTGCCGAAGCAGAACGGTGCGCCCATGCGGCTGGTTGTGCCCTGGAAGTACGGCTTCAAGAGTATCAAGTCCATCGTGAAGATCCGGTTCCAGGACGAGCGGCCGAAAACCACCTGGGAGATGATTGCTCCGCAGGAGTACGGCTTCTACGCCAACGTGAATCCCGAGGTGGACCATCCACGCTGGAGCCAGAAGCGTGAGCGCCGGCTGCCGTCGGGGCTGTTGAGCCCCAACTGGATGGAAACACGGAAGTTCAACGGGTATGGCGAGCAGGTTGCCCACCTGTACAAGGGTATGGACCTGACCAAGTACTATTGAGGGGGAACAGGGACAGCCATGACCATCTCGATGCTGCCGTTCAGAATACTGGTCTTCCTGCTGTCCTGTGTGCCGCTTGCGTTACTGGTCCTCGATATCGCCACCGGTTCCCTGGGTCCCGACCCGGGGCAGACGGTGACCGAGACGCTCGGCCTGTCGGCACTCCAGTTGCTGATCGTGACTCTATTAATGACGCCCCTGGCCCGCTGGACCCATTGGGCCGGGTGGATAAAAGTGCGCAGGATGGTCGGTTTGTTCGCGTTCTTTTATGCGATGCTCCACTTGATGGCATTTCTGCAGTTCATTCTGGGGTGGACCGATCTGTGGGCGACGTTCACCAAGCGCCCATACATTATCTTCGGAACCCTGGCATTTCTGCTGTTGATTCCCCTGGCGGCCACCTCCACCAAAGCGCTGATGCGCAGGTTGGGGCGTCGGTGGAAACCGCTGCATCGTCTGATCTATCCGGCTGTCGCTCTGGTGTGGCTGCATTTCATTTTCCAGGCCAGAAGCGATATTACCGAGATGGTGATCTATGGATTGGTGGTGGTCTTTTTGCTTGTCATAAGAGGGTACTGGTTTGGCTGGTATTCCCTGGTTCCGCTGAGAACGGCCAAAAGAGGCTGAAACAGGTCATAAGTTGATCGCATTGAGTGGCGTTTGAACAGTCGAGTAGGTGGAAACCGAAGTCCGGGAAAATAAACCGAAATTGGTCGTTGACAGTTTCCCTGAGGGCTGTAGAATGCGCACCACTTCTGAGGGACAAGCCACTGAGACAGGGGTGGCCCGAGGGAGTAACTGCTTGAAAGCTTTGAAGAAAATGGTTTTCAGATTTCTTCAGAAAGCGGTTGACAAGGTGGCGGTTCAGTGTAAAATGCGCGCCTCGTTTGAAGCAGTAAGCCGGACGGTTTTTAGCGGGTTTGAGAGATTTGAAAGCGCTGAAAATTAACGGTTGACAGGGTCGGGATTCGATGTAGAATACGCGGCCTTGATTGAGCAGACGCTCAACGCTCTTTAAAAAGTTAACCAAG
>NZ_QNRO01000011.1 GCF_003315345.1 Marinobacter pelagius
CGGTATCGCTTAACCCTGGCAAGTTGCAGGAAATCGAGCGCAATAAATTGGCCGCTTAAACGCGGTCATTTGGACAACTGGGTTGAAAATCGCCGATCCAGGAACAGAGGAATAGCGGTGGGGTTAAACGCCAGCGCATTGAACGGATGCCACAGAACGAAGACCAGTGTACTGATTGCGACACTACAGGCAGCCTTTACGTGCCCCGACGCCAGGATGTTTCTCGGTATAAGTACGCCCCTGAAGAAGGCTTCTTCGAGTAGCGATGGGAACACGAACAATATGATGGGCAGTACGGGCGTGATTGGCGAATCCAGCCACCCGAATTGAAATAAACCGGCACCGAAACCAACCGATACCGATATGATTGCGAACACCGGGAGCAGGGCCCAGGCCTTCAACGGGGCCTGGAAAGGGGAAGTCAGAAAACCCTGGCCAAGGTTGTTACCGAGGTACTTTACGGGCTTTGGTGAAATCATAGGATTGCGGGCTCACAAAATAGTCCCGTCCCGGTTTTCATTTGCTCTCGACCGCGAATGCCTCATGGAATGTGACTGAACCAGCAGGAAAGGCAGAGCCGAACCTGAGCGCTTGAAAATATTCAGTAGGAACGTCAGGGAGGGTTAGGTCGGGAACGGGTCTGAAACCGAATCTTCCGTAATAGCCGGGGTCTCCAACCAGGACGCATCCTTTCGCCCCTTCATGTTTCAAAGCATCAAGAGCGCTGCGCATCAGGCTGGTACCAACACCCTGACGCTGATACTCCGGCAACACCGAAACCGGACCAAAACCGAACCAGCCCTTTGACCCATCAGAAATGTGGACAGGGGATACCGCTACATGCCCAATGACTTCGCCATTGCACTCCGCAACAAGTGAAATGGACAATGCCCGAGCGTTTCGGAGCGCTTCAACAATTTGTGGCTCGGTTCCCGAGGCGTGTGCAGCGCTCGCGAACGCCGCTTCTGTGACACGACGAATTGCGGATATGTCCCGTTGCTGCTCTGGCCTGATTGTAATGTTCATTCGCGAGCCACCCCTTTAAGACCTCACGCCGGACGGAGCGACATTCTCATGCTTTGGCTTGTCGCCGGTGGAATTTGAAAAGCAGTACTTCACAAAGCTGACAGGTGTCTAGTGTATCGGGGGCTTGCCAGCCGAAGGCGTAATGCAGTGGGCGTCGCCGTGCCTGAACTGGTTTTGTTTAGGACCCCGAAATTTTATCGAAAACATACTTATAGTCTTTGCTGTGAAATGTCGTCATCGCATATGTTTTACCACTATGGTGCGCTGAGTACTTGTTGATGAGTTCTGCAGCGCGATCAATAAGCGACTGAATTTCCACTCTCGACAAGGGGTATCTCTCAAAAAAAGACACTCCCTTTTGTGCATTTTTCAATGATAGATGAGCAATCTCTGTATGACGATGACGAATATACAGCGTTTTCACTAAAGGGTCTCGATCCGAAACTGATTTAATATCCTCATCAATCTCACCAGCAACGAGCGGTTTTCTACAAAAACTATCAAGATCGTTCGATTGAAAGTACTCATCCTTTAGATGATCAATCTTAAATTTGTTGAGCCAGCTTCTTACTGATAGATTCTTTTCATCTTGATCATATATTCTTGCCAAGGTAGCGCGAGTAGCCTCCAGGTGCGCGTTACGTGTAAGTGACCAAAAATGCTTGGATTTGTTCATTGCCTTGCTATGGTGAGGTATTTCGTCCTCAATCGCGCGATACATCTCAAAGAACATATACGCGGCTTGCAACTCGGAGACGAGCTTTTCTGTCATTCTATCAAATTCAGCCAAATCCAATTCATTCCTCCCAGCAGACATAAGGCGAAGCAAAGCGGCGGCCCGTCAGGGGCGCCTTGCGCGTATTGTTAAAACTTTCAATCTCTATCCCGTCGTCCAGAGATTACGCTTAAAACATTAACGACGGCATTCGTTGCTTCCGCGCACAAGGCCGCTAGCCTAAAATCAGCAGTGCGGCGATGCGTCAAATCGTTAGCTAAACCCAATGACGCCCGAGCGTGGCGCCGTATGTTTTCATTCGACTTGCCAGGAATCATCGCGGATATATAAGCGCCGATCATGCGTTTTGCATCAGTTTTGGATGGAGAAATATCTTCTTTGCTCGGATGCAGTTCTGGGTCGTAAACAGCCTGCACTACGGAAATCAGAGTTTCGCGGGCGAGCAAGCCAACACCTTGATATTGCTCCTCTGTTGTAGCCTGCGCCAATCGAAGTTTTATCTCACCCATACTACGATCCACTCGGACCCAACCCGTGGGATCATCGAACACAGGATCAATTATTTGCGACTTCATCCCCTTAACTGTCTCGATCAGGGGATCGAACATTTTTCCGAGATATTCTCTTCTAGACTGATAGGTGGGAAGTGACCCATCGCTCCATTTCCCGTACCACTGCCACAGATCAGCGAAAGGGTTTGGGTTGTCTAAGTTCCTCTCTCGTAAACCTTCTGCGATTTCTGAATATCTTGCCTGATACTCAGTATTTACACTCTGAATCCTGGCTCCACCGGTTGAAACAGAAACCATTAGGTTTTTCTGAAGCTCAAGATTATTCAGCAGGTCTTCGTGAGTAGTTCTGTAGGCTTTACCTTGAATATCCTCAGTCAATTCTGGCGAAACAATTACTTCGTCAATCCAAGATTGGCTGTAAGACCGAAACAAAGTCTCTGCTTTATTTTTTATGCTTTGCTCGATTCCTTTTATCTCTAGCTCAATATTGGAATATAGTTCAAGAGGAACGCGGCAATAGATGCCGTAGATGGTTGTTCCTCCATCCCAGTTGTCATAACCGCTCACCTCAATAGAACAGGTACCTTGAGACAGAACTTGAAATTCAGCGGCTAGTTTTTCTCGCCGAAAAAGGTTAGCGAGGGTAGCGATTATCCGCCTTGTATCGTCAATAACTGGATCCATGTTTCCCTAGTTTTAACGCCTCCAGCATGCGCGGCTACGGAATGAAGGCGAAGCCGCAATGTAGTAGGCGTCGCCGTGCCTGGCATTGTTATGTATTGCCTTCACTAAATGAAAACACATACTTTTTCGTGAAGCTATATGGGTCTGATACGTAGTCTTCCGCAACTTCGGAAGGGTCATCAAACCAAGAGTGGTGAGACCACTTCCATTTTTTTGTACCATCGAATTCGTTAAAGGAATCCCAACTAGATCTCTTCTCATAAGAGTTGCATGTCAAGATCAAGCACTCAGTTAAACGTGGCAAGAAGACTATCTCCGAAAAAACCCGATTAAGGGCTATAGATTTTGGTTCAAAATAAATTCCAACATGAACCGATTTTAACTTACTATGATTCAAAATATTATAAGTCGTATCATATTCATCTTCTGATGTTAATGCGGCTAGTGCTGTGCTAATACCAAATGGACGCCGCCGTTTCGTTTTCTCAACGTCGCTCTCAACAAATGAATCCGATCCGCCTCTACGCGTCAGAAGATCAATCACTGAACGCTTATTTTGGACTAGTTCAAAGTCATCGTATTTTACAGTTCGAATATCAAACAACTCATTGATTTCCGGTGTTTTTCCTGAGGCGCTTAGAGTGTGCTCGAACACTCCATTAATAAACTCCTGCGCTTTGTCCATCGTTGGAATCAATGATTCCATCTCTTTAATAGCCTCTTTTGCCAAAGCAAATTCTGTAGCTGGTGGTGACACTAATTGATTATTGTCGCTAGCGGGCGCGACCAAAAAAGCCTCTCGAAAGTCTCTTAAGTGTGCGGCATCGGCGCAAAATTTTTCTTGCGAAGTACCCTGTCGTATGAAATGCGGTGTTTGACTGGAGTGGCCTAAAAAGGCATCTCGAAGAGCGCTCTCAACATCGGAATAATAGACGGGGCCTTTCTCTTTATTCAAACAAGCCTTGATAAATTCATAGGTAAAAAGGCTGATTCGGTCCCCTGCAAGTGAAAACTGACCTTCTGTGCAAGAGGAAAATTGAACGAAGTTGGAAAACTTGTTCTTCAAAGTGTATGACAGTGGAGTTACATGATTTTTGATTAAGTTGCGGCCAGCCTCACATGCATCTATTACAACCACCGATAATTCGGCCTGGAACTGGCGAATCAATTCAAATGCATCGTTTCTTGATAGACCAGTGGTATTGGGTGAAGACTCTTTAAAATCTGAAAAGCACATGAAAAAGTCATCGGAGTTTGAGAGGCCGTGGCCAGAGAAGTACAAAAAAACCTCTTCAAACCCTTCACCAGACTCCGCCAACTCTCTAATCTCATCTTTAACTAAGTCAACTGGCTTATCTATATAGTCCAATATTCTACTGAATTTTTTAGTCGCCAACAGCAACTCGCGCATCTGATGAACATCGTTAGCACAGCAATTTAATGTCGATAATTCATCGTATTTTGTATTTCCTATGAGTATTGCAATATTCTGACTCATTTATTACACCTAGATTCATGCAGTAGTTTTATACTCAGTTATTCTATATCCCGAATTAATGAGGAGTTAAATTAACAGAATTTATTTTAATGCTTGCATTGGATCGTAATCAGACTTTCGCCAAAGCACATAACAGCGTACTCGATAGACGTATTCATGATTAGTGAAATGTGACGTCTTCATTTGTGCGCCCTATGATTACGCCATTTCTAAGCAACCTACGAATAAATATAGCCTTAAATCAGTAGATTACCACCCAGCCTCGCCAAGAAACCGCAATATCATCGCGTAATAACGAAGCGGTCACACGAATACAGGCCCAGCTCAGACAATCCCAACCCCAAAATAAAAAGGCCCGAAGTTCTCACCCCGGGCCTTCTTACTAACTCACCACTAAATCACCTCAACCGCACTTGCTATCGCCGCAAGCAAGGCAGGTAGCGCAACCGTCCATCACGATTACCGCCTTGGTGCTGCACTTGCCGCACATGGTGGCGTTGGCGGGGTAGTCGTTGCTGGTGTCGTCGTTCGTAGCCGTGCTCTGGCTGGCTTCGAACTCGGCGCGCTTCTCGGCGAGGATGCGCTTGGTGGTTTCGCTCATTTCCTCGCTTTCCAGCAGGCCGATGGCCTTCAGGTGCTTCTCGATCACGGCGCCGATTTCGGCGACCAGTGAGGGCATGAACACGCCGCCTTTCTTGAAGTAGCCGCCGTTGGGGTCGTACACGGAGCGCAGCTCTTCTACCAGGAAGGTCACGTCACCGCCTTTGCGGAACACCGCGGAGATAACGCGGGTGAGGGCGATAACCCACTGGAAATGTTCCATCGACTTGGAGTTGATGAACACTTCGTAGGGCTGGCGGCTTTCGTGGTCCGTTCCCTCGTTGAGCAGGATGTCGTTGATGGTGATGTACATCGCGTGCTCGGCCACCGGCGGCTTGATTTTGTAGGTGGTGCCCAGCAGGAAGTCCGGTCGTTCGATGTATTCGTTCATCTGGACCGGCTTGGTTTCTGCCTGTACCGGCGCCTGGTGCTCGGTCGGGGTTTCGGTCTCGGCCTTCTTAACGCGGTAGCCGACGATTTTGTTGCTGATTTTGACTGTCATGTTGGTTGTCCTGTTGTCGGTTCCCGGATCAGTACTTGCCGTAGGTGCCTTCTTTGAGCGCATCAAACAGGTTGGCGGCGTTGTGGATTTCGCCGTCGTACTCCACCTGTTCGTTACCGCGCAGGGTCACCTTGCTGCCATCGTCCAGGGTGAACTCGTAAAGGGTGTTCTCAAGGTCTTTCTCTTTAACCAGTACGCCCTGGAAGGCTTCCGGGTTGAAGCGGAAGGTGGTGCAACCTTTCAGGCCCTTGTCGTAGGCGTACAGGTAGATGCCCTTGAAGTCCTGGTAGGCGAAGTCTGTCGGAACGTTGGCCGTCTTGGAAATCGAGGAATCTACCCACTTCTGGGCGGCTGCCTGGATGTCCACGTGCTGCGTCGGCGTTACGTCGTCCGAGGTGGTGAAGTAGGACGGCAGTTTCTTGTCCTCGTCTTCGGAGAACGGCATGGCGCCCGGGTTCACCAGGTGGCGGTAGGCCAGCAGCTCGAAGGAGAAGACGTCTACCTTTTCCTTGGTCTTGCGGCCTTCGCGGATGATGTTACGCGCGTAGTGGTGCGAGAAGCTCGGCTCGATGCCGTTACTGGCGTTGTTGGCCAGTGACAGGCTGATGGTGCCGGTGGGCGCGATGGAAGTGTGGTGGGTAAAGCGTCCACCTTTCTCGGCCAGCTGCTTCACCAGCTCCGGCTCCACGTGGGCGATCTGCTGCATGTAACGGCTGAAGCGGGCGTGCAGCAGTTTGCCCTTGAGGATGTCGCCGACCTTGTAGCCTTCTTTGGCCAGCTCCGGGCATTTGGTCATCATCTTCGGGGTGATTTCGAACTCTTCGTCCATGATCGGCGCCGGGCCTTTCTCTTCGGCCAGGGCCAGGGACTGGCGCCAGCCTTCTACGGCCATCTCGCGCACCACTTCCTCGGTGAACTGCACGGACTCGTCAGAACCGTACGGCATACGCAGCATGGCGAGGGTGGAACCCAGGCCCAGGATGCCCATGCCGTGGCGGCGCTTGTGGGTGATCTCATGGCGCTGCTCCGCCAGCGGCAGGCCGTTGATTTCCACCACGTTGTCCAGCATGCGGGTGAAGATGCCCACTACCTTGCGGTATTTCTCGTAGTTGAAGCTGGCCTTGTCGGTGAACGGGTATTCCACGAACTTGGTCAGGTTCACCGAGCCCAGCAGGCAGCTGCCATATGGGGGCAGGGGCTGCTCGCCGCAGGGGTTGGTGGCGCGGATATCCTCGCAGAACCAGTTGTTGTTCATCTGATTGACCTTGTCGATCAGGATAAAGCCCGGCTCGGCGTAGTCGTAGGTGCTGGTCATGATGGTGTCCCAGATGAACTGGGCCTTGACCGTCTTGTAGATGCGGCAGGCAACCTTGCCTTCATCGTTGACCACGTAACCGTCCTGCACCGGGAAATCGCGGTACAGGTACTGGGAGGTGTCGCTCAGGTCCAGGCCTTCGTCTTCCACTTCCTTCTTGGTCACAGGGAAGGAGAGGTGCCAGTCGTCGCCGTTACGCACGGCTTCGATGAAGTCCTCGGTGATCAGCAGGGACAGGTTGAACTGGCGCAGGCGGCCGTCTTCACGCTTGGCCTGAATGAACTCGATCACGTCCGGGTGGTGAACGTCGAAGGTGGCCATCTGTGCACCGCGGCGGCCACCGGCGGAGGACACGGTGAAGCACATGCGGTCAAAGATATCCATGAACGACAGCGGGCCGGAGGTGGTGGCGCCGGCGCCGGCTACGTAGGCGCCGCGGGGGCGCAGGGTGGAGAACTCGTAACCGATACCGCAGCCGGCCTTGAGGGTCAGGCCTGCTTCGTGGTTCTTCTCCAGGATGTCGTTCATGGAGTCATGGACGGTGCCGGAGACGGTGCAGTTGATGGTGGAAGTCGCCGGCTTGTGGGCTTCGGCACCGGCGTTGGAGGTAATACGACCGGCCGGAATGGCGCCGTTCTGCAAGGCCCAGATGAAGTCCTTCATGTGCTTGGTGCGCACGGACTTGTTTTCCACTTCCGCCAAGGCCTTTGCCACACGTTCGTAGGTGGCGTTGATGTCCTTGTCGACGGGTTCACCGGTCTTGGTCTTGAGCTGGTATTTGCTGCTCCAGATATCCAGTGAAGCTTCCTGCATGGGAATCGTTGTGATCACTGCCTGTGCCTTAGCGTTCATTGCCACCCTCGGTTCTTCCAGTATGTCTCTTTTCGATGGCGCCGTCGCCGGTGCCATACCCTTTTGAGTCGTGTTGCGTCTGTCAGTTTCTGTGTCTTGCGGGCCCGGCTTGGGCTGATAGGGAAAAAGACCACAAGATGTGGGGTCCTCCCTGCCAGCCGTTGACGGCCGTTCCCGTTGTGTGATCGTTGCTGTGGGCCTGGCTGAGGCCTTCTCACGCCTGCCGGGTGGGCAGGTCCGGTTTGTCCTTGTGGCCCTATATATGGGCTTATTTTTCAAGGAGTATAACAGGATATAGTATTGTGTGAATAAGAACGCAACTATTGATTGGGGGTAGGGAGCAAAGAAAATCAATGGAAGAGGGCTTGAAAATATCGAAAGCCGCGTAAAAACCGACGCTTGGGAAAGATTGCTCAAAAACACTACATATTGTGGTCAGAAAACCGCCAGACTGTGATCTGGATTCGGATTCCGGCTACAAAAAAAGCGGGGCTGATTGCTCGCCCCGCTTTCCATTACTCGGCCACAGCCAGTGATTCAGCTCAACAGCAGACTGTCGTCATCCACTTCCAGGCCGCGCTGTTTCTCGAACAGCCCGAGCAGGTCCTTCACTTCCAGACCTTCCCGATCCTCACCGGCAATATCGAACACCACCTGGCCCTGGTGCAGCATCACCGTGCGGGTGCCGACTTCCAGTGCCTGTTTCATGCTGTGGGTAACCATCAGGGCAGTGAGTTTCTGCTCCTCGATGATTTTTTCGGTCAGTTCCAGCACGAAGGCGGCGGTTTTCGGGTCCAGGGCGGCGGTGTGCTCATCCAGCAGCAGGATGCTGGAGGGCGTCAGGCTGGCCATCAGCAGGCTTACGGCCTGGCGCTGACCACCGGAGAGCAGGCCCATCTTGTCGCCGAGGCGGTTTTCCAGCCCCAGTTTCAGGGAGGAGAGGCTCTCGCGGAACTGGCCCAGGTATTGTTTCTTGACCGCCGAGGTCAACCCACGGCGCTGGCCACGCTTGATGGCGAGGGCCAGGTTCTCTTCGATGGACAGGTTCTCGCAGGTGCCCGCTAGAGGGTCCTGGAACACCCGGGCCACCCGCGCCGCACGCTTGTGAGTGGGCAGGCGGGTGACATCCTGGTTGTCCACGATGATCTGGCCCGAATCCACAATCACTTCGCCGGCGAGAGCGTTGAGGAAGGTGGATTTGCCGGCACCGTTACTGCCGATCACGGTGACAAATTCACCCTGGTTCACGGTCAGGCTCATGCCCCGGAGTGCCGGGTTTTCCAGCGGCGTTCCCTTGCCAAAAGTGAGTCGGAGATCGCTTGCACTGATCATGTCGATTCCTCAGGCCTTTTTGCGGGTGAATTTGCCGATCACGGAATTGCGCACGCCCGGCAACACGATGGCCAGGGTCACAAGCACGGCGGTAATCAGGTTCAGGTCCTGAGCCTGCAGGCCGAGTACGTCGGCGTTCAGGGCGAAGGCAATGGCCAGGCGGTAGATGATGGCGCCCACCACACAGGCGATCAGTGCCCGGACAACCGTGGAGGGGGTAACCAGGGCTTCACCGCCAATCAGGGAGGCCAGGCCGATAACGATCACGCCGACCCCCATGGTCACATCTGCCGCGCCCTGGCTCTGGGCGAACAGCGCACCGGCCAGGCCTACCAGTCCGTTGGACAGGGCAACACCGAGAACGATCATGCCGCCGGTGGCAATGCCCTGGGCCCGGGCCATGCGGGGGTTGGCGCCGGTGGCGCGCATGGCCAGACCGGTTTCGGATTTCATGAATCGCCAGAGCAGGATCAGTGAAATGAAGACCACCACCACGAACAGCAGCACCGGTACCTGGTGGAATGCCAGGCCCAGGTCATACCAGGGCGTGAGTACGGTTTCCTCGGTCAACAGCGCCACGTTGGGCCGGCCCATGATCCGGAGGTTCACCGAGTACAGGGCGATCATGGTGAGGATCGAGGCCAGCAGGTTCAGGATGTTGAGCTTGACGTTAAGCAGCGCGGTCACGGCACCGGCCGCCATACCGGCGAGTACGGCGGCACCGGTGGCAATCCAGGGATTCCAGCCGGCGATGATCAGCATGGCGGCCACGGCGGCACCCAGGGGGAAGCTGCCGTCAACGGTGAGATCGGGGAAGTCGAGAACGCGGAAAGAGATGTAGATGCCGAAGGCGACCAGGCCATAGATGAGGCCGGTTTCCAGGGCGCCGTAAAAAGCGATTTCACTGAGCATGGGTAGTATTCACTGTGAAAGAAAAACGGGCGGGCCCTTGTGGGGTCCGCCCGTGTTGGTCAGGGCGTTTACTTGTCGTTTTTGACGACTTTTTTCGCTTCCTTGACGAAATCTTCGGACAGGGTGATGCCCATGCGCTCGGCGGCGCCCGGGTTCACGTACAGGTCCAGGGTGTCCATGGTTTCAACGGGCATGGTGGCGGTGTCCGCGCCTTGAAGCACGCGGTAGACCATCTTGCCGGTCTGGCGGCCATGCTCGTAGTAGTTGAAGCCGAGGGCTGCCACGGCACCACGCTCAACGGTGGCGGTGTCAGCGGCGAACACCGGAATGTCTGCGCGCTCGCCCACGGCGATAACCGCTTCGGCGGCACTGATCACGGTGTTGTCTGTGGTCAGGTAGATGGCATCGGCTTCACCCACCAGGGAGCGGGCGGCACCCAGAACCTCGGAGGTCTTGGTGGCGGCGGCCTTGACCAGTTCCAGGCCACGGGCGGCCAGGCGCTCCTCAAGCATATTGACCAGGGAAACGGCGTTGGCTTCACCCGGGTTGTACACGGTGCCGATACGCTTGGCATCCGGCATCACCCGCTGGAGCATGTCCAGGTGCTTCTCGAGGGGCAGCATGTCGCTGACGCCGGTGATGTTGGCGCCCGGTGCTTCCAGGCTCTGGACCAGCTTGGCTCCAACCGGGTCGGTCACTGCGGAGAAAACCACAGGGATGTTGCGGGCGGCCGCGGCTACGGTCTGCGCAGACGGAGTGGCGATGGCCACGATCACATCCGGCTGTTCACCGATGAACTTGCGCGCGATCTGGGAGGCGATGGCGGAGTTGCCCTGGGCGCTCTCGTGCATCACGGTCAGGTTTTCGCCTTCCTTATAGCCTTGCTCGGCCAGCTGGTCCTTCACGCCCTGGTAAACGGCGTCCAGAGCCGGATGTTCGACGATCTGCGTGATGGCAACCGTCTTGGCTTCCTGGGCCTGTACCAGGCTTGCCGCTGCCAGCAGGGAGGCACCCAGAAGAGTGCGCAGAGTTCTCTTGGCCATATACCCATCTCCGAGTTTTTAGTGGTTTCAGGTGTGTCGGGTCTGACGTCCGGAAAGAGCGAGAGTTTATCACAGGCCGGGGGCGTAAGGGGTAGGGGAAGTTGCCCGCCGCAAGGTTTTTCACCGAACAAGTTGTAAATTCTAATTGTTTTGCGCCCGTCACGTTTTGACGGGCGAATGTGTGTTGAAATACCCTACGAAAGTCTAATAATACGCCTGATAAGGCGAACAATTAAAAGCACTGTGACGCATAAGGAAGGTCCATGGACACAACAAACAAACTTCCCCTGGATATGGTCTATCACTGGGAGAAGGCGAAGAAGAACGATCTCTACATGACCCAGCCTGTGGGCGACGGCAAGGTGGTGGAATACACCTGGGGTCGTGCGGTAGAAGAGGCGCGCCGGATGGCCGCCTATCTGAAATCCCTGAACCTCCCGGAAAAGAGCCGGGTGGGGATCATTTCCAAGAATTGCGCCCAGTGGGTCATGTCAGATTGGGCCATTTGGATGGCCGGCCACATTTCCGTTCCCCTGTATCCCACGCTGAACGCGGACACCGTCAACTACATCCTGAACCATGCCGAGTGCGAGGTGTTGTTCGTCGGCAAGCTGGATGACTGGGACATGATGAAGCCCGGCGTTCCCGAATCGGTGCGCTGTATTTCCTACCCCCTGAGCCCGCCCAACGATTTCGAGACCTGGGACGATATCGTCAGCAAGTACCCGCCGCTGGAGGAGAATGTTCAGCGGGATCCGGAGGAGCTGGCCACCATTGTTTATACCTCCGGCAGCACCGGCCGGCCCAAGGGCGTGATGCTGAGTTTCAATAACATGGCGTTTGCCGCCGCCGGTGGCATCGAGACCCTGGGCGTCGGCCCGAACGAGCGCATGCTGTCCTATCTGCCCTTGGCCCATGTGTTCGAGCGCACCTTTGTGGAGCTGGGCTCGCTGTACTCCGGCTTCCAGCTGTATTTTGCAGAATCCCTGGATACCTTTGTCCAGGATCTTCAGCGGGCTCAGCCCACATTGTTCCTGTCTGTGCCCCGCCTGTGGGTGAAGTTCCAGCACGGTGTGCTGCAGAAGCTGCCGAAGGAGAAGATGGATCGCCTGATGAAGATCCCGCTGGTGAACCGGCTGATCAAGAAGAAGGTGCTCAAGGGCCTGGGCCTGGACAAGGTAAAGCTGGCCGGCAGTGGCTCGGCGCCGCTGTCCCACGATGTGCTGGACTGGTACCGCAACCTGGGCCTGGAGCTGCTTGAGGGTTACGGCATGTCCGAGAACTTTGCCTACTCCCACATGAACAAGCCGGGGCGGACCCGTACTGGTTATGTGGGCGAGTCCCTGCCGGGTGTGGAAACGAAGATCAGCGAGGAAGGTGAGGTGCTGGTCAAGAGCCCGGCCACCATGATGGGCTACTACAAGGACGAAGAGAAAACCCGGGAAACCTTTACCGAGGACGGCTTTCTGAAGACCGGCGACAAGGGCGAGATCGACGAGATGGGCCGCCTGAAAATCACCGGCCGTATCAAGGAAATCTTCAAGACCAGCAAGGGCAAGTATATTGCGCCTGCGCCGATCGAGAACCGCCTGATGTCCCACGATGCCATCGAGATGGTGTGCGTGTCCGGCGCCAACCAGACCCAGCCCCACGCCCTGGTGATGCTCGGTGAGGAGACCCGGCCAAAACTCGCGGACGACAACTACCGCAAGCAGCTTGAGGACAGCTTCAAGAGCCTGATCCAGGAAGTAAACAAGACCGTGGATCCCCACGAGCAGCTGGCGTTCATCACCGTGGTCAGTGACGAATGGTCCATTGAAAACAGCTTCCTGACTCCGACGCTCAAGCTGAAGCGGAACGTGGTGGAGGATGCCTACCAGGAGAAAGTAGCCAACTGGTACGCCCAGAAGCAGCCGGTGATCTGGCAGTAAACCGCGGTTGACCGCACCATCGTGCCAACGAGAGGGCCCGGAATTTCCCGGGCCCTTTCTGTATCCGGCCATTTCTGGCCGACGTTAGTCGCATGTTGAAAACGCCGGCTCGGGCCTAAACTTCTGTTAGTCAGGAGGAAGTTATGACCCAGTTGGCCCTATTCCAGAAACGAATCAATGAAGATATTCCACTGTCCCGTGCGCTGGGTATCCAGCTGCATTCCTGGGATGGTCACGCCCTGGTGCTGAGCGCGCCACTTGAGCCTAACCGCAACCACCAGGGCACCGGTTTCGGTGGCAGTGTCTATTCCGCTGCGGTAACCGCTGCCTGGAGCCTCACAGAGCTGGCCCTGTGGGATCTGGGGCTCAGGGGAGCCGTAGTCGTGCAGAGTGGCAATATCGATTACCTGGAGCCGGTCACCAGCGATTTCTATGTGGTGTGCCGGTTGCCCGGGGAGGAGATTCCCGAGCGCTTCCGAAAGAGTCTTGCCCGGCACGGCAAGGGGCGGCTGGATCTGACCGCTGAAGTGTTCTGTGGCGAGCCTACGGTGCTGCCGAAGACCGATCCGGTGGCGGTATTCCAGGGACGTTTCGTGGTTCAGGATGTACGGTCCAGAGTCGATCTATGATCTGATAAGCGGTGGGCCGCTCTGCTAAACCTCAGGCAATGCTCCGGGTATTGGAAATGGAGCGGCTCATCAGGATGATCGGCACGATGCCGGCAAGAACAATGATCAGTGAGGGCAGGGCGCTGTGGAACAGGCGCTCGTCCGAGGCGAACTGGTACACGTAGGTCGCCAGTGTCTCGAAGTTGAACGGCCGGAGAATCAGCGTGGCCGGCAACTCTTTCATGCAATCCACGAACACCACCAGAGCTGCGGTCAGCAGGGTGCCCCGGAGCATCGGTAGGTGAACATGCACCAGTGTCTTGCCCGGGGTATAGCCCATGGAGCGCGAGGCCATATCCATGCTGGGCGTGATCTTCTGCAGAGCGCTTTCGACGCTGCCGGCCGAAACCGCAAGGAAGCGGACGGTATAGGCGAACACCAATGCGAAAGCACTGCCGCTTAGCAGCAGGCCGGTGCTGATCCCGAAGGCCTCCCGCATCAGGCTGTCCAGCCAGTTATCGAACCCCGCAAGAGGCACAATCACGCCCACTGCCAGTACCGCGCCCGGCATGGCATAGCCAAGGCTGGAAAGGCGCAAGAGGACCTGCATGCCCCGGGTATTATGCAGGCGCCGGCTGTAAGCCAGAATAACGCCGATCAGCAGGGTGGTCATGGCAGCGGCGCTGGACAGGAACAGGCTGTTCAGGGTGTTCTGTATGAAATCGGGGTTCCAGCTTTCTTCGAAATATTCCCAGGCATACAGGCCGAGGGTTCCGGCAGGCACCACGAA
The DNA here is from genome assembly GCF_003315345.1 of Marinobacter pelagius. GTDB lineage: Bacteria > Pseudomonadota > Gammaproteobacteria > Pseudomonadales > Oleiphilaceae > Marinobacter > Marinobacter pelagius_A. Next base: position 14,342 of record NZ_QNRO01000011.1, read on the forward strand.
GCCGAGGATGAACGGGATGGCGCAAACAGCGACGCAGACCAGTTGCCGTGGAAAGGACATGGTGAAGCGGCGGATCGGATCCCGGTTGTCACGAGCCGCATACTGCTGCTGACGGCGGCGGGAATAGCGTTCCAGGGTTACCAGGATCACCACAAACACCAGCATGGTGGTGGCAATCTGCGCGGCACCGCCGAGGTTGCCCAGGTTCATCCAGGTATCGAACAGCCCCGCAGTCAGCGTCTGCACGGCAAAGAAATCCACGGTGCCAAAATCGTTCAGGGTTTCCATCAGTACCAGGGACAGGCCGACGGCGACGGCGGGCCGGGCGATGGGCAAAACTACCCGGAAGAAGGTGCTCAGTGCCGAATGGCCCAGGCTGCGGCTGACCGCAAACAGGGACGGCGATTGCTCCAGGAAGGCGGCCCGGGCCAGCAGGTAGACATATGGGTAGAGCACCAGCCCGATCATCAGGGTGGCGCCCTCGAGGCTGCGGATCTCCGGGAACCAGTAGTCGGAGGCATTCTGCCAGCCAAACCAGTCGCGGAGGGTGCGCTGAACCGGGCCGGCATAGTCCAGCAGGCTGGTATAAACATAGGCAATCACGTAAGCCGGAACCGCGAAGGGCAGCAGCATGGCCCATTCGAAGAACTTGCGCCCCGGGAATTCGCACATGGTCACTGCCCAGGCGCTGGACAGACCGATTGCCAGGGTAATGGCGCCGACGCCGACCATGAGCTGGATGGTGGTCCACAGGTAGCGTGGCAAGGTGGTGTTGATCAGGTGAGGCCAGATGTTCTCCTCGGGAAAGAAGGCGAGGAAGATCACCGAGAGAACAGGGAGCGCGACAATGGCGGTAATAAGAGTGGCGGAAACGATCCAGCGACGGGAAGCGCGTTTTGCCAGCAAGGGCTGGGAAAGCCCCGGATCAGCGGCGGTTACGGCTTCGGTCATGGTGCTCCCGTCTGTCAAATGGAACTGAGAAAGATTGAGGATTGTAGTCAGCTGTCAGTTGCACTGCAATGACTCACGTCATTTTAGGTACCGGCAGGCCCTACAGGAAAAGGGCGCCGCAGCGCCCTTTCCGTCGTTCCATTGCAACCGTTCCGCTCCGGTTACTCGCCGTCGTAGTTGACGCGGTCAACCAGTTTTACGGCTGCCTCGCGGTTCTCCGCGATGGTCTGCAGAGAGAGGTCGTCCGGATTGATCTCGCCCCATTCTGCAACCAGGCCGGTCGGCTTCACTTCCGGGTTGGCCGGGTACTCGGTGTTCGCCTCGGCGTAGATACGCTGGGCTTCCGGAGAAGACAGGAACTCCATCAGCTTGACCGCGTTCTCGCGGTTGGGCGCGCTCTGGGTCATCGAGATACCGCTGATGTTCACGTGGGTGCCCCGGCCATCGGCGTTCGGGAACACCAGGCGAACCTGCTCGGCGATCGGGCGTTGGTTCTCGTCCTGCAGCATGTTGCCGTAGTAATAGCTGTTGCCGATGGAGATGTCACAAACGCCTTCGGCAATGGCCTTGATCTGGTCACGGTCGCCGCCCTGCGGCTTGCGTGCCAGGTTGTCTTTTACATCCTGCAGCCACTGCTCGGTCCACTCTTCGCCGTGATGGGCGATCATTGAGGAGAACAGGGCGATGTTGTACGGGTGCTTGCCGCTGCGGGTACAGATGCGGTCGTTCCATTTGTCATCGGCCAGCCCTTCATAGGTGGTGATTTCACCCTCCTTGACGCGCTCTTTCGAGGTGAAGATCAGGCGGCCGCGGGTGGTCAGGGCAAACCACTTTCCTTCCGGGTGACGCAGGTTTTCCGGGATGTTGCTGTTCAGCACCTCGCTGTCCACGCCCTGGACCAGATCACGCTCGACCAGCTCATTGATGCGGGAGATGTCCACGGTCATGACCACGTCCGCCGGGCTGTTACGGCCTTCGCGCTCCAGGCGCTCGGCAAGACCCTGTTTGGCGAAGACCACGTTGGTCTCGATGCCGGTCTCTTTCTCGAACGCGTTGAGTAGCGGCTCGAGCAGGTAGGGCTGACGGTAGGAGTAGATGTTAACTTCACCCTCGGCGGACGCGGAGAGAGGCATGGCCGCCAGGGCCATCGCTGCAGTCGCTGCCAGTTTCATGCGCATGTTGATGTTACCTCTGCCAGATATGAGTTTGTTTCGCTTCTAATAGTTGAAAGCATGTAAAAACAGCAACCATTCTCATTTGTGTTGGCGGTAGAGTCAATATCACCTTTGGAATATTTCAGGCAAAATGGTGGTATTCTTCAGAACACTCTAAAAAACATGAAGTTTTTCGTAACACAGGGATTCCAGAATGACCGGCAAAGCAGGGATGATGCGCAGAGTCTTCTTTCTTTTTATACCAATGGTCGCCGTCTTGCCCGGCTGCGCAAGCTACTACAGCTATTTTGCCATGTTTCCGGCCGAGAATTCACTGGGTGAGTCCCGCCAGGTACGGGTGTCCTGGGACTCGGCGGAGTATCCGGGCTGGTGGATCCTCGACGACCGTTCCACCGCTTTGAAAGTGGAAACCCAGTGCAGCGACCGGATATGGCGCCTGCGGGACGACTCCCACGAGAATGCGGGAAGTTGTGGGAACGGAATCCGGGCCTGCGCGGAAGTCGGGGTCGATCGGGTGGTAGTCCGTCGGGAAGAACTGGATTCATCGGCTTGCCTCGTGGTGAACCCGGGGCAGGGCAATGCCCGGATTGCAGACATCGAGGGTCGCCTTGAGTTGCTGGTTGCCTGTGAGCCGGTGAGTCCCGAATCGGAGCGCGAAGGCGAAACCCTCAATATGGATTATCTTCGTGCTTCGCCGGTTCCATACACTGTCTATACTCGTAAAGTACCCCGCGGGTCCCTGAGTGCCAGCCTTCCGGCCTTCGATGACTCCGCCTGCGACTAGGCCGGGGTGAGCGGTGTGAATCAGATCACGGGGTTACAGTCTGTTTACGTTAGGTTACTTTCTGGATCTTTTGGGGTACGAAACTGTAATGGACTCTTGTGTAAGCTGGTTCAGAATGTCAAACATCTAAAAATGAATAATTTTCAGGGGTGACTCTCGTGGGTGTCCAGCAGAGAAAAGTTGCGGTTCATGACTTGGAAGTGGGCATGTTTGTGTCCGATCTGGACCGGCCCTGGCACCAGACTCCGTTTCCGATCCAGGGTTTCTACATCCGCTCAGAGGACGACATCCGGGCGCTGAAATCCCATTGCCGCTGGGTGATGATCGACGTCGCTGAAGTCCGCGATACCGCGAAATTCGAGCAGGGTGAGATCAAGCCGGCTTTCGGGCGCCGTGCCCTCAGGCGAGGCGGTGATCGCGAGGAACTCAAGCTGCCGCCGCTGGCGATCCAGGAGCCGGTTAAGTACGAGACCACCACCACCCTGAAAAAAGAGATCAAGGTATCCCGTCAGCTTCTGGACGACGCCGAGATTGCCCTCGAGCGTGCGTTCGAATCCCTGCAAGAAGGTGGCGAGGCCGACCTTCGCCCGGTGGCTGAGATAACCCGTAAGATGGTCGCCAGCGTGATTCGTCACCCCGACGCGCTGCTGTGGCTGAGCCGGATCCGTGCCCACGACGATTATATCTATCGTCACTCCCTCAACACCTCCATCTGGGCGCTGGTGTGTGGTCGCCATCTCGGTCTGAATGAAGGCCTCCTGAATCATCTGGGCATGGGCTGCCTGTTGTCCCAGGTGGGTAAGACGGTTCTGCCGCGCTCCCTGCTGAATCACGAAGGGCAGTTCAGCGCCGAAGATTATGCCCGTTACCGCACCTATGTTGAGAAGGGGCTCGCCATGCTCGAGGGTACGGGTGTGTCCCGTGCCGTGCTCAGCGTGGTCGGCGGGCACCGGGAACGGCACAACGGTTCCGGTTTCCCGCAGGGTGTCCGGGGTACCCGGATCCCGCTGATGGCGAAAGTCGCCGGTATTGCCGAGTATTTCGAAAGCCTGATCGGGCCCCGGGACGGTGGCGATGACCCCATGACACCGGCCAAGGCCGTCAGCCTGCTGTATGAGATGAGAAACATCGAGTTCCAGGAAGATCTGGTGGAGAATTTCATTCAGGCGATTGGTGTCTACCCGACAGGCAGTCTGGTGGAACTCAGCGACGGCCAGCGTGGCATCGTGGTTTCCCATTCCCCGGAACGCCGGTTGTGGCCGAAGGTGATGGTGATGACCGACCAGGATCACAAGCCCCTGAAGTCCGCTCACATCATTGATCTTGCCAGGTACAACGAAAGCCGCGACGTTAACGAAGCCCTGATCGTGAAGGAATGCCTGCCGCACGGCTCCGAGGGTCTGGATCCTTCCCGCTATGACGTTACCGGTGCGGAGTCCCGCTGGAATTTCAGTCGTCTGATCAGCGGATAATCACCCGCAGGCTCTTGCGTACCCAGCGGTAGGTGTTTTCGGGGCGGAAGCTCATCACCAGTTCCGATTCACCACCGCTGTCCCCACTGACGAAATAGTCCACCTCGGCACTCTGCCAGCTCCACGCGTGTATGGTGACATCCTCCGGGCGGGTGCTGATGGCCTCGATCTCCGCGAGGGCCGTGTCGCCTCCAATGCGTTGCACCCGGACGCTCTTGATTCCGATTTCACTGGCGGAGTGGCTGGCCACGTCTTCATCCAGGTAATAGCCGTTGCTGACAGTGGTGGTGATGTCCTTCAGTTCCCGGCGCAGATAGGTTCGAGCGTCTTCGTTGTCTATTTCATCCAGGGTCCGGATGGCTTCCAGGATGCGATCTCGTTTGGCCTGCAGGTCCTGCCGGTATTCCACATCCGGGTCCCAGTCTTCTTCGTTTTCCGGGCGTTCCGGGGCGTTCTGTATCTGCTCGGGAGTGGGAGGCGATTCGCAGAGTTCATCTCCCTCCGGATGGAAGCAGATCCTGGCCAGTAGCTGGTTCGCAGGTGAGGGCGTTGTGCCCATGGCGGTGAACTCTGTGGTCGGTACGTTGAAATCAATAGCGGCATCAAGCAAGGGTAAGGCTGCGTTCAGCTGGTCGATCACCCGTTGGCGGATTTCGATGCCCTCGTCTTCCTGCACGCCCTGGGTCCAGTCCAGCGACATCAGCAGGCGGGTCATGTTCATCAACGGGCCATTGTCCAGCAGGTTCAGCTCCGTCCGGGTATGGGTGCGAAGGCCTTCCGCGTCGACCGTCGGTGTTTGCAGGGCGCTGCGAAGGTCGGGGAAGAACTCCAGCAGGGTAACGTTGGGTCTGGCAGGTACCCCGTCTGCCAGGACGAGATCTCCGACCTGAAAGCTTAAAGTCTCGCCGGGATAATAGCGGAACTGGCCGTTGACGTTGGTGGTGCCGCTCTGGCTCGCCGTCCGGAAGCCCAGGCCGCTGAATCCATTGAAATTGAGCTGGCCGGTGTCCACGGCCGTGCCGCCGCCGTCATCGCTGCCCAGGCAGCCGGCCAGGGCAAGGGTGCTCAGGAGGATGGTCAGGGGCGCAGTTCGGTGAACGAATTTCATGATTCGGCGTACATCCCGGTCTTGATAGCTGGCAGCGGAGAGTCTGGCCAGCGTTTTGTAAGTTGTTGTAACTGCATTATAGGGATGGCAGTTGGCCGATATCGCGATTCCTGTCGCAGTTTGGCGGTTTTGCCGGGGCTACCCGGCATACCCTTGAATTTCACGAGGTTGCCACAATGAATAGCACTCTACTTTTTGGCGTGGGCGGCTGTGCAGGCTGCCACCGAAATCCAACGGATCCGGGATGAGCTATGACCAACGCACTGGAAATTGAGGGCCTCACCAAGACCTATGGTGACGGGTTCCAGGCCCTGAAGGGGATTGATCTTCATGTCAGGGAAGGGGATTTCTTCGCGTTGCTGGGCCCCAATGGCGCCGGCAAATCCACGACGCTGGGCATCGTCTGTTCACTGGTGAACAAGACCGCCGGCAAGGTCCGCGTGTTCGGGCACGACATCGACACCAACCTCGCGGATGCGAAACTGAACCTCGGGGTCGTGCCCCAGGAGTTCAACTTCAACCAGTTTGAAAAGGTGTTCGACATCGTGACCACCCAGGCAGGCTATTACGGCATTCCTCTCAGTCGGGCCTCGGTGTCCGCCGAGAAGTACCTCAAGAAGCTGGGCCTCTGGGACAAGCGCAACACGCCGGCCCGCATGCTTTCCGGTGGCATGAAACGCCGCCTGATGATTGCCCGGGCACTGGTACATGAGCCGAAACTGCTGATTCTCGATGAGCCCACCGCCGGCGTGGATATCGAGCTGCGCCGGTCCATGTGGACCTTCCTGGAAGAAATGAACCGGGAAGGCACCACGATCATCCTGACCACCCATTACCTGGAAGAGGCCGAAGCCCTGTGCCGGAACATTGCCATTATCGACCATGGCAAGATTCTCAAGCACACCAGCAAACGCGAGCTGCTGCAGCAGCTGAGCGTGGAAACCTTCGTGCTGGATACCGAGAAAGAACTCTCCGGTGTACCGGAGCTGGAAGATGTCACCTGCCGTATCAATGACGAGAGTGCCCTGGAAGTGGATGTGGAAAAGGGACAGGCCCTGAATACGGTATTTGCCCAGCTGGATCAGCTCGGCATCAAGGTGGTCAGCATGCGGACCAAGGCCAACCGGCTTGAGGAGCTGTTTATCCGGATGGTGGAAGAGAATGCCGTCGAAGCCCGCAAGAACGTGGAGGGTGCGGCATGAAGCTTGATGCATTGTGGGTCGCGTTCTACACCATCGTTCTGCGTGAGGTGCGCCGGTTTACCCGAATCTGGCCGCAGACGCTGTTGCCACCGGCAGTCACCATGACGCTCTACTTCATCATCTTCGGTAACCTGATCGGTTCACGGATCGGTGAGATGGGCGGCTTTAACTACATGCAGTTCATCGTCCCCGGGCTGATCATGATGGCGGTGATCACCAATTCCTACGCCAACGTGGTGTCGTCCTTCTTCTCCATGAAGTTCCAGCGCAGCATCGAGGAGCTGTTGGTGTCCCCGGTGCCGAACTGGGTGATCCTCGCCGGCTATGTGACCGGTGGCATGGCCCGGGGCCTGGGTATCGGCGTTATTGTTACGGCGCTGTCCCTGGCGTTCACCCAGCTGTCGATCCACAGCTTTCCGATGGTGGTGGTGACGGTGTTCCTGACCTCGGCCCTGTTTGCCCTGGGCGGATTTATCAATGCCATGCTGGCGACCAAGTTCGACGACATCTCGATTGTGCCAACCTTTGTGCTGACTCCGCTGACCTATCTGGGCGGGGTGTTCTACAGCATCGACATGCTGCCGGGGTTCTGGCAGGGCGTGTCCATGGCGAACCCGATCCTGTACATGGTGAACGGCTTCCGCTTCGGCATACTGGGAGTTTCGGACGTTAATCCGTTCGTGTCTCTTGGTATGATTCTGTTCTTCATCGTTGTACTGGCGTTCGTTGCTCTGCGTATGCTCGAACGGGGCAAGGGCATCCGCCACTGATTTCAGGAACAAATATGGCTTTGCATAACGCGCCGCTGGGCAAATCCAGCGAATACCCGGATTCTTACGACCCGAACCTGCTGTTCCCGGTGGCGCGGGATGAAAATCGCCGCCGGATCGGGCTTGAGGACGGTCGCTGGCCCTGGTTCGGTGAGGATCTCTGGCAGGCCTGGGAAGTGTCCTGGCTTCGGCCTGGTGGTGTGCCTGCCGTCGCCTGGGCAGAGATCTTCGTGCCGGCGGCATCGCCCTCCATCATCGAATCCAAGTCCCTGAAGCTGTATTTCAATTCGCTGAACCAGCATGTTTTCTCCACGCCGGAGCAACTCGTGGAGACGGTCGTCAGCGATCTCTCCAGCGCCTGTGGCGCCGCGGTCCGGGTGAACCTGCACAGTGTCGATGAGAGCGGGGAAGCAACCGGCCGCCCCGAGGGTTACCAGCTGATCGATGATGAGCCGGTAGCCGACGTGGTGTACCAGTACGCGCCGGAATCGCTGGCGGTTGAACAGGGCGCAGAGGTGGTGACCGAGCAATTGTGTTCACACCTGCTCAAGAGTAACTGCCCGGTGACCGGGCAGCCGGATTGGGGCACGCTGCTGATCAGTTACACGGGGCCGAAGGTCGACCGCTCGGCATTGCTGCGTTACATCGTCAGCTTTCGGAACAAGCAGGATTTCCACGAGCATTGTGTGGAGACGGTGTTCACCGATCTGATGAAGCAGTGCCAGCCGACGGAACTGGCGGTGTGCGCGCGCTACACCCGCCGTGGCGGGCTGGACATCAATCCCTGGCGAAGCACGCAGGCAGAGGGGAATGCAGGCCCGAGGCTGATCCGGCAGTAATTGGAGTGGCCCGATTCAGCCGAGCTTGCCGGAATCGGGCAGTTCTTCTTCCGAGCGCAGGCGGTCGGCGGCATCTTCGAGGGCTTCCAGGATCGCCTTGCGCTCCTTCTCGGTGATCTTGTCGGAGTCCAGGTACATGGCGAAGCCACTGTGTTCGTGCTCCAGGAAGCTGCGATTCGGGCCCATGTCACGGCGGAAGTCCACCACCTCGTAAATCGGCACCGGCTTGGTAAAGCCCTTGACCGTAATCTCGCCCTTGTCACGGCACATGATCCGGTCCTTGATCAGTGAGAAGGTTTCATAGGAAACCAGGATCTCACCGGGCTCGGCCAGGGATTCTAGCCGGCTGGCCAGGTTCACTTCCTTGCCGATGATGGTGTAGTCCATCCGGTTCTCAGCGCCGAAGTTGCCCACGGTGGTGTAACCGGTGCTGATGCCCATGCGGATCTGCAGGGGCGTCTTGATACCCTGGCTGCGCCACTTCTGGCGCATGATCTTCATGTGTTTGCGCATTTCGATGGCCATGGACACGCAGGCAAAGGCATCTTCCTTCTGACCCCGGCTGGTGGGGTCCCCGAAAAACACCATGATGGAATCACCCACGAACTTGTCGATGGTGCCGCCATACTTCAGGGCCACCTCGGACATGCCATTGAAATAGTGGTTCAGCAGTTCAGTGAGGGCCTCCGGTTCCATTTCCTCGGACAGCTCGGTGAAGCCCTTGATGTCTGAAAAGAAGACCGCCAGTTTCTTGCGCTGGGTTTCCAGCCGGACATCTCTTTCGCCGGTAAAGATCGACTGCCAGACCTGGGGTGACAGGTACTTGGACAGCTTGTGGGAAAGGGCGATGGATTGCTCCCGTTGATTCTGGATCTGAGTCTTGGCCAGCATCAGGGCGCGCGCCTGCTGGTGCGAATAGAAGGCGGTGACGCAGATATAGATGCCGGTGGCCAGTATGGCGCTGATACTGGTCAGCAATGGCGACTGGAAGGACTCGGCCGGCCCGGCGAAGGCGACGCCGGCGGCAATCGCGGATGCCATGAGGGTGGTGCCCATCAGCCATTGGCGGATGCCGCCGATGATCAGGCAACTGAACATCATCATCAGGGCCACTGAAACCGCGGGAACGGCGACCAGACCGGTGAAGCCGATGAAGGTGCCCCCGAACACGCAATCGACCAGCAGCATTTTCTGTCGGATGCGTGGAGAACGGTTCAGGAAGGTTCTGCGGGTAAGGATGTGGGCAATGTGGGGCCAGAGCAGGGCGCCGGCAACCAGCCACAGCAGCCATTGTTCGAATGCACTCTGAAGGACGCCGATGACGATGATGACGGCGGTAACTGTGTAGGCAAGGATGCGCCCGCTGTAATCCGGCATCGGAGGCACGGCCGTTGAACTGCTGCCCTGCTCGTGGGACAGCGCGTTTCCGGCGCTGTTGCTTGCGTTTCGCAAGTCCACAGGGGCGCTCATCATCTAGAAACGGATCCTGCCAATCAGCATGTCTCGGAACATCACCCAGTCTCCCATCAGACTGTATAGTGGATATTTGAAGGTAGCCGGGCGATTCTTCTCGAACTTGAAGTGGCCCACCCAGGCAAAGCCATATCCGATAACCGGAAGTGCCAGTAACCACAACAGTTTGCCCGAGGTGATCGCCCAGATTGCCACGACCAGTACCAGCAGGCTGCCGACAAAATGCAGGCGCCGACAGGTTACATCACTGTGCTCTTCCAGGTAGTAAGGATAGAATTCTGAAAAGTTGCGAAATTCGTTCTGGTCATTCATGGTGCTGCCACTTCATTTATAGTTGTTAACATGGGCCAACCAGAGTTGAAGGTTACCAGTATTACGTATAAGCCACAATTCGCGTGTGGGCTTCCAAACAGAGCTTTTTGAACACATTTTTCCTGACAGCGAGTCGATATGACGTCAGTAACCGAGTTCCTTCTCAATCGCAGTTCCCAACCGCGCCTCACCGCGCCTGCCCCGGACCGGAAAACCCTGGAGCGTGCCTTTGGCTGCGCCGCACGGGCCCCGGACCACGCCCTGTTGCGGCCCTGGCGTTACCTGGTGGTCGAAGGGCAGGGGTTGGAGCAGTTGGGGGAGCTGTTTGCCTCTACCTGCCCCAATAATGCGGACGAGCAGGAGATCGAGAAGCTGCGCCGCGCACCGCAGCGGGCGCCGATGATCATTGTCGGCATTGCTTCCCCGAGCGAGCACCCCAAGGTTCCGGAGATCGAGCAATTGTTGTCAGCCGGCGCCGGCATGAGTTTTCTGGAACTGGCGCTGCAGGAGGCCGGGTTCGGTGTGATGTGGCGTACTGGCACGATGGCCTACCACCCGGCAGTCCGGGAAGGATTGGGGCTGTCGGAGCAGGAATCCATCATCGGCTTTCTGTATGCCGGCACAGTCGCTACGGAGAAGCCAAAGGTACCCCGGCCGGAGGTTGCGGAATTTGTCTCGGACTGGCCGCCGGAACGCCGGTAATGTTATTGCTTTCGAAAATAACGTCAGTATAATCCCCCACACTCTCCGATGGCGGCGTGGTGAAATTGGTAGACACGACGGATTCAAAATCCGTTGGGGTAAAACCCGTGGCGGTTCGAGTCCGCCCGCCGCTACCATCATCTTTCCTGCAGTGTCGTAACCAGTCCATCCCATGAACGTCTCCGACTTTTATTTTGATCTCCCGGACGAGTTGATTGCCCGGTATCCGCTCAAGGAACGCAGCGCCTCCCGTCTGCTGCATCTGGACGGTCTGACCGGCAAGGTGGATCATCTCCGGTTCACGGACCTGCAGGAGCTGGTCCACGAAGGCGACCTGCTGGTGTTTAATGACACCCGGGTGATTCCTGCACGCCTGTTCGGCAAGAAAGAAACCGGCGGCCAGGTGGAAGTACTGGTCGAGCGGGTAACCGGTGAATACGAAATCCTCGCCCATGTCCGTGCCTCCAAAGCTCTTAAAGCCGATCAGAAGGTGATCCTGGAAGATGGCAGTGTGCTGCGCATGGTCGAGCGCGAGGATGCGCTGTTCCGGCTGATGGCCGACACCGCTGAGCCTGTTCTCGAACTGCTCGAGCGTATTGGCCACATGCCTCTGCCGCCTTATGTGGACCGCCCCGACGAATCCTCTGACCGAGAGCGTTACCAGACGGTTTATGCCCGGGAAGCCGGTGCGGTGGCAGCCCCGACGGCAGGGTTGCACTTTGACGAGGCGATGCTGGAGCAGCTCCGGGCGAAAGGTGTCGAAACCACCTTTGTGACACTGCACGTGGGTGCCGGAACTTTCCAGCCGGTGCGCGTCGAACGAATCGAGGACCACGTGATGCACAGTGAGGTTGCGCACGTGCCGGAGCAAACCGTCGAAGCGATCGAGCGGACTCGTGCCCGCGGCGGGCGTGTCATCGCAGTGGGTACCACATCTGTGCGTTCTCTGGAGTCCGCGAGCCGGGGTGGCCGTGTGCGGCCGTTCCGGGGTGAGACGGACATCTTTATCCATCCGGGTTACCGCTTCCAGACCGTGGACGCCCTGATCACCAATTTCCATCTGCCGGAATCGACCCTGATCATGTTGGTCAGTGCCTTTGCCGGTTACGACAATGTGATGGCGGCTTACCGGGAAGCGGTTGCCGAGCGCTACCGTTTCTTCAGTTATGGTGATGCCATGTTCATTACCAGCCAGGAGCCGAGCCGCGGCATGCTCCTGGGCGCATCGGCCAGTGCTGCCACTACCGAATCCGACGAGTCCGGAGAATCATCGTGACCAATTCCTGCTTCATGTCCTTCGAGAAAATCACCGAAGACGGTCGTGCGCGGCGCGGCCGGCTGACGTTTCCCCGGGGCGTGGTCGAGACGCCGGCATTCATGCCCGTCGGTACCTATGGCACCGTCAAGGGCATGCTGCCCCGGGACATCCACGAAATCGGTGCCCAGATCATTCTTGGCAACACCTTTCACCTGATGCTTCGCCCCGGTACCGAAGTGGTGAAGGCCCACGGTGATCTGCATGATTTTACCCAGTGGCAGGGCCCGATCCTGACCGATTCCGGCGGTTTCCAGGTGTTCAGCCTGGGCGAGATGCGCAAGATTACGGAAGAGGGCGTGACTTTCCGGTCGCCTGTGGACGGCTCGAAAGTGGAGCTGTCACCGGAAATCGCGATCCGGGTACAACGTGATCTGGGGTCCGATATCGTCATGATCTTCGACGAATGCACGCCTTATCCGGCCACCGAGAAGCAGGCCCGGGAATCCATGGAGCTGTCCCTGCGCTGGGCGGAACGCAGCAAGAATGCCCACGAAGGCAATCCGGCCGCGTTGTTCGGTATTGTCCAGGGTGGTATGTACGAAGGGCTGCGGGACCAGTCACTGGCTGGACTCACGGAGATCGGGTTTGACGGCTACGCCATCGGCGGCCTGTCTGTCGGGGAGCCCAAGGAAGATATGATCCGGATTCTGGATCACCTGCCTCCGAAAATGCCCGAAGACAAGCCGCGCTATCTGATGGGCGTTGGCCGTCCGGAGGACATCGTCGAGGCGGTACGCCGGGGAGTGGATATGTTCGACTGTGTGATGCCTACCCGAAATGCCCGAAATGGCTACCTGTTCACATCCACCGGCATCATCAAGATCCGCAACGCCCGTCATCGCCATGACACCAGTCCTCTGGACGAGCGTTGCGACTGTTACACCTGCCAGAATTTTTCGAGAAGTTATCTGCATCATCTGGATAAATGTGGAGAAATGCTTGGCGCCCAGCTCAATACGATCCATAACCTGCGGTTCTACCAGAACCTGATGGCCGGATTGCGTGGGGCCATTGAAGCAGGTACATTGTCGGACTTTGTTAGCGACTTCTACGCCCTTCGCGGCGAATCGGTACCGCCGCTGGCAGGTGCCTGAACGAATTGCCAAACCAACGGAGATAATAAATGAAATCAATGAAGTTTCTTGTTGCTGGACTGATGGCCTTGATGCCGGCACTGGCTATGGCCCAGGATCCTGCAGCCCAGGGCATGGGTGTGATGGGGCAGGTGATCTTCTTCGCCGGCTTTATCCTGATTTTCTACTTCCTGATCTGGCGCCCCCAGTCCAAGCGTGCCAAAGAGCACAAGGCGCTGATGTCCGGTCTGAACAAGGGTGATGAGGTTGTGACCTCCGGTGGCGTTGCCGGCAAGATCACCAAGGTGACTGACGACTTCATCGTGATTGAGGTTGCCGATAACGTCGAAATCAAGGTTCAGAAGGTTGCCGTTGCTGCAGCCCTGCCGAAAGGTACCCTAAAGGATATCTGATCCAGGTGAGGCTATCTGCCTTCCCAGGAACCTGCCTGTCTGATTCTTTCTGGCTGACAACCAAGGCCGGCCCCCGGGCCGGCTATTAAGGGAACCCATGCTGAACAAGTACCCGCTCTGGAAAAACCTGGTTATCCTGGTCGCGCTCGTGATCGGGTTTATCTACGCTCTGCCCAACCTTTTCCCCGATGATTACGCCATCCAGATCACTGGCGCCCGCAGCAGCACCGAAGTCAATGAACGTGTGCTGGAACGTGCGGTTCAGGCGCTGGAATCCGAAGGCATTACGGTGAAAAGCAGCTCTCTGCAAGAGCGTGATGCCCTGATCCGCCTGACCAGTTCCGATGACCAGCTCAAGGCCCGCCCGACCGTCCAGCAGGCGCTGGGCAACGAATACCTGGTGGCTTTGAACATGGCCGCGTCCACGCCGGACTGGCTGAAAGCCGTTGGTGCCGGACCCATGAAACTGGGTCTGGATTTGCGCGGTGGTGTGCACTTCCTGCTTGAAGTGGATATGGATACTGCGCTGCAGCAGCGGCTGGAAGCCCTGTCCAGTCAGATCAAGCGGGAATTGCGTGAAGAGCGGGTTCGTTACCGTGGCGGCGATGTCGATGCCGGTGACCGGCAGATTGTATTGAGCTTTCGCGACGAGGAATCTCGTGCCGAGGCCTTTGATCTGGTTCGCAGCCAGTACAATCAGTTCCTGATGGACGAGCAGATGCAGGGTGACGAGTTCCAGTTGGTGCTGTCCCTTTCCGAAGCGGAAGTGAAGTCGATCCAGGAGTACGCCCTCGAGCAGAACCTGACTACCATCCGTAACCGGGTGAACGAGCTGGGCGTGGCTGAGCCGCTGGTCCAGCGCCAGGGCACCGATCGCATCATTGTTGAATTGCCTGGTGTGCAGGATACCGCGCAGGCCAAGCGGGTACTCGGTGCCACGGCCAATCTGGAATTCCGGCTTGAGGCACGCCCCGATGCACCGGCGAGCGAAACAGAGCAGTACAGTTTCCGGGACAATCCCCAGCGTACCGCCCGGCTTGAGCGTGATGTGATCACAACCGGTAACAACGTGGCCAATGCCCAGCAGGCGTTCGACGAGAATGGTCAGCCCCAGGTCAATATCACCATGGACTCCGTCGGCGGTGATCTGATGAACCGTGCTACCCGCAACGCCATTGGGCGCCGGATGGCCGTGCTGTTCATCGAATACCGCACCGAGACCGAAAGCCAGATGGTGGACGGTGAGCCCACCATGGTCGAGAAGCGGGTCGTGGAGAAGGGGATTATCAGCCTGGCAACCGTCCAGTCGGCTCTTGGCAGCAGTTTCCGGATTACCGGCCTCGATTCCATTCCGGAAGCGTCGGAACTGGCTCTGTTGCTGCGTGCCGGTGCCCTGGCAGCTCCGATGTACTTTGTGCAGGAACGGACCATCGGGCCGAGCCTCGGGCAGAAGAATATCGACGCGGGCATGATGTCAGTGGCGCTGGGCTTCGCTCTGGTGCTGATTTACATGATGGTGTATTACCGTGGTTTCGGGGTGATTGCCAACATCTCGCTGACGCTCAACCTGATGATGCTGATTGCCTGCATGTCCATTCTGTCGGCAACACTCACCCTCCCGGGCATTGCCGGCATCGTGTTGACCGTTGGTATGGCGGTGGATGCGAACGTGCTGATCTTCGAGCGAATACGTGAGGAGCTGAAGGCCGGGGTGGCGCCGCAGCTGGCCATTAATGCCGGCTATTCGCGGGCGTTCGTCTCGATCTTTGATGCCAACATCACCACACTGCTGGTGGCGGTGATTCTGTTCGCCATGGGCTCCGGCCCGGTCAAAGGCTTCGCCGTCACCCTGTGCATCGGTATCCTCACCTCGATGTTCTCCGGGCTGATGGTCAGTCGCAGCATCGTGAATCTTGTGTATGGCGGTCGGAAGATCGAAAAGCTGTCGATTGGAGGGAAGCTGGCAAATGTCTGAGCTGGAGAAGAAACCGTTTGATTTTATGGGGTTCCGGAAGGCTGCTTCCATCCTCTCCATCGCGCTGATCATTGCCTCGATTGCCTTGCTGGCGGTTCGTGGCCTGAATCTGGGTATGGACTTTACCGGGGGTACCTCCGTCGAGTTTGAATATGCAGAGGCGCCGTCCCTGGACAACATCCGTGGCCAGCTTGATGAGGCCGGCTTCGATAATTTCGTGGTCCAGAATTTCGGTTCTGACACCACGATCCTGATCCGTCTGGCCGAAGCAGGTAATGATGAGCTTGCCGTCGAGGTCGCTGGTGCCCTTCAGAAGGGTGGTACGCAGTTCGAGCTGATCAGCTCCGAGTTCATCGGCTCCCAGGTGGGTGAGCAGCTCAAAGAAGACAGCGGTCTGGGTCTGTTGCTGGCTCTGGCGGTCGTACTCATCTATGTAGGTATGCGCTTCCAGTTCAAGTTTGGTATCGCCTCGGTGATCCCGCTGGCCCATGATGTGATCATAGTTCTGGGTGTGTTTGCCCTGTTCCAGTGGACCTTCGATCTGACCGTTCTTGCCGCCTTGCTGGCCGTGATCGGTTACTCCCTGAACGATACCATCGTTGTTGCGGACCGCATCCGGGAGAATTTCCGCAAGATGCGAGTCGGGGGTGCCTGGGACATCATCAATACCTCGATTCACCAGACCATCAGCCGGACCATCAACACCTCCGGGACCACGCTTGTGGTGCTGCTCGCGCTCTACCTGTTTGGCGGTGAGGCGATCAACAACTTCGCCCTGGCGCTGATTATCGGTGTGCTGGTGGGTACCTATTCCTCCATTTATGTCTCTGCTAACCTGTTGATCGCGCTGGGCGTGTCCCGTGAGGACATGATGCTCCCGGTCAAAGAGGGTGCGGCCGGGCAGGAAGAGGATGAAGAGCCGCCTGAATGGCTCAACAGGATGTAAGCCGCCCGTCGGGCACAAAAAAACCGCCACTCCGAGGAGTTGGCGGTTTTTTTATGGCTTGCCGGAACTGCTGATCAGCGCGGCAGGCGACCCCGGAAAGGGTGAAGGGTTTTCAGTACTTCACGGAACAGCTTGGGGTTGGCCACGACCAGCTGTCGGGCGTTGCCGGTAGCAGGGTTGCCGGAGAAGTCGCCGGTCAGTGCGCCGGATTCCATGGCGAGGGTCACGCCCAGGTCCATATCGGCGGCTTCCGGGCGGAAGATGATGGCGGCGTCCAGGCTGCCGGAGGCAACCCGGGCGATGTCCAGTACCACGCAGCCGGAACTGCGGAACATGGCTGAATCGTGCGCAACGATCGCGGCCATCTCACCCCAAAGCTGGGAGTTTTCGCTCTTGCGCGCCTGGTCCAGCAGGTTGGTGGCAACCGCGGCCTTGTCGATCTGCTTGATTTCCGATGTACGTACCCGACGGCTGTTCAGGGCGGCACCATGACCCCGGGACGCGGAATATTCCTCGCCTGTAATCGGGTTCACAATCAGCAGGTTCTCGGTGCGATTGTTCCGCTTCTGCGACAGGGCCAGGACGAAATCCGGGATGCCACGGAGGAAGTTTTCGCGACCCAGCACCGGGAAGATGTGCCAGCTCTTCTCGCTGGTGCCGGCGCTCGCCTCGTTCAGCGGAGCAATCGTGTGGTCCTTGTAGGACTTCTCGAGCTGCTCCTTGAAATTGTCATAAATGGACTGCTCAACCCGATCCAGCTGGCGGCGGCGTTCGCTCTCGTCCTTACCATTGGGTTCCTGGCGCTCGAAATGGGCTTTCAGGTAGTCGGACCCCTGACGCGCAACGCGCAGGGCCATTTTGATTGCTGGTTGCATCTGAGTGTTCATTATCCAGGTGTGTGGAGGCCGAGTATGATAGCAAAAGATCACCCTCCTTGTATGTTTTTTGACTCCGGAATAGCACGGATGGCGGCAGGTTACGGGATTTCCGGAGAGGTGGAAGGGGGGCTGTTCTGCTATCATGTCGCGCTTGGTTCACTCTGCAGACAGAAACAGGCTTTTGACCATGCACAAACCCGCGCTCCCCCTGGAAGGCACGGACACCTACAACGACCGGATCCGCATTGTTCTGGTGGAGACTTCCCACTCGGGAAATATTGGCGCGGTTGCCCGGGCCATGAAGAACATGGGGCTGGGGAACCTTTGGCTGGTCAACCCGAAGTCCTTTCCTGATGAAGCCTCCTATGCCCGCGCCGCAGGTGCCTCGGATGTGCTCGACCGCGCGCAGGTAGTCGGCAGCCTGGAAGAGGCCATTGACGATTGCGTGCTGGTGATGGGCACCAGCGCCCGTGGCCGCAAGGTGCCCTGGCCGGTGATGCCGCCGCCCGAAGCGGCCAAAACCGCATCGGAGGCCTCTGCCGGTGGCAGTGTTGCGCTGGTGTTCGGACGCGAAAGCAACGGTCTGAGCAATGACGAGCTTCAGCATTGCCACCACCATATCCACATCCCGTCCAATCCCGAATACAGCTCTCTCAATCTGGCCATGGCGGTGCAGGTGATGTGTTACGAATTGCGGATGCTTTACCTTCGTAACCTTGAAGGTGGCGAGGGCAGCCCATACCTCAAGCCCATGTCGGCACCGGGCGATGCCGGTTGGGATGTGTCTCCGGCTTCGGTCAGGGATGTGGAAGGATTCTTCGAACATCTGGAACAGATGCTTGTGGATGTGGAGTTTCACCGCCGTGAAAATCCGCGCCAGCTGATGACCCGCTTGCGGAGGCTTTTTCAGCGGGCCAGACTTGATCAGATGGAAGTCAACATTCTCCGTGGCATCCTGACGGCGGCCCAGAAGGCTGCCGGCAAGGCACCAAATCAACGCCAATCCACCGATGGCGAGTCATCGGCGACGGGACAGGAAGAAGGCCATGTTTGAACAATTGCGGGAAGACATTAATAGTGTTTTTCACCGGGATCCGGCGGCTCGGAACACGTTCGAGGTTCTCACCAATTACCCGGGCCTCCATGCTTTGCTGTTTCACAGGTTTGCCCACTGGCTCTGGAAGCTGGGGCTGAAATGGCTCGCGCGAACGGTGTCGACCCTTGCCCGCTGGTTCACCGGCATCGAGATCCATCCGGGAGCAACCATCGGTCGACGGTTCTTTATAGACCACGGCATGGGTGTGGTCATCGGTGAGACCACCGTTATCGGTGATGATGTGACGCTCTACCAGGGCGTTACCCTCGGGGGCACCAGCTGGAACAAGGGCAAGCGCCATCCGACCATTGGAGATGGAGTTGTCGTTGGTGCGGGTGCCAAGATCCTCGGGCCATTCGAAGTGGGAGCGGGGGCCAAAATTGGTTCCAACTCGGTCGTAACCAAGGCTGTGCCTGAAGGCGCCACGGTGGTTGGCATACCGGGGCGGGTGATCGTCAAGCGCAAGTCCGAAGACGATGTCCGCCGCAAGGAGATGGAAGAGCGCATGGGCTTCGATGCCTACGGGGTCACCGAGGAGATGCCGGACCCGGTGGCGCGAGCCATGCGTTCTCTGCTTGATCACATGCACGCGGTCGATGACCGCATCGAGAACATGTGCAAGGCCATCCGGAAAGTGAACAGTGAATACCAGAATGGCGAGTTGCCGCCGTTGGATGAAGAGGACTTTGACTGTGTCCGGGATGACACGGATACGCGGGGTTGAATACTTGACTGAATTACTTGGTCAATTCATACTCGCATCTGTGAATCGAGATTCATTCCCGTCGCGGGGCTGATGCCATGAAACTGACCACCAAAGGCCGCTATGCTGTTACGGCGATGTTGGACCTGGCCCTTCACGGGGATCAGGGACCAGTCAGTCTGGCGGATATATCGTCCCGGCAGGAAATCTCGCTATCCTACCTGGAACAGCTGTTCTCCCGTCTGCGCCGGCAGAAACTGGTTGTCAGCATCCGTGGCCCCGGTGGCGGTTATCGCCTGAGCCGTGATGCGGATCGCGTCTACATCGCCGAGGTGGTGGATGCGGTCAGTGAGTCCCTTGATACCACGCGCTGTGGCAATAAGGGTGACTGCCAGAACGGGGAGAAGTGCCTTACCCACCATCTCTGGTCTGATCTGAGTGATCAGATTCATCAGTTTCTCAGCGAAATCAGTCTCGGGGATCTGATGAAGAAACGTGAAATCCGTCAGGTTGCGGATCGTCAGAATCGCCGCCAGGACGGCAAGGATTCTGAAACCATCAACACCGACCGTCTGACCGACCAGGCGCCGGCCTGATACAGAACTTTCTTACATATCATGAAAAAGCCCGTATATCTGGATTACGCGGCCACGACGCCCGTTGATCCCACCGTTGCCGACGAAATGGCAAAATACCTCACGCTTGACGGTGTGTTTGGGAATCCCGCATCCCGGTCCCATGCCTATGGCTGGCAGGCCGAGGCAGCCGTTGAAGCTGCCCGCCGGCAGGTTGCCGACCTGATTTCCGCCGATCCCCGGGAGATTGTCTGGACCTCCGGTGCGACCGAATCCGACAACCTGGCGATCAAGGGTGCGGTGGGCGATCGCAGGGATGTTCATGTCATCACCTCGAAGATCGAACACAAGGCAGTGATCGATACCTGCAAATGGCTCGAAGGTCGGGGCGTGGAAGTGACCTGGCTCGACCCTGATCCGGATGGGCGGATTCCGCCGGAGCGGGTCGTCGAGGCGCTGCGTGACAACACGGTTCTGGTCAGCCTGATGATGGTGAATAACGAGCTGGGCTGCATTACCGATATCCTTGCGATTGGCACTGAACTGCGTGAGCGGGGTGTGCTGTTCCATGTGGACGCCGCCCAGGCTGCCGGCAAGATGCCGATCGACCTGAACCAGACTCCGGTGGATCTGTTGTCCCTGTCCGGGCACAAGGTCTACGGCCCCAAGGGCATCGGCGCGTTGTATGTGCGCCGGTCCCCGGATGTGCGGATCGAGGCTCAGATGCACGGCGGAGGCCACGAACGGGGAATGCGTTCCGGCACGCTTCCGACCCACCAGATCGTGGGCATGGGCAAAGCCTTTGCGATGGCCGCGGAAGGGCTTGAGGCGGAGATGGCACGGCTCGAATCCCTGCGTAGCGCTTTCCTGAAAGGCCTGGAGGGTCTGGAAGGGGTAACCGTGAACGGCAGCGTGTCCCATCGTGTTCCCGGTCTGGTCAATCTTTCGTTTGACGGCGTGGAGGCGGAGTCGCTGATGCTCGGCCTGCGCGACCTGGCGGTTTCCTCCGGATCCGCCTGTTCTTCGGCAACCATCGAGCCCTCGTTTGTGTTGCGAGGCATCGGCCTGAGCGATGAAGAGGCACACCGGGCACTGCGTTTTTCCATGGGGCGTTTCACTACCGAGGAGGAAGTGGCCTTTGCCAGTTCGCAAATCGTTGATGTCGTTAGCCGCCTGCGCTCAGTGCGGTAGGCAGTCGCCCCCGGACTGCGTATAATCGCAGGCCAGAATTTTTAACCCGAACCATACTGGAGATTTACCATGGCAAACGAGCGCACGCTCTCTATCATCAAACCCGATGCAGTCGCCAAGAACGTAATCGGCGAAATCTACAGCCGTTTCGAGAAGGCTGGCCTGCAGATTGTTGCCGCCAAGATGATGCACCTGACTCAGGAGCAGGCTGAAGGCTTTTACGCTGAGCACAAAGAGCGTCCGTTCTTCAACGACCTGGTAGCGTTCATGACTTCCGGTCCGGTTGTGGTTCAGGTACTGGAAGGCGAAGGCGCCATCCTGAAGAACCGTGACCTGATGGGCGCCACCAACCCGAAGGAAGCCGAAGCTGGCACCATCCGCGCCGATTTCGCATCTTCCATCGATGCAAACGCCGTTCACGGCTCTGATTCCGCGGCTTCTGCCGAGCGCGAAATCGCCTATTTCTTCAATGACAACGAGATCTGCCCGCGCGGCTGATCGAGTTGTAAGGGGCAGCCAGTGGCTGCCCCGAATTGGTTATTTGATCGAGGTTATGAAATGACAGCTGCTGCTGAAAAAACCAATCTGCTGGGGATGCCGAAGGCCAAGCTCGAGGCTTTCTTCGAGACCCTTGGCGAGAAGCGCTTCCGTGCGCAGCAGGTGCTGCAGTGGATCCACCAGCGCGGCGTGGATGACTTCGACCAAATGACCAATATGAGCAAGGCGCTCCGGGAGAAGCTCAAGGCAGTGGCCGAAGTTCGTGGGCCTGAGGTGGTCTACGATGAAACGTCCAAGGATGGCACCCGCAAGTGGGTCATGCGCATGGATAACGGCAACAGTGTCGAGACCGTGCTGATTCCTGATGGCGAGCGGGGCACCCTGTGCGTTTCCTCCCAGATCGGTTGCAGCCTGGACTGCACCTTCTGTTCCACCGGCAAGCGCGGGTTCAACCGGAACCTGACTGCCGCGGAGATCATCGGCCAGGTGTGGGTGGCCCGCAAGGCCTTTATGCCGTTCGATCCCAACGCCGATCGGCCGATCACCAACGTGGTGATGATGGGCATGGGTGAGCCGCTGCTCAACTTCGACAACGTCGTTGATGCCATGAACCTGATGATGGAGGACCTGGCTTACGGTATCTCCAAACGCCGGGTGACCCTGAGCACCTCCGGTGTGGTGCCGGCACTGGACCGCCTGGGCGAGGTTACCGATGTTTCACTGGCCATTTCGCTCCATGCCCCCAATGATGAGTTGCGTAACCAGTTGGTACCGTTGAATAAAAAGTACCCGATAGCGGAGTTGCTCGCGGCAACGCGGCGGTATCTCGGTCGGCTGCCGGACAAACGCAAGGCAACCATTGAGTACACCGTGATCGAGGGGATGAATGACCAGCCGGAACACGCCCGGCAACTGGCTGCCCTGTTGAAGGGGCTGCCCTGCAAGATCAATCTGATTCCTTTCAATCCGTTCCCGGAAAGCGATTTCCGGCGCCCGAGCATGAACGCCACCCGTCGGTTCCAGACCGTTTTGAACGAGGCCGGGTATATCGCCACCATCCGGACCACCCGGGGTGATGATATTGATGCAGCCTGCGGGCAGCTGGTGGGGCGGGTCGAGGATCGTACTCGCCGGAGCCAGCGGTACATAGCGGTACAGCAGGTGAACCCCTGATCCAGAAACCAGATGCGAGGACTGCAGAACAGTGGTGATTAAACCGGTGATCCGACGTTTTTTCCTGGTAGCACTGATGGCATTGGCCACGGCGCTTACAGGATGTGTTACCACGACTGACAGCCCGTTCGCCCGCGAAGCCGACCGCCAGGAAGCCCTCGAAAATTATGTGACACTGGCCACTGCCTACATTGGCCAGGGAAACCTTGATCGTGCCCGGCATCATCTGGATCGGGCGCTGGAGCTCGATTCCGATTCTCCGGCCGCGCTGGCGGCGATGGGGCTGGTCTATAATTCCGAGGGCGAAGCCGAGCTGGCCGAGAAAAGTTTCCGGAAAGCGATAAGCGCCGACGAAGGGTACACCCGTGGAAGGGTGTATTACGGTGCCTTCCTTTACAGCCAGGGCCGGTTCGAGGATTCCCGCGACCAGTTCCGCGCGGCATCCCGGGATACAGAGTACCCCGATCGTGGGTCGGTGTTCTTCAATCTCGGTATGGCTCAGGAACGCCTGAACGAGCGGGATAATGCCATCACCTCCTACCGTCGTGCCCTCGAGTTATCCCGGGGAGATGCCCGGCCGCTGCTGGCCCTGTCGCGGGTACTGGTGGAGCAGGGCGAGTACGAGGCCGCTTCACGCTATTACAGTCGACTTTCCACAGCCATCGACCGGAATCCGCGCATGACGCATTCCGCGGAAAGTCTGTACACGGGCATTCGTATTGCCCGCTATTTCAATGACAGGGACCAGGAGGCGAGCCTGGCGATGTTGCTGAAGAACGAATACCCGGAGTCAGTTGAATACCAACAATATAAGGTACTGATTTCTAATGACCAGTGATGAAAATCCCCAACCAGTGGTAAGCGATCCCGTCGGCGTCCAGTTGAAACGCGCCAGGGAAAAGCTGGGGCTTGGTGTCGAAGATATTGCCCGGGCACAACACTTGCGGCCCGCAATCATTCAGGCGATCGAGAACAGTGAGCATACCCGGATCGACAGCGAGCTGTTCCTCAAGGGTTATGTTCGGGCTTACGCGAGCCAGGTGGGACTGGATCCTGACAGCATAGTTACTGATCTTGACCGCGAGCTGGAGCCGCTTCGAATCGAGCGTGAGCAGCAGCAGGAAGCCAACCCACTGGTGGATATCGAGCGGCGGCGGCGCCAGAAACGGCGCATTGCAAAAACTCTGGTATGGATCCTGGCGGTTGCTCTGGCGGGCTATCTTGCCTATCGCTTTGTCCTGCAGGATGACCTTGCGCCGAGTGTGGAAGAGCCGGCGGAACAGACCTCGGAGACACAGTCAGATGCCGACCTGACAGAGGCTGATGCTCCTTCCGGGCCCGATGACCAGCTAACAGAGAGTGCTGACCAACCTGCCTCGGTTGCAGAGGAGTTTTCGGCACCGGAGAACGAGATCGCCACCGGAGATACCGTCTTGGCAGAGCCCCCTGAGCCCGTGGCTGGGGAAATTGCGGTTGAGGAACCGTCACCAGAACCGGCTGTCGAACAGCCGGTTCCTGTTGTTGAGGAACCGGAAACCCTGGTCGAGAATCCTGAGGAGCCGGTGGTGGTTGCTGATACAGCCAGGCTCCAGATGACATTCACTGCCGATTGCTGGGTGCAGGTGAGTGATGCAGACGGCAATCGCCTGGTCGCATCCCTGCAACGTCAGGGAGACAGAATAGATGTGTCAGGCGATGCGCCGCTCCGGGTTGTTATCGGAGCCGTGGACGCGGTAGGGTCCGTCCGTTTCCAGGACGAGCCGGTCGACCTTGGCGATTTCCGGGTTTCCAACAACCGTACCGAATTTACCCTGTCTCTCTGACAGGTACAGTCGATATTTTATTGGTCCGTCAGACATGAAGCACGAATCCCCGATCAAGAGACGTAAATCGCGCCAGATCATGGTTGGCAATGTACCGGTGGGTGGTGATGCACCGATCGCGGTACAGAGCATGACCAACACCAACACCTGCGATGTGAACGCCACCGTGGCCCAGATCCGGGCCCTGGAAGAGGCGGGTGCCGATATTGTCCGGGTCTCGGTGCCCTCTATGGATGCGGCTGAGGCTTTTGGCAAGATCCGGGAGCAGGTGTCGGTTCCCCTGGTGTCCGACATCCACTTCGATTACAAGATTGCGCTGCGCGTTGCCGAGTTGGGTGTGGACTGCCTGCGCATCAATCCGGGCAACATCGGTCGCGAGGATCGTGTGAACGCGGTGATCAGTGCCGCAAGGGACCGGAACATTCCGATCCGGATCGGCGTCAATGCGGGTTCCCTGGAAAAGAGCCTTCAGCGCAAGTACGGCGAGCCGACCGCCGATGCGCTCGTCGAGTCCGCGATGCGCCACATCGACATCCTGGATCGCCATGACTTCCAGGACTTCAAGGTCAGTCTCAAGGCCTCCGAAGTGTTTATGACGGTGGACGCCTACCGGAAGATTGCGAGCCAGATCGAGCAGCCGTTGCACCTTGGTATCACCGAGGCCGGAGGTTTCCGTTCCGGCACAGTGAAGTCGTCCATCGGCCTGGGTATGCTGCTGATGGATGGTATCGGCGACACCATCCGCGTGTCCCTGGCGGCAGACCCCGTCCAGGAGATCAAGGTTGGTTTCGATATTCTCAAGAGCCTTCGCCTGCGCAGCCGCGGCATCAATTTCATTGCCTGTCCGAGCTGCTCCCGTCAGAACTTTGATGTAATCCAGACCATGAATGATCTGGAGGCCCGGCTGGAGGACGTGAACACCTCCCTGGACGTGGCCATAATCGGCTGCATCGTCAACGGTCCGGGGGAAGCCAAGGAAGCCGACATCGGCCTGACCGGCGGCACCCCCAAGAATCTGTTCTACATGGGCGGCAAACCGAACCAGAAGCTGGATAACGCGACCCTCACCGATGATTTGGAGCGCCTGATCCGGGAAGAAGTGGCCCGCCGGAAAGAGCAGGAAGAGGCTATCATTGCCCGGTCAGAGGACTGATCGGGCACCAGTTCATCAGTTAACCATCAGAAACAGTTAAGGGTTTCACTTGGCTAAGATTCAGGCAATTCGCGGGATGAACGATATCCTGCCGGAACAGACGCCGGTATGGCAGTTTGTGGAAGCGACCGTGCGCAAAGTTCTGCGGCAGTATGGCTACCAGGAAATCCGGATGCCGATCGTAGAGCAGACGGATCTGTTCAAGCGCTCTATCGGTGAAGTCACCGACATTGTCGAAAAAGAGATGTATACCTTCGAGGACCGGAATGGCGACAGTTTGACCCTGCGTCCCGAGGGTACGGCCGGTTGCGTACGCGCAGCGGAGGAGCACGGTCTGCTGTTCAACCAGACCCGGCGCCTGTGGTACACCGGCCCGATGTTCCGGCACGAACGGCCCCAGAAAGGCCGTTACCGCCAGTTCCACCAGATCGGTGTGGAATGCTTCGGCATGAGCGGTCCGGATATTGATGCCGAATTGCTGATCCTCACGGCCCGCCTGTGGCAGGCGCTGGGGCTCTCTGGTCATACCCGGCTGGAAATCAATTCTATCGGCACCTCCGAATCCCGGAAGACCTACCGCTCCGCGCTGGTCGATTACCTGGCCCAGTACAAGTCGGAACTGGATGCGGACAGCCAGCGCCGGCTGGAAACCAATCCCCTGCGCATCCTGGACAGCAAGGATGCCGGTACCCGCAAGATTCTCGAGAATGCGCCGCGCCTGGATGATTACCTGGACGAGGAATCCCGGACCCATTTCGAGCGTCTGCGTGAGTTGCTGGATGCCGCCGGCATTGAATACACGGTCAACCCGGCTCTTGTCAGGGGGCTCGATTATTACGGCAAGACCGTTTTCGAGTGGATCACTGACAGCCTTGGCGCCCAGGGCACCGTCTGTGCCGGTGGTCGCTATGACGGACTGGTGGAACAGCTGGGCGGCAAGCCTACATTTGCCGTCGGTTTTGCCATGGGCATCGAGCGCCTGATCCTGTTGCTGGAGACCCTGGACCTGATTCCGGATCATGTGAACAGTAACGCCGACGTATACGTAACCGCCATGGGAGACGCTTCGGTGGCTCCGGCGCTGGCACTGGCGGAGCAGCTTCGCAACGAGCTTCCCGACTACGTGGTCGTCACTCATTGTGGTGGCGGTAGCTTCAAGAGCCAGATGAAGAAGGCGGACAAGAGCGGGGCGCGTTATGCCGTGATTCTTGGCGAGAACGAAGTGGCCGGTGGCACCGCCGGCCTGAAACCCCTGCGCTCTGACGAGTCGCAGAGGGAAGTGCCACAGGCGGAATTGGCACAAGCCCTGGCCGACGTACTTTCAAACTGAATTCAACGTTACAAAAGCAATAATTTCCAACAGGAGTCATCATGGCTGAACTGCGCACCGAAGAAGAACAGGTCCAGGCGATCAAGGATTGGTGGAAGAGAAACGGCAGCTCCCTGCTGATTGGTATCGGTGCCGCACTGGCCATCGTGTTTGGCTGGCAGGCCTGGCAGAACCATCAGGCGCAACAGCGGACCGAAGCGGCGAACCAGTTTGCCAACCTGTTGAATGCCTTCAGCAGTCAGGAAGACGAGTCTTCGGGCAAGACGGTGGCCTTCGTCGCGGAAAAGCTGCGGGAAGACTACACAGACAGTGCTTACGCGGTCTATGGCAACTTGATCCTTGCCCGTCAGCAGATGATGGAGCAGGGCGATGCCGAAGCTGCCGTCGAGTCACTCAAATGGGCACTGGAAAAAGCCAAAGACCACGCCGCCCTGACCCTGGTGGTGCAGAATCGTCTGGCCCGCGCCCAGTTCGCGGCCGGCCAGCATGACGAGGCACTGGCCACAATCGACAGTGTCAGCAATGCGGGAACGTTTGCGCCCATCCTTTCGGAATTGAAGGGTGACATCCTGCTGGCCCAGGGGGACCGGGAAGCAGCCAAGGAAGCCTACCTTGCAGCCCGCGAACAGAGCTCCCAGGGTCGTAGCGGCATTCTTGAACTGAAGCTGTCTGACCTGGGTGTCAGGGAGGACGCCTGATGCCGGGGCTTCGTTTGAGCATCCCGAAACCGTTTCTGTTGGCAGGGCTCCTGGCGTTGGCCGGGATCACCGGATGCAGCACCACGGACACGTTTGAACAGCCAGCCCCGGTTCCGGAGATTGATCCGACAGTGAAGTTCAAGCAGATCTGGAGCATGTCCGTGGGTGACGGCCATGACGGTGACTTTCTGTACCTGGCACCGCTGAATGCCGGTGATACTATCTATGCGGCATCAGCAGATGGCGAGCTGGTGGCGGTGGCTCCCGAGAATGGCAAGGTATTCTGGAAGCGGGAACTTGAGGACCGGATCTTCGCGGGTATTGGTGGCGATGCCAATCAGTTGTACCTGGTCACCAGGGAAGCGGACCTGCTCGCGCTCTCCCGGGACGGTGGTGAGGAAAAATGGCGGGCAGCACTGCCGACGGAAGTCCTGGCGGCGCCCCAATCGAACGGATCCATAGTGGTCACCCAGACCACCGACGGCCGTGTGCTGGCGTTTGACGCTGCTGACGGTACCAGGCTCTGGCAGTATGAGGGCCAGGTTCCCGTGCTTTCCATGCGGGCCGCAGCGGCTCCGCTGGTGGGTGGCGATATCGTTATTGCCTCCTTTGCCAATGGCAAGTTGATTGCGCTGTCTGGCGATTCCGGGCGTCCCCTCTGGCAGTATGAGGTCGGCCAACCCGAGGGTCGTACAGAACTGGAGCGTCTGGTGGATATTGGCGGCCAGCCGCTGGTCCTGGAGTCCGCACTGATGGTGGTGGGGTACCAGGGCAAGCTGGCGCTGCTTGATATTCGTACCGGCCAGGAAATCTGGAGCAGGCAGGCATCCAGCCTTTACTCACCGATGATTGGCAACGGTGCCATTTACCTTGCTTCATCGAACGGGGACATTGTCGCCCTGCGGGGATCCGATCGCCGGGAACTGTGGGTGCAGGACCGACTGTCCTGGCGCCAGCTGACCCAGCCGATGGTGGCGGGAGATTACCTGGTGGTGGGCGACTATGAGGGTTACCTTCATGCTCTATCCCAGGAAGACGGCAGTCTCCAGGGTCAGCTTGAATTCGACGATGAGGGTATCCGCGTACCGGCACAACGCCTGAGCAATGGTAATCTGCTCGTTTTTGGAAACAGCGGCCGCCTGGTAACTTTCGAACTCAGGCCAGTAGAGTAACGCACCATTATGACCCCAGTAATTGCCCTTGTCGGCCGGCCGAACGTCGGCAAGTCGACCCTGTTCAATCAGATGACCCGTTCCAGGGACGCCCTCGTGGCGGATTTCCCCGGGCTCACCCGTGACCGGAAATACGGCGAGGGCAATTACGAAGGCCAGCGGTTTATCGTGATTGATACCGGCGGCCTGACCGGCGATGAGGTCGGCCTTGATGCTGAAATGGCACGCCAGTCCATGCAGGCCGTCGAGGAAGCGGACATCGTGCTGTTCCTGGTGGATGGCCGTGCCGGCCTGACCGCCGGGGACGAGATGATTGCCGATCACCTGCGCCGCACCGGTAAGCCGGCACACCTGGTGGTGAACAAGACGGACGGCCAGGATCCGGATGTCGCCGCCGCGGATTTTTATGGTCTCGGCTTCGAGTCCGTTTACCTGATTGCCGCGTCCCATAACCGGGGTATCCGGTCCATGCTGGACGAACTGCTGCCGCGCCCCGAAGATGCCGAAGAGGAAGACCGGGCTGACAAGTACCCCGGAATCCGGATCGGTGTGGTGGGGCGCCCGAACGTGGGTAAATCCACCCTGGTGAACCGGATGCTCGGTGAGGACCGGGTGGTGGTGTACGACATGCCCGGAACCACGCGGGACAGCGTCTACATTCCCTATGAGCGTCAGGGCAAGCAGTACACCCTGATCGATACTGCCGGTGTGCGCCGCCGCAAGAACGTTCGTGAAGTGGTGGAGAAGTTTTCCATCATCAAGACCCTTCAGGCCATTGATGACGCCCATGTCGTGATCCTGGTGATCGACGCCCGAGAAGGGCTGGTGGATCAGGACCTGCATCTGATCGGTTTCGTCCTCGACGCCGGCCGTTCACTGGTGATTGCCGTGAACAAGTGGGATGGCATGGATCCTGACGATCGCGCCCGGGTCAAGGAACAGGTGATGCGCCGCCTGGACTTCCTGGATTATGCGGACAAGCATTACATCTCCGCACTGCACGGTTCCGGTGTCGGGGTGATGTACGAATCCGTGGAAGCCTGCTACGAGTCGGCAATGGCCAAGTGGCCGACTAACCGTCTGACGGCGATCCTGCAGGATGCGGTAGCCCAGCATCAGCCGCCGATGGTTCATGGGCGCCGTATCAAGCTCCGCTACGCGCACCAGGGCGGATCCAATCCGCCGGTGATCGTGGTGCATGGTAACCAGACCGAGGCCCTGCCTGGTGCCTACAAACGCTACCTGGAGAACACCTTCCGGAAGGTGCTGGATGTGACAGGTTCCCCGATCCGCTTCGAGTTCCGCTCCAGCGACAACCCGTTTGCCGGCAAGGTGGACCGCCTGACACCGCGCCAGAAGGTGAAGAAGGATAACGACCTCAAGAAGGGGCGCCGGATCCGCAAGACCCGCCAGAAAAGCCTCAAGCGTTAACCGGGCAGGCTCACGCCAGTCCGGCATCCTCCACCTGTTTTGCCTGCACTGCCGTGAGGGCGATGGTGAAGACAATGTCTTCCACCAGAGCCCCGCGGGAAAGATCATTTACCGGCTTGCGCAGGCCCTGCAACATCGGGCCGATACTGACCACATTGGCACTGCGCTGGACCGCCTTGTAGGTGGTGTTGCCGGTGTTCAGGTCCGGGAACACAAACACCGTGGCACGGCCAGCCACCTTGCTGTCCGGCGCCTTGCTGCGACCGACACTCTCGATGGCTGCGGCATCGTATTGTAAGGGTCCGTCGATAAGCAGGTCCGGCCTGCGCTCACGGGCGATCCGGGTGGCTTCGCGGACCTTGTCAACGTCATGGCCGGTGCCGGATTCACCGGTGCTGTAACTGATCATCGCCACCACCGGCTCGATGCCGAAGGCTTCCGCCGATTGTGCGCTCTGGATGGCGATATCTGCCAGTTCCTCGGCGTTCGGGTCAGGATTGATGGCGCAATCACCGTAAACCACCACCTGCTCCGGCAACAGCATGAAGAACACCGAGGAAACCACACGAGCCTGATCGTGGGTCTTGATCAGCTGCAGGGCAGGGCGCACGGTGTTGGCGGTGGTGTGCACGGCACCGGAGACCAGGCCGTCAGCCTCATCGAGGGCAACCATCATGGTGCCCAGTACGACGTTGTCTTCCAGCATGGCTTCGGCCATCTGCGGGGTAAGTCCCTTGTGCTTGCGGAGTTTGACCATCGGCTCCACGTACTGGCTGCGCACGACGGCGGGCTCAATCAGCTCGATGTCATCCGGCAGGGTGAGTCCCAGGGTCGCAGCAACGCTGTCGATCTCGTTCCTGTCTCCGATCAGCACGCAGCGGGCCAGCTTGCGCTCGTGGCAGGTGATCGCGGCCTGGATGGTCCTCGGTTCATTGCCCTCGGGCAGGACAATGCGCTTGTTGGCTGCACGGGCCCTTTCCGACAGTTGATATCGAAAGGCCGGGGGAGACAGCCGGCTCTGGCGTTCCACCCGCAGGTGCTCCCGCAGCCAATCGGCGTCGATTCTGGGGGCAACGGTATCCATGGCCTGTTCGATCCGCTCCGGGTCATCCAGCGGAATGGCGGATGACAGGTTGGCGAGCATGTAGGCGCTTTCGTAGGTATTGGTGTCGGAGCCAAGTACCGGCAAGCCGGTATCCAGTGCCCGTCGACACAGATCGATGACAGACTGCGCCGGCACCAGGCCTCCGGTCAGCATCAGCCCGGCCAGTGGAACCCCGTTGAGTGCTGCCAGTGCGGTGGTGACGATGATGTCCTCACGGTCGCCGGGGGTAACCATGAGAGTCCCGGGTTTGAGCGTGTCGGTCATGTTGCTGATGGTGCGGGCGCACACGGATACCGTTTTGACCCGCCGTTTCTCCATGTGACCTTCGTTGAGCACCGGTACACCCAGTTCGCGGACGATATCGGATACCCGCGGTGCCAACAGTTCCGGCTGCCAAGGAATCTCTGCGAGCAAACGGAGCCGGCCTTTGCTGAATATCGGGCATTCTTTCTGGTAGTCGATCCCGGCTGTTGGCTCTCTGTCCCGGTGTAGCGTCAGCCCTGAGTGTTCAGGTTCGCCAATCTTGTTCAGAATGGCGGCAATGACGTCCGGATCACTTGGGTCGGCATAGAGCCGGCTCGAGAACTCCAGCTCTTCTTCCAGTTCTTCAGCACTGCAATTCTTCGGGGTACTGACCAGGATAACTTCGGAGCCCAGGTTTCTCGCCACCTCGACATTGAGGCGGGCAATGTAGGCTTCGCTGCGATCAGGCACGAGACCCTCGATGACCACCACATCGACCTTGCTGGCGACCTTGTGGAATTCACCAACCACGTTTTCCATCAGCAGATCGGACTGGTGCCGGTTGAGGAGCTGCTGGGCCTTCTTCAGTGCGATGGGTTCCGGTATGTCCAGGTGGCTGCGATCACGGACGAATGCGACGGAGGAGTCTTGTCCAGCGTTATGCAGAGACTCGGCCTCGTGAACCGACTGGCTGAACGGCTTGTAAAAACCGACACTGACGCCCACACGCTCGAGTGCCCGGAGCAGTCCGAGACAGACCGAGGTAAGGCCGGCGTCCATGGAAGTGGGTGCGATAAAAAGACTTTTGGCCATAGCGGTTATCCTGGCGTTTGGGGTCCGTTTGCAGCTTGGGCGAGGCGAGCGGCTTCCCGGGCGATCACCAGTTCTTCGTTGGTGGGAATCACCAGCACCGGAAACCGCGATCCCGGGCCCTCAATATGGCCGTCACTGAATTCGCCGCTGTAACGGTTCAATTCGTCATCAAGCTCGAAGCCGAGCAGCTGCAGGTTATCCAGGGTCTGCTGCCGCACCCGGGCGCTGTTCTCGCCAATGCCACCGGTGAACACGAGAGCATCCAGATGACGCAGGGAGGCCATCATTGCCCCGATATACCGGGCAAGCCGGAAGCAGAAGACCTCAATCGCAAGCCGTGATGGCTCATGGCCGTGTTCGGCCAGCTCACACAGTGTGCGCATATCATTGGTCTGGCCGGACAGCCCTAGCAGGCCGCTTTCATGGTTCAGCACACGGTGCAGCTCATCCTGGGCGATGCCCTTGGATTTCAGGTAATCGAACAGTCCGGGGTCAATATCGCCACTGCGACTGCCCATGACCAGGCCTTCCAGGGGCGTGAGCCCCATGCTGGTGTCGGCGCTGAGGCCATCGCGTATGGCCGCGATGCTGCAGCCGTTGCCCAGATGGGCGGAGATGATGGACGTTGTGGCCGGGGTTTTACCCAGGCGTCTGGCTGCCTCGGTCAGCATGTAACTGTGGCTGATGCCGTGGAAGCCGTAGCGGCGCACTCCCCAGTCCCGGTAATAGGAATGGGGAACTGCGTACAGGTAGGCCTTGGGCGGTAACGTCTGATGATACGCGGTATCGAAAACGGCCACGTTGGTGACGTCGGGAAACAGGCTTCGGGTGCTCTCGATCCCGGAAAGGTTAACCGGATTGTGCAGTGGTGCCAGGCTGGCACAGGCATCAATGGCCCCGAGGACCTCATCGTCTACCAGGGCGGCCTCCCGGAAGTTCTCGCCGCCATGAACGACCCGGTGACCGATGGCGACAGGCGCTCCCGCCAGCAATCCTGAGTCCGCCAGCGCCGTTGTCATCGCCTCCAGAGCCTGGCGATGAGTCGCCCCTGCCGGTAATGGGATGTCGCCTTCGATTTCTCCGATCCGGGCCACGGCGTCGTCGTGGTTCAGGCGCTCTGCCAGTCCCGTTGCCGTGCAGTTCAGGCTCTGGTTGTCAAAGAGGGCAAGCTTGAGAGTGGAGCTGCCGCAATTGATCACCAGTATCTTGTTATCCATAACCCGTTTCCCGTTTGTTCAGACCGGTATCCGGTGATTGCTTTTGAGCCAGCCTTCAAAATCCTTGCCGGTTTGCGGCCGACTGTAATAGTAACCCTGGGAATAGTCACAATGTTCCTGCCGTAGGAAATCCGCCTGGCCCTCGTCCTCCACGCCTTCGGCAATGACCTTGAGGCCGAGACTGTGGGCCATGTTGATAATGGCACGGACAAGGGAGGCATCCTCCGGTTCCTTGTTGACGTCATTGACGAAAGATTTGTCGATCTTGAGGACGTCGAAGGGATAGCTTTTGAGATAGCTCAGGGCAGAGTAGCCGGTTCCGAAGTCATCGACCGACAGCCTTACTCCGGCCTGATCCAGTTGATACAGGATGGTTGCTGTTTCAATAGAATTGTCCAGAAGCAGCCGCTCGGTAATCTCCAATTCCAGCAGTTCCGGCTTGAGGCCACTGCTGCGCAGGGCGCCCATCACGGTATCCATGAACCCGGGGTCACGGAACTGACGAGGTGATACATTGACGGAAATCCCGATACCCCGGCCGGTGGTCCTGCCCCAACCGACTGCGGTGCGGCAGGCCTCCTGGAGAACCCATTCGCCAACCGGCGTGATCAGCCCGGTTTCCTCGGCAAGCGGGATGAAACGGTCCGGCATGACCAGACCGAGAGTGGGATTGTTCCAGCGCAGAAGGGCTTCCGCTGCCTGGAGCTTGCCGGTTTCGGTGTGCACGATCGGCTGGTAGTGCAGTTCGAATTCATTGAGTTCCAGGGCCCGGCGCATCAACGATTCCATCTGGAGCCGTTCATGGGACACTTCGCTCATTTCAGGCGAGAAGTGGGCGTAGGAGCTCTTGCCATTGTGCTTGGCCTCATACATGGCCGCATCCGCGTGCTGGAGCAGGGTGCCACTGTTATCCGAATCGGTCGGGAATATGGCGATGCCGATACTGGTGGTTACAAAGACCTCCTGGGCATTCAGAGTAAATGGCGGCGAAAAGGTCTTCAATATCCGCTCTGCGACCTGGGAGCAAGCGTTCGGGCCGGGCAGCCCCGGCAGGACGACCAGAAATTCATCGCCCCCGAGGCGGGCGACAGTGCTAGTGCCGCGCAGGCAACTGGAGATGCGCCGGGCCGCCTCTATCAGGAGATTGTCGCCAGCGTCGTGGCCGAGGGTATCGTTGATGTGCTTGAAGTTATCCAGGTCCAGGAACATGACCCCCACCAGGGTGTTCTCGCGGCGGGCCTGGGCCAGGGCAAGTTTGAGGCGATCCAGTGCCAGCATCCGGTTGGGCAGCCCCGTCAGAATGTCGTAATTGGCCTGCCGGAGCAGTTGTTGCTCATAACGCTTCCGGATACTGACGTCCTCGCCGAGGATCAGGTAGCCGGTAATCTCGCCATCGTTGTCCTTGATGGGCGTCACCACCAACTGCTCCCAGAAGCGCTCACCGCTCTTGCGGATACTATTAACCTCACCCTGCCAGACCCCAACGCGCTGCACTTGCAGGCGGATGGAGTGCCACAGGTTCTGTCGCTCCCGGTTCTGCACGCCCTCATCGCCGAGTTCAGCGGGATGTTTTCCGAGAATGGATTTGGGATCGAAACCGGTGAGCTGGGTGAATTTCTGGTTCACGTACTCAATATGCCACTGGCGGTCGCAGATCAGCACCGAGGAGGGGCTTTGCTCGATGGCTTTGGAGAATTTCCGGATCTCGGCGGCGTCCCGTTTCTGTCGGGCGATGTCGGTGTTGAGGCGTTCCCGCATCTGGTTGATGGCGTCAACCACCTGCCCGAGCTCGTCCCTGCGGTGGGCCATTGAATCCGGACGGTCCAGGGTGAGGGGTTGGGACAGATTCTCCAGGGAAAAATCACGGGCGTAGCTGGCCATGTCTGACAGATGCCGGGTGACCAGGTGGCGGATTATCAAGAGGATGAGGATGGAGACAAACAGTGTTTTCAGGAACTGGGTAGCCAGGATCACCCCGATCTTCTGTTTCATCTCCCGGTAGACCCGATCCAGGTTGGCAGTGACGGTCAGTTCGCCGAGCCTGAAGCTCTGATCACCTTCGTGCGCCAGTGTGAAGCTGTGGGTTTTGGTTTCGGCTCCCCGGGGAATACTGCCCATAACCAGTTCGGAATCCGGTTCGATTCGCAGCCTGAGGTGGGTAATGTCGGGCAGGCTGAGGATTCCTTCCATCTGGGTTTGCAGCAGTTTCTGGTCCAGGGCCCAGAGGCTTCTTGCCAGGCTGGACGCATAACCGGATTCAATCACCTTCAGGCGCTGGTCGATCAGGCCAACGTCTTTGCGATAGTCAGAATACAGCTGAACACCCGAGGCGATCAGGGTGAAAACCGAACTGAACAGAAGAATCCAGGCCAGCAGCCTGAATGACAGGGGAGAGCCTGTGCGCAAACGTTGGAAATGCTTCGACAAATTCGGCATGTCGTGAATACAGCCACCCTGCGGGGGAGAGGAAACCGGAGCCTTGGCCACATCCCGAATATAGCAGTTGTCTTTGGCAAAATCCCTGCAAATGCAGGAAAACTGGAGAGAATTGTGTGACGGATTGGTGTTTTTGCGTATCTGTACGCGAAAGGATGGTTTGACCTGGGTCAATACCCTGCATTCAGGGCCGGCGTAACCTGAGCTTAATCAAGTTTGATAAGTGAAGGAGAGCAGCTATGTATATGGACGCCGTGGTAATCGCAGGAATTGTAACGGTACTTCTGATGGTGGGCTTTTTCGTGGGTGTTGGCGTCTTCGTCATGAAAGACCAGAAGCAACACGGCCACCAAGGTAAAAAGCATCAGGGCAAGCATGGCGGAAAGCCGGTCTGACGATTCGGGATCATGGTCAGCAGGGAAGCTGACTCATCCCGGGCAAGGAAAAATTGGCGTCCCCTAGGGGGTTCGAACCCCTGTTGCCGCCGTGAAAGGGCGGAGTCCTAGGCCACTAGACGAAGGGGACGCAACGTTTTCAAAAGCTTGCCTCGTCGAGGTGGCGCGTATATTAAGTAAGCCTCGGGGCAGTGTCAACGCTTTTTCTCAAAAAAATTTCGGGCGTCCGACGGGCGCCTGAAGTTCATTGTCGCTAGTGCTTCCCGACCGAGTCCTTCAGGGCCGGCTCCAGCTCCTCGAAGCGAAATTCGAACCCCTCCTCCAGAAGTCTTGCCGGCCTGGCGTTCTGCCCGGTCAGTAACAGCCGTGACATTTCCCCCAGCGCAAGCTTCAGAGCTGCCCCGGGTGCGGGAAACAGGGTGGGCCGATGCAAAACCCTGCCCAGGGTCCTGGTGAATTCGGCATTGGTAACCGGGTTCGGGCTGACCACGTTATAAGGTCCTTGCGCGGTTTCTGTGTCAACCATCCAGACCAGCGCGTTCACCACATCCGCCCGATGCACCCAGGGCATGTATTGCTCGCCACTTCCCAATCGGCCGCCGACTCCAAGTTTGAAGGGCAGAAGCATTCTTTGCAGGAACCCGCCGCCCGGGCCGGCGACCACTCCGGTCCGGGACAGGCAAACGCGGGTGTTGTCGCCAGCGAGAACCACGGCGGCTTTTTCCCAGTCGTTACAAAGCCGGTGGGTGAATTCATCGTGGGGAGCAGTGTCTTCGGTGACAGGCGCAGTGCCCTGGTCCCCGTAGAAACCGACCGCGGAGCCGGAGACCATGACTTCCGGCGGCTTCTCCCAGGTTCTGATCACATTTACAAGCTGTTCGGTCAGCCGGATCCGGCTATCCCTCAGGGCCTGTTTGCGGCTGGCGGACCAGCGCTTGTCAGCAATGCCTTCCCCGGCCAGGTTGATTACCGCATCAAAACCCGGCCCGGAGCGAAGCGAGTCGAGATCGCTGACAGCCTCGACCCGACCGCAGATCGCCTTGACGTCTTCCGGAGGTTGCCGGCTGTATACCGAGAGCTGATCCCCGCGTTGCAGTAGGCGGGGGCAGAGTTCTTTACCGATGAAACCGGTACCGCCAGTGATGAGAATCCGTTTTGCCATAACCTTGTGCCTCCCTCGGCGCTCCCTGATCAGGGTGCAGCGCTCCCGGTCTGTTCCAGTTGCAGGGTAACAACGTCCTTGATGGCCTGGCCAAGTAGCGGGTTTTCACCAATGGGTGGCGCAAGATGGATTTTTACGCCATGGTCTTTCTCGAGGTCCGCGATCATCGCCGGGACATCTTTTCTCAGGTGTCGGCCAGCAGCCAGAAACAGCGGAACGACGGTATACTCGCTGATATTCTCGGTAAGGCCTTCGGCAATGGTTTCCTCAAGGGACGGTGAGGCCAGCTCCATATAGGCAATTCTGGAGCCCGATACCGCCTGAAGGGTCGGTGCGGCCAGCTGTTCAAAGGTTTCGCACCAGCGTTTGTCGCTGCTTCCGTGGGCCAAAAGAACAATGCGGTGGTT
The DNA here is from genome assembly GCF_003315345.1 of Marinobacter pelagius. GTDB lineage: Bacteria > Pseudomonadota > Gammaproteobacteria > Pseudomonadales > Oleiphilaceae > Marinobacter > Marinobacter pelagius_A. Next base: position 52,354 of record NZ_QNRO01000011.1, read on the forward strand.
GCTGGTCATTCATACTCCTGGGTAATCAGTTAGGGGAAACCCGTCGTAATCCTGCACAATTGTGCGCTGCCTCAAGTCCAAGATAACAGGGTGTGGGTTAATGTTCGATTGGAAAGAGATTCTGGATTTCTGGTTCGGAGAGCTCGACGAGCAGGGGCTTCCGGACCATTTTCATCGCAACCGCTGGTTCCGGTCAGACCGGAAGTTTGATCAGGAGGTGCGGCGCCGGTTTCTCTCCATGGTGCTCTTTGCATCCGAACAGGGTCTCGACCACTGGCGCAGCGAGCCGGGTGGTGCCCTGGCGGAAATTATCCTGCTGGACCAATTCTCCCGGAACATCTTCCGGGGCGGGGCGCTGGCCTTCGAGCAGGACACCCTGGCGCGCAAACTTTGCCGCCAGTCCATGCACAAAGGGCTGGATATGGCGCTCGTGCCGGTTCAGCGCGCTTTCCTCTATATGCCGTTGCAGCACTCAGAGCGCCTGGAGGACCAGGATCTCTCGGTGGAGTGTTACGGGCAGCTGGTGGCCACGACCAGCGGTATTCTGGGTGATTTCATGGCAAGTTTTCTGGAGTCGGCGGAAGAGCACCGGGACATCATCCGGAGGTTCCGGCGGTTTCCCCACAGGAATCGAGCGCTGGGGAGAACTTCTACTCCCGAAGAGAAAGACTATCTCGAAGGGGGAAAGTCTTTCGGGCAGTAAAATTCCGATTGCGTTCTTACAGCATTTGTTACGGTTTTGTATAAAAAGCGTACGATCAGACCGGTTTCTCATTTGGTCCTGATAGAATGAGCCAAAATTCAGGTAATCCGGCTATTACACAATCCGGAATCGCCCCTCATTTTGTAACGGTGAATGAAGATGCTGAAACGCAGTCGGCGTATTGCTTTGTCCCTGTGTTTGCCCCTGTTGGCCATAACGAGCCTGCCTGCCCAGTCCGAAACTCTAGATGACAGCCTCCTGGAGCGGATGAGCGAGTCCGCGCCCAGGCTGGATCCCAAGGTACTCTCCATGGCGTTCAACGCATCCCGGTGCGCGATCGGAAGTGGCGTGGCAACGCCCGAGCGTCTGGCTGTGATCGACTTTTCCCTGCCGTCGAGCGAAGAACGTATGTGGATCTTCGACGTTCGCACAGGCGACCTTGTGCTTCGGGATCTCGTGGCCCATGGCCGGAAATCCGGGAATTTCCGTTCTACGGCATTCTCCAATGTCGAGGGCAGCAACATGTCCAGCATCGGCCTGTTCCGCGCCAGCGAATCCTACTACGGTAAACACGGGTATTCGTTGCGTCTGGATGGCCTGGAGCCCGGTGTCAATGATCACGCACGGGAGCGCGCTATCGTTATCCATGGTGCTGACTACGTCAGTGACAGTTGGGTGGATAAATACGGTCGGATCGGTCGAAGCCTGGGTTGCCCGGCAGTGGATAACCAGGTCATTGAAGAGGTGGTCGACAATCTCAAGGGCGGTCAGCTGGTATTCAAGTATTATCCGGACCAGGAATGGTTGCAGAGTTCCAGCTTTCTACACTGCGACGATACCCAGATGGCTGCGGCTGCCGGTAACGAGGCAGGGCAGAGCTGATCTCCCTGCCTGAAAATTCAACGAATTGCGTGGGATTTGAGCAATTTTCTCGATACTGTTAAAAAGTTGAAAAAAGAGGTTGACGGCCGGAGTATGATCCGTAGAATACGCCTCCGTTGACGGCAACAACCGTTCAGCACTGCGGGAATAGCTCAGTTGGTAGAGCACAACCTTGCCAAGGTTGGGGTCGCGAGTTCGAATCTCGTTTCCCGCTCCAGATTTTGAAACCCGGCTTTGAAAAAAGCCGGGTTTCTTCGTTTCAGGGCTCCTCTCAGTCGCAGCGCCCGAACCTCCTCTCGGTTATACTCGGCAGCCATACCCAATTCTTCTCAGGACGGGAGGCGTGCAGCATGCAAATCCATTCGCTCTATGTTTATCCGGTGAAGTCGCTGGCCGGTATCCAGGTTGATTCCTTTGATATGGATGATTTCGGGCCGGCGGGGGATCGGCGATGGATGATCGTGGATGAGGAGCGTCGTTTCGTCACCCAGCGCAGTTATCCCCAGCTGGCACGGATCAAGGCCGTGTTTGCGGAGGGCCATGTTCAGGTGGAAATCCCGGGCGAGGGCGTTTTCAGACTCTCATCAACCGATGAGGCACTTCCTGTGCTGGTCTGGCGTGACTGGGTGAAGGCCCGGTTGGGTGGGTCGGACGCCAACGACGCACTTTCCCGCTTCTGTGGCCAGGCTTTCCGGTTTGTCTACATGGCGGATGAAACCTTCCGCCGGGTAGACGCGGATCGGGTCGATGAATACCGCCGGGTCGGATTTGCAGACGGCTTTCCGTTCCTGATCACGAATCTGGCATCGCTGGAAGAGCTGAACGGTCGGTTGGAGCAGGCGGTTACAATGCGCCGATTCCGCCCCAACATTGTGGTTGAAGGCGCTGAGCCCTGGGCTGAGGATGACTGGCGCGAATTACAGATCGGCGAGCGGCAATTTCGGCTGGTAAAGCCCTGTTCCCGCTGTATCATGACCACCGTCGATCCGGACCGGGGCCTGAAAGACCCTTCAGCCCAGCCGCTTCGCACACTCTCAGGGTACCGTCGTACCGACGAGGGCGTCATCTTCGGCATGAATGCCATTCATGACCAGCCCGGCAGCATTCGTGTCGGTGACCCTGTAAGTATTATCAAAACGGAGAATTCCTGAACGTGCCTTTGTTAACTCTGGATTCGATTTCCCTTGCCTATGGTATGCACCCGCTGCTTGATCATGCCTCACTGGTGATCGAGTCCGGTGAGCGTGTGTGTCTTCTGGGTCGTAATGGTGAGGGTAAATCCACCCTGCTGAAGATCGTCAGCGGCGAAGTCACGCCGGATGGCGGCACAGTGCGCTTGGACGACGGTGCGGTACTGGCGGTACTGCCGCAGAACCTGCCATCCGACGATACCCGCACCGCTTATGATGTGGTGTCCGGAGCGTTCCCGGAGACCGGGGAGTTGCTGGCGGAGTTTCACCGGCTTTCGCAGCAGGCGGACGAGGCCAGCCTGGAAAAGATGACAAAGGTACAGGAGCGTCTCGAGGCCCTGGACGGTTGGCGGCTGGACCAGAAGGTCACCACCATTCTCGGCCAATACGGTATTGATCCTGACCGGCGCCTGAACACTCTCTCCGGGGGCTGGCAGCGCAGGGTTTTGCTGGCGCGGGCCCTGGTGGCCGAGCCGGATATCCTGCTGCTGGATGAGCCGACGAACCATCTGGATGTGCCCGCCATCGCGTGGCTTGAAGAGGCGTTGTCCCAGTTCCGCGGGGCCATGCTGTTTGTCAGCCACGACCGCGCCTTCATCCGCCGCATGGCAACCCGGATCGTTGAGCTGGATCGCGGCAAATTGGTCAGCTTCGCGGCTACCTACGATCGCTACCTGGAGCTCAAGGAAAAGGCTCTGGAGGAAGAAGAACGCCAGAACGCACTGTTCGACAAGCGGCTCAAACAGGAGGAGGCGTGGATTCGCCAGGGCATCAAGGCGCGGCGGACCCGCAATATGGGCCGGGTAAGGGCGTTGAAGGCCATGCGCGAGGAACATCGTCAGCGCCGGGTCCGGGGCGGAACCGCGAGCTTTGCCGTGGAGGCGGCTGATCGTTCCGGCAAGCTGGTGGTGGAAGCCCGAGACGCCGGATTTGCCTATCCCGATGGCACCCAGGTCATCCGGGATATGGAGCTGACCATTCTCCGGGGAGACAAGATTGGTCTGGTGGGTGAAAACGGTACCGGCAAGACCACACTGGTACGCCTGTTGGTGGGTGACCTGAAACCCAGCCATGGGACTATCCGTCTGGGCACCAACCTGGAAGTGGCTTATTTCGACCAGTTGCGCGGCGAGCTGGATCTCGAGCGTAATGCCCTCGATAACCTCTCCGAGGGGCGGGAATTCATCGAAATCAATGGCCAGAGCAAGCACGTGCTGGGTTACCTTCAGGAGTTCCTGTTTACCCCGGAGCGGGCAAGGTCGCCTGTTCGGGTGTTCTCCGGCGGTGAGCGGGCCCGTCTGCTGCTGGCCAAGCTGTTCAGCAAGCCGGCCAACATCCTGGTGCTGGATGAGCCCACGAACGACCTGGATGTGGAAACGCTTGAGCTGCTGGAAGAGCAGCTGTCCGAGTTCAAGGGCACCGTCATCGTGATCAGTCACGACCGTGAGTTCCTGGACAACGTGGTGACCGAGACCATCTTCCTGGACGGCACCGGCAGGGTTCGGGAATACGTGGGCGGTTATTCTGACTGGCGGCGGCAGGGAGGTCGCTTTCCCTCGGAGCAGGGTGGCAACCGGCCGGACAAGCAGGATAAACAATCGAAATCGGGAGAGCCCGCGAAGGGCGATGCCGCTGCGTCGAAGCCAGCTGCGAAAGCAAAACCCGTCAAGCTCAGTTACAAGCTCAAGCTGGAGCTGGAGCAGCTCCCTGCCAAAATTGAAGCGCTTGAACAGGAAGTGGCAGAGCTGCAGGAAACCATTTCAGGATCGGAATTCTACTCCGGACCTGCCGAGGAAGTTGCTGCCACCCTGCAGAAGCTGACGGAGGCGGAGCAGAACCTGGAGCAGACCATCGAGCGTTGGATGGAGCTTGAAGAGCAGGCGGGTCAGTAAACTGGAACGAGGGCGGCCGTATCGGCCGCCCATCAGTAGCAAACGTCTGCCGGATCACTGAATACGCACCGCCAGAACATCACATTCCGTGCCGTGGAGGACGCCGTTGGCGGTGGAGCCGAGCAGCAACTGGAAGCCTTTGCGGCCATGGCTGCCAACAATCACCAGGTCCACGTCCTGTTCTTTTGCCAGACGGTGGATCTCGGATTCCGGGCGACCCACGGTAACGACCTGGTCTTCCTTCGCCACGCCGTACTCATCCCCATATTTAGCCAGCTGCTCCTTGGCAGCCTTGTCGAGCTGATCCTGGAGCTCGGTCAGGTCCATGGGAATGTCGCCGCCATAGGCATAGCCCACCGGTTCAACAACGTGTACGAGCATCAGTTCTGCGCCATGGGCGCTGCTGATCGCTTTTGCCTTGTTGAGCACCTGCGGAGCTTCTTCCGTCAGGTCAATGGCAACAAGCATTTTCTTGTAGGCGGACATCGCATCACTCCTTCGCATCGGGCTTACATAGGAAATAGTAGTCCAAATCTAACCGAAAGAGTGTAGCGGGAAACTGACAGGTATCAATACAGGGGCGGGAAAAAATGAACTCTGACGGGGAATTACACCCCGTCAGAGGTCGGTGGCCGATCAGGAAGCGGGATTCTGCAGCAGGTCGATTGTGGTTGCCAGGCTGTTGAGGATGCCCTTTGAATAACGATCAATTACAAAGCCCACATTATTCTCGTTGTAGTTGATGTAGGAGCCACGGATGAACTGCCACTTTGAACTTATGTCGTCCAGCAGGGTCTTGAGTTCCCCCTGGGCCGGGCCGTTTCTGACGGTCGCAAGCAGTTCGTCGAACTGTCGGGCCTGTTCGTCAAGGGAGGTCTCGGTATCCGAGCCCTGGAAGGTCTGGGTAACTGCAGAGTTGGAGCGAACAGAGTACTTCGCCATCATCTGCGCCATTTTCACCGCCGCCATCCGTGCTGCCTCAACCCGTGCGTTAGTTTTGGTCTGGCTGCTTTCCTGGGCGACCGTGTAGAGCTCTGTCGCCATATTGTTCATGGTAACAGCCTGATTTGCCATGTCGGAAACAAGTCGCAGGTCCGGATAGCCGCGATTGCGCACATCGTTGATGTTGTCCCGCATCAGCGCCTTGAACTTGTCAAATTCCTGATTGAGAGCTTCGATCTGATCTCCGGAAAGTACGCCGGCCGTACTCTGGCTGACGTTGTTCATGGCGTCGTTGGCGGTGTTGATGCCCACCACAATTTCATTCAGGGTGTCAGTGTCTCCGGTTCCGCTGAAGCGATAGTAGGCATCCAGCGCCATGTAGTTGCTGATACGGAAGTTGTGCAGATCAGACAGGAAGCTGTCGGATGCCTCCTGGGCTTTCGCTCCCAGGGACGCAATCGCTAGCGCGATCAGGCCAATAGCAAGGGATACAAATCGCAGGCGGGCGTCTTTCATCGGATGACTCTCCGTAATACTGTGTTGTTATTGTCGACCAAAGTCGCACTTCGAAGGTAAATTAACTGTACCGACCAAGCAAGCGCTTTTGCCGGCAACGGAGACGGCAATTGTCAATTACTATGAAATCAGTGTGACAGGGATCACTTTTATCAGTCGGTTGCAGTTATCTCCTTGATATACAACAAATCAGATGTTCTGTCCTTGGGGTGCCTCCGTTCCGGCGGAGACTTTTGCACGCCGTCAGCAAGAAACAAATTGACAAACGCTCGGTTTTTTTTCATCGTGTGCCCTCACGATTCAAACGACTGTATGAATTTTTGGATCGGAAGATCGGGCAGTGACCGAAATCTCGCTGCACGGGCGGCCGCTGGGACGGATCAGGTCCGGCGGCTGTCAGCAGTTCCAAACACAGACTGGAGATCAGTTGATGATTTACGAAGGTAAAGCCATCACGGTTAAAGAGATCGAAGGCGGGATCGCTCAGTTGAACTTCGACTTGCAGGGCGAGTCAGTCAACAAGTTCAACCGTCTCACCATTGAAGAGCTTGGTGCCGCAGCCGAAGCACTCAAGTCCCAGAAGAATCTGAAGGGTCTGGTAGTCACCAGCTCCAAGGACAGCTTCATTGTCGGTGCGGATATCACCGAGTTCACCGAGCTGTTTGCCGGTTCCGAGGAAGACCTCGTGGCCAACAACCTCAAGGCCAACGAAGTATTCAACGCGATTGAGGACCTGCCGGTCCCGACCGTTACCGCCATCAACGGTATCGCGCTGGGTGGTGGTTTTGAAATGTGTCTGGCAACCGACTACCGAGTTATGGCCCCGAAGGCCAAGGTAGGTCTGCCGGAAGTCAAGCTGGGCATCTTCCCGGGCTTTGGCGGCACCGTACGTCTGTCCCGCCTGGTTGGCGTGGACAACGCCGTTGAGTGGATTGCCGGTGGTACCGAGAACCGTGCCGATGCCGCTCTGAAGACCGGTGCTGTGGATGCGGTCGTTGAGGCTGACAAGCTGGTCGACGCCGCTGTTGCAATCATCAACCAGTGCAACGAAGGCAAGCTGGACCATATGGCTCGCCGGGAAGAGAAGAAGGGCAAGATCAAGCTCAACGCCATGGAAAGCATGATGGCGTTCGAGATTTCCAAGGCGTTCGTGGCCGGCAAGGCTGGCAAGAACTACCCGGCGCCGGTGGAAGCCATCAAGACCATGCAGAAGCATGCCAGTCTGACCCGCGACAAGGCGATCGAAGTGGAGGCCAAGGGCTTCGCCAAGATGGCCAAGACCAACGTCGCCGCGTGCCTGGTTGGCCTGTTCCTGAACGACCAGGCCCTGAAGAAAAAAGCCAGCGCCTGGGAGAAGGAAGCCTCTGATGTGAACCTGGCCGCCGTACTGGGCGCCGGTATCATGGGTGGTGGTGTGGCATTCCAGTCCGCACTGAAAGGCACGCCGATCATCATGAAGGACATCAATCAGGACGGCATCAAGCTGGGCCTGAATGAGGCCAAGAAGCTGCTGTCCAAGCGTGTTGCCAAGGGCAAGATGAACGCCGACAAGATGGGCGATGTCCTGAACAACATCACGCCGACCCTGAACTACGGTGATTTCAAGAACGTAGACCTGGTTGTTGAAGCGGTTGTTGAGAATCCGAAGGTGAAAGATGCAGTTCTGCGCGAGACCGAAGACGCGGTTCGCGAAGACACCATCCTGACCTCCAATACCTCGACCATCTCCATCAACCTTCTGGCCAAGAACCTGAAGCGTCCGGAGAACTTCTGCGGCATGCACTTCTTCAACCCGGTGCACATGATGCCGCTGGTTGAGGTTATCCGTGGCGAGAAGACCAGTGATCGCGCCATTGCGACTACCGTCGCCTACGCCAAGGCCATGGGCAAGACCCCGATCGTGGTCAACGACTGCCCGGGCTTCCTGGTCAACCGTGTTCTGTTCCCGTACTTCGGTGGTTTTGCCGCGCTGGTACGTGACGGCGCCGATTTCCAGAAGATTGACAAGGTCATGGAGAAGTTCGGCTGGCCCATGGGCCCGGCCTATCTGCTCGACGTAGTCGGCATGGACACCGCCAGGCACGCCAATGAAGTGATGGCAGATGGCTTCCCCGAGCGCATGAAGGCCGACTTCAAGTCCGCCATCGACGTGATGTTCGAGAACGACCGTTACGGCCAGAAGAACGACAAGGGCTTCTACCGCTACGAAGAAGACAAGAAGGGCAAGCCGAAGAAGGTTGTCGACGAAGAAACCTACAAGCTCATCGAGCCTGTGGTGAACGGCAGCAAGGACTTCGACGAAGAAGAAATCATCGCTCGCATGATGATTCCTCTGTGCCTGGAAACCGTTCGCTGTCTGGAAGACAACATTGTTGAAGACCCGGCCGATGCAGACATGGGCCTGATCTACGGTATCGGCTTCCCTCCGTTCCGTGGTGGTGCTCTGCGCTACATCGACGACATGGGCGTCGACAAGTTCGTCGAGCTGGCAGACAAGTATGCAGATCTTGGCCCGCTTTACGCGCCGACCGAGAAGCTGCGTGAAATGGCCAAGACTGGCAAGAAGTTCTTTGGCTAACCCTAACGAGATTTCCGAACGGAGAAAGATCTATGAGCCTTAATCCGAGAGACGTTGTCGTCGTCGATTGCGTGCGGACTCCGATGGGTCGTGCCAAAAACGGCTGTTTCCGCAACGTACGTGCCGAGACCCTGTCGGCTGCGCTGATCGAAGCACTGTTTGAGCGCAACCCGAAGCTCGATCCGAAAGAAGTGGAAGATGTGATCTGGGGCTGTGTAAACCAGACCAAGGAACAGGGCTTTAATGTGGCGCGGCAGATTTCCCTGCTGACCCGTATCCCGCACGAGTCTGCGGCCCAGACCGTGAACCGTCTGTGTGGTTCCGCCATGAGCGCCATCCACACCGCCGCCCAGGCTATCCAGACCGGCAACGGTGATGTGTTCATGGTTGGTGGTGTCGAGCACATGGGTCACGTGCCCATGACCGAAGGCTTCGATCACAACCCGGCTGCGTCCAAGTACTCCGCCAAAGCCTCCAACATGATGGGGCTGACAGCGGAAATGCTGGCCAAGATGCACGGTATCACCCGTGAACAGCAGGATGAGTTCGGTGCCCGTTCCCATCGTCTGGCCCATGAAGCGACCGTTGAAGGCCGCTTCAAGAATGAAATCGTGCCCATCGAAGGTCACGACGAGAACGGCTTTGTGAAGCTGATCGAGGAAGACGAGACCATTCGCCCGGAAACCACCGTTGAGTCTCTGTCTCAGCTGCGCCCGGCGTTTGATCCGAAGAACGGTACCGTAACTGCCGGTACTTCTTCCCAGCTGACCGATGGCGCTTCTGCCTTGGTGCTGATGTCCGCCGAGCGGGCAGAAGCTCTGGGCCTGACCCCGATTGCCAAAATCCGCAGCATGGCCGTAGCTGGCTGCGACCCCGCAATCATGGGTTACGGTCCGGTTCCGGCTACCAAGAAGGCGCTGAAGCGTGCAGGCCTGAAAGTCGAAGATATCGACTTCTGGGAACTGAACGAAGCATTCGCTGGCCAGTCCCTGCCGGTTCTGAAAGACCTGAAACTGCTGGGTGTAATGGAAGAGAAGGTCAACCTGAACGGCGGCGCGATTGCCCTGGGCCATCCGCTGGGTTGCTCCGGTGCCCGTATCTCCACCACGCTGCTGAACGTCATGCAGGCCAAAGGCGGTAAGCTTGGTGTTTCCACCATGTGTATCGGCCTGGGTCAGGGCATTGCCACGGTGTGGGAGCGCGTCTGATTCCGCTTGCGGAACTGATCGCTCTATGAACAGGAGGCCCGGCAACTGCCGGGCCTCGCTGTTTGTGAGTTGAGAAAAAAGCCCCCAAGAAAATAAAGAATGGGTTGTCTTGCCAATCTTGACCCTGTAAAACAGTGAGCCTATACACAATGGCGGCTCCTGCGTGTTTTCTAGCCGCCTGATTTTACAGCGAGTTTACGGTTTGCTGAATAATTGACCGATTTGTCGCCAAGGAAACAGATCTCCGATATGGGTAAAAGTCTCGTAATTGTCGAGTCGCCAGCGAAAGCGAAGACCATCAACAAGTACCTGGGCTCCGACTACATCGTGAAGTCCAGTGTGGGGCACATCCGGGACCTGCCGGTAAGCGGCAGTGGCTCCCAGACCGACCCCAAGGAACGGGCGCGCCAGGCGGCGCTGACCCGCAAGATGAGTCCTGAAGAGAAGGCCGAGCACAAGAAGCGCAAGGCCCGTGAGCAGCTGGTGGCCCGCATGGGTGTGGATCCCGACCACGACTGGCAGGCCCGCTACGAGATTCTTCCTGGCAAGGAGAAGGTGGTCAGTGAACTCAAACGCCTGGCCAAGTCCGCCGACCATATCTATCTGGCAACGGATTTGGACCGCGAAGGGGAGGCGATTGCCTGGCACCTGCAGGAAACCATTGGTGGCGAGTCCGATAAATACCGGCGCGTGGTGTTCAACGAGATCACCAAGCGCGCCATCCAGGAGGCGTTCGAGGATCCCGGGCATCTGGACCGGAACAGGGTGAATGCACAGCAGGCCCGCCGATTCCTGGACCGGGTTGTGGGTTACATGGTGTCGCCGCTGCTATGGGCCAAGATTGCCCGCGGCCTGTCTGCCGGGCGGGTCCAGTCGGTGGCTGTGCGCCTGATCGTGGAGCGGGAGCGGGAAATCCGCAAGTTTATCCCTGAAGAGTTTTGGCAGTTGCACGCCGATCTGGCTCCGGAAGGTGCGAAGGATCCGGTGCGCTTCGAAGTAACCCGGTATGACGACCAGCCCTACCGTCCGGTCAATGAAACCCAGAGCAACGAGCACGTTGCGCGCCTCAAGGCAGGCAGCTTCAAGGTCGCCAAACGGGAAGACAAGCCAACCCGGTCACGCCCGTCTGCTCCATTTATTACCTCGACGCTGCAGCAGGCGGCGAGCAACCGCATGGGCTTCAGTGTCAAGAAAACCATGATGCTGGCCCAGCGCCTGTATGAGGCCGGTTTCATCACCTACATGCGTACCGACTCCACCAACCTGAGTCAGGACGCGGTCGCCAGTTGCCGGGAATTCGTCAAGAAGCAGTTCGGCGACAAGTACCTGCCCGAGAAGCCCCGGGTCTATGGCAGCAAAGAGGGCGCCCAGGAAGCCCACGAGGCTATTCGCCCCACCGAGGTGAGCCGTCGTCCGTCCGATATTACCGGTCTGGAAAAAGACGCAGAGAAGCTCTACGACCTGATCTGGCGCCAGTTCATTGCCTGCCAGATGGCCGATGCCGAGTTCCTGAGCACCTCCATTGTGGTCGCCAACGATGGTTACGAACTGCGCACCCGTGGTCGCATCGTCAAGTTTGACGGCTTCCTCAAGGCCGCCCCCCAGTCCAGCAAGAGAGATGAGGACGTGGCGCTGCCGGATATCCAGGTCAACGAAACCCTGGACCTGAAAAAGCTCGACCCGAGCCAGCATTTCACCAAGCCGGCCCCGCGTTATACCGAGGCGAGCCTGGTCAAGGAGCTGGAAAAGCAGGGCATTGGTCGTCCGTCCACCTATGCCTCGATCATCTCCACCATCCAGGATCGGGGTTATGTACGCCTGCAGAACCGCCGGTTCTACGCGGAAAAAATGGGTGAGATCGTTACCGAGCGGCTATCTGAGTCCTTCCCGAACCTGATGGATTTTGATTTCACCGCCCGCATGGAAGACGAGCTGGACGAGATCGCCGAGGGCGATGAGGACTGGAAACAGGTTCTTAATGATTTCTATGCCCGGTTCCGGCAACAGCTGGAATCCGCGGAAAAAACCGAAGGCGGCATGCGTGCCAACACGCCCACGGAAACCGACATTCCGTGCCCGACCTGCGGCCGCAACATGCAGATCCGGGTGGCCAGCACCGGCGTGTTCCTGGGTTGCTCCGGCTACTCGCTGCCGCCCAAGGAACGCTGCAAGACCACCATCAACTTGATTCCCGGCGACGAGGTGGTCAGCGCCGACGAGGATGTCGAAGGTGAGGGCGAAACCCGCCTGCTGCGCAAGAAGCGTCGCTGCCCCAAGTGTGGCACCGCCATGGACAGCTACCTGATCGACGAGAAGCGCAAGCTGCACGTGTGTGGTAACAACCCCGACTGCTCAGGTTATGAGGTCGAGGAGGGCACCTTCCGCATCAAGGGCTACGACGGCCCGACCCTGGAGTGCGACAAGTGCGGCTCCGAGATGCAGCTCAAGACCGGCCGCTTCGGCAAATACTTCGGCTGCACCAACCCGGACTGCAAGAATACCCGGAAACTGCTCAAGAACGGCGAGCCGGCACCCCCCAAGATGGACCCGGTGCCCATGCCCGAGCTGCAGTGCCAGAAAGTGGACGACACCTACGTGCTCCGTGACGGCGCCTCCGGCCTGTTCCTGGCAGCGAGCAAGTTCCCCAAGAACCGGGAAACCCGCCCGCCGCTGGTGAAGGAAATCAAACCCCACCGCAAGGAAATCGATCCGAAATACGATTACCTCATGGATGCCCCGGAAACCGACCCCGAAGGCAACCCCACGGTGATCCGCTACAGCCGGAAATCGAAAGAGCAGTACGTCATGTCGGAAAAGGATGGCAAGGCGACTGGCTGGTCCGCGTGGTACGTCAACGGCAAATGGCAGCCGCGGGAGAAGGGTAAGTAAAGTCCCATACTCAGGGGTCTGATGAGCTCGTTCATCTGATCCCAAGTTTACGCCAGCCCCAGGGGTCTGATGAACTTGTTCATCTGACCCCAACTTAAGGTCTACCCCGGGGTCAGAAGAAAGCTTTCTTCAGACCCCTACTGTCTCTGGGGTCTGATGAACTTGTTCATCTGACCCCATTTTCATCCCAGCCCCTCACCGAAACTTCCTCAACCTCTGAATCAACGAGGAAGTATCCCAGCGACTCCCCCCCATCGCCTGAACATCCGCATAAAACTGATCCACCAGCGCCGTCACCGGCAACGTTGCGTTGATCTTGTTCGCTTCCTCCAGGCAAATCCCCAGATCCTTCCGCATCCAGTCCACCGCAAAGCCGTGGTTGAACTCGCCCTCGATCATCGTTCCGGAGCGATTCTCCATCTGCCAGGACTGCGCCGCGCCCTTGGAGATCACATCCACCACCTTCGCCACATCCAGGTTCGCCTGCTCGGCAAAATGCAGCGCCTCTGACAGCCCCTGAACCAGGCCAGCAATGGCGATCTGGTTAACCATCTTGGTTTTCTGCCCGCTGCCCGCAGGTCCCATCAGGTTTACCGCCCGGCCGTAGTGGTCCATCACCGGCTTCGCCCTTGCGAAAGCCTCTTCCGGGCCGCCACACATCACCGTCAACTTGCCATTTTCCGCGCCTTGCTGGCCGCCCGAGACCGGCGCGTCGATAAAGGCCTGATTCCGCTTCGTCGCAGCTGCCGCCAGCCGCTCGGCCACGCCCGCCGATGCGGTGGTGTGATCAATCAGGATCGCGCCCTCGGGTGCATTGGCGATGATGCCGTCCTCACCCTCGAACACCTCGATAAGATCCTTGTCCGCACCCACGCAGGTCATCACAAAATCTGCGCCTTCAACGGCTTCCGCAATCGTCTTGCAGGCCGTTCCCTGGTATTCGCCGGCCCATTGCTCGGCCTTGGCCATCGTCCGGTTCCAGACCCGGACATCAAGGCCCGCTTTGGCCAGGTGCCCGGCCATCGGGTAGCCCATTACACCAAGTCCGATGAAGGTTGCAGTGGTTGTCATAGTAGTCTCCGAGTTCTATAAGTTGTTGATTGTTTGAGTTGGTCTAGAGAAATAACTTAGAAACAGGTCTTAGCGAGGATAGCGCAGATTGTGTTCCTTTGGGACCAGTCGCTAGCCTTCAGAATGCTTTAGGGTGATTATTCGGAACCACGGGGCATGGATGGACGACAAGGGCAGGGGGCATCGCTAATATCGTTGCAGGATTAGCACCAGGCAGTGGACGGCTTTGCCACTACCTGGATTTTGATTGTCAGGACATCCCGTCGAGTTTCTCCATCGCTTCTCGGAGCACTTTCACCGACTCGGCATGTTTGCCCTGTTTATGCAGGGATTCACCCTGATCACGAAGCGCTTTGATGTTGGCTTCGGTCTCACTGTCCAGTTGAGCTGATTGAAGCTGTTGGTCGATCTGGTTCATCAGAGAAGGGCACTGGCTGGCCAGAGCGGAACTGGCGAAAAACACTGTTAACAAGAGTGCAGCTAAGTAACGCATGGTATTGCCTCCTTTTGCGCACGCCCCGACAAATAATAGTTTGTCAGTCCATAATTTGATTGGTTCGTTTTTAATCGGTTCCCTCGCGTTTTCGAGAGAAAGCGCATCGTATTATTGAACCTGGTCACACTCTGACCAACAGTTCCGTGGAATCGGCAGGCAGCCGTGGCAGAGATTTGATGCTGTTTCTATACTCCTTTGCCTACTGAGCGGACGCACCGCAATGACACCTCCTTCCTGAACCACTTCGTGCATTGCCCTGTGCTTTCGCCCGGTTGGATTAACCGGGCCCGGGAAGTGCCCCGTCACCCTGTAGTCATTAAATTGAGGGAATAGCATGGAATTGGTTTACAAGAACGAGAAGCCGCTGCTCAGGATAGCGGTCGTGTTTTCAGTGATTATCTGGCTGGCGTTGTTTGTCGGTACCTTCGGGATTGTGTTGTTGTACCTGCTTCTGGGATACGTGTTCTTTTTGTTTGCGCATTCCGCATTTATCTCCCACCTGAAAGGTTCGGGGGTGCGGATCAGCCAGGAGCAATATCCGGATTTGTATGAGCGGCTGGTCCGCTGTTGCCAGAAGATTGGCGTCAAGGAAGTACCAGAGGCTTACCTGTTACGTACCGACTTCTTTAACGCACTGGCCACGAAGTTCCTCGGCCGCCATTTTGTGGTGCTTTTTACGGATGTGATCGATGCTCTGGAAGATCAGCCCGGTGCAATCGATTTCTACATTGGCCATGAACTCGGCCACATTCACCGCAAGCACCTTTCCTGGCGCGCTTTTGTGATGCCGGGCTCGTTATTGCCCGTGGTTGGCCCGGCCCTGCGTCGCGCCGAGGAATATACCTGTGACCGGTATGGTGTCGCCTGTTGTCAGTCCGAAGAGGACATCAAGGCCGCGATTGCTGCGATTGCCGCCGGGGATACCCGCTGGAAGACCATCAATGTGGATGCCTACGTCAATCAGGTGCAGGCTACCAATGGCTTCTGGATGTCTTTCAACGAGCTGACCGGTGATTATCCCTGGCTGACCAAGCGGATGGCCACGGCCGTGGCACTTGCGCAGGGCAGGGAAGTGACGCATCCGCGCCGCAGCCTCTGGGCGTGGACGCTGTCGATGTTTGTGCCGCGGGTCGGCGGCGGTGCCGGTGGTGCGGCATCTCTGCTGGTAACGGTTGCGATGATCGGTGTGCTGGCAGCGGTGGCCATTCCTGCCTACCAGCAATATACCGAAAGGGCCCGTTATTCGGCTGCCTACTCCGAGGCTCAGGATGTCCAGGAGCGGGTAACATCCTACGCGTATGACAACCAGGCCTGGCCGGTGACGATGCAGGAGCTGGGTTACCCGGAGCTGACTCTGGCTAACGACGTGCAGAACTATTCGATTGATGTTTATGAGGAAGGTCTGATCGGAATTGAGATGGGTGTGGATGACGCCGGAGAGTCTGAATACATCGTACTCGAGCCTTCCGTCAATGAAGGTGAAATCAGCTGGGTCTGTTACGGCCAGAATGTGAACGAGCAGTACTTGCCAACCGATTGTCAGTAGGCTCAGGCTGTAATCGGAAAAAAGGGGCTTACGGGTCTCTTTCTTCTTATTTCATTATGTTAGGGGTGTTTTGCAGAATTGACCTGAGCTTTTCCCCGTGTACTAGACTGTAATGAGGATATCTGCAGGTGGGGAGGGTTCGCCATGGTCATTGGTAATGATCCATTCGGTTTTGGAGGTTCCGCGGGTACGGGCGGATCGGCATCCGGCTCTGATCTCCCACGGGCAATAGCCGGATTTGCCGAGCCGTTCGATTCGGTATCCGACATGCCTCTCGATAACTTGCTGGCTCGTATCGGGGATGCGCGGGTGGTGCTGCTTGGAGAGGCTTCCCACGGTACCGCAGAATTTTATCTCGCCCGAGAACGCATCACCCGCGCCCTGATCGAGAAGAAAGGTTTTTCCTTTGTGGCCATTGAAGGAGACTGGCCGGACGCGGCGCGGGTGGATCATTACGTCCGCCACGCCGAGTACCCGCCCTCGGAATGGACTGCCTTTTCCCGTTTCCCCACGTGGATGTGGCGCAATGAGGAAGTGCGCGGCTTTGTCGACTGGTTGCATGAGTACAACAGCGAGCGCCCTGCGCACGAGCGGGTCGCTTTTCATGGCTTGGACCTATACAGCCTGTACAGCTCGATCCGCGCGGTCCTTGAGTACCTTGAGGAGGTGGACCCGGACCTCGCGATCCATGCTCGCCAGCGCTATGAGTGCCTGGCGCCGTTCGAGAGCGAACCGGCGACGTACGCCAAAGCGGCGCTCAATCCGCACTACCAGACCTGTGAAAAGCCTGTCCTCGACATGCTCAACGAGTTGCTCAGCCGGCATCGCCGATATGCGGAGCACGATTCCGACCGTTTCCTGGATGCCGTGCAGAATGCCCGATTGGTGGCGGATGCCGAGGAATACTACCGAACCATGTATTACGGCTCCCACAGCGCCTGGAACCTGCGCGACACCCACATGTTTGAGACCCTGGAATCCTTGTTGAATCACTGCGGAGATGGCAGCAAGGCGGTGGTCTGGGCTCATAACAGCCATGTGGGCGACTCCGATGCGACGGACATGAGCCGACGGGGCGAGTTCAATATCGGTCGTCTTTGCCGGGCCCGGTTTGGCAAAGACCTATATACCATCGGATTTGGCACCGATCACGGTACTGTGGCGGCGGCATCAAACTGGGACGCACCGATGGAAATCAAGCGGGTGCGGCCGTCGCTGGAGGGCAGTTTTGAGCGGGTGTGCCACGAGACCGGAATCCCCGGTTTTCTGCTGCCGTTTCAGAAGTCGCAGGGCAGGGTGCTTGAGGCGCTGTCGGAGCGCTTTCTGGAGCGGGCCATCGGTGTGATTTATCGGCCGGAAACGGAGCGGCAGAGCCATTATTTTCGGGCCTGCCTGCCGGATCAGTTCGATGAGTATGTCTGGCTGGATGAGACCCGGGCGATTACGCCGTTCGCGACCGGTGTGTTGCCGGGGGTGCCGGATACCTATCCGTTCGGGTTGTAGAGGTGGTGAGCGTGAAGATAAAAAAGAGGCCGCTGAAATCAGCGGCCTCTCTCGTTCCGGCTGGCAAGTCTCTGGAAGACTTACTTCTTCGGATAATCGCGCTTTTCGGAGCCGGTGTACAGCTGGCGCGGACGGCCGATGCGGTAGTTGCCGCTGACCATTTCGTTCCAGTGGGAGAACCAGCCGATGGTGCGGGCCATCGCGAAGATGACGGTAAACATGGAGGTCGGAATGCCGATCGCCTTCAGTATGATGCCGGAGTAGAAGTCGACGTTCGGGTACAGCTTGCGCTCCACGAAGTATTCGTCTTCCAGGGCGATCTTTTCCAGACGCTGGGCAATCTTCAGCAGAGGATCGTTCTCCAGGCCAAGCTCGGTCAGAACTTCGTGGGCAGTCTGTGCCATCACCTTGGCGCGCGGGTCGAAGTTCTTATAGACGCGGTGACCGAAGCCCATCAGGCGGAACGGGTCGTCCTTGTCCTTGGCCTTCTCGATGAATTTCTCGATGTTGGCTTCATCGCCGATCTCGGCCAGCATGTCCAGTACCGCCTCGTTGGCACCACCGTGAGCCGGACCCCACAGGGCTGCAATGCCGGAAGCAATACAGGCGTACGGGTTGGCGCCGGTGGAGCCGGCCAAACGTACAGTAGAGGTAGAGGCGTTCTGCTCATGGTCCGCGTGCAGGATGAAGATCTTGTCCATGGCCTTGGCCAGAACCGGGTTCGGCTTGTATTCCTCACAGGGAACGCCAAACATCATCTGCAGGAAGTTCTCGGAGTAGGACAGGTCGTTCCGCGGGTACATGAACGGCTGGCCCAGGCTGTACTTGTAACACCAGGCAGCGATGGTCGGCATCTTGGCGATCAGGCGGTGCGCGGTGATCTGGCGCTGGGTCTCGTCGGTCACGTCCATCTGGTCGTGGTAGAACGCGGACAGTGCGCCCACAACGCCGCACATGATGGCCATCGGATGCGCGTCACGGCGGAAGCCGTTGAAGAAGTTGCGCATCTGGTCGTGCAGCATGGTGTGATTCTTGATAGTGTCGTGGAAGCGCTTATTCTCTTCCTCGGAAGGCAGTTCGCCATTCAGGAGCAGGTAGCAGACTTCAAGGTAGTCTGAATGCTCGGCAAGCTGGTCAATAGGGTAGCCGCGGTGCAGGAGCACGCCGTTGGCTCCGTCAATGTAGGTGATGGCTGATTCGCAGGCCGCTGTGGAAACAAATCCCGGGTCGTAGGTGAAAACGCCTTCCTGGACCAGGCCTCGTACGTCGATAACGTCAGGGCCGACGGTGCCGGAATAAATCGGTAGCTCAATGGACTTGTCCCCCACCGAGAGCGTGGCTTTCCTGTCGGTCATGGTGCTCTCCTATTTATCAGCTTTGGAAGCTTTATCTGCATGTGTCGATGCGCTAGAAGGCGCGTATTATCGCAAAACTGGCGGCAAAATATAGGGCGTCAGCTTTTTTTGTCAATGGAGGGTGCCGTAAAAAGGTCGAATTCCCCATTGATGTAAATCAGGGAAATCCCGAACAATGCCTGATGCAATGCAGAAATGGATTTGTCAATAATCCTTATAGACGTCTTAACCCCCGTAAATACAGGCTGGGGAGAAGGCTGCGCGTTTGTAATTGTAAGGGTCACTCCTTATAATCCGTAGCCCGGAATCGGGGATGCACTTTCACGCAAGCTGCAGCATAGCAAGCTATCTGGATGGCATCCGCCCTCCTGAACCAATCGGTTATCGGCTTCGTACCGATCAGCCGAACCTTACATACCAACCATCCGCACGACGTCGGTTCGCCGGCTCCGCGGAACCAAGAGAGAGTGTGAGAGCGCTGTGAATAGCAAACGACCAGTAAATCTCGATCTCGGCAAGTTTCATTTTCCACTGCCAGCCATTACGTCCATATTGCACCGTGTCAGCGGCATCATCATTTTTGTTGGTGTTGCGTTCCTGCTTTATGGGCTTCAGCTTTCCCTGTCCGGGGAAGAGGGGTTCAGTCGGGTAAGTGAACTGCTGGACAGCTTCCTTGCCAAGCTGATTACCTGGGGCATTTTGTCTGCTCTGCTTTACCACCTGGTTGCAGGTATCAAGCACCTGTTCATGGATATGGGCATCGGTGAAGATCTTGAGAGCGGTCGCCTCGCTGCGAAAGCTACGATCGTGGTTTCCGTCATTCTCATCGTTCTGGCAGGAGTCTGGGTATGGGCATGAACAGCGCAACGAATATTGGTCGTAACGGGATCCAGGACTGGATCATCCAGCGGGTCACGGCTTACGTATTAGCCCTTTATACACTGTTCCTCCTTGGCTTTTTTGTGACCACTGATGTTGATTATCAGTCCTGGTCCGCTCTGTTCGGTCAGGGATGGTTCAAGATATTTACACTGCTCGCTCTGCTGTCCATTGCCGGGCATGCGTGGGTTGGTCTGTGGACCGTGTCCACCGACTACATCAAATCCGCGATGCAGCGTTTTCTGTTCCAGACTGTCTGCGTACTCGTTATTTTCGTGTATGTGGTGTGGGGCATTCAGATTCTTTGGGGGCTTTAATAGATGGCTAACATCAAGACCATGTCTTTTGACGCGATTGTTATCGGTGGTGGCGGTGCCGGTATGCGAGCCGCCCTGCAGCTTACCGAATCCGGTATCAATACCGCGTGTATCACGAAAGTATTTCCGACCCGGTCTCACACCGTGTCCGCCCAGGGCGGCATCACCTGTGCGATCGCAAGTGCCGATCCCAATGATGACTGGCGCTGGCACATGTACGACACCGTCAAGGGCTCCGATTATATCGGTGACCAGGACGCTATCGAGTACATGTGTTCCGTAGGCCCCCAGGCGGTTTTCGAGCTGGAGCACATGGGTCTGCCGTTCTCCCGGACCGAGCAGGGCCGTATTTACCAGCGCCCGTTCGGTGGTCAGTCCAAGGACTATGGTAAAGGTGGTCAGGCGGCCCGTACCTGTGCCGCTGCCGACCGTACCGGTCATGCTCTGCTGCACACCCTTTACCAGGCCAACCTGAAAGGTGGTACTACCTTCCTTAATGAGTGGTACGCCGTCGATCTGGTCAAGAACGCCAAGAATGAAGTCGTTGGTGTTGTTGCCATCGAGATCGAGACTGGTGAAGTCTGCTACATCAAGTCCAAGGCCACGGTTCTGGCCACCGGTGGTGCCGGCCGTATCTACGCCTCCACCACCAACGCCATGATCAACACCGGTGACGGTATCGGCATGGCCCTGCGTGCCGGCTTCCCGATGCAGGATATGGAGATGTGGCAGTTCCACCCGACCGGTATCCACGGTGCCGGTACGCTGGTGACCGAAGGTTGCCGGGGTGAGGGTGGTTACCTGATCAACTCCGAAGGTGAGCGTTTCATGGAGCGCTATGCTCCGAATGCGAAGGACCTGGCCGGCCGTGATGTTGTGGCCCGCTCCATGGTTCTGGAAATCCTGGAAGGTCGCGGCTGTGGTCCCGACAAGGACCACGTACTGCTGAAACTGGATCATCTGGGTGAAGAGACCCTGAACCTGCGCCTGCCGGGCATCTGTGAGCTGTCCCGCACCTTTGCGCACGTGGATCCGGTGAAAGAGCCGATTCCGGTCGTTCCGACCTGTCACTACATGATGGGTGGTATTCCGACCAACGTTGGTGGCCAGGCTCTGACCCAGGACGAAAACGGCAACGACAAGCCGATCCCCGGTTTGTTCGCCTGTGGTGAGGCTGCCTGTGTGTCCGTGCACGGCGCCAACCGCCTGGGTGGTAACTCTCTGCTGGATCTGGTTGTGTTCGGTCGTGCGGCTGGTCTGCACATTGAAGAGCAACTGCGCGGCGGCTTCGAAGTTGACGGCGCCAGCGAAGAAGATATCAAGCGTGCCATGGCTCGTCTGGATCGTCTGAACAGCGCTTCCGAGGGTGAGAGCGTTGCAGAGGTTCGCAAGGATCTTCAGAACTGCATGCAGCTGTATTTCGGTGTATTCCGTGATGGCAAGAGCATGGAAGAGGGCTTGAAGAAGCTGGAGGCTATTGGCGAGCGTGTTCGTAACACCAGGCTTGCTGATACCAGTGATGCCTTCAATACCGCTCGCATAGAGGCGCTTGAGTTGGACAATCTTTATGAGGTTGCTCTGGCGACAGCCATTTCCGCGTTCGAGCGTAAGGAAAGTCGTGGCGCCCACGCCAGGAACGATTTCACCGAGCGTGACGACGAGAACTGGCTGAAGCACTCCATGTACTTCCCTCTGGACAAGCGGGTTGGCAAGCGTGACGTAAACTTTGCGCCGAAGACCGTGCCGATGTTCGAGCCGAAGATCCGGACTTACTAAGGGGAGGATGTAGAGAATGTTGGTAAGCCTGTACCGTTACAATCCCGAGACTGACAACGCCCCCTACATGCAGGACGTTGAGGTAGAGATTCCCGCCGGTAAGGACCTGATGGTTCTTGACGTGCTGAATCTGGTGAAGGAAAAAGATGAAACCATGTCCTACCGTCGTTCCTGCCGCGAGGGTGTGTGCGGCTCCGACGGCATGAACATGAACGGCAAGAACGGCCTGGCCTGTATCACGCCTGTTTCCCAGGTGGTGAAGAATGACAAGCTGGTGCTGCGCCCGCTGCCGGGTCTGCCGGTCATTCGTGACCTGGTGGTCGACATGAGCCTGTTCTACAAGCAGTACGAAAAGGTCATGCCGTACCTCATCAACGACAAGCCGGCGCCCGCGATCGAGCGTCTGCAGTCTCCGGAAGACCGGGAGAAGCTGGACGGCCTGTACGAGTGTATTCTCTGTGCCTGCTGTTCCACTTCCTGTCCGTCCTTCTGGTGGAACCCGGACAAGTTCATCGGCCCGGCCGGCCTGCTGCAGGCGTACCGGTTCCTGGCGGACAGCCGTGATACCGCCCAGGCGGATCGACTGGCAAATCTGGATGATCCGTTCAGTGTTTTCCGCTGCCGGGGTATCATGAACTGTGTCAGCGTCTGCCCGAAAGGCCTGAACCCCACAAGGGCTATCGGCCACATCCGGAACCTCCTGCTGCAAAGGGCGACCTGATCAGCAGGTTCCGACACAGACGCTATACTGTTCTGACCAGGTTAGCACCCCGAAGGCCTCGCTATACGCGGGGCCTTCAACCAAAGGCTTATGGTCAAAAGTCTTAGTCGGGTGCACACTACGCATGCCGTGACGATAACTTAAAAGGTTTTCGCGGCTTTGCCGAGTATAAAAACCACTGGGGAATGGAAAACATCCGTGTCGCGTGTGGTGGTCAAAGTCATGCCGTAGATACCCGTATTGACTGAGTTTTACCCCTGACCGACCATACCGGCTCCCCGCACCAGCCCAAGGTGAGCTATTCAAGATGCACGAAAGCATAATGGAGCAGTTGTGGCAGACTTCCCACCTGCAGGGTGGCAATCTTGCCTACGTTGAACAGCTTTTCGAAACCTACCTGACAGACCCCAACGCCGTTCCCGAAGAGTGGCGAAGCTACTTTGACAAGCTTCCCAGCGTTGACGGCTACCACGGCCGCGATATCGTCCACTCTTCCATCCGCGAACAGTTCGAGCATATCTCCCGCAACCAGCGTTTTCTGGCCACCAGCGGCGTTCCCGCCAGTGCCACATCTGATGCGGACAAGAAGCAGATCCGTGTGCTCCAGATGATCAACGCTTTCCGTTTCCGTGGTCACCAGGAAGCGAAGCTCGATCCCCTCGGCGTATGGCAGCGTCCCCAGGTGGAAGACCTGGATCCCCGGTTCCATGAACTTGGTGAATCCGACCTCGATCTCGAATTCCAGACCGGTTCCCTGAATTTCGGCTCCGAGACCATGAAGCTCTCGGATATCGTTGACGGGCTGCGCAAGACCTATTGCGAGAGTATCGGCGCTGAGTACATGCACGTCGTCGATACCCGCGTGAAGCGTTGGTTCCAACAGCGTATGGAGCCGGTCCGCTCACGGCCGGAATATGAAGCAACCACTCGTAAACACATTCTCGAGCGCCTGACCGCGGCAGAAGGGCTCGAGAAGTATCTGGGTTCCCGTTACCCCGGCGTCAAGCGTTTCGGCCTGGAAGGCGGTGAGAGCCTGATTCCCTGCCTGGATGAACTGATCCAGCGTGCAGGCTCCTATGGTGCAAAAGAAATCGTTCTCGGCATGGCCCACCGTGGCCGTTTGAACGTTCTGGTGAACACACTCGGCAAAAACCCGAAAGAACTCTTCGACGAGTTTGAGGGCAAGAAACTGGCGGACTCCGGCTCCGGGGACGTCAAGTATCACCAGGGCTTCTCTTCCAACGTCATGACTCCCGGTGGCGAAATTCACCTGGCGATGGCGTTCAACCCGTCTCACCTGGAAATCGTGTCTCCGGTGGTTGAAGGTTCGGTGCGTGCACGCCAGACCCGCCGTGGCGATACCGATGGCACTCAGGTTGTGCCCATCGTCATGCACGGTGATGCCGCCTTTGCCGGCCAGGGCGTGGTGATGGAAACCTTCCAGATGTCCCAGACCCGGGGCTACGGCGTTGGCGGTACCATCCACATCGTGATCAACAACCAGGTCGGCTTCACTACCAGCAAGCAGGAAGACGCCCGCTCCACCGAATACTGTACCGACGTGGCCAAGATGGTCCAGGCGCCGATCCTGCACGTGAACGCGGACGATCCTGAAGCGGTCATGTTCGCCACCCAGATGGCCATGGATTACCGCAACGAATTCAAGGGCGACGTGGTCATCGATCTGGTTTGTTACCGTCGTCGCGGCCACAACGAGGCCGATGAGCCAGCGGCAACCCAGCCGCTGATGTACGAAAAGATTCGTAAGCTGAAAACCACCCGTGCGCTGTATGCGGATCAGCTGGTTGAAGCTGGTGTCATCTCCGAAGACGAAGCCAAACAGATGGAGACCGAATACCGTGACGCCCTGGACAATGGCGAGCACGTGGTGAAGTCTCTGGTCAAGGAGCCCAACACCGAACTGTACGTTGACTGGACGCCGTACCTGGGGCACGAGTGGACTGCCAAGTGCAAGACCAGCGTCAACCTGAAGACGATCCAGAAGCTGGGCAAGCAGCTGACCTCCCTGCCAGAAGGTTTCAGTGTCCAGCGTCAGGTTTCCAAGATCGTCAACGATCGCGAGAAGATGACGGCCGGTGCCCTGGCCTTGAACTGGGGCTACGGCGAGATGATGGCCTACGCCACGCTGCTGAACGAAGGCCACCCGATCCGTCTGACCGGTCAGGACGTGGGCCGGGGTACTTTCTCCCACCGTCATGCGGTTTTGCACAACCAGAAAGACGGCTCGACCCACATTTCCCTCCAGAAGCTTTCCGACGACCAGCCGCAGTTCGAGATCTACGACTCGCTGCTGTCCGAAGAAGCGGTCATGGCGTTCGAGTACGGTTACTCCACCACCACCCCGAACGCACTCATTGTCTGGGAAGCCCAGTTTGGTGACTTCGCCAACGGTGCCCAGGTGGTGATTGACCAGTTCCTGACCAGCGGCGAGCACAAGTGGGGCCGCCTGTGTGGTCTGACGCTGCTGTTGCCGCACGGTTACGAAGGGCAGGGTCCGGAGCACAGTTCCGCTCGCCTGGAACGCTTCCTGCAGCTGTGTGCGGAGCACAACATCCAGGTGTGTGTGCCGACCACGCCGTCCCAGGTCTTCCACATGCTGCGCCGTCAGGTGAAGCGCCCGCTGCGCAAGCCGCTGGTGGCCATCACTCCGAAGAGTCTGCTGCGCCACAAGGAAGCGACCTCCGGTCTGGACGACCTGACTTCAGGCACCTTCCAGACAGTGCTGCCCGAAAAGGAACCTTCCGATCCGAAGAAGGTCACCCGCCTGATCATGTGCAGCGGCAAGGTCTACTTTGATCTTCTGGAGAAGAAGAAGGCTGACGAGCGCGACGACGTTGCTATCGTCCGGATCGAGCAGCTGTACCCGTTCCCGGGGGATGACCTGGACGAGCTGCTGAGCCAGTACCCCAAGCTCAAGCACGTGGTCTGGTGCCAGGAAGAGCCGATGAACCAGGGAGCCTGGTACTGCAGCCAGCATCATATGCGTAATGCACTGCAGCGCCTGAACCCCAAGCTGTACCTTCAGTATGCCGGTCGTGATGCCTCGGCTGCTCCTGCCTGTGGACATATGTCTGTTCACATCGAAGAGCAGAAGAAACTGGTCAACGACGCGTTTGAAATCTGACGAGCTACCGAACTAAGGATTTGTAATGTCAACTGAGATTAAAGCCCCCGTTTTCCCGGAGTCGGTCGCAGAGGGTACCGTCGCGACCTGGCACAAGCAGCCGGGCGAAGCCTGTTCCCGCGACGAGCTGATCGTCGATATCGAAACCGACAAGGTTGTCCTCGAAGTGGTTGCACCGGCTGACGGTGTGATCGAGGAAATCGTCAAGGGTGAAGGCGACACCGTTGAAAGCGGTGAAGTGATTGGCAAGTTCAAGGAAGGCGCAGCGGGTGAGTCCAAGCCTGCCGAAAGCAAGCCGGAAGCCAAAGAGGAAGCTCCGAAGGAAGAAGCCAAGTCAGAAGCCGCTTCCGGAGAAGCTATCCTGAGCCCGGCCGCCCGCAAGCTGGCCGAGGAAAACGATGTCGATCCGAACGCCGTCAAGGGCACCGGCAAAGATGGCCGTGTCACCAAGGAAGACGTTCAGGCTCACATCGACGGCAGCAAGGCCCCCGGTGGCGCCGCAAAGCCGGCCGCAGCGGCCGGTATGCCGGAAGTCAATGTGGCTCAGGGCGAGCGCCCCGAGAAGCGGGTTCCGATGACCCGTCTGCGCGCCAGCATCGCCAAGCGTCTGGTCGAGGCACAGCAGACTGCGGCCATGCTGACCACCTTCAACGAAGTGAACATGAAGCCGATCATGGAGCTGCGCAAGCAGTATCAGGACAGCTTTGTGAAGCGTCACGGTATCAAGCTGGGCTTCATGTCCTTCTTCACCAAGGCGGCAACCGAAGCCCTGAAGCGTTTCCCGGCGGTTAACGCATCCATCGACGGCAACGATATGGTTTATCATGGCTACCAGGATATCGGTGTAGCCGTTTCCACCGATCGTGGTCTGGTGGTCCCGGTTCTGCGCGATTCCGACGCCATGGGTCTGGCCGACATCGAGAAGAAGATTGTCGAGTACGGCACCAAGGCCAAAGAAGGCAAGCTGGGTATCGAGGAAATGACCGGTGGTACCTTCACTATCACCAACGGCGGTATCTTCGGCTCGCTGATCTCCACGCCGATCCTGAACCCGCCGCAGACCGCGATTCTGGGCATGCACAAGATCCAGGAACGCCCGATGGCGGTCAACGGCCAGGTTGAAATCCTGCCGATGATGTACCTGGCGCTGTCATACGATCACCGCATGATCGATGGTAAGGAAGCAGTGCAGTTCCTCGTCGCCATCAAGGAAATGCTTGAAGACCCGGCACGTATTCTGCTGGACGTGTGAACTGACACTTAACGAATCAGAGAACGGGATAAATTATGTCTGATAAGTACGACGTCATTGTCATCGGTGCCGGCCCCGGCGGTTATGTGGCAGCCATCAAAGCCGCTCAGCTCGGCCTGAAAACCGCTTGTGTCGAGTCCTGGACGTCCAAAGACGGTAAAAGCCAGGTACTGGGTGGTACCTGTCTGAACGTGGGCTGTATTCCGTCCAAGGCGCTGCTGGAGATTTCCCACAAGTACGAGGAAGCCAGCCACGACTACGAGATGCAGGGCATCATGGCGAAAGAAGTCTCCATGGACATCGCCAAGATGATGGAACGCAAGTCCGGCATCGTGCAGCAGCTGACCGGCGGTATTGCCGGTCTGTTCAAGTCCAACGGTGTAACCTCCATCCACGGCCACGGCAAGCTGCTGGCCGGTCGTAAGGTGGAAGTGACCGACAAGGACGGCAAGACCAAGACTTACGAAGCCGACAACGTAATCATCGCTACCGGTTCCAAGCCGATCGAGATTCCGCCGGCTCCGTTCGACGGTGAGTACATCGTCGATTCCGAGGGCGCGCTGGAGTTCAGCGAAGTGCCCAAGCGCCTGGGTGTCATCGGTGCCGGTGTCATCGGCCTCGAGCTGGGCAGTGTCTGGGCCCGCCTGGGTTCCGAAGTCACTGTTCTGGAAGCCCAGGACACCTTCCTGCCGGCGGTTGACCAGCAGGTAGCGAAAGACGCCCTGAAGCAGTTCAAGAAGCAGGGCCTGGACATTGTCATGGGTGCGCGGATGACCGGCGCGGAAGTCAAGCGCAAGCTGATCAACGTTACCTATGAAGACTCCAAGGGCAAGCAGGAAGCCAAGTTCGACAAGCTGATCGTTGCGGTTGGCCGTCGTCCTTACACCGACAACCTGCTGGCCGAAGACGCCGGTGTCCAGATGGACGAGCGCGGTTTCATCTTCGTGGATGATAACTGCAAGACCGAAGCACCGGGTGTATGGGCAATCGGTGACGTGGTTCGCGGTCCGATGCTGGCCCACAAGGCGTCTGAAGAGGGCGTGATGGTTGCCGAGCGCATTGCCGGGCACAAGCCGCAGGTCAATTACGACTGCATTCCGAACGTGATTTACACCGCGCCGGAAGTGGCCTGGGTAGGCAAGACCGAAGAGCAGCTGAAGGCTGAGGGTGAAGAGTACAACGTCGGTACCTTCCCGTTCGCTGCCAACGGTCGCGCCATGGCAGCCAATGCAGCCAGTGGTCTGGTCAAGATCATTGCTGATGCCAAGACTGACCGCATCCTCGGTTTCCACGTGGTAGGCCCCCAGGCCTCCGAAATCGTGGCCCAGGGTGTGATTGCGATGGAGTTTGGTTCCAGCGCGGAAGATCTGGCCCTGACCTGTTTCGCGCACCCGACTCTGTCCGAGTCTGTGCATGAGGCGGCTCTGGCTGTTGCCGGCGGCGCGATCCATATCGCGAACCGTCGCAAGAAGAAGTAACGCAAACCAGGAATTCTTTAATTCGGGACATTTACTATGAATTTGCATGAATATCAGGGCAAGCAGCTGTTTGCTGAGTACGGCCTGCCCGTATCCAAGGGTATTGCCTGCGATACTCCCAAGGAAGCCGTAGCAGCGGCAGACGAAATCGGCGGTGACGGCTGGGTAGTCAAGGCCCAGGTTCACGCGGGTGGCCGTGGTAAGGCCGGCGGTGTAAAGCTGGTCAAGAGCAAAGAAGAAATCCGTGAGTTTGCCGAGAAGTGGCTGGGCCAGAACCTGGTTACCTACCAGACCGACGAGAACGGTCAGCCGGTCAGCAAGATCCTGGTTGAATCCCTGACCGACATCGAGGAAGAACTGTACCTGGGCGCCGTGGTTGACCGTGGCACCCGTCGTATCGTCTTCATGGCATCTACCGAAGGTGGTGTCGAGATCGAGAAGGTTGCCGAAGAGACTCCGGAAAAGATCCTGAAGGCCGAAATCGACCCGCTGGTCGGCGCTCAGCCGTACCAGGGCCGTGAGCTGGCGTTCAAACTGGGTCTGGAAGGCAAGCAGATCGGTCAGTTCACCAAGATCTTCCTGGGTCTGGCCAAGCTGTTCGAAGCAGCGGACCTGGCACTGGTAGAGATCAACCCGCTGGTTATCACGCCGGCCGGTGACCTGCACTGCCTGGACGCCAAGGTTGGTGTGGACGGCAACGCGCTGTACCGCCAGAAGAAGATCCACGAGATGCATGATCCTTCCCAGGAAGATTCCCGTGAAGCGGAAGCGGCCAAGTGGGAACTGAACTACGTGGCGCTGGAAGGCAACATCGGCTGTATGGTTAACGGTGCCGGTCTGGCCATGGGCACCATGGACATCATCAAGCTGTCCGGCGGCCAGCCTGCCAACTTCCTGGACGTTGGCGGCGGCGCGACCAAAGAGCGCGTTTCCGAAGCGTTCAAGATCATCCTGTCTGACGACGCGGTTCAGGCCGTTCTGGTTAACATCTTCGGTGGTATCGTTCGCTGCGACATGATCGCAGAGGGCATCATCGGCGCTGTTAAGGAAGTCGGTGTAAAAGTTCCTGTGGTTGTTCGCCTTGAAGGTAATAACGCCGAGCTGGGCACCAAGGTACTGGCCGAGAGTGGCCTGAACATCATTGCCGCCACCAGCCTGGCGGATGCTGCAGAGCAAGTCGTTAAAGCCGCAGGGGGTAAGTAATGAGCATCCTGATCAATAAAGACACCAAGGTAATCTGCCAGGGCTTTACCGGCTCCCAGGGTACCTTCCACTCCGAGCAGGCCATTGCCTATGGCACCAAGATGGTTGGCGGTGTAAGCCCCGGTAAGGGCGGCACCGAGCATCTGGGCCTGCCGGTATTCAACACCGTTCGTGACGCTGTTGAAGCGACCGGTGCGGAAGCCACCGTGATCTACGTGCCGGCTCCGTTCTGTAAGGACGCCATCATCGAAGCGGCAGACGCCGGCATCCAGCTGATCGTCTGTATCACCGAAGGCATCCCGACCATCGACATGCTGTACGCCAAAGAATACGTTGATCGTAAAGGCGTTCGCATGATCGGTCCGAACTGCCCGGGCGTGATCACTCCGGACGAGTGCAAGATCGGCATCATGCCGGGCCACATCCACAAGAAGGGTAAGGTCGGCATCGTATCCCGCTCTGGTACCCTCACTTACGAAGCGGTCAAGCAGACCACCGACTTCGGTTACGGCCAGTCCACCTGTGTGGGCATCGGTGGCGACCCGATTCCGGGTTCCAATTTCATCGATATCCTGAAGCTGCTGCAGGAAGATCCGGAGACCGAGGCCATCGTCATGATCGGTGAGATCGGCGGTACTGCCGAGGAAGAAGCCGCTGCGTTCATCAAAGAGAACGTAACCAAGCCGGTTGTTTCCTACATCGCGGGTGTGACTGCGCCTCCGGGCAAGCGTATGGGTCACGCCGGTGCGATCATCTCCGGTGGTAAGGGTACTGCAGACGAGAAGTTTGCTGCTCTGAACGACGCCGGTGTGAAAACCGTGCGCAGCCTGGCCGAAATCGGCAAGGCCCTGAAGGAAGTGACTGGCTGGTAAGCCTTTCCTCCTGAAGGAAAAACCCTCGGCACATCATGGTGTCCGGGGGTTTTTTGTTTTTTGGCCTGTGTCCTTAACGGCGAGGGGCTATCAGACTATAATGCCCGGTCAGCCTCTTTTGCCGGGGCGCACTATTCGCAACAGAAGGAGTTCGTGCTTTGAGTTCTGTAGATTCCCAGCAGCGGGTTTTGTCGGGCATGCGTCCGACCGGAAAGCTTCACCTTGGTCACTACCACGGTGTGCTGAAAAACTGGGTCAAACTCCAGCACGAGTATGAGTGCTTCTTCTTCATCGCCGATTGGCATGCCCTGACTACCCAGTACGACGATCCCTCGGGTATCGAGCAAAGCGTGTGGGACATGGTGATCGACTGGCTGGCCGCCGGTGTGAACCCGGGGTCTTCCACCATGTTCATCCAGTCCCAGGTGCCAGAGCACGCGGAACTGCACCTGCTGCTGTCCATGATCACGCCCCTGGGCTGGCTCGAGCGTATTCCCACCTTCAAGGACCAGCAGGAGAAACTGCGGGAGAAGGACCTGGCCACCTATGGCTTCCTCGGTTACCCGTTGCTGCAAAGCGCCGATATCCTTATATACCGGGCCGGCAAGGTGCCGGTGGGCGCCGACCAGGTCTCCCACGTGGAGATCACCCGTGAAATTGCTCGCCGTTTCAATCATATCTACGGGCGGGAGCCGGGCTTCGAGGAGCAGGCGGAAGGCGCCATCGTCAAGATGGGCAAAAAGAACGCCAAGCTTTACCGGAACCTGAAGAAACGTTACCAGGAAGAGGGCGATCTCGAGGCCCTGGAAACTGCCCGGGCACTGCTGAAAGAGCAACAGAATATCTCCCTGGGTGACCGTGAGCGTCTGTACGGTTACATCGAAGGCGGCGGCAAGGTTATCCTGCCGGAGCCCCAGCCGTTGCTGACCCCGGAATCCAAGATGCCGGGACTGGACGGTCAGAAGATGTCCAAGTCCTACAACAACTACATCGGCCTGCGTGAGGAGCCGGATGCGGTCGCTGACAAGATCCGCACCATGCAGACCGATCCCCAGCGGGTACGCCGCACCGATCCGGGTGAGCCGGAAAAGTGTCCGGTCTGGGCACTGCACAAGATCTACTCCGATGCCGACACCCAGGAGTGGGTGCAGACCGGATGCCGCAGTGCCGGTATCGGCTGCCTCGACTGCAAGAAACCGCTGATCGATGCCATTGTCGAAGAGCAGCGCCCGCTGCACGAACGGGCCCGGGAATACGAGAACAACCCGGACCTGGTGCATTCCATCCTGCAGGAAGGTCGGGAGCATGCCCGGGATGCGGCCCGTGATACGCTGGAGGAAGTGCGGGCAGCCATGGGGCTGCATTACCGCTAACGATCGGCTGCTGACCGGATCCCGGTCAGTGTCATCCGAGGGAAGGCTATGACGGACGATACCAGCACCACGGTAGCGGAAGCAGAACAGGCGCCTGATGAACAGACGCCGCTGGCACTGGTTTCCGGCAAGCCCGTCGTTGACCTTCCCAAAGACCTGTACATTCCACCCGATGCGCTGGCGGTGTTCCTGGAGGCCTTTGAGGGCCCCCTGGATCTGCTGTTGTATCTGATCCGTCGCCAGAACATGAATATCCTGGACATTGATGTCAGCGAGATCACCCGGCAGTACATGGACTACATCGGGGCGGTGGAGGCGATGCGCTTCGAACTGGCCGCGGAGTACCTGGTGATGGCTGCCACCCTGGCCGAGATCAAGTCCCGCATGTTGCTGCCGCGACAGGAGTCTGAGGATGAGGAAGAAATCGATCCCCGGGCGGAACTGATACGCCGGCTCCAGCAGTACGAACGCTTCAAGCAGGCGGCGGAGGATATCGACGAACTGCCCCGAATGGAGCGTGATACCTTCGGCGCATCGGCAGCATTGCCGAAGCTGCCGTCCAGCCAGCCCCATCCCGATGTGGATCTCCGGGAGCTGCTGCTGGCCATGCAGGGGGTGCTGAAGCGTGCGGATCTGTTTACCAGTCATCACGTGGAGAAGGAAATCCTGTCGACCCGTGAGCGGATGTCGCACATTCTTTCTGTGCTGCAGGACGACCGGTTCGTGTCCTTCGAAAGCCTGTTTACCCCTGAAGAGGGTCGGCTTGGCGTGGTGGTAACCTTCCTGGCCACACTGGAGCTGGTCAAGGAACAGCTGATCGAGGTGGTTCAGGGCGAAACGCTGGGACCGATTCACGTCCGGGCCCGTGCGGCCAGCTGAACGTTATCAAGTCCAGAAACCCCAAGACACCGGATTCTGATCATGAATGAAGAACACCTGCTAAGGATTCAGGCCATTGCCGAGGCCGCCCTGCTGGCGGCGGGCAAGCCGCTTTCACTGGAACAGCTCCGGGAACTGTTCACCGAGGATGAGCGGCCGGCCCGGCAGGTGATGGAGCATGTCATGGTTCAGCTGGAGGCGGCGTGCGAGGGCAGGGGCTTTGAGCTGAAAAAAGTGGCCAGCGGTTACCGGCTTCAGGTGCGGGAAGAGTACGCACCCTGGGTCGGACGCCTGTTCGAGGAGAAACCCCAGCGCTATTCCCGGGCCTTGCTGGAGACCCTGGCGTTGATCGCCTACCGGCAGCCGATTACCCGGGGGGAAATCGAGGATATCCGTGGTGTTACGGTAAGCAGCAATATCATTCGCACCCTGCTTGAGCGAGAGTGGGTGCGCGTTGTCGGCCACCGGGACGTACCGGGCCGCCCGGCCATGTATGCCACGACCAAACAGTTTCTGGATTATTTCAATCTGACCGGCCTGGATCAATTGCCGCCACTGTCGGAAGTGCGGGATCTCGAGGAAATCGGCCGGGAAATCGAGAAGAACATGCAGGGGGAGATCGAGTTCGAGTCCCCCGAATCCAGTCAGCAGACCATTCACTGACCTCACATTAGCGTCAGTCATTATCAAGGATTTAACCATGGCGTCAGATCGACCAAGCCAAGGCTCAGCAAAACGTCAGGAAACTGGCAGCCCGGATACTCCGGAGCGGGTACAGAAACTCCTGGCCAGGGCCGGTGTCGGCTCCCGCCGGGAAATCGAGGGCTGGATGGAAGCCGGCCGGCTCACCGTCAACGGCCAGCCGGTCAGTCCCGGCCAGAAGGCCACCGCACAAGACCGTTTCGACCTGGATGGCAAGCGGCTGGACGTATCCGGTGCCGCCGAGGTGCTGCGCCGGGTTCTGATCTACAACAAGCCCGAAGGTGAGGTGACGACCCGCAAGGATCCGGAAGGCCGGCCGACGGTGTTTGACCGGCTGCCGAGACTGAAAGACCACCGTTGGCTGTCCATCGGCCGTCTGGACATCAACACCACCGGCCTGGTGCTGTTTACCACCGACGGCGAGCTGGCCAACCGGCTGATGCACCCGTCCAGCGAAATCGACCGGGAATACGCCGTGCGGATTTTCGGTGAGGTGGACGAGGCCATGATCGAGCGCCTGCTCGAAGGGGTGCTTCTTGAAGACGGTATGGCAAAGTTCACGGACGTTACGCCGGCCGGGGGCAGGGGCATTAACCAGTGGTTCCATGTAACCCTCATGGAGGGCCGCAAGCGCGAGGTTCGTCGCCTCTGGGAATCCCAGGGCGTGAAGGTGAGCCGGCTCAAGCGTGTGCGTTATGGGCCGATCTTCCTGCCCAGCCGCCTGACCGTGGGTAAATGGGAAGAGCTGGATCAGAAAGCGGTGGACCTTCTGAGCCGTACTGTCGGTCTGGATCCGGTGGAGATTCCTGCCAAGACCCCGGGCGAGCAGGCCGCCCATGACCGCCGTCGCCGTAAGGCGCCGTCCCGCCCTGGCAAAAGGCCTGGCGCCAATAAATGGCAGGTTACTGATTCTGCTCCAGAAAAGCCGAAACCGCGCCGCCGTCCCCAACCCCGCAAATAAGGCTGGGGGAGCGGTCCGGAAAAATCCGGAGTGGGCAATCAAAATGTCGGACAAGGGGGTGGGGCCAGTGCAAGCCTGTGCTAAACTCCAGCGCTTGTGACTGTATTCATCCAGGAAGTGAGCGCCAGAATTTATGAGGTTTCAGGCTCCTGAAAGTTTGTCCGAACAGATTGCCCAGCACCTGGGACAAAGGATCATCACCCGTGATCTCAAGCCAGGCGAGCGAATCCAGGAACTCAAGGTCGCCGGCGAACTGAACGTGAGCCGCGGCTCGGTCCGTGAGGCCCTGCTGATCATGCAGCGGCGGCACCTGGTGGAAATCTTTCCTCGCCGGGGCGCCGTGGTTTCAGGACTGACGGCCGATAGCGTCAACAACCTCTACGATATCTACATTGATCTCCTGTGCATGCTGGGGCGAAAAGTGCTCGAGCGCTGGTCCGGCGAGGAGCTGGGTGGTGTCATGGGCCAGGTCCGGGAACTGCAGGCGGTGATCGACGCCCTCAACTCCAGCAGTGCCGATGCGGCGGAACAGGTGATCGACGCCGGCTTCGGCGTCATGCGCTATGCCTACCGTCTGGTGGAGAATCCGTTCCTGGAGGAGACCCTGGAGAATTTCCGGCCCGCCATCAGCCGCACCTACTTCGTGGCACTGGAACATTTCCGGGAAGAAATTGACGAGACGGCCACTTTCTTCCGCCAGCTGGCGGATGCCGCCACCGCCGGCGATGCTGAGCGCCTCCAGGCGGCCATCCAGGCCTTCGGCGAGCACCAGCGCCAGCAGGTGCTGAGTATTCTCAGGGACGAGGAGAGCGCCTGATATGCGCCTGAAGTCCATCAAGCTGTCCGGTTTCAAGTCCTTCGTTGATCCGACCACGGTTCCCTTCCCCTCCAACATGACCGCGGTGGTGGGGCCCAACGGCTGTGGCAAGTCGAACATTATTGACGCGGTGCGCTGGGTCATGGGGGAAAGCTCCGCCAAGTACCTGCGTGGCGAATCCATGACCGACGTCATCTTCAATGGCTCCAGTGCCCGCAAGCCCGTGGGCCAGGCCTCTATCGAACTGGTGTTCGACAACAGCGATGGCTCCGCGCCTGGCGAGTTCGCCCGCTTCAATGAGATCTCCGTGCGCCGTCGGGTGTCCCGGGAAGGCCAGTCCGAATACTTCATGAATGGCGCGAAATGCCGCCGCCGTGACATCACCGATCTGTTCCTGGGTACCGGTCTGGGGCCTCGCAGCTACGCCATTATCGAGCAGGGCATGATTTCCCGGCTGATCGAGGCCAAACCGGAAGAACTCCGGGTTTATATCGAGGAAGCCGCGGGAATCTCCAAGTACAAGGAACGGCGCAGGGAAACCGAAAACCGTATCCGCCGCACCCAGGAAAACCTCGAGCGTCTCACCGACCTGCGTGACGAACTGTCCCGCCAGTTGCAGCACCTGGAGCGCCAGGCCGCTGCCGCCGAGAAGTACAAGGCCTACAAGCAGGAAGAACGCCAGAAGAAGGCGGAGTTGACCGTGCTTCGCTGGCAGTCCCTGGACAACGACCTGCAGACCTGGCGTGGCAAGATCCGGGACACCGAGCTGGAACTGGAAAAGCAGCTGACCGAAAGAGTTAGCCTTGAAACTTCCCTTGAATCGCTCCGGGAAAGTCACCAGGAACGCACGGAACATTTCAATCGCGCCCAGGCCCGTTACTACGAGGCCGGCGCCGATATCGCCCGCATCGAGCAGAGCCTGGAACACCAGCGCGAGCGCAGCCGCCAAACGGCCACGGAACTGGACCAGGCCATGGCCAACGAGCGTGAGTTGGCGCGTGAGCTGGAACAGGACGAGGAAAAGCTGGCCGGTATCCAGGAAGAGCTGGACATGATGGAGCCGGAACAGGAAGCCCTGGCGATCCGTTCCGAGGAGTCCGGTGAGAAACTCCAGCAGGCCGAAGATGCCATGAGCGACTGGCAGCACAAATGGGAAGATTTCAGTACCCGTTCTTCCGATGCCCGCCGTCAGGCGGAGCTGGCCCAGTCCCGGATCCGCTCCCTGGAAGATGCCATCGAACAGCTCCGGAACCGCAGCCGGAAACTGGAGGACGAGCGTGAACTGCTCGAAGGCCAGATGGACCGCGCCGAACTGGAAGGCCTGTTGGAGCAACAGGAGACCCTGGAGCTCCAGCGGGAAGAAGCCTCTGAGCGCATTGCGGATATCCAGGACGAACTCTACGAAGCCCGCCAGCAGCAGCGCGAGGCCGAAAATGCCCTGTCCGAGGAGCGCCAGCGGGTCCAGAGTCTCCGGGCGTCGCTCGAATCCCAGCAGGGGCTGCTGGATGAACAGCTGGGTAGCCAGGATGATCGGCTGCAATCCTGGCTCGCCGACCACGATCTGATGGATGCTCCCAGAGTGGCCTCACGCCTGCGGATTGACGACGGCTGGGAATTTGCCGTGGAGCAGGTCATCGGCCGGTTCACCCAGGGTCTGGCCCTGCCGGGCATCTCCGAACTCTCCGGTGCCATGGCGGACGCCCCGCGGGGATTGGCGGTGGTTGAGGACCGTTCCGGGAATGCCGGCAGTGGTGCCGGGCTTGCTGCGCGGGTCTCCGGTGTTCCGGCGGTAACCGCGATGCTGGATGGAATCGATACCGCTGAACACCTGAACGAAGCACTCGCCATGCGGGAAAGCCTGGTCACTGGTCAGAGCCTGATTACCCGTGAAGGTATCTGGGTCGCCCGTGACTGGATCCTGATGCCGGACTCGGATGCCGGTCAGGTGGGCGTGATCGAACGCCAGAAAAAGGTTGCCGAACTGACGGAACAACTGGCCAGCGCCGAGGACGCCATGGAGGCGGCAAGCGAACGCCTTGAGCAACTCCAGGAGCGCACCGAGCGGGCGGAAGCAACCCGGGAGGACGCTCAGGCGAAACTGTCCGATGCCGAGCGCGAGCTCAGCAGTCTCGGCTCCAGAATCTCCGGTCTCAAGGCGCGGGCCGAGCAGATCGATGCCCGGCTGCAACGGATCACCGAGGACCGTGACGACGTTGCTGTCAGCCTCGAGGACCAGCAGGAAAGCTTGCAGATGGCCCGGGAAGAATGGCAGCAGGCATTGGCCTCCTCGGAAGACAGCGACGAGGAAAAGGAAAGATTGCTGGAGCAACGGGATACGCTCCGCGAGAACCTGGACCGCCTGCGCCAGGAGGCCCGTCATGACCGGGACCATGCCCACCAGCTGCAGCTGCAGTTGCAGACCCTGAACAGCCAGCGTGAGGGCCTGAAGCAGACTATTGACCGGATGCAGCTGCAGAAGGAGCGGATCCAGGAGCGCCTGGAGATCCTGCGGGAAGCGCGGGAGAGTGCCGAGGAGCCCATGGAAGACCTGCAGATGCAGCTCGAAGGACTATTGGACCGCAGGCTGGCGGAAGAGGAGAAGCTCGGTGCGGCACGGGATTCCCTCGAGGAGATTGACCGGGAGGTTCGGGAGAAGGAACAGGCCCGAAGCCGGATTGACCATGAAATCCAGGATGTCCGCGCCCGGCTGGAAAAACTCAAGATGGAGTCCCAGGCACTGGAGATCCGGTCAGGCAACCACATTGAGCAACTCACAGAACTGGATGTGAAGCTCCAGGAAGTACTGGAGCAGCTGCCGGAAGGCGCCAATGAGAAGGACTGGGCCGATGAGCTGGAGAAGATCGGCAACCGGATTCAGCGACTGGGTGCCATTAACCTTGCGGCCATCGAGGAATACCAGGTCCAGAGCGAGCGCAAGACCTATCTGGACAGCCAGCACGAGGACCTGATGGAAGCCCTGGAAACTCTGGATAACGCGATCCGGAAGATCGACCGGGAAACCCGCCAGCGCTTCAAGGAAACCTTCGACCAGGTCAATGGCGGCCTGCAGGCACTGTTCCCGAAAGTGTTCGGGGGCGGTAACGCCTATCTGGAGCTGACCGGCGAGGATCTGCTGGAAACCGGTGTCGCCATCATGGCGCGGCCCCCGGGCAAGAAGAACAGCACCATCCATCTGCTCTCCGGTGGTGAGAAGGCCCTGACGGCGATCGCGTTGGTGTTCTCCATTTTCCAGCTCAACCCGGCCCCGTTCTGTATGCTCGATGAGGTGGATGCGCCGCTGGACGATGCCAACGTCGGCCGCTACGCCAATATGGTCAAGGAGATGTCAAAGCAGGTGCAGTTCATCTACATTACCCACAACAAGATCGCCATGGAGATGGCGGACCAGTTGATGGGGGTGACCATGCACGAACCGGGTTGTTCGCGGCTGGTGTCCGTGGATGTGGAGGAAGCAGCAGCCCTGGCCGAGGCCTGATGCCGGAACTGGTTGAATTGCCATCAAGGATGACAAAAAAGCCATCTGGCCCGGCTGCGCGTTGTATTCATTACAGGCTTTTCTTAGAGTAGCAACATTATTGAACCTGCAGACAGGACGACAGCACTATGTCTCTTAGGGAATGGTTAATCGCCATAGGTACCCTGGTTATTCTCGGCATCGTGATCGATGGTATTCGTCGGATGCGCCGGGCTCGGAAGGAGTCCATGGCCATTTCGTCGGGGATGGGAGCGGATGACCTCGACGAATCTCCCCTCGAAGAGGAGTACAACCCCGAATTGCCCAATGGCGGTGCCCGGACCATCTCCCGTGACGTCCTGGAAGAGCGGGGTTACGTCAAACCCGAAAAATCCAGCCGCTTCGGCAATCCGCCGCCCAAACCGACCCGGCCGGCGAAGGAAAGCCGTAAACCGGAACAGCCCGCGGAGCCTGCACCCGAAATGGCGGAGGACGAGCATCTGTCTTCTGCCGATCAGGAGGACTACATTCAGGACGCCGGCTGGGGCGCCCGTGACGACGAAACGGTTGATGACGGTATCGTCGGCGAGCCCCGCACTGTGGCGCCAGAACCAGCGCCCCGGCCTGAGGAGGCCGAGGTGACTGAAGAGCCCCGGGTTGCCAGACAGTCACCGGCAGAAAATGCGCCCCCGATTGTCACCAGCGAGGTGGAGGAGGACACCGCCCGGAGAACTCCCACCGCGCGTCGTTCTGACCAGCCACTGGCGGGTGCCAACCGTCCCGAGGCCCGGGAAGTGATTGTGATCAACATACTCGCCCGTAGTGGCGAAGAGTTCACGGGCATCGCCCTCAAGAAACTGTTCGAGGCATGTGGGCTTGAACATGGCGACATGGATATCTATCACCGCCACGAGGAGGCGGACACCATTAGCCCGGTGCAGTTCAGTGTGGCCAATGCGGTGGAACCCGGCACCTTCAAGCCCTCCGATATTCCGGGTATGAAGACGCCCGGGATCAGCTTCTTCATGAGCCTGCCCGGTCCGTCCAAGCCACTTCAGGCCTTCGATTTCATGCTGGAGACCGCCCAGGCGGTGGTTCGTAACCTGGGAGGTGAACTCAAGGACGAACGGCGAAGTGTGATGACGCCCCAGACCATCGAGCATTGTCGTCAGCGCATCCGCGAGTTCGAGCGTAAGCAACGATCCCAGCGGGTTTGAGGGTCGTAACAACGAAAGCGTAATGCCCGGCACTGGTCCGGGCATTTTTGTGACAGCCGAGAGTGCCCATCGATGAGCAAAGCCACGCCCGACATTATCAAGCGTGTTGACGAACTCCGGTCCCAGATCGAGGACCACAACTACCATTATTACGTCCTGGATGATCCCCGCATTCCGGACGCAGAATACGACCGACTGTTCCGGGAGCTGCAACAGCTTGAGGCAGACTACCCCGAACTCGCCTCCGACGATTCTCCCACCCGAAGGGTGGGCAGCAGCGCCGAGACCAGTTTCGAGGAAGTGGTTCACCGGCTGCCGATGCTTTCCCTGGACAATGCCTTCAGTGAAGAAGAACTCAGGGATTTTGACCGGCGGGTCCGGGAGCGTCTCGGCTCTGACGGAGAAATCGAGTACGTATGCGAGCCCAAGCTCGATGGCCTTGCGGTCAGCCTTCAATACGAGAATGGTTCCCTGACCGTGGCCGCTACCCGGGGCGATGGTTACAGCGGTGAGGACATCACCGCGAATATCCGTACGATCCCCTCGGTGCCGCTCAAGCTTCGTGGTGACGATGTGCCGGAGATGGTGGAAGTCCGGGGCGAGGTGTACATGCCCAAGGCCGGCTTCGAGAAGCTCAATCAGCGGCTGGCGGACCGGGGTGAGAAAACCTTCGTGAATCCCCGGAATGCCGCCGCCGGAAGCCTGCGTCAGAAGAAGTCCACGGTTACCGCCAAACGCCCGCTGGAAATGTGTGCCTACAGTGTGGCCGTCCCCGACGAGAGTCTCTTGCCAGATACCCAGTGGGACGGCCTGCAGCAGGTCAAGCGTTGGGGTTTCCGTATCAATCCGGAAATGCGCAAGGCCAAAGGTGTGGAGGAGTGTCTCGAGGCCTATAACGAGCTGATGGAAAAACGGGACTCTCTCCCGTACGAGATTGATGGCATTGTGTTCAAGGTAAACCGACTCGATCTGCAGCAGCAGCTGGGATTTGTGTCCAGGGCTCCCCGGTGGGCCATTGCCCACAAGTTCCCGGCCCAGGAAGAGCTGACTGTCATCGAGGACGTTGAATTCCAGGTTGGCCGTACCGGTGCTGTCACTCCGGTTGCGCGCCTGAAGCCGGTGTTCGTTGGCGGCGTCACCGTCAGCAACGCGACGCTCCATAATATGGATGAGATCCGCCGGCTGGACGTTCACATCGGCGACAGCGTATTCATCCGCAGGGCCGGGGATGTGATTCCCCAGGTGGTCAAGGTAGTTGCCGACAAGCGCCCGGAAAACGCCAAAGCGGTGGAGCTGCCGAAGACCTGTCCGGTGTGCGGCTCCGACGTTATTCAGATCGAAGGCGAGGCCGTTGCCCGCTGTTCCGGCGGTCTGTACTGCCCGGCCCAGCGGAAAGAGGCCATCCGCCATTACGCTTCCAGAAAGGCTTTGGATATCGAGGGGCTTGGGGACAAATGGATCGATATCCTGGTGGACCGTGGCATGGTCAAAACCGTGGCGGACCTGTATCACCTCAAGGTCAAGGATCTGACCAGCCTGGAACGAATGGGTGAGAAGTCCGCGAGCAACCTGGTGAAAGCCATTGAGGGCTCCCGGGAACCGGTGCTCTGGCGTTTCCTCTATGCCCTTGGAATCCGGGAAGTGGGCGAGGCGACTGCCAAGGGTCTTGCCAGTCATTTCGGAACCCTTGAGGCCATCGCCGATGCAGACGAGGAGGCGCTGCAGGAAGTGCCGGACGTAGGCCCCATTGTCGCCGGACATATCCGCAGCTTTTTCGATCAGTCTCACAACCAGGAAACCCTCCAGGCTCTGAAGGACGCCGGTGTCCGTTGGCAGGAAGAGGTGGTGGAGCAGGGCGAGAAGCCGCTTCAGGGCGAAACCTGGGTTCTCACCGGGACCCTGTCCGGGATGACCCGTGATGAGGCCAAGGAGAAGCTGGAAGCCCTGGGCGCAAAAGTCGCCGGGAGCGTTTCGAAGAAAACCGCCTGTGTTGTGGCCGGTGAAGCGGCAGGGTCAAAGCTGGCCAAGGCCGAGCAGTTGGGTGTTCCGGTTCTTGACGAGGAAGGATTGTTGGAACTGTTGAAAGAGAACGGCCTCGGAGGCTGAGCCCTGCATCACAAACGTGCGGCTGGCCGCAGACCAGGACGGTTTGCGGGCAGCGAATCTGAGAACTCGCGCAGATCCCGTCTTAGACAAATTGGCTACCATGGCGTTGTTCTGTAACGGTGTGTAAATCAGCCTTAGTGGCGGGCGCACACCCACAATAACACCGCTCCGAAACGGACTTTTCCATGCGCGCCGATAGTTGTTCCCGCATCGCTTCCGGTCTCCGCCTTACCGGCCTGATACTTCTCCTGACTGCTCTCGTTGGCTGTAAAACCGAGAAAGATCCGGATCAGCCAACCATCCTTGGGGCGCCACCGTCCAATGCCTACCTGGGCGTCGAGTACTACTACAACTGGGGCGCCTACGGTGGCGAAGGCATTCTCGATTACAGTCTGACCAACGCGCCGTCCTGGCTGGCGCTGGAGGACATCAGCAACAAGGCCCGCCAGGGTGTGATCATGTACGGTGTGCCCGGTCTGACCGGAGGCAGTCGGGGTGAAGCGGATCTCGGCAAAACCGAAGACATCAATCTGGTGACCACGGACGGCAGCCTGGCCGGTACCATGCCGTTTGATATCGAAGTGCGTTACAACCCCCTGGCTCTGGAGGCTGCCAGCTTCACCGAGGGCGAGGTTCCGGAACTTGCGGCTCCGGGCGGGGAGCATTGCGCGTTGCCGGATCTCTCCGGGGCGGGAGAACATACCTTTACCATTAATACCTATGACGAGTCAGGTGCGGTTGATGGTGAAAAGGACGTGACCCTGCCCACCCGTCAGGTCGCCGTCAAGGTGACCCTCGACAAGCCTTCGGTGACCCGTGTTGGCGTCGCCTTTGAGCTCAGCTCCCAGTATGACCCCTCCAGATGTGATCCGTCGTTTACCGGCACCGCACCCCACCAGCGTTGCGATTTCAGTGCTGCCAATGCCAGCGATGCCATCATCGGCAAGGACATTGTGGGCCTCGGCACCAGCTCTCCGGCGCCCGTAGATGAAAACGGCGACCCGCTGGGTTACCTCTCCTATGAAGCGGATGACAACGGCTATCTGACCCGGGGTGTGGTTACCCTTGAGCCGGGAATCACCGAATGCTATATCCGTCTCGAGGTGGTCGAGGACAGTTTCGCCGAGCTTTCCGAGTCTGCACAGCTGACCCTGACCGAGGTCCGCTCCGGCCTTGCCGGGCTGGGGCCCAACAATGGTGGGGTACAGACCAGCATCACCATTGATGACAACGAACCGGTGGTGTCCCTGGAGACCCTGAAAGGCGGGCCCCGCGACACCCTGAATGTGGGGGATTTCCGGGAATACCGGGCCAGATTGACAGGCGAACGGTATGGCATCGTTCAGGCTCGTTTGATCCATTCCGAGAGCTCCACGGCGCGACTCGACAGCGAGTTTGTGATCGAGCAGCAGGAGAGCGGACTCTGGGTGGAGAATCCGACCCTCAGTTTCCCTGCGGATCAGGATGCGGTTACCTTCCGGGTGCGCGTACCTGTGGATAGCTATACCAATCCGGATCTGGCCGACCGTTTTATCGAGATGGCTCTGGACGAGACCTATCAGGCGGGGCGCGAGGGATATGCCAGGCCTGCGTCCGAGGATCTGCTTCGTGTCAGCCTGAATGAACTGACCACACCGCTTGTTCTGCCTGCCACCGGAGGTTTCGTGCCCATGGACATGGCCCTAGGACACAATGGCCGGCTTTTCCTGGCCGGCTACGATGGTGCGGATGGTAACCGGGTCAAGGTCAGGATCTTTGACCAGAAAGGTAACCTGCTACAGGAGGCGGGCGTTACGCCGGAGGGCGTCAGTCTTGCGCCGTCGTCCCCGGTCATTGCTGTCGTGAACAGGAAGGTTACCGAGAACAACACCAAGGTGGACCGGTATGAGTTCCTTGTTGCCTACAGCAGTGATGTTGAGATTGCGGGAACAACGCCAGCGAGGGGTGAAGACGTGCTGGCGTCTGTGTTCCGGTTTGACGGTGATTTGAATGGAGGCGAGTACGTGCCTTACTGGACACTGCGCAGCGGCACCGCAGGTGATGACCGGATCCGGGATGCCGGGATCAATCCGGATTCCGGCTATATGATCCTGGCCGGTGAGACCAGCGGAACCTGGCCAGGGCAAAGTTCGGCCGGCGGCGTAGACAGCTTCCTGCAACGGATTGATGCGGTGCTGGACGGCGACACGCCGGTGCCCGAAGTCGCCTGGACCCGACAGGTGGGATCTGCCAGCGACGATGCCGTGGCGGGCAGTTCGGTGCTGTCTATGTCGCCCATGCTGTTCGGTTCGGCAAGCGGCTCCGTGGGTGGCGCCGAGGTGATCGGTGGAGAAGACGCCTATTTCTATGCTTACAGCGGGGCGTCAACCACGCCGACGGTTTATCAGGTTGGAACAGCCGGTGACGAGAAGGTTGCGGCGGGTTTGTTCAGTGGGAATAACCTGTGGCTGTTGGGCGAAAGTAATGGCGATTACTCCGTCACCACCGGCGAGGACGATCTTCAAATCCTGGCGCGTGAGCCTTTGTCCAGTCAGGCCGGTTTCCTGCTGTCCTATTCCGCGACCGGAGAGGTTAGCAGGGCGTTTACCCTGAATGACACGACGGATGCATCCAGAGAGTCTTTCCACGGCCTGACCGGGTTTGGTGGCGATATGGTGGCCGGGGGCGAAACCGATGGTAATTTCACCGGAGAGGCCATCACTTCATCCGGCCAGACCCAGGGCATCGTCAGCCGCATTTCGCTGGTCGAGCCGGTCGAAACCGATGACAGCGAGCCGGAGTTCCGCAACGAATGGCGATACCAACTGACGACCGGAGCGACGTCCGT
The DNA here is from genome assembly GCF_003315345.1 of Marinobacter pelagius. Lineage (GTDB taxonomy): Bacteria > Pseudomonadota > Gammaproteobacteria > Pseudomonadales > Oleiphilaceae > Marinobacter > Marinobacter pelagius_A. The sequence continues at coordinate 97,125 of NZ_QNRO01000011.1, forward strand.
TCGGAGACTCGCCAACTACCGGGATGACGAAATCACGGCGCTGGTGCGCTCGGGGGAGGACCGCATGATTATCCTGTTCAGTCCCGAGGGGCAGCTGCTGACACCGCTAAACTGAGGCCTCAGCCGGCCCGGCGCCGGCACATCCGGTCCGGCCGGACGCTGTGGGCAAGTGGCGCGGGCAGGCAGGCCGGTTGCCCGGTGAGCTGGTCCGCCACGTATTCGGCCAGCAGTGGGGCGTAAGTGAGGCCCTTGCTCCCCAGACCGGTGAGAAGATAGACGCCTTCGAGTGAATGCCCGTTGCAGTCTGCCATCATTCCGGCCACTGGTTGGTAATCGTGGGTTGTGCAGCGAAACCCGACCCGACCCCCGAAATCCCCGTTACTTCCGTTCTCAGCAAATAACCCGGGCAACATGGCACCGAGCTGCTCGAGATTCTCGTTGTTTGCCTCGTGGGTGACCGAGGGATCGGCACTGTGCAGGTCAAAGGTGGCCCCGGTCACTGCCAGACCGTCCTGGCACGGATTCAGGTATTTCTGGCCACAGATAACCGCCTTCGGTGCCCGGATGGCTTCCCCGGGGAGGTGGGTTACCTGGCCCCGGATCGCCTTGAACCGATATTCACCCTTGAGCGGGATCAGTTCCGCCGTTTGGTGGCCTGCCGCAATCACCACACTATCCGCGATAATGTCCGCCCCATCACGGCTGGAAAGGTGCCATTTTCCGTTACAGGGCATCAGCCGATCCACTCGTGTGCCGAACCGGCAATCGATGAGCGCGTGACGGGCCAGCTCCCGGCATAGGCTGCCGGGTGACAGCCAGCCATTATGGGGGAACCAGAGCCCACCGTTGGCGACGGGGGTGCCGGTAAGTTCGGAGGCGGTGGCCGCGTCCACAGGGTACAGAAGCTCTTCGGGATACTGGTTGCGCTCCAGGAAGCGGGCCTGCCGGTCCTGTTCCTGGGGATTCCATGCCAGCTGTAGCAGACCGGTCGGGTGCCAGAAGGCATCCCGGTATGGTTCGTAGGTACGCTGGCTGAAGGTCAGGGCGGAGAGGGCCAGTTCTGTCTGGGTATTGAATTCGACGCCGAGCTTTACATACATCGCGCCCTGAAGATTGCCGGAGGCCGCGGCACCAGCGTTCTCTTCTGCATCAATCAGGGTGACGGCCACCCCACGACTGGCCAGGTTCCGGGCCAGCAGGGTGCCGGCGATGCCTGCACCAATGATGGCCACGGTGCCGGAAGGCACAGGCGAGTCACTGCAAGCGGTGCCGGTCAGCACCCCGGCTATCATGTCCCGTTTGCGTCCGTAGCCCGGGGTTTTGCGCATCTCGAATCCTTCGTCCTCGAGCGCACGGCGTATCCTGCCAACCGCAGTGAACGTGGCCAGGGTGGTGCCCGGTCTGCTGTGCTCGCGGATAAGCGCCATGGCCTGGTCCAGCCACATGCCGGGATTCAGGGCCGGAGCGAAACCATCGAGGAACCAGGCGTCGGCAGAGAATGACAGGGCTCCCCAGGCCTCCAGGACATCGCCAAAGTACAGGGTCAGGCGCACCCGGCCCTCATCCAGTACCAGGCGGTGTGTACCCCGGACCAGAGGCGGGTATTGGGCAAGCAGTTCTTGAGCGAGTGGTGCCAGTTCGGGCCAGAGGTCCAGCGCCCGCTTGAGGTCACCCGGTGTAAGCGGGTAGCGTTCTGCGGAGATGAAATGCAGTACGGACCCGTTAGCCGGCCGGTGTTCCCGCCAGGCCTGCCAGGCGGCAAGAAAGTTGAGGCCGGTGCCGAATCCGGTCTCCGCGATCACGAATGCTCGCTGCGCAGGCACGTCCCGGAAACGGTCGGGCAGGTTGTTGTGGTTCAGGAAGACATATCGGGTCTCTTCGAGACCATTGTCGCGGGAGAAATAGACGTCCCCGAACCGGGCCGACTCCGGTATTCCGTCCCGCCAGGCTAGATCGGCGGGTTCGATGGCTGGGGCTGGCGGGCGCGTTGTGCTCTCAGTCATTCTCTACTCGTCGTTGCTGACGACCGAAACCTTCTCGATGATGACCGGCTCGACCGGTACGTCTCTCATGCCACGGGCGTAGCCGGTTTCGACACCGGCGATGGAATCAACCACATCCATGCCTTCGGTAACCTCACCAAACACGGCGTAGCCAGGGCCACGGACACCGGCATTGAGGAAGTCATTGTCGACCACGTTGATGAAAAACTGGGAAGTTGCCGAATCCGGATTGTTGGTTCGGGCCATGGCAATGGTGCCCCGCTGGTTCGGAAGCTCCTTGCTGGCCTCGTTGACGATCGGATCCCGGGTCGGTTTCCGGGACAGCTCAGGCGTGAATCCGCCGCCCTGGATCATGAAACCGGGGATGACACGGTGAAACACCGTGCCTTCATAGAATCCGTCCCGAACGTATTGAAGGAAGTTCTCGACGGTTTCCGGCGCCACATCGGGGCGAAGTTCGAGCACGAAGTCACCCTGATTTGTTTCAAACCGGACTTCTGGCGTTGTCGCGTCCTCGTCTCCCGATTGGGCCTGTACGGGCGCTGACGCCAGGCAAAAAGCAGTCAGAGTGGCCAGCAGCGGGGAAACCAGTTGGCGGGAAAAAGGCATGTATTGGGTCATATCCGGGACACTCTCGATGTTGTAGGCAAAGTTCTGACCGGGGTAGATCAGCGGGACCAGCTGGGTGAAACAGGATGTTAGCAGATTGATCCCACACAACGGCCAGCCGAAGGTGGTAAAATGCCACGTTAATTACGCGAATATAATAATGAGTCAATGGAAACTTTAAAGACAAGCGACTATCAGGCCTTGCAGGCCTATCTTCGGGACGCCTGCGGGATCCTGCTGCGGGACAGTGCCGAGAATTTGGCACGGCGACGCCTGCGGCCTGTATTGGATAATCATCAACTGGCTTCCATCGTGGATCTGTTGGAACGGCTCGACCGACCGGGGCGGTCCGGCCTGAAGGAAGCTGTCATTGATGCGATCACCATGAGCGAGAGCCGGTGGTTCGTTGACGCAGCGGTGTTTTCATTGCTGGGCGATCACGTGTTACCCGATATCGCCGGGCGCAGCCCGGGCAAGCGGGTGGCCATCTGGTCTGCCGCCTGTTCAACCGGCCAGGAGCCGTACTCCCTCGCCATGGCCGCAAGCGAGTTCCGGGAGCAGAATCCCGGTAGCCTGGGCTCGATCAGGATATTGGCGACGGACACCTCCAGGAGCGCCCTGGAAGTTGCCCGACGGGCTCACTACGAAGTCGGACCTGACGATACCGGCGTTACCTCTGGACGCAAGGAGCGGTTTTTCCGGTCCGTCGAAAAGGGGGGCTGGCAAGTCAGCCCCGACATCCGTGCCCTGATCGAGTTCCGTGAGCTGAACCTGCTTCAACGCACTTTGCCGGGCAAGTTCGACGTGGTGGTCTGCCAGAATGTCCTGGTTTACTACTCGGCAGAAAAGAGAAAGGCCATATTGGCCCGGTTTCATGCTGCCCTCAATCCCGGCGGCTACCTGATCGCCGGATCCTCCGAGCTGGCGGGCGATGTGCCCGAGCTTTACGAACCCATTGAGTGCCCAAGCGGTACCGCCTACAGGAAAAAGTAATCCATGCCACTGAATGTCTGGGTGCTGGTGGCTGCGCAAGCGCTGGCCATGTGTACCGCACCGTTCATCATCGTCATCGGCAGCATCCAGGGCAGGGCCCTGGCACCGTCTGCGGAGTGGGCCACGCTTCCCGTGGGGCTCGTGGTGGTCGGGACCGTGCTTTCGGTCAAGCTGGCGACCTGGCTGATGGAGCGGATAGGGCGCAAATCGGTCATGCTGCTGGGTGCCATCATGGGCATTCTGGCAGGCGGGTTGGGTGCACTGGCTTCCTGGCAGGGATCTTTTCCGTTGCTTTGTGTGGCTGCGGTCGTGGGCGGCAGTGGCCTTGCGGTGGTGCACCAGTACCGGTTTGCCGCGATGGAGTCGGTGGGACCGGAACTTGCAGCCTCGGCCGCAGCCAGGGTGCTTCTGGGCGGACTCGGTGCAGCCTGGTTGGGGCCCGAGATTGCCACGCTTGGTGCTGGGCCCGAGGAAGCCTATCCGTTTATGGATAGCTGGCTTGGACTGTTGACGGTGCAGGGCGCGGCATTGGTCACTCTTTTCGCCGGCTATCGGTCGAAAGGTGAACTGGTCCGGGAGGACCATGTTGGCGGCGGTCGGCCACTGCGGGAAATCCTGGTCAATCCCATGGTGCTGGCCGCGATTGGTGCCGCCGCCATCGGTTACGCGGTGATGGCTTTTATCATGACCGCGACCCCGCTGAGCATGACTGAAATGGCCGGCCATAGCCTGGACGATGCCAAGACTGTCATTCAGCTCCATATCATGGCCATGTACCTGCCATCCCTGATCAGCGGCTGGCTGACCAGGGTAGTGGGCATTCCGCTGATGATGGTCGGCGGGCTGCTGGCTTATCTCGCGTGTGTGCTGCTAGCAGCAGCCGGAATCAGCTTCCACCACTACCTGTGGGCGCTCCTGTTGCTGGGCATGGGCTGGAATTTTTTGTTCGTGGGGGGAACTGCCTTGTTGCCACAGGGCTACCAGGGTTCCGAGCGTTTCCGGGTGCAGGGGCTCAATGACGTCCTTGTATTCGGCTCCCAGGCCACCGCGTCGCTGTCCGCCGGGGCGGTTTTTGCCTGGGTCGGGTGGTCCGGTCTGGTTATGGTCTCCGTACCTTTCCTGGTACTTCAGGGCATTCTCGTTATGCTATGGCTGGCTCGTTCCAGGGCAACCCAGAAGCTGCAGACAGGAGGCGCAGATGCAGATTGATTTTGATGGCATGGACCCGAAAGAGGTCTATCACATCCTCACCCAGACCATTATTCCCCGGCCGGTCGCCTGGGTGCTCAGTGAGAATCCGGACGGTGATTACAATCTGGCACCGTTCTCGTTCTTCACACCGATTACCAGCAATCCGCCATTGCTGATGTTTTCCGTCGGCAAGAAGCCCACGGACGGTTCTTTCAAGGACACCCGGGTGAACATCGAAAACAACCGGCATTTTGTGGTGCACATCGCCCATCGGGAGCTGGCGGAAGCCATGACCGAAACCTCACGGACATTGCCGCATGGTGAATCCGAGATGAAAAATGTAGATCTTGAACTCACGGAGTTTGATGGCTCTCCTCTGCCACGTCTGAAAGACTGCCGGGTGGCACTGGCCTGTGAGCTCTACGAGATCAAGGAGATCGGCGCGGCACCCCAGTCCCTGATTTTTGGCAAGATCAACGCCATCCATGTGGCGGACGAGGCCGTTGCCCGGGATGACAAGGAGCGACTGCGTTTTGACGGTTCTGCCATTGATCCCCTGGGGCGACTCGGAGGCAGCGAATACGTCACCTTCGGGGAGATCCTGAAGGTGCCCCGTCCGGCTTGACTCCCCCAGGAGGTCAGAATCCATGGAACAGCTCAACCTCCGCCATCTCTACTATTTCTGGGTGATCAGCCGGGAAGGCTCGATCGCCCGGGCGAGCGAGGTGCTCGATCTGGCCCCGCAAACACTGAGTGGTCAACTTGCCACTTTCGAAACGGCGGTGGGCGGTCGGCTTTTCATCCGGGAGCGGCGAAAACTGGCACTGACAGATTTCGGCCGGATGATTCTGGGCTACGCCGACGATATCTTCGCCCTGACCGGGGAACTGACGGATACTCTCCGCCTTGCACCCGCTGATCGCCCCCTGACCCTGTCCGCGGGTATCTCGGCCTCGATCCACAAGCTGATTGCCTATTACCTGTTGCAGCCGGCCATGGTGCTCAAACGACCGGTGCAGCTGGAATGCCGGACTGGTAGAACCGAAGATCTCGTGCTGAGCCTCAAGCGAAAGGAGCTGGATGTGGTGCTGGCGGACCGGATGCCGGGGCTGGACGAACACGGACCCTTCACCGTGCACCCCGTCGCCGGCTCCAGTATCAGCCTGTTTGCTGCCCCGGCACTGGCCGCCAGGCTGAAAGAAGGCTTCCCCGACTCCCTGAATGGCCAGCCTCTGCTGGCCAATGCCACCGATGCGCCGTATTTCGAGCGCCTGATGAACTGGCTGTCGCTGCAGGGCGTGCGCATGAGGCTGATGGCCCGGGTCGATGACAGTGCCCTGATCAAGGTTTTCGGCCGCCAGGGTTATGGCGTCTTTGCGGCACCCACGGTGATACGCCGGGAAGTCTGCCGGCAGTACGAGGTGGAGCACATCGCCAGTATTGATGATGTACAGGATGAACTGTTTGCCATCACCCGCGGCCGTAAACTCGCCCACGAGGGTGTACGGGCAATCTGCATGGACCCAGTCAATTTCAGCGCGCTTGGAACTGATCTGGATAGTTGATGCATCGAAAATGTCGATGCTGAAAGATCAAAAAAGCTTATTTTCTCGAAGTAGAGTTCGGAGGAACATAGGAATCGTGAAGTGGCAACTCGGAGGAAGCAGCCATGAAAACGATTCACAAATTCCGCGTTGAGGCCGGAAAAGAGCCGACAACCCTGAACCTGAAAGAGGGCTACCGGGTAGTGCGCTGCGAATACATCGTCCCGCACAAGGCCGTGTACCTCTGGGTGGAACAGCCGCTGAATGTTGGTACACCGACAGTCGAGCGTCAGTTCCGGGTGGCCCTGTCCGGTGAGCCGGTACCGGATCGCTTCGACTATCTCGGTACCGCACTGGACCCGTTCGGACCGGAGGCTTACCACGTGTTCGCCCTGCCGGCCGGAGAAAATGATTTCCGCTATACGCCCGCAGGCGATGGTGCAAGCAACGACCTCTTCAGCAGCGTCGGTTGGCAATCCTCAGCAATGTCATCCTGATGCGCACTCTCTTGGCCCTTCGGGGCCTTTTTTCTTTTTACGGCGCTGCCAGGGGAAGGTGGCCGGTCTTGACCCAGATAACGGTTTCCTGATCCACGAACGGGTGATGCTGGCTCATGTGCGGGCTGCGTATCCAGGTGCCGGCAGGATAGCGGCCATGTTCGTCGCAGAACTCGCCGGAAAGCACAAAGATTTCCTCGCCACCGAAGTGTCGGTGGGGCTGGAATACCTCGTTGGCCGGCCACTTCACCAGTGCCACATGCTCGTGCTCGAAATCGTGCAGGGGCATCACCTGAAGCCCCCCAATCCCCGGTAGCCACTCGGCCGTGCGGGTATCCACCCGGACGGTTTCCGTGTCTCTCTCGTCAAACTGGTGCAGTTTCACCAGCAGAGTACATCCTTCCTTGCTGAAGGGGGCGTGGCCACTGCCGGGAGGGTTGCGAAGGTAGGTGCCGGCGGGGTAGTCGCCGGTCTCGTCGGAGAACACGCCTTCGAGTACCAGAATTTCTTCGCCCAGCGGATGTTCATGGCGCTTGAACGATGCGCCCGGCTCATAGCGCACCACACTGGTGGCGTGACCCCGTTCCGCTTCTTCCCGGGCCAGTGGCTTCCGCATCACGCCACCGGCAGGGCTGGGTACCCAGTCCATCTCTGCGGTACGGATCACCACCTTTTCACTGAAATCCATATTGAGCATGACAAACCTCTGATTGCTGGAATGCCGGGAATACGCCAACGGAGATGCGCTGGATGACCGCGCAGGGCCGATTACTTGATCAGCGCCTGGATATCGCGGAATCGCGGGTGCCGGCAATCACGCATCCACTCGAACGCAACCATCTCCAGGGTAACAATCCGGGCTCCGCTCTCGTTCAGCCGATCCAGGGCGACATCCCGGTCAAAATCATTTCTCGAGCCGGTGGCGTCCGCCACCACCCACACCTTGTACCCCGCATCGAGAAGGCTCAGCGCAGTCTGCATCATACAGACATGGGTCTCACAGCCACCAATGACAATATGCTGCCGACCTTCCGGCAGCTGATCGATCAGGCCATCCGGGCAGGCATCGAAATGGGTCTTGTCGAGAACGGAATCGCACAGTTCCCGCACCGATTCGATATTGGGGCCGAGTTTGTCAGGCAACTGTTCGGTACCGAGTACCGGCACCCCAAGAAGACCCGCAATCGTCGCCAGTGTCGTACAGCGGTCAGCCACTTCCTCACCGAAGCTGATCGCGGGCATCAGCTTTTCCTGGAGATCAATCAGGACCAGGACAGATTGGTCTGCTTTCATCAGCATTGTTATTCTCCTTGTTCTGAGAGGGCAGTGTTTATACCAATTACCTCGATGATTATCATCAGCGTTCTGTTAACGATAGTCCTCAACCTGTTCAACCGTTAACCGGAAATCGGGCCAACGTGAAATTTTTTCGGTGATTTCCCGATAGGGTGTTGCCAAGGGCCTGAAAAACCATTACAGTTTGCGCCGCTCAAATGAGCGGTAACACCGCTGATTTGAAACAGTTTATAGGAGAGGTGGCCGAGTGGCTGAAGGCGCACGCCTGGAAAGTGTGTATACGTTAATAGCGTATCGAGGGTTCGAATCCCTCCCTCTCCGCCAATACAAAACCCCGTCAGAAATGGCGGGGTTTTTTATTAGCCGATTGGCGGGGTAAAAAGAAACCTATTCCACCACTTCCGCATATCGCAACACATCCAGGGGCGGATACATTCCGAGCCGATGCGCTGCCTCCATGTTCACGATATAGGAGAAGCGGCTAAGGTTACGAATGGGAACCTCGATCGGGCGAATCCTGTTAATCAGTACCTGCTCAGCCTGGAAGCCGGCGAGTTTACCCACGTTGTAGTAACGGCTGGCAACCGCTATCAGTGCTCCGGATTCCGATGCCATTGCGGCATAGGCGGTGGCAATGGGTAGCCCGCGGGCCGTCGCTTCTTTGATGAGCCGGTCCCGGTTAGCCATCAGGAAAGAGCTCGATCCTACGTATATGAAGTCAACATTGGCCCGTTCCATGGTGGAGATCGCGTCGGGCATCTGGTCAACGGCAGGTTTTCCGTCCGCCCCTAGAGGGAACTCATAGCTGACCAGTTCAAAACCTTCCTTTCTGGCCAGAGCGTCAATAGCGTCTGCGTTGAGCACGGAGTTGAGTTCGTTGCGGTTGAACAGCACTCCGAGCTTCCGGAACGGCCGATAGGCGCGTATCGCTTTAATCTGGACCTCTTCCGGAGCGCGGTTAAGTGTTCCGGTGATGTTTTCCCGGCCAGAGGATTCGACGCTTTTGATGATGCCTGCCCCGATCGGGTCTGCTACGATCATGAAAACCACCGGGATCTGCGTAATATGTTCAGCCGGATCGGTCTGGTCGATTGAGCCCACGACACCCCGCGTCACTGACGTCCCCCAGGTGACCACCAGATCCACATTCCGGTTTTTCGCCTCCGTGACAAACCCGGGTAGGCGGCTTCGGTCCCGGTTCGCATCCCGTATGAGAATATCCGCAGGAATGTCCCGTTGGCGGATATAATCCTGAAAGCCTTTACAGGCTTCCTCGCATCCTCGCCAGACCATCATGACAATAGTGAAGCGCGATTTGCTGGCCACAGCGGATTCCATCGGCAGAACCAGGGGCAGCATGAGCAATACGGCTGTAAAGAGGGAAGTGCCGACGCTCCGGTTCATGAGGTCTCTCCCGGGGATGCTTTTTCAACCTGCCTGACAGCCTGCAAATGGACAATAAGGAACAGAAAGGCGGTACTTGAAACCAGTATGCCGGTGAGGCCGATGCTTGCCTGATACCCGTAATTGGCGATCAGCATTGCGGAGACCATCAGGCCGAGCAAACTGCCAATTCGCTCAGAAAAGCGTAAGAAGCCCAGTATCGTGGTCCGACCCACTTTTTCTGCCTCACGGGCACAGATGAACAGAGCCAGGGGCACCTGCGCACCCTTGGTAAGAGCGTGGGTGAGGCCCAACACTGTCACCGAGATGACCACTGCCCATATGCTTTCCCATTCATTCAGCGTGACCAGGCCAATACCGGAAAGGAGTGATCCGAGTCCAATCAGCCAGGCCCGGGACCCAGCAAGATCCGCCATCCGGGATGCCGCCGGCCCGAAAAGGACAATCAGCAGGTAATACAGCATCATGACCCGTGCAATTTCAGAGGCGGTGGCGCCAAGATCAGACAGGTAGAGCGGCACCAGATACCATAAATAGGCAGCGACGAGGACGTTGGCGGGTATGGCTATGCATAGCAGGAACAATACGAAGTGGAGGTTGGATGCGACCCTCAAAGCGGCGCTAACGGAATGCTTCAGGGGAATCCGGTTTTGCTCGTGCGTACTTGTGTTTGCGCTCGGCTCGATTCCGGGGCTGTCCACCAGGGATCGGGAAGCTGCCATGCCGGCTAGTACAGCAATGACGGCGGCAAGTGCGAAGACCGTCTGATAGCCGAAGCGGTCGGCCAGGATACCACCCACGGCAGTACCACACATGGTTGCGCTCATGATTATGCCCACGAACAAAACCATGTTCCGCCCCCACTTCCGGGTATGGCTATTGGCAATGATGTAGTCCTGACAACTGACTGTGATCATGGCGTAACCGAGGGCAGTGGTCCCCCGCCATAAGACCAGTTCGCTGATGCTGCCAGCCAGAGAGCAGCCGATAAAGCCCGCTATTGCGGGTAACAAGCCGAGAAGAAAGAGCTTACGGCTTCCATATCGCTCAGCCCAACGGCCCGAATAGGGCGCGGCGATGGCCAGCACGGCAAGATACACGGCGATAGGCAAGCCTATTATCACTGGCTCATTCAGCCACGGCACGGGGGTATACAGTTCCTGGACAAACAGGGGCAGGAACGATTTCTGCAGTTCCTCGGCAAACGCAAAAAGAAACAGCGGTATCCGGACATCGCTGACAGCAGCGAGGCGCTCCGTGCCTGAATCCCTGATGGCCAGTCCGGCGCGTGCGCGAATGGTCTGGACCAGCACCAGCATGACCTCGAATGCGACCAGGATCGCCGCAATCAGGATAACCACAATGTTGAAAAAAATGTCGTCCAGTTGCTGCTGTGCATAGTGTTTGTCGACGCCCACATGAATGCGACCGAGAGTGCCGTCTACGGAGTGGAAGGCGATGGTGTAGTCGAGGGCGTCGTCCAGCTCCTTTACATCCGGACTACCGCCAGGGCCCGGGGACGCTGGCAGGGTTGCCATGGAGTTTCTTGTTTCCCCGCTGACATGCCCTCCCTGGTAGATGACCGGGCTATCTGCAGAGTTGATTGCTATGTAGACCAGTTCGACATGGTCACTAACGACATCCTCGAGATAACGCTCAGCGCCATAGATCTGCCCGAAGGGTATGCCAAGCTCAAGGGCGCGCATCAGGTCCGCTTCCACCATGGACCCGATCATCTGTGCTTTGGCTTCCAGTTCCGGGGCCAGCAATCTGTCGAAGTTCTTCATGACCAACCCGGCGACGGCCACCGAGGATAGCACCATTGCGGTGACCAACAGGACGAGAAGTCGTTGGGTAAGACGGTGAAGGATTCCTTTGCCGCTTGTCTTGCGCGCCTCCATTACTTGCCCGCGGTTTTCGCCGGCCCGCGCGACAATTGGGGAGGTCTCCGCGGACCTGTCGATGCTGCGGAAGCTCAGCCGAATACCGAAGTACACAAGCCCGATGAAGGCCGCCGTAACCAACGCTGCTCCGGTCAGCAGTGCCTTGCCCAGTGACCGGACTTTTTTATGGAACCCTCTCTTTGAGTAGGTGAGCGCTACACCGCCGACGGCTCTCCCGATACTGTCGGTCAGAGAGGCCCCGCTGATGAACTCGGATACTGTTTCCACGCCCCAGGTGCTGTCACCACGGTTTTTCTGAGTTGCCACGATTCCGGGATCAACAAAGTTTCCTGTCTGGTCCGGTGCCGTCGAGAAGAGGATCTTTCCGCCGGGGGCGAAAATGTCAATTCCTGTAATTTCCGGATCACTGGCTTGAGCGCGGAGGAGCAGGACGTCGGCGTTACGTAATTCGCCGAGCGATAACCCGAGGTCGATGGCGCCTTCCACGGAGTCGGCGATGTTTTCGCTGACAACAGAAATTCTGCCCTGGATCAGCTGGCCAAGCGTTGTCTGAAAGCGAAATACACTCATCGTGACGAGCAAGCTCACCACGAAGGTAACCAGCACCCCGGAGCAAGCAAGTGCCTTGGATGAGGTTTTCACGTACGCCTCCATGCGTAGGCGGTCACTAGAAGAAGCATAGACAACTTCCAACCACCTTCCATTCTGGTGTCCGACTCTGAATTTGACAGAGGTCAGATCACTGAGAGTTGAGCGTTGGACTTCGTTGACATATCGGAATAAGAATATATAAAAAGTATATAACTTTGAAAAAAGGAGAACCGCATGTCTCCACGTCCTTTCTGGTCACCCCTCTGGGCAGGCATTGCCCTGGGGCTGGCTTTATTTCTCACCTTTGTCCTGACCGGGCATGGCCTCGGTTCCAGCGGGTTCTTCACGCGACTGACAGCCGAGATCGGGCAATGGCTGGCACCGGAGCTGACTGCGGCCAACCGCTACCTGGGCGATTATGTCCGCGGTGAGCCACTGCAGGCCTGGATCACCTGGGAGGTGCTCGGAGCGTTCATTGGGGCACTTGTTGGCGCGCTCTCCGGTCGAAGGTTCAGGCCTCAGGTGGAACGGGGACCGTCATCCGGGATGGGTAGCCGGCTCGTGCTGGCTCTGATAGGCGGAATCCTGACAGGGCTCGGTGCCCGTCTGGCACGGGGCTGCACCAGTGGCCTCGGTCTTTCCGGGGGGGCCGCGTTGGCCGTTGGGGGCTTTGTGTTCCTGATCTGCTTCTTCGCGGCAGGTTTCCTGTTCAGCTTCATTGTAAGGAGGTACTGGCAATGATCTGGCCTCTCTATGATTCCGGCGTTGCGTCCGGTTTGCTGGCCGGCTTCCTGTTTGGCTTTGTGCTGGAGAATGCAGGTTTTGGCAGCCCCAGGAAACTTACCGGGCAGTTTCGCCTGGAAGACTGGTCCGTTTTCAAGGTGATGTTTACCGCCGTTATTGTGGCGGCCCTGCTGCTCTGGTTGTCGAAACAGTTCGGTTTGATGGGGGCTGGCAGCTACTACGTCCCCACGCCGTTCTATGTCGCGATGGCGGTTGGCGGATTGCTGATCGGTGCCGGCTTCGCCATTGGGGGTTATTGCCCGGGCACCTCGGTGACCGGGCTTGCCGGGGGGCGGATTGATGCCATCGTGTTTATGGTCGGAATGGTGCTGGGTACCGCGCTGTTTGCCGCCTGGTTCGGCCCGCTCGAGGAGCTCTACCTCGCGACGCCCGGCCCGCAGGGGCAGACTTTGATGGATCTTGCCGGCATTCCCGAATGGCTGATTATTCTCGTCTTGGCGGCGATGGCCTGGGGTGGTTTCAAGCTCGGCAGCAAGCTTGAGCAAAAGATGGGCGGACCCTACCAGGCTTCTGACCTTTATCCGGCCGACAACAGATAGAACTGAAGGAGCACAGTCATGACCAGTTACCGTTTCAAGCGTGCCGCCTTGCCTGTGGCTATCACTATCGCATTGGGCATGGGGGTTGCGGGGTGCTCGGATTCGCAGAACCCGGCTGCAACACAGGCCCAGACAAGCAGTCAGTCGGCGACCAATCCCTGTGCGGCTGCGAATCCGTGCGCTGCAGCCAGCCAGAGTGGGGCAAACCCTTGCGCGGCGGCCAACCCCTGCGCCGCAGCCAATCCGTCAGCAAATCCCTGTGCGGCAGGCTCCGATTCGGGTAGTGACGCATCCCAGCCAATGCCCGCTGCCGTTCCCAGAACGGCCACGGAAAATCCTGACCGGGGCTTGCCGTTCGCGATCGAAAACGATTGGCCCATGGTGCCCTACGGCAGCGAAATGCCACAGGTTGTCAAAAACTACAACCGGCCATCGCCGTTTATTGCTGCCGGCGGTCACGTCGAGAAAGGCGCAATGGCAGAACTGAAGGCCCAGGGATTCAACACCGTGGTCAGCCTGCTTACCGAAGAGGAGGGGGTAGCGGAGGAAAAGGCCGAGGCACATGCCGCGGGCCTGAATTTCTATGCCCTTGGCGTTTCCACCACTGCGCCGACCCAGGCTCAGGTCGAGGCATTCTCGAAGATTGCATCGTCACCGGCGAATTATCCCATCCTGCTTCATTGCGCCAGCAGCAATAGAGTAGGCGCCATGTGGGCTCTCTACCGGTTCCACATGGGTGTGCCTGCAGAGATTGCCATTGAGGAAGGACGGGCTGCCGGTCTGAAAACCAGTCGGGAGGGTGCTGTCCGGGAGCTCATGGGCCTTTGATGGATTTTCAGCCTGATCTCTCGGCCCTGACTGACGACGAGCTCGAAAGCCTCTTGGACTCCGCCCAACGGATCCGGGAGTGCTATCGGGTGCTCGAGAAAGCCGGCCTGAATATTGTCGGTGAGGTTTTGAAGGGGCAGGGAACCTTCTACGAGATGGAGCATTACCCGAAGGGCGATGTCTTCGACCGGGAGACCCGCAGCCAGTACTATTACCACGCCCACCGACCTGACAACCCCGAACACGGGCATTTCCACACGTTCCTGAGGCTGGTAGAGGGGGGGCAGGGCGAAGACCCCACCATGCACCTCATTGCCATATCCATGGATGCCTGGGGCTACCCGATTGGCCTGTTCACCACCAACCGCTGGGTGACCGACGAGAAGTGGCATTCCGCCGAGCAGGTCATTCCCCGGCTTGGCGAATTTGAAATTGACCATGCGTCACCGAGCTGGCCGGTCAACATCTGGATAACCCATTTGGTCCGGCTCTACCGGTTTCATATTGCAGCCCTGCTGGAAGAACGTGATCGGGTCATCCAGTCCGCCGGACGGCCGCTGGACGAAGTCTTGGAGAACCGGGACTTTGAGGTCCTCAGCAGTTGTGGGGTTGATGTTGAAGCGTGGGAGAAAACCCTGAATCAGGCCTTACGACAACAGCTTCGCTGAAATGTCAGTACCGCACCCCGAAATTCGAGAACTCCCCATTCGCCCGCTGCTCCTCAACCTCGATATCAGTCACTTTGGCCGCAGGTGGCCCTTCCTGGCACCACTGGTGAAGTTGCTGGAGCTCTTCCGGGCTTCCTTCAGCAATCACCTCGACCCGCCCGTCCGGCAGGTTTCTGGCGTAACCCGACAGCCCCAGCCGATTGGCTTCCTTCTCGGTGGAGGCCCGGTAGTAGACTCCCTGCACCTTGCCTGAGATCAGCATTTTCCAGCGTTTCTTGTCCATAGCGGTCGCACGACTCCGTTACATGTTAGCCTGAATTCAATCTAACGCCCCGGCGGGAAACGATTCAAGGAAAGCTAAAGTCATGTTCACCAAACATAATACCACCGGATTTTCGGATGCACTGATCTGCGAGGCGGAGGGGCTGGAGAGCCTTCGTTCAGTGTTGGTGCAGGCGGGTGTCTCCGATGTGCGGATTCCGGAGGTGGCCCGTGTGGATAACAATGTGCTGGAGATCACCGGCATCGAATCCGGGCCTGCCACCGCCGAAACCCTTGCCATGCTTGGAGAGGGCCTGGCCCTCATGCACCGGCTGAGGCAGGACCGATATGGCTGGGGACGGGACAACTACATCGGGCTGTCGCCGCAACCGAATCGCTGGTCGGAGTACTGGGGCGAGTTCTTCGTTTCAGACCGCCTGGCTTATCAGGTGGGCCGGATCCGGAATGCGGAGATCCGTGGTGAATTCGAGGTGGTGCTCAAGCGTCACGGTGAGGCTTTGGCAAGGTGGTTGGATAACACTTGTGAGCATCCGAGCTTGCTTCACGGAGACCTCTGGAACGGCAATGCCCTGTTTGACCGGAATGGTCCCTGGCTTATTGATCCGGCGGTCTATTGCGGTGACCGGGAGGCGGATCTCGCCATGACAGAAATGTTCGGCGGCTTCGGCGAGGCGTTCTACGAGGCCTACGATCGGATGTATGCACGCACTCCGGAGTATCCCCTCAAACGGGACATCTACAACCTGTACCACTATCTGAACCACTACAACCTGTTTGGTGGCGGTTACCTGGGTGGTTGTCACCGCGGTTTCGAAACGGTTCATACGGTCGTATCTCAGATGACGCCGTAACTTCGCAACAGGAATACGCCGGCAGTGACCGTAACGCTGGCCATCAGGGTGGTGAGGGCAATGATATTCGCCGCCAGGCGGTCGTTGCCACCCAGCGCCTTGACCATCACGAAGCTGGCGGCAGCGGTCGGGCTGGCAAAGAACAGGAACATCAGCCCCAGTTCCGGCCCCCGGAAACCGGCCAACCAGCCGGCAGCGGTACACAGGGCCGGCAATACGATCATCTTCATGGCGCTGGATCCGAACGCGGTCTTGCTGTCACTGCGAATGGAGCTCAGGGAGACGGTGGCGCCGATGCACAACAGGGCCAGCGGAAGGGTCAGGGAGGCGAAATAGTCGGCGCTGGTCATGACCCATGTCGGCAGCCCGATATTCAGCCAGGCAAAGGGAATGGCCACCACCACGGCGATAATCAGGGGGTTGCGGACAATGTCATGGATGATCTTGCGCCAGCTGGCGGACTGACCGGGCTGGTAGGCGATCAGCACCACCACCGAGAGTGCGTTGTAGGAGATGATCACCAAACCAAGCAGGATACCGCCGGCGGATAACCCGAAATCGCCATACAGATTGGCCGCCAGCGCCAGGCCGACAATCCCGCAGTTGCCCCGGAAAGCCCCTTGCACATACACCCCGCGATCCTCTCTACGCACGCGCCAGGTTGCCCAGAGCCAGGTCAGCCCGAAGCCGCCAAGGGTGGCCAGCAGGTAGAACAGCAGCAGCTCCGGATTCAGGGCGGTGCTGAGGTCGGCACGGATGATGCTCAGGAATACCAGCGTTGGCAGTGTTGCCTTGAAGACCAGGGCAGAGGCGGTGTTGATGAAGGGGGCGTCGATCCAGCCAATCCGTCGCAGCCCGAGCCCGATAAAGACCATGGCAAATACCGGTAAGGTCGTTTCCAGTGTCTGGAGAAAAATGTTGATCAGGTTCATCGCGGGGCCATGGACAAATAGTGCAGGGGGAAATCGTGGCGGCAGTGTATAATTTCCTTGAGGTTTTCCCAAGGATTTCACCAACCCGATGCCCGGACCGAACGGTTTTCAGCGGAGTTCTCTCAGGATCCAGCCCTGTGGCTGCCTGTTGGTATTAACCAGATCGCTGGACCGTATTGTCCAGTGCAGTGCCAATGCCGAGTATTTCCTGCAGGTTCCTGCTGAAACCCTGCTTGACCAGTCTCCGGAGGGAGTATTCGGTGCACGGGTGCTGGCCCGCATTCGCCGCGAACTGGCTGGAGACGATGTGCTCAGCGGGCCTGTGTCCATCCGCAAGGAGAACAAGGGCCGGCAGATCCGCCTCCAGGTGAATGCCTTTCGTTCCGGGGCCTGGGTGGTCGTCGAAATTGAACCGTTGACGGGACTGGGAACCAGACGGATGACCGGAACGGTCAACCGCTGGCTCGGCAAACTGGCCAGTGCCCGTAACCCTGATGATCTAATGAATATCCTGGTGGACGGCGTTCGCGACCTGGTCAGGTTTGACCGGGTGGTGGTGGCGCACTTTGACGAGCAGGGCCATGGTGTCTTTCTTGCCGAGAGCAAGCGCAAGGGCGTTTCTCCGTTGCGGGGTCAGCGTTTTGCCGCCTCCGCGTATCCTCTGGCAGAACGCTCTAAAATGACCCGGCACCAGGTGCGGAGCATTCCGGATCTTGAGGCCGGCTTGGTACCGGTACTCGTTTCTGGCGGGATGACGAAAGATCAGCTGGCGGACGTCGATGCCAGCGGGACGGTGCTCCGGGCTCCGTCCCGGCGGCAGACCGCGTATCTGAATTATTTCAAGGCTCAGGCACTGCTCTCTATCGCGATTGTCGGCCCTTCAGGCCTCTGGGGCCTGGTTACCTGCACCTCGCAAAAGCCGGTTCCCCTTGCTCCAACTCTGAGAGATGCGGCGCGCACTCTGGTGCTGATGGCCACCCAGCGCCTGTTCCTGCTGAAATCCCGTATGGAAGCCCAGTTTTTACAGCGCGTTCACAAGTCCAGGGATTTTCTGGCCGCGGATATCACAGTCGGGTTGTCTCCGGCCAGGATGCTGGAGAAATACGCCCCCGACTGGCTGGCATTGTTCCGCGCCAGTGGCATGGCCTATGCCAACAGCGGTGATATTGCAGCGCTCGGGGAGGTCCCTCCCGCCGCTTCGCTCGACCAACTGGTCGCCAGGTTGAACGCCGAGCAGCAGGGCCGGTCACCCTGGGTGTCGGCGAGTCTGAAAGAGGAGCCGCTGGCCAGAGGGCTGGAGCTCGGTGCAGCCTGCGGTTTGCTTGCCGTTCCACTACCGGGGGAGCGGGTTACCAGCTGGTTCATGGTATTCCGGGGAGAACATGGTCGAGGCATATACTGGGAGGGCCGTCCGGAAGTGGATATCCTGACCAGTGCGCCGGGGGAGGAGGAAACCTTTCGCAAGGCCTTTGGTTCCTGGCTGGAAGCCACGGAAGGCAGCAGTGAATCCTGGAAACGGGTAGAGCGCCTTGCTGCGGTGGACCTGGCAGAGGACATGGCGCTGCTGGCATCGATCAGTGAGATCACCCGCCTGAACGAGCTGCTCAAGACAGAGCAGGCGGCCCTGGCGCAGGCCAACGAGCAACTCAGTCATGCTGCCAGCCATGACTCTCTGACCGGCCTGTGGAATCGTTACCGTACGGAATATGAGCTGGACCGTGAGCTGGCGAAAGCACGGCGCCATGGTCTCCCGTTTTCAGTGCTGCTGCTGGATGTCGATCATTTCAAAAACATCAACGACACCTGGGGACACGCTGTCGGTGACGAGGTGTTGCATGAAGTCGCACGGAAGGTCACCGGTGTATTGCGACAGGAGGATCATCTCGGGCGCTGGGGTGGTGAGGAGTTTGTCATCCTCGCCGCTGGCGCCGGTCGCGGGGATGGTGTGGCGTTGGCCGATCGGGTCCGCCAGGCCGTAACCGAAGTAACGGTGTCTGGAGTGCAAACCATAATCACTGCCAGTATTGGTGTAGCCACCTGGCGCCCGGAAGACAAGCGCAAGTCAATTATCCAGCGGGCAGACCGGGCCATGTATGCCGCCAAGAAGGGCGGTCGGAACCGGGTGGAGACCGACGAGGGCCTGTAACAGACCCTCGTCATTGGTTCAGGCTTTCAGCTGGTCGCCCACGGGCAGCCGGCGAATGCGCTTGCCGGTGGCAGCATAGATGGCATTGCACAGCGCCGGGGCCACCGGAGGCAGGCCGGGCTCGCCAACGCCGCCCATGGGTTCGTCCTGGCGGTCCATCAGGTGGATATGGATCTCCTTCGGTGCGTCCGGCATCCGGGGCAGCAGGTAGGTATCGAAGTTGTCCTGCTGGACAACGCCATGCTTGAAGGTGACTTCGCTCATCAGGGCGACACCGATGCCCATCACGCAGGCACCTTCGAGCTGGGAGTGGATCCTCTCCGGATTGGCCTGCCGACCGCAGTCAAAGGCAATGTCGGCCCGGTGAATGATCACGTTGCCGCTGTCATCGACTTCCACATCGAACACGATGGCGGTGTAGGACACGAAGCTGTGGTGAAACGCCAGTCCCATCCCACGGCCCTCCGGTAGCTCCTTGCCCCAACCGGCGGCCGCTGTGGCTTTCTCGACCACGGCCCGCATGCGCCCGGTGTCAATGGGGTGCATATCCGGGTCTTCACCGTAGTTCCAGCCATCACCCACCGTCAGGTTATGGATCTCCCGGCCAGGACCCAATAGCTCGAGCACGTAATCCCGATGATCCCTGCCGGCGGCGACCGAGACTTCGTGGGCAAAGCTCTGGATGGCCCAGGCATGGGGTAGGTTGTACACCGAGCGGAACCAGCCGATTCTCACGTGGGCCGGTGCCGGCGGGTTCTCAAGCCGGATGGCGGGAATACTGAACGGCATGGTGTTGAAACCCATGCCAAGCTCGAACTCGCCCTTGTGCTCCGGGTCCGGGGCGAACAGGGAGCCAATGCTGGGTGACAGGGTGCGGTGGCGCCATGCCAGCGCATTGCCGTCACTATCGAGTCCTGCTTCCAGGTGATCCACCGACACCGCGTGGAAGTAGGCATGATGAATATCATCCTCGCGGGTCCACTGAAGGCGAACGGGGCGGCCTTCGAAGGCCTGCGCCACGCTGGCGGCCTCCGCCGCGTAATCGGGTTTGGATTTCCGGCCGAAACCACCGCCGAGCAGGGTCACATTGACCCGCACCTTCTCCCGGTCCATACCCAGCCGACCCGCGACGGTATCCCGGGTAGCACGGGGGTTCTGCACCGGTGCCCAGACTTCCGCCTCACCGTTTTTGACCACTACGGTCGCGACCATGGGCTCCATGGGAGATTGCGCCATGTGCGGCATGTAGTAGGTAGCGGATACGGTCTTGCCGGCCTGCTTAAGGGCGCCTTCGACGTCGCCGTTCTCCCGGATAACCCGGCCGGGCGATTGGGCACGTTCCTCCAGCGCTTTGCGATAGGATTCAGAAGTGTAGCTGGCATTGTCCCCGGCGGGGCCGTTGTCCCACTGGATTTTCAGCTTCCTGCGGCCCTCGATTGCTGCCCAGGTATTGGTGGCGACTACCGCCACGCCGCCGAGCGGACTGAAACCGGCGGGCTGCCCGGTGCCTTCTATTTCGAGGGTTTTCTGAACGCCCGGCACTTTCAAGGTTTCCGAGTCATCGTAGCTTTCCAACTTGCTGCCATAGACCGGAGGGCGGGCAATGACCGCATACAGCGGATTTTCCACCTCGACATCGGCGCCGAAGATCGCCTTGCCGGTAACGATGTCTTCGCCGTCTATGGCCTTGGGATAGGCAGACTCCAGCTTGCCGTTGATGTAGCCGGATTCACGGCCGATAAAACGCAACTCGTCAGCGGTCTTCAGCACCAGGTCGTTGCGGCCGGGTACGTCCAGCCCCCTGGCGGCTTTTGCCAGTTCTCCAAAGCCCAGCTCTTTGCCAGACGGGATATGGATGACCTTGTGAATGTCGGTCCGGACCTCATGTAGTGGCACCGACCACTGGTTGGCGGCTGCCTGTTCCAGCATCAGGCGGGCGGCGGCCGCGGCGCGGCGCATGGGATCGTACCAGTGGCGCATGCTGCGGGAACCGTCGGTATTCTGGTTGCCGTATTTTTCCTGGTTGGCCTCCGCCTGGCGCACCTTCACCCGGTCCCAGTCGGCGCCCAGTTCGTCGGCGGCCAGCAAAACCAGGCTGGTACGGATACCCTGACCCATTTCGGAGCGGTTATTGACGACGGTGACAGTGCCGTCGGAATCGATATGAATGAACACGTTCGGATCATCGACCCAGCCACCTGGCATGGCGCCGGCGCCGAACTGGGCCTTTTCATTGGCCAGGGGCATATCCCAGCGCGCGGCCAGCACGAGGGCCGAGCCTCCGGCAAGCCCCATGAGGAAACGGCGGCGGCTTACATTCGCTAAAAGCAGTTTGTCGTCGGATCTGCTCATGCCTGATCCTCCTTGCCGGCGACCCGTTCAATGGCTGCGAGAATCCGGTTGTAGGTACCGCAGCGGCACAGGTTGCCGGCCATGGCATCGACAATCTCGCTGGTATCCGGGTTGGGTGTTCTTTTCAGCAGGGCGGTGGCGTTCATGATCTGGCCACCCTGGCAGTAGCCACACTGGGCGACACCGAGGTCCAGCCAGGCCTGCTGGACCTTGCTGCCCACCGGATCTTCGGCCATGGCTTCGATCGTTGTGATCTCGCCTTTGGCGGCGGATACCGGTGTCACGCAGGAACGGATGGCCGTACCATTCAGATGCACGGTGCAGGCGCCGCACTGGGATACACCGCAGCCGAACTTTGTGCCTTTCATGCCGACCACATCCCTGATCGCCCAGAGCAGAGGCATGTTGTCCGGGACGTCGAGTTCGTGTTGCTCGCCGTTTATGTTGAGCGTAACCATGGGGTTCTCTCTGTCAGATGAATTTCAGGCTTTACCTCACTGTAGCTGTACGCGAGTGAAAGGCAAAAAGCTCAGTATCCCGCGAGAAAGCCCGTTTGCTGGATGGTCATGTAAGCAGCGGTGCCGGCAGCAATGGATAGCAGGGCATTGCGCCGCCAAAGATGGATGGCAACCACCAGCAATCCTGGCAGTATCGCATCCAGGCCAGGGAGGGCGGCATTCCAGTTACCCGAACGGGTGAGGAACACCGTCGCCAGCAGGGCCATGACCGCAGCCGGCAGGTAACGGCCAAGGTGTTTGATGAGCGGGTGTTCGGTGTGGCGTTCGAAGAACACGAACGGGATCACCCGGGTGGCAAAGGTTGCGATGGCCGCGACGCCGATAAAGGCAAACAGGTAAGACATGTCAGCCATGGTGTGCGCCCTCGGTTGCACCGGCGTCCTTCAGGCGGCGGTAGTGCAGTAGCAGAACGGCGGTCACGATGACAATGGCCCCGATCAGCTGGTGCGACGGGGACAACAGCAGCATGGCGATACCGGCCGCGGCGGCACCGGTCCAGATCGGGAAACCGTCTTTCAGGGCCTTGTACTGTTCGATAGTGAGCACGATAAACAGGGCCACCAGGGCGAATTCGATGCCCGTGCTGTCGAAGGCCACATTGTCGCCCAGCAGGGCGCCGATGGCGCAGCCAATGACCCAATAGCATTGGTTAAAACCGGTAATGCGGAAGTCCACCTCCTGTTCATGGTGGCGCTCAGGGCCCCGGGGGCGGCTGGTAAGCAGGGAATAGGTTTCGTCGGTCAGCCCGAAAATCAGGTAGGCCTTGCGCCAGCCCGCACCCCGGAACTGGCCCAGCAGCGACAGCCCGTAGAACAGGTGCCGGGCGTTCAGAACGAACATAGCGACAAAGACCTCGACCATGCCGGCGCCGACGGCCAGCAGGCTGACCGCCAGAATCTGGCCGGCCCCGGCATAGATGAGCACGCCCATCAGTGGCGCCGCCCACCAGGGATAGTCCAGCTGGGTCGCGAACAGCACGCCGAAGGCCATTCCAAGCGGAATGTAACCGAACAGGATGGGAAGGGTCAGGCGAAAGACAGACTGGTTCATTAGCATCCAAACCGTTGAAAGCGACGCATGATAGTGAATCATGTCAGGATTTTGAAGCTGAGCTGTTGTTACGGGGCTTCTACCCGGGGCGTTAAATCCTTAACATACCCTCACTCACAGGAGGGATAATGACCGACGAAGCAGCCCTGCAACCAGAGCCGGACCCGCGCGAAGAGAAGTTCGTGGTGGATACGGAGCTACTCACCTTGGACCAGCTTCAGGGACTGGTTGAGGAGTACTGCACCCGCTACCATGGCCTCAATGACACAGAGAACCCTTTTGCCGAGAGGGAGCGTGTCATGGCAGCCGTCCGGCGGGGCGATCTGGTGGTCTGGTTCGATCCGGTAGAAAATACTGCCGGACTGGGCGTGCCCGAGTAGGGTAGAATCCCGCTGTATTTCCTGAAGCCGTGTGCGAGGTGGAATCTTGATCAGCGTATTGGTTGTCGACGACCACGAACTGGTGCGTTCCGGAATTACCCGGATGCTGGCGGACAACCCCGACATTGATGTGGTGGGTCAGGCATCGTCCGGAGAGGACGCCATCGAGTTTGTGCGCAAGAAACGGCCTGATATTGTCCTTATGGATATCCGTATGCCGGGTATCGGTGGACTGGAGGCCACCCGCAAGATCCTCCGTATCGATGATTCCATCCGCGTGATTGTGGTGACCGCCTGCGCCGATGATCCCTATCCGACCCGGGTAATGCAGAGCGGCGCCAGTGCCTATATCACCAAGGGCGCGGACATCCAGGAGATGGTGCGTGCCATCCGTCAGGCCCATTCCGGACAGCGTTATATCAGCCCCGAAATCGCCCAGAAGATGGCGCTCAAGCAGATCTCCGGAGACAAGGATGAGAATGGTGAGCTATCGCTGTTCGAGCGGCTTTCCGAGCGGGAAATGCAGATTGCGATGATGGTGGTGGATTGCCAGAAGGTGCAGGACATTTCTGACAAGCTGTGCCTGAGCCCCAAGACCGTCAACAGCTACCGTTACCGGATTTTTGAAAAGCTGGAAATCTCCAGCGACGTGGAACTGGCCCTGATGGCCGTGCGGCTTGGATTACTGGATGCCGACAAGGTCTGACCCCAAGCCCGACCAGAACGGGGAGTTCGATAGCAAAAACTTCCTGAAGCAGTTGACCGAAAGGCCCGGCGTCTACCGGATGTACGACGCGGCGGGGGAGGTGCTGTATGTCGGCAAGGCGCGCAACCTGAAAAAGCGGGTCAGCAGCTATTTCCGCAAAACCGGCCTGGCACCCAAAACTGAAGCCCTGGTCGCCAAGATCGACTCCATCGAGGTCACCATTACCGGCAGCGAGACCGAAGCCTTGCTGCTGGAACAGAACCTGATCAAGTCCCTGCGGCCGCCCTATAACATTCTGCTGCGTGACGACAAGTCCTACCCCTATATCTATCTTTCCTCCCACACGGACTATCCGTCCCTGACCTTTCGACGAGGGCGGACCAAGAAAGGCGGCGGGACCTGGTTCGGTCCGTTTCCGAGCTCAGGAGCGGTCAAGGAAAGTCTTAATATTCTGCAGAAGGTTTTCCGCATAAGGTCTTGTAGTGAAAGCTATTTCAGAAACCGGACAAGGCCCTGCCTGCAGTACCAGATCAACCGGTGTACGGCGCCTTGTGTAGGGTTTATCAGCCCCGAGGAATACCAGGAAGATATTCGCCACGCGACCATGTTCCTGGAAGGCAAGAACCCGGCCATCATCCATGACCTGATGAACGCCATGGAAACGGCCTCGAAGAATCTCGAGTTCGAGAAGGCAGCGGCCTATCGGGATCAGATCAACCACCTGCGCCAC
Source organism: Marinobacter pelagius (assembly GCF_003315345.1). Classification (GTDB taxonomy): domain Bacteria; phylum Pseudomonadota; class Gammaproteobacteria; order Pseudomonadales; family Oleiphilaceae; genus Marinobacter; species Marinobacter pelagius_A. The sequence goes on from NZ_QNRO01000011.1 coordinate 121,943, forward strand.
GTCCAGGAGCAGCAATCCGTGGACAGTGCCGGGGGCGATGCGGATGTCATTGCGATTGCCCAGGATGCCGGAATCGTCTGTATTGTGGTGATTATTGTGCGTGGTGGCCGGGTACTGGGCACCAAGGATTATTTCCCCCGGTATTCGATCGAACAGACCGAAGGGGAATTGCTCAGCGCTTTCCTCGGTCAGTATTATTTCGGGGGCAATACCCGCCGCGAGATTCCCCGGGACATTCTGGTGCCGGTCGAGGTTGAGGGTCAGGAATTGCTGGCCCAGGCGCTCTCCGACGCGGCTAACCGAGAGACCCGTATCCGTGGTAATGTTCGCGGAGAGCGGCGCCGGTGGCTGGAACTGGCCATGACCAATGCCCGGCAGACCCTGCTTACACACCTGGCCAGCAAGGAGACCGTGTATCGCCGTTTGCTGGCGCTGCGGGACCTGCTGGAGTTGCCGGAAACCCCGTCGCGTATGGAATGTTTCGATATCAGCCACAGCCACGGGGAAAACACGGTCGCATCCTGTGTCGTTTTCGACGAGAATGGCCCGCTGAAGAGCGACTACCGGCTATATAACATTGAAAACGTGAAGGCCGGCGACGACTACGGCGCCATGCGTCAGGTGCTGACCAGAAGGTACAGGCGGATGGTTGCGAGTGACGGCAAGCGTCCCGAGCTGGTGTTCATCGATGGCGGCAAGGGCCAGTTGAATGTCGCCCGGGAGGTTTTCGACGAACTCGGAATATCCGATATTCCGCTGATCGGCGTCGCGAAGGGGGTTACCCGCCGGGCCGGCATGGAGCAGCTCATAGATGCCATGACCGGGGATGTGTTCCGGGTACCGGCGGATTCGCCCGCGTTGCACCTGATCCAGCATATCCGGGACGAGTCCCACCGGTTCGCTATTACCGGTCACCGGGCGCGGCGGGACAAGAAGCGTCGGCAGTCCACTCTTGAGGGAATCGAGGGCGTAGGGCCGAAACGCCGCCGCGAACTGATCCGCTACTTTGGCGGTATCCAGGAGATTCGCAAGGCCAGCGTCGACGAAATGACGAAGGTGCAGGGCATCAGCAAGGCCCTGGCGGAAACGATTTACGCAGCATTGCATAACGAATAGGAAGCCCATGAACCTGCCAAACCTGCTCACACTCTCCCGCATCGTGATGATCCCCGTGTTCGTGGTGATCTTCTACCTGCCCGTGGAGTGGAGCTACATCGTCAGTGCCCTGATTTTTGCCCTGGCCGGGGTGACTGACTGGCTGGATGGCTACCTGGCCCGCAAACTCAACCAGAGCACGCCGTTCGGCGCGTTTCTGGATCCGGTTGCGGACAAACTGATGGTGGCGGTGGCCCTGGCGGTGTTGATTGAAGAGCACTCCGCCGCGCTGCTGACCATTCCGGCCACGGTGATCATTGGCCGGGAAATCGTGATTTCCGCGCTACGGGAGTGGATGGCGGAAATGGGCAGTCGGGCAAGCGTGGCGGTTTCCTACATCGGAAAGATCAAGACAACCGCCCAGATGGCGGCCATCGTCGGTTTGCTGGCATTTCCCCCCGGCCAGACCCTGGCCTATGTGGCCATCGCGCTGCTGTATGTGGCGGCGGTACTGACCCTCTGGTCCATGATCCTTTACCTCAAAGCCGCCTGGAAGGATCTGTTTCCGGAAGCGGAATAGCCGGAATTTCCGGGCTTCGGCTTCAGTTTTCCTCCAGGCATCGGTGCACCCAGAGCAAGGTTTCCTCCGCCAGCCGGCTGGCGGTGTTGCCGAAAGCTCCGACCACTTCGTCCAGCTCACTACTCGCAGCGGGCTCGGTTAACCGGCTGTTGCGCACACACAGGCTCTTGCGTGTCCGGTTATCCAGAACTTCCGCGTGCAGCTCAATCACAACCCGGGTTTTCCCTTGGATTTTTTCTGCCTGGAAGGCGGAGAGCTCACTGATCAGCGTCAGGTCTGTGCTGGCCGCACTGGTGTCGGTCACAACATTGGCAAACCCCTGGCTCTGGCGAAGGATGTCGATCAGGTAATCGCGAACCAGTACCGGTGCGCTGTCACGCCAGCGGGCATTGCCGTACATCTGGAATTCATGGGGGGTTGGCTTGGTGAGGATACGGGTTCCGTTCACCGGCTCGGACGCCAGGGGCGTATCCACCCTCAGGGTCCTGGCATGACGGGTTTCCAGGCCCTGAACTGAATCGACAGAGCCCAGGTCCATGACACGGGGCGCCTCCGGGGTTGGAAAGATCGTACAGGCGGTCATGGCAAATGACGCTATCAGCGGGGTGACCGCTCGAAAACCGCTTCTCATTGCTCAACTTCCTTGATGTTGGAACCACCGAGCAGGGTGCCCGCAGGGTTTGCCTCCAGCCGTGTCGCAAACTGGTTCAGGTTGCGCAGGGCGCTGCGAAGCTCGCGGATGGCGGGCGTCAGCTCGCCTAGACCCTGGAGGCCGGCATCCAGCGCACCCTCATTATTTCGGGTCAGCTCATCGATTCGGGCCAGAGCCGGCTGCAGCGTCGATAGCGCCTGGTCCATGGAGTTGAGCACCGGTGCAACCTTTTCCAGCAGGATGGCATTGGCGTTATCGGATACGCTGGAGACCTTGATGGCGGCTTCTTCCGCCCGAACCCCTGCGGCATCGAACTGCTCCATGAGCGCCAGCAGCTCCTCCCGCTGGGCCAGTAGTGAATCGGTGGCGTTTCGGGTGTTTTCAAGAATACTGGCCATGTTGTCCAGGTTTGTCTCTGAGAACAGGTTGTTGGCATTGGTGAGCAGGATCTCGGTTTTCTCGATCAGCGCCTCGCCATTGGTCAGCAGGCTGCTGAAGGCTGACGGGTCTGCCGTGATCAGGGGCGGGTTATTGCGATTCCCCTCAAGCACGGGGCTGTCTTTGGTGCCGCCCCGGAACTGCACACTCATACTGCCGGTGATATTGGCGAGGATCAGGCCGACGTGAGTGTCCTTGCGAATGGGCACTTCCTTGTCGACCCGGACCAGTACACGAACGTGGCTCGGGTTGTCCGGGTCGAGCGTTAACTCGAGCACCTCGCCCACCGGGACGCCGCTGTACAGCACTGGATTCCCTTCGGAGAGGCCGGAGATCGGATGATCGAAGCCGATCTGATAATACGCCCATTCCCGGTCCGCCGAGGATTTGCCCAGCCACAGCGCGAAGATCAGTGCTGCGCCAACCGCCAGGACAGTGAACAGGCCAATAATGACGTGGTGAGCCCGGGGCTCCATCAGACGTTTTCTCCTTGTTGCCTCTGTGTTCGGTTCGCCGCGGCATAGCTCGCAGCCCGGCCTCGTGGACCATTGAAGTAATCCTGTATCCATTCATCCGGGTTGACCGCAACGGTTTCCAGGGTGTCTGCCACCAGTACCCGTTTTTGTGACAACACGGCGACCCGGTCGCAGGTGGAATACAGGGTGTCCAGGTCATGGGTGACCAGGAAAACCGTCAGGCCCAGGGCGTTGCGGAGGGTCACGATCAGCTCATCAAAAGCCGCTGCGCCAATCGGATCCAGGCCCGCCGTGGGCTCATCCAGGAACAGGATTTCCGGATCCAGCGCCAGGGCCCGCGCCAGGCTCGCACGTTTGACCATACCACCGGACAGTTCCGCGGGATACTTGAGGGCGGCATCTGGTGGCAGGCCGGTCAGGGCAAGCTTCATGCGTGCCACCCGCTCTGCATCAGGGCGCTTGAGCCCGGCGTGTTCGATCAGGGGAACGGCAATGTTTTCCTGCAGGTTCAGCGAGGTAAACAGTGCTCCTCCCTGGAACAGGACACCAAAACGTTGCTCCATTCGGGAGCGGGCTCGCGGAGACAGGGCGTCCAGCGTTTCGCCAAAGACCCGGATGTTACCGGAGGTGGGTTTGCGCAGACCGATGATGCTACGCAGCAGCACCGATTTTCCGGTGCCTGAGCCGCCCACCACGCCGAGGATTTCTCCCCGGAACAGGTTCAGGTCCAGATCCTCGTGGACAACGTGTTCCCCGAAACGGTTACAGAGGTTGCTGACCTTAATAATCGGTTCTGCCTGATGTTGTGACTGCCTGGTACCTGCTACTGCCGCCATTGGTTACCACCCCATTTCCATAAAGAATAGCGCAGCGATGGCGTCCAGCAGTATTACGATGAAGATGGACTGGACCACACTGGACGTGGTGTGTTCGCCCACGGACTGGGCGCTGCCGCCCACCTTGAAACCCTCCAGACAGCCAATCACTGCAATCAGGAAGGCAAAGACAGGCGCCTTGGAGATACCCACCAGGAAATGGCGCAGGGCGATATCCCGCTCGACAATGGCCAGGAATTGGGTGAGGGTGATGTCCAGTGACAGCACGCACACCAGTGCGCCGCCTACCATACCGGCCATCATGCCGACAAAGGTCAGGATGGGAAGGCTGATCATCATGGCCAGAACCCGGGGGAGCACCAGCAGTTCAATGGGACTCAACCCCAGGGTGCGGATGGCATCCAGTTCCTCGTTGACCTTCATGGCGCCAATATGGGCTGTGAACGAACTGGCGGTCCGGCCTGCCAGCAGGATGGCGGCGAGCAACACGCCGAATTCCCGCAGGAACGAGAAGGCCACCAGGTTGACGGTATAAATGGTGGCACCGAAGTCCTCCAGTACCGTGGCACCGAGAAAGGCGACCACGGCACCGACCAGAAAGGTCAGCAGGGCAACGATGGGCAAGGCGTTCAACCCGGTGTCCTGGATCGAGGCGACGAACGGCGTCACCCGCCAGCGCTTCGGCCGCGGCAGCACCCAGGCCAGCGTAGCAAGGGTCTGGCCGATGAATCCGAGTAACACCCAGATCAGATGCCCCAGAGCTTCCACCTGCTGGCCGGTGTGGCCCAGGAACAGGCGAACCGGTGAAACCTTTGGCGGTAACGGCTCCTGCCAGTCTTCCAGGGACCGGGCAACGGCCAGCAGCAGGGCCGCCTTTTCCTCCGGCAGTATCTCCTCGGCGGAGACATGCTGCTCCAGAGTTTCCGGTCCTAGAAAGGATGCCAGTACCGAGGCGCCGGCTGTGTCAATGTGCTCCAGGGCCGAAAGGTCCAGTCTATCGGGAGTTTTGGCCCCGGCGGGGAGTGCGGCCAGTTGCTGCAACAGTGAGTGATAGCCCGAAAGGGTCCAGTCGCCGGTAATGGTCAGCCCGCCGGACTCGAACCGGGCATTGCCGGGACGGGATCCGATAGGGTCAGATGCCTGGGACTGGGAAGGGCGTGGTTCCATCTTTGGATACGTCCGGGCCTCGGGAAGTTATTGAATATCAAGCTAATGACAGCTTAGAGATTCAACTGCTTATCCGCCAGTATCTTTCGATCTTCCGCATCGTGACTGGCGAGTACCAGAACCTTGCCAGCGGCCTTGTGCCGGAGCAGCAAGGACCGTAACTGCGTGCATGCTTCCGCATCGAGGCCCGTGAGAGGCTCATCCAGGAGCAGGATGGGCTGGTCCCTTAGTAGCGCCCGCAACAAGGCTACACGCTGACGTTGCCCGCCGGACAGGTCCCCGGGCATGCGACTTTCGAAGCCGGCCATACCAACGCTGGCAAGCCCTCGGGAGATAGCCTGTTTCTGCTCCGCACTCAGCTTGAGTCCGGGATGCATACCCAGGCCAATGTTGGTCTGTACGTCCAGATGTTCGAACAGGTTATGTTCCTGGAACAGGCTGGTTACCGGTCGATCCCAGGGTGGAAGATCGTTCAGCAATCTCGACTGCCAGTGGATGGTGCCCGATTCCGGTGTCAGAAAGCCGGCGAGCAAATTCAGGAGCGTAGACTTTCCGGATCCACTGGGGCCGTTGATGGCAATGCATTGCCCATGGTCGACCTGAAAGGTGAAACGCCAGGTGGTTTCTGTATCCGGGTAGCGGAAGGTCAGGTTCTTCACGTCAAGCATGGCGGGCCTCCGCAAGAGTATTTAACGCATCGTTCTGGTGCCTGCTCTGCTTGCGCTTTCTATAACCGGGCAAGTTGAAGGTCGCGAATACCAACAGCAGGAGAGTGAGCAGCCACAGGGCAGTGCCGGCCGCCAGTTCCATGCGGTAACTGCCCAGTTGTTGGTAAAGGAGGACCGGCACTGTAGGTTGCCCTGGCGTGCCGAACAGTGCGATAACCCCGAAGTCTCCCAGTGACAGGCCGGTGCCATAGGCCATGGCCAGGGCGAGCGGACGCTTGAGCCGGGGCCAGTGCAGCCAGCGCCAGCGGTACCAGCCCAGTACTCCGAGCTGGTCCGCCTGCTGTGCCGTGGCCTGATCCAGGCCTGCCAACGGCCCCTTGAGGAGCTGGGTGACAAATGGCAGGGCCATCAGACCATTAATCAGCGCAACCAGTGCCAGCCCCTGCGAGGAGTGCCCCAGGCTCCGCCGGAGGAGCAGAAACAGACCCGTTCCAAGGACGATCGGAGGGACCATCAGGGGGACAGCGGTTGCCACCGAAGACAACCTGGCCAGATGCGGACCACCCCGACCGGCGAGGGCCAGTACAAGGAGCGCCGACAGCACTGAAAACGCGCCGGCGGGTAGGGCAATGGCGAAGCTTCGCAGCGTTGCCTCTGCCAGATCCGCCAGGGAGGTGCCACCATCAACAGCAACAGTGACAAGCCCCGGCAGGCCCTGCAGCAGGATTGCGGCAAGGGGAAGTAGCAGAAAAAGGGCGATACAAACAAGCAGGGCCGCATCCCGTAGCCGCGTGATACCCTGGCCGTCCGGCCGGCGAATTGTTTCTGAAAAACTCCTTTGTGGCGAAAGGTTAGCCGACAAACCTCGACGCACCATAAAGAGCCAGATGGCACCACAGATTGCGAGCTGCACAATCGCCAGAAGGGCGGCACGACCGAAGTCAAATTCGAAGCGCAGAGACTGGTAAATCGCGACTTCCAGGGTCGTGGATGCCGGGCCGCCACCCAGGGTCATGACGATCGCAAAACTGGTAAAGCAGAGGGTAAATACCAGGGCGGCGATGCCGGGCAAGACCCGGCGCACGGCTGGCCAATCGAGGGTCCGCCAGAGCCACCAGCCTGTCAGACCCAGCTGACTGGCGACCCGCCGCCGTGGTGCGGGAACCGATTCCAGCGCCTGCAGCAGGATCCGGCCGGCCAACGGTGCATTGAAGAATACGTGGGCCAGTACGATGCCGTTAAGCCCGTAGAGATTCCAGCGCACGGTGGTCCAGTGTTCAACCACTGAAGTCAGCCAGCCGTGCCGGCCATAAACCCCCACCAGCCCGGAAACCGCCACGATCGTTGGCAGAACCAGACTCAGTTCCATCATCCGTAACAGCAGGCTCCGGCCCCGGAAGCGTGGCTGCCGAGCCAGGGCAAGCGCGATGAGCAACCCCAGGACCAGGCTGAGCGCAGTGGACAGGGTGGCCTGCCAGATCGTGAAACGGATGACATTGCCGAGATACCGGTTCTGCCAGAGCTCCGCCACCTCTGGGAGGTGAGCCTGCCAGAGCAGCGCTGCCAGACCAGCGATGGTCAATGCCAACAGGCTGCCGGCGATGATCAGGCCAGGGCCGATCTGCCAACCCGGGTGGCTGAGTGGCGCCTGGGTAGAACCGAACGGGAATTGACGCATTATGGAATCATGGCGTTGAGCCATTCATCCAACCAGGATTTGCGTTTTTCGGCCACGGTGGCCGGATCGATAAACAGGGTGTTGTCCGGCTGGATCAGACGATCAAACACCTCCGGTAACTCATCCCCCAGATCGATGGCCGGGTACATCACGTTCTTCAGCGGAATATGGCGCTGGAAATCCGCAGTCAGCATGAACTGCAGGAAGTCCCGCGCGAGTGCTTTCTGCTCGGAGGGTTCAACCAGGGCCGCCACTTCCACCTGCAGGTAATGCCCCTCATCGAATTCGGCCGCCTGGTAACGGTCGGTTTTGTCGACGGCCATGTGATAGGCCGGGGAGGTTGAGTAGGAAAGAATCATCGGCGCCTCACCGTTCATGAACAGTGAGAAGTAGCCGTCACTCCAGCTCTTGGTGGTGGTAAGGATGTTGTCACTGAGGGCTTGCCACTTTTCGCCGGCCTGTTCACCGTAGACGGCCTTCATCCAGAGCAGCAGCCCTAGCCCTGGTGTGCTCGTCCGGGGGTCCTGGATAATGATCTGGAGTTCCTCGGGTGCGTTGACCAGTTCCTCCAGGCTCTTCGGAGGGTTGGGTAACTGTTCGGTGTCATACACGAAGGCAAAATAGCCCCAGTCGTAGGGTACGAACAGGGAATCCTGCCAGTCGATGGGCAGATCAAGAGACTCTAGCGCGATGCTGTGGGGAGCAAGCAGACCGGTCTGACGGGCGGTTTCCATGGTGCCCGTGTCCAGCCCGAGAACGACGTCTGCGTCGGTGGAGTTTCCCTCAAGGCGCAGTCGCTGAAGTATGTCGCCTCCGCTATCAAGGACCACATATTCGAGGGTGCAGTCACACTGGTGTTCGAACGCTTCCTTTACGCCGGGGCCGGGTCCCCATTCGGCGGCGAATGACGGGTGGGTGTAGACGGTCAGGGTATTGTTGCCCTGGCCACTGGCCAGCAGGGGCAGCGCAATGCCTGCGAAAAGGGTGAGGGAGTGTCTCAGCATGGTTTGTTTCCTCGGATTCGATCTGGGGAGCCATGCCGCGGTTTCACCGGAAAGGTGAATACTCAATCCCTTCGCCGGTACGAGCCGGATCAGGTTCCGCGGGTATGGTCTCAGCCCTCTGTTTTCATGCGAAGGGCACCCCGTTGAGTGGCGCACAGTATAGCACGTTAGCCTTTGCTGCCGGCCAGTCATCGACTTTGCCTATCAGCGTCATTGTGTCGCATATATCCAAAGGAGCTATGCTTAGAACCAAAAGTATGATTAAGTGTGTGACGTAACGACAGACACTCCCGACGGAGGAATGACTATGCAAATGCCTGTAGTCACACATTTCTTTGATGAACCGACCAATACGTTCAGCTACGTAGTACAGGATCCCGACAGCAACGTCTGCGCCATCGTGGATTCCGTGCTGGATTTCGACTACGCCGCCGGCCGGACCGATGTCCGTTCCGCCGACGAAATCATCCGATTCATAAAAGATGGCGGCCTGAAGGTCGAGTGGATACTCGAAACCCATGTTCACGCTGACCATCTTTCTGCAGCGCCTTACCTGCAGGAACAGCTCGGTGGCAAGACCGGCATCGGCCAGAAGATCGTCGACGTGCAGGAGATTTTCGGCAAGGCCTTCAACGCCGGAACCGAGTTTGCCCGTGACGGCAGCCAGTTTGATCGGCTGTTCGAGGAAGGAGATACCTTCCAAATCGGTAACCTGGAAGGGCGGGTTCTGCATACCCCCGGCCATACGCCTGCGTGCCTGACGTACGTCATCGGTGACGCAGCCTTTGTCGGCGACACCCTGTTTGCGCCGGATTCCGGCACTGCCCGCTGTGATTTTCCCGGCGGTGACGCTCACACCCTTTATCGCTCGGTTCAGAAGGTTCTAGCGCTGCCTGGCGAGACCCGAATCTTCCTGTGCCACGACTACAAGGCGCCGGGCCGAGACGAGTTCCAGCATGAAACCACGGTTGCAGAGCAACGGGCCAACAATATTCACGTTCGCGAAGGCATGACCGAAGACGATTTCGTCCGGCTGCGGACCGAACGGGATGCCACGCTCAGCATGCCCCGCCTGATCCTGCCGTCAGTGCAGGTGAACATGCGGGCAGGTGAGATGCCTCCCGCCGAGGACAACGGACAGGTTTACCTGAAAGTGCCTATCAATCGCTTCTGACAGAGGGTATGCCATGAAGATTCATTATCTTGAACCGGAGTTCGCGGTTGCGGATACCGTGGCTATCGAAGATCTCCCGGAAATCCGGGAAAAGGGCTTCCGGACGCTGATCTGTAACCGGCGTCCGGGGGAAGAGGGTTATGCTGGTGAGGAGGCCTACGCAGAGGCGGCCGCCAATGCCGGTCTTGAATGGGTATGTGTCCCGGTGGCATCCGGTGAGTATTCCGACGCCGACGTGGAAGCGTTCGGCCAAGCTCTGGAACGCGTGCCTTCCCCCATCCTCGGGTTTTGCCGGACCGGCCGTCGCGCCGTTCAAATGTGGGCCCAGGCTCGTGCCCGGGAACCTCAGTGCAATATCCCGATGCTCCTCAAGGCGGCCCATGAGGCTGGCCATGATCCTCAGCCCATCCAGGAACTGCTGGAAAAGTAACGTTTGAATATTGAGCTCGACGGACAGGGAGGTCCCTTGCTATCGCGGAGTTGAAGACCAGATGAAACCAAACCAAGACGTCGATCAATCCTTCCTGAAATACCATGATGTGGTCATCATCGGGGCCGGGGCTGGCGGAATTGCGACCGCTGCAAGCCTGTTGAAACGCCAGAAGGACCTGGACATCGCAATCATTGATTCCTGTGAAATTCATTACTACCAGCCGGGCTGGACCATGGTTGGTGGCGGCGTATTTTCCGCAGAAAGTACACGCCGCAAGACCGAAACCGTTATCCCCAGTGGTTGCCAGTGGTATCGGGTAGCCGCAGAACAGGTGGATCCTGACGCCCAGGTGGTTACCCTGACCGATCGTCGGCGTATCGGGTACCAGCGTCTGGTTCTGGCTCCTGGATTGGTGCTGGACTGGGGCGCAGTGGCCGGTCTTGAAGAAACCCTGGGCCAGAACGGTGTCACGTCAAACTATCGCTACGATCTCGCACCCTACACCTGGTCCCTCGTGGAGCAGCTGGAAAAAGGCAAGGCGCTGTTTGTGCAGCCTCCGATGCCGATCAAATGTGCCGGCGCGCCCCAGAAGGCCATGTATCTGTCGGCGGATGAATGGCGCCGTAAAGGCAGGCTGGAGAACATCGATGTTTCTTATCATTCCGCAGGGCAAGTGCTCTTCGGCGTTGAGGATTACGTGCCTGAGCTCCAGAAATATGTGGACCGCTACGGGATTGAGCTGTGCTTTGAAGAGCGACTCATCGCAGTTGATGGCAAGGGTAAGACCGCCCGTTTTGTCAGGCGCACCGGCGATGAGCAGGAAATTCTTGATCGCCCGTTCGATATGCTCCACGTTGTTCCTGCCCAGCGCGCCCCGCGTTTTATCGCTGAATCAGGGCTGGCCAACCCCGAGGGTTGGACCGACCTCGATTCCGAAACCCTGCAGCACATCCGATACCCGACTATATTCGGGCTGGGAGATGCGAGCGGAACACCCAATGCCAAGACCATGGCGGCGGTGCGAAAGCAGGCCCCGGTTGTAGCGGCAAACCTCCTTGCGTCGCTGATGGATAAAGAGCTGCCCGCGGCTTATCTCGGCTACGGTTCCTGTCCGCTGACGGTAGAGCGGGGCAGGATCGTCCTTGCCGAGTTCGGCTATGGTGGTAAGCTCCAGCCAAGCTTCCCCAGCTGGATCAATGACGGCACGAAGGCAACCCGAATGGCCTGGTGGCTGAAAGCGAAGCAGCTGCCCTGGCTATACTGGAACGGGATGCTGAAGGGTAGGGAATGGATGGCGGCACCGGCTGCACGAAACGTCTGATATCAGGGAGTGAGAAACATGTCGGATCGGTTAGCCCGGTTCCTGCCCATTCTGAACTGGCTCAAGGACTACAGGGGTGACACGTTTGTCAGCGATGCGCTGGCTGCAGTGATTGTTACCCTGATGCTGGTGCCCCAGGCACTTGCCTATGCCTTGCTGGCAGGTCTTCCGCCCGAGGTTGGCCTGTACGCCAGTATGATCCCGCTGGTGGCGTACGCACTGTTTGGAACCAGTGCGACGCTAGCCGTCGGACCTGTGGCGGTTGCCTCCCTTATGACGGCCTCTGCACTCGGTGGTATTGCCGAAGCCGGCACTCCCGAGTACGTCGGTGCCGCGCTGGTGCTGGCCTCGCTTTCCGGCGTCATGCTTTTTGCCATGGGCCTTTTGCGACTTGGCTTTCTGGCCAATTTTCTCAGTCATCCGGTGATATCCGGGTTTGTGACTGCGTCGGGCATCCTCATCGCCGGCAGCCAGCTTGGTCATATCCTCGGTATCCAGGGCGGCGGCCACAATCTGCTGGAAATGGCTGAGGGGCTGTGGCTGCAGCTGGGCGGAATCAATCCGGTCACTCTGGTGATTGGTGGTGGAGCCCTGGTCTTCCTGTATCTGTGTCGTAAGTTTCTCAAGCGGGGCCTGACCGGTATCGGGTTTCCCGAGCGGCTGGCGGACCTGACCACCAAGGCAGCACCGGTTACTGCGGTCATCGTCACCACAGCCGCGGCCTGGTATTTCGATCTTGGCGCTACGGGGGTAAACCTGGTGGGAGAAGTGCCCAGCGGTCTTCCCGACATCAGGCTGCCGTCCATGGATCCGGATATCTGGGCAACCCTGGTGCCTGCTGCGATCCTGATCAGTCTCGTCGGTTTTGTGGAGTCTGTTTCGGTTGCGCAGACCCTTGCGGCCAAGAGGCGTCAGCGGATTGATCCTGATTCCGAGCTGATTGCCCTGGGCCTGGCCAACGTGGCCGCAGGCGTCAGCGGTGGTTCGCCGGTATCGGGCGGATTCTCAAGATCCGTTGTCAACTTCGAGGCCGGTGCCCAGACACCGATTGCCGGTGCTCTGACCGCGGTCGGTATCGCCGTGGCGACGCTTACCCTGACCGGACTGCTCGCATTTCTGCCCAAGGCGACCTTGGCGGCGACCATCATCATCGCCGTGAGCACGCTGATTGACCTGCCGGCTATCAAGCGGACTCTGGCTTACTCGAAGGCGGACGGAGCGGCCATGTTGGCCACGATCATCCTGACCCTGGTTCATGGGGTCGAGGCCGGCATTATTGTGGGGGTTGCGCTGTCGATCGGGCTGTACCTGTATCGGACCAGTCGACCCCACAGCGCTGTGGTGGGACGGATACCGGGTACGGAACACTTCCGGAACGTTCAGCGCCACAAGGTGGAAATCGACGACAGTACTGTTGTTCTGCGAGTAGACGAGAGCCTGTATTTCGCCAACGCCCGTTATCTCGAGGAAACGGTTCTGGAGCTGGTATCCGACAACCCGGAAATGAAAAACCTCGTGCTGGCATGCCAGGCGGTCAATGAAATTGATGCTTCTGCCCTGGAAAGCCTGGAAGCGATCAACAGCCGTCTGGAAGATGCGGGTATCCATTTGCATTTGTCTGAAGTGAAAGGGCCGGTTATGGATCGCCTGAAACGTACCCATTTCTGCGAGGAGCTGACCGGTCAGATTTTTCTCAGTACCTACGATGCATGGAAGGCGCTTGCAAAAAAGCCAACTATTCTTTTTAAAACTAACTGACGATCCTTCTGGGGGTTCCCATGGAACTTGATCCTCTGTTGCTATCGCGAATCCAGTTCGCGTTCGTGGTGTCATTTCACGCCATCTTTCCGGTGTTTACCATCGGTTTGGCTTCCTATATTGCGGTGCTGGAAGCCCTGGGCTTCAAGACCGGCAATCCGGTGTGGCTGAAGTTGTCTACCTTCTGGACCAAGGTCTTTGCCGTGGTCTTCGGCATGGGCGTAGTCTCGGGCATCGTGATGTCGTTCCAGTTCGGGACCAACTGGAGCAACTTCTCCCAGGCCACCGCCAACTTCCTCGGGCCGGTACTCAGCTATGAGGTGATCACCGCCTTCTTCCTGGAAGCGGCATTCCTGGGCGTGCTGCTGTTCGGTCGCAACAAGGTCCCGGCCGGCGTGCACCTGTTCGCCGCCATCATGGTGGCCACCGGCACCTTCATCTCGTCGTTCTGGATTCTTGCCGCTAACAGCTGGATGCAGACCCCGGCCGGCTTCGAGCTGATCAACGGCGTCTTCCACGTCACCTCCTGGAGTGAGGCGATCTTCAATCCCTCCTTCCCGTACCGGTTCATGCACATGGGCCTGGCCTCGTTCCTGACCGGCAGTTTCGTGGTGGCTGGCGTCAGTGCCTGGTACCTCCTCCGGGGCCGGGAAGTGGAAGCCAACCGCAAGGCGCTGTCCATGTGCCTGTGGCTGATCCTGTTCATTGCCCCGGCCCAGCTGATCGTGGGTGACTTCCACGGCCTGAACACCCTGGAGCACCAGCCCACCAAAGTGGCGGCGATGGAAGGCAACTGGGAGACCTCCCCCAACGTGCCGCTGTTGCTGTTTGCCATTCCCGACCAGGAAGCCCAGACCAACCACTTCGAGATCGGTATTCCCAGCCTGGCCAGCCTGATCCTGACCCACGAGTGGGACGGTGTGGTTCCGGGCCTGAAGGACGTGCCCCGGGAAGAGCAGCCCCCGGTGGCCATTGTGTTCTGGTCGTTCCGGATCATGGTGGGTATCGGCACCCTGATGATCCTGGTGGGCCTGACCGGCCTGGCGCTGCGCCGGGGTGGCCGCTACTTCCAGTCCACCTGGTTCCTGCAGGTGCTGCGGGTGATGAGCATTGCCCCGTTCATTGCCGTGCTGACCGGCTGGTTCGTCACCGAAGTGGGCCGGGCCCCGTGGCTGGTGTACGGCATCATGGACCAGGCCTCGGCGGTGACCCCGTCCCTGAC
>NZ_QNRO01000012.1 GCF_003315345.1 Marinobacter pelagius
AGAGTAGGCTGAAGAGGATCAATCAGATAATCCGCTGAGAAAGATTTTCTTCTTTACATCTTTGGCATTTTATCAACCAGAAATTCCGGATACCCAGATTTTCTTCTTTACATCTTTGGCATTTTATCAACCAGAAATTCCGGATACCCTTTACTTTAAGCATACGCTGGCCTCCTGAAATGGATTGGGCCGACTACTATACGGCAAAACGTTACAACTCCAATGACATTTTTGAGAACGTACTGGAGGTGAAGATGGGGTCAGATGAAGGCTTTCATCAGACCCCAGAGCATGAAGCCACCCTCCCTGGGCTGGGCGAAAACCGGGGTCTGAAGAAAGCCTTCATCTGACCCCGTTTTCAATCACTGCTCCCAGGGCTTCCCCTCGGTGCCATCCATGGTTTTCACCCCGATATGCATCGCCGCCTTGGCCAGGATGTTGGCACTCACCGGCGCAGTCATGAACAGGAACACGGTAATCAGCACCTCGGAAATTCCGATGCCGTCCCCCCGTGCGGTGAAATAGATCACCGAGCTGAGCATTATGGCGCCCACGCCCAGGGTGGTGGCCTTGGTGGGGCCGTGCAGCCGGGTGAAGAAATCCGGCAGGCGGGCCAGGCCGATGGCGCCGATCAGGGTAAAGGCGCCCCCGAGCAGGAGCAGGAAAGCAATGGCGTATTCGGCAAACGGATTCATAAGGCTCTCCTATTCGATCACGCTGCCGCGCTTGAGGTACTTGGCCATGGCGACGGTACCGACGAAGCCCATGACCGCGATCAGCAGGGCCGACTCGAGGTACATGCGGGTGCCCAGGGTAATGCCCAGGAGAATGATCAGCGCGATCGCATTGATGTAAAGGGTATCCAGCGCCAATACTCGGTCGGGCGCATCCGGCCCCTTGATCAGGCGATACACGTTCAGCAGGGCAGCCAAGGTAACCATGGCGATGGTGATGTAGAGGGCAATGGTGATCATTTGAACATCTCCAGCAGAGGCTGTTCATAGCGTTTTCGGATGGTGTTGATCACTTCCTGTTCATCCTCGGTGTCCAGGGCATGAATCAGCAACAGGCGCTGGTCGTCACTGACGTCGGCGCTGACCGTACCGGGCGTCAGGGAAATGGTGCTGGCGAGAATGGAAATGGCCAGGGGATGCTCCAGTTCCAGCGGGTAGCAGACGAACGCCGGGCGCGGCTTGCGCGGACTGATGATCAGTGCCGCAACCTCGAAGCTGGCAATGACAATGTCCTTGAGCACCCGGACCAGATACTTTGGCATCAGCCAGAACCGCATGAATGCAGGTGGTTCCGGCCAGAATCCCTGGGTCAGTTGCGGGATCCCCCATGCCAGGATCAAGCCGAGCACGAGGCTACCGCCGCTGATGCCGTCACTCAGGAATTGCCAGGTGACAAACAGGATCAGGCTGAGCCAGGGCTGGGGAAAACTCAGTCGGTCAAGCATCAGTTCTCCTCCCCGACCATCGGAATCTGCAGGATTTCCAGGTAGGCCGCACGGTTCTGCAGCTGGGCTGCTGTCGCGTTGGTGTATTCGTTGATCGGGCCCGCGAAGGCAACGATCACCAGGCTCAGGCCAACCAGGGCGCCGGTAGCCGCCCGCAGGTTACCCCCTAGCGGTTTTGGCTCCTCGATATGGCCGTCAACGGTTCGCCAGAAGACAATGCTGCCGGCACGGCTGTAGGCGATTATGGTAAAGAAGCTGCCAATGATCAGCACTGACCAGAGCCACGCCATTTCAGGCCCGGAGGTCACTGAGTTGAGGATCAGCAGCTTGCCAAAGAAGCCACTCAGTGGCGGCAAGCCCGCGGCCGCCACTGCACCGATCAGGAACAGCACGCTGATCAGCGTGCGGTGACGCATGCGCGGCGCTGTCACAATCTTGTCCAGGGCACTGCCGCGCTGACTGGCCACCAGCTCCGCCACCAGGAACAGCCCGGCGACGGTCCAGGTGGTGCTGAGCAGATAGAACAGTGCTGCCGAGATAGCCTCCTCGGAACCCAGCGCGATGGGGGCCAGCAGCGTTCCGACCGAGATGATGACCTGCCAGGCCACGAGAGTCTTCAGGCTCTGGGCGCCCAGGGCACCGACCACACCCATGATCAGGGTGATCAGCGCCAACGGGAACAGCCAGTCCATGCCCAGGTTGGCCAGCGCTCCGGCGTCGTCGCCGAATATCAGCAGGTAAACCCGCAGGATTGCGTAGATGCCAACCTTGGTCATCACCGCAAACAGAGCGGCCACCGGTGCAGTGGCACGGGCGTAGGCTCTGGGCAGCCAGAAACTCAGGGGCAGGAGGGCGGCTTTGAGGGCGAACACCACCAGCAGCATCATGCCGCCGGCCTTGACCAGCTCCAGTTCCTCGCCGGAGAGCAGCAGCACCCGGATGGCCAGGTCAGCCATGTTGAGTGTGCCGGTAACGCTGTAGATCATGCCGACACTGATCAGGAAGACGGCCGAGCCCACCAGGTTGAGCACCACGTAATGCAGGCCCGGAACCGTCCGCGCGGTACCGCCACCATGCATCAGCAGGCCATAGGAGGCGATCAGCAACACCTCGAAGGCCACGAACAGGTTGAACAGATCGCCGGTCATGAACGCGATGTTCAGCCCCATCAGCTGAAACAGGAACAGGCCATGGAACTGACGGTTGCCCTCATCGGCGCCACCGATGGAGAACAGGTGGGCAAACAGGGCCAGGACGGCGGTCATCACCAGCATCATTGCCGCCAGTCGGTCCAGAACCAGAACAATACCGAACGGCGGTTGCCAGTTACCGAACGCATACAGCCGGTAGCTGCCGTCATTGGCCATCACCAGAAGCACGATGGTGGAAACCAGCAGGAGTACGGTGGTGCCAAGCGCCAGGGTGCGCCGCAGGCTGATCGGGGCGTAACCCATGAACGCCTGCAGGACGCCCCCGAGCAGGGGAATCAGAATCGGAGCGATAAGCCAGTGGTTCATTGACTGCGTTCCTCCTCGCTTTTCTGCTCCGGTTTTTCTGGTCGTTCGCCCTGACGGCCGTCCACATGGTCGTCCTCGTTATCCGCAAGATTTCTCAGGGACAACACAACCACAAAGGCGGTCATGGCAAAGCCGATCACGATGGCGGTGAGTACCAGCGCCTGGGGCAGGGGATCGGAGTAGCTTTCCGTGCTGCCCAGGATAGGCTGGCCACCCGTCGTCAGCCGTCCGCTGGAGAACAGGAAAAGATTGACGCCATAGGAAATGAGCGTCAGCCCCACCACCACCGGGAATGTCCGGGCCCGCAGTAACAGGTATACGCCCGAGGAGGTCAGGGCGCCGATGACAAGCGCGAAGACAAGCTCCATTACACACCCTCCTTCTTGGGCTTGATGGCGGAGTGGGGTGACAGCCGGCCAATGCTGACAAGGGCCAGCAGTGTGGCGCCGATAACCGTCAGGTAGACGCCGAGATCAAACACCAGAGCCGAGGCCACCTCGAACTTGCCCACCACCGGCCAGGTGATGTACCCGAAGGTAGAGGTCAGGAACGGATAGCCGAAGGCCAGGCTGCCGGCACCGGCAATGATCGCGAACAACAGACCAAGGCCGATCACGTTGTGGTACTTGATTCCGATCCGCTCCTGGGTCCAGACCATACCGCTGGCAATGTACTGGAGGATCAGGGCCACGGAGGTGATCAGGCCAGCGATAAAACCACCACCCGGAAGGTTGTGGCCGCGCAGGAAGATGAACGCCGAAATCATCAGTGCCAGCGGCAGCATCGGCCGGGCAATCTGCTTGAGCATCATCGGATGGGCATCCCGGGTCCAGGGGTGGCCCATACCATCGCCCGGAGGCGGCGTCAGGGCGGTATTCTTGAGCATGGCGTAGATCCCCAGGGCGGCAATCGCCAGCACCGTGATCTCGCCCAGGGTATCGAAGCCCCGGAAGTCCACCAGGATAACATTCACCACGTTGGTGCCGCCCCCGCCGGTTTTACTGTTCTCCAGGAAGAAGTCGGAAATCGAAGTGAAGGGCTGGGTCAGCATGGCCAGGGTAACGAGGGTCATACCGATGCCGGCAATGAGGGCGATGAAGGCGTCGCGGGTGCGCTGACCCCGGGTGCTTTCCAGCGGCGTCCAGGATGGCATGTAGAACAGGGCCAGCATCAGCAGCACGATGGTGACCACCTCCACGGACAACTGCGTCATGGCCAGGTCCGGGGCCGAGAACCGGGCGAAGGCGAGTGCCACGATCAGCCCCACCACGCTGAGCAGCACCAGGGCGTAGAAACGCTCCCGGTGCAGGAAGGCGGTCAGCAGCGCGCACACGATCAATACTCCCGCCGCGATCGCGGTGGGAGGGTCAACGGGGCTCAGCCCCAGCTCGCCGACGAAGATGCCCACATTCATCAGGGGCGCTGCGGCCACGGCAATGACGCTCAGTACGAGCAACAGGGCGTAGCGTTGCAGGGAGCCGTTCTCGATACGGGCGGTCAGCTCATGGGAGAAGGTTGCAAGCCGTGACACCACCGCTTCGAACACGGCTTTCTCATCAATTTCCTTGAACCGGGCATGGAAATCGAAGAAGCGCTGGCGCTGGGTATACATCAGCAGACCACCGAAGAAGGCGACAAAACTCATCAGCAGCGGCAGGTTCAGGCCGTGAATCACGGCGAGTTTGTAGTCCGGCACCTCGCCACCGAGGGTGGCAGAGGCCGCAGAGTAGAGTAAGGGGCCCACTGAAATTGCCGGGAACATGCCCACCATCACGCAGGCAAATACCAGGATTTCCACCGGGATCTTCATGTAGCGGGGTGGCTCATGGGGTGGATACACCGGCAGGTCCACCGGCTTGCCATTGAAGAATACGTCGTGAATGAAACGCGCCGAATAGGCCACCGCGAAGATGCCGGCCAGGGTCGCCACGATCGGCGGCAACCAGGCCCAGAGCCCGGGCAGGTTCAGTTCCAGGGACTCGGCAAAGAACATCTCCTTGCTCAGGAAGCCGTTCAGCAGCGGTACGCCCGCCATTGACGATGCCGCCACCATGGCCAGAGTGGCGGTGTGGGGCATGTAGCGCCAGAGCCCGTTGATCCTGCGCATGTCCCGGGTGCCGGTTTCATGGTCGATGATACCGGCTGCCATGAACAGCGAGGCCTTGAAGGTGGCGTGGTTTATCACGTGGAAGACCGCGGCCACGGCTGCCAGCTGGGTGCCCATGCCGAACAGCAGGGTGATCAGGCCCAGATGACTGACCGTGGAATAGGCCAGCAGCCCCTTGAGATCGTGCTTGAACATGGCGATATACGCGCCGATCAGCAGGGTCGCCATCCCGGTGAAGCTCACCATGTAGAACCACTGTTCAGTACCCGCGAGCGCCGGATACAACCGGGCCAACAGGAATACACCGGCCTTTACCATGGTGGCCGAGTGCAGGTAGGCGGAAACCGGCGTCGGCGCCTGCATGGCGTGGGGCAGCCAGAAGTGGAACGGGAACTGGGCCGACTTGGTGAAGGCGCCAAGCAGCACTAGCGTCAGCGCCACCGGATACATGGCGTGGGCCTTGATCTGGTCGCCGGCAGCAAGAACGTCGTCGAGCTCGAAGCTGCCGACGATGTTGCCTATGATCAGGATGCCGGCCAGCAGCGCCAAGCCACCGCCTCCGGTGACCGCCAGGGCCATCCGGGCGCCGCGGCGGGCATCCTGCTTGTGGGTCCAGTAACTGATCAGCAGGAACGACACCAGACTGGTGATCTCCCAGAAAATCAGCATCAGCAACAGGTTGCTCGACATCACGATGCCCAGCATCGAGCCCTTGAAGCAGAGCAGCAGCGCGTAGAACTTGGCGATGTTCTCCTTCGGCTTCAGGTAATAGCGGGCATACAGGATGATCAGCAACCCGATGACCAGAATCAGCAAGGCAAACAGCAGCGCGAGGCCGTCCAGGCGAAAGCTGAGCGAGATGCCAAGGGCCGGCAGCCACTCCTGGTGGAACAGAACGTAGCCACCGTCGGCTAACACCTGCCAGTTCGGGTAGAGCGCGGCCAGTGCGATCAGGGCCGGAACGGAAGAGGCAATAGCAATTGCTGTTCGCCCCCCCTGGGCGAACAGGGGCGCGGCAATCGCCCCCAGGAAAGGCAGTAAAACAACCAGCGGTAGCGACATCGCAACCTCGTTATCGGTTTTTTCTTCTAGTATGGAAAAAGTCGTGTGTGCAGAAGTCTAGCCTCCGGACGCGGAACCTGCATGGCATAAAAGGCAGCAGGAATACGCGGGAAGCCCGGGATCAGATGAAGGGCGGATCCGGGAAATAGGGCAGACGACCGCGGTGGAGGGCGATATCAGCCGTTACAGGCGGGCGAATGGTCTGTTTGCAGCCGAAGGACCTTTCGGTCATTGGTTGCTCCGTCAGTCAAACTTGGAAACCGATGATACGTGCCCGAGGGGCTAGGTCAAGTCACATTGTGATTAATCAATTCTATCAACCCTTCTCAAGCATTAATAAAGGTTGCTGGGAAAATGGCTGCCTCGCTAGAATATCGGTTCTGTATCTCTTGCCTGAGGTTCTATGACACTGCTGATCGCGTTTGCGGTTATTTCCATCGGCTTTTCCTTTCTCTGTTCCATACTCGAGGCTTCATTGCTGTCGGTCACGCCGAGCTACATAGCCTCATTGAAAAAGGACAATCACGCTCTATTCCTCAAGCTGAGGAAGCTCAAGAGCGACATCGACGATCCTCTGGCGGCCATACTCACCCTCAACACCATCGCCCACACTGCTGGTGCGACGGGGGTCGGTGCCTAGGTGGCGGTGGTTTTCGGAGAGGCCTGGCTCGGGGCGGCATCTGCTCTGATGACCCTTGCCATCCTGATCCTGTCCGAAATTATCCCGAAAACCATTGGTGCCAAATACTGGCGTGCTCTGGCGCCAAGGCTCCCGGCGCTACTGGGCTTGCTGATGACCTCACTCAAGCCGTTCATCTGGCTGTCGAAGATGATCACCCGCCGCATCGCGGCCGGTGAGGATGACACCGACATCCGTGGTGAAATCAGCGCCCTGGCCGAAATCGGCCGGGACCAGCAGGCCCTGGATGAAGACGAACGGCGGATCATCCAGAACGTACTGCGCTTCCATGAAATCAAGGTCAGTGGCGTGATGACGCCGCGGACGGTGTGCAAGTTCATCTCCCCGGAGATGACGGTGCCGGAATTCCGGGAGCAGGTGCGCAAATCCCCTTTCTCCCGTTACCCGGTCATCGACGAGGAAGGCGAAGCGTTGGGGTACCTGCACCGCTCCGACCTGATTTCACTCCCGGATGATGCCGACCTGATGCAACACCTTCGAACCATCAAGCGGGTCAAGGGCAATACCAACATCGAATATCTGTTCTCCGACATGTTGCGGGAGCGGCAGCACATTGCGATTGTTTACGACGAGCTGGGAACCTGGCTGGGAATAGTGACGCTGGAGGACATATTGGAGACGCTTTTGGGCACCGAAATCATGGACGAAACCGACAACGTCTCCAACCTTCGCCGGTATGCCAAACAGCGTTGGAGCCGGCGACTGCGCAAAATGGGATCCTGAGGGGACCCGCCGACCGGCGTCAGCGGATCGACTTCAGCGCCGAGAAAATCGCCTCCGCCTCGGCTTCAAGTACCTGACAGCGCAAGGGATTGCCTTGCTGCAGTGCCCGGGCGAGTTGTTTCTGCTTCAAATCATAGAGCCGGCTGAGGACATCCGCCCGACCCGGCTTGGATGGTGCGTTCATGGAATGCTACCTCCCCACGTGAACACCCTGTGTCAATAATCTTTACGATTGACAGTGCCTGATGGCCCTTACTCAGATTAGATGCATAACATGGGCCAGTGTTACACCTCTCAGTCAGCGCCCAAACCTTGCCCGATAGGCTCCCGGAGCCAACCCGGTATGCTTCCGGAACAAGCGGCTGAAGGAGCTGGCATCCTCGTACCCCACGCGCCTTACAACACTCTCCACCGGCTCCCGGGAAGACTCCAGTAGCTCCCGCGCATTCTCGATCCGCAGAACCTGCAGATAACCGACCGGCGTCTCCCCGGTTGCGGCCTTGAAACGTCGCATCAGAGACCGCTCCGTCAGCCCCGCCCTGTTCGCCATTTCCTGCATTGTGATCATTTGATGAAAATGCCCGTCCAGCCAGTCCTGTAATTTCAGAATAGCCCCATCCGAATGATAGCGCCGCGCCTGCAAAGCCCCGTACGGCGCCTGACTCGTCCTGCCGGCATCAATTACAAACGCCTTCGACAGTTCCCGCGCTACCTGCGCCCCGGCAAACCGCTCAACCAGATACACCCCGAGATCCCACCAGGCCATTCCACCTCCGGCACAGGCTACCGGACCATCCACCGTCACCAGCTTCTCCGGATTCAGGCGAACCCCGGGGTACCGCTCACAAAACTTCCTGCTGAACCCCCAATGCGTCGTGGCCTCCCGCCCCTCCAAAAGCCCGGCCTCGGCCAGAAAAAACGCACCGGTACAGTTGCTGGCAATACTGACCGTGCCCGAATCCCTGTCCCGGAACTGGTCAAGCCAGCTAATCAAAGCGGGGTTATCGGCCAGCACTTTCTCAATGGGGGCACCAATGGTAGGGATAATGACCAGATCGTTACCAATCGATGATGACCGATCATTCCAGGCGCCATCGCTGAGCAGGGTAAGCCCGTTTATGCATTTGCAGGGCTTGCCGTCGAAAGTCAGCAGTCGGGTTTTGAAATAATGGTTAGGTTTTTCGCCATGAATACGCGCCCAGGTTACGCCGGCCAAGCGGAATAAATCGATTACACCGGTAATTGCACTGGCAAGAGCTCCGTCAAATCCGACTATAGAAACAGTTTGCATTCGGCCTCCGATGGAGGGGCTCGGTGGAAGGATCTCTCCTGAAACTGTGTGCAGCAAGGATGCTGCACTCAAGCCTACAGGGACGTATTCACGGCGTGTTTCAGGAGAGATCCTTCCAGTGAGACCCGGGCGGTCTTATAAGGCAGTTGGCGGTATTCACCAAGAATATGTCAGAAATGCCGGTTCCAACACAACCACCGGTTATGCGAATCTAGGCAGCAATAAACAGGAGACCCAGAATGACCGACACCCTGATTGACCGCCGAGACCTGGCATTTCAACTCTACGAAGTACTCGACATCGAATCCCTGATCACCCGCGAGCGCTTCAGCGAACACAACAAAGACACCTTCGACGCCGTCATCGAAACCGCCGACAAGATGGCCCGCGAACAGTTCGCCACCCACAACAGCGCCGCCGACAAGGACGAACCCCGCTTCGAAGACGGCCAGGTCAAAATGCTACCCCAGGTCAAACAGGCCTTTGACGCGTACGCCGAAGCCGGCTTCATCGCGGGCCGGTACGATTACGAGCTTGGCGGCATGCAACTGCCCGAATCGGTCATGGCCGCCTGCAATGGTTTCTTTACTGCAGCCAACCCCGGCACCGCCGGCTACCCGTTCCTGACCACCGCGGCCGCTAACCTGATCCGCATCTTCGGAAACGAACAGCAGAAAACCACCTATCTGCCGCACATGCTCTCCGGCCGCTTCTCCGGCACCATGGCCCTGACCGAGCCCCACGCTGGCTCCAGTCTGGCGGACATCCGCACCTCCGCCAGCCCGACCGACGAAGGCCACTACCTGATCAAAGGGGCCAAGATCTACATCTCCGGCGGCGAGCAATCCATCACCGACAACATCGTCCACATGGTCCTGGCCAAGATCAAAGGCGCACCGGCCGGGGTGAAAGGCATTTCTTTGTTCATCGTGCCCAAGTTCCGGGTCGATGCCGAAGGCAACCCGGGCGAACGCAACGGCGTCAGCCTCGCCGGCCTGATCCACAAGCTCGGCTATCGCGGCACCACCTCCACCGCCCTGAGCTTCGGCGATGACGCCCCCTGCCACGGCTACCTGGTCGGCGAGCCCCACCAGGGCCTCAAATACATGTTCCAGATGATGAACGAAGCCCGCCTGGGTGTGGGATTCGGCGCGGCAGTCATCGGCTACCGGGGCTACATGCACAGCCTTGAATACGCCAAAGACCGCCTGCAGGGCCGAAAACCCTCCGAAAAGAACCCGGAAAGCCCGCAGGTGCCCATCATCGAACACGCCGATGTGCGCCGAATGCTGCTGGCGCAAAAAGCCTACAGCGAAGGCGGTCTGGCCCTGTGCCTCTATGGCGCCCGCCTGGTGGACGACCACAACACCCATCCGGACGAGCAGAAGCGCTTGGAAGCCGGCAAACTGCTCGACCTGCTGACCCCGGTCATGAAAGCCTGGCCATCCGAATACGGCCCCAAAGCCAACGACCTGGCAATCCAGGTCTACGGCGGCGCCGGCTACACCCGGGAATACCCGGTTGAACAGTGCTGGCGGGACAACCGCCTCAACCCCATCCACGAGGGCACCAACGGCATCCAGGCCCTGGACCTGCTCGGCCGCAAGATCTGGCAGGACCAGAGCCACGGCCTCCAACTGCTGATGCAGGAAATGCAGACCGACCTCGAAGCCGCCACCACCGATCGCTGCCAACAATGGGCCCTGTCCCTGAGCGAAACTTTGCAACAGGCGGTCAAAGTCACCCAGAGCCTGGGCAAATCCCTGATGGGCGGTGGCAACCCCGACAACGTCCTGGCCAACGCCTCTTGCTACCTGCACCTGTTCGGCCACATCACCGTGGCCTGGATGTGGCTGCGCCAGGCCAATGCCGCCGCCCATGCCCTTGGTTCGGCCAACAGCGATGACGAGCGCAACTTCTACCAGGGTAAGCTCCAGGCTGCCCAGTATTTCTTCCACTGGGAATTGCCCACCGTCGCCCAGGACCTGGTCCTGCTGCGCAACCAGGATGACACCTGCCTGAATATGAAAGCGGAGTGGTTCTGATGGCGCTGGTCAAGGTAGAAAAACAAGGCCACATCCTCCTGATCGGCCTTAACCGCCCGGAAAAAATGAACGCCATGAACCGGGCCATGTACCACGAAATCGCCGCCGCCTATTACCGGCTCCAGAATGACCCGGAGCTCCGGGTCGGACTGATGTACGCCGAAGGCGACCACTTCACCAGCGGTCTGCAACTGGACGACTGGGCCGGCGTCTTCGCCAACGGCAAAGGCATCGAACCGGACGAAGGCGAACTCGATCCATTCCACATCACCGGAGAAGGCCTGACCAAACCGGTCGTGTTTGCGGCCCAGGGTATCTGCTACACCTGTGGCGTGGAAATGATGCTCAACACCGACGTTCGGGTGGCCGCCAAAGGCACCCGCTTCGCTCAACTCGAAGTCAAACGCGGCATCTTTGCCTGCGGCGGCGCCACCATCCGGTTACAGCGGGAAATCGGCTGGGGCAACGCCCAACGTTACTTGCTGACCGGTGACGAATGGACCGCAGACCAGGCCTACAAGTGGGGCCTGATCCAGGAACTGGTCAAGCCCGGCGAGCAGTTCAACAAGGCCCTGGAAATCGCTGAGAAAATAGCCAAAGCCGCGCCACTGGGCGTTCAGGGAAGTTTGAAATCCTCAAAAATTGCGGTCAGTGAAGGTCAGGAAGCGGCCAAGCAGCGATTGTTCCCGGATCTGCAGCCTGTTATGGCCAGTGAGGATGTAAAGGAAGGGATTCAGTCGTTTCTGGAAAGGCGTGAGGCTGTTTTCAAAGGAAAATAACTCCGAGATCTGAGCGGACAGGCGGCCCCATCCTTCCGAAACCGTCTGTGGCCATGGATGGCCACAGCCGAGCCCTACAGGGACGTACTTGCGGGCGTGTTTCGGAAGGATGGGGGCGCCTGTCCGCCGGCACCCAAGTCCCAGACTACGCAGCCTCAGAATCAGCGCCGGACTCTTTTCGCGCCTTGGCCTCGGCTGCCACCCTGGCCGCATAATCCGCATACCTGGCCATCAACTCCTCCTTCCGATCCGGATCCCAGTTGATCTTGCTCAGATCACCCTCGTAATGGTCAATCACCCGCTTGTCCATTTCCTCGTACCACCAGTTAGGCACGTAAGCCGGCAACAGCATCGACGCATAACCACCCGGTAACTGAGGCGCCTTCTCAAAGTGGCGCAACGCCTGGAAACTCCGTTGCGGATGAGCGTGATGGTCCGAATGCCGCTGCAGCTGATACAGGAACAGGTTCGTCACTATGTGATTGCTGTTCCAGCTGTGCTCCGGTTTCGTCCGCTCGTACTTGCCGTTCTTGTCCTTCTGCCGCAGCAGACCATAGTGCTCGATGTAATTCACGCTCTCCAGCAGACTGGCGCCATACACCGCCTGCGCCGCCAGGAACGGAACCGCCCGCGGACCACACACCAGCGTAGTGGCACCAAAGAACCCGGCGCTCATCGCCCAGCCCTGCAGCAACTCATTATCCAGGCTCCAGAAACTCTTACCCTTGCGCGCCAGACGCGCCTTCTCGATCTTGACCGACGACTTGATACCCCCGATCACCGTACGGGGCAGGAACTTCCAGAAACTCTCACCCATACGGCTGCTGGCCGGATCCTCCGGTGTCGCCACCCGCTTGTGATGCCCGAAATTGTGCTCCACCACAAAATGCGTATACCCGGTAGGTGCCAGCGCCGCCATGGCCAGGATCTTGTTCAGCTTGTTGGACTTGTGGCCCAGCTCATGGGCCGTGTTGATGCCGACACCGTTGATGGCGCCGACCGTGAGGGTCAGCCCGATCTTGTCCTCGATAGGCGTCTTCTTCCGGCTGGCCAGCCAGGCGCCCATGAAGGTCATGGCGTACTGGGTCGGGATGAACGCCTTCACAATGCGATCGTAGTACTTGTCCTGCTCCAGAGTCCTGACCGCGGATTCCGGCGGGTTGCTCTGATCCTCACCAATGGCCCGGTCCAGGGCAGGAATAATCCCGTGTACCAGCGCCGGACCAGTCCAGGCCAGGGCTTTCAGCTTCTTCGGCGCGATGGCGTACCCGGTCAGGGCAGCCAGGCCGATGCCGGGCAGGGCGGGGCCCAGGAGCCACAGGTAACGCTTGGGATCTTTCCAGTCCTTGCCGTCCTGAAGGGAGGTATCCTTCTCGTCGTGTTTCTGTACTGCGTCGTTGACCTTGGCATTCATATCCGGATCTCCGTCTTGTTCATTGTTTGATCCAATTTATGTCGGACAATCTGGCAATTCAATAATTGTCAGACAATTTTGGTGGGTTGGCATGAAATGACAAGCAAACAGAAGGTGGCGAATTCCCTGCAACTGGACCAAACTTTGTGCAAACAACAACAATCAGCTCGGCCGAACAGAGCGACAGGGATGATTCAGCCATGACACCTCAAGATACCCAGGGCGCCGTCGCCCATTGGTCCGTTCAGGATATGCTCCGGGAATACCTGACCACAGGCAGAATGGCAGAAGTCGTATACCGGGATGGAGCCGGTCAGGTATGTATTGCCCATGACACTATCCGGGATATTTTCAGCCGTGCCGGCAAGGACTTCATTCTCCTTGGCAGGGGCGAGATGGTGGGTGTTGATCACGTCATCACTATCGATGGCAGGTTCCCCACGGTAAGTTGCTGCTAACCAAAGGGTAATGCCCCAGTAATTGTGTTATCCGAGGCCATGGGCGTAATCTCCTCCCCGTTGCGAATGATCTTCAACGGAGGGAACGTTATGAAAAAGCAAATGCTCATGGCCATGGCACTGGCCGCCTCACTGGGACTGGTTGCCTGCAGCTCAGAGGAAGAGGAAACCAGCCAGGGCGTTGACATCGAACAAGCCGCCGACAACGCCGGTGATATGGTGGAAGAAGCCGGCGAATCCGCACAGGACACCTACGAGGAAGCCGCAGGCCAGGCTGATAGCGCCTGGGAAGAGACCAAGGAAACGGCCAAAGAAGCAGGTGATGAAGTGAAAGACGCTGCAGAGGAAACTGCGGAAGCGGTGGAAGAGGGGTACGAGGACGCGACCCAGCAGTGATCACGCCCGCGCCAGTCTCCTGAGTGGGGAGGCTGGCGTTTGTCTGTCAGTAAACAGTCATCAATTTGTCTTCAAACAGTTCCCGTCCTGTAATATTTCCTGCCGAAACTGACCTCTCCAAAACAACTTCCCCTGACCGTTGTGAGAGAGGCAAGAAATGGCCAAACACGATCTTGATCCGAACTACCTGGACCCGAACTACGAGCCGGTAGTCAACCATTCCGAAAATACCCCGTTCCACCAGGTTCTGGCTGCCCGCATGCAGCGCCGTACTGTTATGAAAGGCACCGTGGGTGCCGCGTTGGCCAGCGTTATGGGGCTGGGTCTGGCGGGTTGTGGTGGTGATAGTGATGGCGACAGCTCCACCGGAACAACGACTACCAATACGCGAAACCCTGAAGATACAGCATTGGGTTTTAAAGCAGTTCCTGTGTCCGATGCCAATGAAGTTGTGGTTCCCGAGGGCTATTCAGCAGAGGCGTTTCTCCCATGGGGAACTCCGATCACAGGCGGTTATCCTGAGTTCCGCACTGATGCTTCCAATACTGGTGAGGAGCAGGAGCAACAAGTAGGGATGCACCACGATGGTATGCATTTCTTCCCGATCGATCTCAAGTCTGGTGGCAGTAGCTCGACCGAAGGTCTGCTGGTGATGAACCATGAGTACATCAATCAGAAGGCGCTGCATCCCGCCGGCGCGACCTACGTCAATGGTCTTCGACCCGCTGACGAAGTTCGGAAAGAGATCGCTGCTCATGGCGTTTCCATTGTGCATATCAAACAGGACAGCAATGGCACCTGGGATATCGTGATGAGTGACTATAACCGTCGTATCACTGGTGGGACAGAGATGGACATCAGTGGCCCTGCGCGAGGATTCAGTAAGCTTGCAACTCCTTTCAGTACGGACGGGACGGCTACCCGTGGCACCCTGAATAACTGCTCCATGGGACCTACGCCTTGGGGTACCTATCTGGCAGCGGAAGAGAACTGGCACGGCTACTTTGCCAATTCAGGAGAGCGCACAAAAGAGCAGACTCGTCACGGGGTAGGAAGTTCTTCCCGGTATGACTGGGAACTCGCTGACCCCAACGGCCTTTTGGACGCGGAATATGATCAGTACAAACGGTTCGACGTAACACCTGTTGAAGGCGGTTCTGCCGCAACCGACTACCGCAATGAAGCCAACACCTTCGGATACTTGGTCGAGATTGACCCGTTTGTCCCGGAAAAGAAACCCGTCAAGCGCACTGCGCTGGGACGTTTCGGCCATGAAGGAGTCATCTTTGCGCCCGTTGAAGAAGGCAAGCCTGTGGTTTGTTACTCCGGTGACGATTCCCGTTTCGAATACATCTACAAGTTTGTTTCCGATCAACCGTACTATTCTGACACCGCCAATGGTTCACTGCTCGATTCAGGTACCCTCTATGTAGCCCGGTTCAACAACGACGGAACCGGCGAGTGGCTCCCCCTGTCGCTTGAGGACGCCAATTTCAAAGCAAAAGTTGATGCTGCGGTTGCTCGTGGTGTGGTTGGTGGTATCGACTTCGAAGGTTTTGAGAATCAGGCCGATGTTATCGTTAACACACGACTGGCAGCGGATATCGCCGGTGCAACCCCCATGGATCGCCCGGAGTGGGGTGCGGTTGACCCGGTAAGCGGTGAAGTTTACTTCACACTCACAAACAACGATGAGCGTCTGGATTCACAGACCAATGCGGCCAACCCGGTTGCAGGCAACACTACCGGGCACATCATCCGTTGGAGTGAAGCTGGTAACGATCATTCCGCAATGTCGTTTGATTGGGACATTTTCGTGTTCGCCGGTGAGCAGGGCACTGAAACCGTGGTCGATGACGAAGTCATTGTTTCGCTCACCGATGACAATATTTTCAACAGTCCGGATGGGCTCTGGTTTGATTACAACGGTCGTCTCTGGATCCAGACCGATGGTTCCGATGCGGCACCGTATGAGAACAATATGATGCTGGCAGCCAATCCTGTTACCCGCGAGATCAAGCGGTTCTTCGTGGGCCCGGTCGGTTGTGAGGTAACCGGTGTTGTAACCACCCCAGACACCAAAACCATGTTCGTGAATATCCAGCATCCCGATGGTTATTGGCCGAATGCCAATGTCGAGCGTCCCCGTGATGCGACGGTAATCGTTACCCGTAACGATGGTGGCGTGATCGGCGCCTGATACCCTCAAATCAGGAAGTAGCTGATTGAAAGGCCGACCCTGCACATGTGGGGCCGGCCTTTCCTTTTATTGCGCTGGTCCGCGAAAACCACGGGTCGGCTTCGGGAAAGGCTGTGTTAGACTTCGGGAAAACCGATCGTAAGGAGTAGTGACCTTGCCCGAACCGGAATACATCCCCGCAAACGACGATCCCATGCAGCGCCGCTCGGACTCCGGACGCAACCTGGCTGTGGCCGTTTACATCCTTCAGGCACTCTCGTTCTTCCTGGGCGGGATCACCGGTCTGGTGGGCGTGATTATCAACTACGTGAAACTGGATGATGTCCGCAACACCTGGATCGAGCGTCACTTCCGCTGGCAGATTCGGACTTTCTGGATCGGTTTATTGTGGACGGTGATCGGCATTGTCACCACACCCCTGATCATCGGCTGGTTCATCCTGCTGGGCATCTCGATCTGGATCATCTACCGGATTGTGAAGGGCGCTCTGGCGCTGAACGAAGGCAAGGTGGTCTGACGCAAGTATCAGCAGGTCTGGCCTGACCGGGCCCAATAGCGAATCTCGGCGCAGAGTGCGCAGTGCTGTTTCTGGCAGGTTTCTTCGTCGTGAATCTGCATGCCATGAACCTGTAGCGGCTGGTAGCGGCGCAGGGAATGCTTGTTGCCATGGCGTTTCAGATAATCATCCAGGGCAGCGCGGGCTGCTGCCTCTGAATCGAAGGGGCCCAGATCCCGGGCCTCTCGCGTTCTCACAAACCAGCCCGCGGGCGTTTTCAAAAACCGGTTGCTCTTGACCGGTCCATCCTGGATATGACCGGGATCTTCCGCCACCGATTCCACAACTCCCTCGACCCTCTCCTTTTGTCGTGCCTGTTTTGACAGGCGCTTCAGTCCCTTTCTGATCATTCTGGTTCTCTCGTCTTGCTATGCGTCGCGGTGCTCGAAGTGGCCCGGGGCAAAATATATCAGCTTTCGAAGTGGTTTGTGACGCAGTTCACAAAAAAGTCTAACTGCCAATAGGAAGACGGGGCAAAAGTGCGCTCAGAGGCGCTGTTTTTGTAACACTCTGTAAAAAACAGGGCAGGTTGAGGGATGCACTTGTCGCCGGGTGCTCATCATCTGTATCTAAGTTTATGGTTCTAATGATATATCGAGCGTGTCACAAAAAAGAACATTCCTGACAATTTGAATTGGTAAATTTGACGCAGGGCAATGCGGGTTAAGGCCAAGTAATGTTTTGCCCGTTTGGCCCAAACTGCCAATGTCGAAAAAATGATCACGGGTGTGGTCACAAGGAAAAATCCTACAAGAGAAAGGAGTGGTTGCATGATGAGACGGCGAGCATTGACCTCTGTAATTGCCGCAAGCAGCCTCGCGCTGGCCGCGCAGGTTGCCCAGGCTGAGACGGTCAAGCATGAGTCCGAGGTATCGCTGCTGGGCACCTATATCGAGCCCGACAGTGACCGCACCGATGAATACGGGTCTGCGGTGCGGGGCATGTTCAGTATCCGGATGGGTAAGCACTGGTGGGTCGAGCCCCAGTTCTACAGCGGTGTCATTGAGACCGGCGTGAACGGTGGCACTGACTACTACCAACAGGGGCTTGGAGCTGACCTCAGTTACCGCCTGTGGGAGAGCGACTCCTTTACGCCCTACGGCTCGCTTGGCGGTGGCGTCTCACGCAATGACGTGGCGAATAATTCAGCAAGCGAGTTCGGCGGATACGCCAATGCCGCACTTGGCGTCATCAGCAGTCCTTTCACCCAGTCCGGTCTCAGGGTGCGCGCCGATGCGCGTTATGTTTACGACTCCTACGACGATGGCCTCTCTGACCTGCATTTCAGTCTGGGCGTAACCATACCTATTGGCGCCACTCGCACCCGCATCGTCGAGAAGACCACCGTGATCGAGAAGCCCGTGGTGGTTGAGAAAGACTTCGCCGACTCCGACAAGGACGGCGTGGTGGATGGTGTCGACCAGTGCCCGAACACTCTCGAGGGCCTGGAAGTCAACGCCGTGGGCTGTGTCGAGACCGATAAAGCCCAATCCGTGGTCCTGCAGGGCGTCACCTTCGAATTCAACTCCGACCGCCTGACTGCCAACGCCCGGGACATCCTTATTCCGGCCGCTGACGCCCTTAAGGGGCAGCCGGACCTGAAGGTGGAATTGGCCGGCCACACCGACAGCGTGGGCTCCGAAGCATACAACCAGCAGCTTTCCCAGCGGCGGGCAGAGTCCGTCCGCAATTACCTGCTGGATCTCGGTGTTGATCCCGACCAGCTGACCGCTGTCGGCTACGGCGAATCCAAACCGATTCGCAGCAACGACACCGAGGAAGGCCGCGAACGGAATCGTCGCGTTGAATTCAATGTTGTCTCCGAGTGAGATGTAGAGGGAGTTTGAATATGAATCTCAAAAACTATAACTGGCCTTTGATATTGCTGGTAACCGCGCTGCTTTCGCTGGCGGGGTGTAAGTCTGACAGTATGGTTGTTGGTTGTTGGTGATGGTGCTGTTGGTGGAGAGCTGGAATTGGCTGATTCCGATGGTGACGGCGTTCTGAATGGTGAGGATAATTGCCCACTGGTTCCAAATCCGGAACAGACTGACCTTGATGGAGACGGTGTCGGCGATGCTTGCGATTCCGATATTGACGGTGATGGAATCGACAACTCGCTGGACGACTGTCCTACCGATCCGAATAACAGTGAGGGCTGTGAGGAGAACGCCGACTCTGACGGTGACGGTATCCGGGACATTGACGATAACTGCCCGACAGTCCATAACCCTGATCAGGAAGATTCCGATGGCGATGGCATCGGTGATGCCTGCGATAACAATACCGACAGCGACGGAGATGGTATTCAGGATGACCAGGATAACTGTCCCGATACCGCCAATACCGGCCAGGAAGACACTGATGGCGACGGTATTGGCGATGCTTGCGATCCGGTAGCCGATAGTGATCCGGAGACGGCTTATGCGTGTGGTACGGCTGATGCTGCACCGTTCAAACCGTTTCAGGCGCCTGGCTCCAGTGCCATCGGTGATACCTCATTCCTGTGTCTCAATGGGTGTGTTGAGAACCCCGAGAACGTGGTGGATACCAACCTGTTCAATTCTGCCTCGATCATCGTGCCCGCTGATCTCGGGCTGACTGAAGGAGTAGCCCTGACTGTGACAGACTCAGTTGAAACCTATGAGGCACCAAACCGCCTGGGGGTTGCGGTCGCAAACGCAGACCAGCTGTTGAACCTCTCTTTGCTGGGGAGTGTTGAGATCACGACAAGGCTGGATGGGGCAGAGAAGGAGACGTTCTCATCCCTGACACTTGCGGATCTGGATTTGCTGGGCATGCTGAACGACGAAAGTGTCGGCTACATTGTCGTCGATACCACTGAGGCCTTTGACGAAGTTTCGATCAGTCTTGGTGGCATCAACTTGCTTTCACAACTTGATGTGAATGCCGTGTGTGCGAGTCCGGATGCGCTCTGACAATGCCTGGACGATAATTAATCGTTGAACTTTCAACGTTCCGAGGGCCGGGCCAACCGGCCCTCTTTTTAGGCGCGTTCGGAAACTGAAGTCGGCAAGCCGGGGCTATTTGCCTGCCGATACTGTTTTGCCATGGGTGTGCGTAGCAAGCTGCGGCGAAGCACTCCCCACCCAACTGACCGAAGCCAACCCGGCGACAAATACCAGAACCGCGATTAACACCCGCTTACGTCGATACCTTGGAACAAGGCTGGCCTCAACAGCGCTACCTTCAGTCACACCACTCATAACGACAACCTCACGACCCTGGCGAAGGGTGCGAAGGATTGAACGGAATGTCGGTGGGAAGATTTCTTGGCGGAGTCGGAAGCTCCACCCGCCAGCGTTTGCTGGCCAGGGGAAAAGTCAGAAAAGCACCGGGCGTGTAACTGCTGCCCTTGTGTGTCCATTCGCATACTCAATCCTTCTTCGGGATCGGAGAACAACTACACGAAATGACACATCCCTGTCGGATAGGATCCATTGAGTTCACTATAGACCATCTGGCTGGTGCCAGTTTAAAAACATGTGAAATATGCGAATTCAGGTTGAATCCACGACATAGGCCCCGGATCAGGCGATAGCCTGAAAACCGGCAAACGCCAGCGCTTCCGCACAGCGCCCGCAATTATTCTTTGCACAGCTGTCCGGATCATGAACGGTGAATCCGGAATAGCGATCTTCAGGGTTGCGCGCATTCAGGCCGGTATGAAGCCTGATGTGGTCCACCAGTGCGTCTGAAGCCTGTGATTGGGTCGGGAAGGGGCCCAGATCCGACGGCTCACGGGTCAGGGC
Organism: Marinobacter pelagius; assembly: GCF_003315345.1. Classification (GTDB taxonomy): domain Bacteria; phylum Pseudomonadota; class Gammaproteobacteria; order Pseudomonadales; family Oleiphilaceae; genus Marinobacter; species Marinobacter pelagius_A. The sequence goes on from NZ_QNRO01000012.1 coordinate 20,481, forward strand.
GTACCAGCCGAAGGGGGTATGTACAAAGCGCGAGGGGTCGACCTGCGGGCCTGCTGTATCGGTTCTCATGTGCACTTCTCCAAGGCTGATACTGTCATGAAAATGCACATCCCTGTTCTGTAGCTTCCAGGCGTTTACCCTATACCATCCAGAGGCAGGTTGAATTGGTGCTTGTGACACAGTTCAAGGTTACTTAGGTCAGTCCTCGGTCACTTCCTTCAAGCGAATGGCGCTGAACATGCCCACCAGTCCCATCAGCCCCAGCACGATGATGACGGCCACCTCGGAAAACACCGAGATCACAGCCGTCAACCCGCCGGTGACCAGCAACAGCACGCCGATCACGGTATTGCTCACGGCGGTGTAGTCGGTGCGCTTGTTGCCGCCGGCCATGTCCACCAGGTAAGTCTTCCGGCCCAGGCGGACGCCGGCGTGGGCGATGCTGAGGGCAAAGAAGGCAACCGGATAGAACCAGACGCTGCCAATATCGGTTCCAACAATCAGCGCGGTGATACCGACAGCCAGGCATACGAAGCTGGCCATGGCGGCGCCCCGGATCATCACCCGGCGGCTGGAGGTGTCTGCTGCCCAGCCCCAGAAACTGGCGCTCAGTGAGCTGGCCAGGCTGCTGGCGAGCAGGAATACCCCGAGCATCCAGCCAATGTCAGATTCTTTCTGGGCGAGGACCACAAAATACGGCGAAGCCAGGGCGGAGCAGAGCAGCAGCGCCCGGGTAATCACGAAGTGACGGAACGGCGCGTCGTCCCGCAGCAGGGAGAGGCTGTGAACGGCCTCGGTCAACGCGTTGCCGCCCCCGCCGGTCTCACCGGCGTATTCCTCGACGTTGGCAAACAGAAAACCGGCAATCATCCAGAGCACGGCTGCCAGCAGAAGCAGGGCCGTGTAGAAGGCCAGAGTGGGATCGCCCCGGTCCCAGAACAGCAGTGCGGTCATGACGACGGTGGCGGTGCCACCGATAGTGGTAGCCAGCCCCGACAGCCGCCCCCGACGGGTCTTGGGAATACACTTGCCCTGCACATCCTTCATGGAGACGGAGCAGAACCCCCGGGCCAGGGAGAACACAATCAGTGCCGCCACAATGCCGCCGCCGGCGGCATAGCCTTCCAGAAACCAGACGCTCGCGGCCATGGCGGCCACGCTGACGGCCTGGCCGAAGCTGCCAAGCGTCCAGAACCATTTGCGTACTGCCTTGCGGCGAACCCAGGCGGCAATCACCATCTGTGGCACCATGGAGCCGGATTCCCGGATCGGCACCAGCCAGGCCACCAGTGCCGGTGCGCCCACGGCACTCATCAACCATGCCAGCACGGTCTTGGGGCTGATCAGCAGGTCGCCCAGCTTGGTGAGCACGTTACTGGCGAGGATCAGGAAGAAATTGCGGGGCACCTCCCGGCAGGCTTCCTCCGGGATATCCTTGCAGACCCGGGCATCTTCCTCGTTGGCGATCAGGCTGTACAGCTGGTCGATGGTGTCCTGCTTCTTGGCTGGCAAGTGGCCGTCCTCCGGAAGAAATTTGGCAAGAGCATACCAGTAACGGTGGTATCCCTTAAGGGCGGAGTACGGCCGATGCTGTTAAACAGACCAGATGATGGCTCCAGCGCAGATCTTGCACATCCTGCGCCTCGTCGGGCTTAATAGGCGGCAAACCATGGAGCTTTCTTGATGCTGAGCTATCTGCACGCCTTCCATGCCGGCAATTTTGCCGACATCCAGAAACACGCCGCGCTGACCCTCGCTTTATCCATGATGCACTCCAAGCCATCGGGGATTGCCTGCTTTGACACCCATGCCGGCAGTGCCGTCTATGATCTTGGCAGCGAACGGGCCCGGAAAACCGGTGAAGCGGATACCGGTGTTCAGAAGCTCTGGCAGTTGCGCGAACACCTGCTGTCATCGGACTGGCAGCCGGTACTGGAGCTGCTGGCCAGGCTGAACGCCGGCGATGGTCACCTGACCACCTATCCCGGCTCCCCGTTCTGGTTCCGCCAGTTTCTCCGGGCTGATGATGCGCTGACCACATTTGAGCTGCACCCGTCCGAGAGTGAACAGCTGGCGGGCTGGGCTGGCCAGAAGGTTCGGGTGCTACGGGAAGACGGATTGAAGGGGTTGCTCGGGCAGCTGCCGCCAAAACAGCCTCGCCTGCTGGTTTTGATTGATCCTTCCTATGAAATCAAGGCGGATTACGGGTCGGTCGCCAAAACCCTGCAAAAGGCATGGCAGAAATGCCGGCATGGCGTCTATCTTATCTGGTATCCGGTGTTGACCTCCGGCCTTGAGGAACAGCTCGCGGACGCGCTGCGTTCCGGGCCGGTCCGGAAAATTCTCCGCAGCGAGATACACCTCAACCATCCCCCGGAGCGGGGCATGACCGGTTCCGGCATGCTGGTGGTCAATCCGCCCTGGGGCTTTGATGAGCGCCTCGGCGCGATGATGGATGACGTGTCCGGTGCGGACGGGCTCGATGTCCGGCATGAGCTGGGCTGGCTGGTTCCGGAGTAGGTTCCGGCTACAGATTGCAGGAGCTGTCTTTTTGAAGGACGAAAACACGACCGAGCATTCCCACCCACTCCCCGGCGGTCTGATCCCCGTGGATCAGTGGAAGCAGCCGGAAATGTCCGTGCAGCGGACACTCAAGGATGCTGTCCGTCACCTTACCGCCCAGCTTCGCGCGGGCATCTCACCGGATGAGGAACCTTTCCAGAGCCTGGATGATCTGCCGTCGCTCACCGACAAGCAGATTCAGCATATCGCTCCGCATCCGGACTCTACCGCCCTGGCCGGCGCCCTTCTGGATTCCCTTCAGGAGCTCCGGCAATCGGAAACCCTACGCCGAGAGGTGGCCGTAGTGGTCGCGCCGCCATTTTCCGGCGTCAGGGAGGCATTGGTCCGGCTGCCCGGTCTCGGGGCAGTTTCCGCGGACGCCGAATCCTGGGACCTGATCGCACCTCCGGACAACCTGCTGATGAATCGGGAAGAGGCTCGCCGTTGGTGGGATGAACAGGACCTGACCGGGCCCTGGGTGATTCCCGAGCTGGCGGATTTCTGGCTTCGTCATACCTCCGGTTTTGCCCTGATCAGCGAGTTGCTTGGGCGTATTGCCTCTGGCCAGGCAGGGCAGGGGCTGGTGGGTTGTTCCAGCTGGTGCTGGCAATTCTGGGACAGTTACCTGCCGGATGCCCACCTGGGCCCAGTGACACCGGCTCCCCTGGATGCGGAGCGTCTGGGCCAGTGGCTGGAATATCTCGCCGCTTCCCGGGATGGTCGGGCGATCACCGCGCGAATGACCGACGATGGCCTTTACGTGTTGCCGGTGGAAAATCCGCAGGATGCGGAGAAACGCAAACATTCGGGCTTTCTGAGGGACCTTGCCACGGCTTCCCGGGGTATTCCCGGAGTTGCGCTCGCAATCTGGCAGCGCTCCCTGCGGGCGCGGCCGGAGGACGAAATGGAGGAGGACACCGGTACCCAGGCACGGGGCCCCGGTGGCCGGAACTGCTGGGTGGTCCCGCTGGATCAGCTCAGCCTGCCTGCCATGCCCCAGAGCAGCGACCGGTCTATCGGTTTTATTCTTCACGCGCTGCTGATCCATGACGGCCTGGATGAAGAGCGGATTGCCCTGGTAACGGGAGTTGGCAAGCCGGAACTGCAGCTGGCGTTGTCCCGGCTCACCCGCGCAGACGTCGTGTATGAGGGTGAGGCATCCGGGCGCTGGCATGTCACGCCCCTGGGGTATCCCATGGTGCGCCGTCATCTGCAAAGCTGGGGTTATCCGGTAGACGGATTCTGAGGAGGACTTATGGGAGATATGGGGCAGGGACTGCAGCAGGCGTTTTCAGCCATCACCTGGGTCGCCCTGGTGGAAGCCGCCCTCGTGGTGGCCGCCGCGGTGCTGCTGATATTCGTTATCCAGAAACTGGTACCGAAGCTGGCCGGCAAACTCGGTGGCAAGGCTCGCCTGTACCTGCTCGCCTCGGTGCCACTGGCCCGGCTGTTGATCATTGTCGTCACCATCATCGTGGTGGTGCCGATATTGGTGGAGCCCTCATTCGAGAACATGGTCGCCATTTTCGGCGCCCTGGGCCTGGCGCTGGGTTTCGCGTTCAAGGACTACGCCAACAGCCTGATTGCGGGGATCGTGACCCTTTATGAAATGCCCTATCGGCCCGGTGACTGGATAGAAGTCGATGGCAAGTACGGCGAGGTGCGATCAATCGGGACCCGCGCTGCGGAGATCGTCACGCCGGATGATACCGTTATCATCATTCCCCATGGCAGGCTGTGGAACACGCTCATTGCCAACGGTAACGATGGTTCCGACAACCTCATGTGCGTGGCGGAGTTCCACCTGGCCCCGAATCATGATGTCCGCCGGGTCATGGCGCTGCTGCGGGATGTGGCTTTTGCCTCGCCCTACACCAAGACCATGAAGCCGGTGGTGGTTGTGGTCGCCAACAAAACCTGGGGCATGACCTACCGCCTGAAGGCCTATCCCCTCGAGCCGAGGGACCAGTTCCGGTTCATCAGTGATCTGACTGCAAGGGGATCGGAAGTGCTGGCCGCAGATGGGGTGCAGTTTGTGTCAGTCCCCGTTGCCACCACTGCCTGAGGCCTGCTGGTTTTCCAGATCCGTAATGATGTTGCGGAGTGACTCGAGGATCTGCTGGCCCCGCTCGCCGGTTTGCCGGAGGTAGAATTCCAGCGCAGGCTTGCTCGCCTCGCGAAACGCAGCGCGCTCCTGTTCGGACAGTCTGGTCACCGCGAGCTGGCCTTCTTCGAGCATGGTTTCCAGTCTGGTCTGGTTCAGTTCCTTCTGAATATCCCAGGCTTCCTTGCCAACCTCAATCAACGCCACTGCCAGCCAGTCCTGCTGCTGCTCCGGTAACTGGGCATACCATTCAGGGTTCGCCACAACGGATGAAACAAAATGGGCGGCCCGGGGCATGGTCAGGGTGTCTTGTACCTCATAGAAGTTCATTTCCTCGATGGCGAAGACCGGGTTGGTCTGGCCGTCAATCTGTTTCAACTGCAGATCGCTGTAGACCTGTGAGTAAGGTGTCTGGCGGGGATCGGCACCATAGCTCCGGAACGCCTCCGCTGACATTTGTGAAGTCATGGTCCGGATCCTGAGGCCTTCAAAATCGGAGGGTGACTTCAATGGCTTGTTGGCCGTCCATGCCATCCATCCTTCGGGCACAAATCCCAGGAGCGTCAGATGCTTTTCGTTATAGGCGGCGGAGAAGAGCCGGGTCAGTTCGCTCCCGGCAAACAGGGCCCGGTTGACGGAATCCTCGTTCGGCAAGACATAGTGCAACGTGAAAATCCCGGTTTCCGGAATAAGGTCTGCCAGGTGCCCGGGGGAGGCGAAGGCAAGATCAACAGAGCCGTTGCGTACCAGTTCTGTCAGTTGGGAAGAGGTGCCCAGGGAACCGTAGGGAAAAATATCCAGCTCGACTTTCCCGCCAGAAGCCTCTTCAATACGGCTCTTTAGCGCCTCGGCATAGGCGTGTTGTACACTGCCCTCAATTTCTTCCAGGGCGAACCGCCAAGTGACGGGATATTCCGGTGGTGGCTGCTCGGATGAGTCGCTGGTCCTGGTGCTCTCGGTCTCCGAGCAACCTGTCATGATGAGGACCAGGCTGGTAACCAGGAACAACCAGAGGCGGTGCGCGCGCATGTCCATTTCTCCAGACCCTGAATTGGAAAATAACGGAATATTTCTAAGCTAACACATTCGGCAGGGTGCTTCCTGCCAGCGACAGGAGTCATTGTTCATGACCAACCAGAAACAGGCCATGATGTACGGCCTTGCCACGGTTCTGCTGTGGTCCACTGTTGCCACTGCGTTCAAGCTGGCGCTGAGGGATCTGGCACCGATGCAGATGCTGCTGATTGCCTGCGTGGCCTCGATCGTCGTGATGGCGATTATTCTGAAACTCCAGGGGCGCTGGCATCTGGTGTTTTCCCTGTCTCGCCGTCAGTACGTGCAGTCCGTGGGGATGGGGCTGGTCAATCCCTGCCTGTATTATTTCGTGCTGTTCGGAGCGTTTGACCGGCTGCCTGCCCAGGAGGCCCAGCCTCTGAACTACACCTGGGCGCTGGTGCTCGCCTACCTGTCCGTGCCCTTTCTGGGGCAACGGCTTCGGCGGGTGGATATCCTGGCGGGGCTGGTCTGCTATGCCGGCGTGGTCGTGATCGCCACCCGGGGCCAAGTCACCTCGCTGACCTTCTCTGATCCGCTTGGGGTCGGCTTCGCCCTGGGCAGTACCCTGGTCTGGGCATCCTATTGGATCATTGCTACCCGTGATGAGCGCGATCCGGTGGTAGGCCTGTTCCTCAATTTCCTGTTCGGGCTGCCGGTGATTGCGGTGATCTGCGGGCTCACCGAGGGCTTCGAGATGCCGTCCGGAACCTCCCTGGCCGCGGCCATTTACGTGGGGGTATTCGAGATGGGGGTGGCGTTTGTGCTCTGGTCTTACGCCATGAAGAAGGCGGAAAACACCTCGAAAGTCAGCAACCTGATCTTCATCTCGCCGTTTCTGTCGCTGGTGTTCATCTATTTCATCCTGGGCGAGATTATCCTGCCATCCACCTACATTGGCCTGGTGCTGATCATGGGTGGCTTGTGGCTACAGCAGCTCAAGGTCAAGGCCCGGGAGGCGGAACTGGCCCGTGAGCAATGACTGGCATCTGTACCTGGTGCGAACCGCTTCCGGCTCACTGTATACCGGTATCTCCACGGATGTGGAGCGGCGTTTTGCCGAGCATCAGGCCGGTGCGCCGAAGGGCGCGCGCAGTCTGCGCGGCAAGGGGCCTCTGGAGCTGGTCTTCCGGGCGCAGGCTGGAGATCGCAGTCGGGCTTCCCGGCTGGAGTGGCACATCAAGCGCTGGTCGCGCTCGCGCAAGGAAGCATTGATCCGGGGCGAAATCAGTTTGTCAGATGTGCCCTGATGTGATCACCCGCGGTACGCATCGCCTCGGTCGCCCGGTCCAGTTGACCGCTATGGACCTGGAACACGTGCCAGAGGCTGTTGTAGATTTCCAGGTTAACGGGTACCCGGTCCCGCTTTGCCACTCGGGCCAGTCGTTCCGCGTCGTTGAGCAGGATTTCATCGCTGCCGACCTGGATCAGTAGTGGCGGAAGTCCCTTGAGGTCCCCGAATACCGCTGATATCAGCGGGTCCTTGAGGGATTGGTCGCCGGCATAGAGTTTTGCTGCCTTGGCAGTCCAGGCCGGTTGCAATACCGGTTCTGACTCGGGCTGATAGAGCTGCTCCTGGGTCAGATCGGTCCAGGGCGAGAACAGTGTCAGCGATGAGGGCAACGGCTGTTGGTTGTCCCGCAGGTGCATGGCCAGGGATACGCACAGACCGCCGCCGGCGGAATCACCGGCCAGGGCAATCTGATCGGGGGCGTAGCCTTCCGCCAGCAACTGGAGATAGGTCGCCTCGGCATCGTCGAGGGCCGCCGGGAAGGGATGCTCCGGCGCCAGCCGGTAGTCTGGCGTCACCACCAGGCACTGACTGGCCTTCGCCAGATGGCCCGTTATGCCCCGGTGTGTATCCGCAGAGCCGATGATGAAACCGCCGCCGTGCAGGTAAAGGATGACACCGTCCTGCTGTTTGCCGCAGCTGGTGCGAACTACCGGCACACCGGCCAGGGTGCCATGGCTGAACCGGCAGCCACGGGGAGGAACCGAGCTGCGATAGGCCTGCCGGGTCAGGGCGCGCTGGACCCTGATCGGTACCGCTGGTGTCAGTATGGGGCGTACCAGGTGGTTCATGGTTTGCCGAAGACCGGCCTCAATAAGAGGTTGCAGCATCTGTGTTCTACTCCCGCTATGCGATAGGATGGCAGTCGATCAAGGAGTCTCTGATTAACTCCTTAATCTTATTCCTGAATCATGACAGGCGTTTAACTCTACGTGTACTGGAAAACGGATACCATAGAAATACCCGACTGGGACAGGCACTCTCTGCTGGAGCGGCTTGAGCCCTTCAATCCGCAGGGCCAGGGTGAGCTGGGCGAGGAGATGGTTGCCTACTGCCGGTTCTACGGTCTGGATCTCTGGGTGGAGCACCCGGAGGTGCATTACCACCAGGGCTACGTGCATGCCGGCGAGCACGAGGTCATGGTGCACTATTACCGGCTGCCGGAATCCCGGGGCACGGTCTTTATTCTGCACGGCTACTTCGACCATGTCGGGTTGTACAGTCAGCTGATCGACTGTTGCCTGGGTGCCGGCCTGGATGTCCTGGCCTACGACCAGCCGGGTCACGGTCTCTCCAGCGGCACGCCGGCGGCGATCGGCAGTTTCCTGGAGTACCAGCAGGTGCTGACGGCGGTGATGGATCAGGCCCGGGGCAAGGTGCGCGAGCCCTGGTTCGCCGTGGGGCAGAGCACCGGTGGCGCGATACTGATTGATTACCTGCTCTCGAACCAGCACTCGGCCGAAACCTCCGACTTCAAGGAGGTGGTACTGCTGGCGCCATTGGTACGTCCCGCGGGCTGGCTTGGCGCGAAGCTTCTGCATACTCTGGTCAGGCCTTTCATTACCCGTTGGCGTCGGGTCTTTGCCGAAAACAGCAGTGATACCCGGTTCCTCCGCTTCCTGAAGGAACATGACCCGCTGCAGGCAAGGGCGGTGCATGTGGACTGGGTCACGGCATTGCGGCAATGGGTGCCGCATATTGAGTCGGCCCGGCCGGTCAACTTTCCGGTGACGGTCGTGCAGGGCGAGAAGGATCTGACCGTGGACTGGCAACACAATCTGCGGATTATTCGCAATAAATTTTCCTCGGTAGAGGAACTGAGAATCCCGGATGGACGTCATCATCTAGTGAACGAAGCCCAGGATTTGCAGGCAACGGTATTCAATACCATCATTGATACATTCACCAGGAAGGCGGTGAATGCGGCCTGAACCGGTCGCAAACCACAAACACCGCCGGGTTTTATAATGGCGCAGGAGAAAGCTGTGAAGAAAACGATTCTTGCATTTGCAGTAGCTACCGTCGGTCTGGGTGGTTGCATGACCTATGATCCCTATACCGGAGAGGAAAAGACCTCGAGCGCGACCAAGGGCAGTATCATTGGTGCTATCGGTGGCGCAGCTATCGGTGCGGCAACTTCCAGCAGCAGTGACCGGGGCAAGGGCGCCCTCATTGGCGCGGCCAGCGGTGCTGCTATCGGCGGCGGTATCGGTTATTACATGGACAAGCAGGAAGCCGAGCTGCGCCGGAAGCTGGAAGGCACCGGTGTACGCGTGGTCCGTAACGGTGATCAGATCGAACTGGTCATGCCGGGCAACATCACGTTTGACCTGAACCAGTCCTCCATCAAGCCGTCCTTCACCGGCACCCTGGAGTCTGTTGCACTGGTTCTCAAGGAATACGACCAGACCGTTATCCAGATCGAGGGCCACACTGACAGCTCCGGCTCCGACAGCTACAACCAGCTGCTGAGTGAACAGCGTGCCGGTTCAGTGCGGGACTTCCTGCTGAATCAGGGCATTGAGCCCAAGCGTACCCGTGCCGTGGGCTACGGCGAGCGCTACCCCATCGCTTCCAACGACACTGCCGCCGGGCGCGAGCAGAACCGTCGGGTTGAGCTGACCCTGGTGCCGATGCAATAAGGTTCAGGGAAAACGAAAAGGCTCCGGGTGTGAAACCTCCGGAGCCTTTTTTGTATCTGCCTCAGTTGGTGTTGCTGGGCAGCCACTCGTCGATACGTTGCTTGAGGTTGTCCAGCTGATCCTCGCCTGATTCCTTCAGTTCACCGAGCTTGGTCCTGGCAGTTTCTATCTGGTCCTCCAGGGACTGGATCTTCTCCGAAAACTCCTTCTGGATTTCCGCTTCCGCCTTGTCATCCTCGGCCTTGGCCATCTTGGCGTCCGCCTCTGCCCGTAACTGGTCGATCTGCCTGCTCCAGTGTTCGGTCTGGGTCTGCAGTTTGTTCAACAGGGACTCCCTGAGTGACATCGATTTTCTCCTGTCGCGGTATGAATGGGCTGGTCGGAACCAGGCTGTACTTTAACCATGGCTCGTATCCCCGCTTTCTCAAGGGATAATCCGGAAGTTTTCATTAAATCTCTGAAAACCGGCGTTGTTTTGGCCCCTTCTGCATCACAAAAAAGCCCGGGCATTGGCCCGGGCTTCGGTGTTACTGCATTCGTTGCCTCGCGGCTCAGAAAAGCACGCGGCAGCGGATAGTGCCCTTGACCTGGCGCAGCTTCTCGAGAGCCAGCTCGCTGTAGGCCTTGTCCACATCAATCACCACGTAACCGATATCTTCCTTGGTCTGCAGGTACTGGCCACAAACGTTGATCTCGTTCTCGGAGAACACCTGGTTGATCTCGGACATCACACCCGGCACATTCTCGTGGATGTGTAGCAGGCGGTGCTGGTTCGGATGCGAGGGCAGGGCCACTTCCGGGAAGTTCACGGAAGAGACCGAGGTGCCGTTATCGCTGTACATCGCCAGCTTCTCAGCCACTTCGCGGCCGATATTCTCCTGGGCTTCCATGGTGGAGCCACCCACGTGCGGGGTCAGGATAACGTTGTCGAACTCACGCAGCGGAGAAACGAACTCCTCGTTGTTGGACTTGGGTTCGACCGGGAACACGTCAATGGCAGCGCCCAGCAGCTTGCCGGAGCTCAGGGCATCGGCGAGGGCGTCGATGTCCACCACGGTGCCGCGGGAGGCGTTCATCAGGATGCTGCCCGGCTTCATCTGGGCAAACTGCTCGGCCTTGAACATGTACTTGGTGGCCGGGGTTTCCGGTACGTGCAGGGATACCACATCCGCGATGTTGAGCAGCTCCTGCAGGGTGCCGACCTGGGTGGCGTTGCCGATCGGCAGCTTGGAGACCACATCGTAGAAGTACACATCCATTCCCAGGCCTTCGGCGAGGACGCTGAACTGGGTACCGATGTTGCCATAGCCGATGATGCCCAGTTTCTTGCCACGGATCTCGAAGCTGTTCTTGGCGGACTTCAGCCATTCGCCGCGATGGGCCTTGGCGTTCTTTTCCGGAACGCCACGGAGCAGCAGGATGGCCTGGGCCAGCACCAGTTCCGCCACCGAACGGGTGTTGGAGAAGGGCGCGTTGAAGACTGCGATACCACGGCGGGTGGCCGCCTTGAGGTCCACCTGGTTGGTGCCGATACAGAAGCAACCTACCGCCACCAGTTTCTGGGCGGCTTCAAATACTTTCTCGGTCAGCTGGGTGCGCGAGCGGATACCGATAAAATGCGCGTCGGCGATTTTCTCGATCAGCTCTTCTTCGCCCAGTGAGTGAGTCAGATACTCGATGTTGGTATAACCCGCGGCATTCAGGGTATCAATGGCAGATTGATGCACGCCTTCCAGCAGCAGGATACGGATTTTGCTCTTTTCGAGAGACGTATTTGACATTGGATTGCTTCCGAACCTTTCGTCACATGAAATGACCTGGAGCCAGAGATCGTCGGGCTGGCTCACAGAACAGGGGCGGTATGATACCATAAACGGAGATTTTCACAGCGCGCCGGTTTGCCTGAATCAATTCCCTGTGAATGGCGTATCAACAGGCTCCGGCCCAACCCTGACGAGACTGACGCACTCATGAGTTCTGAACAGATCATTGCCTCCCTCAAAGAGCTGATTGCCACTGGCGATACCCCGGGCAAGGTGCTGACCGACCCCGCGGACCTGGATACCTACGGCAAGGACTGGACCAAGATTTATCCGCCCAAGCCCCTGGCCATCGCACTTCCGAAGACCACCGAGCAGGTGCAGGCGCTGGTGAAGTTCGCCAACGAGAACCAGGTGGCTCTGGTGCCGTCAGGCGGCCGTACCGGTCTGAGTGCCGGCGCGGTTGCCGCTAATGGTGAGGTGGTGGTTGCGTTCGATAACATGAACCAGATCCTCGACTTCAACGCCAGCGACCGCACCGTCCGGTGCCAGGCCGGCGTGGTGACCGAGCAGCTGCAGAACTTTGCCGAAGAGAATGACCTCTATTACCCGGTGGATTTCGCGTCCGCCGGCTCCAGCCAGCTCGGCGGCAACCTGTCCACCAATGCCGGCGGCATCAAGGTGATTCGCTACGGCATGAGCCGGGACTGGGTCGCCGGCCTGAAAGTGGTGACCGGCAAGGGCGATGTCCTGGATCTCAACAAGGATCTGGCCAAGAACAACACCGGCTACGACCTGCGCCACCTGTTTATCGGCGCCGAGGGTACTCTGGGCTTCATCACCGAAGCCACCATGAAACTGACCCGCAAGCCGGACGACCTGACGGTGTTGGTGTTGGGCCTGAACGACCTCACCAACACCATGGACGTGCTCAAGGCGTTCCAGAAGAAGCTCGACCTGACCGCTTACGAGTTCTTCTCCCATCAGGCCATGCAGCATGTACTGGCCCACGGCCAGGTGCAGGCACCGTTCGAGACCGAAGCGCCTTACTACGCGCTGCTGGAGTTCGAGGCGGTGTCCGACCAGGTCATGGACGATGCCATGACGCTGTTCGAGCAGTGTGTCGAGGAAGGCTGGGTGCTGGACGGCGTGATCAGCCAGAGCGAAACCCAGGCCCAGAACCTGTGGCAGCTGCGGGAGCGCATCTCCGAGTCCATCGCGCCCCGGATTCCCTACAAGAACGACATCTCTGTGGTGGTTTCCAGGGTGCCTGGCTTCCTGGAGGAAATCGACAGCGTGGTGGCCGAGCACTATCCGGATTTCGAAATCATCTGGTTCGGTCACATCGGTGACGGCAACCTGCACCTGAACATTCTCAAGCCCGAGGACATGGCCAAGGAAGACTTCTTCGAGAAGTGCCAGCAGGTCAACAAGTGGGTGTTCGAGATTGTGCAGCGCTACGAGGGCAGTGTCTCCGCGGAGCACGGTGTGGGCATGACCAAGAAGCCTTACCTGCAGTACACCCGAAGTGAGGCGGAGATCGCCTACCTGAAGGGCATCAAGCAGGTGTTCGATCCCAACGGCATCATGAACCCGGGCAAGATTTTCGACTGATGCAGGACCATATCGTCGTACTCACCGGCGCTGGCATCAGCGCCGAAAGCGGCCTCTCCACCTTCCGCGACAACGGCGGTTTGTGGGAGCAGCACAGCGTGTATGACGTGGCTACGCCCGAAGCCTTCGAGCGCAACCGGGAGCTTGTGTTGCGCTTCTATAACGAGCGCCGCCGCCAGCTGAAGGACGCCCGGCCCAACCAGGCGCACCGCCTGCTGGCGGAGCTGGAGAAACGGTACCGGGTGACCATCGTGACCCAGAATGTGGACGACCTGCACGAGCGGGGTGGTTCCTCCAATGTGATCCATCTCCACGGAGAACTCACCAAGGCCCGCAGTTCAGTGTATCCGGAGCCGGTGTATGACATCGGCTACAACGACATCAATCCCGGCGACTGCTGCGACCGCGGTGAACAGCTCCGCCCGCACATTGTCTGGTTCGGTGAGGAAGTGCCGATGCTGGAGAAAGCCGCCGAGGTGGTGCGCACCGCCGATTACCTGCTGATTGTGGGTACCTCGTTGCAGGTCTACCCCGCAGCGGGGCTGGTGTATGAGGTGGATATGGATGTGCCGATTACCGTGATCGATCCCGGCGAGCCGGCCTCGGTATCCCGCGCGAATGTCATTCGCAAGGGCGCCAGTGAGGGGGTTGCCGAGTGGGTGTCGAGGCTTGCGGGTAACCGGTAGATGAAAATGGGGTCAGAAGAAGGCTTTCTTCAGACCCCGGCCTGGCGCCCAGCTCTATGCCTTGTTCCAGGGTCGGTGAAAATGGGGTCAGATGAAAGCTTTCATCTGACCCCGACTTCATGAGCCTGACTCTGAAGTGACCCCCGAAAGTTGGACACCGACTTTCGAGGGTCACTTCACTCCGGTGCATGGGCGCTGTTGGGGGATACCTTCCCAAAACTGTGCCTTACTCCGGGGTCAGATGAACGCCTTCATCTGACCCCATCTTCAGATACCTCTCCAACTCCGCCCGAAACGCCGCCTGCACCCCCAGCCGCTTCAGCATCCAGTAATGCCCGGCTATCATCCGGTCGATGAAAATGCTCTCCACCGGCGGTTTGAAATAATCCAGGTACTTGAACACCGTGCTGGTCTTGGCCGCCACGTGCTTGTGAATGTCCGCCTCGGCGAAATCGTAGGGCTCGTCGCCCTGGAACGGAACGATGAGAATATCCCGCCACATGGCGTAATAGGCCTCATCCACCGCCGGCTGGCTGCCAACCCGGGCGCCCAGGTCGATCAGGTGCCGGTCCAGGGCCTCGTAGTCTTCCTGCAGCGCGGCGAGCAGGGCCTTGCGGTAGGCTTCGACAATCTCGGGCTTCAGCTTCTTCACGCAGCCGAAATCATAGAGGACGATGCTGCCATCCGGGCGATAGGCAAAGTTCCCGGCGTGGGGGTCGCCGTGGATGCATTGGAACCGGAACAGCTGGTCCGCCATGATCATGAAAATCCGGTGGCCGATCAGATTGATGGTGTCCTGATCGTAGCGGTCCGGGGTTACCTTGCTGACGTGATCGCCCTCCACCAGTTCCAGGGTCAGCACCCGGCGGGTGGAATGGCTGTCGATCACTGCCGGGATCAGCACCCAGGGCTGGTCCTGGTGGAAGTCCCTGAACAGCTTTATGTTGCTGGCCTCGTTCTCGTAATCCAGCTCTTCGTGGAGGCGTACCCGGATCTCGGCGAACAGCTGGTCCACCGATTCCTTCGGCATTTTCAGCAGGCCGCCGAGGCGCAGGGTCATTCGTAGCTGCTTGAGGTCCGAGTCGCAGGACTCATCCACGCCCGGATACTGGACCTTGATGATGACATCGGTGCCGTCATGCAGACGGGCCCGGTGCACCTGCCCGATGCTCGCGGAGGCGTAGGGCGCTTCCTGCACGTATTCGTAGAGTTCCCCCAGGGGTTTGCCAAGCTCCGATTCGATCTGCTCGACAATCACCTCAAAGGGCATGGGCGGGGCTTCTTTCTGCAGCTTTTCCAGTGCCTCGGAGAACTCCCGGGGCAGGAAATCCTGGGTCTGGGAAGCAATCTGCCCAACCTTCATCACCGCACCCTTGAGCTCGCCGAGAGTGTCCGCGATCTGGCCGGCCATGCGGGTATAGCTTTCGCTTTGGGCGCCTTCGTCGTTCTCACTGCGGAATACACGCCTCGCCCGTTGGCCGGCGTATTGCCCGGCCACCGAAGCGGTCATGCCTGCGAGTTTGAAGAAGCGCCCTGTTCGGGAGGTAACCGGTTTTCTTGCCATACCACTTATACGTCCGTTATCGGGAGTGGGATCGTCACTGACAACGGGCAGTCACGACCGTTCAGGTTACCCTTGTTTGCAGGAACAGCAAGTCCTCCAGTTCCAGAGTCAGGGTCTGGCCGGATTGAAGCGGGCCAACGCCTTTCGGGGTGCCGGTCAGCACCACGTCGCCGGGCATCAGGGAGAAGTGGCTGCTGATATGGGCGATCAGGGGCACGATAGGGTTGAGCATGTCCCGGGTGTCGCCGGTCTGGCGGCGTTCGCCGTCGATGTCCATGGTGAAGTGGATGTTGTCCCGGGGTAGTTTGTCGGCAGCGACAAAGGGTGAAAGGGGACAGGCACCGTCAAAGGCCTTGGCCCGCTCCCAGGGCTGACCCTTTTCCTTCAGCTTGCTCTGGACATCCCGAAGGGTAAGGTCCAGCGCGAGGCCGTAGCCAAGGATGGCCGATTCGGCCTCGCTGGCGGAAGCGTTGGTCAGGGGGCGACCAATCAGCACCGCCAGTTCGGTTTCAAAATGAACCTCGCCACGATCCTTGGGGATGTCCAGGGGGCGGGTTATGTGAACCGCCGCTGTGGAGGGCTTGATGAACAGCAGCGGTTCGTCCGGAACCGGGTTGTTCAGTTCCTTGGCGTGTTCGGCGTAGTTGCGGCCAATGCAGACGATCTTGCCGAGGGGCAGATGGACCGGTGTTCCGTCCTTCCAGTGATGTTGGTAGTCGGGCATGGCCGCCTCCTGTGTGGTTGGTCAGTCTCCTTCGAACGAACACACAGTATAGACCTGAAGGCCTTCCTCCTGCAGCTTGCGGGAGCCGCCCAGGTCCGGCAGGTCAATCATGGCTGCCACTTCCACGATCTCGGCGCCAATGCGTCGGATCAGGCGGGAAGCCGCAAGCATGGTGCCGCCGGTGGCGATCAGATCGTCCACCAGAACCACTTTGTCGCCCGACTTGAACGCATCCTTGTGCAGTTCTACCGAGGCAGTGCCGTATTCCAGTTCGTAGTCTTCCACCAGGGTATCGAAGGGCAGTTTGCCTTTCTTGCGCACCAGCACCAGCGAGGCGTTGAGCTCATAGGCCAGGGCCGAACCGATGATGAAGCCCCGGGCATCGACGGCGGCCACGGCATCGATCTTGTCACCGTGGTAGCGGTGGACGAAGGCGTCGATCAGCTTCCGGAACGCGGTCTTGTCCTGCAGGACAGTGGTGATGTCGCGGAAGGTCACGCCCGGTTTCGGCCAGTCCGGAACGGTGCGGATGGCCTGTTTGATGCTCTCTGAGAAGTAATCCATGGGGTATCCGGTCACAAGGTCAGGATGCCGCTCAGGCGACATCCAGGAACATGAATTTCAGGACGAAGACAACGGCAATGGTTACGACGCTGGCATTGAGATCAGACCAGCGGCCGGACAGCGCCTTGATCACCGCATAGGTAATGAAGCCCAGGGCAATGCCGTTGGCAATTGAGAAAGTCAGCGGCATGGTCAGTGCGGTGACAATAGCCGGGGCTGCGTCGGTAATGTCGTCCCAGTCTACCAGTTTCAGACCACTGGCCATCAGCACGGCTACGTACAAAAGCGCCGGCGCAGTGGCATACGGGGGAATGATGCTGGCAATCGGCGACAGTAGCAGACACGCCAGGAAAAGCACCGCGACCACCACCGCGGTCAGGCCGGTGCGGCCACCGGCGGAAATGCCGGCAGTGGATTCAATGTAGCTGGTGGTGGTTGAGGTACCCAGCGCCGCACCGGACATGGTGGCAACGGAGTCGGACATCAGGGCCCGGCCCAGACGTGGCAGTTTGCCGTCCTTATCCAGCAGGCCGCCGCGCTGGGCGGCGCCGATCAGGGTGCCGGAGGTATCAAACAGGTCCACGAACAGGAAGGCAAAGATCACACTGATCATGCCGACATTGAAGGCACCGGCCAGATCCAGCTGCATGAACGTCGGTGCCAGGCTCGGCGGCGCGGAGACAAAGCCTTCGTATTCAACCATGCCCAGCATCAGGGCAATCACGGTGATGGCGAGAATGCCGATCATCACAGCGCCGGTAATCTTACGGAAGGACAGGGCGCAGATCAGCACGAAGCCACCGAAGAACAGCAGGCTCTCGGCCACCTTTATGTCACCCATGCCCACCAGGGTGGCGGGGTGATCAACCACGATACCGGCGTTCTTCAGGGCAATCAGGGCCAGGAAGAAACCGATACCGGCCGAGATGCCGAAGCGCAGGGACATCGGGATGCTGTTGATCAGCCATTCCCGCACCTTCACCACGCTCAGGATGAAGAAGATGAAACCGGACAGGAACACCGCGCCCAGCGCCACCTCCCAGCTGTAACCCATGCTGCCGACGACCGTGAACGAGAAGAACGCGTTCAGGCCCATGCCCGGAGCCAGGGCAATCGGATAGTTGGCCCAAAGGCCCATGATCAGGGTGCCAATGGTGGCTGCCAGACAGGTGGCAACGAAAACCGCCCCGAAATCCATGCCGGTGGACGACAGGATGCTCGGATTGACCACGATGATGTAGGCCATGGTCAGGAAGGTGGTGATGCCCGCAACCACTTCTTTACGAACGGTGGTGCCATGGGCCTGGAGTTGGAACAGTCGTTCAAGCATGACGGTTGTCTGCCTCACAGGATGCTGGAAGTTGGGGTTTGGGCCCGGTTGGAGCCGAACGGTTTTGAATTGCGTGAAAAAACGGCAATGTTACCGCCTGAGCTTTCTCAGGCCAAGGGATGATTGACAGTTCAGGATTACAGAATATGCCTATTGCTGCCCCGGGTCCCTTTGCAGGCGAATATCGAAGCGAACAGCCAGCATCCGGACGATCACGATAAACAGGAGCCCGATGGTCAGTGCCAGGGCCTCGCTCTCCAGGGACCACTGGCAGACAAAGTACAGCCAGCACCCGGCGAACGAGATAGAAGCGTAGATCTGATCCTTCCGGAAAATGTACGGCACCTCGTTGCACAGGGTATCCCGCAGGGCGCCACCGAAGGTTCCGGTCATCACGCCCAGCAGGGAGGCAACGAACCAGGAGTGCCCCAGGTCCAGCGCCAGTTGCGCCCCCAGTATGGAAAATATTCCCAGCCCGATGGCATCCGGAAATACGATGCGGGACTCCCGCAGACTATGTGCCCGGCTCCAGTAACTGAACACGATGGCCATGGCCAGGATCAGGATGGGTTGCTCCTGATGCTTGATCCAGTATAGCGGGTGGTTGTCCATCATCAGATCCCGCAGGGTGCCGCCGCCCAGGGCCGTGATAAAGCCGATGGTAAACACACCCACCGGATCCATGTTCTTGGAGCGCGCCACAATCATGCCGGAAATGGCAAAGGCGACGACCCCGATCATTTCAAGCAGGTAGATAATGTCGAACATGGAAAATCCCGGCAAACAGACAACAGAACGGGTGCACGCCCGCGACAGGTGCGCGAAGGATAGCCGAAATCGCCCTCTGATTCATCTCCGACCCCCACACCGGTATCCGTTGGAAGCATACCTGTGATCCATCGCGACATGTCCCAGCGTATCTTGCCTCCAACCTACTCTTTTCCCTTCGCCACTCAATGGAGACGCAGTATGTCCCTGATACGTCTGGCCTATGCCAGTGAAGCTACGTTTGATGCCCAGCCCGTTGAAAAAGGGGTAGAGCCCCATGTTGCTCGGATCCTGCTGACGTCTCGCAACAACAACGCCAAAGCAAAGCTGGTGGGGGGGCTGTACTACGGTAACGACCGGTTCTTCCAGTATCTCGAGGGGGAAGAAGAGGAAGTCCGGAAGACCTTCGACCGCATCAAGCGGGACGACCGGCACCGGAACATCATCACGCTGATCGAAGAACCCATCGAGGCGCGCACCTTCAGCAACTGGTCCATGAAATACGTACCGCTGTCCGCCGACGTGCGAAAGTTTCTGGAACGCCACGGACTGGACAGGTTCAATCCCCAGGCGTTCTCCGCCGAACAGTGTGAAGAGATGATCGAGCTTATCCGCGACTCCAACCATGACCAGAAGCTGGTCAACCACGACGAAGCGGTTACTGCTCCCGCCAGCAAACCTTCGGGCTTTTCCCCGGCCCTGAAGTTCGGCCTGATCGCTGCGGCGGTCTGCCTGGTTGGCGCGCTCATCTATGCCGGATCGCTGCTCTGAGCACGGGCGGAACAGCCCGACAATAAGCAGCGTTTATTGTGAAAAATAAAGGATCCTGATTTGCCTCATGGCCCGAGAGTGTTTAGCTTGATCGCTATCAAGAATTCCGGAAACGCCGGTCGAACAATAAACAATCTCGGGAGAATCCATGAAAGCCATACTCTGCAAGGAATACGGGCCCGCCGACAAACTGGTCATTGAAGAGGTACCCAGCCCGGAAGTGAAGGGCAGAGGTGTGAAGGTCCGCGTCAAGGCGGCGGGACTGAACTTCCCCGATACCCTGATCATCGAGAACAAGTACCAGTTCAAACCGCCCCTCCCATTCTCGCCGGGTGGTGAGATGGCCGGCGAAGTCATCGAGGTAGGCGAGAAGGTCACCCGCTTCAAACCCGGTGATCGGGTCGCCGGCCTCACCGGCCACGGTGCCTTTGCAGAGGAAGTAGTAACCGCGGAAGACAACCTCCTGCCCGTCCCCGACGGCATGTCCGACGAAAAGGCCGCCGCCTTCACCATGGTGTACGGCACCTCCTACCACGCCCTGAAACAACGGGCTAACATTCAGCCGGGAGAAACGCTTCTGGTACTTGGTGCCAGCGGTGGCGTTGGCCTGGCCACGGTCGAACTCGGCAAAGCCATGGGCGCCCGTGTTATCGCGGCGGCCAGTTCCGCCGAGAAACTGGCGGTTGCCAAAGAAGCCGGCGCCGATGAGCTGATCAATTACTCCGAAGAACCCCTCAAGGAAACCGCCAAGAAGCTCACCAAGGGCAAAGGCGTGGATGTCATCTACGATCCCGTTGGCGGCGACTTCACCGAACAGGCCCTGCGCGCCATGGCCTGGAACGGTCGCCACCTCATCGTTGGCTTCGCCGCCGGCGAAATTCCGAAGATCCCGGCGAACCTGACGTTGCTGAAGGGCTGTTCCGTGGTTGGTGTATTCTGGGGCGACTTCACCCGTCGCGAGCCGGAGGTGAGTGCCCAGAACATGATGGATCTGATGAAGCTGTTCTCCGAGGGCAAGATCGATCCCAAAATCAGTGCCGTCTACGAATTCGAGGATTACGTGGAGGCTTTGGGTGCTCTTACGGGGCGGAAGGCTACCGGGAAGGTGGTGCTCAAGGTTGGGTCCTGAGTTCTGGCCTGATTTGCGTTCCTAGCCTGCCTGGTTTCGGGGGTGGTGAGAGTGGGTGGCCCCTCCCAAAAACCGCTACAAGCACGTCCGTGTGCGCTTGACTCCGGCCATCCATGGCCTCCGACATTTTAGGGAGGGGCCACCCACTCTCACTC
Source organism: Marinobacter pelagius (assembly GCF_003315345.1). Lineage (GTDB taxonomy): Bacteria > Pseudomonadota > Gammaproteobacteria > Pseudomonadales > Oleiphilaceae > Marinobacter > Marinobacter pelagius_A. Next base: position 41,198 of record NZ_QNRO01000012.1, read on the forward strand.
TCTGAACTTGGCAGTGATAGTCGAGCAGAGCCAGCCCTAAAATCATTGGTGACGCCAGACGCGTGGCTATAACTCCCAGTTTCGATTGCCGGGCTGGGGTAGTCTTCCCAAAAATGTTGAAGGCCATGGATGGCCTGAAACAAGCGCACATGGACGTGCTCGTAGCGGTTTTTGGGAAGACTACCCCAGCCCGGCAAACTCCGAACCTAACAGGCTAGGGCCAAACCAGGACCAAAAACCAAAGGTCAAAACCGAACCTCCCCAGCATCAATCCGAGAAACCAGCTCCGAATCAACCAAGGTGTAACCAGAAGTTCCCGGCAACCATGCGTAGACTTCTTCACGGGGTCGGGGCGAATAACCGAGCTTCTGGATATCCACCTTCCGGTACTTGAACGTCCCCGTCATCTCAATGGCGTGAGTGATACGCACGAATACCGGCACCGCATAGGGTGGCAGGTTATCCTGCAGATAGGCGAACAGACGGTTGACGTCGAAATCCTTGCCGTTGTTATGGGGCACCAGCGTCGCCATGCCCGCCTTGCCGTTGGTCCCGGGGATCTCCACGCCGTAGACAATGGCCTCCTCCACCATGCCGGAGCCATCGATGATGTTCTCCACCTCCGTGGTCGAGACGTTCTCCCCCTTCCAGCGGAACGTGTCCCCCATCCGGTCCACGAACTGCAGGTGTCCGAAACCGATCTCCTTGAGTACGTCGCCGGTATTGAACCAGGCATCGCCCCTCTTGAAAGCGTCCCGGAGGATGGACTTTTCGGTCGCCTCTTTCTGGGTGTAGCCCTCAAACGACCATTTTTTGGTGATCTCGCCGATCAGGAGGCCCGGTTCGCCCTTCTTGACCGGTTCGAGTTTGCCCTTCTTGTTGCGAACCGGGTCGCGGGTGCCCTCGTGGTATTTCACCAGTTTGTAAGGCGCCGTGGAGAAGCCCACGGTATTGTCCATGTTGAAGAAATTGCTGAAGCCGATGTTGCCCTCGGAGGAGGCGTAGAGTTCCGCCACGGTTTCGATGCCGAAGCGTTCCTTGAATTCCTTCCAGATGGATGGGCGCAGGCCGTTGCCGATCATCTTGGTCAGGCTGTGGTTGCGGTCCTGGTCGCTCGGCGGCTGGTTCAGCAGGTAGCGGCAGAGTTCGCCCACGTAGCCGAAGGTGGTGGCGTTGTAGCGGCGCACGTCGTCCCAGAAGGCGGTGGCGGAGAATTTGCGGCGCAGGGCGATGGCGGAGCCGCCGGCCAGTACCGAACCCCAGCACACCAGCAGGGCGGTGCCGTGGTACAGGGGCAGTGTGCAGTAGAGGACGTCTTCCGGCTCCATGGCCAGGGACATCATGCCGAAGCCGCCATAGGCTTTGACGAACTTGCGGTGCGAGCCGGGGGCGGCCTTGGGCAGGCCGGTGGTGCCGGAGGTGAACAGGTAGATGGCGGTATCGCCCATGGTGGGCGGGTTGCTTACCAGCGGACGGGTGCCTGAATAGCTGCTGATCTGCTCTGCCATGTTGGTATAGCCGGCAGGAGCGTCGCCGAAGCTGTTCATGGTGTTGGTGTCCGCCAGGAACTGGAATGGCTGACTATGCCGGGGGCGAATGTCGCCGCGGATGTCCTCGATGTGTTCCACCAGCTCTTCACCGACCACCACCATACGCGGCTGGATCAGGTTAATGCTGTGGGCCAGGACCTTGCCCTTCTGGGAGGTGTTGAGCATTGCACAGGCAATGCCGACCTTGGCCGCGCCGGCGACTACCGCCAGCAGTTCGGGCCGGTTCTCCAGCAAGACGGCAATGGCCTCGCCCTTTACCAGCCCCTTGTCTTTCAGATAGTGGGCGATGCGGTTACTCCAGGTATCGAGTTCGCTCCAGGTGATGGATCGGTCCTCGAACAGGATGGCGGGCCGGTTGCCGTATTTCTCAGCGTTCTGCTCGATCAGCTTGCCCAGGGTCAGGTCTGCGTTCTCATCCTTCACGGAGTAGTAGTACAGTCCCTTCGCAATGGCGGGAAACCGGCGGAGGACGCCGGGCAGGCTGCGGAAGATGTCTCGGGCAGATACGGTGTCTTGGCTCATGTTTTTTCTTCAGTAACGGTGATTTCCACCAGGAGTTGGCTGCGTCTGACCTGTTCCCCGGCACGGGTATGCACGCCGGCAACCACGCCAGGCCGGTCGGCCTTGACCGGGTGTTCCATTTTCATGGCTTCGAGGATGACCAGGGTCTGGCCCTGTTCCACGGTTTCGCCTTCGGCCACCAGTACATCAATGATAGCCCCGTCCATGCTGGCCTGGAGCTTTCCGCTCCCGGCGCCGGCGCTGCCAGCCGCTGGTTGGTGGGTCACATCCCGCACCGACCAGGACTGGCCGAACGCCTGCAAATATAGGGAATCGCCTTGCCGGTGGTATTGGCAACGCTGACGAACGCCATTGTCGATAATGCATAACAGGCCATCGGAGTGGCTCTGGACCTCCAGATGGTATTCCTCGTCACCATGGCTCACGGACAGGCTGTTGCCGCTTTTGCGAACCTTCAGTTCGAGGGTTTCGCCCTGCACCTCCAGCTTGATCGGTATCACCGTTGCGGGCGCGTTACTCCAGCCGCCTTGGCCCGAATTGCCAAGACCCAGGGCGCAGGCGCTCAGGGCCAGTTCCCGGATGCTGAGTTTTTGCGGTGACAGGGAGGGATCGTCGGCGAACGCGCTTTGCAGGAAGCCCGTAGTGGCTTCACCGGCGCCGAAGGTGTCATCGGCGATGATCCGGCTGAGGAACCAGCGGTTGGTGGTGACGCCGAATACTTTCGTGTCCTCAAGAGCGCGAATCAGCCGGCGGCGGGCCTCATCCCGTGTCTGGCCCCAGGCGATGACTTTGGCCAGCATGGGGTCGTAGTGGGGGCTGACCGTATCGCCGGAGCGGACACCGGTGTCGTAGCGCAGGCCTTCACCTTCGGCAGGTTCAAACCAATGGAGTTCGCCGGTCTGCGGGGTGAAGCCGTGGGCGGGGTCTTCGGCGTATAGGCGTACTTCGATGGCATGGCCATTGAGTGTGATCTCCTCCTGGGTCAGCGGCAGGAGCTGGCCCTCGGCGACGGCAAGCTGCCAGGCCACCAGGTCCTGGCCGGTAATCAGCTCGGTGACCGGGTGTTCCACCTGCAGGCGGGTGTTCATTTCGAGGAAGTAGAAGTTGCGGTCTTTGTCCACCAGGAATTCCACCGTGCCGGCGCCTTCATAACCACAGGCCAGCGCGGCCCGGACGGCGGCTTCTCCCATGGCCTGTCGGAGTTCGGGGGTGACGAAGGGAGAGGGGGCTTCTTCGACCACTTTCTGGTGGCGTCGTTGCACTGAGCAGTCCCGTTCGCCCAGGTAGACGGCGTTGCCGTGGCGGTCGGCAAAGACCTGGATTTCCACGTGCCGGGGTTCGATAACCGCTTTTTCCAGGATGAGTTCGTCATCACCGAAGGCCTGTTTGGCCTCGGAGCGGGCGCGTTTGAGGTTGTCAGCCAGTTCGGCTTCGTTTTCCACCAAGCGCATGCCCCGGCCGCCGCCACCGGCGGAGGCTTTGACCATTAGTGGGAAACCGATATCGGTTGCGGCCTGGATCAGCTCGTCGTCGCTGGCGTTGTCGCCCTCGTAGCCGGGCACGACGGGGACGCCGGCTTCCTTCATGGCGATCTTGGAGCGGCGTTTGCTGCCCATCAGTTCGATGGCAGATTCCGGCGGGCCGACGAAGACGAGGCCGGCGTCTTTGCAGGCTTTGGCGAAGGCGGAGTTCTCGGAAAGGAAGCCGTAACCGGGGTGAATGCAGTCGGCTCCGGTTTTTCGGGCCGCCTCAAGGATCGCTTCGGCATTCAGGTAGGAAGCTGAGACCTGCGCCGGCCCAATGCAGACGGCTTCGTCGGCCAGTTCCACGTGCATGGCGTTGGCGTCCGCTTCGGAGTAGACCGCGATGGTGCGGTAGCCCAGGGCTTTGGCAGTGCGGATGACCCTTACGGCGATTTCGCCTCGGTTGGCTATCAGGAGTTTTTTTAGCATTGTGGTTTTCTCTGAGTTGGGTGCATGCCGCAAGGGGGAGGGTCGATTCACTTCCAGAAAACCGCTACGAGCACGTCCATGTGCGCTTGTTTCGGGCCATCCTTGGCCCTCAACATTTTCTGGAAGTGAATCGACCCTCCCCCTTGCTCCGCAATCATTCGTCGTTGTCTGCCCATTTGGGGGGACGCTTTTGCATGAACGCCATGGTGCCTTCGGCGCCTTCCGGGCCACGGATGGCCTCTGCGAAGTTTTCTGCGGCGCTGTCCAGGAGTTTGTGCATCGGTTCGTGGCCGACCCGGTACAGCAACGCCTTGGTCTCGGCCGTGGCGTTGGGGGCGCACAGGCGGACGCGTTCGAGGGCCTGTTCAAGGAGTTGATCCAGCTCCTCGTCTGTTTCCGCAACCTGATGGACTATGCCCAGGGCGCAGGCTTCTTTGGCGTCGATTCGAAGGCCGAGCAGGGCCAGCCTTCGGGCCTGGGTCAGGCCAATGCGTTCCACTACAAACGGAGCGATCTGGGCGGGTATAACACCGAGGGTGGTTTCCGGCATTCCGAATTTGGCCGTGGGTCCGGCGATGGCGACGTCGGAGACGCAAGCTAGACCAAAGCCCCCGCCCATTACGGCACCTTCGGTGACCGCAATGACGACTTTCGAGGATTCGTTGACCTGCTGGATCATCTGGCCGAAGGCACGGTTCAGTTTATAGAACGGGTCGTGCTGGCCTTCTTCCGGTTTCTGGCCCCGCGCCCCGGCCATGTCCTTGATGTCGCCACCGGCGCAGAAGTGGCCTCCGGCACCGCGGATGACGACGGCGCGGATGGTTTCGTCGTGTTCGATCTGGGTAAAGATCGTTGCCAATTCCGCCACCATTTGCAGGCTCATGGCGTTGCGGACATCGGGGCGGTTGATGGTTAAAAACAGGGTTGGGCCCTGTTTTTCAAGGAGAAGCGTTTCGCAATGAGGTAACCGTTCCATTTGTGACTCCACGCACTAAATTTGGGGTCTGCAGCCCGGAAGCACTTGCCAGGACCGTTGAGGGCCAGGGACGGCCCGAAACGAGCGCACATGGACGTGCTCGTAGCGTGTCCTGGCAAGTGCTTCCGGGCTGCAGACCATGCACCAATTTCTACTCTGGTCAGTCGCGCCGCTTACCCGGCAAAGTACCCATCAGCTTGCAGATAATCCCGAGCATGATTTCGTCGGCACCGCCGCCGATGGACACCAGCCGGACATCCCGGTAAGCCCGAGACACGGGGTTGTCCCACATGTAACCGTTACCACCCCAGTACTGCAGACAGCTGTCTGTCACCTCTCGCCCCAGACGCCCGGCCTTGAGCTTGGCCATGGAGGCGAGCCTCGTTACGTCCTTGCCGGCAATGTGCAGTTCGCAGGCCTGGTAAGTCAGCGCCCGAAGGGCCTCCACCTCGGTCTGCAGTTCTGCCAGACGGAAATGGATGTACTGGTTGTCCAACAACGGCTGGCCGAAGGTCTTGCGCTCACGGCAGTACTCGATGGTCTTGTCGATACAGACCTCCAGCGCCTTGATGACATTCGCCGCGCCCCACATCCGCTCCTCCTGGAACTGCAGCATCTGCATCATGAACCCCGTGCCCTCGGCCCCGATCCGGTTACGCTGGGGCACACGAACATCGTCGAAGAAAATCTGGGCGGTTTCAGAGGAGCGCATGCCCAGTTTGTTCAGATGCGGACTGAAAGTGATGCCGGGGGAGTTCATCGGTACCACGATCAGGGACTTGTTCTTGTGGGGCTTGTCGTCGCTGGTGTTGGCCAGCAGACAAATGAAGTCTGCCTTCGGCGAGTTGGTAATCCACATCTTCGAGCCGTTGATGATGTAATCGTCGCCGTCTTTCTTCGCGGTGGTCTTCAGACCGGCAACGTCCGAACCGGCACCGACCTCACTCACGCCGATACAGCCGACCATGTCACCGGCAATGGCGGGAACGAGGAAGTCCCGTTTGAGCTCGTCGGAGCCGAAGCGGGCGAGGGCGGGGGTACACATGTCGGTCTGCACGCCAATCGCCAGGGGCACGCCACCGCACAGCGCCGTTCCCAGTTCCTCGGCCGCAACCAGGTTGTAGCTGTAATCCAGACCCATACCTCCGTATTCCTCGGGTTTCTGGATGCCGAGGATGCCGAGGTTGCCGAGTTTCTTGAACAAATCATGGATGGGAAACTCGCCGGCTTCTTCCCATTCGTCGCAGTAGGGGTTGATCTCTTTTTCGACGAAGTCTCTTACCGTTTTCCTCAGGGCTTCGTGTTCGGCTGTGAATTTCACGTTCTTGTTCTCCTGGGTGGTTAGTTCGTGCCTGTTTGTTCTGGTGCACGTCCATTAGCCTGGGTTGCGGGTGTGGGGGATGGCTTTCAGAAAACCGCTACGAGCACGTCCATGTGCGCTTGTTTCGGGCCATCCATGGCCCTCTACATTTTCTGAAAGCCATCCCCCACACCCGCCTTTGTCTGAAACGATGTTGCTGCCTGTTGAATTCCTTTTTCTGGTTGACCCTTCGCCATAACGAGCTCTTTCTTTGCTGCTCTCATCTCTTTGTCTGCCTCGAAAAGCTGACTCTAGGAGGGGCGGTATTCCCAAATTTGCGTGAACCGGTTGGAAGGACCTGTCCAAAAATGTTGAAGGCCAAGGATGGCCTGAAACAAGCGCACATGGACGTGCTCGTAGCGGTTTTTGGACAGGTCCTTCCAACCGGTTCTCCCCCCAAATTCGAACGCCTCGAGGCGGGCTCCACCTATGAACAGGTCAAAACCGCGCCACACCAAAAGTGTTGGGCCGCAACTGCCGCTGTTCGGCTTCACGGCAGACCGATAGCACCAGGGCCAGAACCCGCCGGGTATCCCGTGGATCGATCAGGCCGTCGTCCCAGAGCCGGGCCGTTCCGTACAAGGCCGTGGAGCCATCCTCCAGTTTCTTGGCCGTCGCCTGTTCCAGGAAATCCAGCGTCTTGGCATCCGGCTCCATGCCACCGCGGCGCTGCTTCTCCTCCGCTACGATGCGCATCACCTTGCCCGCCTGAGCCGGACCCATCACAGCCGTTCGGCTGTTGGGCCAGGCGAAGATGAAACGTGGGTCGAGGCCCCGGCCGCACATCGCGTAGTTACCTGCACCATAGGAACCGCCAACCACAATTGCGAACTTCGGCACCCGGCAGTTGGCCACCGCCTGAATCATCTTTGACCCGTGTTTGATGATGCCGTTCTGTTCTGAATGCGTTCCCACCATGAAACCGGTGGTGTTGTGCAGGAACAGGATCGGGGTGCCGGCCTGGTCGCAGAGTTGGATGAACTGGGCGGCCTTGGTGGAGCCTTCCGGGGTGATTGGGCCGTTGTTGCCGATGATGCCGACGGAATGGCCCTCGATGCGGATGGTGCCGCACACGGTCTGGTCGTCGTAGCCGTTCTTGAAGTCCAGGAACCGGGAGCCGTCGGCGATTCGGGCGAGGATTTCCCGGACGTCGTAGGGTTTCTTGGAATCGGCGGGAATCACGCCCAGTAGTTCTTCGGCCGGGTACAGGGGCTGTTCCCACGCCATTTCCCGCTGGGGCGGGAGATGCTCATTCCAGGGCAGGGCGCCGAGGATTTCACGGGCCTGGCGGATGCCGTCGGCGTCGTCTTCGGCGAGGTATTCGGCGGTACCGGCCACGGTGGCGTGCATTTCGGCGCCGCCGAGTTCTTCGTCAGTGGCAACCTCGCCGGTGGCGGCTTTCAGCAGGGGCGGGCCGGCGAGGAACATCTTGGCTTGTTCGCGCACGGTGATGACATAGTCTGACAGCCCCGGCTGGTAAGCGCCGCCGGCGGTGGCGTTGCCGTGGACCACGGTGACCTGGGGGATGCCGGCGGCGGACATGCGGGCCTGGTTTGCAAAGCCTCGCGCCCCGAGCACGAAAATGTCGGTGGCGTAGTTGAGGTTGGCGCCGCCGCTTTCGGACAGGGACACCACGGGCAGTTTGTTCTCCATGGCGATCTGTTGCAGCCGCAGGGTTTTGTCCAGGCCGGCCGGAGTGATCGTGCCGCCCTTGATGGCGCTGTTGCTGGCCACCACCAGGCAGCGCACACCGCTGACGGTGCCGATGCCGGCGATGATGCCGCCGCCGGCCTGGGAGCCGTCTTTGTCATCGTGCATCTTGTAGCCGGCCAGGGAGCACAGTTCCAGGAATTCGCTGCCGCGGTCTAGCAACCGGTTGATGCGATCCCGGGGCAGGAGTTTGCCCCGTTTGGTGAATTTTTCCCGTGCCGATTCGGCAAGATCCAGAACCTTCTGCTCGACCTCGCGGAAAGTGTGGATGTGGGCCTCCATGGCTTCGGCGTTGGCCCGGAAATCGTCGGACTGAGGGTTTACTGTGGTGTCGAGTACCTGCATGGTCGGCTCCTCAGTCCTCGCTCAGTACTTTCGGGGTGACGGCGCGGTGGAAGCCGTTCCAGGGCTCATTGTTCTTGGCTTTCGGCATCGGCCAGACACGTCCTCCCTGGGAGGCGGCGCCGTCGATTCTCAGGCAATCACCAGAGATAAAGGTGGCGGCCGGGCTGAGCAGGAAACAGATGGCGGCGCTGACTTCGGATTCGGTGCCGAGGCGCTTGATCGGCACGGCGTCGGCCAGGCTGCGGATCCAGTTCTTCATGTGGGCGGGATAGTTGTCCATGCCGCTGGAGGCGATCCAGCCCGGGGCCACGGCGTTGACGCGGACACCGGACGGAGCCCACTCCACAGCGGCGGTCTGGGTGAAGTTGACCATGCCGGCCCGGGCTGCGCCGGAATGGCCCATGCCGGGCATGCCGCCCCACATGTCGGCGACGATGTTGACGATGGCACCGCCGGTTTTACTCAGGGCCTGGGTGTAGGCTTCCCGGGCCATCAGGAAGCCGCCGGTGAGGTTGGTCCGGACGACGGTTTCCCAGCCCTTCTGGTTGATGCCGGTCAACGGAGACGCAAACTGGCCGCCGGCATTGTTCACCACGCCGTTGAGACCGCCGTGTTCGGCGATGATGGCGGCGACGGTCGCCTTGACCGACTCCTCCTCGCGGATATCGCACACATGGGCCGAGGCGATGCCGCCGTCCTCGGTGATTTCTGCCTTTACCGCGTCAACCTTTTCCTGCTTCCGGCCAACCAGGGCAACTCTGGCGCCCAGGGCGGCCAGCTCGTGGGCCGTGCAGCGGCCGATGCCGGAGCCACCGCCGGTGACGATGTAGGTGTGGTCTTTGAACAGGTCCGGCTGGAATACAGAGCGATAACTCATCGTTTTTGTCCTTTTTCATAAACGGCCCGGCTGATGGGCACGGGAAATTCCAGAAGCTGCTGGGCGAAGGCCTTGCCCTGGGGATCGATGCGCAGGCTGGCAACGCCGCCGCCTCCGAGGCTGTGTTCCAGCAGGAAGTTGAATGCGTGCAGGCCGGGCATGGCCCAGCGGGTGACCCTGCCGGTCTCGGGATTCAAGGTGTGGGCCATCCAGTCCGCGACGCCGGCCTCGGTCAGGGCGGAAGCGATGTAGGGTTCGAAAGCCGGATCTCGGGCGATGACGCCGATGTTGCTGTGATCGCCCTTATCGCCGCTGCGGGCCCAGGCCAGTTCGATCAGGGGTACGACCAGGTCGGCTTCCGAAGTGGCTGCGGAGTCGACAACCGGCAGGAGCCGGTCCGGATCAAAGCCGCCGTCCGTGCGGATGTCGATCGGTGTCTGTTCTCCTCCCAGGTCCACGGTTACTGAGACGTCCGTCTTCGGAACCAGGCAGGACCACAGCCGGATCTTGGGCCACACAGTCGGCCGCCCGCCGACAATACCGGTAATTCCCGGTGCCATGCCGGTGGCGGCCTGGGCAATTTCCCGGGAGAACAGAACAAGCGCCTCTTTTTTCGGATGGGCGGTGCTGATTTTTACCACCACCTCCCGGCACTCCTCGCCACGGGCGTGGGCGCCATAGGTGGTTTCGGTGCCCAGCAGTTCGATGCTGGTTTCGGAGTAATCAGGCAGGCCCCGCTCGCTGAACATGCGGGAGGTCTTGGCCAGGATGGCCTCGGCCACGGTCTGCGCCTTGTTGCGGGCATCGAGGCCGGCCAGCAGGAAGGTGACTGTGCACTTGAAACCGTCCGGCCAGGTGCCGGATACCTTGTAGCTGTCGGTGGGAGCCTGGCCACGGGCCCCTTTGACCGTTACCCGGTCGGGGCCGGACTCCTCTAGGGTGACCCCGGTGAAATCACACACCACGTCGGGAAGCAGGTAGGCACGGGGATCACCGATCTCGTAGACGAGTTGTTCCGCGACGGTCCCCCGACTGACCATACCGCCGGTATCCTCGGGCTTTGTGATGGCAAAGTCGCCTGAAGCACTGACTTCGGCGATCGGGAAGCCCATATCGGCATAGCCGTCGGCCACATCCTGCCAGTCGGTGAAGTTACCGCCGGTGGCCTGGGCGCCGCATTCCAGCAGGTGGCCGGCGAGGCTGCCCTGGGCCAGTTTGTCGTAGTCGTCCCATTGCCAGCCGAACTCGTGCACCAACGGTGCCAGCACCAGGGCGCTGTCCGCCACGCGGCCGGTGATGACAATGTCGGCCCCCTGTTCCAGGGCGGCCACCAGGCCTGGTGCGCCCAGGTAGGCATTGAGGCTGACCATCATGGCCGGCATGGGCTGGCCGGTGGTCATCTCGGTGATGCCGGCGTCGCTGAGTTTTTTCTTCTTCATCAGCAGGTCGTCGCCGAGTACCAGGGCAATCTTGAGATCGACACCCGCCTTCTCACACAACGCCTGTAGAGCGTCGCGGCAGGCTATCGGATTCACGCCGCCGGCATTGGCCAGTACCCGGATGCCTTTCTCTCTGATCTCGCCAAGCAAGGGGCCCATCACGGTCTGGACGAAATCCCGGGCATACCCCTGGGTCGGGTCCTTCATCTTCTGGCCGGCCATGATCGACATGGTGATCTCGGCCAGGTAGTCCGCCACCAGGTAATCGATATTGCCCTTCCTGACCAGCTGGGCGGCGGCGGTCTCGGTGTCGCCCCAGAAGGCGGCGGAGCAGCCGATACGCACGGTCTTGCGGTTGGAATCTGACATCTTCTCTGCCTTGTGTTTGTCGCCCGCATCCCGCGGGTTTTTCGGAGGATGGAAATGACAATACCAAGCAAGCGCTTGGTTTGTAAACAGGCAGATTTGAGGTAGTATTAAAGGCCTCATCAGCCAACCGGACAGCCGTAGTGAGCCAGAACCAGATCCTCCAGTCCCTGATTGCCGAAAACCTCGTTTCTGACCCCAACGGCGCCCGTGGCCGTTTGCTGAAGGAAGCCGCGCGGTTGTTCCGGGAAAAGGGGTATGAGCGCACCACGGTCCGGGATCTCGCCGCTGCCGTGGGCATCCAGTCTGGCAGCCTGTTCCACCATTTCCGCACCAAGGAGGAAATCCTCAAGGCAGTGATGGTCGAGACCATCGGGCTGAACACCGCCCTGATGCAGGCGGCCATGGAGGCGGCCGATACCCCGAAGGACAAGCTCCGGGCGCTGGTTCGTGCCGAGCTTGAATCCATCAATGGCCAGACTGGTGAAGCCATGGCGGTTCTGGTCTTCGAGTGGCGAAGCCTGTCCGCGGATTCCCAGGCTGACGTTCTGGAGCTGCGGGATATCTATGAAGCGCTCTGGCTGGATGTGCTCGGTGCCCTGCGAGACCAGGGCCGGCTATTGGCGGAGCCTTTCGTGGTTCGGCGTATGCTGACCGGAGCCCTGAGCTGGACTGTTACCTGGTACCGGCCGGAGCGGGGTGGGCTGACCCTGGATGGGCTGACCGATCAGGTCATGGCCATGCTCGGATTTCCGGCAACGTCCTGAAGGGCGCCTGCTGTAAAACAAAGGGCCCTGGAGCTTCCGGGTACAATTCTATTGAAAGCCATCAAAAAGATACTGGGTGAGATTGATTAGTGATTGCCGGGAATTAAACAGAAGCGAACATTTACGTCCCTCAACTAAAGGCGATCAACGTGTCGCCCACTGCAAGACAACTAGTTTCGTTGGAAGGCGGGGAAAGTGCTCATTGGCGGTAGCGATTTCTTTTGGGGTTGTAATGCGAATTATTATCAGTATTATGCGCATACATAATTATACCCACTGCTGGAGATCCCAATGCCAACACCCGGTCAATCATCATCGCCAAATCGACGTCCTCGCCTGAGCCTTTCCGCTGGTTCAACTTTTCTATCGGTGTCTTTTCTCGCGACGGTTGCCGCGCCTACGATTGTGCAAGCGCAAGAACAAGCGCCTGCTCTGCTCCCCGGCATTGAGGTTACTGCTGATTGGCTGGGACCGCCGACGGAAGAATCCGAGAGAACCTACACCGGTGCCCGTTCCGTGGTCGAGGAAGAAGAGCTCCAGGATACCGGCGCGCTCAATCTGGAAGACGCCCTGCGCCCGGTACCCGGTGTTACGGTGCTTGATGAAACGGGAACGGGCATCCTCCCCAATATCGGCGTCCGTGGTCTGAACCCGCTGCGTAGTGAACGGCTTCAGATATTGGTAGACGGTTACCCAATTGCCATTGGCCCCTACAGCAACGTGGGCGTGTCCCTTTTCCCCGTTACCCTTCCGAGTCTTGAGGCTGTGGATATTGTCCGGGGTGGCGCCTCGGTTCATTACGGCCCCAACAACGTGGGCGGCGTGGTGAATTTCGTCACCAAACCAATTCCGGCGGAAACCTCCCAGACCCTTCGTGAACGGGTGACCATTGCGGAAGAGACAGGCAACGTCTTTACCGACACCTATTACCGTGTCGGCGGGCGGGCGACCGACAAGCTGGACCTGCAGTTCCAGGCCAACGTCCAGCGCGGCGACGGTTTTCGTGATCACTCCGACACCGAAGTGGACAACCTCATCCTGGATGCCCGCTATTACCTGAATGACCGGAACGAACTGGCTTCTCAGCTGCAATACTACCGTGTCGATGCTGAGCTTCCCGGCGCCCTGACGCCAGAAGCCTATGAGCAGGATCGCACCCAGAGCCAGCGCCCGTACGATGGCTACGAGGCAGACATGAGCCGCGCAACCTTCACCTGGACGTACACCCCAGTCGACAACGTGGAATTCCAGTGGCGCAATTTCGTGCACGACGCTGACCGCACGTTCTTCTTCGGCCAGAACCTCAGCGGCAATGGCCATTGGGCAGACCCCGGGCTGGACTCCACCCACGTTGCGGATTCGCCCCGGCTGTTCACCGTGTTAGGCACGGAGCCCCGGCTCGCCATCCGCCAAGGTCGCCACGACATTACTCTGGGCGCCCGATTTGTCAGTGAGGATGTGGAGTTCGACGTCAACCGCCTGGAGCTTTCCTCCGGTAACCGTTCGGTGGCGCGTGACTGGCACCTCGATACCCGGGCCGCAGCCTTCTACGTCAGTGATACCGTGTCCTTCCTGGATGACCGGCTGACGGTCACGCCGGGCCTGCGTTACGAAGACGTCGATATGGATTTCCGCGACAACCTCAGTGGCAACACCGAGGAAAACAACGCGGAGGAGCTGCTGCCGGGCCTGACCGTGGGCTACCAGGCGTCTGATGATCTGTTTGTCTTTGCCAACAGCCAGCGTTCCCTGGTGCCGGTCCAAATTGCCCAGACCACCCGTGAAGGTGCCGTGGCCAACGAAACCGCCTGGAACCATGAGCTGGGCGCGCGCCTGCAGGTCACACCGGACCTGTTCTCTTCCGCCACACTGTTCCGCATCGACTACGAGGATCAGATTCAGTTCAACCGTTCGACCAGTCGTTTCGAGAACCTGGGCGAAACCCGTCACCAGGGCATCGAACTGGCAAACCGCTGGAGCCTCAATAGCCAGTGGGAACTGGGCCTGGGTTACACCTTCCTGGATACCGAACAGCTGTCCGGCGATAACGAAGGCAACGAGCTGCCCAACGCGCCCACCCATAAGGTCAGTGCCGATGCGGTCTACACCTACCAGGCGTGGGATGCCAGCCTGAACTGGGTGTACGTGAGCGAAAGCTACAGCGATGCCGACAACACCGAAGAAGAAACCAGTAATGGCAGTGCCGGCGAGTTGCCGGATTACCACCTGGTTACTGCGCGGGTCGGTCGCGATTTCGCGGTGGGCGGTGATCGTGTACTGAACCTTGGCCTGGCCGTCAACAATCTGCTGGATGAGGATTACTACTTCCGGGGCGTGGACGTCAGCCCGGTTGGTCGTGTGCCCCAGCCCGGCCGCAGCTTTATCCTGGAGGCGCAGCTCGATTTCTGATGGCCTTTTTACAGAATCGGTTTGCAAAGATCCTGCTGATTGTCCTGCTTTCCCCTGTCTCAGGGTGGGCGGACAACCAGGGTATCCGGCTGACGGATGACCGTGGGGAAACCCTGCGGTTGTCCGCTGCTGCGACCCGGCCAGCGGCGATTTCGACCTTCGGGGCCGATGTCGCACTGGCTCTGGGTACACCGCCGGTCGCGGTCACCGACTACGGACTTCAAGGTGTTCCCGACTACCTGGCATCACGGTTAGACGGGGTTACGGGGCTCGGCCCGCGACATCAACCCAACCTGGAAGTACTGTCGTCGGTGCGGCCTGATCTTGTCATCGCCATTCGCCGCTACACCGAGAAAGACGGTGACCAGATCGAAGCCATTGCCCCGATGCTGGCCCTGGACCTGATCACCATTCAGGACAGCCTGAGAGCGGTGGATTTGGCGGGACATGCGCTGGGCAAACCCGGGAAAGCCGCAGAACTCAACGCTCGTTTTCTCGACCGTGTCTCATCACTTGCGGAGCGCAACAAGCACAACTCAACGAAGACCGTGGCGCTGCTGACCAGCGGCAGTGAAACCCCATTCATCTATTACGACCATTTCCTGCCGACGTCGCTGCTGGAACGCCTGGGCTTCGACAATGTTGGTGGCGAGCCTCCAAATCCCGACAGCGGCATCCCGCTGGGCTACCGGATCAGTCTTGAAGCCCTGCTGGAACTTAACCCGGATACCATTCTGCTGTTGCCCACCAGCCGTCAGCGCGCATTCACGATGAATCCGATATGGCCCTATCTCAAGGCGGTTCGCACCGATCAGGTCTACGAGGTGCCGCAGTATTGGAAAGAGGGCGCCGGCCCGATTGCACGGGCACGAATCCTGGACGACATTCAGCGTCTGTTGCTGACGCCGGAACCGGAATAACCATGGCTAATGATGCCACTCTGCGCCCGGCAGCCCTTTACGGCGCAACGGTCTCCTTCCTGGCGTTGCTGTTCGTCGTGGGCCTCATGATGGGCTCGCGCTGGATCTCGCCGAGCCAGATACTGGCCGCACTGGATGGCAGCAGCGATTTGCTGACACGCATCACCCTGCTGGAACTGCGCCTTCCGCGTAATTTACTTGGCCTTCTCGGTGGGGCAGCCCTGGGTGTTGCCGGTGCCATCATGCAGGGTGTCACCCGGAATTCCCTGTCGTCACCCGGTCTGACCGGTGTGATCGCATCCGCCGCCCTGGCGGTGGTGTCGCTGCGAACCCTGGGTTCGCCAGGCGCCATGTGGCTGCCCTTGATGGCCCTTGGCGGAGGGCTGCTGGGTGGCGCGCTGACCTTTGCCATTGCCGGTCGCCGGAAGCTCCAACCCGAGCGCGTGGTGCTTGCCGGCATAGCGGTCACCTCGCTCGCCACCGCGCTGACCACGGGGCTTCTGCTGGTGTCGGGGGCGGAGGCGGCCGAGCTCTACTACTGGCTGGCCGGCAGCCTGATGGGCCGGGGCTGGTTGCAGTTACAGATGGTGCTGCCCTGGCTGCTGCTGCCGCTTTTCGCCCTGCTGGTGACGCAACGCCCGTTCCGGTTGCTGCAACTGGACGATGATCTGGCCCAGGCCATGGGGCTGGCCGTCGGTCTGTGGCGCCTGGTTTTTCTGCTGCTGGCGCTGTTGCTGGCAGCGGCTCTGGTCGCCTTCACCGGCCCGATCGTCTTTATCGGCTTGGTGGCACCGCACATTGCCAGGCGGATGATCGGCAATCAGATCCAGCACTGGCTGCCCCTGAGCGCTCTGCTTGGCGGGCTGTTATTGCTGGCCGCCGATATCCTGGCCCGACAGCTGGCCTTCCCCCAGGAGTTACCCGTCGGCATGCTGACCGCCCTGATCGGGGCCCCCTGGCTGATTTACCTACTCAATTCGCGAACCTCACCCCGGAGCGCTTAAAGTGACTCATCCGGCTACGACAACGCCACGGGCAGACCAACGCAGTCTTCGAAAATTCTGCACCAGCCCCATTGCCCGACTGATTCTGGCCGGCGGGCTCAGTCTGGCCATTGTCCTGGTTGCGGGCGTCCAGTTGGGAGCAATCGACCTGAGCTGGGCCCAGGTGTGGGCCGGGCTGACCGGCGACAGTTCGGAACACGTTCAGCGAGTGGTCTTTGAATTACGTTTGCCCCGCACCCTGACCGGTGTCCTGATTGGCATTCACTTTGCGCTGTCGGGCTGGCTGTTACAGCTGCTGAGCCGAAACCCCCTGGCAGAAGCCGGCATTCTCGGCATCTCCGCCGGTGCCAGCCTGGTGGCGGTCGTCGCCTTTATTATCGGAGACTGGCTGGTGTCCAGTGCCAACCCCTATAACAATACGTCGTTTGCCTTGCAGTATCTGCCGCTGTTTGCCATGGCGGGCGGGCTGGTAACCGCACTGGCGGTGTACTTCCTTGGCATGCGACACGGCCACCTGTCGCCCGTCAAAATGACCCTGACCGGCGCTGTGATTGCCGGTATGTTGCACGCACTGACCACAGGCGCGCTGGCCTTCTGGGGCCACGCCCATACTGAACTGGTCGCCCAGTGGCTGGCCGGCTCTTTGTACGGCGCCGAATGGCAACATCTGCATACGCTGTTGCCCTGGACGCTCATCGGATTAGCCGGTGTCGCGCTGCTTGTGCGACCTATGGAAGTCATGCAGCTGGACGATGAGCACGTTCGCACTCTGGGACTAGTCCTGAACCGCTGGCGTGCCTTTGCCCTGCTGATTGCCACGCTAATGGCGGCCAGTGCCGTCGGGGTGGTGGGGCCGGTGGGCTTTATTGGCCTGCTGATCCCCCACATCAGTCGGAGGCTGGCCGGGGCTAATCTCTCGGTCCAGTTGGTGTTGTGTGTACTGTTGGGGGCGGTGCTGGCCGTACTGGCGGATTTACTCGGCCGAACGATGTTTTCCCCCTACGAAGTGCCCGTGGGCGTGGTTTCCGCTGTCCTCGGCGTCCCGTTTTTCCTGTATCTGTTATCGCGTCAACCCTGAGGCCGGGACTCTCCATGTTACGAACCGAGCATCTTTCACTGGCATACGGCGACAAACCGGTTGTCGACAACGTCTCGCTGGCCATTCCCGAGGGTGGAATCACCTGCCTGCTGGGACCCAATGGGTCCGGAAAGAGCACCCTGCTGAAAAGTTTCGCCGGCTTGCTGCCACCCCGGTCGGGCCAGGTGTTCCTGGACAACCGGGCGGTTGCGCAATGGGACCGGCGCCGGCTGGCGCTCAGGCTTGCCATGCTGCCTCAGAAACCGATTGTGCCCGATGGTATCCGGGTTCGGGACTTGATTGCTCTGGGTCGCTTTCCCCACCGGAAATGGTGGCAAATGAACCTCACCATCGACGACAACGCCACCATCGACGCCATGGCAATGACCGGGGTATCAGACCTTGCAGAACGACCGGTGGAGGCGCTCTCCGGGGGTCAGCAACAGCGGGTCTGGATCGCCATGGCACTGGCCCAGGAGACCGATATCCTGTTGCTGGACGAGCCGACCACCTTTCTGGACTGGGGCTACCAGTTGGAAGTGCTGGAGTTATTATCCACCCTGAATCGCGAGCACGGGTTGACCGTGGTGATGTCACTCCACGATCTCAACCAGGCGGCGCAGTTTGCGGACCGTATTGCGGTGCTGGCCAACGGCCAACTCGACACCATCGGCAGCCCTGCGGAAGTTATTACTGAATCCCTCGTCAACCGGGTATTTCGGGTGCATACAAGCATCACTGCGGGACGGGAAGGTCGTCCATTTTGCACCGGATTCGCAGAATCGGCACAAAGCCGACCTAGGCAACGTCCTCACTGTACCACTACCTCTTAAATGAGGACTCGTAGCCACTACCCTCAGAGTTCTATCCCGTTACTGCGGATCTTTCTAAAAAGAGGCGGAATTTCTCCCGGGGGAAGTGTTGGTCTATCCGCCTGAACGTTCGTTTTGCGATCCAGTTGGCCAGAAGTTACCGCTCAAACTCGAACAAATATGGGCTATCCGCATTCGGTTGGAGATCGCAAAGAATATCCGCGAACTGGCGATGTTCAACATGGCAATTGACTGCAAACTCCGATCCTGCGATATGGTAAAGCTCTTGGTTCGAGATATTTCCAGAAACGGAGAGGTTCTGGATCGGGCGCAAGTCATTCAGCAGAAAACCAGTCAACCTGTTCAGTTTGAGATAACGAAAAAGACGCGGGAATCGGTCGAAGCGTGGATCGAATTGCGCGGACTCTCAGGTATGGATTATTTGTGGCCGAGTCGGATGAGAAAGTTTGAACATATCACTACTCATCATTACGCCCGTCTCGTCAAAAAGTGGATTACCAGCATTGGACTTGATCCTTCAGTCTACGCAACCCATTCAATGAGACGCAGCAAAGCGACATTGATCTACAAGAAGACCAAGAATCTTCGAGCCGTCCAGTTGCTTTTGGGACACACAAATATGTCGAGCACCGTGCGGTACCTTGGTGTCGAGGTCGAGGATGCTCTGGAGATAGCTGAGAGTATTGAGATCTAGTTGCGTAACTTGTGTCCTTGGTACCTGTGGATGCCGCAGACGCTGCCAGCTCCAGTCGATGAGCACCCTCGGGTTTGGATTAGGCTCCTCCAGTCCTAAACATGAGCGAACATTAACGCCCCTCAACTTGAAGGCGATCAACGTGTTGTCCATTGCAAGACATCTAGTTGCGTTGGGAGGTAGAGGAAATAGTTCCAGTTTGTTCCGGGCCTGACGGCACTTCCCCGTACAGCCTTGTTGCTGACCCTGACACAGTATTATTCCATTCGCCAAAGATGTTTGTAATATAGCAAATCTAGTTTCAGCATCCTGTCTAGACATTGGACAAAGGGAATATTACCAATGCTTCGTTGTACCGCCATGAAGGCAACCTGCCTTGTTTTATTGGTCAGTTTGTCATCGGTTTTGTCGGCCTCCACCACCACTGTTCAGTTAACCACCGGCCACTGGCCCCCCTATTTTGATGAAGATTCTTCCAATGGTGGCTTTGTTGCGGAGTTAATTGATGCAGCCTTCGCTACTCAAGAGATGGAAGTCGAATTCACATTCCTGCCCTGGTCCCGGGCTCTTTTCATGGTCAATGCGAAGCGTTTTGATGGCACCGCAATTTGGTCCTGCACCGAGGACCGCTCTGAGCATTACTACTATTCGAACGCTATCGTTCCCTATAGGTATGTGTTCTATCACAGAAAAGACCAGACATTTGACTGGAACTCAGTGGCTGATCTTTCAGGAAAGATCATTGGAATCACCCAGGATTACAGTTACAGCGAAAACATCACCCCTCTTTTGGCTGAGGGGATCGTGCAAACGGACGTAACTACCTCCGACCAGGCCAATTTCAAAAAATTGCTGGCCGGTCGGATTGATCTGTTTCCAATGGATCCGGTAACCGGCCAGGCCCTGATCAAGGAGTGGTTCGCTCCTGAACAGGCAAGCCAGCTCACTTTTCACCCTAAGTCAATACGGCGTGGTTTTTATCACGTGTTATTCAGCAAACAGGCATCGGACGGCCGAATTCTTCGAGATCAACTCAATGCCGGCTTGCAGGAATTGCGACAAACCGGCCAGTTTGAGTCAATCATTGATCGGGGCCTTGAGCGATCAGGTTTACCAGTGGATCGGTTGTATCCGGAGCTTGATCAATGGCCCGTGCGCGATTGTGACTGACCGGAGCAGAATAAAGCTTAACCCTAGTATCTAAACCTGACCGCTGCCGTGCGGCCTCAGCTCTTTTGAGACTGTGCGATCCAATCAACCAGGGCGTCGAATGCCATGGGGCGGGCGAAATAATACCCCTGGAAAGCCTCACAACCGTTTTCGGTCAGGATTTCAACCTCCTCGGCGGTTTCAACCCCCTCAGCAATGACCCTCAGATTCATTTCACGAGCCAGGGTTATCATCCCTTTGCACACGGCTGCGTCCTTCTCACTGGTGTTGATGCGGCTGACAAAACTCCGGTCAATTTTGATCTTATCGACTGGTAGGTCCCGCAGATAACTGAAACTCGAGAATCCGGTACCGAAATCATCGATGGCGGTGGCGATGCCCATTCCGTTCAACGCGTTGAGAATATCGATTGCCCCATCCGAGTCCTTCATCAGGATGCCCTCTGTCAGTTCCAGTTCGAGGTGTTCAGCGGGCAACTCTGTCTTTTCCAGAATGCTTCGAATCGCGCTGAGGAAGCTGGGGCGATGGAACTGCATCGGTGACAGGTTCACAGCCATTCTCCCTTTAAGCAGCCCTTTTTCCAGCAGGAGGCGGGCATCGCGACAAGCCTGAGTCGTAACCCATTTCCCCAGATTCACGATCTGGCCCGTTTCTTCAGCAATCGGAATAAAGTCCGCAGGGGAAATGAATCCTTTTTCCGGGTGGTTCCAGCGAACGAGTGCTTCCAGCCCACACAATGTGCCAGCTTTGGTTATCTGGGGCTGGTAATGGAGAAAAAGCTGCCGGGACTCGATTGCTTCCTGCAAATCATTGCGCAGTGTCACCCGTTTAGTGAGCCTGTTATCGAGCTCCGGCGTGTAGATTTCATATGTATCCCGGCCTTGCTGTTTGGCCTTATACATGGCCATATCTGCCTGTTGAAGCAGCTTTTCGGGATGTTCCTGATCCTTGGAAATGAAACTGATGCCGATGCTGGCCGAGATATGGAGTTCGTGGGAGCGAATCCGGTGTGGTTTGGTCACCGTTTCAAGAATACGCTCTGCGACTTCCTCGGCTTCGTGGGTAGCGGCCAGGGCGGGTAATATGAGAACAAATTCGTCGCCGCCGAACCGAGCAAGCGTATCCGTCGGACGGGTTGAGGCCTCAAGGCGGCGCGCCACGCTGATCAGCAATTCGTCCCCAATTTTGTGGCCCAAGGTGTCGTTGATGGGCTTGAATTCATCCAAGTCGATAAACAACACCGCCAATAATTGCCCCTTCCGATTTGCGAGCGAGACGTCGTGCTCAAGCCGATCTTCGAACAGTGCTCGATTGCCGAGGCCGGTCAACACGTCGTGGGTTGCCTGATAGGCGAGGCGGTGTTCCTGTTCTTTCTTCTCCGAGATGTCCCTCATGATGGCGGTGAAGTGGCTCACTTCCTGCCGATGGTCGCGAACCGGGGTGATCGAGACCTGGTTCCAGAACGGAGAGCCGTCCCGGCGATAGCTCTTGAGCGTCAGACTCAGGGGTTGACCGGCTCTGGCCGCCTGACGGATTTGCTCGATGTCTTTCTCGTCGGTCTCTGGTCCGCTCAGGAGCTGGACGGGTGCCCCCAGCAGTTCCGCTTCGGAATAGCCGGTCATTTGTGAAAAGGCCGGGTTCACAAACACCACGGGCAAGCCCTCAGAGCGGTAGTCCACCACCACGACCCCGTTATCGCTCGATTCCAGGCTGCGTTTCAGAATGCGTTGACTCTCCTGCGCGTTCAGCCTCTCGGTAATATCCTTGCCAATCAGGAAAACGCCCGATACCTTGCCATCGACCACGATAGGCAGGAGGTCACACTCATAAGTTCGAGCCTCCGAGATGTGCTGAGAGGTGAGAGTGATTTCAAACTTCTGTGCGTGGCCGGCTGCTGCGTTTCCAAAGGCTGTCTCGAACACTCCTTGCTCGTGGTCACTGATGTCTCGTTTCTTCAAAACCTGGAGATAGTGAGTCACGCCAATGTCTGATTCTTTCAGTCCGATGATGCGCCGGGCGATGGGATTAACCATTCGGTAATACCCCTGCTGATCAAACGCCAGGATGGCATCCGGTGTTTGGGAGAACAGGGAACGGAACTGCTGTTCAGAGACGTTTAATGCTCTCGCCTGATTTTTATAGACGCCCAGCAGGCTGCGACCCATGATCAGCAAATAACTCATGGTCAGACCAAAAACGAGTACGGCCAGAGGGAATCCTCCCTGCAGAGATTTCGGGTTGGGGGGACCGGCGGTTGCGCGCAATAGAAGATTCGGACCGTTGGGGAGGGGCACGGTGGTTGTTTCCTCAACCTCCGGTTCACCCGAATCTGGCTCTTTGACCTGAGGAACCCGAGAAACGAGTGTGATGTCAAAGTCGCGACTGCGGTGAGGGGCTTCAAAGGAGAGTAGCGTCTGCAGATCGAATGCGGCCAGCATTTGCGCTCCCTGTGACTCACCGACCGTCACGAGCGCGAGTGCTTTGTACGGTCGTTCCTCGTCTGGAATTAACCAACCATTTGGAGGGCCGTCTGTCCGGCTTTCGCGCAACCAGGACAAGACCTCCGGCTTGACCGATTGATCCATCAGCCACATAAGGCTGAATGGGCTGCGTGCAGTTCTCCAGAGGGGGGCTCCATCGTTTTGCACTATCAGAATCGACTCCAGCGCGGGAGTATCGTCGAAGTATCTGTTGACTTCTGTGGCTTCCAGCGCTTCAGGGACGTCATATTCGAATGCGGCCCACCGGTTCGCCAGCCGCTCAATCATTTTCAGGTGATTGTCCACGCCGTGTTCCAGGGCCCCCGCATAGTGCTGAAGAATTGACTGTGCGCCCTGGTGACGCTCCACATGAACACCCCAGCTGGCCAGCAAAAACAACGCGAACGTACTGGCTACGCTGAGAGCACCAACGACTACCTGGTGGCGACTCATCGAGAAGCGAAGTTGGGGTCGATGTTCTGACAGGATTACCAGCACCACCCCAATGCCTGTGCACAGCACGCCGGAGAGCACAGAGAAGCCCCAGATCAGGCCATCGTTATCAGAATCAAGATTTGGCTGAACGTGGCTAATCATGACCATCGCGCCAATGCCAACGCCAAAGCAGCCAGTGATAAAGCCGAACAGACTGCCCTTCGAGCCGCGCAGACCCAATAGTGACACCCCCGCCATCAATAGCACCGCTATGGAAGGAAGCGTAGGTAGTCCGAGTGTTCGATCAGAAAGAAAAGGTAGGTTGTCGGCGTGTAGCGCTATCGCCGATGTGACGAGACCGTAGCTCCCCAGAAGAGCTAACAGAGCGCCTGCCAGAATCCGCCACAAAGGTTTCGGAAAAGTCAGTGCGAACAGTGAAAAACCAGCCAGTATTACGGCGAAAGCGCCTGCTGGGGCCAGTATCAAACGTTCCGGGATAGCCAGGAATGGAAACACATCCACGATAAGGCTGAGCAGACCAATGAATAGGCTGCAACTAAACAGGATCAGCAATGTGGCCTGAAGCCTCAGTTCACTGGGAGACTGGATCATAGGGGAAAACACCGGAAAACCAATGGTGATGCAGAAAAACTCGCGAGGCTCTGACTAGGATCGTTGTTCAATAAAAACAGGTGTCCATTTCGCCCTAAAATAAGGCGACGATCAATAGTGTTTATTTTGAACAACGTCGGTCAGTGTAAACTTTTGTAATATATGAGCCCTTCCAGCGTTTTTGGCTTGTCGGTAAGCCAACAAAACAGTGATTCTTAGCTTGCTTTTCGTTTTCAAAGAGGGTGGGACAAAGGGGCACGGTGCGATAACCACGTTTGAGCGCACCCTTTGACACCTGCTAACCGGGATTTGCTATGAGTGATGAGCTGTCGTTGCTGGAAGACCTGCAGACAATTCATGAATTAATTGTGCAGCAACAGCCTTTGAACCGCACCCTGAACGCGATCAGCGCTTGGGTTAGCCGGACGATGCCGTCGGCCCGGGTGTCAATCATGAGGCTTGACGCGGACGCCAAGACGCTGAATCTTGTGCCCAGCCCGCGATTTTCTGAAGCGTATGTTGAGGCCATGCAGGCAATACCGGTTTCTGCGGACCTCGGTACCTGCGGCACGGCCGCCCATGAGCGGCGTCTGGTTATCACGGAGGATATTCGTGAGGACCCACGCTGGGACGGGTATCGGGAATTTGCCGAAACCGAGGGGCTTCGGGCCTGCTGGTCAATGCCTATCATCACGGGGCATGGAGAATTGCTGGGTACTTTCGCTACCTATTATCGTGCTCCTGCCCGGCCGACGAAGGCAGACCTGAAAAGTCTTGAACGAGGGGCTGCCCTGGCGGCGCTTGCGCTATTGCGCGACCGGGACGCCCGTGATCGCTTAGCGCTCTCGGAATGGCATCGAACCCTGTTCGATAACGCACCCGTTGGTGTTTATACCTTTGATCTGGAGGGACACTTTCAAAGCTGCAACTCGGCTCTTGAGCGCATCACTGGTTATCCAGAAGCTGAAATCCTGGGGCTCCACTTCGACACGTTTGTTGAATCCCGTTACCGAGATCTCACGCAGGCTGGCTTTCAAGAAGCCTGCCGAGGCGAATCAGTGACCTATGAATCCCTGGCTGTTCATAGAGACGGCCACACGTACGCGCTGGAGATTTCCAATTTCCCGGTTCTTATTCGAGGAGAAATCGTTGGGGTCTATGGTATTTGTCGTGATGTGACCCGTCGTAATGAACAGGATTCTGAGCTTCGGATGCTCAAGCGCGGCGTCGAGGCTAGTCCCCATGGCATTCTCATGGCCGATGCGCGTCAGTTCGATTTCCCACTGGTGTACGCCAATCAAGCCTTTTGCAGGATCACGGAGTACTCGCAGGATGAGATTCTTGGTCGAAACTGCCGGTTTCTCCAGGGGCCTGAAACAGATCCTCAATGTGTGGATGTCATTCGTGAAGGATTACGCGACCAAACCGAAGTCAATGTGGTATTGCGTAACTACCGCAAGAACGGAGCTCCCTTCTGGAATCATCTGCGAATAAGCCCGGTGTTTGATCGTGACGGAAATTGCACGCACTTCATCGGGATTCAGCAAGATATCACCCGATTCAAGGAACAAGAAGCCCAGATCGTTTTTCAGGCGACCCACGATGTATTGACTGGTTTGCCTAACCAGGACGCCTTTACACGGAGACTTGAAGAGGTTTTTGAATCCTGTAAACACCAGTCAGGCCGGGTGGTCATCCTGTATCTGGACCTGGATGGTTTCAAGCCCATTAACGAAGGACTTGGGCATACCGTTGGCAGTCGGGTGTTAGTCTGCGTGGCAACACGACTGGTGGAGGTGGCTGGAGACGCTGCCATTGTTGCTCGGCTGGTCGGGGATGAGTTCGGGGTTTTGTTGAGCGACTGTCACACTCGGGAGGAGGTCACCGAGGTGGCTAACCATATCCTAAAAACATTGGCTGAGCCGATCGACGTAGATCAGCAACGTATTCATCTCAGTGCCAGTATTGGCATCGCCAGCAATACCGAGTCAATTGAAAAATCCCATGAGCTCATGCAGCACGCTGACTTGGCTTTGCGCCGTGCCAAGCGGCAGGGTCGAAACACCTGGCAGTGGTATCAAGGTCACACCGAAGAAAAGGCCCGAAACACCATAACCCTGCGCCAGGATCTCTACACGGCTTTAATAGAAGATCAGTTTGAGCTCCATTACCAACCCATTGTGGATGCCATGAGCGGTCGTCTTCGAAGCGTGGAAGCGCTTGTACGCTGGCATCACCCCAGTCGTGGCGTGGTTTCCCCGGGTGAGTTTATTCCCCTCGCCGAACAGACCGGACAGATTATCCCCTTGGGGCGTTGGATCCTGCGGCAGGCCTGCCAGGATTTCGCCGATATGGCTGACTGCAGTGACTGGGAGCTGCCAGTGGCAGTGAATATCTCTTCGTTACAGTTTCTCAGAGATGGTTTTCTGGAGGAGGTACAAAAGGTCCTGGCTGATACCGGGTTGTCACCGGTACTTCTGGAGCTGGAGGTAACCGAAAGCGTCCTGCTCGACGGGGCAGAGCCGGTCATCGAGTTGATGGAAACGCTGAAGCGCATGGGCATCCGCGTGGCTTTGGATGATTTCGGTACCGGCTTTTCCAGCCTCAGTTACCTGAGAGACTTGCCCACCCACAAAGTAAAACTGGATCGTAGTTTTATTCAAGATATCGAGACCGACCATCGGATGGCCGCCATTGTTCAGGGGGTTATCACCATGGCGCACCGCATGAACATGAAAGTGGTGGCCGAAGGCATTGAGACCCCGGAACAGCAACAGGATCTGGCCCGCCGACATTGTGACCTGCTCCAGGGTTATTATTTTGCCCGACCGATGCCGCTGACAGACCTGAAAGCACTGCCAAACGTTTTGCCAAGGGGCGATTCAGAGTGAATCTCACCAGGACTATCGGGTTGCGTTTGATGGTTGCAACTTTGCTGCCCATGTTTTTGGTGACGGCCTCGCTGCTTCCGATTTTCAATGCGCATCTCGAACGCCAGGTCGACAGTGCCCGGGTGACGGCTAAAACACTACTGAACGCCGAATACGATGCGTTGGTCGAGAGAATCAATGAGAGCCTGAATCACACGTTGGCGATTGCCGAACTTCCCGCGTTGCATCGTTTTCTTGTTTTGGCCGGCGCAGCCAAGTCTCCTTATCAGGAGGAAATATTCCAAGACGATCGTAAGCAACTGAAGGGATTGCTGAATACCCTGCACACGCATTTCGGTCGCTACGCTCAGATGACGCTGTTTGATATCAACGGCCGGCGCTGGCTATCGTCCGGGGAGCAAAGCAATTCATCATCCGGGACCGAAAAGGTTAAATCTAATGTCTGGCAGAAAACCAGCGTTCTGGAACCTCGAAGTATCTATGTGTCATTGCCTTATCTGGGAGCGAGTGTCGTCGGACCCGAGCTCACAACTGCCCTGGTGGATATCGCAACGCCTGTCTTCAGTGAGAGAGGGGTACGACTGGGAGTATTAGTTTTCACGGTGGATTGGGCTTATCTGGTCTCTGACCTGCCTCATTCCTTACGTATGGATCCGAAAGTAAAAGCCCTTTTGGTGGATGCCAGGGGCGCATCTCTGTTGCCAACCGCGCAAAGCGAGTTGGCCTTTGGCAGTGTTCTTTCCCGGCAATGGCCTGAAGCCTGGGGAGCAATGAAGTCAGAGGCGGGGGAAGAGGTCATGTTGGAGAACCGGATTCTGGTATTCAGAAGCCTCGATCTCGGAAATCATCACTATCGCAGCCAGGCCGAGCAGGTACTCAGTCAGACGGGATCTCAGCCATGGCGACTGGGAATCACGTTGCCGCGCCCGACACTGGGCGATCTGTTCTCAGAAAACCCCGGACAACTTATAAGTCTCATGCTGACATACATGTTGGCGATGAGCTTTGGCGTTTTCTGGGTTTTGACACAGCACCGGGAAGAAACACTCCGGAAAAAAGCGCACCAGTACGCTGTCGAACTGGAAGACCTTTATGAGCAGGCTCCCTGCGGTTACCACTCTTTGGATGAAAAAGGACGCGTTGTAAAAATCAATCGCACTGAACTGGAATGGCTGGGGTATCCGAAAGAGGAAGTGATCGGCCGGGATTATCGGGACTTTGTGAGCCCGGAAACACGGGCTGGTCTGGATTCGGCCTTTCGTGATGTGATTGAAGGTCGCGAGGGCTCTGTGGAATGCGAGTTGCTTTGCCATGACGGAGGGCGTCTGCCCGTTGCTGTTGAGGCCACGGCCCAGATTACTGACGCTGGGTTTCAATACACCCGTGCTATGGTATTTGATCTGACTGAGCGAAAACAGATTGAGGAGTTATTGATAAAGCAGTCGATGACGGACCCGCTGACCGGCTTGGGTAATCGTCGTTACCTGGAGGCTCAGGCGGATATGGAAATGGCTCGGGCCCTGCGCAGTGGGAATCCTCTAAGTCTGATAATGATCGACCTGGATCATTTCAAACGCATCAACGATACCTACGGTCATGACGTAGGTGATCAGGTGTTACAGGCCTTTTCTGACACTGTTCGGAAACAACTCAGAGAAGGGGATGTTCTCTGTCGGATGGGTGGCGAAGAGTTTGCTGTTCTGTTGCCGGAAACAACGAGCGAGCAATCAACAATGGTTGCCGAGCGTATTCGAGAGGCTATCGGCAGTCGTCCCGTAGGTTTGGGGGAGATTGGTAAGGTTGAGTATTCCGCTTCGTTTGGTGTGACTTTGGTCGACCCCAAAGAATCATCACTGAAACCTGCCATCAGGCGGGCCGATTCAGGACTCTATGAAGCCAAAGCCGCCGGACGTGATCGGGTCATAACCTCTGGCCCTGAGCGGATAGAGGACGTTTCATCTTGAACGTTATCTGAAAGTTGGCTGTGCCGGACACTTTTAGTTTTAATGCTGATTAGCATGCGGAACACGGACGCGAACTATGAACGGCACCGACGAGAGCTTCAACTTGTTGACAATAGAGCCGGTGCCACAGGATTTTGGTGAGAAATTTCGGAGTGTCAGAAACAGTGCGGCGCATGTTGACCCAAGGCGGACCGGTGGCGGGAATCGAATTTCACTCAAAGAATTTTTGGACAACTACCATAAGTTTCTTTTCTTCCTCTTTGATTCCGCGAGGCCCCTATGGAGTCCGAAAAGGGACAAAATCTACCCGATTGACCACGTTGCTGAATTTGACTTGCGACGTGACAAGGACAGGTATCAATGTGGTTAACGGGACGTGGTTTTGACATTCACCGAATGTTCGCTTTGCGACCGGGCCGGGCTCTTCGAATTGTTGTAGCCGGCCGGTCGTTACTCGTTGAGCGCTCTATCATTAAAGCCAATAATGCTCACTTTATTTTCAGCGCCCATCCTATCGAATCTGTGGGCCTTATCCCTTTAGTTCAGCCACAGAAAAATCAACCGAGCTTTCCAAGAATTGGAAACGTTGACAACATCCACGACGCAAAGAGTGTCATCTGGCCGGTAAGCACCATCACACCCATGATAACCAGCACCAAGCCTGCCAGGGCTCTAAGCCATCGACTCCAGCGACTTAACCAACGCACTCGTTGCCGAAAGTGCTCCATGAACAAGGCGGTACCCAGGAACGGAAGCGCCAATCCCAACGAATAGACAGCAAGATACAGCATGCCGGTTTCGGCATTCGCATGGGTGGAACTGAGAGCCAGGATAGCGCCCAATATGGGCCCAATGCACGGCGTCCAACCCACCGCAAAGGCGATACCGAGAAGGAACGCTGCTGTAGGACGTCCACCCTCAAGGGTTTGCCCAAAACGCCAGTCCCGCTGCAAGGCGGGTAAGCTCCACCAACCGAGCATAAACAGGCCCATCAGAATAATCAGCACGCCAGCCACCAGATTGGCTTCCTGACGGTAGGCCATCAACCACTGGCCGAGGATACTCGCGCTTGCACCCAGAGCCATGAATACCAGACTGAACCCCATCACGAAACAGAGGCTCAGCCAGAAGGCTTTGAACCGATTCGATGCCTCGGTCAGAGCGCCTCCGGTAACAATCGACAGATAGCCGGGAACCAGAGGCAGGGTGCAGGGTGAGAAGAAAGAGATCAGGCCGCCCGCAAACGCGGCAGCCACACCCCAGGTCGCAAGATCAGGCATTTAACCTCCTATCACTGTGTAGCGGTCAAACCGCCCAGAAATCAAACTTGATGCCTTCTTTGGACACGCCGTGTTCCAGAATGGCCCGCGCCCTCCATAACATCTTGCCGGTACCGCACTCCGGGAGCGTGATAGTGCCTTGGTATACGCCTTTATCATCAGGTAGCAGGCGTGTCCGGACCATGCCCATGTACATGTGTAGCCCCTCGAAATCGACGATCAGGGAGTCCGCAGTCATGTTGTCGAGGCGCACGCGAATGGGAATTTCGGTCATCGATTCGATCGTGTCCCGACCAAGTTCAAGGGTGATACTCTGATCGCCCTCTCGCCCGACGCATTCACCTTCAAAAGGTGCACATTCTTCAGTGGCATAGAAAGTAACACCGGCATCGGGATCCGGCTTCAGGTAGCGCGGTAATACCAGGATGGCTGCCGCCACGACACTGAAACCGGCAACACCAAGAAGCAATGAACGATTTTGGATGTACTGTTTCAATGGCATTTCCAAGAGTCCCGAGATTGATAGTTAACGTCTTCTGATCGCCGTGAGGGGTCAGGAGGAACCCTCTGGCTCAGTGGCATTCTGACTTTCTTCCAGTTGATACCGGCGCTGATCCTCATCCCAGAAGGTCTTCAGGTACTCAATCACGGCCTGTATCTCCTGGTCGGTGAGGGTGTCCCTGAACGCCGGCATGGTCAGCCGGTCAGTCTTGTTGAAAGGGTGTCGCCATCCCTCCGCGATCATTCTGAACAACATGGCATCGCTGTGACGCCAGATATGGCCGGTTTCATCATGAGGGGGCGGTGGTCTCTCACCGGCCTCATCCGGTTTTTGCCAGTTGGCGGCACCTTCACCCTGCCATCCGTGGCAGGAAGCGCAGGATTGCTCGTACACCTGACGGCCTTCGGCCAGCTTCGCCGGTACACTCTCGCTGGTCGCAGACCCGCCCGATGTCATTCCGGCAACTGGCGCAGCGAACAGGACCAGCGAGGCAACCCACTTATTCATGAACAGATGCCCATTGGCCAGAAGCGTCACGGGCGAGCAGATCACCATTTCCGGTACCCAGCACAAGCCCCTGCGTGGGGGAGAATGTCAGAGCGGTCACGACCCCGGCGACATCAACGCCTGCCCAGGTTTCTCCACCGTCCGGACTGTGATGAAGCTGGCCCTCGATCACGGCATAAACGTTTTCAGGGGCCTCAGGATCGTAGGCAATAGCGGATACAGCGCCGCGCAACTCGCCCGCGTCGCCCCAGAAGCAGAAGCAGTCCATGGACCGGGCGACGCCGCGAGTGGTGCCGGCAAACAGCCAGCCGCTCTCCATGCTGCCGGGCATGTCCGAATGCAGGAACGCCTGCACCGGCTCCCGGGGCCCACTATCCACTTTTACCCATTCAACGCCGGCATCTCTGGAACGGAACATGCCGTCTTTTTCATGGTAGGCGTACAGAGTATTCGGCTGGGTGGCGTGAGCGGCAATGGCGGTAATACCGGCCTCGGTCAGCGTGTCGTTGAGGGATTGCCAATGCTCACTCGCACTGTCATAACGCCAAACGCCCAGGCCAGGTCCGGCCAGGTAAATGCGATTGTCCGCGCCTCTGGCCAGAGAGCGGGGTTCGGCACCGGAGGCTGCCGGCGGCAGCGGTACTTCGGTGACCGCCTGACCTTCGAGGGCAAAGAGGCCGCCGTTTCTGAGTACCAGCAGTGCGCCTGAGGCGTTGGTCGCCAGTGCCTTCACCTGCCGGCTGTGGTCCGCTGGCTGGGCTTGAGCCGCGGCAGGCATGGCGACAGCCAGCATGAGCAGGAAAAAAACTGAGAGCAGGATGCCCGGGTGGTTAACCATCGTTTTCATGGGGCTGACCTCAGTAATCCGTGTGTTCGCGGAAAACACGTTGCTGGCCGTTGGCGTTGAAGGCGATCACCTGGTAATCGTCCTTCCGGCCCGTCTCCATGCCAGGGGTGCCATGGGGCATGCCCGGCACCGAAAGCCCTGTGGTATCGGGCTGAGGGCTTTCCAGATAGGCCAGAATGTCACCGGCGGGCACGTGCCCTTCAATGACCAGGCCATCGATCAGCGCCGTATGGCACGAGGCCATGTCCCGGGTGACACCATGTTCCTGCTTGACTGCATTGAGGTTATCGGTCTCCACAATTCGGGTGTCAAATCCGTTGGCAGCGAGGTGCTCCGCCCAGGACTGGCAGCAACCGCAGTTGGGGCTCTTGTAGATGGTGATGGCCTTTTCTGTCTGCTGAAGACTGGCCAGGGCGGCTTGTGATTCGACAGGTTCGTTGGCGGAAATTGCCAGGGTGGTGAAGCCGGCAGCAAAGACGGTGGCGGCCAACCCCGTACAAAGGGCAAAAGTTTTGGTTTTCATGGATGATTCTCGATCGATATGAGCTTTGGGCAGCGTAACGCCCGGGGCATGCGTCGCATCCCCGGGCTCTGTGTGTCAGTTCAGGTCAGTGTTCGAACTAGCCTGCCTGACCGCCTTTATCTTCGGTGTCGCCGTGCGTGGCGTCGCTGATATGGCTCTGCATCATTTTCATGCAGGACTCCATCATGGCTGCACGATCTTCGGGGGACATGTCAGACATCATGTTCATCATTCCCATCATGCCTCCCATTCCATCCATGCCTTGGGATGACATCATTCCATGGTGGTCGGAATGACCGGCCATCGTGCCTTCACCCTCGCCATGGGCGAAAGTGGAGAAGAGCGCGACGCTGCCTGCCAGAGTTGCGGCGGCCAGGATAAGCTTGAGCTTTGAATTACGCATTTGATTCACTCCGGTTAAGGCCTCGTTTCGGATAAACGGAAACTCAGGACCTTGTTGCAAGTAATAACGTCAAAGAGTCTGCCGCAATGGGCAAACGTCCGGGTTAAGACTCAGGAGTGATGTTCTGGAGGGGGAGTAATCGAAGCCAGGAACGGATTCTGATAAAACGCCGCTCGGGTGATCGATAAGGGCTGAGAGCCGGTATCGGTGAAACCGATGGAACTCCCTGGTAAGAGAGCGAGGCTCACGTTGACCCCGCATTTGACCAATCCGGTGGCGCTCGCGCAGGCCATATCAGGGGCGGAAACGCAATCCGTTGTGGTATCGGAGGAAGAACCGGAGTTTTCGGCCTGGACATTCATCATCGAGCCGCAATCCGCCATTGCAGTCTCCGCCTGATTAACCGCTACGTTTGACATAGCAAACGCAGGCCCGCTCATCACCAGCAGTAGTGATAGCAACAGGGCCATGATTGGGCGGCTTTTTGCAGACATCCTGATTATAGGTCCCAGGGTGAGAAAGTAGAGTCTGTGACACACAGACTAGGTTTCAGTTCCAAAGATCGTAGCACTTTTTGGTTCAATGTTTACAGAGCGGGGGTGGCTTTTCTGCGAGGCCATGGTGAGGTTCTTCCAATTTAGGGGGGGGATTATCAGTTACCGAGTATTTTTCAAGCCAGGAGAAACATAAAGCGGTTTGAATCCTCTCCCTCGCGCCAATTTTATGCTACGGAGGCGTGCGCAGCATAACGAGTGACTGTGGTTCTGCGTGCATATTGAATGTCCGCTTTGCGACCAAGACGCGCTTATTACCGCCCATCAGCTTGCCCATCCGTTCAACGCTGGCTCCAAAAGGCCTCCCGTAAATCGCAGCATATGGCGAGAGGGCAAAGCCCTCCACAAAGCTCACAGTATTTTTTTACATACGTGCTTACATACTGTGTAAAAAATAGAAATGCCCCGAGAGCGCCTGCTCACGGGGCATTCAGTCACTCACTTACCAATTTACATAAAGTTTACTATTACTTTGAAAGGGGCCCTTTGTTCGTTCCAGACCGGATTAATCGCGAGCCAGTTCCACGAGCCGGTATTCCACCAGGTTCGGGTCGGAGCGGATAGCTTCCTCGGTATACGGGAAGGCAATCCATTGCTTCTCGGAATAGGCCTGAGTCATATCCTTGAAATAGGGCGAGGCGGGATCGGTGGACTGGGAGTAGGTCACAAAGCCCTCGGCTTTCGGCGTGCCATTTTCCCGCCAGGTGACGGTCTGGATGTAGCTGTTGCCGTAGTTCACATCATAGCGCCCATCACTCAGATCATTCGGTCGGGAACTGGCGATGGTAAAGCTGCCTTCGAAACCCTCACCTCCGAAAATCGGGATTGGCGTGTCGTGGATTCCAGACAACTGGATATCCCGGACGGCCGCATCCAGCGCAATCGGGGAGTCCTGGATTCGTTGCACGCCATCGGCAAAGGCCGCCTGGATCAGCGGACTCGCCACATTGAGGTTCGCCGGTGTATTGACCGGATCGTTCGGATCGAACGGAGTCAGCCACTTGTCCGGCGAGGTGACCGGCAAAGGGTCAATACCACGCCAGAATTCCCGCCAGATATGGCCGCCCACGGAGTCCAGGTTGTGGGTGCCGTCCCACTGTCTCAACACCTCGCAGGCGGCTGAAATGTCCACCGGCTGGCCGGAGCTGCTCAGTAACGTGCCTGACGGGCAGTAAGCGTCAAGCACATCCTGCCGCGCCAATTCCTCTGACAGCAGGCTGCTATTGAGTACCACGGACTGGAGGTTGGCGAGGTCAAAGCCGAGGCTGCCGGCCAGTCCATCGGTCCCGTCCAGGCGATCCTGGACCTGTTGCATGCACTTGCGGGTCCTCAGAGTTCGCGCTGTCTCCTCATCACCGATGATTGCGGCGAAGCCGGTAAGCGGTTCTTCCGGGTTGGTGACCCAGTAGCTGTCGTTGCAATTGTGCACCCAGTCGTCCCGGCGGAGGGTCGGGAGGTTGGCTGGCCCGAAGATGCCGGCTGCGGGTGCATCCGGATCGGAGTCCCATTCGCAATCGGCCCGGGAGCCATCCAGCACCGGCAGCCCCGGAGCCAGCTGGTCGAAAACCGGGGACAGGGCGGTGGCGCAAACCGTGGCCTTGTCATCCGGCACGTTCGGTACGACCGTCACATCGCCGTAGTACGCCTGCTGGCCCGGACCGGTTGCCACGGTGTTGACCCAGGGTACGCCCAGGACACTGGCGTGCAGGTCCACGAATTCCTCGAAGCTGTCGGCCTGGTTCCAGCGGAAGAACTGATTCAGCAGGCGGTCATTTTCCGCATTGGCATCACGGAGTGTGTAGGCCTTCAGGGACGACCAGTTCAGAACCGGAACACCAGCGGCCTCGAAGGTCAGCATCGGGCCGTACTTCGACCGATACAGGGTGCGGGTGCGTTCTCCGACGGTACCATCCTCTTCCAGTACTTCAATGGTGATATCGGAGCTTTCCATATCGACATATTCACCCTCGTACAGGTATTGAGTCGGATCGGCCGGGTTCAGAGTGAGCTCGTAGAAGGTGAACCTGTAGGCCGTGGATACCGTGTGGCTCCAGGCAAAATGCTCGTTGAAACCGATAAGGACAGCGGGTAAGCCATACAACGCCGCCCCCATGATTTCGGTTTCGCCGCCGACCTTCAGGTGGGCCAGATAAAGGCGTTCCGTTTTCTCCCAGGGAAAGTGCGGGTTGCCGAACAGTATTGATTCGCCAGTCCGGCTTGCTTCTGCTGAAAGGCCATACATGTTGCTGCCAATCGGGAGTTCTGCGCTGAAGGGGAAGGGCAGGCTTCCGCTCCCCTCGCCCTCCAGCGCCGAGAGCAGATCCTCGGCGGTGGGCAGAGTGGTATCCGTGGTTTCCGGTGGTTGCGCAGTGGCTATACCATCGACGAATACCGAGGAGCTTGCCAGCACCGCAAGCCGAAGATAGCGCCGGTACATGTCCTGCTCTTCCAGGGCGAACAGCCACTCCTTGTCCCGGCAGGCCTCGTGCCGGCCCGGGTGCTGGCCGTCCCGCACTTCCGATAGATAACGGTTGAATCCGTCTACATAGCCTTTCGAGGCTTCCAGCACCTCCGGGTCACTGTTTGACTTGAAAGGCGCAATGGCTTCATCGGTCAGGGTGGTACGCCAGAAGAAGTCCGCATTCAGGTTGGTCGTGGAGGCCCCGTTGGAGGGAATGCTGTATGGTCCTTCCGGGCCAAGATACCGGGATCGCAAGCCCCGGATGGTCAGGGTGTCTTCAGCGAGCAGACACAGGTTGTCCTCAGCCTGTGCGTAGCCATAGGCGTAACCGAGGCTGGAGAAATCATCTGCCTCGATATGTGGAATGCCAAAGGAGGTACGTCTTAGGGTCGCCCGGTACAGGGTTTGCCTGTCGCCGACAAGCTCAGTTTCTGATCCGTCTCCGGGAGGCAGAGGTGGGGGTGATGACGGGTCATTGTTGGAGAGGCATCCGGTCAGGATAAAGGGAATCAGTGCCAGTTGAATTGCTTGTTTCGGGTTCATCATCGTGTCGCCTTGTTTTGTTGTTTTGGCAACGCAGGGAACGGGGCGAACCGGCAAAAGGTTCCGTCATGCAGTCCTTTCCATGAGGGCCATTGGCCTCATCGGCATATCCGCTTCGGCAATCGAGCCATTTTTGTCTGACAGTTTTGGTCGCATCCTTGCATCCAAGGACGATGAGGGTAGGGATACCTTTCAATCTATAAAAACAATGCAAAGCAGGGCGAATTATGATTTCCACTCTGGTTACCTTATACCGCCGCAGTCGCGTGGCTTCTTCAAAACTTCTGACCGCCGGGGCGTTGATCCTGCTTGCCGGCTGTTCCGCGAACCCGATCTACACCACCACCGGTGTGGTGCTCTCAAACTATTCCGAGGGTGAGGCCACCCCTTATGTCCTGCAGATGTCTGATCCCAGGATGGCGTGCGCACTGGGTGAAGGCATTGATCCGCTGCTCTATTCCTTCTCGCGAGTGACCGACGCACCGGACAGCACCGGTTCTCTGCTGATGCTGCTGGCGGGTAACTGTGCCGAGTACAAGGCCTGGGAGGCGGAGCTGGCCTACCTGCGGGCGGACTACCAGGGCAATGTCGAGGCTGCCAAGGACGCCAGAATAGAGGCCAAACGCCTGAATGCCCTGACCGCCAAGCGTCGCTATGCCTCCTTCCAGAGAGCGATGGCCGCCTACGAATTTGATCCTTCAGTCGAGCCGGTGGAATGCCCGTTCCTGTTCAGCGAGCAGGACGAGCTCACCTTCCTGCTGGGGCTGCTGACCGGCATGCAGGCCATCGTGAACGATGCCAACTCCGGCGCCATGGCGGGCGTGCCCAAAAACATCGCGCCCCAGGCCGAGCGCGCCGCCGCCTGCCTGGATAATGAAAAGTGGGGGGGGATGCCCAACGCTATCCGTGCGCTGGTCTGGCTGCTGTTGCCGGATACCCGTCCGGCGCTGTCTCCGGATCCCTGGCAGGTGCTTGAGCACAGCATGGAGCTCGGAATCGAAAAGGGCATGCGCGTACCGCACGCACTCCAGGCGGTGGCGGCCGAAACCTTCGGGCGTCCCGACAAGCTGGAGGAAGCTATCGCCTCCTTCGTTGAGTCAAATGCAACCGTTGAGGTCTGGGACGAGTACCGTCTGGTGGATGAAGTAGCTGCTGGCGTGATCCGCTTCTCGTCCGACAAGCACTGGTCTGCCAATTATGGCTACCGGACCCCGCAGGCTTTCTTTGGCAAGATGAGCCCGCAGCGGGAAACCGAGAATGTTGAAACCATGAGTCTGGATGGCCTGCTCTGAGGCGGGCTGTTATCTCCCTCTGAACTAACGATAAACACAAGAATGACCCGGAGGTCGTTATGATCCGCAAATCCCTAACCGCCATGGCCCTGGTTGCAGCGTCGCCCTTTGCGTCGGCACAGAGTATTTCAATGTGTGTTTTCGATGTCATCGGTGCCAACGGAGACTTTTACAACTTCGTTGAGGACTACGCCCTGGAGATGAAAAGCCACGGGGTGGATTTCGAGTTGATGCCTTACACGGATGAAGGTGTTGCCATCGGTGACTTCAACGCCGGCCAGTGTGACGCGGTAGCGGCGACAGATATACGCATCCGTCCCTACAACAAGTTTACTGGCAGTATCAGCGCCGTGGGTGCCATTCCCACCTACGATAACCTGCAGACCCTGCTGGCAACTTTGGCCCAGCCCAAGGCGGCCCCTCTGATGAAAGCCAACGGCTACGAGGTTCTGGGCATTGTGCCGGTCGGCGCGGGTTACCTCTTCGTGAATGACCGCAGCATCGACACTGCCGGTGAACTTGCCGGCAAACGCATGGCAACCCTGGACTACCAGAAAGATGCCATTCACATGGTGAACTTCGTCAAAGCAACGGTTGTACCTTCCGATATCACCAACTTTGCCGGCAAGTTCAATAACGGCTCTGTTGATACCGCCTATGCACCTGCGTTCGCCTATGAGGCTCTGGAACTTTACAAGGGCATCGGTGATAAGGGGGGTGTGGTCGACTATCCGCTGGCTCAGCTGACGCTTCAGATTGTGGCCCGGGATGACGTTCTCGACGATGCAAGCGCCCAGAAATCCCGTGAGGTTGCCTGGAACATGTTCCCGCAGGCCATGAACCTGATCGAGAAGCAGGAAGCCGCGATTCCGGAGGAGAAATGGGTCCGGATCCCCGAGAAGGACATTCGTGGCTACCAGGAGATGTTCCGGGAAAACCGCATCGAAATGCGGGATGGCCTGAACGGCGCCCCGGACGTTTACCACCCGAAGATGATGAGCCTGCTCAGCAAGATCCGCTGCGCCAGCAACCCTTCGGCGGCTGAATGTACCGCGGCCAACCGCGAATAACAGGGCGGAGAACTCATGAACTGGCGAGCACTGACCGCTCCGGCCGCGAGGACTCTCTACCCCGTGCATCGTATGCACGGGGCAGTCCTCCTGCTATTACTGCTGTTCACCCTGCTGCTGGGCATGGGGAACTCCCTGCATTCCCGGCTGTTGTGGGTCGGTGAGCAGACGTGGCCGAACTACTACCTCCTGAATCCGGATGCCACGGAACCCTCGTGCCAGCTGGAAATGGATATCGACGCGGAAGTGGCCAAACGGGTGGCCGCCTACAAGCCGGACCCCGATGACCTGTTCAGCTCACCGCCTGATCCGGAGGCAATCCGCAAGTCCCTGCAAAGCAACCTGGAACTGTGTAAGCAGGAATATGCGATCTACCAGCAGAATCTGAAGCATGCCACGCCGGCACTCGGCATGTTCAAGGCGGTGGAACAGGGGCTGGCCGAGTTCCTGCTCGACAATATCGAGCTGACCAAGTACCTGTTCATTGCCATGTTTGCCATGGCAGCGGCTATTGCCGCGCTGGATACCGACCACATTGCGCTGCGGCTGCCACGCAATCGGGCGGAATGGCGACTTAGCCAGGGTGTGCAGTTTGTGGTCAACGGCCTGATGGTTCTGTCCCTGAATGCCTATCTCGGCAAGCTTGCTACCTCGCCAGGCTCTGAGGACACCATGAGCTTGCAGTATGCCTGGGCCGGGGTGTTCGGGCTGTTCATGGTGATCAACGCAGCTCGATTCCTGAACGTTCCGGACCGGATCCGTGCCGGCAAGCTCAGGGCGTCCTCCGGCCTGGTGATTCCGCTGTATTGCGGCATGGGCCTGATCGCCATGAGTTATTTCTTCCTGGTGGATGGCTATGCATCGGGCCTGGCTATCTATTTCGGAATGATGTCCAACCTCTCATCGATGTTCATCAACATCGGCCTGTACGTGCTGGTGGGCATGATGCTCAAGCAGACCCGGATTCCGGAGCTGCTGCTGAACGTCATCAAGCCTTTCAATCTTCCCGCTCCGTTGCTGGCTTCGGTGATCATTTTTGCCACCGCCTTCCCGACGGCGTTTACCGGTGCATCGGGCATCTTCATCCTGGCCGTCGGTGGCGTTGTCTACGACGAGCTGCGCCGCGCCGGTGCCGGTCGGCAGTTGTCGCTGGCCACCACCGCCATGTCCGGCAGCCTGGGTGTGGTGCTCAACCCTTGCCTGTTGATCGTTGTGGTGGCGGCCCTGAACAAGGAGGTCACCACCACCGAGATGTATAGCTGGGGCTTCTGGGTCTTCATTATGTCGGCCAGCCTGTTTTCGCTGATCGTGTGCAAGACCGAGGGCAACTGGAAACCACGGCCCGCCCCCGGTGCTTTTCGGGCGGCCATCGGCGAGACCCGGGCCTTGCTGCCCTACGTGGTCGTGGGGGCTATCGTCATCCTGGCGATCTGGATCATCCTTGGGCTGCAATTCAATGAGTACAGCGCCCCGCTGATTCTGCCGCTGGTGATGCTGGCTCTGGTGCTGCTGGATGCTGGCCGGGACAGCCGGGAAGACGGGGAGACCCGCGCCCAGGCGTTCTGGAGCCGGAGCTCTGCGGCCGCCAGTGATTCCGCGGTGCATATCGGCGCGCTGCTGGCCCTGATCGGCTTCTCGATCTGTCTGGGCGGTATCCTGGAGCGTTCGGACATCGTCCATGCACTGTTCCCGGAAGATCTGACTAGTCCCTGGATTGCCATGCTGGTGATCGTGGTGATGCTGACCGTTATCGGCATGGTGATGGATCCGTTCGGCGCCGTCATCCTGGTATCCGCCACCATTGCCCAGCCTGCGATCCAGCTGGGTATCGATCCACTGCATTTCTGGATCGTGTGTCTCGTTGCCTTCGAGCTGGGGTATCTCAGCCCGCCCGTGGCGTTGAACCACCTGCTGACCCGGCAGGTGGTGGGGGAAACGGAAGTGCTCGCGGCCGAGCGCACCGGTTCCTTCTGGCACCGCTATGAGCGTCTCCTGCTGCCCCTGGCAGTCATGGGGCCGACACTCCTGCTGGTCGCCTTTGTTCCGTTGTTGTTCTACGCGTTGTAACTTCGCTTAGGTACATTGAAGTCACCGCCACCGGCCCGGCCGCTGGCGGTTTTTTCATCCGTGGAGGGGGTATTCCCGTACTCGAACACAAGAGCGGTAACGAATGTCGGGGGATGGTGTATGCTTGAATTGGCAGACGGAAAAGGCGAATTGAAAGAACGAAAGGGACCCGGGATGTTTCGGAAAAGCTTGGTAGTGGGCCTGGCAGTGGCTATGGCCGGTTGTGGCGGTGGCTCCGGTGATGGCGAAAGCGAGCCGGTGGATGTAGCGCTCTCCGGGATTATCGATATCGAGGCCGGGACCCGGGTGGATGCCGATACTGCCGATTCGCTCATGCTAAGCGGCACACCCGAAACGGCGCCCCAGTCGTTGCCGGGTGAGTTTATCCTGGCCGGCTATGTGAGCGGGTCCTCGGGTTTTTATCCCGGTGATTCGGATGTGCCGTCCACGGAATACTTTGCCGACACCGAAGATGTTTTTTCGATTCCAATGGTTCCGGGCCAGACGGTGTCCTTGCAGGCGTTTTCCACGCGCGCTGGTCAGTCCAGCCTTGCAATGCAACTCAGGGATCCCGCTGACACGGCCGCTCCTGCCATTGACAGCGACGCGACGAACGATACGGTCTCCCAGATCAGTGTGACTCTGCCCGAAAGTGAGACCGAGGGACCTTACGAACTTGAAGTTTTGGCGGGCGATGCCAGACCTTTGCTCTACATTCTGACCACCTCGGCTGCCGGTTTATCCGCCTCACAAGCTGCCTATGAATGGCCTAACCACCAGTTTGCTGAGGGCGAGGCAATCGTTCTCATGGAGGCCCGGAAAGATTTCCCAGGAGCTGTCGCTGCGCAAATGTCAGCACTTGGTATGGCTAAGGCCCGAGGACTTGGCCGGGGGCTCTGGCAGGTACGAATGAGTGAGGCTCTGAGTCAGGGCCAGGGGCGAGGTGCCGAGCAGACCCTGGTCTGGATCGAGCGCTTGCGGAAGCAAGCTTCGGTTAAAAACGCAGTACCCAATTATCTGGCCGAAAATCAGGTTACTTCGCCTACGCCCATTAATGAGCCCATATACGCCGATCCGGCACAGGGTCAGCAATGGCACTATGAGTTGCTGAACGCCCCCATTGCCTGGCAGTTGTCGTCTGATGCCGGGGCCGAAGTCAGGGTTGCAGTGCTGGATACCGGGCTTTTCGGTCAACCTCCGGAGAACTGGCACCTCGACCTGAATGCCAATGTGGGTGACGGCTATGACTTTGTCTCGGACGAATACGACAATGATGGCGACCCGGGCCCGGACAGCAATCCTTCCGACCCGGGTAACAGCATAGGTAGCAGCGTCTACCACGGTACCCACGTGGCTGGGACAGTTGCTGCTGCAGTGAATGGCACCGGTGGAGGAGGCGTAGCCTTCAATTCCACGCTGGTTCCGGTCCGGGTGCTGGGTGAGGGGGGGACAGGCTCGTCCGCGGATCTTCTCGCAGCGTTGAACTGGGTGAATGATGACGGCACAGGCAAGCCCAGGGCAGAAGTAATAAACCTTAGCCTGGGTGGCCTGCCATATATCCAGAGCCTGCAGGATACCATCAACCAGGGTACGGATCGTGGTGCAATTTACGTGGCGGCTGCGGGTAATGCCGCAACCAACACCCCATCTTATCCGGCTGCCTTTGCAAATGTTTTTGCGGTCAGTGCTGTGGACGGTGCCGGTGTTCTTTCTTCTTATTCCAACTTCGGCTCCTGGGTCGATCTGGCTGCCCCGGGTGGTGATGCCAGCCGGGACGGCAATGCCGATGGCCGGGGTGACCTGGTCAGTAGCACCAGCGCCGCCGTTCTGGACGGAGATACTGCCCCCTCAGCCACCTATGCGTTGCTGCAGGGCACGTCCATGGCCGCTCCACATGCATCGGGTGTGCTGGCCTTGATGAAAAGCGAGAACGGGTTGCTAGATTACCCGGCGGTGAATGCAATGCTGCAGGCTGGCAAACTCACGGTTTCCTCCTGTGACAGTGCCTGTAGAAACGACGAGCTCGGCTGGGGGCTGATGGATGCCGCCAAGTCGGTCTTGGCAGCATCCGCGGCGCCTGTGACGGACCTTCTGACTGCATCTCCCCCCATTGTCACCTTGTCCACTGAAGGTGCGACGTCAGTTTCGGTGCTACTTGAGGTCTATGGGGACCCGGAGTCAGTCTCAACTGTAAGAATAGAATCCGTCGAACTCGCTACACCTGCCGCCTGGCTCGATTGGACTTCGCCCCCACCGGGCAGTTCGGGTACGAGCTTTTCTATTGAAATGTCCCTGATTCCTGAGGCCCTGGAGGAGGGAGTATCCGAACGTACATCACTTTTGGTGACCTATCAGGGGGATCTTGAACAGCGCACTCTCGAAATCCCGGTCATCGGCCAGCAACTGGCTGACCAGGCGCTCCGCAACGCCGGTCGCCACTTCGTGCTGCTGGTGGATCCGGTCCCCGAAGGCGATATCTTTACTACCGTATCCCAGGCAACCGTTGAGGTGGACAATGGCCAGTACCAGTTCAGCTTCCGCCCGGATGATGGCATCGAACCCAGATACCTCTCCGAAGTCCCGCCCGGAACCTACTTCCTGGTGGCCGGCTCGGACCTCGATAACGACGGCCTGATCTGTCATGCTGGCGAAGCCTGTGCCGAGTATCCGGTCTCCGGTCTCCGGGAGGAGATCACCATTACCGCAGGTGAAGCCATCCAGGGCATCCGGATGACCACCAGCTACTCGAGGCCGACGATTTCCGCCCAGTCCCCCGATGTGCTCCCGCGCCCGGGATTTGAGGGCTATCGTGTGCTCTCGGCACAGCCGGATAACGAACCCACCAAGAGTATTCGCTGATCATGACGTTGTTGTCCCGTTGTCTTTCTCTTGCCTTCGCCGGCGCCAGTTTGGTGGTTGCCGGCTGTGCCACCAGTCAGCCCCAGGTTCAGACCGACGAAGGTGCGCCCCTGGCCAGGCAGATCAGTCAGTCATCCCACTGTGGGCTGACGGCGCCCGGTCATATACTTCTGAAGAGTGAAGCCGATGTCGGCCGTCTGGAAGGGTTGCAGGGCCGGACCTTGCCCCTGGCGCCACTCCGGGCCGTGGATTTTGACCGGGAGCGGGTGGTGCTTGCGGCCCTGGGCCAGAAACCCACGGGCGGTTATAGCGTCACCCTGGTGTCCTCTGCCATCGAGGATGACACCCTGGAGCTTGTCGTCAGTATCCGCGAACCGCAACCGGGCATGCTGGTCACCCAGGCGCTGACCACTCCCTGCGCCGCGATTGCCGTCACTGCCAGCGGCTGGAGTGACATCCGTGTCACGCCCGGGCAAAACAACCGTTGATCTTTGCCGTTGAATCCCTAAGCTATGGCTCAGCTTTTCTGACCAATTGCGGAGTCACTTCCTGACTATGAGCCAGCAACAGTACAACGCCGACGCCATTGAAGTCCTGAGCGGTCTGGATCCGGTGCGCAAACGCCCGGGCATGTACACGGACACCTCGCGCCCGAACCACCTGGCCCAGGAAGTGATCGATAACAGTGTCGACGAGGCCCTGGCCGGCCATGCCCGCCGCATTGACGTGATCCTGCACAGCGACGGCTCTCTCAGTGTCGAGGACGACGGTCGTGGCATGCCGGTGGATATTCACAAGGAAGAGGGGCTCTCGGGTGTCGAGCTGATCCTGACCCGATTGCACGCAGGCGGCAAGTTCTCCCAGGGCAACTACAACTTCTCCGGCGGTCTGCACGGGGTGGGTGTCTCGGTGGTCAATGCCCTGTCCACCGAGCTGGAAGTGACCATCAAGCGCGACGGCCAGCTGCACCGGATGACCTTCGCAA
This sequence comes from Marinobacter pelagius, assembly GCF_003315345.1. Lineage (GTDB taxonomy): Bacteria > Pseudomonadota > Gammaproteobacteria > Pseudomonadales > Oleiphilaceae > Marinobacter > Marinobacter pelagius_A. Next base: position 85,445 of record NZ_QNRO01000012.1, read on the forward strand.
ACGGCGACAAGGTCACCGAACTGGAGGTGATCGACACGGTCGGCAAGCGCAATACCGGCACCCGGCTGCGCTTCAAGCCGGATCCGAAGTATTTTGACAGCCCCAATTTCTCCATCAGCCGCCTGCGCCATAACCTCCGGGCCAAGGCGGTCTTGTGCCCGGGGCTGATCGTCACCTTCCTGCAGGAAAAAACCGGCGAGAAGGATGAATGGTTCTACGAAGACGGCTTGCGGGATTACCTGCGCACCGCGCTGGCGGACATCGAGGCGGTTCCCCTGGAGCCGTTCACCGGCAGCTTCTCCGGTAACAAGGAGGCCGTGGACTGGGCGATCCAGTGGTTGCCCGAGGGCGGCGAAGCGGTCATGGAAAGTTATGTGAACCTGATCCCGACGGCCCAGGGCGGTACCCACGTCAACGGGCTTCGGACCGGTCTGCTTGAGGCCATGCGGGAGTTCTGCGAGTTTCGCAACCTGCTGCCGCGGGGCGTGAAGCTGTCGCCGGAAGATATCTGGGAGCGGGTGGCCTACGTGCTGTCGTTCAAGATGCAGGAGCCCCAGTTCTCGGGGCAGACCAAGGAACGGCTATCTTCCCGGGAGGCTGCTGCCTTCATCTCCGGGGTGGTGAAGGATGCCTTCAGTCTCTGGCTGAACCAGCATACCGATGTCGCCGAAGCCCTGGCGGAACTGTTCATCAGCAATGCCCAGCGCCGCCTGCGGGCAAGCAAGAAAGTGGCCCGCAAGAAAGTAACCTCGGGCCCGGCGCTGCCCGGCAAGCTTGCCGACTGCTCCGGTGGCGATACCGCCCGTTCCGAGCTGTTTCTGGTGGAGGGGGACTCCGCCGGTGGTTCCGCCAAACAGGCGCGGGACCGGGAGTTCCAGGCGGTGATGCCTCTGCGGGGCAAGATTCTCAATACCTGGGAAGTGGATTCCGGCGAGATCCTGGCCTCTCAGGAAGTCCACGATATCGCTGTCGCCATCGGTGTGGATCCGGGCTCGGACGACCTCGCTGGCCTGCGCTACAACAAGATCTGTATCCTGGCGGATGCAGACTCCGACGGGCTACACATCGCCACTTTGCTGTGTGCGCTGTTTGTGAAGCACTTCCGGCCCCTCGTTGCCGCCGGCCACGTTTTCGTGGCCATGCCGCCCCTGTACCGGGTCGATCTGGGCAAGGAAACCTTCTATGCCCTGGATGAGCACGAGAAACAGGGCATCATAGATCGCCTGGCGGCGGAGAAGCGCAAGGGCAAGATCCAGACCACCCGGTTCAAGGGGCTGGGCGAGATGAACCCGCTGCAGCTGCGTGAGACCACCATGGCACCGGACACCCGCCGACTGGTCATGCTGACACTGGAGGAGGGTGACCAGACCGATGAACGAATGGACATGCTGCTTGGCAAGAAGCGGGCGTCCGACCGCCGCGCGTGGCTGGAAACCTACGGCAACATGGCCGACGTGGCAGTTTGATATTCTTTAAAGTGCTTTAAAAATCGCGCTTTATTCTTTTTAAGTATTCCAGATAATCGCTATGCTGCCAGTTTTCATAACGGGGAATACCGGATATGGACTGGCAGGGCTGGTTCGCGTTGGGTCTGTCCGGCGCGGCATTACTACTGATGAGTTCAGGACGCTTTGCGCCCCACATGGTCATGATGGGCGTGCTGGTGGTGTTGAGCGTCAGTGGCCTGATTTCTCCGGAACAGGCCCTGGCCGGGTTCAGTAACACCGGCCTGATTACCGTGGTGGCATTGTTTGTGGTCGCCTCGGGCATTCACCATTCCGGCGGCGTTGATCTCCTCGTCCGGCACCTGCTTCGTTCCCCCAAAACCGTCCGCAGTGCCCAGGCCCGCATCGCCCTCCCGGTGTCCCTGCTCAGTGGTTTCCTGAACAACACGCCGGTGGTGGCGACCATGATTCCGGCGGTGCATGCCTGGTCCCGGAAGATCGGTATTTCACCCTCCAAGCTGATGATTCCCCTGAGCTATTCGGCCATCCTCGGCGGCACCCTGACGCTGATCGGCACCAGTACCAACCTGGTGGTGAATGGCCAGTACCAGCAACTGACCGGCGGCGACGGTTTCTCCATCTTCTCCATCACCATGGTGGGCCTGCCGGTGGCCGTTATTGGTCTGACGGTCATGCTGCTGGTCATGCCCCGGCTGCTGCCGGACCGGAAAGACCAGCAGAAATTCGGTTCCATGCGGGAGTTCACCCTGGAGGTGGCGGTTTCCGCCGGTGGCCCGTTGGTGGGCAAGACCGTGGGCGAGGCGGGGCTGCGGGAGCTTGAGCGCCTGTACCTGGTGGAGATCGAACGGGATGGCAGCGTGGTGACGGCCGTGCCCTCCGAGGAGCACCTGCGCGGAGGCGACCGCCTGGTCTTTGCCGGCGATACCCAGGCCATCTCCGACCTGCTGCGGATCAACGGTATCGTCCCCTCCGTTCACGAGGATGAGCCGTCCCTGAGCAAGGACCGGACCGAGCGACGGCTGGTGGAGGCGGTGCTGTCGCCCCAGTCGGATGTGCTCGGGCTGACCATCCGGGATGCCCGCTTCCGGGACCGCTACGGTGCGGTAGTTCTGGCGGTGGCCCGCGGGGGTGAACGGGTATCCGGCAATCTGGGCAACATCCGCCTGAAACCGGGGGATGTCCTGTTGCTGGAAGCCCGGCCAGCCTTCGTGAGCCGGCAGCGCTATAACAAGGACTTCCTGCTGATCAACGATCTGGACACCGACACGCCCCGTCACGACCGGGCCTGGGTGTCCTGGAGCATTCTGGTGGTGCTGGTGGGACTGGCGGCCTGCGGAGTCATGAGCATGCTCAACGCAGCATTGCTGGCGGCCGCATTGATGATTCTGACCGGATGCTGTTCCGTGGGTCAGGCCCAGAAATCGGTGGATGTGCCGGTGGTTCTTACCATTGCCGCTTCATTCGCCCTGGGAGCCGCCTTACAGGAAACCGGAGCCGCCAGCTACCTGGCCGAGGGCATCCTGGGGCTCAGTCATGGCCACATTCTGCTGGCGATCCTGCTGGTCTATTTTGCGGTCTCCACCCTGACCGAGATGGTGACCAACAATGCGGCCGCCGTGCTGGTGATACCCGTGGTACTGTCCATGACCACGGCCATGGGAGCTCCCGCCGAACCTTTCGTAATTGCCGTCATGATGGCCGCATCCGCCAGTTTTGCCACGCCCCTCGGGTATCAGACCAACATGATGGTGTTCGGTCCCGGTGGCTACCGCTTTGCCGACTTCGTGCGGGTCGGGTTGCCCATGAACCTGTTTATCGGCCTGGTGACCGTGGCGGTGATTGCGGTGGTCTACGGGATCAGTCTGTACTGATCCTGGGATCGATCGGGCTGGAGAGGATGTCGCAGCACAGTACTCTGAGTTCCCCGTTCTGGTAGAACCCCAGGGACAGTGTCACGCACATATAGGCCCCGGTGACACACAGGTAAGGTGCGGTCACCTGCAGCGTCTCCGGCTGCGCCAGGGCCTGTCGGAGGTACTGCTGGCGGTACCAGTCGGCGCTGCTGCTGTCTTCCAGCGGCCGGAACCGGGGGTCGAGGTTGCGTGTGCCGGCATTCGATACCAGGGTTGCATCGATCTGAATGCCGTTGGCGTCCACCAGGTAGCAGCGGGAAACCGTCGGGTGGTTGAGGAGGTCGGTGCAGGCCTCTGCCATGGTGGCGCCGGACCACATTCGGTCAATGGCTCTCAGGAAGAAGCGTTCGAAGTAATTCACCACCTGCCGGGTCGGATCGAAGGTAACCTGGTTGCGTTGCTTGTACTCATCCAGTAGCTGGCCAAAATCCGCGGGCGATGTTTCCAGGCCGCTGAGTTCGGTACTGGGTTTTCGGAAATAGAAACCCTGGACAAAGTCCACGCCCGCATCAATGGCGATCATGGCCTGGCTCCGGGTTTCCACACCCTCCAGTAACACCAAGCACGCTGACTGGTGCAGCAGGGAGACGATGCCGTTGAGAATCTGCCGGGCCTTCGGTTCCTTGGTGGCCCGTGTCAGCAGGGTCCGGTCCAGCTTGACGATGTCCGGGGACAGGTTCCAGATTCGTTCAAAGTTGGAGTGGCCGGCGCCGAAGTCATCAATGGCTGTCAGGCAGCCGAGTTCCCGATAGTAGGCCACGGTCTCCCGCAGTCGCTCGGCATCATCGGTGGGTTGTTCGACGATTTCCATCACGATCCGGTGCGATGGCAGCCCGGTTTTCTTCAGCAGCTGGTCAAAGAATGAATCAGACGGGTTGCCAACCGTGGCCACCTTGGGTGAAACGTTCAGGAACAACCAGTTCAGTTCATCCTTGATGCTGCTGTAGTTTCGGATATGCAGGTAGCGGCACAGCCGGTCCAGCAGGAGGTTCTCGAAATCGGAAGCTGGCAGCTTGAACAGGTCCACCGGCAGGATCTGGGCTTCTGTGGTGTCAAAGGCCCGGATCAGCGCCTCGTATCCGACAATCCGTTTGTGGGGAATGCTGTAGATGGGCTGCAGCGCGGTCTTCAGTGTCAGGCCCTGGAAATCCGCGGTCCATACATCGCCGTCCTGGTTGAGCATGGGGGAGAGCTGGTCAAGCTCGGGGGATCTCAACTTTTGAGGCAATGGCTGGGGCATGGTTTCTTCGGGTCGTCGTTACGGCGCGAGACTGCATTCTTTCGCGGAGATTGCCAAAAAAATGCAGCCATTACCACAACTTCCCTGAAGAAACGGGAATCCGTCGGTGTTATGGAGGGTGTTGTCGGGATGAGAGAATGAAAAAGCGGCCCGAAGACCGCTTTTACTCAGTTGTTGCTGGGAACAACAACGCTTTCGTCGAATTCGAGTTCCATGACGTTTCTCCTGGATTCATCCCGGCTGATTGAAAAGGTATGTGAGAAGTTTATCTTTGTCTTGAATTTGAACAATCCGTATAACCCGTATACGACTAAAGGGATAGGTCAAGGCGGATGTTCAGAATTTCTGATGTTCGGCAGCAAAACATTTTGATTTTATTCACCATCCGGTCTTTCTAGACTCGTTCCACCAATTCAAGTGACAGGGAGTGGTCTCCAGGCAATGCAATTTCGAAACAGCATCGACCGTTACGGTCTGGTCGCCATTATCATCCACTGGCTTGTAGCCGCTGCAGTGATCGGGCTATTTGCGCTCGGTTACTGGATGGTAGACCTGACCTACTATGATGATTGGTACCGTCGTGCCCCCGACATTCACCGGAGTGTCGGCATCCTGTTGCTGGCGGTTATGGTTGTCCGGGTAATCTGGCGTTTCATCAATCCGTCACCAGCGCCCCTGTCGGAGCACACGCGCCTGGAAGTGTTGTCTGCGCATGCGGCGCATGCGGTGTTATACCTGCTGCTGTTTGTGGCAATGGTCAGTGGTTATCTGATAACGACGGCCGACGGTTCGTCCATCAGCGTCTTCGGCTGGTTCGACGTGCCCTCAGTCACCGGACAAGTGAAGGGCATGGAGGACATCGCCGGCACCATACATTACTGGACAACCTGGGCGATTGTGGTGCTGGCAGGCCTTCATGCCCTCGCGGCGCTGAAACACCACTTTGTTGATCGTGACCGGACGCTGCTTCGTATGCTCGGTAAGTGAGCAGCGAGGCAAGAAAGAAGCGACGCCCGATGAGCGGGCTGGTTTACCAAAAGGGAGAAACCTTTAATGAAGAAAGTATTGCTTGCATCCGCGGTATCCATGGCGTTGGTCGGCGGTGCCGTCCAGGCTGATGAGCATGGTGGCACCTACGCCTTCGACAATGAGGGTACGCACCAGTTCATCACTTTCAAGATTTCCCATCTGGGTTATAGCTGGCTGTATGGCCGCTTCAACGATTTCGACGGTCAGTTTGTCTATGATGCCGAGAATCCCGAAAACAGCTCGGTCAACGTGACCATCGATACTTCCAGTGTTGATTCCAATCACGCCGAGCGTGACAAGCACCTGCGTAGTGAGGATTTCCTTTACGTGGATGAATACCCGGAAGCGTCTTTCACCAGCAAACGTGTGGTCGTGGACGAGGATGGCGAAGCGGACATCATCGGTGACCTGACCCTGCGCGGTGTTACGAAGGAGGTTACCCTGGACGCCGAGATGGTCGGCCACGGTGAGGACCCCTGGGGTGGCTACCGTATGGGCTTTGAGGCAGAGACCGAACTGCGTTTGAAGGACTTTGGTATTCCGATGGATCTCGGCCCGGCTTCCGAGACCGTTGAGATCATTATCTCTGTCGAGGGGATTCGACAGTAATCCTGGCTGACCCTGCCAGAACCGGTTCCGGGCTCAGCCCGGAACCTTCCTGCCTTTCAGGCTCTTCCGCCAGAAGACAGGACCATTGCCGTTAGTCAGATCGAGCCTGAGGACTCCCGGGAGGACGGACAGTTCTTGCACAGGTGGCGTTGACGCCAGAACTGACCGGCAAAAATCACCAGCCAGATCAGCAGACCCGCCCATAGATAGGGCTCCGGTACCGCGAAACTCCCACTGATTGCAAACTCCACCAGGAGCATCAGCGCTAATGCCAATACTGCATTGACCATGGCGGTCACCATGGCTTGCCCGCAGGCCTTGAGGTTGGGTTTCATAGTGTTCCGCTTGTTCGGGAATGGAAACGGTCTTCTATTAACTGTTGGTGAGAATACGGCGCCCCTTACGGTCTCTCCATGCGGGAATTCCGCTATTGGCGTTTGCGCACCCTCACCAGGTCAGCAACGGATTGGTGTATCCGCCCCTGCGTCCATATAATGTGCGTTCTTCCTCTGGCCCCGTGTAATTGGAGGGCGGGGAGGGTAGCATCACAGCCATTCCAAACAACAGGCAATTCAGGCAAAAGGGGCATCCATGCCAGAATTTCAGACCACCGATGAAGGCTTCGAGCGCGTCTCGCTAAGGGATTACACGGAGAAGGCCTATCTCGATTACTCCATGTACGTCATCCTCGACCGGGCCCTGCCCAACGTCGGGGACGGACTGAAGCCGGTCCAGCGGCGGATTGTGTACGCCATGTCGGAGCTCGGGCTCAAGTCCACCTCCAAGTACAAGAAATCCGCCCGTACCGTCGGTGATGTGCTGGGTAAGTTTCACCCCCACGGTGACAGCGCCTGCTACGAGGCCATGGTGCTCATGGCCCAGCCCTTCTCCTACCGCTATCCGCTGGTGGACGGGCAGGGCAACTGGGGTTCCCCGGATGATCCCAAGTCCTTTGCTGCCATGCGGTACACCGAGTCCCGTCTGGCTCCCTTCGCGGAGGTGCTGCTGAGCGAATTGGGGCAGGGTACGGTGGATTGGGTGCCCAACTTCGACGGCACCATGGAGGAGCCCTCAGTGCTGCCGGCTCGGTTGCCGCACGTGCTGCTGAACGGCACCACCGGGATCGCGGTGGGGATGGCTACCGATATCCCGCCGCACAACGTCCGGGAGGTGACCGCTGCCTGTATTCGCTTGCTGGACAAGCCAGAAGCCGGTGTCGACGAGCTGTGTGAGCACATCAAGGGGCCGGATTTCCCGACCCGGGCGGAGATCATCACGCCCCGCAAGGACATCCGCCAGATGTACGAGACCGGTCGCGGTTCCCTGCGCATGCGGGCCCGCTGGATCCGGGAAAATGGCGAAGTGGTGGTCACCGACCTGCCGCACCAGGTCTCTGGCAACCGGGTGCTGGAGCAGATTGCCCAGCAGATGCAGACCAAGAAGCTGCCGATGGTGGCGGACCTGCGGGATGAATCCGACCACGAGAACCCGACCCGGCTGGTGATTGTACCGCGCTCCAATCGCGTCGACCTGGACGGGCTGATGGCCCACCTGTTTGCCAGTACCGATCTGGAGAAGACCTACCGGGTCAATATCAACGTCATTGGTAACGATGGCCGACCGGGGGTGAAGGGTCTGCACCAGATCCTGACCGAGTGGCTGGCGTTCCGCCGTACCACCGTGACCCGCCGTCTCCAGCACCGCCTGGACAAGGTGTTGGCCCGGCTGCACATCCTCGAGGGTCTGCTGGTCGCCTATCTGAATATCGATGAAGTGATCGAGATTATTCGCTACGAGGACAAGCCCAAGGACGAGCTGATGGCCCGATTCGGACTCTCGCCCGAGCAGGCCGAAGCCATTCTGGAGCTGAAACTGCGCCATTTGGCGAAACTCGAAGAAATGAAGATCCGCGGCGAGCAGGACGAACTGTCCGCCGAGCGGGACGAGCTGCAGGCGATCCTGGGCTCCGAGGACCGGCTCCGGGAGCTGATCAAGACTGAGCTGCAGCAGGACGCGGAGACGTTCGGGGACGACCGTCGCTCGCCCATTGTGGAGCGCGAGGAAGCCCGTGCCTTCAGTGAAGTGGACCTGGTCTCCAACGATCCGGTGACCGTGGTGCTTTCGGAGAAGGGCTGGGTGCGCGCGGCCAAGGGCCATGACATCGAGCCTGAAGGCCTGAGCTACAAGGCCGGTGACCGCTTTGCCTTGGCCGCCCGTGGGCGCAACAACCAGCAGGCGATCTTCCTGGACTCTACCGGCCGTGCCTACGCCCTGATGGCGCACTCACTGCCCTCGGCCAGGGGGCAGGGCGAGCCCCTGACCGGCCGCATCAATCCTCCGTCCGGCGCCTCCTTTGCCGGATTGTTGATGGGTGACCCGGCCAGCAAGACCCTTCTGGTCACCGACGGCGGCTATGGGTTTGTCACCTCGCTGCAGGACATGATCAGCAAGAACCGCAATGGCAAGGCCGTGGTGTCAGTGCCCAAGGGAGCGAAGATCATGCCCCCGGTGATGGTGCCCAGGGCCGACAAGACACTCTACCTCGCCGCCATTTCCAACGAGGGGCGGATGCTGGTATTCCCCCTGAACGAGTTGCCGGAACTGGCGAAGGGCAAGGGCAACAAGATCATCAGTATCCCTTCGGCCCGGGTTCAGAACCGGGAGGAATTTGTGGTGGCCGTGGCGGTATTTGCTGAGGACGACCAGCTCGAGATTCGGGCCGGTAAACGCAAGATGGGGCTGCAGTTCAGTGACCTGGAGCATTACCTGGGTGAGCGCGGCCGGCGCGGCCACAAGCTGCCCCGGGGCTTGCAGCGGGTTGATGCCATTGACGTGATTCCTTCGGCGGCACGGGCCGGACAAGAGGAGAACTCCGACAGTGAGTGAACTGGTACTGATTAACGTCTCCGGGCGTGACAAGCCGGGGCTGACTTCCGAGATTACCGGCATCATGGGCCGCTATCACGTGCGGATCCTGGATATCGGCCAGGCGGTGATCCACGATCACCTGACCTGGGGCATCCTGATCGAGATTCCCGACGAGTCCAAATCCTCCCCGGTGATCCGGGACCTGCTGTTCCGCCTGCATGCCCTGGACCTCCAGGTCCACTTTGCTCCGATCACCGAGAAGGAATACCAGGCCTGGGCCGCCGGCCGGAATCGCGCCTGCTACATCGTTACCCTGCTGGCCCGGGACATCAAGGCGGAACAGATTGCCCGGGTTTCCGCGATCACCGCGCGCCACGGACTGAACATCGACAACATCTCCCGGTTGTCGGGCCGGCCGTCCCTGGACCCCTCGGAGAACCGCATTGCCTGCGTGGAGTTCTCGGTGCGCGGAACGCCCTCGGATCTGGAGCAGCTCCGGGCGGATTTCCTGCAGATCGCCAGTGAGATGAACGTGGACATTGCCTTCCAGGAGGATTCCATCTTCCGCCGTAACCGGCGCCTGGTGGTGTTCGACATGGATTCCACCCTGATCGAGGCCGAGGTGATCGACGAGCTGGCGCTGGAGGCCGGCGTCGGGCCCCAGGTGGCGGAGATCACCGAAAGGGCGATGCAGGGGGAGCTGGACTTCAGTCAGAGCTTTGCCGAGCGTCTGGCGCTGCTCAAGGGGCTGGACGAGTCGGTACTTGAGGGTATCGCGGCCCGCTTGCGCATGACCGAGGGCGCCGAGCACCTGATCCGCAGCCTCAAGGCCCTGGGGTACCGCACGGCGATCCTGTCCGGTGGCTTCACCTATTTCGCGCGGCACCTCCAGCGTAAGCTGGGGATCGATTACATCTATGCCAACGAGCTGGAAATCGAGGATGGCAAGGTAACCGGACGGGTCGCCGGGCAAATTGTCGATGGCAAGCGCAAGGCGGAACTACTGCTGGAGATCGCGGAGAAAGAACACATTTCCCGGGAGCAGGTAATTGCCGTCGGGGATGGTGCCAACGACCTGCCCATGTTGAGCCAGGCGGGCCTGGGGGTCGCGTTCCGGGCCAAGCCGCTGGTGAAGGAGTCCGCCCGTCACTCCATCTCGACCCTGGGTCTGGACGCGATCTTGTACCTGATCGGCTTCAGGGAACGTGAAACCAGTGAGACCCTGCAGGATTCGGAGTTTTGAAGGCAGGTAAGCTGGAATGAACAAGGGCGCCAACTGGCGCCCTTGTTGTTTCTCAGCCCTCGCCGAAATCGTAGTTCATTTCCGGGGCCGGGGCCTGAAGGTAGTAGCCCTGGATATAGTTCACGCCGGCTTGCCATAGCGTGGCCAGGATACTGGCGTTTTCCACCAGCGGAATGATCGAGAGCTTGCCGGAGTTCTGCAAGGTCTTGATCATTTCTTTCACCTGGGCCTTGGCGTCGTCACTCTTCTGGATCTCCTCGGTGAAGGAACCGTCCAGTTTCACAAAGTCCGCGTTCACATGCTTGAAGGTGTTGAAGGGGTTCAGGGCACAGCCGAACTGGGAAATCGACACCTTGCAGTGCAGCTCGTGAACCGTCCGGGTAAATTCCTTGGCCTGCTTCATGTAGTTGTTGGCATCCCCCTCCCGAACCTGGAGGATCAGCACATCGCCGGGCAACCTCGCTGCCTTCAGGGCCACACTCAGCCAGGGAGTGAAGGTCTTGTCCTGCAGGGTCTCTGCCGTGATATTCACAAACAGGCGGGTGTCATGGCCGTGGGAGCGGTGGTTGGCTAACTGCTTTATCGCGTTCAGGATTACCCAGCGATCGATTTTGATTGCGGTCTCATTGGGCCCGGCGGGTGGCAAGAAGTCATAGGGCGAAACCTCCTGGTCGTCCTTGTCGAACATCCGAACGAAGGCCTCGTAATGCTCTTCACCTTCACCGCGCAGGTTGATGATCGGCTGGAACAGGAGCCGGAAGCTGTTGTCCTCGAGAGCTTTCTGGATAGCCTCTACAGAGTTGCTGGAATCAAGGGTTTCGTAGTCTGCCGGGTTGTAGACCAGCACCCCGTTGCCCTGGGCATGGCCGTCCTGCTTTTTGACATCGGAGGAGGCGGTGTGCGCCCGGCCAAGCAACTCTTCGGCCTTGGGCGAGTTTTCGGTAATCGCCGCCACGCCGATACTGACTGTCATCGGAACGGTTTTCCCGTTGATGTCGAACAGGTTGTCCTCAATGGCCTTGCGGACGCTTTCCGCCCGTTCGGCCATGACTTTCTCATCGCAGGGCAGGCACATCATGCAGAAGGCATCATCACTCAGCCGCGCCAGGGTGGCATCCTCTCCGGCGGTTTCCTTCAGCAATGCCGCCAGGTCTCCAAGCAACAGATCGGCTCCTGCGATGCCCACCTGACCCTTGATGGTGATGAAGTTATCGAGCGCGATGTAGGCCAGAGCCCCGGTCTGGTTGTCCTTGCCGGCCCTGGCGATGGTTTCTGAAAGGGCGTCCATCAGGTACTGCCGGTTATACAGGCCGGTGAGCAGATCCTGGCTGCTGATCTGGCGCAGCTTCTCCTCCAGTTCGGCATCGCTGTGCTCGGGCTGGAGTACAATCTGGGTGCACAATTCACCATCGTAGGTGGCCGAAGACACGCTCATGGTGACCTTCAGTTCCTGGTCATCACTGCGCCGTGCCGTGCAGTTGAGGGTCATGCCGTCCTCGCCCTTCTCGGCGAAGCGCTTCATGAATTCCTTGTACCGCTCCTGGCTTTCGGGGGTGAGCGTGTCGAGGACCGGAATGCAGATCAGGTCATCGATATCGTCGTAACCGAGGAAGTCCATGTAGGACTGGTTGGCATAGATATGCATCCCGTCATTGATGTAGGCAATGGCGTCCTTGGAGCTTTCCAGCAGCAGCTGGCAGCGCTGTTCTGCCTCCCGAAGGTGGGATTCCAGCACGCGCCTGCGCCGGCGCTCTTCCAGGGCGGAAATCTCACGGTTGACCGTCAGCACCAGTTGATCCGAATAGTCGAACGGCACTGCGTCCTGGGCGCCGGCCTTCATGATGCCAACTTTCCGTTCCCGGCTTTCTTCGGTCATCAGCAGGATGAACGGGATGTCCTTGTCCATCCGGCGAACCATCGCCAGGGCCTCGTCGGCACCGAATTCATCGTCCACATCCCGGGCCAGTAAGAGATCCCAGTTGCCGGTTTTCAGCACCTCTTCGAGATCTTCTTCCGAGGTGATGCGATGAGCTCGTGTGGCCTTCCCGGAATTCCTCAGCAGGCTGACCAGTGATTCGGCATCATTTTGAGATGGATCAAGAATCAGCAGATGTACTGTGGCGTTCTTTTTCTGCATTCGTAAGACGTCTCGCTCTACTCGTTTGCGGAGCCGGCTCCGGGGCAGCGTTAAGATCTGCTTGTAAAACAGTGCCTTGAGGAAAACTGCTTGCCGAGAGTCAGAGGCCGGTCTGTCACTTATGCAGAATGATGCAGGGGTTAGGGGGTAATAACAACCCTCTGTTTGGCCAGTTCGCTACCTGCGTCTCGCTTATCAGAGCGTCGGCCAAAGCGAATCAAACTCATCCTCACTGGCCACCGGGGTGTCGGCCTGGCTGGCGATGTTCAGCGCGGTATTGTTCTGAAGCTTCAGTTCGAACTGGCTGATACTGCCGGTGGAAGACACCTTGCGACCGAGCGTTCCCTGGTCCTGCCTGCCATCGTGCAGGAGGGAAATCCTGCTCCCTGACTGGAACGGCAGCCGGGGAGTGATCAGGGTGGCCGCCTGGTTGACCACGCTGATTTCCGGCAACAATAAACCCCGGAGGTATTCGCTGTTGTTGCCGATCTTCTGGAGCAGCCGGACGCCGCAGGGCGCGGCGCTGGGGGCCAGTAGTTCAATGCCTACCTGGGTGCCCTGGTGCTTGACCTGGCGGATCCAGCGCACCACGGCGACGCTCCAGGGATGGGATTGCTGTTCCCGCACGCCGAGAATCTCGCCAGCCTGGATGGACGGGGGCACATTGGTTTCCCAGCCAACACAGTAGCCGCCAGGGCTGGTGTTGATCAGAAGGGCCTGGTGGGAGCGGGGCAGATTCTTCTCCGGAATCGGATCTGCTGCGGGCTTGCCGAAATAGCCACCGCGAAAGTTGATCGGGGTGTCGGGAGAGGAATGCCGCTCCTCGCTGGGGCCGGCATCATGGGCGCCGGCCCAGGCGTCTTCCGCTTTCTTCGATTCGGTCAGGAAGTGGTTGTCCTCTTCCTCCCGGGCGCTGGCATTACCACTGACAAACTCCGCGAAGGATTTTTCACCGGCGATGAAATAATGGACAGCGGTAAGGCCGACGCAGACCTCCAGGGTGCCCTGGCTGGCAATGCGGTTGAAGTTGCGTTTGGCCAGGATGCCGAGGGCCTGGCTCAGGTGAGTCAGCAGGGTGTCGCTGATATTGGCCGGGATACGCAGGGGATTTTCTTTTTCCTGGTGCGTGCGCCGTGCCTGGAGCGTCTCGGAAACCATGTTGGACAGCTCCCGGGTGTCGAAACCGAAGCTGTCGTCACCGGGCTGGTTATCGAGCAGACTGCGATAGATCGGCGGATTGTCATGCTCCATGTTCACTACAAACAGGCTGTCTTCGCCAATATCCGGGCCGCACTGGGTGTGTTCTGTCCAGGTCTCGAACAGCTCGTAGGCCTGGTTGAGTTCGGACTGCCGCAACTGGTTGGGGCGAGCGCAACCAAGCAGCAGAACCCGCTTGTAACTGTCGGCCAGGGAGCTGGTGCGGCGGGACTTCAGGGTGTTGTCTTCCACCTGAAGATGGGCCATGCCGTTTCGGTAGGCGAAACGGTAAAGGCGATGGCACTCCAGCCAGCTGCGAGCAGGGCTCGGGCAATAAAGCTGATGGGAGCGCAGGATAGTGGCGGACAGTTCCGAGATGGCCCGGTGGATTGCCATGGTGACGGGCTTACGGTTTCTGTCCAGGCCGCCGTTGTCGAGGCCGTCGAGGATGCAAATCTTGTAACCGGTGGCCAGGTGCATCTGCAGTGCCTGGGCCAGGTTGGCAATCTTGCGCTGTTTCTCGGGAAGGGCGACGGCGAGGCCCAGGTAATGCCGGGACAGCTCGTTGCAGACAAAATGGATCTTCTCCCGGATCAGCTCCAGAAACTGCAATCTCTGCTGGGGCGCGACCGAAAGGTGGTTCAGCTCGATGATCGCATGGTAGAGCTGCCGGGACACCTCGCCAATGTTGGCCATGGGCAACTGAGCCACCCAGTTGCGGAAGGGCTTCGGCGCCGTTTCGCAAAAGGACAGGGTCGTGGTTTTCTGTTCCGGTACTCGTAGATCAGGTTTCAGAATCGTGCCTTCCATGAATTCGCGCCAATGTCTGGGCCACCGTCGGTTTCCCTTATGTTTTTATGTGTAACCCATAGTCGACTGTAAAATAGCAAACGGTCGACGAAAAGCGAGAAGATCACGAGTTAACAAACTTTTGCAAGTGATTGGCGTCCAGGTTTGTGATCTCGCTCACGGCCACAGGTCCAGAGGCGTCTTGCTTTCTTCGCCCGGAACCTCTCTGACCAGTTTCGGAACCAGGAAGCCGGGTAGCCGCTTGAGCAGCTCCCGCATCAGCTGGCGCGCCTCATTATCGACCACGTCGAAGTGATGGGCGCCGGCTACAGGGTCGAAGGCGTGCAGGTAGTAGGGCATGACTCCGGCCGCAAACAGGGTTTCACTCAGATCCTCAAGGATGTCCGCGGTGTCGTTGACGCCCCTGAGGATCACGCTCTGGTTCAGCAGCGTGGCTCCGGCCGCGCGCAGGTAACCCAGGGCCCGTCGGGTCGGCGTGTCAATCTCGGCGGGGTGGTTGATGTGCAGCACGATGACCACCTGCAGCGGCGAGCTGCTGATCCACTTGAGCAGGGCGTCGCACACACGCTGGGGAATCACCACCGGCAGCCGGGTGTGCAACCGGATTCTCCGGATGTGGGGCACCCTGGCGATGTCCTCTGCCCAGCGGGCCAGCAGGCGATCATTGACCGCCAGGGGATCGCCCCCGCTGAATATGACCTCATTGATCTCCGGGCTGTTCCTGAGCGTGCGCAGCACCTCCTCCCGGTCCTCGGGGGTAAGGCGCTGCTCTTCATAGGGAAAGTGCCGGCGAAAGCAGTAGCGGCAGTTGATGGCACACTGGCCGGTGACCATGAGCAGCGCCCGGCTACGATACTTCCGGATCAGCCCGATGGTCTGGATAGCCCCATTCTCCTGCAGAGGATCCCGGATGAAACCGGACACCTCGGCCGTCTCCTCCAGCCGCGGCAGCACCTGGCGCAGCAGCGGATCGTCGGGATCTCCGGGCGTCATCCGGGCGATAAAAGGCTCCGGTACCCGGATCGGAAACAGCCGGTGGCCGGCCCGCGCACCTTCCAGCCAGGATTCGGCGGGCAGCTTCAGCCGCTCCAGCAGCGCCTCGGGCGTGGTGACCGAGCCTGAGAGCAGTTCCTGCCAGCTCCGGGAATCCTGTTCACAGATGTGGGCTTCTATACGGGCGGGGGTTCGCTGTATCATAGCGACCTTTGAAATTTTAACGACATTGTGTCAGGTGGACATTTCATGGCTTCATATTCTACCAACGAATTCCGCGGCGGTCTTAAGGTTTTGCTGGATGGCGACCCCTGTATCATTCTCGAGAACGAGTTTGTAAAGCCGGGCAAGGGCCAGGCCTTCAACCGGGTAAAACTGCGGAACCTGATGACCAACCGCGTCTGGGAGCGGACCTTCAAGTCCGGCGAGAGCCTTGAGGCGGCCGACGTGATCGAACAGGACATGGAATACCTCTACACCGACGGTGAGTTCTGGCACTTCATGAAAACCGACGGATCATTCGAACAGTATCCCGCCGACGCCAAGGCGGTGGGCGATACCGTCAAGTGGCTCAAAGAGCAGGACGTCTACACCGTAACCCTTTACAACGGCGCTCCTCTGACCGTGAGCCCGCCCAACTTTGTCGAGTTGGAAGTGGTGGATACCGATCCGGGCATGAAAGGCGACACCGCCCAGGGTGGCTCCAAGCCGGCCACCCTGTCCACCGGTGCCGTTGTCAACGTGCCCCTGTTCATCACCATCGGTGAAGTGCTGAAGGTCGACACCCGGACCGGCGAGTACGTCAGCCGCGTCAAGAGCAGCTGATTCGGCAATGACTGATCAACCTGTCTGGCAGCCCGCTGCCTCGCAGGCTGCCCTGAAAAGCCGTGCACAACAACTTGCGTTTGTGCGCGGCTTTTTTGCGCAAAGAGGGGTAATGGAAGTCGAAACCCCGGTGCTGGGGCGCTGTGGCGTGACCGATGTTAACCTCGATGGCATCCCGGCGCAGGTATCCGCCTCCGGCATCGAGGGTGGCTGGCTGCAGACATCCCCGGAATACCACATGAAACGCCTGCTGGCCGCCGGCTCCGGCCCGATCTATCAGGTCTCGAAGGTCTTCCGCAATGGTGAGCGGGGCCGGCGCCACAACCCGGAGTTCTCGATGCTGGAGTGGTACCGGCCGGGATTTGATGACCGGGAGCTGATGACCGAGGTCTCCGACCTGGTATGCGGCTGGCTGGGCTGCGAGCGACCGGAGGTCCTGTATTACCGGGACGCTGTGAAGACCTGGGCGCACGTGGACCCGTTCGAGTCCACGGAGCGGGAGCTGATGCGCCGCTGCGAGGAATGGCTGGAGCCGGAACAGCTGGCAGGACTGGGGCGGGATGGTTGTCTGGACCTGCTGATGAGCTTTGCCGTCGAGCCCAACCTGGGCATTGATCGCCCGGTGTTTATCACCGGCTATCCGGCTTCCCAGGCGTCACTGGCCCGGGTGTCGGAACATCAGGGCTACCCTGTCGCGCACCGTTTCGAGCTGTATGTCCGGGGGCTGGAGCTCTGTAACGGCTACTGGGAGCTGACCGACCCGATCGAGCAGCGGCGCCGGTTCGAGGCGGATAACCATCAACGCCGATTGTCCGGAGAACCTGAGATGCCCATTGATGACGCGTTCCTGGCGGCGCTGGAGCAGGGCCTGCCGGATTGCGCCGGCGTCGCCCTGGGGCTGGACCGGCTGCTGATGCTCAAGCTGGGGGCTGAGGATATTTCAGAAGTGCTGGCCTTCCCGTTCGAGCGCGCCTGAACTCAGGCGAGCTCGCCAAAAGCCTCACCCATGCGCACGGTTTTGCCGGCAACCTGATTCTCTTTCCAGCTTACAGCACCCTTGGGCATCACCATGATCACCGTGGAGCCCAGCCGGAACCGGCCCATCTCCTCGCCCTTGGCAAACTCCCGGGCCTGCTCGCCCTCGTACTGGAAGTCGGTGACGAGACCGTTGCCGGGCACCACCACGCCGGACCAGGTGGTCTCGACACTGCCAACGATCATCGCGCCCACCAGCACCATCGCCATGGGGCCGGCGTCGGTATCGAAGATGCACACCACCCGCTCGTTGCGGGCAAACAGGTTGGGAACGTGCTCGGCGGTCACCGGATTGACCGAAAACAGCTTGCCGGGGATGTGCACCATCTCCCGCAGCTTGCCCGCCATGGGCATATGGATGCGGTGATAGTCGCTGGGGGCGAGGTAAATGGTGGCAAACTCGCCTTCGGAAAATGCTTCGGTGCGCTGCAGGTTATCCCCCAGCAACTCATTCAGGCTGAAAGACTGGCCCTTGGCCTGGAAAACCCGATCACCGGTCACCTGGCCCAGTTGGGAAATCTTGCCGTCCACCGGACTGACAAGGGTCTTCTCACCCTCGGCAATGGGGCGGACACCCGGCTTCAGTGCCCGGGTGAAAAACGCATTGAAGCTCGCGTAAGCAGTCGGATCCGGTTCCGCAGCCTCACTCATATCCACGCCATAGCGGCCGATAAACCACTTCACCACACGGTCCTTCAAAGCCGGACTGCCTTCGCTATCCGCAAACCGACCGGCAAGACGTGAAACAGCCAGCTGTGGAGTGAGGTACTGGCTCAGAACGAACAGTTTATCGAACATCAAAACGAACCCTTTGCTTGAGAAGGCGCGCAGTTTAGCAAAACGGCATAGACGTGTAGATACGGTTTTACCGCTTTGCGAATCAGTCCACCTTCAGGCCCCGGGCCTGCTGCTCGGCCATGTCCGCCAGAATCCGGTGAAAACTCTTCAGCCGCTCCGGACTGATCCGCCCGTCCGCGGCCGCCGCCTCCAGGGCACACCCAGGATCTCCCATGTGCCGGCAATTCCGGAACTTGCAAGTGCCGATCAACTCCCGGATCTCCCGAAAACCGTACTCGATCTCCTGCGGCGTCATGTGCCACAGCCCGAACTCCCGGATACCCGGCGAATCAATCAGATCCCCGCCCAGGGGCAGATGGAAAAGCTTGGCCGTCGTGGTGGTGTGGATCCCCTTGCCGGTGCTCTCCGAAACCGCCCCGACCCGAAGCGACTCCCCCGGCAGCAGCGTCTGGATAATCGACGACTTGCCGACACCGGACTGACCCACAAACACACTGGTCTGATCCTTCACCAGTGCAGCAACCTCCGGCGCCGGCTCATTACCGGACTCGGCGGCCGAAGTACGCACCACCTCATAGCCCAGACTCTCATAACGGGACAGCAGCTCTTCAATCTGCTCCCGGTTCCCATCGGTAATCAGATCCGTCTTGTTCAGCAGAATCACCGCCGGAATATCACTGGTCTCCGAAGCCACCAGATACCGGTCAATCAGGTTGTCGTGAGGCTCCGGCTCCGGCGCAATCACCAGAATGATGTGATCAATATTCGCCGCCACCGGCTTCAGCGCCCCGAAATTGTCCGGCCGTTGCAGCAGATTCTGGCGATCACAACGGGCAACAATCACCCCGGTGTCACTCTTGCCCTTGCGCCAGACCACCCGGTCACCGGTCACCAGGCTGTCGATGTTGGCCCGGACAAAACAGCGGAAAACCGTCCCGGAATCCTCGCCCTCCAGCGCCTCCACATCCAGCTGCTGGCCATAATGGGCGATGATCAGCCCCTCCTGCTCCGTCCCCAGTTCACCGGCCTCGGCCTGCTGTTCAATGGCCTTTTCCTTTCTGGCCGCACGGGCTGCCCGCTCCTGCTGGACCTTCTTGATACGCCACTGTTGCTGTTTGTTCAGTCGCCGTTTTGCCATAAATGATTTCAGAGATCCCGTGAAAGTTCGTCATCGACCGTGCCATCATACTGGAATCACCGATTGGTCGCTGTACTATGGTGCGAACCACAGCGACTATATCTCCAGAATATGGGGTGGCGGTGGGGCGACCTATCCGGGAATGTTGAAGGCCAGGGATGGCCTGAAACAAGCGCACATGGACGTGCTCGTAGCGGTTCCCGGATAGGTCGCCCCGCCGCCAGCGAGCACCAAAATCAGAAGGTTAGGAAAACATGGCAGAAGGCAATCGCCTGGTCTGGATCGACCTGGAAATGACCGGCCTCGATCCGGAAAAAGAACGCATCATAGAAATGGCCACCATCATCACCGATGCAGAACTCAACATCATCGCCGAAGGCCCCGTCATCGCCGTCCACCAGCCCGACAGCCTCCTCGAGGCCATGGACGAATGGTGCACCAACACCCACGGAGCCAGCGGCCTCACCAAACGCGTCAAAGAAAGCACCATCACCGAATCGGCGGCCGAACAGGAAACCCTCGCGTTCCTCAAAAAACACGTGGGCGCCGGAAAATCACCCCTGTGCGGCAACAGCATAGGCCAGGACCGCCGCTTCCTGGTGAAGTACATGCCCGAACTTGAGGCCTTCTTCCACTATCGCAACCTCGACGTCTCCACCGTCAAAGAACTCGCCCGCCGATGGCGCCCCGACGTACTCGATGGCGTCAAGAAAAAAGGCAGCCACCTGGCACTCGACGACATCCGCGACTCCATCAACGAACTGCGCCACTACCGCGATCACTTCTTCAAGCTGTAAGCCCGTGCCGGCGCAACGCCCAGTGCACATGCTCACGGACCATCTCTGACGGATGGTCCGCCCGCTGCTTCAGCGCCTCCACCACCGGAATAGTGGTGGGCGCGTTGCCCAGCCCCACCGCCAGATTCCTGAGCCAGCCCTCGTAGCCGGTGCGCCGGATTGCCGACCCCTCGGTCCGCTTCAGGAACTGTTCCTCCGTCCACAGGAACAGCTCAGCCAGCGAACTGTTATCCAGACCATGCCTGGGCTGGAAATCCTGTTCCGCCGTCGGCTTGCTGAACTTGTTCCAGGGGCAGACCAGCTGGCAATCATCACAGCCGAACACCCGGTTACCCATCTTCGGGCGCAACTCCTCCGGAATGGAGCCTTTCAGCTCAATGGTCAGGTAACTGATACAGCGACGGGCATCCAGCAGATGAGGGCCGACAAAGGCGTCCGTCGGGCACACCTCCAGGCAGGCGGAACAACTGCCACAGTGTTCGGTTTCAAAGGGTGGATCCACAGGGAGTGGGGCGCTGGTAAAAATCTCGCCCAGGAAGAAAAACGACCCGGCCTTCGGGTGAATCACCATATTGTTCTTGCCGATCCAGCCCAGTCCGGCCCTTTGGGCCAGTGCGCGCTCCAGCACCGGAGCGCTGTCAACGAAGGCCCGGTACTCGAACCCGCTGACCGCCTCATCGATCCATTTCGCCAGTGTAGCCAGGCGCTTGCGCATCAGCTTGTGGTAGTCCCGACCCAGGGCATAGCGGGTCACGTAGGCGGTTTCCCGGTCAGTGAGCGCTTGTTTCGGGTTGTCCGGCGCCGGCAGATAATCCATGCGTACCGAGATGATCCGCGCCGTGCCGTGCACCAGCGAAGTCGGGGTGTAACGCTTGTCGCCATGATGCCCCATGTACTCCATCTCGCCCTGGTATCCCTCGGCCAGCCAGGCCTGCAACCGGTCGGCGTGGGGGCCGGTCTCCGGCAGGGTGATGCCGGCATCGGCAAAACCCAGCTCTCGCGCCCATTGCCGGATTTTACCCGGCAAATCATCGAGTTCGGGCGGTGCTGGTGGAGTTTCTTTCGGCTCGGTCATGGCTGCAACGTAAGCGGGCGTGGTCCGGGTGGATTCACTGCGGAAGTTTAATTTGATTAAGTTATGACCTTTTTCACTGTTTTGCTATGCTTTACAGGTATCTGGCCAATTTTCTTAAACCGGTTTCTGTAACGGGAGCTCAGGCTCATGCCGCCCATATCTGCGCACAGTCTACCAGACGACCTGTACTCCGCCGATGCTGTGCGGCAGATGGACCGCTACGTGATTGACGAACTGGGAGTGGACGGTTTCGAACTGATGCAGACGGCAGCCCATGCGGCTTTCCGGAGGCTGGTCCGGCGCTGGCCCGATTGCGGGCCGGTACTGGTGCTGTGCGGGGCGGGCAATAACGGTGGAGACGGTTACCTGGTGGCTGCCAACGCCAAGCGGCACGGGCTCACAGTGTCGTGCATTGCCGTTGCCCCGACCGACAAGCTTTCCGGCGATGCCCGCAAAGCCTGGCAAAAGGCCGTCGCAGACGGCGTCGAGGTGCGTGAGCTGTCAGGAATCGATGAGGCGGCCCTCGATGCTTCGTTCGAGCATGCCGGCCTGATTGTTGATGCCCTGCTCGGGACCGGTGTCTCCGGAGCGCCCCGGGAGCCGTTTGCCGGTGTCATTGCCCGTTGCAATGCCAGTGGCGTGCCGGTGCTCGCGGTGGATGTGCCTTCGGGGCTGGATGCGACGACCGGTGTTGCCGGCGGTGATGTGGTCCGGGCAACGATGACGGTCACCTTCATCGGCCTCAAATCCGGGCTGTTCACCGGGCAGGGACCGGCGGTATGTGGCGAGGTAGTATTTGACTCGCTGGGAACCGAAAACGACATCGGTGCCAGTGGCCAGACGCCCGTGGGCCGATTACGGCACTGGGAAAGCGTGGGTCGCTGGCTCCCCGAGCGTGCGGCCAATGCCCACAAGGGACGGTTCGGCCACGTGCTCATTATTGCCGGGGATCGTGGGTTTGGTGGCGCCGGCCTGATGGCGGCAGAGGCGGCGGCCCGTTCCGGAGCCGGCCTGGTGTCACTGGCAACGCGCCCCGAGCATATCTCGGCGGCTCTGGCTCGCTGCCCGTCGGTGATGGTGCATGGCCTTATTCATGGCTCTGAACTGCCACCGTTGCTGGAAGCCGCATCGGTTGTGGTGTGCGGGCCGGGGATGGGCAAGAGTGCCTGGGGCCAGCAGATGCTTCAGCAGGTGCTGGCCAGTGACAAGCCAAGAGTGCTGGACGCCGACGCCCTGAATCTGATGGCAGCCCGGGTCGCCGTGCCCTCGGAATATCAGGTACTGACGCCGCATCCGGGAGAAGCCGCCAGGCTGCTGGGGTGCAGTGTGGCGGAAGTTGAAGTTGACCGGATGGCGGCGGCGCGCAAACTGCAGTCCATCTATGGCGGCGTGGTTCTGCTCAAGGGTGCGGGAACCGTGATTGCCTCCGGTAGCCAGACGGTGGATATTGTTAGCGGCAGTAACCCGGGAATGGCCACCGGCGGCATGGGTGATGTGCTCGCGGGAATTCTCGGGGCCATGTGCGGTCAGCTGGATGACCTGGCCCGGGCGACCATCCTGGGGGCTTGTGCTCATCTGGCAGCGGCTGACCGGGCCTCTGAGGCCCGCGGTTATGTGGGGCTGATACCAACCGATGTGATCGATAGCCTGCCGTCGGTATTCCGGCAAATCGAGTTTAACGATGTGCAGAAGCGGGAGGATGGATGACGATTTACGGTAACGAGCGCCGCCTGTTTCTGGAAGGCGAGGCGGAAACCGAGAAGCTCGGGCAGGAACTGGCCCGCCTGGTCATGGAATCCGGGCAGGGGCTGACGGTATTTCTGGACGGCGACCTCGGCATGGGTAAAACCACCCTCAGCCGTGGAGTCATGCGTGGCCTCGGGCATGAAGGCGCAGTAAAGAGCCCGACCTATACTTTGGTGGAGCCCTACGAGCACCTGAAGCCGCCGGCCTATCATTTTGATCTGTATCGCCTGGGCGATCCGGAAGAGCTGGAGTACATGGGGATCCGGGATTATTTTTCCGGAGACAGCCTGTGCCTGATCGAATGGCCGGAGCGGGGCAAGGGCGTCCTGCCGGACCCGGACCTGGAGATCCACCTGGAGCGCGAGGGTGAGGGGCGGTCCGTGGTCATCCGGGCCCGTTCGGCCCAGGGTGCCCATTTGATGAACGAACTGGAGCTGGTCGGTCCGGAACACTGATCGCCGGTGACAGCTGATATTTTGCAGGTAAGCGGTATGTTCAAGGGAAAACGCAGCCTAATCAATTTGCTGGCGCTGGTTACAGCCTGGGCCCTGGCGTGGGGAGCCACAGCCGGTGACCGTGTCGAGGGTGCGCGTATCTGGCCCGCGCCGGACCACACGCGCCTGGTGCTGGACGTGACCGGCCCGCTACAACACAACATCTTCTCCCTGAGCGGTCCCTCACGACTGGTGATAGACCTCAGCAATGCGTCGCTCAAGGCCGACCTGGACAATCTCGACCTTTCCGGCAGCCCGATCAAGCGGATTCGCAGCGCGCCACGAAACGGTAACGACCTGCGGGTAGTGCTGGATCTCAAGAGCGATATCAAGCCCCGGAGTTTCCAGCTGGAGCCCAACCAGCAGTATGGTCACCGTCTGGTGGTGGATCTGATCGACGAGAGCGGCAGTCGCCTGGAGCAGGCGACCCGGCCGACGGTCACCCAGGATTCTGCGGGCAAGCGGGATGTCATCGTGGTGATCGATGCCGGCCACGGTGGTGAGGACCCCGGAGCCATCGGGCCGAGAGGAACCCGGGAGAAGGACGTGGTCCTGAAAATGGCGAAAACCCTCGAGGCGCTGATCAACAAGCAGCCCGGCTATACCGCCAAACTGACCCGTACCGGCGACTACTACGTGGGATTGCGGAACCGGACGCTGCTGGCCCGGAAATACAACGCCGACCTGTTCGTGTCCATTCATGCCGACGCCTTCCGCACACCGCAACCGAAAGGGGCGTCAGTCTTTGCCCTGTCGCAGCGTGGAGCGACCAGTGAGACAGCCCGCTGGCTGGCCCAGAGCGAGAACCGCTCCGACCTGATCGGTGGCACCGGTGGCGTATCCCTGGAAGGTCGGGACGATATGCTCGCGGGTGTTCTTCTGGACCTGTCCATGACTGCCAGCATCAACGCCAGCCTTGGAGTTGGCAGTTCGGTGCTGGGCAAGCTCGATAACGTTGCCGAGTTGCACAAGCCGGGGGTGGAGCAGGCGGCCTTCGTGGTGCTGAAATCGCCGGATATCCCATCCATTTTGGTGGAGGCGGGCTTTATCTCCAATCCCCAGGAAGAGAAGAACCTGGCGTCGGACTGGTATCGCAGCCGGTTGGCCGGTGCCATCATGGACGGCATCGAGGATTATTTCCGCAAGACGCCGCCGCCAGGCACATTGCTGGCGTGGCAGAAGCAGAACGG
Organism: Marinobacter pelagius; assembly: GCF_003315345.1. Lineage (GTDB taxonomy): Bacteria > Pseudomonadota > Gammaproteobacteria > Pseudomonadales > Oleiphilaceae > Marinobacter > Marinobacter pelagius_A. Next base: position 110,048 of record NZ_QNRO01000012.1, read on the forward strand.
CAAGGGTGGCAATGACGTCAGTCAGTACCGGATCCAGCGCGGGGACACCCTGTCCCAGCTAGCCAAGGAAAACCAGATTTCCGTTAACGAGTTGATGCGATTTAACGGCTTGAGGGATGACCGTGTTATGGTAGGGCAAACCATTCGTATTCCCGCATCCTGAGCAAGAGGTTTTCCCGAAACATGCCCCACATTCATTTGCTCTCTCCCCGGCTGGCGAACCAGATAGCCGCGGGTGAGGTGGTGGAGCGTCCCGCATCGGTGGTCAAGGAGCTGGTCGAAAATGCCCTGGATGCCGGTGCCAGCCGGGTCGATATCGAGATAGAGCAGGGCGGCGTCAAGCTTATCCGCGTCCGTGATGACGGCAGTGGCATCGAGGAGGATGACCTGCCTCTGGCCCTCAGCCGCCATGCGACCAGCAAGATCACCAGTCTCGATGATCTCGAAGCCGTTGCCTCCCTCGGATTCCGGGGTGAGGCCCTGGCCAGTATCAGTTCCGTGTCCCGGCTCACCCTGACTTCCCGGACCGAAAACCAGGAAGCCGCCTCCCGGGTGGAAGTCGAAGGCCGTGAGATGGATGCCCGGATTTCTCCCGCGGCCCACCCGGTCGGGACCACCGTGGAAGTCCGCGATCTGTTCTTCAATACGCCGGCCCGGCGCAAGTTCCTTCGTACCGAGAAGACCGAGTTCAACCACGTCGACGAGTGTATCCGTCGCCAGGCCCTGAGCCGGTTCGATACCGGGTTCACCCTGCGCCATAACCAGCGCGTGGTGCAGAGCCTGCGTCCGGCCGAGTCACCGCTGGACCGGGAGCGCCGAATCGGTGCATTGTGTGGCCAGCAGTTCATCGACAATGCCGTGGTCATCGATGCCGAGGCCACAGGGCTGAGGCTCTGGGGCTGGGTTGCCCTGCCCACGTTTTCCCGCAGCCAGGCGGACCTGCAATACTTTTTCGTCAATGGCCGGGTGATCCGGGACAAGCTGGTGGCCCATGCAGTGCGCCAGGCTTATCGGGATGTGCTGTACAACAATCGTCACCCTGCCTTCGTGCTTTACCTGGAAGTGGATCCCGCCACGGTGGATGTGAACGTGCATCCCACCAAGCACGAGGTGAGGTTCCGGGACGGCCGACTGGTCCACGATTTCATTTTCCGCACCCTGCACCGGGCGCTGGCAGATGTCCGGCCCGATGACCACTTGCGCGGTGCGGTGGCCCAATCCTTTGGCCGGGAGGCTTCAGTCCAGCCGGCGGCTCCGGAAAATACCGGCGCCATGAACCCGCAGCAGGGCTGGTCTTATCCACCCCGGGAGAATGCCGGTCACGGTGCCCCTTCGCCTGCCGGTTTCGGTGGGAGCCGGCCACCGGAGCCCCAGCAGGAATGGCGGGCCAGTGACCAGATGGCGTTCTATCAGTCCCTGAATGCCGGCGGCGGGGTGGCCGCCGAGTCCTCTCCCGGTTCGGCCGGACTGGCGCAGGTGCAGGCGACACCGCCTGCCGACAGTGAGGAGGAACCACCCCTGGGCTATGCCATCGCTCAGCTACACGGAATCTATATCCTGGCCCAGAGCCGTGCCGGTCTTATCGTGGTGGATATGCATGCGGCCCATGAACGCATCACTTACGAGCGGATGAAGCGGGCGCTGGCGGAGCAGGACCTGAAAAGCCAGCCGCTGCTTGTGCCGGTATCGATGGCGGTTAGCCAGAAGGAAGCTGCGCTCACGGAAACTCACGGTGAAGGGTTGCAGCAACTGGGTCTGCAGATCGAAAGGATCGGTCCGGAAACCCTGGCGGTCCGGCAGGTACCGGCGCTCCTGCGTGGTGCCGACACCGAGCAGCTGGTCCGGGATGTGCTGGCCGATCTCATCGAGCATGGTCAGAGTGACCGGGTCGAGGCCGTTACCCACGAACTGCTGGGCACCATGGCCTGCCACGGCTCGGTCAGGGCAAACCGCCAGCTGACCATCCCCGAGATGAATTCCCTGCTTCGGGACATGGAGGCCACGGAACGCAGTGGCCAATGCAACCATGGCCGCCCCACCTGGACCCTGGTGACCCTGAGCGAGCTGGACAAACTGTTCCTGCGCGGGCGTTGAGGCAGTCCTGATGACGACCAGTAATGTACCGGGCAAGCACCCGCCTGCCATCTTCCTGATGGGGCCAACGGCCTCGGGCAAGACCGATCTGGCGATCGCCCTGTGCGAACACCTGCCCTGCGACATCATCAGCGTCGATTCCGCGCTGATCTACCGGGGAATGGATATCGGCACCGCCAAGCCTTCGGCTGAAGAACTGGCCCGGGCGCCGCACCGGCTCATCAATATCTGTGATCCGGCAGAGAGTTATTCCGCCGCCGACTTCCGCCGCGACGCCCTGGCGGAGATGAAGAAGATTACCGAAGCCGGGCGCATACCACTGCTGGTGGGCGGCACCATGATGTATTTCAAGGCCCTGCTGCACGGCATGTCCGGATTACCTTCTGCGGACCCTGAGTTGCGTGCCCGTCTGGAGGGTGAAGCGGCGGAGAGAGGCTGGCAGGCTCTTCATGACGAGCTGACGGAAAAAGATCCGGTAGCCGCCCGTATTATCCACCCCAATAACCGGCAACGATTGTTGCGGGCGCTGGAAGTGATCAGGCTCACCGGGAAGCCGATCTCGGCATTCTGGCAGGCGGAGAAAGGAGCCTCGGGTGGAGCAGAAGTCGAGGATTACACCTATTTCACCCGGTGGCAGGCAGACGAAGGGAGTGCTCTGCCGTATACTATAACGCAACTTGCAATCGCACCCGGTGAGCGCAAAGTGCTCCATGACCGGATAGAACTGCGTTTCCGTCGAATGCTGGAAGCCGGCTTCCTCGATGAAGTACGGGCGCTTATGGCGCGGGGTGACCTTGATCCGGAACTTCCGTCGATGCGCTGTGTCGGTTATCGGCAGGCATGGGAACATCTTGCAGGCAACAGTGACTATGACGAGTTTGTGAGCAAGGGTGTTGCTGCTACCCGCCAGCTGGCAAAACGGCAGCTCACCTGGTTGAGAAAATGGTCCGATGTCCACTGGCTTGATAGTGGCGATAAACTGGTCGTCGAAAAAGCCTTGAAAAAGCTCGGACTTCGCACCACATTAAAATCTGAATAACGACGATCTGCATCTACTTAAATAACAGGAGAACACACATGTCAAAAGGGCATTCCTTACAAGACCCTTACCTCAATGCATTGCGCAAGGAGCGCATCCCGGTTTCCATCTTTCTGGTCAACGGTATCAAGCTTCAGGGCCAGATTGAGTCTTTCGACCAGTTCGTGATTTTGCTGAAAAACACTGTCAGCCAGATGGTCTACAAGCACGCAATTTCCACTGTGGTTCCTGCCCGCAATGTCCGCATTCCGCAGCAGGCTCCGGGAGGAGAGGGCGAGTCTGAAGACTGATACAGCCGCTTTCCCGGTATTGCCACCCGCGTTTCCGAAGAGCCGTCCCGCGGCTTCAGGTGCGCGGGTGTTTGTTTTTCTGAGGGGTCGATTCTGATGACCCGGGAGTCTGTACAAGTTGTTTGAGCGTCCTGATGTCGGCGAACGGGCGGTGCTGGTTCACATTGATTTTACCGCCTATGAGGATTCCGAAGACCTGGAAGAGTTCCGGGAGCTGGTGACCTCTGCCGGTGTGGAGCCCGTGGCTGTGGTCACCGGCTCGCGCAAGCAGCCGAGCCCGCGATTGTTTGTGGGTGAAGGCAAGCTGGAAGAGATCCGTGATGCCATTACCGCCTCCGAGGCGGATGTGGTGCTGTTCAATCATGCCCTGAGTCCCAGTCAGGAGCGGAATATCGAGCGTGAACTCAAGTGCCGGGTGTTGGATCGCACCGGCGTCATCCTCGATATTTTTGCCCAGAGGGCCCGGACCCACGAGGGCAAGCTGCAGGTGGAGCTGGCCCAGCTCGAGCACATGTCTACCCGGCTGGTTCGCGGCTGGACTCACCTTGAGCGGCAGAAGGGCGGTATCGGCTTGCGGGGGCCCGGTGAAACCCAGCTCGAGACCGACCGTCGCCTGCTGCGTGAGCGAATCAAATCTATCCACAAGCGCCTGGAAAAGGTTCGCAGGCAGCGGAACCAGGGGCGCCGTGCCAGGCTCAGGGCCGACATCCCTACGGTCTCGCTGGTGGGTTACACCAACGCCGGAAAATCCACCCTGTTCAACCGGCTGACCACCTCTACCGTCTACGCTGCCAACCAGTTATTCGCAACGCTGGATCCCACGCTGCGGCGTCTGGAACTTCCGGATATCGGTCCGGTCGTATTGGCGGACACGGTCGGATTCATCCGGCACCTGCCGCACAAACTGGTGGAAGCCTTCCGGGCAACCCTGGAAGAGACCACCGAAGCCAGCCTGCTGTTGCACATAATCGACTGCTACGATGGTCGTCGTGACGACAACATCGAACAGGTTGAAAGCGTCCTGGCTGAGATCGGAGCGGACGAGATTCCCGTATTACAGGTGTTCAACAAGATCGACCTGCTGGACGGATTCACCCCACGGATTGACCGGAACGAAGAGGGGGTCCCGGTGCGGGTCTGGGTGTCGGCGGTAAGCGGTGAAGGAATTGATATCCTGTTTGATGCCATTGTCGAACGCCTGGCCGAGGACGTCGTGCACCATTTCGTATTGCTGGGTCCCGCCGACGGAAAGTTGCGGGCCTTGTTGCACGAAGCCGGCTCAGTGCTCAGTGAAGAGCACCGGGAAACGGGCGACAGCGTGGTGGAAGTGCGCCTGCAGAACCGGGACTGGCTCCAGTTGTTGAGCCGGGCGGGCGTGAAAGAACATGAGATTCGCCTTGAAGACAGCCACGCCTGAGAGCGTAAACTGTTGCCGGGGCGCGTATAAATCCCTAGTATTTGCAGCCATTCGACAAGTATAGGAACGGAGAGCACTATGGCCTGGAACGAACCGGGTGGAAACCGTAACGACAACGATCCCTGGGGGACCGGTGGTGGTCGTCGCGGCGGAAATGATCAGGGGCCGCCAGACCTTGATGAGGCCCTGAAAAAGGGCCTGGACAAGCTCAACAAGATGTTGGGCGGTAAAGGCGGCAAGTCCGGCGGAAATGGCAGTGGTGCCGGCGGAGCCGGTGGATTCGGCGCGATTCTGGCTTTGGCTGCGATTCTCGTCGTCGGCTATGTCGTGTTCCAGTCTTTCTACACCGTGGACGAACAGGAACGGGCGGTTGTCCTGCGTTTCGGGGAGTATGACAGGACCGAGGGGCCGGGCCTGCGCTTCAAGGTACCGTTGATTGATGACGTTACCAAGGTACGCGTAACCAACGTCCGTACCGCAGAGTCTTCAGGGCAGATGCTCACGCAGGATGAGAATCTGGTGACCGTGGATCTGCAGGTGCAATACCGGGTCAGCGATGCCCGGAATTATGTGCTCAATGTCCGGGACTCCAACCAGGCACTGGCGTTTGCCACCGATAGTGCGCTCCGGCACGAAGTGGGCAGTGCCACGCTCGATGCCGTTCTCACCGAAGGCCGGGTAGAGCTTGCGGTCAACGTCGAGCAGCGACTGCAGAACTTCCTGCAGCAATACGGTGCCGGTCTCCAGATCGTCCGGGTGAACGTGGAAAGCACCCAGCCGCCCCAGCCGGTTCAGGATGCCTTCCGCGAGGTCCAGCGTGCCCGGGAAGACGAACAGCGGCTCAAGGAAGAGGCGGAAACCTACCGTAACAAGGTGGTGCCCGAGGCTCGCGGTCAGGCCCAGCGTATGATTGAAGAGGCGTCAGCTTACAAGGCTCAGGTGGTTGAGCGCGCTCAGGGTGAAACGGCCCGTTATCTGGATCTCCTGGAGGTGTACGCGAAAGCGCCTGAAGTCACCCGCGAGCGGATGTATCTGCAGGCCATGGAGAACGTACTGTCCAGTTCCAGTAAGGTGCTGGTTGACACCAAGTCCGGCGACAACATGATGTATCTGCCACTGGATCGCCTGACCCGTGGCGCTGCCAATGCGGCTGCGGGACGGAAGGAGAGTGCAGGGGATGCTGGCAGCCTGACAGGTCAGGTCGATATCCAGTCCCTGACCGATGAAGTCCTGCGCGAACTGCGTAACCGTCAAGCCACCAATTCCAGAACGGGGAGATAATCATGGGACCCAAAAGTGTTATCGGTCTTGCTGGTGCCCTCATCATTCTGTTGTTGGTGTCTGCGAGCGTTTATATCATCCCGGAAACCCATCGTGGCGTTTTGCTGCGTTTCGGGGAGTTGATCGAAACCAACATCGAGGCGGGTATTCACTTCAAGGTGCCGGTCATCGATGAAGTCAGGGAATTTGATGTCCGGGTGTTGACTATGGACCTGCCCGCGCGCCAGTACCTGACGGTCGAGAAAAAACCGCTGGATGTGGACTCCTACATTGCATGGCAGATCACAGACGTGGACACCTTCTACCGGGCCACCGGTGGTGATGAGTTCCGGGCACAGGATCTTCTGTTGTCCCGCGTGGATAACGGGCTTCGGAACGAATTCGGTGTTCGCACCATGCACGAAGTTGTTTCAGGCCAGCGTGATGAGCTGATGGCCAAGCTCAAGGATCTCGTCAACCAGACTTCGGTAAGCGAATTCGGTATCCGGGTGCTGGATATTCGTATCAAGGCCATCGAGTTGCCCGAGCAGGTGCGCGAGAACGTGTATCGTCGGATGGCAACCGAGCGGGAAAAGCTGGCCCAGGAGTACCGCTCCCGCGGTCGTGAGGCTGCAGAGGGTATCCGGGCTGACGCTGATCGTCAGCGTACCGTGATTCTGGCAGAAGCCTTCTCGAAATCCGAACAGCTTCGCGGTGAGGGTGACGGCCGTGCCGCGCAGATTTACGCAGATGCCTACAGCCAGGACAGTGAGTTTTTCAGCTTCTATCGCAGCCTGTCGGCATACCAGAATTCGTTCTCCAACAAGGACGACATAATGGTGATCGATTCGGAAGGTGATTTCATGAAGTATATGAAAGACCCGATGGCCGGCAAGCAATAAGCGCCCGCGGATTGGAATAAACCGGAATACCTTCGTATTCCGGTTTTTTTGTGCCCGACAACCGTGTAAAATTCGGCCGGTTTTGTTTCGGGTTTTTCGGACCCACGACTTCGCCACAAATCCTGAGTGCTCCCCGCAGTCACCTGGCTGTTGCGGGAATAACAGACAACGGAATCTCATGACAGTATCTGATCGCTGGTTACTGCCGGACGGGGTAGAGGATATTCTGCCGCCGCTGGCCGGACGGATCGAATCCCTGCGCCGGGACGTAATGGATACCTGCCAACGCTGGGGCTACCAGCTGGTCATCCCGCCTTTGATCGAATACCTGGAATCCCTGTTTACCGGGACCGGGCATGACCTGGAACTGCAGACCTTCAAGCTGACCGATCAGCTCACCGGCCGGATGATGGGTGTTCGTGCGGACATGACTCCCCAGGCCGCGCGCATTGATGCCCACACCCTGGGCCAGGAAGGTATTACCCGTCTGTGTTATGCCGGCCATGTGCTGCATACCCGACCGCGCCACATGCTGACCGGGCGCACGCCGATCCAGGCCGGCTGCGAGCTGTTTGGCAGCGCCTCCGAGTCGGCGGATATGGAAGTGATCAGCCTGATGCTGGAAACCCTTCGGGTTGCCGGGTTGCCCCGCATCCACCTGGACCTGGCGCACGTGGCGATCTACGAGAGCCTGATTGGTGAGGCGGATTTCGATAGGGATACCGAAGAAACCATCTTTGATGCCATGGCCCGGAAATCGGTACCGGAACTTGATGAGCTCCTGGGTGATTGCCCGGAAGGGTCCGCCGGCAGCCGGCTCCGTAAGCTGGCGCGGGTGAGCGGTGGCCCCGAGGCGCTGGTCGAAGCACGGAAGATCCTCAGCGGTGCCTCCGAGTCTCTGGATGCCGCCCTCGACAAGCTGGACCGTGTGGCGAACATGCTGACCCGGGACTTCCCGGAAGTGAGCTTCGGCTTCGATTTCTGCGAGCTCCGGGGCTACAACTACCACACCGGACTGGTGTTTGCGGCCTATGTCCCCGGCCACGGGGATTCCGTTGCCAAGGGAGGCCGTTACGATGCCATTGGCAGTGACTTTGGCCGTCCCCGTCCTGCCACGGGCTTCAGTCTCGATATCCGGGCGCTGGTGTCCCTGGGCGAACGGACAGTAAAGAATAACGGCGCGGTTTGGGCGCCGGCAGACCAGGATCCGGCCCTGGAAGGGGCGGTTTCGGACCTGAGAAAGACGGAAACGGTTATCCGGGCATTGCCGGAGGATGAGGGTGTTAACCCTGCCACACGCGGGTGTGACCGGCAATTGGTGAAGAAGGACGGCGAATGGGTCGTCGAATCGCTGGACTGAATTGAGAGAGAATCATGGGTAAGAACGTAGTTGTGCTGGGCACCCAGTGGGGTGACGAAGGCAAGGGTAAGATTGTTGACCTGCTGACCGACAAGGTCGCCGCCGTGGTTCGTTTCCAGGGTGGCCATAACGCCGGCCACACACTGGTGATCGATGGCAAGAAGACCGCTCTGCATCTGATTCCCTCCGGTATCCTGCGCCAGGATGTCCAGTGCCTGATCGGCAATGGCGTGGTCCTGTCCCCGGAAGCCCTGCTCAAGGAAGTCCGGGAGCTGGAAGCCAACGGCGTTGCGGTGCGTGAGCGCCTGAAAATCAGCCTGGCCTGCCCGATCATCCTGCGCACCCATGTCCGCATCGATCAGGCCCGCGAGCGCGCCCGTGGTAACGACAAGATCGGCACCACCGGTCGTGGTATCGGCCCCGCCTACGAGGACAAGGTTTCCCGTCGCGGTGTGCGCCTGGGCGACCTGTGCAATCCGGCAGACTTCGAAGAGAAGCTGCGGGAGATCATGACCTACCACAACTTCGTGCTCACCGAGTACTTCAAGGAAGAGGCCGAGGACATCGATGCGGCTCTGGAGGAACTCCGTCAGATGGGCGAGGAAATCCTGCCCATGGCTGCGGATGTGACCGATCTTCTGCACGACTACCGTAAGCGCGGCGAGCACATTCTGTTCGAAGGCGCCCAGGGCTCGCTGCTCGATATCGACCTTGGCACCTATCCGTACGTGACCTCCTCCAATACCACCGCTGGCGGTACCGCCACCGGTTCCGGTTTTGGCCCGCTTTTCCTGGATTACGTGCTGGGGATTACCAAGGCCTACACCACCCGTGTCGGTTCCGGTCCGTTCCCGACCGAGCTGTTTGATGATATGGGCCAGCATCTGGCGGTGAAAGGCAACGAGGTGGGTACCACCACTGGGCGTTCCCGTCGCTGTGGCTGGTTTGATGCCGTGGCCCTGCGCCACGCCATCCAGATCAACAGTGTGTCCGGCATCTGCCTGACCAAGCTGGACGTGCTGGACGGCCTGGAAACCGTCAGGGTATGCGTGGGCTACAAGACCCCGAACGGCGAGATCTTCCGCCCGCCCATCGGCTGTGACAGCTACAAGGACATCGAGCCGGTGTACGCGGACCTGCCGGGCTGGAGCGAGAGCACCGTGGGCCTGACCAGTATCGATCAGCTGCCGGAGAACGCCAAGGCGTACATCCGCTTCCTGGAGGAGCAGATCGAGGCACCCATCGACATCATCTCCACCGGCCCGGACCGGATCGAGACGATCACCTTGCGCCATCCGTTCGGCGAGTAAGGGACAAGAGCTCCGCCATAAACAGAAAGCCCCGCAGGTCGCGGGGCTTTCTTGTTTCAGGGTTTGGTGGCAATCAGTGTGGCACGTTTCGGGCCCGGATAGCCCTCCACCGTTTTCGAAGGATCCTCCGGGTCGAGAAAATCCTGCAGTGAATTGAACCGCATCCAGTCCGTGGAGCGTTGTTCATCTGTTGTCGTCTCGGTGACGTCCACCACTTTTGCGTCGCGGAAGCCGGTGCGCTGCAGCCAGCGCAACAGGGTGTCGCAGCTGGGCAGGAACCAGACATTGCGCATCTGGCCATAGCGGTCCTCGGGCATCAGGCTGTAGCCTTCCGGCCCGTCCACCACCAGGGTTTCCAGAACCAGTTCGCCGCCCCGGCGCAGGGTGCTCTTGAGTTCCAGGAGGTGATCCAGGGGCGATCGGCGATGATAGAGCACCCCCATGGAGAAAGTGGTATCGAACACCTCCAGATTGGTTGGAAGGTCCTCCATTCGCACCGGCAACAGATCGACCGGAACCTCGCCGAGATAGTTCTTCACCGCGAGGAACTGGAACAGGAACAGCAGCCCAGGGTCTATACCGATGACCCGCCGGGCGCCTGCGCCAAACATGCGCCAGCAGTGGTAGCCGGAGCCACAGCCTACATCCAGGATCTGCCGGCCCTTGAGGTCGGACAGGTGGGGGGCGACCCGGTCCCATTTCCAGTCGGAGCGCCATTCGGTGTCGATAAAGGTATCGAAAAACCGGAACGGGCCCTTGCGCCATGGCATCAGCCCGCGCAGGCCCGCTTTCAGGTCCTGTTGCTCCGCCTCTGTAAGTGCCTGAGCGGTTTCCAGGGTGACGGCCGGGGCGTTCAATTGCCCGCGAACATCCGGTAATCGGGGCAGGGTATCCAGAGCCCGCAGCCACCGGCCCAGGTCTCCGTGGGGCGCTTCCTCGAATTTGTGAGTGAACTGCGTGCGCAGGCTCTCTGCCCAATCCTGCAGGCCCTGGGCATCGAGTTCGGACAGAACCGGGTTGAAATAATGTTTCCAGTCGAAAGTTGTCATTGCAGATTGATAGCTCAGTCGGCCTTGATGGCCAGCATGGATACAAAGTTGAAACACTGGTACCACAGCAGCACCTGGTCGAAACCGGCGCTGAGCAACCGTTCGCGGTGAGCGGCCAGGGTCTCCGGAATCAGCACCTGCTCGATGGCCGAGCGCTTCTGGCTGATTTCCAGATCCGAATAGCCGTTGGCCCGTTTGAACTCATGGTGCAGGCGGGTCTGGACCTCCTGTTCCTGTTCCGACTCGAACCGGATCTTCTCGGACAGGATCAATACGCCGCCGGGACGGGTCGCAGATGCGATACGGGCAAGGAGTTCTGCACGCTGTTCCGGTGGCACGAACTGGAGGGTGAAATTCAGGGTGGTAACCGAGGCATCACTCAGTTCGGTATCCAGGATGTCTTCACAACGCAGGGTAACCGGAAGCGAGGAGTCGTCCAGGGCGATGTAATGCTCACAGCGCTCAATCATCGCCGCCGAGTTATCCACCCCGAACAGCTGGCAGTCCTTGTCGCCAATACCATGGCGCATGGCCAGGGTGGAGGCGCCCAGGGAGCAGCCCAGGTCATAGCAATTGGAGCCGGGCTGGGCGTATTGCTCGGTGATCACCTCGATCATCGGGATGATGGTGGTGTAGCCAGGCACCGAGCGGCGGATCATGTCCGGAAACACCCGTGCCACGGACGCATCGAAACGGAAATCCTCCGGTTTGCGCTCCGTGGCGAACAGGCGATCGGTAGCCTGCTCCGGTGGTGTTGGGGTGGGGCTTTCCTTACTCATCGGAGGCCCCCTGCTCTGGCACCGCAGGCCCGGTAGGTGAGGGCCGGGCACAGCGGACACCACGATTCTTGTAGTCCACCAGGATGCCCCGGAAATCGGGATCCACATCGGCGGCAATCGCCAGGTAACCGTTCTCGCAGACCGCATGCAGTTCCGACGCCTTGGGCGACATCCGAAACGGCTCGTCCGGCGTCACGTGGATGGCCTCGAATTCGCCCACAGGCACGTGGTCTTTGTTGTCCGAGTGGTCGATCCGGCCTGCGGTTTCCAGTGCCAGTACGGTTCCGATGACGGAAATCACCGCGGTGATGATCAGGCTGCGGACGGTGTAACGGGCTTCACTCTGGCTCATGCCTACCTCTTTGTGAAGTGAATGAAATCTGGTTAGTACTGGCCGGGGATACTGATGGCCGGGGCCTGCAGGGCCGCCATCTGTTCCCGCAGGGACAGGATCTGGTCGGACCAGAACCGGGGCTGGGCAAACCAGGGGAAGAAGCGCGGAAAGGCGGGGTCGTCCCAGCGTTTCGCCAGCCAGGCGCAGTGGGCTATCTGCCGGTAGCAGCGCAGGGGCTCGATCAGGTGGCGTTCACGGCGGTTGAAGTCCCGGAACATTTCATAGCCTTCCAGGAGTTCCCCGAGCTGGGCGCCGCGTTCGTGATCCTCGCCGTTCAGCAACAGCCACATGTCCTGGACAGCCGGGCCGGAACGGCAATCATCCAGGTCGACAAAAAGCATCTGTTCATCCCGGCACAGGATGTTGCCTGCGTGGCAGTCGCCATGCAGCCGCAGGGTATCCACCGGACCGGCATCGTCGATGCGGGCGGCGCACAGGTCCAGAAGTTGCGGTATCAGGCTGTCCCAGGCCGGCCGCAGGTCTTCCGGGATCCAGTTTCCGTCGATCAGTAACCGGTTGTTGGTCTCGATGCCCTCCATCAGGGCAAAGGCGGGCCGGTGATGGAAAGGTTCGCGAGCCCCGATGTTATGGAGTTGCCCCAGCCACTGGCCTAATCGGAACAGCGTGTCGGTGACACTGGTATCCGGTGCGTGGCCGCCCCGCTGGGGAAAGACCGCAAACCGGAAACCGCCATGCTCGGCCAGGGTGCCCCCGCCCGCCATGACCATCGGCGCCACCACCGGGATGCCTGCTTCCTGCAGTTCCAGGGTAAAGGTGTGTTCCTCACGGATGGCGGCCTCACTCCAGCGGCCCGGACGGTAGAACTTGGCAATCACCGGAGTCTCGTCCTCGATACCGACCTGGTAGACCCGGTTCTCGTAGCTGTTCAGTGCAAACAGGCGCCCGCTGACCGGGAAGCCCGCCTCTTCCAGGGCATCCAGGATGGCATCCGGAGTGAGGGCGTCGTAGGGATGGCCGGATACGGCCAGTTGCGGGTCATGGGGCATAGGAGTGTGGTCAAAGGCCTTTGTCGGTTTTCGATTTCATGCGCAGCAGATGATACCAGTTTTCGTCCAGTTCCCAGCGGACATGGTCTATGCCCGGGTCGGCCAGGATGATCTCACCGGCCCGGGCCTGCACCTGCGCCAGTTGCCGTTCCGCCCGTTGCCAGTCCCGGTGATTGTCCGGGAGGTTCCGCATGCTCGGAAAGATCGCCCTGAGGGCTTCTTCCGTGGACACGGAGTGCGACCGGAGGGAGCCCATGATGGCGGTGTCCCCCTCCACCCGGAGTACCCGGTGCTGGTAGGGGTAACCGGCGACCGTTTCGTCGGATTTCAGCAGATCGTTAAGGCTGATGACCTCGAAACTGCGCCACCCCAGCCAGCCCACGAACAGTGCTGCGACGACCATAACGGCAATAAACTGTTTGCGGTCCGACATCCATGGGGCTCCGTTAAAAACTTCCTGGCAGCAAGTATAACGTTTATGGTGTTTCAGGTAATGTTTGCCGGGCATTCAGGGCGAAATCAGGGGAGGCTGGCGGTTGACGGAAGTCGATATTCTGGAAACACAGACGGTGGTGATCGGTGCCGGCGTGGTTGGTCTCGCCGTGGCCCGGCAGCTGGCGATGGCTGGCCGGGATGTCATCGTCCTGGAATCCGGTAGTCGGTTCGGCGAGGGTATTTCTTCCCGCAACAGCGAAGTGATCCATGCCGGTATCTATTATCCCGAGGGTACCCTCAAAGCCCGTCTGTGCGTGGCTGGCCGTCGGCAGCTCTATGACTATTGCTTCAGCCGCAATGTGGGGCACCGGAAATGCGGCAAATGGATTGTGGCAACCAGTGCTGAGCAGCAGGCGAAGCTGGAGGGAATACAGAGCGCGGCGGCACTTAACGGGGTGCCTCTTGAGCTGGTAGACGGCCCGGACGTTCGGGTACGGGTACCGGATATTAGGGTGGAGGCGGCACTGTGGTCCCCGGAAACCGGGGTTATCGATTCCCACGGCCTGATGCTGTCCCTGCTCGGTGAGCTGGAAGATCATGGCGGGCAGCTGGCGCTGAAGTCCCCGGTGCTTTCGGCTGTGTCTGAACGTGGTCGCCACCGTCTGACCGTGGGCGGGGATTCGGCCTGCACACTGGTTGCCGATGAGGTCATCAATGCGGCCGGGCTGGGAGCGCCGGACCTGGCGGCAAACTGGCAGGGGCTCCCGGATAGTCAGCGACCGGAGCAATGGTTCGCCCGGGGCGTATATTTTTCCTACAGCGGCCGGCATCCGTTTGACAGCCTTATCTACCCGGTGCCTGAAGCCGGCGGGCTGGGCGTTCATCTAACCCTCGACCTGGCCGGCCAGGCCCGTTTCGGCCCGGATGTGGAGTGGATCGAAGCCGAGGATTACACCGTCGACCCGCAGCGTGTCCACCGTTTCGCGGAAGGTATCCGCCAGTGGTGGCCCGGACTGGATCCATCGCGCCTGCAACCTGCCTATGCCGGGATCCGGCCCAAGCTCAAGGGGCCGGAAGACGGTTTCTTTGATTTTCGCATCGATGGCCCCGGGGAGCATGGCGTTCCCGGGCTGGTCAATTTGTTCGGAATCGAGTCGCCCGGGCTGACTTCCTGCCTCGCCATCGCGGAGCTGGTCCGGGACAAGCTGGCCTGATAACCCGCGCTGATCAATGCTTAGCCGGGCGTCCTCGCCAGTGCCCAGATTTCCACCTCCCGCGCCCCCGCTGCTTTGAGTTTCAGGGCCAGAGCCCGGGCGGTGGCGCCGGTGGTTACAACGTCATCCACGATCGCAACCCGCTCTGGTGGCGTTCCCCGCACCTCAAAAACATCCCTCAGGTTAGCCAGCCGCTGGGTTCTGTTGAGTTCACGCTGGGACTTCACCTGTTTCACCCGCCGCACCAGGCCGGCATCAACAGGAATCCCGAGTTGCCGTCCCACCTGCTCAGCAATGTCTGTGGCCTGATTGAAGCCTCGTTTCCGGCGGCGTTTCGGGTGCATTGGCGCCGGCACCAGCAGGTCGGGCAGGCTGGCCGGTTCCTCGGCCAGTTGGTGCGCCAGGAACTGTCCGAAGTCGGCCACCAGGGGCCGGGCGAACTTTCGCTGGCCATGGTACTTGTAGCGGCCAATCATGCCGTCCACGGGAAACTGGTAGCGCCAGGGAATCCGGGCCCGCTCGAACGGCGGTGGTTCCTTGCTGCATTCGCCGCAGCGCAGGTTGTCTGCCGCCCAGGGCAGGGGCAGCCCGCAGGTAAAACAGCTCCATCGGTTAACCGGCAGATCCGCCCGGCAGGGGGCGCACAGGCCATGAAGAGCATTGACGGAAAGGCAGGCAACACAGCGGCCTGCTCTTGCGGCGCTGTTAACCTTTAGTTCCTTTAAGGTTGACAGCAGGTTCAGTCCCATTATCATCTGTTTCATCCGTAAACCCAGAGACCGGGAAAGGTTAACAGGACTTGAACATGACCGCGAATGAACTGCGTCACGATTGGACGCTCCAGGAAGCCCGCGCACTTTTCGAACTGCCTTTCAATGACCTGCTGTTTCGCGCTCAGAGCGTGCACCGGCAGCATTTCGATCCCAATGAGGTTCAGGTCAGTACCCTGCTGTCCATCAAGACCGGCGCCTGCCCGGAGGACTGCAAGTACTGCCCCCAGAGCGGTCATTACAACACCGGGCTGGAAAAGGAGAAGCTGCTGGAGATCGAGAAGGTGATCGCCGAGGCCCGGGCGGCCAGGGAGAAAGGTGCTTCCCGCTTCTGCATGGGCGCCGCGTGGCGTAGTCCGACCAAAAAGGACATGCCCTACGTGCTGGACATGATCCGCGAGGTGAAGTCCCTGGGTCTGGAAACGTGCATGACCCTGGGCATGCTGCAGGAAGACCAGGCGCAGGAGCTGGCGGATGCCGGTCTGGATTACTACAACCATAACCTCGACACCTCCGAGAAGTTCTACAACCACATCATCACGACCCGTACCTATCAGGATCGCCTGGATACCCTGGATAACGTGCGCAAGGCCGGCATGAAGGTCTGTTGTGGCGGCATCATGGGTATGGGCGAAGATGAGGATGACCGGGTCGGTCTGCTGGTCCAGCTTGCCAATCTGCCGCAGCATCCGGAGAGTGTGCCCGTGAATATGCTGGTTAAGGTGAAAGGCACGCCGCTGGAAGATGTCGAGGATCTGGATCCGTTCGAGTTCATCCGGATCATTGCGGTGGCACGGATCATGATGCCGGCTTCCCATGTGCGGCTGTCGGCCGGTCGTGAGCAAATGAATGAGCAGATGCAGGCGCTTTGTTTCATGGCGGGGGCCAATTCGATCTTCTATGGCGAGAAGCTTTTGACCACTTCGAATCCGGAGGCGGATGCGGATATGCAGTTGTTCCGGAAGCTGGGGATTCGGCCTGAGCAGCGGGAGCAGTGTGCGACCGAGGAGCAGGAGGAAGAGGCGATTGCCGAGGCGGTGGAGTATGAGTCGACCCGGCATATGTTTTATGACGCGACCCGGGAGTCTGCCTGATTCTCTGGTTTCGGTGAAGGTGAAGGCCGGGGTGTTGTTCCCGGGACACGCTACGAGCACCCCTTCGGGGTCCAGCCAGCAATCACAGATTGCTGTCGTTCGGCTGTCGCATGAAGCTTCGCTTCATAAACGCTCGGCCTCACCCATGTGCGCTTGTTTCGGGCCGTCCATGGCCCTCAACAGTCCCGGGAACAACACCCCGGCCTTCACCCGGACCTGACAGTTACCCTCTACAGGCTATTGGTCGGATTTCGATGCGTAACTTTGCCAAAGAGATTGAAGAACGGAAGCGGGCCGGGTTGTACCGAACCCGCAGGTTGGTGTCTGGCCCCCAAAAACCGGAGCTGACAGCCGATGGAAAGTTCTTGCTGTCGTTCTGCAGCAACGATTACCTCGGTCTGGCTAACCATCCCGCCAACATCGCAACCCTGAAGAACGCACTCCCGGAAACCGGTTTGGGTGGCGCAGCCTCCCACCTGATCTGTGGCCACCACGACGCCCACCACCAGTTGGAAGAGCGTCTGGCAAGGTTTACCCGTCGCAGTTCCGCCCTGTTTTTCTCCACCGGTTACATGGCCAACATGGGCGTGATTTCCGCCCTGGCCGGTCGTGGCGATACGATTTTCTCGGACCGGTTGAACCATGCCTCGATTATTGACGGTTGTATCCTCAGCCGGGCGAGGGTGCGGCGGTACCCGCATGGGGATGTGGCTGCGCTCGAGTCTATGTTGAAGGAAACCGGCGGTCACAAGCTGGTGGTGACGGATGGCGTGTTCAGCATGGACGGAGACGTCGCGCCGCTGCGGGCGCTGGCCGGCGTGTGCCGGGAGCACGATGCCTTACTGGTAGTCGATGATGCCCATGGCATCGGTGTTCTCGGTCCGGAGGGGCGGGGTAGTGTGCTGGATTCCGGGCTGACCGAGGAGGATGTACCGGTTCTAATCGGTACCCTCGGCAAGGCTGTCGGCACCAGCGGTGCGTTTGTGGCCGGTACGGAGTTGTTGATGGATTACCTGGTCCAGAAAGCCCGGACCTATATCTACACCACCGCCATGCCGCCGGCTGTCGCCATGGCAACGTGCACCAGCATGGATGTCATCGAACGTGGCGATTACCTGCGTTCGCACCTGGACTCCCTGATTGACCGGTTCCGGACAGGGGCGAGGGCGCTGGGTTACGAACTGATGGCGTCCCACACCCCGATCCAGCCGATCATGATTGGCACCAACGAAGCCGCCCTGGCGCTGAGCAAGGCGCTGGAGGACCGGGGGTTGCTGGTAACCGCCATCCGCCCACCAACTGTTCCCGCCGGCGAGGCGAGGCTGCGGGTGACCCTGAGCGCGGCGCATCGGATGGCGGACGTAGATCGCCTTCTGGTGGCGCTGAAGGAATGCCGGCCAATGATGGAAGCACCGGAGACCGCATGGGCGTAATCCGGACACCATCAGTATCACTGGGCCAGCCTGTTCCGGCCGCCAAGAGCGATATCGCCAGGGAATTCGGCAGAGCTTCGAATACCTACGAACAGGCTTCCCGCCTGCAGCGCCTGATGGGAGACGCCATGCTGGCGCGCTTGACCCAGCAAAACGCAGCTCCCCGTAACATTCTTGACCTTGGTTGCGGCACCGGCTGGTTTACCCGGGCGCTGCAGAACCGGTTCCCGGAAGCGCAAATTGTCGGCGTGGACCTCTCAGCCGGAATGATCGAAAGGGCCAGATCCTCGAGCCCGGCAAACATCCAATGGCTCACCGCCGACGCCGAATCCTTACCGTTTTCAGCGGACACCTTCGACCTGGTTTTCAGCAACCTGATGATCCAGTGGTGCCAATACCCCCAAACCGTCCTGGCTCAGTGCCGCCGGCTTCTCCGGCCGGAAGGGCGGTTAGCCCGGATTTCTCATAGCTACTCAGCAAGTCTCGCAGACTAGGCGGTTTACCGCCATGACCGCTCCGGTGCGGCTATTATTGGCTAATTGTTG
>NZ_QNRO01000013.1 GCF_003315345.1 Marinobacter pelagius
AACTCAACTACGGAGTCGATCTATCAACCATCTGAGGGTGGTATCAGATTGATGGGGTGAAGGTGCCCCATCAACCATTAAATCCGTATACCCCAAAATCAATGGCGAGATGGTTCGCAAAACAGCCCAGATCCGCGCCTGATCCAGGTACCAGAACACCACGCCAATCAGCGCCAGGGTCAACAGCCAACGCAACATCAGGCGCAAACGGTCAGGCATCCTGGCCATCACGCCCTTCGCCGGGTAATGCCAGGAGGTCCTGGTGGGTGACTGTCACCTGCAACTCTCCCGCTGCAAGCTGGCCGAGGCGACGTTCGAGCCAGGCACCCAGCCACGCCGATGCCTCCGGCGCCTGTTCGAGTGCCGCCCACACCCAACCACGCAGGAGAGATTCAACCGCGACGGCATCATCCCGATCCAGGTGCCAGGGGCTGTCTTCGACATGGACGCCATAGCCCGCATCCTGAAGCAGCTGACGGAACCGGTTTGTCGCATCCGGCCCCAGCGCGCTGCCACTGCCCTTATCCCGGTGCTGATGGTTATTGACCAGTTCTTTCAGTCTGGCGTCATCGGCATCGGGCGGAGACAGCTCGAAATCACCCGCATAGCTCAAGACCATGAGGACAGCCGCCTGCCGCCGGACCACAGCCTTTGTGAGCGACCTCAGCCAGCCTTCAGAGACCAGGTCGATGAGTGCCGAGGCAGTCAGGAGATGCATTGGCGCGGGCAATTGCTGTTCCATTTCATCAGAGGTCAGCATGAGGTTATGGCACACAACTGCCTGACCAATTTGCCTGAGCCGGGCCTCCCCCAAAGCCAGCAGCCCGGCGTCCTGCTCGATCAGGTGCCAAACCCTGGGTACCGATAGCCTCGAAGAAAGATACAGTGAATTGGACGCGCGGCCGGAGCCGATATCGGCCATCACCAGAGGTTCGGCTTCAGTGGCCCCCACGGGATTCGGGGTTTGCCGCTGAAGCCAGCGGTTCAGGCACACGGTCAGCGCTTCGGAGCGGGCACGATGATCCGCCGGCTCCCTCGCTTCAAGCCATTCCTTATCGAACAGGCTGTCCGGGGCCGGACCCAGCAGTCTCTGCAGGGCCGCCTGGAAGTCGGCCGCGGTATCCCGCCAACGCCGGGCACCTCCGGCAGCCGACTCGGCGTGCCTGCGCTCTTCCTGCAGTGTTTGAGGAGACACCAGCCAACGTTGCAGCTGATGTCTTAATGCCATGGTATCTCCCGCCGGGTAAAGGGCTACGCCCTCCCTCCCGGTCATTCGGGACAGGGCTCCGCCATCGGAACAGATCACCGGCAGCCCCGCCGCCAGGGCTTCATCCACCGCCATGCCATAGCCTTCGTAAAGTGATGGAAAGACAAAAGCGTCTGACCGGCTGTAACAGTCCGCAAGAGCACCCTCTTCCAGCTCACCGGTCAGTTCGAAACGATCCTCAAGACTATGGGAGCCGATCATATCCCGGATACGGGAAGCGTATTCCCCGTCCCGCTCTGTCGAGCCCACGATAACGCAGCGCCAGGGCAGATCCGCCAGTTCGGCGAGTGCCTGCACCAGGTGATGCTGTGCCTTGCGGGGAGAGAAATGGGCCACGCACAGGAGCATGGGTTTCTGAGCAGTGGCGGGCCTGTGACGACGCCGGGCCAGTACGTCGATAAAGAGATCGTCGACTCCGGGTTCGACACTGGCAATGCGGGCGGCCGGCACCCCGAAATCCGCCAACCTTGTCCGGGTAAAGGGGCTGGTGGTGACCACGGCACGAACGTACCCCAGGGCGTCACGTTCGCTGTTGAAAAACCATTCCCGGTCCGCCTCTGCCAGACCGGTCTCGTCTGCCAGCGGATGATGCACCAGGGCCACCAGCTTCAGGCGGTCGGCGTGGCCCGCCACAACCTCCGGCAAACCGCCCATGGCCAGGCCATCGAGAACGACCACCTGGTTATCGGGGCATTCGGCCAGGGCTCGATCCAGGGCAGTGGTAGCTTCGCGATCGGGTTTCGGGAACTGTCCTGCCAGCCCGGTAACGCCGGCAGAAACGCCCTGCTCGTTCAGGGCCCGGACCAGTTGACGGACATACCGGTAGCCACCGGTGTTCTGGCCAGGGTCTCCCGGAACCAGGAAGCGGACTTCCCCGAGATCAGAGGCCGGCATGGTAGCTCGCGTGGGCGACGTGGGACTCGGACAGGGTCACCTTCATGCCGGATATTTCCCTGGCGCCCTCCCCGAGCTTCCCGGCATGGATAGCAGAGGCGATGCGGTCAAAGACCACGCCGGCCATGAATTCGGTGGTGGTGTTACGTCCCCTGAACGCCTCGATCTCATCAAGATTCTGCATGTTGAATTCGGCCAGTACGTCCTTCAGTACCTGCGAAGCCAGACCGATATCCACCACCAGATCGTCCTGATCGAGCTGCCGGCGCTCGAAGGTGACGTCGACCACGTAGGTGGCACCGTGCAGCTTCTGCGCCGGGCCGAAGATTTCACCGTGGAAGCTGTGGGCAATCATCATATGGTCCCGGACAGTGAGGCTGAACATGAGAGCTCCTTGTTGGTTGGGTCAGTCAGTAGACGATACGGTGGCAGAGGGTATCCCTGCCGTCAGAAAGGATTCGGGTCATGGTTTCCGGCATGGCATCAAACGGAGTTTCTCCGGAAATCAGCCCATCGAGGCTCGAGTCACGCAGCAACGACAGGGCCAGCTCCAGTCGCTGGCCATGGCTCCAGCGCGGTTGGCGGTGCGGGGCAATACGCCCCACCTGGCTGGATAGTAACTGCAATCTCCGGGAGTGAAACGGACCACCCAGGGGAACGGGCACCGGTTGGTCCCCGTACCAGCTCATCTCGATGATCCGCCCCTCGATTCCGGCTGCCGCAAGCGCCGTTTCCAGTCCAGACGGGTGGCCGCTGGTGTGAAACACAACATCGTGGTCGTCCCGTTCCAGGGCCACGCCGAAGTCCAGCCCCAAAGCCTGCGCCACGGCTTCCCGCCCTGGATTGGTATCAATCACCGTAACGCGGGTGCCCGGAATCCGGTTCGCCAGCCAGCCCACGAGCAAACCCACCACGCCGAGCCCGATTACAGCAATCCGGTCACCAATTCCCGGGCTGGCATCCCACAGGCCATTGATTGCCGTCTCCATGTTTGCCGCCAGGACCGCACGCTCCGCCGGCAGTTCATCGGGCAACGGCGTCACCGCTGAGACAGGCACGGTGTAGCGAGACTGGTGGGGATACAGGCAGAACACCCGCCTGCCCAACAATTCTGCAGGGCCGTCGACAACCTCGCCGACACTGGCATAGCCGTACTTTACCGGAAACGGGAAATCGCCCTCCTGGAATGGGGCCCGCATCCTCTGGAACTCACTCTCGGGAACCCGACCGTTGAAAACCAGGGATTCGGTGCCCCTACTTACCCCCGAATACAGCGCCTGTACAGTGACCATAGCGGAGGATTTTTCTTCCGTACGATCGACCCGGGCAGGACGCAGCTCCCCGAGTCCGGGCGCAACACTCCAGAATGCTTTTACATCAGGCAATTACTTTCCTCCCTTCCAGTCGGCATTTCCCGGCCATGGGGCTTTGGCGGTCCGATCTGTCCCCTCCATCGTAAGCAAGGACAGGCCATTCAAACTATAGTCATAGTTGACCGGACTAACCTGGAAACCTATACGCTGGAGACCGGTTATGGATTCCTGTCCACAATCCCGGCAAAACCCGATTCCGCTCTGGCTGGACCTCACTTTGGGTATGGCAGTCACCCTGGTTCTCGCCATGGCCGCCGCCTCACTGGTCAGCCTGCCGGGATCAGCAGTGGCCATTGCGGTGGTGCTGCAAGGAGCCATATCAGCCCTGGTCGTGCGCTACTGGCCCACGCAGGAGGATTTCGGCTGGGCCAACCGGGCCACCCTGCTCAGAGCAACACTGGTGGTCGTGCTCCTGGCCCTGATTCCCTGGCTTGATCAGCTTGGGAACTGGCTCTGGGGCTATGCCGTCATGGCGCTTCTGGCGCTTGTTCTGGATGGTGTGGACGGCAAGCTTGCCCGCGTTACCGGCAACAACACTGCCTTTGGCGCGCGGTTCGATATGGAACTGGATGCCCTGTTCATCCTTGGACTGAGTCTTGCCGTTCTTGTCCTCGGCAAGGCCGGTCCCTGGGTACTTGCCCTTGGCCTGATGCGGTACGCCTTTGTGGCTGCCTCGTGGTTCTGGCCCTGGCTCAACGCCCCCCTGCCGGAGAGTTTTCGCCGGAAGACCGTATGCGTGTGGCAGATCGTCACGTTGATGGTCGCCCTGCTCCCGCCGGTTCCGGACGGTTTCGCCACCCTGACACTGGCCACGGCACTGGTGCTGCTGGGCTGGTCGTTTCTGGTGGATATCCGCGGGCTTTATCAAAGGAGATACAGTTATGAGTAACCATCAATACCTGACGGGCACCGCACTCGGTGCATCGCTTTTTACCACGCTTCTGGGTACATCACTGGCGCAGGCAGAACCCACAACCTTTACCGTGGATGATGAGCACTTCTCCATGGCCTTCGAGATCATGCACATTGGCTATGCACCAGTAATGGGCATGTTCCGGGAAGTCGAGGGCCAGTTCGTCTATGACGAGGAGGCCCGCGAGCTGTCATCCGGCAAACTGGTCTTCAAGAGCGACAGTGTCTTTACCAACCACAAGAAGAGGGACAATCATCTGCGGGATGACGATTTCCTGAATTCCTCCGAGTACCCCAGTATCACGTTCAACGTCACCGATTTCGAAACAACGGGGGAGAATACCGGCAAAGTGACCGGTGATCTGACCATGCTCGGCAAGACCAATCCCGTCACGCTGGATGTAACCCTGAACAAGGCGGCGGTTTATCCCTTCGGTCACGAGAAATACACCCTCGGCATCAGCGCCAACACCACCCTCAAGCGCAGCGACTGGGGCATGACCTACGGCCTGGACCCGGCCATGGTGGGCGATGAAGTTACCCTGCGATTCGGCTTTGAGGCCTACACCGATTCCGACTGATGTTGACCCGGCCGCTGATTTTGTGAGGGATTGCAGGGAAATCTCCGGGCTCAGGGACGAGCCAATCGAACCTCGACCAAACGCCACTTCCCTTTTTAGTTTGCAAACTATACATTGGGCCGTTTTTCCTCGTTGAATAAACCGGGTACCCAATGACCGACGCCCATAAATCAGACCTGCTCCTGGTGGTTGTCACCCTGCTTGCCGCCGTCAGCTGGATATTCTCGAAAGAAGCCATCCTGCTGATGCCGCCGCTGATGTTCATGGCAGCGCGCTTCCTGATCGCCGGGATTTTTCTAGCCATCTTCGCGCATAAGGCGATACTGGCTCTGAGCGGAGACCAGATCCGCCGGGCCGCGGGCGTGGGGCTGGTTTTCGGTATCGCCATGAGTTTCTGGATCATGGGGCTGGTTAACATTGAAAGCATGGGCGAAGGCGCCTTCCTGACCAGCCTCGGCGTGGTCATCGTGCCCATTATTGCCCGGCTGGTGTTCCGTGAGCCTCAGCCGGCCAGCACCTGGCTGGCCATCCCGATTGCCGTGTCCGGCCTCGCCCTGTTGTCACTGAAAAACGGTTTCCGTCCCGAGGCGGGGCAATTGTTTTTCGTGGTGGCCGCCACCATTTTCGCCCTGTACTTCACCCTGAACACCCGGGCTGCCAACCAGCGAACCGTGATCAACCGCCGGGGTGAAACCGTGGAAAAGCACCGGGTTCCGGCCCTGCCGCTGACCGCAATCGCATTGCTTACCGTGGGAGTGGTGACCCTGGTTGAGTCGGCATTGATGGAACCGTGGCAGCCCACATTTTCCGAGCCGGCTCCCCTGCTGATCTGGTGGGTGCTGGCCAGCGCCATCATTGGTACCGCCGGTCGCTTCCTGGTGCAAACCTTTGCCCAGAGTATGTCTGCCCACAGCCATGGCGTGGTGATCCTGGTGCTGGAGCCGGTCTGGGTGGCCCTGTTTGCCGCCGGCTGGTTCGGCGAGACCATGGAACCCCTGCAACTGGCCGGCTGCGGGCTGATCTTCGCCGCCCTGATCGTGAACCGCTGGGCCGCTCTGAGCCGGGCCCTGAAGGACTGGATGCGCCAGCGCCGGTCCGGAGAAAAATCCGCATAAAAGTGGTTGACCACCACCCTCAAAATCCGTATCTTACGTCCCCGTTGCAGGACACAGGACCATAGCTCAGTTGGTTAGAGCGCTACCTTGACATGGTAGAGGTCCCCAGTTCGAATCTGGGTGGTCCTACCAATCCTGCCAGAGATTCTGAAAGCCGTGCCGGGAAACCTGC
Organism: Marinobacter pelagius; assembly: GCF_003315345.1. Classification (GTDB taxonomy): domain Bacteria; phylum Pseudomonadota; class Gammaproteobacteria; order Pseudomonadales; family Oleiphilaceae; genus Marinobacter; species Marinobacter pelagius_A. Next base: position 6,315 of record NZ_QNRO01000013.1, read on the forward strand.
ACGGCTTTTTTCTTGCCTGATCTTGCCTTGCGTTCGATACCGCCCCATTCTGTAGCTGATGAAAAAACACGAGATAAAAACCCTGCGGGAAAAAAGCCAGGTCGACTCCGTCAAGATCGTCAGATCGCCGTCGGATGCAACCGAGTGGGTCGTACTCATTAAAATACTCGGCGGCCAAAGTTTTTTCCTGATTTCGGACGAAGACGAGGTGTGCAGCTATGCATCCCTCGATACAGCTATCGCGGAACTGGATACGCTGGGATTCGCCCGGGCGGAAGTGCTGTTTTAATCACCAAAGAGCCCTGGCTTACACCATGCGAACCACCGTCGACCTTACCCTTGATCAGAACCAGACTGCCGTAGATGCCCTAGCAGAAGACTCCGGTTTGCCCAAACAGCGCATCAAGGACGCAATGGCGAAAGGTGCCTGCTGGTGGACAGTCAAGGGCAAACAGGTTCGGCTGCGCAAAGCCAAGCGGGACGTGAAAGCAGGCACCCGCCTGCAACTGTTCTACGATGACGCCGTGCTGGAGCGAAAGCCGGAGCCGGCGGAGCTTCTCGAAGACCTGGGCCGTTATTCGGTGTGGTTCAAACCCCACGGCATGCTGGCCCAGGGCTCCCAGTGGGGAGACCATTGCAGCCTGTTGCGATGGGCCGAAGTTTCACTGAAAAAGCCCTGCTTCCTGATCCACCGTCTGGATGCCGACGCCGCCGGATTGATGCTGATCGCCCATGACGCCAAAGCCGCCGGGGCATTATCACAGTTATTCTCGGGAAGATCGGTCACCAAGGTATACCAGGCACGGGTTACGGGATTACTGGACGCCGATGACCGGATCATTGACTCACCCGTGGAAGGAAAAGCGGCCATCAGCCACATCACCACTCTCGGACTGGATGAGCAACAGCAGACGACGCTGCTGCAGATCGGGATCGAAACTGGCCGCAAACACCAGATCCGCCGCCATCTCGCCGGCATCGGCCACCCTATCGTGGGTGACCGGCTTTATGGTAAAGCCGCCCCGATCCCCTTGCAGCTGCTCGCGTGGCTTCTGGAATTCGACTGCCCCATATTCCGGCGCCGGATGTCATTCCGGCTTCCGGAAGCGCATCACCTACAGTGATGCGGCCGACCGTGCGGCCTGATCGTAAAGCCCCGAGATGCCCCGGAGAAAGCTGGCAATGGAGCCGAGGTCGGTATTGGAAAAGCCAAGTGTCCTTAGCGAGTCCACCAGGCAATTTTCCCGGATCTCGGCATAAGCCTGACAGATCTCCTCGCCTTTTTCGGTAATCGAGTAGAAGGTTTCCTTGCCACGGCGTTCCGAGACCACCACTTCGTATTTCAGCAGCTTCTTGAGCGCGTAGGTGACGGTGTGGGTATCCTCGACATTGAGAACCAGGCAGATATCCGCGGATTTTTTTGAGCGGCCCCTATGGTTCACACTGTGCAAAACGAGGATATCCAGCGGGCTCAGGTCCGGCAGGCCCGCTGCATTCATGCACCGAACCATCCAGCGGTTGAACGCGTTCCCTGCAACGATCAGCCCGAACTCGAGCTCCGAAAGCTCCGCTGCGCGTCCGGACAGGTGTGACGAGGAGACGATTGGGCCGACAGTTTTCCCGACTGACTGCTCTTCGTTGCCATGCACAGTTGTTTCCTTGTCCGCATTTTTATTCATAGGCCCACCTTGACCATCCTGTTCGATACGACAACCAGTATGCCCGCCTCCACCGGACGGGCCGCGAGTCTATCAATTCCCCATCTGATTGGGTAGGTAGGTAACGATGTCCGGGAAGATCGTGATCAACAGAACTCCTGCAAGCAATAGCAGGAAGTATGGTAATGCGGCCAGCGCCACCCGGATGATGTTTTCACCGGTAAGCCCCTGAATCACGAACAGATTGAATCCCACAGGCGGCGTGATCTGGCTCATTTCCACCACGATAACCAGATAAATCCCGAACCACATGGGGTCGATCCCGGCAGCCTGTACCATGGGCAAAATCACGGAAGTGGTCAGAACCACAACCGAAATACCATCGAGGAAACAGCCGAGCAGAATAAAAAACACGGTCAGGGCCAGGAGCAGCATGTAAGGAGACAGCTCCAGGGTGTTGATCCAGGACGCCAGGTCCCTGGGGATACCAGTGAAGCCCATGGACACCGTCAGAAAATGGGCGCCAACAAGAATGAACGCGATCATGGTAGACGTTTTGACCGTCCCCATCAGAGCCTGGCCGAATGTTTCCCGGCTCAGGGAACCACCTCGCCACGACAGCAGATGCGCCAGTGCCACACCTACCGCAGCTGATTCCGTTGGGGATGCCAGCCCGGCATAGATAGAGCCGATAACACCAACGATCAACAAAACGACCGGGATCAGAGGTTTGCTTCGCCGGATCTTCTCCGCCAGCGGCAGAGCCTCCTCCTCATCAGCGGGCACGCCAGAGGGGTTCAGCTTGGACCAGATGGCAACGTAGCCGGCGAACAGCACCATCAGCAGCAAACCGGGAAGAATACCGGCCACGAACAAACGGGCAATGGACTGCTCGGTAGCGACGCCATAAACGATCAGGATAATGGACGGCGGAATCAAAAGGCCCAGGGTCGCAGATCCCGCCAGCGTTCCCAGGATCTGCTTGCGGTCGTAGCCACGCTGAGTGAGTTCCGGAACCGACATCTTCCCGATCGTCGCCGCTGTTGCTGCCGACGAGCCGGAAATCGCGGCGAAAATACCACAGCCAATGATGTTGGTGTGCAGCAGACGGCCGGGGATGCGCCCTACCCATGGGGCAATACCGGTGAACATTTCTTCGGACAGGCGGGACCGGAAAAGAACCTCCCCCATCCAGATGAACATCGGTAAAGCAGCCAGCTCCCAGGAAGCACTGGCACCATAGAAAGAAGTCGCCAGACTGTAACCCACCGGGGTGTTGCTGAAAAAAAACATTGCCGCAAGGCCGGTGGCCGTGAGGGCAAAAGCAACCCACAGCCCGGCTCCCAGCACGATCAGGAGCCCTGTCAGGAGCAGCAGGCTCATCCAGATCATATCCATCGTTTTACTCCTGCGGGGCTTCGTCTTTGAGATGGGTAATTCGACCGGTAATCAACCCGACCAGGGCGTCCAGCAGGGCGATCAACAGCCAGACCAGCCCGACAACCATGACTGCCTGGGGAATCCAGAGCGGCACCGGCACCATGCCGATGGATACGTCACCAAAGTCGTAGCTGTCATAGGTCAGCAGTACGCTGAACCAGGTGGCGAAGGTAGTGATCGCCAGAGCGATCACTACCACCACAATATCCAGTGCTCTCTGGACTTTTTCCGGCAGGGCCCTGTGCAAGAGGTCCACCCGGATGTGCCCTCCCACCGTCAGGGTATAGGCAAGTCCGGTGAACGTAGCCCCAAGCAACAGAAATCCCGCCAGTTCGGCCAATCCGGGAACCTGCAGGCCCAGGGCATCCATCCCCAGGGTCAGCAGGGCCTTGTCAAGAATTCGCCCGAACACCTGCAGCACCACCATCACCATGATGACCATGAGCTGCAGAGCCGAGATGTATCCGCCAAGGCGATACAGAGAGTCCAGAAACCTGCGCATGTAAATGCTCCCGGATGGTTCTTTTCAGCAGTTAAAGGAATTAAAGAGCACGGTAGGCCTCCACGAGGGCCTTGCCATCTTCACCGGCACGCTCCAACCACTCCTGCTCCATAGTGGCGCCAACCTCCTTCAGCCGCTTGACCAGTGCCTCGCTGGGTTCGGATACCACAATGCCGTTCTCTTCCATGATTTTGATCTTGGCAGCGGTTTCCGCCTTGCTGGCCTCCCAGCCCCGCTTCTCCGCTTCAGCGGCTGCTGTCTCAATCGCGTCCTGCACGGACTCCGGAAGCCCCTCGAAAGCCCGGGTATTGACGATCACCATGTTTTTCGGCAACCACAGTTGCGCATGATTGAAGTGACTCAGGTAATCCCAGGCCCGGGTATTTGCCCCGGTTGACGGTGATGTGATCATCGCGTCCACACGGCCGGTCCCGAAAGCGGTCGGGATATCCGGAACCTCGACCTGGGTCGGGACAGCCCCGAACAGTTCAGCCAGACGTTCACTGGATTTGTTGTAGGCGCGCATCTTCACCCCCTGGAGCTCTTCACCGGTTTCCACCGGGAATTTGGTGTAAATCCCCTGGGGCGGCCACGGCACCGCAAACAGCAGCTTCAGGCGCTGCTCCTCAAGACGCTCGGCCAGCACCTCACGGGATGCCTGCCAAAGCTTCCAGGCCTCTTCGTAGTTGCTGGCCAGGTAAGGAACCGAATCGACCTCGAACAATGGATCCTCATTGGCCAGGCGGGACATGATCAACTCGCCAATGGGAACCAGGCCACGGCGAACAGAGTTCTTGATCTCGGGGTGTTTGATCAGAGAGCCACCACTGTGAACCGTAATGTTCAACTCGCCGTCGGTGGCTTCACGGATATCGTCCGCGAACTGGTTAATGTTGACAGTATGGAAATTGGAATCGCCATACGGCGTTGGCATATCCCAGTTGGTTTCCGCCTGTGCGGTTCCGATAGCAGCAGTCAGCGCGACTGCGGCAAGGTATTTCGCTTTTATTTTCATCTTTGCCTCCTCCTGGCCCGATCATTCGGGCTACTCATGGTTGTTGTTGTGACACCGCAAGGGACACATATCGCACGACCCGGCACAGGAGCCCGTGCTTTAACTAGCCAACTTAGTCGCCACTGAAAGCGCTGTCAAACTTTTTGCCGCAAAACAATACGTTTTTTACCACCATTTTATCTACGTTTTGTCGTTATTTTATTTCAAAAAATCAATTTTGATAGAACTGCCAAACGGCAGAATACAAATTCTGAAAATCGTATTGCCGAGATTGCGGCTTATTACAGCAAAGCGGTTGAGGGGGATTCAGGTGCCCGGGGACCAGGCTTCAGGAGAGAAATGCAGGGTGCAAAGGTTCCTGGATTTTACTCCGGGAACCTTTGAGTATTCTTGAACAAAGAAAACGCTCTGGAATCAGACCTTGTAAAAATCCCGATACCAGTCCACGAAATTGGCAATGCCCTCCTCCACGGTGGTCGAGGGCTTGTAACCCACATCCTCGATCAGGTCGTCGACATTGGCGTAGGTGGCGGGCACGTCGCCCGGCTGCAGGGGCAAAAGGTTCTTCTCCGCCTTCTTGCCGATGCGTTCCTCGATGATTTCGATAAAGCGGGAAAGTTCCACCGGGTTGTTGCTGCCGATGTTGTAGAGCCGGTAAGGCGCCTTGCTGGTGCCCGGATCCGGGCGCTCGCCGCTCCACTCATCGTTGGGCTCGGCGACATGGTCCAGGGTGCGGATCACGCCCTCGACGATGTCATCGATGTAGGTGAAATCCCGGCGGTGGTGGCCATGGTTGAACACGTCGATCGGCTCGCCGGCGAGTATCTTTTTGGTAAAGATGAACAGCGCCATATCCGGCCGGCCCCAGGGGCCATACACGGTGAAGAACCGCAGGCCGGTGGTCGGCAGGTTGTACAGATGGCTGTAGGTATGGGCCATCAGTTCGTTGGCCTTCTTGGAGGCGGCGTACAGACTCAACGGGTGGTCAACGTTGTCGTGCACAGAGAACGGCATGGTCTCGTTGGCCCCGTACACCGAGCTGCTGGAGGCGTAGACCAGGTGCTTCACATCGTTATGGCGGCAGCCCTCGAGGATGTTCATGAAGCCCACCAGGTTGGCATCCACGTAGGCGTGGGGGTTCTCGATGGAGTAACGAACCCCGGCCTGGGCGGCGAGGTGAACCACTCGTTCGGGCATGTGCTCACGGAACAGGGCCTCCATGGCGGCACGATCGGCAACGTCCTCACGGATCTCGGTGAAGCCGGACTTGCAGGTCAGCCGCTCCAGGCGCGCTTCCTTCAGGTTCACATCGTAGTAGTCATTGACGTTATCAACGCCGATTACTTCATCACCGCGATCCAGCAGGCGGTGCGCCAGGTGTGAGCCAATGAATCCAGCGGTTCCCGTAACGAGAATTTTCAAGGTCTAGTCTCCATAAAACGTTCGTGTCCTGAGCTGCCAAGTTTACCGAATCGGCCCTTCCGGCAACACCACGGAACATGTCAGACACAAAAAAAGAGCGCCGTAGCGCTCTTTTTCAGCCAATCAACCCGTATTCGATCAGAACGTCAGACCGACACTGGCGAAAGGACCGGACAGTTCCACGTCCATTTTGTCGTCGTCATCTTCATAGTCGATGGACATCTGACGGTAGCCTGCACGCAACTGCAGCAGTGACAGCTCGTACTGGCCGTAGACGTTGAAGTCATGGAGAGAGTCGCCGTCGAAGCTGATCAGGTTGCCCTCACCGCCCACGGAAACGCCGGTAAGCGGCAGATCAAAGCGGGCGGCGGCGTAGCCCATAGGAATTACGCCATCGATGGTGGTTTCACTCACTCGGCCACCAATGGTTTTTTCACGGACAATCAGCTCACCGTCCAGTTTCCGCGCAGTCAGACCCAGATCCAGGTTGACCCAGTTATCCAGGACTTCGTAGTAGAAGGTGGCGTCCAGCTGGTCCAGGTCCAGCTCGGAATCGACGGACGCGCCCGGAAGGATGCCATCGAACTCTTCCAGTCCGATCCGGCCACTACCGTTCTGGGAAATGGTGGTGTAGTTCACTCGCACATTCGGCAGTACCGGAACCGGATGCTCGAAGTAGGCGGTGAAGTTCGCATTGCTGTCGCTGTCAAGGCTCAGGTCGTTCTCGATATCAACGGCAGAACCCTTGTTGGCCACCTTACCGGAGAGATCCGAGTCCCAGTAGCTGACATTGGCGCCAACACCGAGAACATCCGCATTCGCCAGAGGCGTGGCCAGAGCCACGGTGCCACCTACTGCAAGGATCAGTTTACGCATAAGATACCCTTCTGATGTTTTTTGTATTGATTGCGACTCAGTCGAACTGGATGCCAAGACGGCGACCGACTTCTTCATAGGTCTCGATCACATCCCCGAGTCCCTGGCGGAACCGGTCCTTGTCCATCTTCTTGCGGGTTTCCTTGTCCCAGATGCGGCAGCCGTCCGGACTGAATTCGTCACCCAGGACGATCTCACCGCCACTGCGGCCGAATTCCAGCTTGTAATCCACCAGCAGCATGCCGGCTTCATCGAACAGCTTCTTGAGCACGTCATTGACCTTGTAGGTCAGTTCCTTCATGCGGGAGAGCTCACCTGCAGCCGCCCAGCCGAAGCTCTCGGCGAGGGATTCGTTGACCATGGGATCGTGCAGCTCGTCATTCTTCAGGAACAGCTCGAAGGTGGGCGGGTTCAGCTCCAGGCCTTCCTCCACGCCCAACCGTCGACACAGGCTGCCAGCGGAAATGTTCCGGACCACACACTCCACCGGAATCATGTCCAGCTTCTTGACCAGGGACTCGGTATCCGAAAGCAATCCCTCGAAGTGGGTGGGAATGCCCGCCGCTTCCAACTTCTCCATGATGAAGGCGTTGAACTTGTTGTTCACCATGCCCTTGCGGTTTAGCTGCTCTTTTTTCTGGCCGTCGAACGCCGAGGTATCGTCCCGGAAGACCATCACGAAACGCTCGGGGTCGTCGGTGCGATATACGGATTTGGCCTTGCCTGCGTAGAGTTCTTCGCGCTTTTCCATTGAGATCTCCGGAGGGGGTGCCCGGGGCACCCCAATTCAATCAGTAAAGGTATTCAAAGAGCCGGTTGAGCAGATCGGATGCGGTGTGCTCGCCGTCATAGCTCTCAAGCCGCTCGGCCTCAATAAACACCGCGCCGTCGCGCTCTTCCAGGGTCACGGTATGGGTGTGCCGTGGTTTTTCCTTGTCGCTGAACCAGTCAAACCAGCCCGGCTCCCTCTCATCCTCTGTGCGGAAGTCGACATAGAGCCAGCCTGCGCTGCGGTTCAGGTCGACAACCGGGATTTCGGCTTCCTCCAGGGCACGATTGGCTTCTGCCCAGGAGCGGCCATAATCCAGGTCCATCCGGATGGCGACCGCTTGCTCGTTCTCGGACTGCAGATTCACCCGCGGCTCACTGGTCATTCCCGAGGCCGCTCTGGAGAAGGATTTGTTCTCCTCTCTGGCTTTCAGGAACTCCCCGAGGTCCGCAAGCAGCTCTTTCTGCAGGGCCATGGCTTCAGTCGGGGGATTCGCAATGTCCTGCCAGGGCAGCAGTTCTCCCGGCCGGTCGGAGCGCTCTATCCGGCGAACCTGGATCTCCGTGGTCTTGCGGCGAATACCCGGTGACATACGCATCTGGATGACCGTCATGGGCTCATCAGCCGATGCCTGATTGGTCAGCCCCACCAGTTCCCTCGCCTGCTTGCTGAAATTGGCCAGCTCACTCTGGAGCAGGCCCAGCTGAGGGCTGTCGTAGGCGACACCCAGGCCCCGGTCATTCATGTAAGCGTTGGCCTGGGGCCAGAGCCGACCGGGGACGTCGTTCACCAGCAGCCAGATGCGGCCATCGAGCTCCTCGATCACATAGTTTTCTTCAAGGATCTCGGAGGTCATGTCCGGAGGCCGGGGAATATCGGACGGATACATTTTCCCGGACTCGGCGGCATTGATCTCGCGGATCGGCATGACCTGGCTGAAGCGGGACTCATCCGCGCTTTCAGGGAGTTCCAGCGGAGTGCCTTCTCTGGCATTTACGTACCGCTCGGAACGGTCTTCCAGCAGGCTGCAGCCCGAGGCTGTTGCCAGCAGCAACAGCCCGGAGGCAGCGAGGATTGATCTGTAAAAACGGGGGGAACGGGTTCCTGAAAGAACCTGCATCGGGTTACTCCGGTTCAGGGACGATTTCAGCAAGCTCAGAGCACGCCTGAGGCTTTCAGGGCTTCTTCCACTTCCGCGTGGAACTTCTCGCTCAGCGGCGTCAGCGGCAGCCGGATGCCCTCACTGATCATCCCCATGCGATGCAGTGCCCATTTCACCGGAATTGGATTGGCTTCCAGGAACAGCTTGCGGTTCAGGGGCATCAGCAGTTCGTTCAAACGCTCGGTTTCTTCCCGGTTACCGGCAATAGCCGCTTCGCACAGCTGCGCCATGGATTTTGGTGCCACGTTGGCTGTCACCGAGACATTGCCCTTGCCGCCGGCAAGCATCAACTCGGCTGCAGTGGCATCGTCGCCGGAGTAAACCGCAAGACGGCCATCGAGCGCCTTGATCAATTCGGCGCCACGGGGAATGTTGCCGGTAGCATCCTTGATCGCAACAATGTTCGGAATATCCGCCAGGCGCAGAACGGTCTCGTTCAGCATGTCACAGGCTGTCCGGCCGGGAACGTTGTACAGCATCTGGTTCATGCCCGGCACCGCCTCGGCGATGGCCTTGAAATGCTGGTACAGGCCTTCCTGGGTCGGCTTGTTGTAGTATGGAACCACCAGCAGGCAGGCATCCGCCCCGAGCTTGTGGGCTTCGGTGGTCAGCTCGATGGCTTCACGGGTGCTGTTACCGCCGGTACCGGCGATCACGGGGATCCGTCCGTCGACACGTTTTATGATCCGGCCAATGGTCTGGCAGTGCTCTTCCGGGTCCAGGGTTGCGGATTCACCGGTGGTGCCCACGGCAACGATGCCGTGCGTGCCGTTTTCAATGTGAAAGTCCACCAGTTTGTCCAGCTCCTCCCAGTGAATGTCACCGTTTGGATGCATGGGCGTGACCAGTGCGACAAGGCTACCCGTAATCATAAAAGCTCCGTCCGAATAAAACCGATATGGTAATGTTGGGCTCGAACTGACACAAGGGAATTAAAGGAGATGTCATGTCATCCGTCGAATTGAACAAGCCCGTCCCCGATTTTGAAGCGCCGGCGACCGGTGATCAAACGATCCGGCTCTCGGATCTTCGCGGCCAGAATGTGGTTATCTATTTCTACCCCAAGGACAACACCCCCGGTTGCACCACCGAGGGCCAGGATTTCCGGGACCGGATGAAACAGTTTGTGGAACTGGACACGGAAATCTTCGGAGTGTCCCGGGACGGCCTGAAAGCTCATGAAAATTTCCGGAGTAAACACGAGTTCCCCTTCCACCTGATTTCCGACAAGGACGAAGACCTGTGCAAGCTGTTTGATGTCATCAAGCTGAAGAAGCTTTACGGCAAGGAGCATCTCGGGATCGAACGCAGCACCTTCCTGATCGACAAGGAAGGCGTGCTCCGGAAAGAATGGCGCGGCGTCAAGGTCAAGGGCCACGCCGACGAAGTGCTGGACGCAGCCAAGGCCCTCTGACAGAAGCTCAGGCCAGCTCATCGGTCGGTGAAGGTTCTACCTCCTTCACCGGCCAGGCGGAGAACACTGCCTTGAGCAGGGTCGCCAGCGGAATGGCGAAAAACACACCCCACAGCCCCCAGATACCGCCAAAGAACAGCACTGCAACGATGATGGCGACCGGGTGCAGGTTGTTGACCTCGGAGAACAGGAGCGGCACCAGCACGTTACCGTCCAGTGCCTGGATGACCCCGTACACCACCATAACCCAGATAAAATGCGTACCCCAGCCGAAGGCAAACAGCCCGATCATGGCGACCGGAATGGTCACCACCGCCGCACCGATATAGGGAATCACCACGCTCAGGCCCACCAACAGTGACAACAATGCAGCGTAGGGCATGCCCAGGAGTTTGAAAGCAATATAGGTGGCGCCGCCCACGATGAGAATCTCCACCGCCTTACCTCGCACATAGTTCGCGCACTGGAGGTTGACCTCATGCCAGATCTTCAGCATCAGCGGCCGCTGAGGAGGCAGCAGACGGGCGATGGATCCCAGCAGCACTTCTTTATCCTTAAGGAAGAAAAACACGAGAATAGGCACCAGTACCATGTAGATCAGCAGTGCCACCAGATCAGGAATACTGGACAGCGAGAAGGAAACGAGCCATTGGGTGAGCTGCCCCACTTCCGTGGAAACCTGCTGGTACACGGTATTGACCGCTTCTGCGGAGATCAGCTGAGGATACTGCTCAGGCAACAGTTCGAGATAGGACTGCATCTCCCGGATGATGCGTGGCGCCTCACCGGCCAGGTTGGTTACCTGGGTCCAGACCAGTGGCAGCAGGCCGAACAGGAAACCCACCAGCACACCGAGGAACACCACGAAAACCCCGAGGATGGCAACGATTTCCGGAATACCCAGCTTGTTGAGCTTGGTCACCAGGCCCTGCAGGATGAAGGCAATGATCAGGGACGCAATGGCGGGTGCCAGCATGGCACCGAACCAGATGATAAACACCGTTCCCGCCAACAGGATAAGCGAGAGGATGACCGCTTCTTCATCTGAAAAGTATTTGTGCGCAAGACCGCGTAAAATCCTGACCATCAACGTCTCCGATAGGTTAACCGCCGCACTTTATCACAAACCGGTATTCGCCATCGGCTTCGGCGGAACTGACCAATGTGTGGCTGGATAAAGCGAGGAATGCCGGAATATCCCGGGCCGAGCCGGAATCGGTAGCAATTACTTCCAGCTCCTCACCGGGCGACATCCCGTTGAGTTCGAGCTTGGTTTTCAGCAGAGGCATCGGACAACGCAGCCCGGAAGCATCCAGTGTACGGTCAACCATAATGCAGACGCACCATCACAATCAGTGGAATTGACAACGCGGCATTATGCCGCGAGATACCGGGTATTGCATCCCAATAGCTGGTAATCTCACATTCAGAACTTTTTATGGTAAGACGCTGTCCAAGCGGCAGTCCGAACCAGAGGCAACTTGCAGTACATGAAATTCGATGATGGCCGAAAAACCTCCGCACGGGGAATCCTGAAAGCAGCAGTCTTCACGCTGGCGGCGCTGCTGACAACCTCTCCCGCTTCCGCCCAGGAAACATCTTTACCAAGTATCGGAGGTACCGGTGGCGGATTGATCTCCGGCCAGCAGGAATCCGAGATCGGCCGCCAGGTCATGGTCTCGATCCGGCGGTCAGCACCCCGTATCACCGATCCACTGGTGTATGACTACCTCAGCGCGATCATCTATCAGCTGGTCCCCTCTGCCCCGCTACAGAACCGCGAGCTGACGCTGGCACTGATCGACAGCCCGCAGCTCAACGCCTTTGCGGTTCCCGGAGGAATAGTCGGCGTTAACGGCGGCCTGTTTCTTGACGCGACCACGGAACAGCAGTTTGCCTCGGTTCTGGCCCACGAATTGGCGCACCTTAGCCAGCGCCATTTTGCCCGCCGGGTCGAACAGCAGGAAACCAGCGCGCCACTCACACTTGCAGGCATGATTGCCGGGATTGTGTTGTCAGCCGTAACCCAGTCGGACATCGGCCTGGCCGCCATCGCCGGCACCCAGGCATTGTCAGTGCAGAACATGCTGGCATACAGCCGGTCCCACGAACAGGAAGCCGACCGGGTCGGCATGGACATCCTTGCCACTGCCGGCATGGATCCACGGGGAATGCCGGAAATGTTCGAGATCATGATGCGGCAGAACCGCCTACAGGGAAACCAGGTCCCGGAATACCTGTCCACCCACCCCCTGACCCAGAGCCGGGTAGCCGATACCCGCAACCGGGCCGAACAATACCCGCACCTGAATATACAGGACGGTCAGGAATACCACCTGATGCGCAGCCGCCTGCAGGTCCATTACGCCCCGTCTCCGGATGTCGCAGTGGATACCTTCGAGTCCTACCTGGAGCGGCCGGACGCGAAACGAAACCACGCAATCCGCTACGGACTCGCCGTTGCCTACCAGGCCAACAACCAGCTCGACAAAGCGGAGCAGGAACTCAGGGACCTGCTCGAGCAGAATCCGGGCCGAATCACCCTGCAGGTCACGTTGGCCGATGTCCTCAATGACCGGAACAAAATCGGGGAAGCACGGGCACTGCTCGAGGAAGCTCTGGCCCGCAACCCGGGCAACTACCCGATCACCTACACCCTTGCCCAGACCGAAATTTCGGCAGGCAACGGCGCTGCTGCCGCAGAACTCCTCAGGGAGCTCACCCGCCAGTTGCCGGGACAGGAACATCTGTGGGCACGCCTGGCGGAAGCCGAGGGAATGGCACGAAACATCGTCGGCGTACACCGGGCCCGGGCCGAATATGACGCCCTGATGGGGGATCTGGAGTCAGCCCAGCGCCAGCTGCGCCAGGCCCAGGAAAAACTGCCGGCCGGCTCGCCCCAGCGCCAGGCGGTCACGGAAAGACTGGCTGAAATTACCCGGCAGCTGCAGGCTCAGCGCAACAGCTGACCGGGCAGGTAGCAGGCAATCAGGCGTTGCCTGCGGCCTTGAGGTTCATGTTGGCGGTAAAGTCGAGCATACGCTCCAGCGGCTTCAGCGCCCTCTCCCGCAGCGCTGAATCCACCAGCACTTCCTGGCTTCCGGTCTGCAGCACGTGCAGCAGGTTTTCCAGGCCATTCATCGCCATCCAGGGACAATGGGCACAACTTCGGCAGGTAGCGCCGTTACCCGCGGTGGGCGCCTCGATGAGGGTCTTGTTGGGCGCAAGCTGCTGCATCTTATAGAAGATGCCGTTGTCCGTGGCGACAATAAACTCCTGATTGGGCAGGGTCTGCACCGCGTGGATCAGCTGGGAGGTGGAGCCCACCACATCGGCCATTTCCACCACCGCGTCCGGCGACTCCGGATGAACCAGCACGGCTGCGTCGGGGTACAGGGCCTTCAGGTCCTCGAGACCACGAAACTTGAATTCTTCGTGGACGATGCATGAACCATCCCAGAGCAGCATGTCGGCCCCGGTGGTCTTCTGCACGTAGTGCCCCAAATGCTTGTCCGGAGCCCACAGAATCTTCTCACCACGGGCGTCCAGATCCTCGACAATGGCCTGGGCGCAGCTCGAGGTCACTACCCAGTCCGCCCGCGCTTTCACAGCCGCCGAGGTGTTGGCATACACCACGACGGTCCGGTCCGGGTGCTGATCGCAGAACTCGGCAAATTCATCGGCCGGGCAGCCCACATCCAGGGAGCAGGTTGCCTCCAGGGTCGGCATCAGGACTCTTTTCTCGGGGTTGAGGATCTTGGCGGTCTCGCCCATGAACCGGACGCCCGCCACAACCACCGTGGAGGCCGGATGCTGATTTCCAAAGCGGGCCATCTCAAGGGAGTCTGCCACGCAGCCCCCGGTCTCTTCCGCCAGCCGCTGGATATCGGGGTCAGTGTAGTAATGAGCAACGAGCACAGCGTCCCTGGCTTTGAGTTCCGCCTTGATTCGGGCTTCGAGTTCCGTTTTCTCGCTCTCACTCAAAGGCTTGGGCTCCGCTTGATGGGCCAGGTGCTCCTGAACAAGGATACGGTCTTCTGCTCGTGTCATTCCTGCATCTCTGTGTTGCGTTAATCACCGAAGTATATCACCTCGGCCGCTGTTTTCATGGGCCTGCAACGCCAGCGTCACACACCTGAAAACAAACTTTCACCACTCCCGGACTATAAGTGGGATCTTACAGGCAAAAAAAAAGAGCCCGAAGGCTCTTTTTTCCCAGGATCCCGGGAGATCCTGTTATTTGGTGGGTCGTGAAGGATTCGAACCTTCGACCAATTGGTTAAAAGCCAACTGCTCTACCAACTGAGCTAACGACCCTTGACTGGTGATCAGATAATTTACCTGATCGATACCGCTCGAGCTCAAACGAACAGTACCCGGAATTTGGTGGGTCGTGAAGGATTCGAACCTTCGACCAATTGGTTAAAAGCCAACTGCTCTACCAACTGAGCTAACGACCCAAACGAGGCGCATATAGTACTGATATTTTTCCGCTGATCAACCCTTTTTTGGACTAATCCCCGGATTTTTTTCCTGAGCCGGATTAACCGTTTGCAGAGGAAAGGAACTTCTTCGCAAGCTCCGCCGCGCCGCTGTTCGGATAATCATCAACGACGCTCTGCATGCGCCGCCGAGCCTCATCCGTTTCGCCCATACGATCCAGAGTCACGCCCAGCTTGTAGACCGCATCCGGCGCCTTGCGATGGTCCGGAAAACGGGTCGCCACAATCGTGAAGGCCTGTTTGGCCTGCTCCAGCTGCGGCTTGACCAGGTAGACCTCGCCCAACCAGTAATACGCGTTAACCGTCAGATCCCCTTCGGGATATTTGTCGATGAACTCATACAACCGGGTAATGGCCTGGTCGTAGTCTTTCTGGTTCCGGATGAGATCCTGGATCTCATTGTAGGCTTTGCGCTCCTCCGCATCGGGCTGACGATACTCACGGGCTTCCACCGCTTGCCCGTCGCCACTGCCGGAAGCAGATGGCGAAGCCGGCGCTGATTCCGGCTGGCTCGCCATCCTCTCGGACAGATCGAGGATACGCTGGTCCAGATCGATGTAGCGATCCCGACCCTGCTCCTGCAACCGGGTGATCATGTGCCGCTGCTCTTCCACTTCACCCTGCAGTCTGCGCACCTCCTGCTGGAGTTGCTGAATCATGTAGAACAGTTCTGCGGTTGCCTGGTTGCCAGAGGAGCTTCTCTGGGCCGATGTGGAAGATTGCGCCTGAACCGGCCCCACCTGCGCAAGCGCAAGTGGAACCAGCAGTAACGCCACGAGCCGTTTTCTCATGGATACACCCGATCTGTCAGTTAGCGGTTCAGTCGAAAACCAGTTCTACCCGACGGTTCTGTGCCCAGGCACTTTCAGAAGAGCCCATAACCGCCGGCTTTTCTTCACCATAGCTTACGGTTTCGATCTGGCCACGTGAAGCACCGTTGACGATCAGGAACCGCTGCACGGCGTTGGCACGACGCTCACCCAGGGCAAGGTTGTACTCTTTGGTACCGCGCTCATCCGCGTGACCTTCCAGTCGAACGTTCTGGCCCGGGTTATTGGCGAGGTACTGGGCGTGTGCCACCAGTACATCACGGGCTTCAGGCTTGATCTCAGCAGTGTCAAAATCGAAGTAAAAGGTGGTGATGTCACGCAGAGCTTCCATCTTGGCCCGCTCCTCAGCGGCCATGCGTTCTTCCTCGCTCAGTGCAGAGGAGGACACACCGCCCTCATCATCACCACCGTAGACCGTGGAGCCGTCATCTACAGGAGCAACGTCGGAATCATAGGTGCCATCGCCCACCGTTTCACCAGTGGAACTACAACCGGCAAAAAGACCGGCGGAAAGCAGCATGGCGAGGACTTTGGCGTGCATGGACAGTTTCATGTTCATTTCCTTTTCAGTGGCTTGAGTTTATTGATTGCTTGCAAGCGCCCCGGGGCGATCAGTTAACGATCGGCCCCCAGGCGGGGTCCCGAACCTCTCCCTCGGGAGAAGGAAGGCTATAGGCGGCGGCGCCATCGGCCGAGATAACAGTCAGTACACTCTTGCCAGACTGTTTCGTGGCATAGATCAACATCTGGCCGTTCGGAGACAGGCTCGGCGACTCATCCGCCCCGGTTCGTGTGAGGACCGTTTCAACACCAGTCTTCAGGTTCGTGCGGGCAATGTGGAAATCACTCTCACGTTGATGCACGTAATAAACAAAGTCTCCCTTATCATCGGGCCGTGGCCGGGCGTTGTACCGACTCCCGAATGTGATTCTCCGGGGCTCCGAGTCCAGTGACTCCTTGTGGTAGATCTGCGGGCCTCCGGAGCGGTCCGAGGTAAAGAACATTCCTTCCCCCGCGTGGTCATACGCCGCTTCGGTATCGATTGCCCAATGGTTCGTCAACTTGTTCACCGCCCGGGTGGCAAGGTCCATGCGGTAAATCTCCGCGTTACCATCTTTGGACAATGTCATCAGCAAAGACCGGCCATCGTCGGACCACGCCGGGGCCGAATTGAGGCCGGGAAAATCTGCCACTTTCGTACGCTTGCCGGTTGCCAGTTCGTGGATGTAGATCGCCGGCTTGCCGGTTTCGAAAGAAACATAGGCCAAACGGCTCCCATCCGGCGACCAGGCCGGTGACAGGATCGGCTCCTGGCTCTCAAGTCGGATCTTTGCACGTTTGCCGTCCACATCGCTCACCTGCAGTCGGTAGCGGGGCTTGCCATTGAAAGTGTCGAGGGTGACATACGCCAGCTTGGTGGAAAACGCCCCTGGAACACCGGTAATCGCCTCGTATACCTTGTCACTGATGTGGTGACCGAGGGTGCGCATACTGTTTACCGATGCTGCCGCGGTCTCGCCGAGGATGCGCTTTTCCTGGTTTACATCGAACAATTCATAGCGGGCAACGACACGGTCATCGTTGCGGCTCAGTTCGCCCACCAGAACGTAGCGTTGGCCAAGCATGCGCCAGTCACGGAAGTACACCTCTTCCCGGCGGGAAGGCAGGCTCAGCATTTTCTCCGCCGGCAGAGGCCGGAATTCGCCGCTCATGGCCAGATCGCTCCGGACAATCTCACTTATCTTGTCTCCCGGCGGAATCGCACCGTTCTCCGCAAATGGCACCACGGAGATAGGAAGGGCGGCGTCAGCGCCTTCGGTGATTCGAATGAGCAGCTCGGCACGCGCCCCGGTTGCCAGCATGATCAGGGCAGCCAGCGCGGCGGCCACGGCTTTGTGTGAGGTCGTCCAGGTCCGCTTTGTCATGATCTTTCCTGTTTCCTTATCTCAACCGGCGCGGGTTGAATTCAATAGTAAACTGACGGAAATAACGCTCGAAGGTTTCCCTGTCATCCGGTATCGGGTAACGATTCAGTGAGCGTACAGCACTCAGGGCCGAATTATCGAACGCGGTGTTGCCACTACTGCTGACAAGTCTGACACCGGCCAGTTCACCCGTCGGTAACAGGGTTATCTGCAGCCGCGCAGTCATTTCTTCGGTGGCGGAAGACGGCGGATACCACGCCTGGCTCAACCGTTCCCGGATCAGCGCCTGATACTTCTCACTTTCGGAGAGCATCTGCGCTTCCTTCGCACGGGCCGCGGCGGCCTGCTGCTGACGGCGGGCTTCGGCCTCCTTCGCCTTGCGAGATTCCTCGGCGAGGGCTTCCAGTTGCTGTTCTCTCAGGCGCCGTTCGGCCTCAAGGCGCTTGCGTTCAGCCTCCTTGCGGGCCTCTTCTTCCTGACGGCGACGCTCGGCTTCCTCCTGCTTGCGCTTCTCTTCCAGCCGCCGCTGCTCTTCCTCGGCCTTCTTGCGTTCCGCCTCCTGGCGCTTGCGCTCTTCCTCGGCTTTCTGCCGTTCACGCTCCCTGGCTTCCGCCTCTGCCTTCTGGCGGGCGGCCTCGCGGGCTTTCGCCTCTTCCCGCTCCTTTGCCAGGGCCTCCTGTTTCTTGCGCTCTTGCTCGGCCTTGCGACGGGCCTCCTCTTCCCGCGCTTTCTGCTCCGCTATCCTGCGCGCCTCTTCTTCCTGACGACGGCGCTCGGCCTCGGCTTCCGCCTTTTTCCGTTCATCCTCTTCAGCGCTGCGCTGCTGATCCCGATCCGGCTGATCGTCCGGCTCCACCACCGGGCTTGGCTCCGGCTGCTGCTGGGTAATCAGGCGCGCCGAAATACTGCGGGGTGGCGGCTCATCAACAGGACTGGTCCAGGACCAACCGGCCAGAGCAACCACCACAATGAGCAGGTGCAGAAACACCGACAGGGCGACCGGCGATTTCCACGGCGGCGCTCCGGTACTGATTACCCTGTGATCCTGGTTCGTCACAACAGCTCCCCGCTTTCCTGACTCACTTCTCATCCGGGGATGGTTCGGTGATCAACCCGATACTGGTGGCACCGGCACCCTGCAACTCCGCCATCAAACGCACCACCGTACCGTATTCCACATGTTCGTCACCGCGCACCAGGACCTCACCATTGGGACGCTGTGACAGGATTTTGGCTACCTGTTCACTCACTTCCCCCAGAGACATGGGATCACTGCTCTCATCACCGATTTCCATGAAGTAGGCACCGTTGGTGTCCACCGAAACCACAATCGACTCCACATCCTTGTCAGACTGGATGGGGTCGGATCTGGTTTCCGGCAAATCCACTTTCACACCCTGGGTCAGCATGGGCGCGGTCACCATGAAAATGACCAGCAACACCAGCATCACGTCGATGTAGGGAACGACGTTGATTTCCGACATCGGTTTTTTCCGCTGCTGCGGCATCATTCCCATGCCTTTCATATCACCCGGCTCCGATCGTTGCGTTCATTCATCAGGCAGCGCTCTGTTCGCTGGCGTGTACTCGGCGATGCAGAATGCTGGAGAACTCCTCGGCGAAGGTTTCGTAGTTCTTGAGCAGGGCATCGGACATGGCCGAGAACCGGTTGTAGGCAATGACCGCCGGAATGGCCGCAAACAGGCCCATGGCCGTTGCAATCAGGGCCTCCGAAATACCCGGGGCGACCGTCGCCAGGGTTGCCTGCTGGACCTGGGCAAGGCCACGGAACGAGTTCATGATGCCCCAGACAGTACCAAACAGGCCGACATAGGGACTGGTGGAACCGACCGTGGCCAGAAATGGCAGGTGAGTCTCAAGACGTTCCTGCTCCCGGGAAAATGCGACTCGCATGGCACGCTGGGTGCCTTCCATGACGGCGTCGGCATCCCGGCTCTGCTGCCGAAGGCGCGAGAACTCCTTGAACCCGGCGCGAAAGACCGCTTCCACGCCGGAGAATGGCGTTGGCTCGGCATTGACCTCCCGGTAAAGCTGGCCGAGGTCCATGCCGGACCAGAACCGTTCTTCAAATTCCTGCTGAGCTCGCCTGGCTTTCCGGAACACCTGCAGGCGCTGGAAAATCAGCGCCCAGGAAATCACCGAGGCCAGTCCCAGCAACAGCATGACCAGCTGTACCAGTAACCCGGCATTTGAAATGAGATGCCATACAGAAAGTTCTGACTCCACCTTTTACTCCTGGCTGGTTCCGTTAGTTGGGTCCGGGTGCTGAACGTTTCGCTTCAGCAGGTCCTGCATATTCTCGGGCAGGCGCCTGGGCCTGCCGGTATCCAGTGCCACACAGGCCACGCGAACATCCGCCTCGCACAGTAGCGTGCGATCACTGGCACGCAGCACACGCTGCCTGAAATTCATCCAGACTCGCCCGTAGGCCACGGGCTCGGCAGTGACCAGCAACTGGTCATCCAATCGGGCCGGCACCGCATAATGAATGTTCATCCGCTGCACCACATAGCTGATGTTATCCGCCAGGCCGGCCCGAAGACCGACTCCGCAGCTGCGCACCCATTCGGTACGGGCGCGCTCCATGTAGTGCAGATACTTGGCGTGGAAGACAATACCACCAGCATCCGTATCTTCTATATACACCCTGATGGGTAATTCAAAGACCTGGGCGTTGGCTGTATCAGTCAAAGAGGTCCCCCTCGGCATCTGATCTGCGGGGCACCACGCCAAAGTGCTGGTAGGCGTTGGAGGTCACCATTCGACCCCTTGGTGTGCGAACCATGAAACCCTGCTGGATAAGGAAAGGCTCCAGCACATCCTCGATGGTTCCCCGCTCCTCGCTGATAGCGGCCGCCAGGCTTTCAACACCTACCGGCCCACCGTCAAACTTTTCAATCATGGCCAGCAACAGCCGGCGATCCATGTGATCAAAACCCTGATTATCCACCTTGAGCATGTTCAGGGCCTGGTCCGCAATGTCAGCGGTAATCCTGCCGTTGGAGCGCACTTCGGCAAAGTCCCTGACCCGGCGTAGCAGACGGTTGGCAATCCGGGGCGTTCCCCGGGAACGGCGGGCAATCTCGAAGGCTCCGGCTTCATCAATCGCCACCGTGGACAGCCGGGCCGAGCGGATGATGATGTTGGTCAGATCCTCGGTGTTGTAGAACTCGAGTCGCTGCACGATGCCGAAGCGGTCCCGCAGCGGAGAGGTCAACAGGCCGGCACGGGTGGTTGCCCCGACCAGGGTGAACGGCGGCAGGTCCAGCTTGATCGAGCGGGCAGCCGGGCCCTCCCCGATCATGATATCCAGCTGGTAGTCCTCCATCGCCGGATACAAAACTTCCTCAACGGCGGCGCTCAGACGGTGGATCTCGTCGATAAAGAGAACATCGCCTTCTTCAAGATTGGTGAGCATCGCGGCCAGGTCACCGGCTTTCTCGAGCACCGGACCGGAGGTGGTCTTGATGGCCACGCCCATCTCGTTGGCGATGATGTTGGCCAGGGTGGTCTTGCCCAGACCGGGCGGGCCGAAAATCAGCACATGGTCCAGCGCCTCCTGCCGGCCACGGGCAGCGGAGATGAAAATCTCCATCTGCTCGCGGACCGAGGGTTGGCCCACATATTCGGACAGCAGCGCAGGACGGATGGCCCGGTCCTGGACCTCCTCATAGTCACCGGCTCCGGCTGAAATCAGTCGGTCGGATTCAATCATGGCATCACCCGCTCTATGGGAATCAACATCGTGCCTGTGCGCCTTGCCCTGCAATTCAACGTTGACCCAATTGTACAAACGGGTCCCTGACTGTCACGTTACGCTCTCTACAGGTTTGGCGCCACTCAGGCGACATATTACCGTCAGGTCATCCGGCAGGGATCATGTTGCGCAGCGCCAGGCGGATCAGGGTCTCACTGGTCGCGCCTTCCTCGGCAACCTTACTGATCGCCTTCGCAGCCTCCTGCGGCTTGTAGCCAAGGGCAATCAGGGCCGCCTCGGCCTCTTCCCTCGGATCCGGACCGGTCGCAACCTGGTCTGAGCCGTGCCCGCCGGCAACTGTCGCGCCCGGCGACATCGGCACAAACTGACCTTCAAGTTGCCCGATCCGGTCAGCCATTTCAATAAGCAGGCGTTCCGCCGTTTTCTTGCCTACACCGGGGAGCTTGACCAGGGAGTTGGCATCCTTCGCCTCGACACAACGGATAAACTGCTGGGCGTCGAGACCGGACAGGATTCCGACCGCCAGCTTGGGGCCAACACCATTCACCTTGATCAGCAGACGGAACAGATCGCGATCCAGTTTCGCGGCGAACCCATACAGGCTCTGGGCATCCTCGCGAACGGCAAAATGGGTATGGAGGGTAACTTCCTGCCCGGATTCAGGAAGATGGAAAAAGGTGGTGTAGGGAATGTCGATTTCGTAACCCAGCCCGGCGCACTCCACCAGCGCCTGCCCGGGGGTCTTTTCGACCAGAATGCCTCGGATACGACCTATCAAGGGGTAGCTCCTGTGGCTCCTGGGAGCCGGTTATTGTTGTCTGACCCGACCGCTGCGAACCTTGCCTCCGGTCACGGCCAGGCGCAGCACACTCTGGCTCATATGGGCGTGGCAAAGGGCAATGGCCAGGGCATCGGCGGCATCGGCCTGGGGTTTGCGGGAAAGTGACAGCAAGGCCTGCACCATGTGCTGGACCTGGGACTTGTCTGCCCCACCCTTGCCGACCACTGCCTGCTTGACCTGCCGGGCAGAATATTCGTGCACCGCCAGCCCACTGTTGGCGGCACTGACGATGGCGGCGCCCCGGGCCTGACCCAGTTTGAGGGCAGAATCCGGGTTGCGGGCCATGAACACCTGCTCAATGGCGAATTCCTCGGGACGATATTCGCCGATCAGCGTGGCCAGGCTGTGAAAGATGGTCTGGAGCCGTTCGGCCATGGGCTTTTCCCCGACCCGGATACAGCCGCTGTCGATATACTCGATCACCCGACCCTCGGCACGAATGATCCCGTATCCGGTAATCCTTGAACCGGGATCAACTCCGAGAATGATCGGCACGCTCAGGCTCCTGCCATGGTCACAGGGATTCCATGATTTCTGCGGAGATGTCCGCGTTGTGGTAGACGTTCTGCACGTCATCCAGATCCTCAAGCATGTCGATCAGCTTGAGAATGGTTTCAGCGCCATCCCGGTCCAGCTCGACCCGGGTTGACGGCACCATGGTGACTTCGGAGTTGTCGGGCTTCAGGCCCGCCTCGACCAGGGATTCCTTGACGTCCAGGTACTCTTCCGGCGTGGTCACGATCTCGTAAGAACCGTCTTCCTGTTCCTGCAGGTCCTCTGCCCCGGCTTCCAGTGCCGCTTCCATCAAACGGTCGCCATCCACGTCCGGGCTGTAGCTGATAATGCCCTGCTTGGTGAACAGATAGGCTACGGAGCCATCGGTTCCCAGATTACCGCCAAACTTGTTGAACGCGTGGCGTATCTCGGCGACGGTCCGGTTCTTGTTGTCGGTCATGGCCTCGACAAAAATGGCCACACCGCCCGGGCCGTAACCTTCGTAGGTCAGTTCTTCGTAGTTGCTGTCATCGCCACCACCCGCGCCACGTTCAATGGCCCGTTCGATGGTGTCTTTTTTCATGTTGGCTGTCAGGGCCTTGTCGACAACCGCCCGGAGCCGGGGGTTATCGTTGGGATCGCCGCCGCCAAGGCGGGCGGCAACGGTCAGTTCCCGGATGATTTTGGTGAAGATCTTGCCTCGTTTGGCGTCCTGTGCCGCCTTGCGATGCTTGATGTTGGCCCATTTACTGTGACCAGCCATGCCTAACCTCCGTCCATCGTCCGGGGAGCGGGCCATGGGCCCGCCCCCGCCTTGTCAGAATTTACTCGCTGTCTTCGGCCTTGTTGCCCTCAACCGGCTTGGCGGAACGGCGCAGACGGATGTGCAGCTCACGCAGCTGCTTCTCGTCCACCTCGCCCGGCGCCTGGGTCATCAGGCAAGTTGCGCTCTGGGTTTTCGGGAAGGCAATCACGTCCCGGATCGAGGAAGAACCGGTCATCAGCATGACCAGACGATCCAGGCCGAACGCCAGGCCGCCATGGGGCGGGCAACCGAACTTCAGGGCATCCAGCAGGAAGCCGAACTTGGCGCGGGCCTCTTCCTCGCCGATACCCAGGATGCGGAACACCGCTTCCTGCATTTTCTCGTCGTGGATACGGATGGAACCGCCGCCAAGCTCGGTGCCGTTCAGCACCATGTCGTAGGCGCGGGACAGCGCATTCGCCGGATCCGCGGCCAGATCTTCCGGTGAGCAGGAAGGTGCGGTGAACGGGTGGTGAATCGCGGTCAGACCCCCATCCGGGGTTTCCTCGAACATCGGGAAGTCCACAACCCACAGCGGCGCCCAATCGCAGGTCAGCATGTTCAGGTCGTGGCCCAGTTTCACCCGCAGCGCGCCCAGGGCTTCGTTCACGACCATGGTCTTGTCGGCACCGAAGAACACGATATCGCCGTCTTCCGCACCCACGCGCTCCATGATGGCCTGGGCGACGTCGTCACCGAGGAACTTGATGATCGGGGACTGCAGCCCCTCAACACCCTTGGCCAGCTCGTTGACCTTGATGTAGGCCAGCCCCTTGGCGCCATAGATGCCGACAAACTTGGTGTAGTCGTCGATCTGCTTACGGGTCAGTTCGCCACCTTTCGGTACACGCAGGGCGGCAACACGGCCCTTGGGATCCTTGGCCGGACCGGCGAAGACCTTGAAGTCCACGTTTTCGACCAGGTCATTGACGTCCACCAGCTCCAGCGGAATACGCAGGTCCGGCTTGTCGGAGCCGAAGCGCTGCATGGCTTCGGAGTGCGGCATACGCGGGAACTCCGGCAGGCTGACGTCGAGCACGTCCTTGAACAGGGAACGAATCATGTCCTCGTTCAGCTCCATCAGGGTCTGCTCATCGATGAAAGACGCCTCGATGTCCACCTGGGTGAATTCCGGCTGACGGTCGGCCCGCAGGTCCTCATCCCGGAAACACTTGGCGATCTGGTAGTAACGGTCGACACCGGAAACCATCAGCAGCTGCTTGAACAGCTGCGGGGACTGCGGCAGCGCGAAGAAGGAACCTTCGTGGGTACGGCTCGGCACCAAATAGTCACGGGCACCTTCCGGGGTTGCACGGGTCAGGATCGGGGTTTCCACGTCCATGAAGCCGCGGCTGTCCAGGAAGTTGCGGATGTAACTGGTGACCCGAGAGCGGAACCGCAGGCGGTTGATCATCTCCGGACGGCGCAGGTCCACGAAACGGTAGCGCAGGCGTACGTCCTCGCCCACATCCACGTGCTCATCCAGCGGGAACGGCGGTGTGGCGGCAGCGTTCAGGATGGTCAGTTCCTTGCCCAACAACTCCACCTGACCGGTAGGCATGTTGTTGTTCTCGGTACCCGCCGGGCGACGGCGCACGCGTCCGGTGACCTTGATAACGAACTCACTGCGGACTTTTTCCGCCAGGGCGAAGCTCTCAGGGGTGTCCGGGTCGACAACCACCTGGGACATACCATCCCGATCCCGCAGATCCAGGAAGATAACCCCACCGTGGTCACGACGGCGGTGTACCCATCCGCAAAGTGTGACTTCCTGATCGATGTGGGATTCGTTGATCCCACCGCAATAATGACTGCGCATACCGGTTCCCGTTACGTTAGATGTATTCGAAACTTTTTCGTGTCTTGCCGCCTCAGGTGGGGTGACCCTTTCCGAAACACGCTGTGGATACGTCCCTGTACGCTCTGCTCCGCCATCCATGGCTCCGCAAGGTTTCGGAAAGGGTCACCCCACCTGAGGCTACTTGATTCGTGGCCGCTAAAATTTTTGCGACCTTACTGGAAAAGCGGCCCATTATAAACACAATGGGTCTGAAAATCAGGCGTGCTGGCACGCAAATAAAGCACTCGGATGACTGTGGGATAGCGGGCCGCTAGAATGCCCTCTTCACAAAGCCGGTTGGAGCCAGAAGTTGACCACCAGAGCGGAACAGAAACTAAGGACACGTCGCGCACTCATGGACGCCGCACTCGCCCAGCTCAGTGCCGATCGGGGCTTCGGCAGCCTTAGTCTCAGGGAAGTCGCACGCGAAGCCGGCATTGCCCCTACCTCCTTTTACCGCCACTTCTCGGAACTGGACGAACTCGGACTCGCCCTGGTGGACGAGGGCGGTGTCGCCCTGCGCCAGTTAATGCGTCAGGCCCGCAAACGTATCGCCCGTGATGGCAGCGCCATATCCACCTCGGTGGATACGTTCATGGAGTATCTGGGTAACAACGCCAACCTGTTCCGGCTGATGCTGCGGGAGCGCACTGGTGTGTCCAAGCCGTTCCGGACGGCCGTGAAGGCGGAGATCGATCATTTCGTGACGGAACTGGCCGACGACCTGCGGCGCTTTGCCGAGGAACAGGGCAAACCCCTTTCGGACGCGCGCGTGGTGGCCGAGGCGATGGTGACACTGGTGTTCAACCAGGGTGCGGAGGCGCTTGATGCCACCCCGAAAGAAAAGGAAGAGCTGAAGGTGAAGCTGAAAACGGAGCTTCGGATGATCCTGGTGGGTTCACAGACGCTGGCGCGGAGGCGCTGACACCGGCTCAGGCCAGGCTTGCGAGAACCGGTTCCAGTGCCTGCTTCATGCGGGCAAGCTCATTTTCCTCATAGGGCACCGGAGTCTGGGTGCCCCACACCGGCCCCGGCCAGGCCGGATCCCCTTCAAAACGCACGATGTGGTGGACGTGAAGCTGCGGCACCATGTTGCCCAGTGCCGCAACGTTCATCTTGTCACCTTTAAAAGCCTCCATCATGGCACGGCTCAGCTCGGATGACTCGGTCATCAGCCTTTGCTGCTGCGTTTCGGAAAGCTCATAGATCTCCCGGATACCGGCGATCGCCGGCACCAGGATGACCCAGGGCCAGGTTTTCTCGTTCATCAGTCGCACTTCGCACAGACGGGTCCTGCCCAGCAGGACGGTGTCTGCAGCCAGACGCTCATGTAACTCGAATTCCCGGCTCATCGATTACACCACCGAGTGGAACTGGTTACGGCCGCGGCCGATGGCGTAGTAGATCAGGCCATAGCGGTCGAGCATTTCCGGCTCGTACAGGTTACGGCCGTCGAAGACCACCGGGTCCCTCAGGTTTGCCGCCACCACGTCGAAATCCGGGGAGCGGAACTCTTTCCATTCGGTGCAGATGGCCAGCACGTCGGCACCCTTGAGTGCTTGCTCCTTGGTGCCGCACAGGGTCAAGCCCGCCTGGTCGCCATAAATACGCTGGGTCTCTTCCATGGCTTCCGGGTCGAAAGCCTGGACCGAGGCACCTGCCTTCCAGAGGTCTTCCATCAGCGTGCGGGCGGAGGCCTCACGCATGTCATCGGTGTTGGGTTTGAACGCCAGCCCCCAAATGGCAACGACCTTGCCCTCGAGGTTGCCCTGGAAGTGGTGGCTGATCTTGTCGAACAGTACGTGCTTTTGGGCATAGTTGACGTCTTCCACCGCGTTCAGCAACCGGGCGTCGTAGCCGCAGTCGCGGGCGGTCCGGGCCAGTGCCTGCACGTCCTTGGGGAAGCAGGAGCCGCCGTAGCCGCAACCGGGGTAGATAAAGTGGTAACCGATACGGGGATCGGAACCGATACCCCGGCGCACCGCTTCGATATCGGCGCCAAGGCGCTCGGCCAGGTTGGCAATTTCGTTCATGAAACTGATCTTGGTTGCCAGCATGGAGTTGGCGGCGTATTTGGTCAGTTCCGCCGACCGGATATCCATGAAGATCATCCGGTCATGGCTACGGTTGAACGGGTAATAGACTTCCCGCAGCAGGTCCGCCGCCTTCTCGCTGTCGGTGCCGACAATAATGCGGTCCGGCTTCATGAAATCGTTGATGGCCGCGCCTTCTTTGAGGAACTCGGGGTTGGAGACCACATCGAATTCCAGTTCCAGGCCGCGATGGTCCAGTTGGGCCTGCACGGCGGCGCGCACCTTGTCACCGGTACCGACCGGGACAGTGGATTTGTCCACCACCACTTTGTACTCGTCCATGTACTGACCGATGGATCTGGCAACGGCCGTCACATACTGCAGATCCGCCGAGCCGTCCTCATCGGGCGGCGTTCCCACGGCAATGAACTGCAAGGCGCCATGCTTTACCGCCTCTTCGGTATCGGTGGTGAAAGCCAGGCGGCCCGCCTCCACGGTGTGCCGGACAATCGAGTCCAGGCCCGGCTCGTAGATGGGAATCTGGCCGTTGCGCAGCTTGTCGATCTTGGCCTGGTCCACGTCCATACACAGGACATGATGGCCCACGTCCGCCAGGCAGGCGCCCGTTACCAGCCCAACATATCCGGTACCGAAAATTGTGATCTTCATGGGTTACTTTCCAAAGGTTTCCAAATGGGTAAAAAAATCAGTAATCAGTGTTCGCCGGAGGCTTTTTTCTTCTGCCAGATCGCTTCCCAGGCCAGCGCCGTACGGACAATAGTTTCCAGGTCGTCGTAGTCCGGCTCCCAGCCCAGAGTGTCACGGATCAGGGTATTATCGGCCATCAACGCTGCGGGATCGCCGGCGCGCCGATCGGTCTCTGTCACCGGGAAATCCACGCCGGACACCCGCTTGACCACATCGATGACCTCGCGAACGGTGAAGCCGCGCCCGTAACCACAGTTCAGGACCTTCGAATCACCCCCGTTCGCCATGTGATCCAGCGCCATGACATGGGCCTTGGCGAGATCCTCTACGTGGATGTAATCGCGAATACAGGTGCCATCCCGGGTATCGTAGTCCGTACCGAACACACTCATGCCTTCCCGCTGCCCGGTGACACACTCGCTGGCCACCTTGATCAGGTGCGTGGCTTCCGGCGTCGCCTGGCCCAGCAGGCCGTCAGGATTGGCGCCGGCGACGTTGAAATAGCGCAGGATGACGTAATTCAGGCTGGAAGCAGCCGCCAGATCCATGATCATCCGCTCGCTCATCATCTTGGAAGCGCCGTAGGGATTGATCGGGGCCAGCGGCAGGTCTTCGGTCAGGACCTGCTGCTCAGGCATGCCGTAAACTGCAGCCGTAGAGGAGAACACCATGTACGGAACCTGGTAACGCTCGACCGCCTTCAGCAGGTTCAGGGTGTTGCGGGTGTTGTTGCTGTAATACTTGAGGGGATTGGCCACGGATTCGGGCACGACGATGTTGGCGGCAAAATGCAGCACAGCCTCGAAACGGTGTTCGGAGAACAGCCGGTCAATCGCCGCCTCGTCTGCCAGATCCCCCACCACCAGTTCGCCGGCTGTCACCGCCCAGCGGTAGCCGGTGGAGAGGTTGTCAAAAACCACGATATCGTGACCGGCCTCACCCAGCTGACGGACCACGTGACTACCAATGTATCCGGCTCCGCCGGTGACAAGCACTTTCATGGGTAAAGGCTACTCCTTCCCTGAGGATGATGACTGGCGCTGACGCCGGATTTCCGCCCGGCGCCGACTGAAAAATTCACTGATGATTTCGCTGCACTGCTGTTCAAGGACGCCACCGGTGGCTTCCACCGCCCAATTCAGATGAGGTTCATCCAGGGTTCGGCGAGCGGATTTCACAGCCCCCGCTTTAGGCTCCGTGGCACCGTACACCAGACGGCTGATGCGGCCATGCACAATCGCTCCGACACACATGGTACATGGCTCCAGCGTTACGTAAAGCGTCGCCCCTGACAAGCGGTAATTGCCCACCCGTGCTGCTGCATCCCGAAGCGCCCGGATCTCCGCATGGGCGGTTGGATCACAACCGGAAATTGGGGCGTTGAAGCCGGCGCCGATTTCTTTGCCATCCAGGACAACCACGGCACCCACCGGAACCTCGCCCGCTGCCGCGGCCTGTTTGGCCAGCTGCAGGGCTTGAGACATCCAGTGTTGGTCGGTTAAGGACTGGGGCATAGTCGGGATTCTGGTTGATGAAAATGGGGTCAGAAGAAGGCTTTCTTCTGACCCCGGGGGTTGGTCCGGACTGCAGATCACTCCCACTCAATCGTCGCCGGCGGCTTGGACGAGATGTCGTAGGTCACCCGGGATACACCGCTGATCTCGTTGATGATCCGGTTGGACACCTTTTCCAGCAGGTCATACGGCAGATGCGCCCAACGGGCGGTCATGAAATCGATGGTCTCGACGGCGCGCAGGGCCACCACGTATTCGTAGCGGCGGGCGTCACCGACCACGCCAACGGACTTGACCGGCAGGAATACGGCAAAGGCCTGGCTGGTCTTGTGGTAGAGGTCGGCACGGTGCAGCTCTTCCAGGAAGATGGCATCGGCACGGCGAAGGATATCCGCGTATTCCTTCTTGACCTCACCCAGGATACGCACACCCAGGCCCGGTCCCGGGAACGGGTGGCGGTAGACCATGTCGTAAGGCAGGCCCAGCTCGAGACCAATCCGGCGCACCTCGTCCTTGAACAGCTCACGGAGTGGCTCCACCAGCTTCATCTTCATGGTTTCCGGCAGACCACCCACGTTGTGGTGGGATTTGATCACATGCGCCTTGCCGGTTTTGGAGGCGGCAGACTCGATCACGTCCGGATAGATGGTGCCCTGGGCCAGCCAGTTCACGTCCTTGATATTCGCGGCCTCATCGTCGAACACGTCGATGAAGGTGTTGCCGATGATCTTGCGCTTCTGCTCCGGGTCATCCACGCCTTTGAGCTTGGACAGAAACAGGTCCTCGGCATCCACGCGGATGACCTTTACGCCCATGTTGCTGGCGAACATGTCCATGACCTGATCACCTTCATGGAGACGGAGCAGGCCGTTGTCCACAAACACGCAGGTCAGCTGCTCGCCGATGGCCTTGTGCAGCAACGCTGCGGTTACCGAGGAGTCCACACCGCCGGAGAGGCCGAGCAGCACTTTCTCGTTGCCAACCTGCTCGCGGATCTGGCGCACCGCATCGTCCACGATCTTGGCCGGCGTCCACAGCGCCTCACAACCACAGATACTCAAGGCAAAGTGCTCAAGAATGCGCTTGCCCTGGAGGGTATGGGTAACCTCCGGGTGGAACTGCACGCCGTAAAGATTGCGGCTCGTGTCCTGCATGGCGGCAATCGGGGCACTCTCGGTGGAGGCCAGCAGCTCGAAGCCCTCTGGCATGGCCACAACCTTGTCACCATGGCTCATCCACACGTCCAGCAAGGATTCCCCGGCCGGCGTCAGGTGATCTGTAATATCCGCCAGCAGCGGACCCTTGGCGCGCACTTTCACCTGGGCGTAGCCGAACTCACGCTTCTCGGAGCTGGCCACACGACCACCGAGCTGTTCAGCCATGGTCTGCATGCCGTAACAGATACCCAGCACAGGGATTCCGCGGTCAAACAGATCCGCCGGAGCCCGGGGACCACCCAGCTGGGTTACGGATTCCGGGCCGCCCGCGAGAATGATGCCCTTGGGATTGAACTCCCTGAGTTCTTCATCGGTGATGTCAAAGGCCTTGATCTCACAGTACACGCCGATTTCCCGGATACGACGGGCAATCAGCTGGGTGTACTGGGAACCGAAATCAAGAATCAGGATACGGTGGTCGTGGATGTTCTGGGCCATGGAGTCCTCGGATCACAAATAAACAACGCGGCCCGTTCCGGGGCCGCGTTTATTGGAGTCATTCTTAACCGATACGGTAGTTGGGCGCTTCCTTGGTGATGGTCACGTCGTGGACGTGGCTCTCACGCATGCCGGCATTGGTGATGCGCACGAATTCCGGCTTGGTGCGCATTTCTTCCATGGTTGCACTGCCGGTATAGCCCATGGAAGCACGCAGACCGCCCATCAGCTGATGGACAATATTACGCATCGGGCCCTTGCAGGCCACACGACCTTCGATACCTTCCGGCACCAGCTTCTCGATACCCTTGCTGGCATCCTGGAAATAACGGTCACTGGAACCCTGCCCCATCGCGCCGAGGGAGCCCATGCCACGGTAGGCCTTGTAGCTTCGACCCTGGAACAGCTCTACTTCGCCCGGAGCCTCGTCGGTACCCGCCAGCAGGCTACCGATCATCACACTGTGGGCGCCGGCGGCGATGGCCTTGGCAATATCACCTGAGAAACGCACACCGCCGTCCGCGATCAGGGGAACGCCCCGATCCTTCAGCGCCGCCGCGACGTTGGATACCGCGGAAATCTGGGGCACGCCGATACCGGCAACAATACGCGTGGTACAGATGGAACCGGGGCCGATACCGACCTTCACGGCGTCCGCACCGGCATCCGCCAGGGCAATCGCTGCATCGGAGGTGGCGATATTGCCACCGATGACCTGCACCTCGGGGAAGTTCTGCTTCACCCAACGAACACGGTCAATAACGCCTTTGGAGTGACCATGGGCGGTATCAACCACAATCACGTCGACACCGGCTTCGGCCAGGGCGGTAATCCGGGCTTCGGTATCCCCACCGGTGCTGACCGCGGCACCGACACGCAGGCGGCCCTGCTCGTCCTTGCACGCCAGCGGATAGTCCTTGGCTTTCTGGATGTCCTTGACGGTGATCAGACCGCGCAGTTCAAACTCATCATTCACCACCAACACCTTCTCGATGCGATGGCGGTGCAACAACTCCTTCACGTCCTCGAGGCTGGCGCCCTCCTTGACGGTCACCAGCTTTTCCTTCGGCGTCATGATGTCACGCACCAGGGTGTCCATGCGGCTTTCGAAGCGGATATCACGACCGGTAACGATGCCCACCAGATCGTGGCCATCGACGACCGGCAGGCCGGAGATGTTGTTGGCCATGGTGATATCCACCAGTTCACGCACGGTGGTGTCCGGCGAGACGGTGATCGGATCCTTCACCACACCACTCTCGAATTTCTTGACCTTGCGAACCGCAGCCGCTTGCTGCTCCACAGTCATGTTCTTGTGCATGATACCGATGCCGCCCTCCTGGGCCATGGCGATGGCCAGCTCGGCGTCGGTAACCGTATCCATGGCAGACGAGACCAGCGGAATGTTCAGGGTGATATTCCGGGTCAGCTGGGTCTGGAGACTGACCTGGTGGGGGAGAACTTCCGAGTATCCGGGAACAAGCAGAACATCATCAAACGTGAGGGCTTCTTCAGCAATTCGCAGCATTGGGATCCGCCTTTTGAACGTGCTAAGTTTGGAAATCCTGTACCGCGCCCTGAGCGGCGCGACAAAGCAAAATCCTTAATCGATCTATTATAAAGTGGTGGCCCGGGACAGTAAACCGCACCATTTTGAAGGTCCGGTTGCATCTTTTTGAATTTCCGATATTTTTACTTCGAAATTTTCGGCTATTGCGTATAACCAACCACGGAGTACGGCCTTGACCCCCTCCTTCCAGGATTCCCAGCCTCTTTCCGGTGACGCGGGCAATCTGCGCCCGACACGGGCCCTGAGTGTCAGCGAACTCAATCACCAGGCCAGGCACCTGCTGGAATCCAGTTTCATGCAGGTCTGGGTGGAAGGCGAGCTTTCCAGCTTCTCACGCCCCTCCTCCGGCCACTGGTACTTCTCCCTGAAAGACCGCAAATGCCAGGTCCGGTGCGCCATGTTCCGGGGTTTCAACCAAAGGGTCCGGGCCATTCCGAAGGAAGGCGACCAGGTCCGTATCCGCGGGAAAGTGACCCTGTACGAGAGCCGGGGCGACTTCCAGATCATTGTTGAACACATCGAGCCGGCCGGACTGGGCGCCCTGCAGCAGGCCTTCGAGGAACTGAAGCGCAAGCTCCAGGCCGAAGGGCTGTTCGAGGCGGCCCGCAAGAAGCCGATTCCGGCCCTGCCCCGGCATATCGGGGTTGTCACCTCGCCGACCGGCGCTGCCATCCATGACATCCTGACGGTGCTTTCACGCCGGTGCCCGGCCATCCCTGTCACTCTTTACCCGACCGCCGTGCAGGGAAAGGCTGCGACCAGCGATATCGTCCGGGCCATCGAGCAGGCCCAGAGCCATGGTGTTGCGGATGTCCTGATCATCGGGCGTGGCGGTGGCTCCCTCGAGGATCTCTGGTGCTTCAACGAGGAAGCGGTCGCCCGGGCCATTGCGGCCTGCCGGATTCCGACGGTAAGCGCCGTCGGCCATGAAGTGGATGTGACCATCGCCGATTTCGTGGCGGACCTTCGGGCCCCGACCCCGTCGGCCGCTGCGGAAAAAATCTCCCCGGACCAGAGCCAATGGCTGAGGCAACTCGCCGAGCAGGAGCTTCGGCTTGCCAATGCCGCACGGCGGGCCCTGAAACGCCTGTCAGTGCAACTGGAACACCTGGCCGCACGGCTGCGGGATCCCCGCCGGGAGCTGCAGGAGAAAGCCCAGCGCATGGATGACCTGGAGCTTCGGCTGGGTAAGGCGATGAAGCAGAAGCTGGAGCGCTGGGATGTGCGCACCGGGCATCTCGCCCAGAGGCTGGCCATGCAGTCTCCGCAGAAACAGCTGACCACCAGCCGTGAGGCCCTCGGCCGGATCGAGGAGCGGCTGTTTGCAGCAACCCGGCTGAGCATCCGGCAGCAACGGGACCGCATGGAACACCTCGCCCAGACCCTGAATGTGGTCAGCCCGCTCGCCACCCTGGGCCGGGGCTACGCCATTGTCCGGGGGCCGGCCGGCGACATCATCCGGGATGCAGACAACCTCTCATCTGGTGACCGGGTTTCGGCCCGGGTGGCGAGAGGCGAGATCGAGGCCGAAGTGACGTCCGTCAAATCAGGCCCGGAATAACATGTTGCAAAGCCCTTACTAAGCCTATGGTCTACTAGTCCATAAACTCAAAGTGCCTAAAGTTGTGTCAATACGTACAAACAACACAAAAATAACAGGCACCAAGAGGTGGAATCTATGGACTACAATTCCGAATTCCGGCGCTCGATCGACCAGCGTGACGAATTCTGGCAAGAGCATGCCAACCAGATTGACTGGATCGAAGCGCCGAAGACCATCTGGCAGCCAAAGGACAATGGCCATGGCGAATGGTTTCCTGATGGCGTCCTCAACACCAGCGACGTTGCACTGGATGCGAACATACGTGCCGGCCGGGGCGATCAGAAAGCCCTGATCTACGACTCCCCGGTTACCAATACCCAGCAATCCTGGACCTACAACGAACTCACCGCCGAGGTTGCCCGTTTTGCCGGTGCTTTGAAGGCTAACAGCATCTCCAAGGGGGATCGGGTCATCATCTACATGCCGATGATTCCCCAGGCCGTGGTGGCCATGCTGGGCTGTGCCCGTATCGGCGCCATTCATTCTGTGGTCTTCGGCGGCTTTGCTGCCCACGAGCTGGCGGTGCGTATCGAAGACGCCGAACCCAAGGCCCTGATCACCGCCTCCTGCGGCATCGAAGTCAACCGGGTTATCGAATACAAGCCGCTGGTGGACAAGGCGATCGAGCAGTCCAGCCACAAGCCGGACCTGTGCGTGGTGTACCAGCGCCCCCAGGCCCAGGCTGACATGCAGGATGGCCGCGACCTTGACTGGGAAGCGGTCATGGAAGGCGCCGAACCGGCCGATCCAGTCCCAGTCAAATCAACGGATCCGCTTTACATCCTCTACACCTCCGGCACCACGGGTAAACCCAAGGGTGTGGTGCGGGACAATGGCGGCCACGCCGTCGCCCTCAAATACAGCATGAAACTGGTGTACGACGCCAACCCCGGCGATGTTTACTGGGCCGCGTCAGACGTTGGCTGGGTCGTGGGTCACAGCTATATCGTGTACGGCCCGCTGTTTGCCGGCTGCACCACCATCCTGTACGAAGGCAAACCGGTCAAAACCCCGGATGCCGGCGCCTTCTGGCGCGTGGTACAGGACCATGGCGTGAACCTGCTGTTCACTGCCCCCACGGCATTCCGCGCAGTGCGCAAGGAAGACCCCGAAGCGGACGAGCTGAACAAGTACGACGTCAGCTCCCTCAAGCGGATCTTCCTGGCCGGGGAGCGACTGGACCCACCGACCTACGAATGGCTGAAAGAGCACACCGGCCTGCCCATCCTTGATCACTGGTGGCAGACCGAAACCGGCTGGGCCATCTGCTGTAACCCGGTGGGCATCGAGATGATGGAAACCAAACCCGGCTCCGCTACCGTACCCTCCCCGGGCTACGACGTTCGGGTTGTGGACATGAATGGCAGCCAGGTTGCCTCCGGGGAGCAGGGCCAGGTCGCGGTCAAGCTGCCGCTGCCGCCGGGCTGCATGATGACGGTCTGGGGTGATGACGAACGTTTCCGCAAGACCTACCTCGATCCGATCAAAGGCTACTACAGCTCCGGTGACGGTGGCTTCATTGATGACGACGGCTACGTGTTCATCATGGGCCGGACCGATGACGTCATCAACGTTGCGGGCCACCGTCTATCCACCGGCGAAATGGAAGAAGTGGTGGCATCCCATCCGGCTGTGGCCGAGTGCTGCGTGGTGGGTGCCCATGATGAGCTGAAGGGCCAGGTACCCATTGGCCTGGTGCTGATCAAGGACGGAGCCACCATCGATCACGATGAGCTGGAAGAAGAGCTGGTTGAAATGGTGCGCGACAAGATCGGCGCCATTGCCTGCTTCCGCCGGGCGATGGTGGTCGAGCGGCTGCCCAAGACCCGGTCCGGCAAGATTCTGCGCCGGGTGATCCGCCAGATTGCCGACGGTGAGGACTACACGGTTCCCAGCACCATAGATGATCCAGCCATCCTGGAAGAAATCAGCCAGCAGTTCCGCTCCTGAGCATTCCGCTAGCAAACATCGTGGCCGGCCAACTGAAAGTGGCCGGCCACGATAGCTCTTCACCTGTCACTTTTCTGTCAAATCCTTGTTTTTAAAACGAATAAAAGCTTCAAAAAAAGCGTTGACGCTCCCGAAACTCGGTCTATACTGAAATTGCTGTGAAAATACAGCGGTATTTAGTGAATGCGTTACAACGTCGTGCCTCCGTGCTTTTCGTTGCCCCTTCTCTCAGTACTCTCTGGATTTCTCAGCACAGTTCCATATGGAATTCGAAGGTCCCGTGAGGGCAAATTTTAGAAAGACAGGAAAGATCAATGTCCGATACAAAAACCGGCCACGTGAAGTGGTTCAATGAGTCCAAGGGCTTTGGCTTTATCGCTCAGGACGGTGGCAGTGACGTATTTGTTCACTACAGTGCAATCAACGCTTCCGGTTTCCGTACCCTGACCGAAGGTCAGCAGGTACAGTTCACCGTAACTCAGGGCCCGAAAGGCCCGCAGGCGGAAAACGTAACGCCGGTGTAACCGGGTTAAGTGGACCGTTCCTTGCCCCTCACGGGCATTGGAAACGTAATAAGCCGGCATCATGCCGGCTTATTTTTTACCTTCGATTTCTTTCCTCAGGCGTCAGCCAATTCGGCGGTCTTTTTCGCAGAGGGCATATCGGTTCCGACAGCCTGGGCGACGGCGGAGAACAGCGCCTGCAGGGTGGCTGACGTGGTGTCCTCGGCGAGAGCCGCCGCACTGCAGTGCTGACCATTCACCGTCAGGCGAATACACGCCAGGGCATTGGCATTGGTCCCCTCGCCCAGTGCGAACTCGTCATAGGCCTCAACCGCAATGGTAATACCGAAGCGGTTCTCGAGGGCCTCGGAGACCGCCTCTACGGCGCCCAGACCACGACCTTCCAGTCGAACCAGCGAGGCATCACCGCCCACGACCACGTCGGCCCGCACCCCTTCGTCATCCCGGTGAAGATCGTAGGAACGCAGTTCCCAATCGGCATGCACCTTCAGGTACCGGTCCTCAAACAGGCGGTGAATGGTGTGTGAGTCGATTTCCCCACCTTCAGTCTCCGCCTCACGCTGGACCACCTTGCTGAACTCGATCTGCAACCACCGGGGCAGACTGATGTCGTAGTCCCGCTCCAGCACGTAGGCAACGCCACCCTTGCCGGACTGGCTGTTGATACGTACCACTTCCTCATAGCGCCGACCGACATCGAACGGATCGATTGGCAGATAGGCAACGTTCCAGACATCGCCATCCTTCCGGCGTGCCAGGCACTTGCGGATCGCGTCCTGATGACTGCCGGAGAATGCGGTGAATACCAGTTCGCCCGCATAGGGATGGCGCGGGTGCGTGGAAATTTCCGTACAGGCTTCGACCACTTCCGTGATCTCTGCCATACCGGACAGATCCAGGGTCGGGTCGATGCCCTGGGAATACAGGTTCATGGCCATGGTGACCAGGTCCATATTGCCGGTACGCTCACCATTACCCATCAGGGTACCCTCGACACGATCGGCACCCGCCATCACCGCCAGCTCGGCAGCGGCCACGGCACAACCCCGGTCATTGTGGGTATGCACGCTGATGCTGATGTGCTTCCGGCGCTGAATGTTGTCACAGATCCACTCGATCTGGTCGGCAAAGATATTCGGGGTTGCCATTTCCACGGTCGCCGGCAGGTTGATGATCACTGGCTGGCCCTGATCCGGGCGCCACACCTCGGTGACCGCATCGATGACCTCCGCGGCGAAGTCCAGCTCGGTTCCGGTGAAGCTTTCCGGAGAATACTGGAAGGTC
Organism: Marinobacter pelagius; assembly: GCF_003315345.1. Lineage (GTDB taxonomy): Bacteria > Pseudomonadota > Gammaproteobacteria > Pseudomonadales > Oleiphilaceae > Marinobacter > Marinobacter pelagius_A. The sequence goes on from NZ_QNRO01000013.1 coordinate 44,391, forward strand.
CAGTCGGTGTCGGGATAACGGGTTGCAATGTCCTTCACCAGCTTAGCGCCATTGACGGCGATGTCCCGGATACCGTCACGATCCAGACCGAATACCTGCTCACGCTGGACCGTCGAGGTGGAATTGTAGACATGTACGATAGCGCGCTTGGCACCCTCCAGAGCCTGGTAGGTGCGCTCGATCAGCTCCGGGCGCGCCTGGGTCAGAACCTGGATCTTGACGTCGTCAGGAATCCGGTTTTCCTCAATCAGTTTGCGGCAGAAATCAAAGTCCGGCTGACTGGCGGCCGGAAAACCGATTTCGATTTCCTTGAAGCCGAGCTTGACCAGCAAATCAAACAGTCGCTGCTTCTGGGCAACAGACATCGGCTTGACCAGCGCCTGGTTACCATCCCGCAGGTCTACCGCGCACCAGGTGGGAGCCTTTTCGATCACCTTGTCCGGCCAGCGACGGTCGGTCTTGGCGATCGGCTTGAATGCCATATATTTGCGATGATCAAAAGCCATAGGAGGATTCCTTTCGATTGCCAGTGGAGTACTTGATTTAGTTACTATGCTAACTCAGTCGATCGGAAATTTGATTGCTATTTCAGGCTTGGAACGGGTAAATTTGAGCATAAATCACCTTAATTGATGCCAAGGCCGCAACATCATGCTCAAACAACCCAAAGAACTCGTAAAAATTGACAAAACAGACCGGCGGATTCTGGAGGAACTCCAGAAAGACGGCTCATTGACCAACCAGGAACTGGCAGAAAAGGTAGGACTTTCCCCCTCCCCCTGCCTGAGACGGGTCAAGGCCCTCGAGGACGCCGGCGTCATCCTTCGCCGCGCCACGATTCTGGACCACAAGAAGCTGGGGCTCTCGTTAACGGCCATCATCCTGATCGGCATGGACCGGCATACCCCCGAACGCTTTGCAGCCTTTGAAGAAAAGGTCGCCGGTTACCCGGAGGTCCAGGAGTGCTACCTGATCACGGGGCAGGACGCCGACTACATGCTCAAGGTGGTGGTGCCGGACATGGACCATTATCACCACTTCCTGCTGAACCACATCACGCGGATCCAGGGGGTCAGTGGCGTCCATTCCAGCTTCGTTCTCAGGCGGGTGATAGACAGCACCGCCCTGCCCCTGGGTTACCTGTCCTGAGTCAGCGGATCAGCTCCCGGACGTAGGCACCCGCCATGCATTTAAGTTCCTCGACCAGTTGATGGCCCTGGTCTTCGGGCAGGGTAACGGCGAGACGAAGAATGTTGCCGGCCGAACGTGGCAGCAGAAGGCTGGCCGTCCACCGTCGACCCTCCGGAATATGAGGGCATTCTTCCTTCAGGCGCGCGTCCAGGTCCTGGGCGTTGCTGTAGAGTTCCCGCAGGTCCAGCTCACGGAGCTCGGGCATAGCCTCAACACCACTCCATATTGCCGAATAGGCCGGCTCGGTCCGGTAGAACTCGTAGAACTGGTCAATCAGAATATCCACGGCTTCGATCAGGCCCAGCTCCGGCAGATGCTTGCGCAGGGCCTTCTCCATCTTCTCCACGTGCTGTTCGGCGATAGCGTGAACGATCGCAGCCTTGTTGGGAAAGTAGCGATAGAGCGAGGCCAGGGACATACCGGATTGCCGGGCAATGGCGGACATGCTGGTGGCATCCACACCGACTTCATCAAATATGGCCGCGGCATGCGACAGGATGGTGTTTACCCGCTCGCGGCTCCGGGCCTGAACAGGCTGGCGGCGGGGGGCAACATCAACAGTTTCATCAGTCATCATCTGTACCTTGTCAGGCTGGCTCCGTACAATAACCACCACTTTACGACATAATAAGACGCCGGCGGCGAGGATCCGCCTGTCCATTAGTCTAACCATTCTGATTCAAGCCAAACGGAAGAGACAATGCGAGCAAGCCGTTACCTGATAGCGACCCAGAAAGAGACTCCCGCTGACGCGGAAATTATCAGCCACCAGTTGATGTTACGTGCCGGCATGATCCGCAAGCTCGCAGCCGGCCTGTACACCTGGCTGCCGATGGGGCTGCGCAGTTTGCGCAAAGTCGAGCGGATTGTTCGTGAAGAAATGGACAAGAGCGGAGCACAGGAAGTCCTGATGCCCGCGGTACAGCCGGCGGAACTCTGGCAGGAGTCCGGCCGCTGGACCGAGTACGGTGGCGAGCTGCTGCGTATGAACGACCGCCATGGCCGGGATTTCTGCTTCGGTCCGACCCACGAGGAAGTCATTACCGACCTGATCCGTAACGAGGTGAAGAGCTACAAGGAACTGCCGGCCAACTTCTACCAGATCCAGACCAAGTTCCGGGATGAGCGCCGCCCGCGGTTTGGGGTGATGCGCGCCCGCGAGTTCATCATGAAGGACGCCTACTCCTTCCACGTCGACGCGGAGTCTCTGAACGAGACCTACCAGGTCATGCACCGGACCTATTGCAACATCTTCGACCGTGTGGGGCTGGACTATCGCCCGGTAGAGGCGGACTCAGGCGCCATCGGTGGCAGCGATTCCCACGAATTCCACGTGCTGGCCTCCTCCGGTGAGGACGACATCGTGTTCAGCACCGAGAGCGATTACGCCGCCAACATCGAGAAGGCGGTGGCCCTTGCTCCTGCCGGCGATCGTCCCGCGCCGGCCGAGGAGATGAAAGAAGTCCACACCCCCGGCCAACGTACCATTGACGCCATTGCCGAGTTCCTCGGCATAGACGCCACCCGCACGGTCAAGACGCTTCTGGTGAAGGGCGAGGAGGACGAAAACGGCCAATCCGGCCTGGTGGCACTCATCCTCCGTGGCGACCACACCCTGAACGAGATCAAGGCTGAAAACCTTGCCGGCATTGCCGAGCCACTGACCATGGCCACCGACGAGGAAATCAAGAGCGCGACCGGCTGCGAGCCCGGCTCCATCGGCCCCGTGAACCTGTCGGTGCCTGTGATTGTCGATCGCAGTGCCGCTCACCTTGCGGACTTTGTCTGCGGCGCCAACCGGGACGACTATCACCTGACCGGTGTTAACTGGGAGCGGGATGTACCCCTGGGCCGTGTTGAAGACCTTCGCAATGTGGTTGAAGGCGATCCGAGCCCGGATGGCAAGGGCACCCTGGAGATCCGCCGCGGTATCGAGGTGGGCCACATCTTCAAGCTGGGCAACAAGTACAGCAAGGCGATGAACGCCACGGTGTTGGACGAGCATGGCAAAGCCACGGTCATGGAAATGGGCTGCTACGGTGTCGGTGTTTCCCGGATAGTGGCCGCATCCATCGAGCAGAACCATGACGACAAGGGCATCATCTGGCCGGACGCCATTGCGCCTTTCGAGGTAGTCATTGTGACCCTGAACGCCCACAAGTCACCGACCGTGGCCGAAGCCGGGGAAAAACTCTACGAACAGTTGCGCCAGGCGGGCTTCGACGTCCTGCTGGATGACCGTAACGAACGCCCCGGCGTGAAATTTGCGGATATGGAACTGATCGGCATTCCCCACCGTTTCGTGGTTTCCGATCGGGGTCTGGCGGCAGGCACCCTGGAATACAAGGGCCGCAGGGATGAAGAGAAGCAGGATATCCCGGTCGCCGAAGCCCTGCCCTTCCTGATCAACGCGTCGCCGCGTAAGGGACTCTGAGCGCGGCCGTCCCGCGCGGCTCAGACTATCGGAGAGAGCCCGGCACCACCGACCACGCCGGGCTCCATCTCCAGAATCACACCGAAGCGTTTCCGGACCGACTCCCTTATCCGGTCTGCAAGCTCCAGAATATTGCGGCCAGTCCCACCGGCATGGTTGATCAGGACCAGAGCCTGACGGTTGTGCACGCCTACCCGCGAATCCCGGTAACCTTTCCAGCCACACTGGTCTATCAGCCAGGCCGCGGCAACCTTCACCCCCTGAGCCTGCGGGTAAGCCGGGATATCCGGATACTGCTCTTTCAGCCGGCCATAGTCCGTCTCGGTCACTACCGGGTTCTTGAAAAAACTGCCGGCATTGGGAATCTGCCGGGGGTCGGGGAGTTTGCGTCGGCGAATGGCCATCACTGCCTCGGCTACCGTGAGGGCGTCAGGTTCCCTGTCGGGAAGACTGGCAAGGTACTCCTCCAGGTCGCGATAGCCCAACCGGAGGGGTTTGCTGCGTGACAGCCGAAGCCGTATCTCGGTGATCACATAACGGCCGGACTTACGCTTGAACAGACTGTCGCGATAACCAAACCCGCACTGGTCGTTGGCCAGACGAAGCCACTTGCCCGTCTCGCGATCAAAGGCGGTTACCGATACCAGGGTGTCGCAAAGTTCCACCCCATAGGCACCGATATTCTGGACCGGGGCGGCGCCTGCCGTGCCCGGGATCAGGGCCAGGTTCTCTATACCCCGGTAGCCTGACTTTGTCGCGTAGAGCACGGCTTCATGCCAGTTCTCCCCGGCACCCAGAACCAGGGTGGCCTCGTCTCCCTCGATCTGCTCCCAGTGGCGGCCGCGAATTGCCATATGAATCACCAATCCCGGGAAATCACCGGCGAACACCAGGTTGCTGCCACCGCCGATAAAGAGAGTGTCCAGACCACGCTCCCGTGCCCACGCCAGGGCATCTTCCAGCAGCTCGGAATCCCTCAGCTCGAGAAAATACCTGGCCGTGGCCGGAACCTGCAGGGTATTGAACGCCTGCAGATCAACCTGCTCCTGAACGGACACCCGATCCTTCAACGCAAACGCCCCCGGATCTCGTCAAGAAGCCCCTGACCGGCTTCGTGGATGAGGTCCAGTACGAACTCGAAGCCGTCCTCGCCACCGTAATAGGGGTCCGGTACTTCCTCGTGGTGGGACTTGCCATAGGAGAGGAACAGCTCCGGAGAAGTACCACCATTCTGGTGCCAGATGTCCTTCACATCGGCCAGGTTCTGGCGATCCATCACCAATACATAGTCGAACCCATCCAGATCGGACTCGATAATCTGGCGCGCCCTGAGGCCACTGATATCAATACCCCGTTTGCGTGCGGCTTCCATTGCCCTGGCATCGGGTGACTTGCCGACATGCCAGCTGCCGGTGCCGCAGGAATCGATATGGATCCGGTCGGACAACCCGGCCTCCTCCACCAGGGAACGGAAAACGCCCTCGGCACTGGGAGAACGGCAGATGTTTCCCAGGCAGACAAACAGCACCCGAACGCCATTGCTCATGTTCAACCCTCCTGTTTCGTTGTCAGCCACGCCCGGACACGCTCGAGGTCCGCTTCGGTATCCACCCCGGCGGGCGGATTCTGTGCAGCAATGTCTACGTGGATCCGGGCACCGTTATAGAGCGCCCGCAACTGTTCGAGAGACTCCACTCTCTCGGTCGGCGCCGGCACCCAGGAAACAAATTCGCTCAGTACACTGGCGCGGTAGCCATAGATGCCAATGTGCCGGAAATACCCGACACCATCCGGCAACGACACCAGCCCCCTGGCCGAATCCATACCGGAGGGCCACTGATCCCGGGCCCAGGGAATCGGCGCCCGACTGAAATAATGGGCCATGCCCCGATGATCGAACACCACCTTCACCACGTTTGGATTGAACACTGGCCCGATGTCGTGAATGCGCTCGCAGAGGGTGGCAATGGAGGCTTCCGGGTAGCGCTCCAGGTTCTCAGCCACCTGGTTGATCAGGGCAGGCGGAATCAGGGGTTCATCGCCCTGGACGTTCACCACCCGATGATCCGGATCAAGCGCCAGCTTGCGTGCCACCTCCTCCAGCCGGTCGGTGCCACTGGCGTGGTCGGGCGAGGTCATCACCACTTCCACACCGAAACTTTCGCAGGCTTCCTGAATCCGCCGGTCGTCGGTCGCCACAACCACCCGGGAAGCACGGCTTTCCACCGCGCGCTCACACACGTGGCGAATCATCGGCTTGCCGGCAATATCCGCCAGCGGCTTGCCAGGCAGGCGGCTGGAGGCATAGCGGGCTGGAATCACAACGGTGAAGGACATGGTCTCTCCCTTACCAGATCAGGTCAGTGCTTTTCGAGACGTTCGTCAGTGCTCAGGGTCCGGGCCTCGCTGGCCAGCATGACCGGGATTCCCTCCCGGATCGGAAACGCCATGGCATCCTGGTAACAGATCAGCTCGGTTTTCTCCCTGTTGAGCTTCAGGTCACCCTTGCAGACCGGGCAGGCCAGCATGGCAATCAGCTTTTTATCCATGGTCCGTTCTCTTCTGGTTTGATTCGTTCAACTGTTGCGAGCATTCCTCGATCCGCTGGAGAAACGCTTCGATAAAACTGTCCGGCAACTCCGCCTCCACCGCGAGGTACCAGGCATTATCCGGTGCAAACTTCCGGCATTTTACGGCGTCCTTGGCGGTCATCACCAGCCACTCATCCGGCTCTGCCGACAGATCGCGAGCCCTGAAACGATGATGATCGGGAAAAGGCGTTTCCCGGACCCGGGCTCCCAGCTGCCTGAGCGTGGCGAAAAAACGCGCGGGATTGCCGATGCCGGCAACGCCGTGAACCTTGCGCCCGGCAATCTCGGCCAGCGGCACCTGATGACCTGTTGTCACCTGGACCAGGGAGGACGGGAGCAGCCGCATGGGGAAGATGTCAGGATGCTCAACCCCCTCGAAGCTTTTGAGCCGGTCCTCGGGCTCTTCGGCCCTTGCACCATTGACCACCACAAAATCTACGCTCGAAAGTCTTGAAACCGGCTCCCTTAGCGGGCCGACAGGAATCAGACCACCATTGCCGATACCACGGCTGGCGTCGAACACGGCCAGTTCTATATCCCGCGGCAAGGCATAGTGCTGGAGCCCGTCGTCACAGATCAGGACATTGCCCAGAAACCGGGAAATGGCATGAGCGGCTCCGCGCCGGCGCTGTGGATCCACTACCACCGGAACGCCGGTCGCCTGCGCCAGCATCACCGGCTCATCACCGGCCACTGACGGATCGCTGTCACCGTCGACCACAAGCGGGTAATGGGTGGATTTGCCACCATAACCCCGGCTGAGGATTACCGGCCGCCAGCCGGCAGCGGACATTTCCTTGACCAGGCGGGCCGTCAGCGGGGATTTGCCGGTGCCACCGGCGGTAATGTTGCCAACCACCACTACCGGAACCGGCAGCGGCTCATCGCGAAGCTCCCAGGCCTTGCGGCGACGGGAGTCACTGATGGAATGGTAGAGCCAGGCCAGCGGCGCCAGCCAGCCGAGCGGGCGGCCCTTGCCATACCAGACCCGGTCCACCAGGGAAGTCATGAATGCTCACTGAACTGCATCTGATGTAGCTGGGCATAGGCGCCACCGGTCGCCAGCAAATCCTCGTGGCGACCGGATTCGACAATCCGGCCTTTCTCCATCACCAGGATCCGGTCTGCCTTCTCGATGGTGGACAGGCGATGGGCAATCACCAGGGTCGTCCGGCCTTGCATGACAGTTTCCAAAGCCTCCTGGATATGGCGCTCGGATTCGGTATCCAGTGCCGAGGTGGCCTCGTCCAGGATCAGCACCGGCGCATCCTTCAGCAGGGCGCGGGCGATCGCAAGCCGCTGGCGCTGCCCACCGGAGAGCATCACGCCATTGTCGCCGATCATGGTATCGAGCCCTTCCGGCATCCGGTCGATAAACTCCAGGGCGTGGGCTTTCTCCGCCGCCGCCCGGATCTCCTCGCGGCTGCAGTGCCTGAGGGACCCATAGGCGATGTTGGCGGCGATGGAATCGTTGAACAGCACTACGCTCTGGGTCACCAGCGCGATCTGGGCGCGCAGGGCCGGGAGCGAATACTCCCGCAGGGAATGGTCATCGATGCGGATATCGCCACCGGTAAACTCGTAGAACCTGGGCAACAGGCTGACCAGGGTGGACTTGCCACTGCCCGAGCGGCCCACAAGGGCGACACTCTGCCCCGCCGGAATGGTGAGGGAAATCCCCTCGAGGACGTTATCGAGCTGGTCCCGGTACCGGAAGGAGACATCGTCAAATCGGATATCCCCGGCAACCCGATCCGGCGCGAAGGTTCCCGGATCCTCCTCCGGCTGCTCATCAATGGTTTCGAACACATCGTGGGCCGCAGCCACGCCCTTCTGGATCTTGGCGTGGATGTTGGTGATCTGGCGGATGGGCTTGGCCATGGTGGTTGCGGCGGTCAGGAACGCCACCAGCTGCCCGGTAGTCATTTCGCCCCGGATCTCCGGAGCCAACATCATCCAGACCAGCGCTGCTATTGCGATCGCCACCAGCACCTGGATCACCGGCACGCTGATCGCCTGGGTTGCCGCCATTTTCAGACTCTGCTTCAGGTTCTGGTCGTTGACGATCCGGAAACGTTCCTTTTCGTAGTCCTCACCGCCAAAGGTACGGACAACCCGGTAGCCGGTAATGGATTCTGACGCCACATGGGTAATGTCGCCCATGGAGCCCTGGATACGCTTGCTGATCTTTCGGAAACGCTTGCTGGCATAACTCACCACCGCCCCGATGATCGGACCCACGGTGAGGAACAGCAGGGTCAGCTTCCAGTTGGTGTACAGCATGAAACCGAGAAGGCCGAGAACCGTCAGGCCCTCACGCAAGGCGGTGGTGACCGCGTTGGTGGTTGCCTCGGCCACCTGCTCGACGTTGAAGGTCAGCTTGGAAACCAGCCGCCCGGACGCGTTGTCATCAAAATACCGGGACGGTAACGCCATGAGCCTTTCGAACAGGTTCCGGCGAAGGGAATTGATGACATGGCGGCCAACGTAACCGATGAAGTAGGTGCTCATGTAGGTGCCCAGACCCCGGGACGCGAACACCCCGACAATCAACAGCGTCAGCAGCAACCGGTTCTGGTCGGTGGGGTTTTCGATGGCCGTGATGACGTATTCCATGGCCGCCGCCATGCCAGTGGATGCCGCGGCATAGATGACGTTGCCAATGACCGCCAGGGAAAAGGCAAACCAGAACGGCTTGGCATAGGACAGCAGGCGCTTGTAGGTCTCCCAGCTGCCCTTGTCCAGGGCAGCCGGCGCCGCAGGTTCCGGGTTATTCACCAGCATCGGACTCCCGCTCCGTGGTTATGCTCAACTTGGCAAAACCCAGGCGGCCGGCAACATCCATGGCGCGAACCACGAACTCGTGTGGTGTGCGGGCATCCGCGGTAATGATGAATGGCAGGGAACTATCACCTTCGGCCAACTCACGTACCCCCCGCTCAAGGGTCTCCCGCCGGTTGTTAACCAGGGTACGGTCATTGAGGATGTACTGCCCCTCAGCGTTGATCACCACGTCGATCTGCTTTACCTCGGCCGGCTTGGCTGGCTCGCCGCTGGCCTCGGGCAGCTCGACCTGCAAATGGCTTTCCCGGGTAAAGGTGGTGGAAACCATAAAGAAAATCAGCAGCAGGAAGACCACATCGATCAACGGGGTCAGGTCGACGCCGACTTCCTGGCTTCTCTGGCGCTTGAACTTCACGGTGTTCAGGCTCCTTCCACGTCGATTTCGCGGTCTCCGTGCACAACCTCAACCAGCTTGATGGCTTCCTGCTCCATGTTGACCACCAGCTCATCAACACGGCGGATGAAATAGCGGTGACAGATCAGAGCCGGAATCGCCACGCTCAGACCGGCCGCCGTGGTGATCAGTGCTTCGGAAATACCTCCGGCAAGGTTGCCGGCGTTGCCGACACCGGCGAGCTGGATCTCGGCGAATACCTTGATCATGCCGATAACCGTACCCAGCAGGCCAAGCAAGGGCGCGATGGTGGCCACAGTGCCGAGCGGATTCAGGAAACGCTCCAGCTCGTGGATCACATGGCTGGCTTCGTGCTCGATGCTTTCCTTCATGATTTCGCGGCCATGCTTGGCGTTAAGCAGACCGCCGGCGAGAACTCGCCCGAGAGGAGATGACGCCTGAAGGGCCTTGAGCTTCCGACCGTTCAGATCCTTTTTCTTGATCCAGCGCCAGAGTTCGTTGATGGTCTGGGGGGGAGCAACCCTGGAGGCACGAAGGGTCCAGAAACGCTCCAGGACGATGGCCAGAGCCAGGATGGAACAGGCAACAATGGGCACCATCAGAATGCCACCGGCTTTCAACAACTCGAACACGCTTGGTCTCCCTCGTTAGTTACAAGCCGCGCTACTTTAGCATAGCTGCCGTTTCAGGCCACACCCGTTGTGTCACGGTATTTTACATTGGTCACGGGTCAGCCCCGCTCCACCGATCCAGAACGGTGAATCATGTCTCATTTCATGGACTTCCAGCCCTCCGGGAGCTGCCCTGAACGTAATGCCGCCCGAGCACGCGGTATTCAGCGCTACCGCCCCGATCTGCCGATAGCGTGCAACCACGTCGGGGTGCGGGTGACCATAACGGTGCCGGTAGCCGGCGGTATAGATGACATGATCCGGCGCCAGGGAATTGACCCAGGCAGAAGAAGACGAGGTTTTGCTGCCATGATGGGGCGCCAGCACAACCCGATGCAGAGAAGGATCTGAGGCAGACCCCAGGGTTTCCAGGAAACTGGCCTCAACCGCATCGGTGATATCCCCCGGCAGAATCCACTCCGTCGCCTTGTGCCGGACCACCAGAACACAGGAGGCATCGTTACCGGCCACATCACCGGGATTCCGCCAGAAAGCCAGCTCCAGCGCTCCGAGTCTGGTCCTCTTCTGCTGACAACTTTCAACAGGCACCCGGGCCGGCACTTCCGGCCCCTCAAGCGTCTCTGGTTCGCCGGCAATCACCCGCCCTACCGGCAGACTGCGGAGCAACAGACCCACACCGCCGGCATGATCACTGTCACTGTGACTGATCACCAATTGGTCTATTTGCCGGACACCGAGGTCCTTCAGGTTCGGCAGGACCGTTGATTCCATCGCTGAAAACACCCCCGGTACCGCCGGGCCGGTATCGTAGAGCAGCACTTCCCGGCGATGGCGCACCAGCACCGAAAGCCCCTGGCCGACATCCAGGATACGCACCTCCGGCACAGGCACATACCGGTTCACCGGACCACCGCTGACGTAACCCGACCCGGGCCACAACCACAGAACGACCGCACTGAACACCAGCGCGGGAAACCACGGCAGGGGTAGACGCAAGGCCAGCAATCCGGATGTGGCCACCAGCAACAGTGGCAGGGTTGCCGACGAAAGCACCGGCACCTGCCAATTGGAAAGGCCGACCAATAACCACCAGAGCCCCGCCAGCACAGCATCCATCAACGGGACCACCAAGTCCACCAGCGCCGGCACGAGAGCGACCACCATGCCCCCAATGATGATGACCGGCATCACAATCACCGAAACCCAGGGGATGGCTATCAGGTTGGCTACCAGTCCGGCAACCGGCTGGCCCTGACCGAATTGGGCAAGCACGGGCCAGAGCCCGATAAAAACGGCCATCTGGGCCAGGACCAGCCCAGTATGCCAACCAACGGCTCCCAGCCTTCCGGAGAAGGTCACGAGCAGGATGGCAACCGCCGAGAATGAAAGCCAGAACCCCTGATCCAGCGGGGCAAAGGGGTCCAGAAACAGAACAGTCGCGAAGGCCAGAGCCACAGACCTCCATGGCGAGGTCTCCCTGCCACCTATCAGAGCCCAGGTGGCAATCATCACCATGATCAATGCCCTGCGTGTCGGTACCGTGAACCCGGATGCCAGGGCATAAGCCAGACAGCAGACGCCAACCAGGGTAAAGACGCCCCAGCGTAAAGAGGCCTCGGAGAACCGGTGCCCGGGAAAGGCCAGCAAGGCCCGACGGGCCACAAAACCCGCGCCAAGGGCCACCAGCCCCAGGTGCAGGCCCGATATGGCCACCAGATGGATGGTCCCGGTTGCCTTGAGCACTTCCCAGTGAGACGACTCCATGGCACCACGGTTGCCGATCATCAGGGATGCGATCAACGGGTAGTGACTGGCGCTGGAAAATCGGCCTTCCACCCAGCGTGCAAGGGACTGGTGGGCAGCGGTGTAACGGCAGTGCAGGTTGCAAGGCAGGGTTAGAGTGGGCTCCGCCGACCGGACACTACCGGTGGCGCGATAGCCTTTGCGGAACAGCCAGTCCTCGTACCTGAATCCCGAGGGATTGAGTGTCCCGTGGGGTCGTCTCAGGACCACTGTCAGGGTCAGACGATGGTGTGCCAGCGTTTGTGCCTCACCGCCATACCAGCTCAATCGCAGCCGCTCTGGCAGCCCCGATTCAGACCTCCGGGGCCAGTCGGTAATGCAAAAGCTGAAGCGCAGGCTGTTGAAACTGCCGGCCGCCGGGATATCGCAGACATAGCCCTCGACTGCCAGGGGAATCCGCTCCAGATCCGGCGGCAGACGCTGACTCAACTTGTGCCCGGCCTGCCATCCGCCCCATGCCAGACCGGCTGTCAGGGCGGCAACCACCAGCGCCGGCTTCCGTAGCGCCGGAGACTTCGCCACCAGCACACTGTAAAAAGCTGTCACAAGGGCCGCCACCAGCCACCACGACACTGGTAACACCGACAAGCGATAAAGTAAGATAACGCCGCACGAGAAAGCTATGGCGCAGAGAAACGCCACGCCGTGCGATTGCGGCTTATACGGCTGTTCAGAGCTGGTATGACTCGCGGACAATCCTTGTCCTCCTGATATTTATTCTCCGGCAACATCCCTTTTGCCGGTGCAATCACACGCTTACAGGCAGAACTTCCTATGCCAAAGAAGTTCATGAAACGATATCTGCCGTCACCGGAACGGGTGCAGTCCATGAAATCACTGCACTTTCTGGGCGATATCCTTCATGAACCGAACCTCTGGCACATCAATCGCCACAGCGTCGCCAGAGCCTTTCTCATCGGCATCTGGTTCTGCTTCATTCCCATGCCGTTCCAGATGGTGGCGGCCGCGCTGTTTGCCATCTGGTTCAACGCCAACCTTCCCCTGTCAGTGGCGCTGGTGTGGATCAGTAACCCGGTCACCATGCCACCCATGTTCTACTTCAACTACAAGGTCGGGGCGTGGATCCTGAACCGGCCGGTACTGGCCTTTGAATTCGAACTCTCCTGGCCCTGGATCAGCGAACGGCTCGTGGATATCGGGATCCCCCTGTATCTGGGCTCACTGATCTGCGCCACCGTCTTTGCCTGCCTTTCCTACCTCGTCATCCAGTATCTCTGGCGCCGGAAAATCCGCTCGGACTGGCGGGAGAGACGGCTGGCGCGGCGCAAACGCCGCCGCACCGCCAATCAGGCTTCCTGAAGCAGACGCCCCTGTTCCAGCCGCATCACCCGCCCCAGGCTCCGGGCCATCCGCATGTCGTGGGTTACCATGACAAAGGCAATGCCGGACTGGTCACGCAGGGTTTCAATCAGCGCCTGAACGCCCTCACCAGTGTGTTCATCCAGGTTACCGGTGGGCTCGTCCATCAACACGCATTCAGGTTCGTTCACCAGGGCGCGGGCAATGGCCACGCGCTGGCGCTCGCCCCCGGACAACTCGCCGGGCTTGTGGGTCAGACGGGCGCCGAGGCCGACCTTCTCCAGCAGCGAGGCTGCCTTGTCACGGGCTGCCTTGACCGGAAGCCCGCCAAGAGCACAGGGCATCATGACATTCTCCAGGGCGGTGAATTCCGGCAGCAGGTGGTGGAACTGGTACACAAAACCGAGATGCCGGTTCCGGAACCGCGCCCTGCCCGCCTCCGACATGCGATGAATATCCTCACCACAGATGTGGATGTGCCCCGAGGATGGCTTGTCGAGCCCACCCAGCAGGTTCAGCAACGTGGTTTTGCCTGCACCGCTACTGCCGACAATCGCGACGGTCTCACTGGCCCCGACCTGCAGGGAGATATCGGAAAAAATTGTGAGCTTTTCCGGACCCTCGTTGTAGGTGCGGGTAACGCGGCGGCAGTCAATGACCGGTGTTTTATCGTTCATGGGAGCTTTTGCCTCACTCATACCGCAGTGCCTCCGCCGGATCGATCCGGGATGCCCGCCAGGCCGGATAGATGGTTGCCAGCAGGCTCATCGCCAGCCCGGCACCGCTGATGATCATTACGTCCTCCATCCGGAGCTGGGACGGCAGATAGCTGATGAAATAGACGTCAGCACTCAGGAACTGGTGCCCGAGGACTTTTTCCAGCCAGGAGATAAACGCGCTGATATTCAAGGCCCCCAGCACGCCCAGCGTGGTCCCCACCAGGGTCCCGAACACTCCGATCACTGCACCCTGAACGATAAAGATCCGCATGATCCGCCCCGGGGTCGCCCCCATGGTCCGGAGAATGGCGATATCGGCGGTCTTGTCGGTAACTACCATGACCAGCGTCGAAACAATGTTGAACGCCGCTACCGCCACGATGAACATGAGCAGCAGGCCGATCATGGTCTTCTCCATACGGATGGCCTGGAACAGGTTGCCGTGGGTCCGGGTCCAGTCGGAAATGTAGTAACGACCGTCCAGAAGCCGCGCCGCCTCCTCCGCCACTTTCGGGGCGGCGAACAGGTCATCCACCAGCAGGCGCACGCCCTGGGCTTTGCCGCCCGTACGCATCAGCTTGGCAGCATCGTCCATGTGCACGAGCGTGTAGTTACCATCAAGTTCCGCACCCACGCTGAAAATACCCTTGACGGTAAAGCGCTTGAGACGGGGCAGAACGCCGGCCGGAGTCACGGAGGCCTCGGGCAGCACGACCGTCAGCCTGTCCCCTACCTTGAGGCGAAGACTCGCGGCCATGGTCCGGCCCACGATGATGCCAAACTCACCGGACACCAGGTCCTCCAGGTCGCCCTCGATCATGTGGTTTTCAATAATGGAAACCGTGCGTTCCTGTTCCGGAAGGATGCCATTGAGCATCACGCCCCGAACGTCGCCGCCTCCGGTCACCATCCCCTGCCCCTGGATAAATGGCGCGGCGGCCAGCACTCTCGGGTGTTCCTCCACACGGGCGTCGACTGCCTCCCAATCGGGCAGCGGGCCGGCACCCTGAATGACCGCATGGGGCACCATGCCCAGGATCCGTTGCTTGAGTTCGCGATCAAAGCCGTTCATCACCGACAACACAATGATCAGAACGGCGACACCAAGCATCAGACCGATCATGGAGGTCAATGAGATAAACGAGATGAAATGATTGCGGCGCTTGGCTGCGGTGTACCGCAAACCGATATAGAAAGATAAGGGTCGGAACATGTAGGAGTGCTGCTCTGTTAGAATCCCTGAATGGCAAGCTCGGCGTGGTCGAGCGCATTATGGCCCTTGTCGAAAATAGGTTGCAACCGGACCTCCCGCACCCTGCATGTGAAAGCCTTGGCAAAAATTTCGGGCCCAAACAGTATAAACTGGGGGAAAGCGGGTGACTTTTGCTAGTCTTTTTCGGATATTACGTTTTATCCATGTCCTTTCGGAGCACCCCGCAAGGACCAGAGCTGTAGCGTCAATGGAGAGCCATCAATGAGAAACAACAAAACCCTGTTCGGTGTACTGGCCCTGACGGCCGCCCTGTCGTTGGCACCGGCCAGCGGTGTCCTGGCTGAAGAACTTCGAACTCCGGTAGGCAGCCAGGCCGACCGCAACCAGGGAAACTATCCGAAAACGGGGCTGTCCCAGTCCTCGGTTCGAGCAAAGTGGGGCAACCCGCTGGAAGTTCGTGGCCCCGTTGGCGAGCCTCCCATTACGCGGTGGCATTACCAGGATTTCGTCGTCTATTTCGAAAAGGATCTCGTGCTTCATACGGTACTGAAACGCCAGACCGGACGATAACAAAAATACACCGCCAACCGGCCGGTTTTCACGGCGACTGTCCTGACGCCGGGCCGGTCCTTGGTTAGAATGGCGGCTTTTGCGAGTTAAGGTAGCTTCAACAGTGACTTCAAGACGCGTGTTGCCCGCCGAGTGGGCACCTCAAAGTGCCGTAATGCTGACCTGGCCCCACCCCGGTACTGATTGGGCTGCCCGCCTCGAAGAGGTGGAGCCCGTCTTTGAGGCCATTGCCCGGGCGGTGCTGCGCTTCGAGCATCTGGTCATCAGTTGCGAACATGTTTTCCGCCTCCAGGAACTGGGCGACAACCTTAACCGGTACGCGGAGGAAAACCGTCTGCCCGGCCGGGTCGTCACCGTTCCGGCGCCAGCCAACGACACCTGGGCCCGGGACCACGGCCCAATCACGGTTCAGGCGGAAGAAGGTCCTGAGCTGCTCGACTTCCGCTTCAATGCCTGGGGTGGCAAATTTCCCTGGGAAAAGGATGATGCCCTGAACCGGCACCTGGCCAATGCCGGTGTGTTTGGCACATCACCACTCAAGCCGGTGGATTTCGTGCTTGAGGGTGGCTCCATCGAATCGGATGGCCAGGGCACGATCCTGACAACCAGCGAGTGCCTGCTCACACCGAGTCGCAACCCGAGCCTCGATCGCACCGCCATTGAACACCTGTTGACCGAAATTCTTGGCAGCGACCGGGTACTCTGGCTGAATCATGGCTACCTGGCCGGCGATGACACCGACAGTCATATCGATACCCTGGCCCGCTTCTGCGCTCCCGACCACATCTGCTACGTGACCTGCCCGGATGTTTCGGACGAGCACTACAGCGCCCTGGCAGCCATGGAGGAGGAGCTGCGGGAATTCCGGCAGGAAAATGGCCAACCCTACCGGCTCACTGCCCTGCCCTGGCCCGACCCGGTTTACGACGAGGATGGCGAGCGCCTGCCGGCCACCTACGCAAATTTCCTGATCATCAACGGTGCGGTTTTGCTGCCAGTATACGGGGTTACCCAGGACGACGAGGCCATCAAGATCATGCAGGGCATTTTTCCGGACCGGGAAATCATCCCCATTGACTGCCGGCCACTGGTTTACCAGCACGGCAGTCTGCATTGCGTCACCATGCAAATCCCCGCAGGAGTGGTTAATACATGAGCAAGGCCCGCGACAGTCACGAACTTCGCATCGCAGCAATCCAGCAAGCCTGCAGTGAGGACAAGGCGGCCAGCCTGGCCACCAGCGAAAAACTGATTCGTGAAGCGGCAAGCCAGGGCGCAGAGCTGATTGTCCTGCAGGAACTCCACGCCACCCTGTATTTCTGTCAGACCGAAGATACCTCGGTGTTCGAACTCGCCGAGCCGATCCCCGGGCCAACCAGCGACCGATTGTCCGCACTGGCGCGGGAGCTGGGCGTGGTCGTCGTGGGTTCGATTTTCGAGCGGCGCATGAACGGCGTTTACCACAACACTGCCGTGGTGTTCGAACGGGATGGCGAGATTGCCGGGATCTACCGGAAGATGCACATTCCCGATGATCCGGGCTTCTACGAGAAATTCTATTTCACCCCCGGTGATGCCCAGTTCAACGACGGCCGCAATGGCTTCACGCCCATCGACACATCGGTCGGCAGGCTCGGCGTGCTGGTGTGCTGGGATCAGTGGTACCCCGAGGCTGCCCGCCTCATGGCCCTCGCCGGCGCCGAGATCCTGATCTACCCCACCGCCATCGGCTGGGATGTCACCGACGATCCGGACGAGCAGGCCCGCCAGCTGGAAGCCTGGGTGACAGTCCAACGCGGGCACGCCGTCGCCAACAACCTTCCGGTAGTGGCACCGAACCGGGTGGGCACCGAACCTGACCCTTCCGGTCAGTCCGATGGCATCCGCTTCTGGGGTAACAGCTTTATCTGCGGGCCCCAGGGAGAATTCCTCGCCCGCGCCGATGACGACAACGAATGCATACTCTCTGTCACTCTCGACCGAACCCGCACTGAATCGGTTCGACGGATCTGGCCGTATCTCAGGGACCGTCGTATCGATGCCTATGGCGACATTCTGAAGCGGGTGAGGGACTGAGGACCGGATGAAAAAACTGGTAGACAGCGTTGTTGATGAACTGAACAGCATTCTCCTGGGCAAGGACCGGCAAGTACGCCTTGCCCTGTGCGGCCTGCTGGCCCGGGGCCATCTGCTGATCGAAGACATTCCCGGCATGGGCAAAACCACCCTGTCCCATGCCCTGGCGAAGGTGATGGGGCTGAGTTACCAGCGCATCCAGTTCACCAACGATCTGTTGCCCGCCGATGTACTCGGCTACTCCATGTATGACAAGGCCGCGGGCACCCTGGTCTTCCATCCCGGCCCCATCTTCGCCCAGGTGGTCCTGGCGGATGAGATCAACCGGGCCTCCCCGAGAACCCAGAGTGCCCTGCTCGAAGCCATGGAAGAACGGCAGGTATCCATCGAGGGCGAGACCCGCCCGCTGCCGGAGCCGTTCTTCGTGATTGCCACCCAGAACCCCATCGAACAGGGCGGCACGTTTCCGCTGCCCGAATCCCAACTGGACCGGTTCCTGATGCGTCTGAGACTAGGCTATCCGGACCCGCGCGCCGAGCGGGAGCTGCTCGAGGGCGAGGACCGTCGCGCCATGACGGAGCGACTGGGCACCCTGCTCTCTGCCGAGAACCTCCGGACCCTGCAGGACGGCGTCGCCCGGGTCACCGCCAGCCCGGCGCTGCTGGATTACGTGCAACGGCTTCTGGAGCAGAGCCGGCGCATGCCGGGCCTGCTCTACGGCCTTTCACCCCGGGCTGGCCTTGGCCTGCTCCGGGCATCCAAGGCCTGGGCGATGATGGAGGGGCGCCACCATGTCCTGCCCGACGATATCCAGGCCGTCTTCCCGGCCGTCGCGGAGCACCGGCTCGAGCAAGGCGAATCAGGCAAGAGCGCCGAGCGGGTCCGGCAATTGCTGGCGACGGTCTCGGTACTTGAATAAAAACCGTCTGACCTCATAGTATTCATTTTCAAACATCAGTGAGAGACATTCATGAGCGACACCCAACACTCCCGACTGATCATTCTCGGCTCAGGTCCTGCCGGCTATACCGCAGCAGTCTACGCGGCCCGCGCCAACCTGAACCCGACGCTGATTACCGGCATTGAAGTCGGCGGCCAGCTCACCACCACGACCGACGTCGACAACTGGCCCGGGGACAACGATGGGGTTCAGGGTCCGGAGCTCATGCAGCGCATGCAGAAGCATGCCGAGCGGTTCGAGACCAGCATCGTATACGACACCATCAACGAGGCTGACCTGCGCAACCGTCCGTTCCGGCTCAAGGGCGACGGTGGCGAATACACCTGTGATGCGCTGATCATTGCCACCGGGGCCTCCGCCATGTACCTGGGGCTGGAATCCGAAGAGAAGTTCAAGGGCCAGGGTGTTTCCGCCTGCGCCACCTGTGACGGCTTCTTCTACCGCAAGCAGAAAGTTGCGGTGATTGGCGGTGGCAATACCGCGGTCGAGGAAGCCCTCTACCTGTCCAACATTGCCGACGAAGTGACCCTGGTGCACCGTCGCGACAGCCTGCGGGCGGAGAAGATCCTGCAGGACAAACTGTTCGAGAAGGCGGAGAACGGCAACGTCAACATCATCTGGGACCACACCCTGGACGAGGTGCTCGGCGATGCCACCGGTGTAACCGGCATGCGCATCAAGAGCACCAAGGACGACTCGACGCAGGACATCGAGCTTGCCGGCGTGTTCATCGCCATCGGCCACAAACCCAACACCAGCCTGTTCGAAGGTCAGCTGGACATGGACAATGGCTACATCCGTATCCGTTCCGGCCTCGAAGGCATGGCGACCCAGTCCAGTATTCCGGGCGTATTCGCCGCCGGCGATGTGGCCGACCACGTCTACCGCCAGGCAGTAACCTCTGCCGGTTTCGGCTGCATGGCAGCACTGGACGCCGAGAAGTTCCTGGACCAGCAGGACTGAGCCGGACCGGAATGACTGGAGCAGGATGACCACTCTCCCCTGGCTGGAACCGGACCACCTGTGGTTCCCACCCGCCGAGGAGGCCCTGGATGACCCGGATGGTCTCCTGGCCCTCGGCGGTGATCTTTCCACCGACCGGCTGGTGCTCGCCTACCGGAACGGTATTTTCCCCTGGTATAGCGACGACCAGCCGATCCTGTGGTGGTCCCCGGACCCCCGCTGTGTGCTGTTCCCACCCGACATCCACATTTCCCGGAGCCTGCGGCGAACGCTGAACCAGAGACGATTCCACGTTACCGCTGACCGGGCTTTCAGTCGGATCATCCGGCTGTGTGGCTCCACCCGTGCCGAAGGCACCTGGATTACCGACGACATGGTGGCAGCCTATACCGAGCTACATCGGCGGGGCATTGCCCATTCCATTGAAATCTGGAACCGCAACAACGAGCTGGCCGGCGGAATGTACGGGGTTGCACTCGGTCGCTGCTTCTTTGGCGAATCCATGTTTTCCCTGGAAACCAACGCGTCGAAGGTGCTGATGGTGCACCTGGCGAACCAGCTGAGGCTTTGGGGCTACCGGATGATGGATTGCCAGGTGGAGAGCGGCCACCTGCTGACCATGGGTGCCCGGAGCATTCCCAGGGCGGAGTTTTTATCTATACTCAGGGCATGTGTTGATCAGAAACCGGACCAGTCCGACTGGACCTTCACCTGGGAATGGCGTGGACCGGAGGTGTAAATGAGTAACCTCAGAACGCTGGTATTTTTTGCGACTCCACCCCATGACTGCAGTTACCTGCCAGATCGGGAGGCAACCACGATGTTTGTCGACCCGAGGGCCAATATCGACAAGAAACTGTACAGTCAGTTGACCGCCCTGGGTTTCCGTCGCAGCGGCTCCCATTACTACCGGCCCCATTGCGAGCACTGCAATGCCTGTATCCCCGTTCGTCTGAAGACAGAGGAGTTCCAGCCGGACCGGAGCCAGCGCCGGGTGATGAAAAAGAACGCGGACCTTGATTGTGACATGGTGCCCGCCCGGTTCACCGAGGAGTACTACACGCTCTATGCCCGGTATATCAATGAGCGGCACAGCGACGGCGATATGTATCCCCCGTCCCGGGAGCAGTTCAGCTCATTCCTGGTGGAAGGCGCCACGGATTCCTGGTTCCTGGAGATGCGCCTGGAGGGCAAACTGGTGGGGCTTGCGGCCGTGGATGTGCTCGATGACGGCCTGTCGGCCATCTACACGGTGTTTGCCACGGAACTGGAGCACCGCAGCCCGGGAACCTTTGCCATCCTTTGGCAGATCGAAGAGGCCAGACGCCAGGGCCTGCCACATCTGTACCTGGGTTACTGGATCAAGGAATGCCGGAAAATGAACTACAAGACCCGTTTCCAGCCTATTGAGGCTCTGCGCGATGGCCACTGGCGGACGATGGATGACAACTGACTTTGCCAAATGACGACAAATCAGGCAGAATTGCGCAATTTAAAATCACGAGAAGCATATTCAAAGAGAGGTTTCTACTGAATGGCGAAATCAGATGTCATTGAAATGGAAGGCGTCATCATCGACACCCTTCCCAACACCATGTTCCGCGTTGAGCTGAGCAACGGTCACGTTGTGACTGCTCACATTTCCGGCAAGATGCGCAAGAACTACATCCGCATCCTGACTGGCGACAAGGTCAAGGTTGAGCTGACCCCCTATGACCTGAGCAAGGGCCGCATTGTTTACCGCGCCCGTTAATATGCCTCAGTGACATCTGAAAAACCCCGCCACGGCGGGGTTTTTTGTTGCCTGCGATATAAAAAAGCCGCTGCACAAGGCAGCGGCTTCGCCGGATGGGCCGGAATCAGACGGCTTCCGCGGGTTCGTCCTCGTACTCGAACTCGAGCTCGTCTCCCTTGAGATGGATGAAGACCTCACCGCCGTGATCTGAGAGCCGACCAAAGAGGATCTGCTCCGCCAGCGGCCGCTTGATCTTGTCCTGGATCAGGCGGGACATCGGGCGCGCACCCATGGTGACGTCGTAACCGCGTTCCGCAAGCCAGGCCTTGGCGTCCTCATCCACATGCAGAACCACATGCTTCTCGTCCAGCTGCGCCTGCAGTTCGGTGAGGAACTTGTCGACCACGTGGGTGATGGTCTCCTTCTGGAGATCACGGAACTGGATGATGCCATCAAGGCGGTTACGGAATTCCGGTGTGAAAGTCTTGGTGATCACCTCCATGCCATCGGTGCTGTGATCCTGCTCGCTGAAGCCGATGGAACGACGGGCCATGCTCTCGGCACCGGCGTTGGTGGTCATCACCAGAATCACGTGGCGGAAGTCCGCCTTGCGGCCGTTGTTGTCAGTCAGGGTACCATGGTCCATCACCTGCAACAGCAGGTTGAAGACCTCGGGATGCGCCTTCTCGATCTCGTCAAGCAGCAACACGCAGTGCGGATGCTTGTTGACGGCCTCGGTCAGCAGACCACCCTGGTCGTACCCGACGTAGCCCGGCGGTGCACCAATCAGGCGTGACACTGTATGCCGCTCCATGTACTCGGACATGTCGAAGCGCACCAGCTCGATGCCCAGCACCTTCGCCAGTTGCTTGGTCACCTCGGTCTTGCCCACCCCGGTGGGGCCGGCAAACAGGAACCCGCCCTCCGGCTTCTCCGGTGCCTTCAGGCCGGCGCGGGCAAGCTTGATGGCCGTCGCCAGGGATTCGATAGCCGGGTCCTGCCCGAACACCACCATCTTCAGATCCCGCTCCAGGTTGCGGAGCAGATCCTTGTCGCTGGTGGACACATTCTTCGGCGGAATCCGCGCGATATTAGCCACCACGTCCTCGATTTCCGAGACGTCGACAGTCTTCTTGCGCTTGTTTTCCGGCAGCATACGCTGGCGGGCACCCGCCTCGTCGATTACATCGATGGCCTTGTCCGGCAAGTGGCGATCGGTAATGTAGCGATCCGCCAGTTCCGCCGCTACCCGCAGGGCCTTGTCCGTGTACTTCAGATCATGGTGCTTCTCGAAGTTGGGCTTGAGGCCTTTGAGGATCTGGTAGGTATCCTCGACGCTCGGCTCGTTGACATCGATCTTCTGGAAACGACGAGCCAACGCGCTGTCCTTCTCGAAGATGCCCCGGAACTCCTGATAGGTAGTGGAACCGATACAGCGGATCTCACCGGAGCTGAGCATCGGCTTGAGCAGGTTGGACGCATCCATCACCCCGCCGGACGCGGATCCCGCACCGATGATGGTATGGATCTCGTCGATGAACAGGATCGCATGCTGCTGTTTCTTCAGCTCGCTCAGCAGACCTTTCAGGCGCTTCTCGAAGTCACCCCGGTACTTGGTACCGGCCAGCAACGCGCCCATATCCAGGGAGTAGACCACCGCATCAGAGATGATGTCCGGCACCTGACCGTCCACGATCCGCTTGGCCAGGCCTTCGGCGATGGCGGTCTTGCCGACGCCGGCCTCACCCACCAGCAGCGGGTTGTTCTTGCGGCGACGGGCCAGGATCTGGACCACCCGCTCGACTTCGTGCTCACGGCCGATCAGCGGGTCGATACGACCCTGACGGGCCTGCTCGTTCAGGTTCGTGGCATAGCTTTCCAGCGGCTTGGACTGGGAGCCCTCTTCACCTGCCTCCTCGTGGGAAGCCTGGTCATGCCCTTCCTGATCCTCGGCACCCTGAACCCGGGAGATGCCATGGGAAACGAAATTGACCACGTCGATGCGGGCAATGCTCTGCTTCTTCAGCACATACACCGCCTGGCTTTCCTGCTCGCTGAAGATGGCGACCAGGACATTCGCACCGGTCACCTCCTTCTTGCCAGAGGACTGGACGTGGAAAACAGCCCGCTGCAGCACGCGCTGGAAGCCCAGCGTGGGCTGGGTTTCACGTTCGCTGTCGTTACTGGGAATCAGTGGTGTGGTGGAATCGACGAATTCCACCAGTTCTTCCTCGAGGCGCTTGAGGTCAGCACCACAGGCTTTGAGGACGCCCACCGCCGATTCATTATCAAGCAGAGCCAACAGTAAATGCTCGACGGTCATGAATTCATGACGCTTGTCCCGGGCATTTTTGAAGGCCGTATTCAGCGTAATTTCAAGATCTTTGCTCAGCATGGGCCACCCCAACGTCTGTCAGTCCGCACGTTCAATCTCGCAAAGGAGCGGATGTTCGCATTCCGAGGAATACTGGTTCACCTGTGCTGCCTTTGTTTCTGCGATGTCTCGGGTATATACCCCACATACGGCTTTTCCCTGCGTATGGACGAGCAGCATCACCTGCGTCGCCTTCTCCTCGTTCATTCCGAAGAACTTCATCAATACATCCACCACGAAGTCCATGGGGGTGTAGTCATCGTTCAGAAGCACGACCCGGTAACGCGCCGGGCGCTTCAGAGCAGGCTTTTCGGGCGCAACACTGAGGTCGTCCTGTCGGCCTGGCTGATCGTCCTCCCCCTGATTCAATACTAGTAGAGAATTGTCGATAGTCCGCATGTTTCTTTACCGGTTTACTCGGTGTCCTCGGGTTAAATGTGGTTGTCCGGGGACGGGTTTTCAAGCGGCCCGAGTCCCCGAGCGTGAGATATTTATCAATACGGGGATGATACAGCTTCCGGACCGCGTTAAACCACACATAACCTCGATAGAAACTATTGACTACGGGCGCTGATTGGTCGACAGTTAAGGAGCATTGTAAAATAATGTAAATGTATGCGATGCAAACGTAACCGAGCGCACAAACAAGCAACAGGATCCCGGCGGAGTTCCGGGATTCCGGGTGTAACGAATAATAAGAACTGACAGCAAAAGAACAGGGGAGTTCATCATGCCAAGAGGCAAGGTCAAGTGGTTCAACAATGCCAAGGGCTACGGATTCATCGTCGAGGATGGCTGCAGTGACGACCTGTTTGCCCACTTTTCCTCGGTTCAGATGGACGGCTACAAGACACTGAAAGCCGGTCAGGCCGTCACCTTTGACAAGAAACCCAGTGACAAGGGAGTTCACGCAGTCAACATCGTGCCCGAGGAGATGCCTTCCCGGCAGTCCCAGGCACCTTCCGGTAGCAGCGAAAAGAAGTCCGACCCCCGCGACGAGGGCCGTGGAGACTACCCCCCGCGGGCAGTAAACGCCTGAGGCGGCAAGCTGTTTCCCCATACCTGCCTGACAGGCAGGTATGAACCGGATGGCTGGCGCCAGCGCCAGCCGGGCTGTTGAAGAACCGGGATCGATACGGCGGGCGGCTGACGCGCCGGCCCGCTCAGGTGTTTATTGCCCAGACCCCTGTTGCCAAATTCCCGGATTCGGGTACCCTGCAGGCCTCCATCCCGTCCAATCAGCAACCCACGATACGCATTGCAGGCATGGCCGAACTCGTTCTGTTCAACAAACCTTTCCAGGTTCTCTGCCAGTTCACCGACCGACGCAACGACCCGGGCCAGTCTCCCCGCCAGACCCTGGCTGACTGGATTCCGCTTGAGAACGTCTACCCGGCCGGTCGTCTCGATTTTGATTCCGAGGGCCTCTTGCTGCTCACCGGTGATGGCTCCCTGCAGCACCGGATCGCCTCCCCTTCGCTGAAAATGCCCAAAACCTATTGGGTCCAGGTGGAAGGCGACATCACCGACGCAGCCCTGTCCCAGCTTGCAGCCGGGGTCGAACTCAAGGACGGCAAGACCCGCCCCGCCCGGGCAACGCGTATGAAGAACCCTCGGGTGTGGCCCCGCGTGCCACCGGTCCGGCGCCGGGAGTCCGTACCCACCAGCTGGATCGAGCTGACCATTACCGAAGGCAAGAATCGACAGGTCAGGCGCATGACCGCTGCTGTCGGCTTTCCCACACTGCGCCTGATCCGCTACCGTATCGGGGACTGGACACTGGACAACCTGGCCCCGGGCGAATACCGCACCCTGGCCGTGCACATGCCGGCCACAAAGCAACCGGCCAAACACCGACCCAGCAGGAGACGCTCCCGATCATGACCTGGACACCCCACGCAACCGTTGCCGTTATTGTCGAAGATGACCGCGGGCGCTTTCTCATGGTCGAGGAGGTCAGCGGCGGGCAGGTGGTCTTCAACCAGCCCGCCGGGCACGTCGAGGAAGATGAAGCCATCCTCGATGCCGTACGCCGGGAAACCCTCGAGGAAACCGGCTGGCAGGTTGAACCCCGCCATTTTCTCGGGGTATACACCTACAAGGCGCCCGCCAACGGCGTCACCTATTATCGCTTCTGCTACGCGGCAGAGGCGGTTCGCCATCACTCTTCCGAGCTCGACGATGGCATCATCGCCGCCCACTGGCTTGACCTTGACGACATTCGCCAACTCGGGGACAAGCTGCGCAGCCCCCTGGTGCTCCAGTGCATAGAAGATTACCGAAATGGCCGCCGTTACCCGCTTGACGTCATCGTCGATGCGCAGACGTGATTCCGCGGAAATGTTAGAATCGACTGTTTTAGCGGCAACAGGGCTGACATGAGCACAACACCCCATACCAAGTCTCCGGAATCCACCCGTGTCATCGTCGGCATGTCCGGCGGCGTCGATTCTTCCGTGGCTGCCTGGCTTCTGAAACAGCAGGGGTACCAGGTCGAGGGCCTGTTCATGAAGAACTGGGACGAAGACGACGGCACCGAATACTGTACCGCCATGACCGACCTGGCAGACGCCCAGGCCGTGGCCGATGACATCGGAATCAAGCTGCACACCGCAAGCTTCGCGGCAGAATACTGGGACCGCGTGTTCGAACACTTCCTGTCCGAGTACAAGGCCGGGCGCACCCCCAACCCGGACATCCTGTGCAACAAGGAAGTGAAGTTCCGGGCCTTCCTCGACTATGCCATCACCCTGGGCGCGGATTACATTGCCACCGGGCACTATGCCCGCCAGCGCCCGCTCGAGGACGGCTCCGGCAGGGCCCTGCTGCTGAAAGGTCTCGATCCCAACAAGGACCAGAGCTATTTTCTCCATGCGGTTTCCGGCGAGCGGATCGCCCGCACCCTGTTCCCGGTCGGCGAACTGGAAAAACCCGAGGTACGGCGGATTGCCGAGGAACAGGGTTTTGTCACCCATGACAAGAAGGATTCCACCGGCATCTGTTTCATCGGCGAGCGCAAGTTCCGGGACTTCCTGAAACAGTATCTGCCGGCCCAGCCGGGTGATATCGAAACCCCGGACGGCCAGGTCATCGGCCGGCACCAGGGTCTGATGTATCACACCATCGGCCAGCGCCAGGGCCTGGGAATCGGCGGTCTCAGCGAGTTCGGAGACGAACCCTGGTACGTAGCCGACAAGGATCTGACACGCAACGTATTGATTGCTGTCCAGGGCAAACACCATCCCCTGCTTTTTTCACGGGGTCTGGTCTCGGGCCCGATCGACTGGGTGGCCGGCGAGCCACCGGCCAGGCAATTCCGCTGCAAGGCCAAGACCCGCTATCGTCAGCCGGATCAGGACTGCGAGGTAACTGTGCTGGAAAGTGGCGTGAAGGTTGTCTTTGACGATGCCCAGCGTGCGGTTACTCCCGGTCAGTCCGTGGTCTTCTACGATGGCGAAATCTGCCTTGGCGGCGGCGTGATCGAGGAAACCTGGCGTGATGACGAGCCCCTGCCCGAGCGCCTCCAGAGTACGGAACAGAAGGAAGCCAGCGCATGAGCCGGTCCCTGCATGATCAGACCCTCGCGCTGGCCGGTGTGTTCCAGGCGGCCAACCTGGTGCAGCAGATCGCCCACAACGGTCAGTGCAACCCGGCATCCCTGGAGACCTGCATCCGTTCGCTGTTTGCCACCGACCCGGCCTCAACCCTGGACGTCTATGGCGGCGAGCTGTCCGACATCCGGGAGGGCCTCGTTACCCTTTCCACGGTCATGAGCCAGCAAAGCAAGCAGCGGGATATCGAGGTGCTCAAATACGTGCTCAACCTGATCCACCTGGAGTCCAAGCTGAACCGCCGTTCCGACATGCTGGACGTGATCGGCAGCCGGATCGACCAGGCCCGCCATACCGCCAGCCATTTCGGCTATACCCACGCCAACCTGATCGGCAACCTGGCCTCCATCTACGCCGACACCATCAGTACCTTCCGGCAGCGCATCCAGGTCACCGGTGACCCCACGGTGCTGCAGCGTGAAGAGAACGCCGACAAGGTACGGGCGCTCCTGCTGGCCGGTATCCGCTCAGCCGTGCTCTGGCGCCAGTGCGGCGGGCGCCGCTGGCAGCTGATCTTCTCCCGGCGCAAGGTTATCCACCATGCCCGGGAACTGGCCGAGAAGGCACGCCAGCCGCTGTAACGGCATAGCCGGGATTAACGCTGATTCAGAGGGCCCGCTGGTGTATCATTGGCACCCCTGTTTCCCAGTTTGTTTCGATTCTTTGATCACTTGAGAGGTTTTCGATGGAACTCACCGCCCTGACCGCCATTTCCCCGGTCGATGGACGCTATGGCAGCAAAGTCAGCGTATTCCGCAGCATCTTCAGCGAGTATGGCCTGATCCGTAACCGGGTAACCGTCGAAATCCGCTGGCTTCAGAAGCTGGCCGCGCACCCGGAGATCACCGAAGTGCCTGCGTTCTCCGCCGAAGCCACCAGCTTCCTCGACAAGCTGGTCAGCGAATTCAGCCTGGAAGACGCCGAGCGCATCAAGGAAATCGAACGTACCACGAACCACGACGTCAAGGCGGTCGAGTACTTCATCAAGGAAAAGATTGCCGGGGTTCCCGAGCTGCATGCGGTCACCGAGTTTGTGCACTTTGCCTGCACCTCCGAGGACATCAACAACCTCTCCCATGCCCTGATGCTGCGTGAAGGCCTGGATCACGGCCTGTTGCCGGCGATGGACCGGGTGGTCGACAAACTGGCGGAACTGGCGAAGGAACACGCGGACCAGCCCATGCTGTCCCGGACCCACGGCCAGACCGCCTCCCCCACCACCGTGGGCAAGGAACTGGCCAACGTGGTGTACCGCCTGCGCCGCCAGCTGATGCAGATCCGCGAAGTGGAAATCATGGGCAAAATCAACGGCGCCGTGGGTAACTACAACGCCCACATGTCCGCCTACCCGAACGTGGACTGGGCCGCCAACGCTGAAGAGTTCGTCGAGAGCCTGGGCCTGGACTGGAACCCGTACACCACCCAGATCGAGCCCCACGACTACATTGCCGAGCTGTACGATGCCATTGCCCGGTTCAACACCATCCTGATCGACCTCGACCGGGATGTCTGGGGCTATATCTCTCTGGGTTACTTCAAGCAGAGAACAGTGGAAGGCGAAGTGGGCTCCTCAACCATGCCGCACAAGGTCAACCCCATCGACTTCGAGAACTCCGAGGGCAACCTGGGTATTGCCAACGCCCTGTTCGATCACCTGGCGGCGAAGCTGCCGATCTCCCGCTGGCAGCGGGATTTGACCGATTCAACCGTGCTGCGCAACCTCGGCGTCGGCTTCGGCCACAGCCTGATTGCCTACGAAGCGACCCTCAAGGGTCTGGGCAAACTGGAAATCAACCCGGCCCGCCTGGACGAGGATCTGGACCACGCCTGGGAAGTCCTGGCCGAGCCGATCCAGACCGTCATGCGCCGCTACAACATCGAAAAGCCCTATGAAAAGCTCAAGGCTTTGACCCGGGGCAAGGCGATGACTCCGGAAGTGATCAAGAATTTCGTGGAAACCCTCGACATTCCGGACGCCGCCAAGGCAGAGTTGATGGCCCTCACACCGGGCAACTACATTGGCAATGCCAGAGAGCAGGCGCGCAACATCTGATAGCGGGAGCACACCATGGACATGCTTGGCGGACTGACACCTTCCGAATTTCTGCGGGACTACTGGCAGAAAAAACCCTTGGTGATCCGCCAGGCTTTTCCGGGTTTCCAGTGCCCGGTCAGCCCGGATGAGCTGGCCGGCCTGGCCTGCGAGGAAGGCGTGGAATCCCGGATCGTCATCGAGAATGACGACGGCAAGCCCTGGCAGTTGCACAACGGCCCCTTCACGCCAGACCGGTTCAGCGACCTGCCGGAGCAGGACTGGACGCTTCTGGTTCAGGGGCTGGACCACTGGGTTCCGGAAATTGCCGACCTGCTCGAACACTTCCGGTTCATTCCCAACTGGCGCCTCGATGACATCATGGCCAGTTACGCCCCGAAAGGTGGCAGCGTCGGCCCCCATTACGATCAATATGATGTGTTTCTGCTCCAGGCCCAGGGCCATCGCCGCTGGACCTTCGGCGGTCAGTGCGACCATACCTCGCCCAGGGTGGAAGGCACGCCCCTGCGGATCCTGAGCAGCTGGGAAGGCGAGGAAACCGTCACCCTGGCTCCGGGCGATATGCTCTACCTGCCGCCGGGCATCGGCCATCACGGTGTCGCCGAGGACGATTGCATTACCCTGTCGGTCGGCTTCCGGGCGCCCACCATCGACGACATCCTGACCGGTTTTACCGACTTCCTCTGTGGCCAGTCAGACGCCGCCGAGCACATCAACGATCCCGACCTCAAGGTTCAGGACAATCCCGGCACCATTGCCCCGGAGGTGATTGACCGGCTCAACGGCATCATCCAGGAGAAAGTCGGCAACCGCCGGCAGCTTGCCCTGTGGTTTGGCCAGTACGCCACTGCGCCGAAGAGTCTGGATATCGTGGTTCCCGCCGAGGAGCCGGCGTCCGAAGAGGACCTGGCAGAGGCCATCAGCGCCGGCGAACAGCTTCGCTGGAACGAGGGCTCCAGATTCGCCTTTTACGAACTCGGCGAAGACACCGCACTGTTTGTGGATGGCGAGCAATACCTGCTCAAGGGCGATGCCCGCCCGCTCGCACCCCTGCTGTGCGCCGCGGCCCGTGTGGATATGAAAGCACTCGCCGGATTCGCTGCGGACCCCGCCCTGCTCGGACTGCTGACGACCCTGTACAACCAGGGCTCGGTCTATTTCGAATAGGAGTGTCATGACGGTCCGGATTCGCAAATACAGCTGGCAACTGGCTCCCGGTCATATCCGGGATATCCGCCAGCGCGTGTTTATCGAGGAACAGCAGATACCGCCGGAACTGGAGTGGGACGAGACCGACGAGATTGCCGATCACTTCCTGGCAGTTCTGCCTGACAACACCCCGGTAGGCGTGGCCCGGCTGTTCTCCAGCCTGGATGAAACTGCCCACATCGGCCGCATGGCAATCCTGCCCGAGCATCGGGGCAAAGGTATCGGAGAGGCGCTGCTGCGCCACCTGCTGGCCGAGGCCGCAGGCCAGTAC
Source organism: Marinobacter pelagius (assembly GCF_003315345.1). Taxonomy (GTDB): domain Bacteria; phylum Pseudomonadota; class Gammaproteobacteria; order Pseudomonadales; family Oleiphilaceae; genus Marinobacter; species Marinobacter pelagius_A. The sequence continues at coordinate 75,316 of NZ_QNRO01000013.1, forward strand.
GATGAGGTCCGGCTGTCTGCCCAGGAACACGCGATTCCTTTCTACCAGCGGTCCGGGTTCCATGTGTGCTCGGACGTCTACGACGATGCCGGGATTCCCCACTACGACATGCGCTGCCTGGCGCCAGAGCTTGCCGTAGCCGCACTGGAAGAGCGCGACCATCCGCTGCTGCTGGAAGAGGACCGGCAAAGCTGGCGGTTTGAAAACGAGACCCGCATGCTGGCCCTGATGGACTCCCTCGCCGGCCAGGCGGGGCAACGGATCTGGCTGTATGACCGCCTGCTGGAACACGACCTGTATGATCGCTTCCGGTTCCGGGAACTGATTTCTGCCCTCGCCCGCCGCCACCGGCTCAGCGAAGTCCGGCTGCTGATCCACGACGACAAACCCCTGGTAAAACGCCGCCACCAGCTGGTGGAGCTGATGCGCCGGCTACCCAGCCGGATTGAGCTGAAGCTGGTGAACGACGACTATCCGGTGGAGGACCAGCCGTTCATGCTGATCGATCGGGAAGGCGTGCTGTACCGCCACGACTTCTACAAGCCTGAGGGCTTCTGCAACTTTTCCGACAGTGGCCGGGTGAAGCTGCTGTCAGAGGCTTTCCAGCGTATGTGGGACGTTGGGCGAAGTTCCCTGGAACTCCGCCAGCTACCGCTCTGAATGGTGGACCTGCGGGAGATCCGCGGACTCGAACCGGGCGCCGAAGGGCGCGAACTCCGTATCCACTTCCTCAGCCACCTCGGCGATCAGTTTCCTCAGCCACTGGTGATCCGTGTTGTGCTGCAGCAGCGGACTCCAGGCCATTTTCAGTTCGAACGGCGGTATTTCGAACGGTGGCACCTTGACCACCAGGTTGGGATTGTCCTTCTGCAGCCAGGCCGCCCGTGACGGCAGGGTGGCGATCAGATCGTGCTGTTCGGCCAGCAGCATGGCCACCTGGTAATGTCGGGTAAACACGGAAATCTGCCGCTTGGCCCCCATTCGCCCGAGTGCCTCATCCACCCAGCCAAGACGCTGCACATCTTTCGGATTCACCCCCACACCAACGCCAAACCCGGTCTTGCTGACCCAGATATGGCTCGCCGCCAGGTAGGTATCGAGGGTGAACGGTTCCTTGAGGATCGGATTCCGGGCATTCATCAGGCAGGCAAAATACTCGGTCCAGAGGGTCTTCTGGTGAAACGACTGGGGAATCTTGTCAAAGCGGTTGATGGCCATGTCCAGCCGCCCCTGCTCCACGTCCAGGAAACTCACGTCACTGGGGGTCAGCACATCCAGGGTGACATGGGGCGCCTCCTGGCGGATCCGGCGCAGAACCCGGGGCATCAGGCAGGACTCGGCGTAATCACTGGCCATGATCCGGAACACCCGTTGGCTCTCCATGGCCGAGAAGGGCGTTTTCTCCTGCACCGCCTGCTCGATATCCGACAGGATGCCACGAACCAGCGGCTGCAGCTCCCTGGCCCGCTCCGTGGCCGTCATCCCTTCACTGGTTCTGACCAGCAACGGATCGGCAAACAGGTCCCGCAATCGACGCAGGCCGTTACTCATGGCAGGCTGGGTGATCCCGAGATGGTTGGCCGCCTTGGTCACGTTGCGTTCCCGCAACAGCACATCGAGATACACCAGCAGGTTCAGGTCGACACGGGAAAGATCCATCAGGCGCTCCGGCATTGCATCAGGGGAAAATCGGATAGTGCTGGTCGCCAACCAGACACATCATTCATGCCAATGATACATTTCTGATACAAAATTCACAAAATCTATAGAACTCTTTGTCCACGTCATCCAAAACACGGATTCCATTCGCCTTTTCTGCTAACCTTGGCTCCGATGCCTAACCAGCCGGGAACAGAGACAGCAACTACCCGTGACCAACACCTTCAAAAAGCGGCTTTCATACAGGCTGACCCGAGACACTCTCCTTGTCGCCATGGCGCTGGGGCTTGTGTTGAACCTGGTCCAGATCACCCTGGACTATTTCAGCGCCCGGGAGGCCATGGAATCCGAAATCAATGCACTGATCGAGATCAGTCACAGCCCGGCATCCCAGATTGCCTACAACATCGACGTCCGCCTCGCCGAGGAACTGCTCGATGGCCTGCTGCGCCACCCTGCCACCATTGATGCCCGGATCATCGACAACGAGGGGCATACCATGGCCGCGGCCAGCCAGAGCAGCCCTGTATCACCCTATCGCTGGCTCAGTGACCTGCTGTTCGGTGACACCCGGTCCTTCAGCTCCGAACTCGAGGTCCGGCAGCTCGCAGACCTGCCCCTGGGCAACCTGGTTGTCACCATTGATACCTTTCACTACGGATTGCAGTTCCTCAAGCGGGCCGCCTATACCCTGTTCAGCGGCCTGCTGAAGAGCCTTGCGCTGTCGGGTGCGCTGTTGGCCATTTTCTACCTGGTGCTGACCCGGCCCATGATGAATGTCATCAGTGCGCTGAGCCGGGTTTCCGCCGACTCCCCGGAGAAGATCCGGCTACCCGTACCCGCCAGGCATGAGCAGGACGAGATCGGCACCATGGTCGGCATCATCAACCAGCACCTGGCAACCATCGACTCCAGCCTGGAACAGTTGCGGGAAGCAGAGAGTGCCATCAAGAACTACTCCAGCCAGCTGGAGCAGGAAGTCGCCGACCGCACCCGTGAGATCTCGGACAAGAACGAGGCCTTGCAGCGGGGCAACCGGGCCCTGGTGAGAGCCAAGGAAGATGCCGTCCGCCGGGCCCGGTCGCGGGCCAACTTCCTTGCCAGCATGAGCCACGAGATACGCACACCGCTCAATGGCGTCCTGGGCATGCTGGGAGTCGCGCTTGAGGGCGAGCTGGACCCGGTTCAGCGCAACCGGATCGAGATCGCCCTGAACGCGGGCGAGAGTCTGCTTGGCCTGCTCAACGATATCCTGGATATTTCCAAGGTCGAGGCCGGCAAGCTCAATCTGGAAAATATTCCGTTCAGCATGCGCCACCTGATCGAGGAATGCGCGACCCTGCACTCCCAGCAGGCCCGGGCCAAGGGCATCGACCTGGTCAGCGAAATTGATCCGGAACTGCCGGAAACTTTCCTGGGCGATCCCACCCGGACCCGACAGATTCTCAACAACCTGATCAGTAACGCCATCAAGTTCACCGATGCCGGGCATGTGAAGATCAAGGCCACCCATTCCGGGGGCAGCCTGCGCCTGGAAGTCATCGATACCGGCATCGGCATGTCCCGGGAAGGGTTGCACCGGATTTTCTCGCCCTTCTCCCAGGCAGATACCGACACCACCCGCCTGTACGGAGGCACCGGCCTCGGCCTGACCCTGTGCCGGCAGCTGGTGGAGCGAATGCACGGGCAGATCATGGTGGATTCCCGGGAAGGAAGCGGCACCCATTTCACTGTCACCCTGCCACTTCCGGTTCACGAAGAACCCGAGTCGGGCACGACAGCCGAATCACTTCCGGACAAGCTCCGGCAGATTGGGGTTGCACTGGCGGTGCCCCCGCCCCATCCCCACCGCCTGGCGCTGGAGAGCCAGTTACGGGCCTGGGGAATACCGGTCCGGGGCGCAAGCCGGCATCCCGAGGGCATCCTGCTGTCAACGATTGATGCGGGTGACGCCGAAACCATGGCATTTGCCGACAACTGGCCCGGGGAAGGCGTCATTCTCGCCGAGGCCAGAGGCAACAGCATAGAGGGTCATACCGACCACCAGATCCTGTCGCTCCCCCTGAGGCGGGACGAATTCTATCGATGCCTGTGTCGGGCGGTGGGACTGATGCCGGCAGAAAAGGCGCAGGAACAGCAAACAGAAGTGCCGACCGCTGCCACCCGGCCGTTGCAGATACTGTTGGTGGAGGACAATCAGGTGAACCAGCTGGTCGCCAGCAGCCTGCTGAAAAAGCTTGGCCACCGGGTGGACCACGCCGAAAACGGCAAGCGGGCGCTGGAAGCCCTGAAGAATGCCGCCTACGACCTGGTCCTGATGGACTGCCAGATGCCGGTCATGGACGGTTACGAGGCCACCCGCCAGATTCGCGAGAACCCGGACTGGAAGGACCTGCCCGTGATCGCGGTCACCGCCAATGTCATGCAGGGTGACCGGGAGGACTGCATCGCCGCCGGCATGAACGATTACATTACCAAGCCCTACAACCGGGACGAACTCCGCAGCGCTATCAGTCGCTGGGCGCCCCGGGAGTAACCCCCGGATTCGGGGGGCAAGGCTGCTAAAGCAACTCTTCAATATCCTTGCGGATCGCCTCGGGCTTGGTGGTAGGCGGGTAGCGACGCACAACCCGGCCGTTACGGTCCACCAGAAACTTGGTGAAGTTCCATTTGACCTTTTCCGAGCCCATCAGGCCCCGCGCCTCCTGCTTGAGGAATTTATACAGGGGGTGCGTTCCGTCACCGTTCACCTCGATCTTGGCAAACATGGGGAAATCCACGCCGTAATTGAGGCTGCAGAACTGGCTGATGGATTCGTCGGTGCCCGGATCCTGGTTCATGAACTGATTGCAGGGGAACCCCAGAACTTCCAGGCCTTGTTCGTTCAGGTCCTTGTACAGAGCCTGAAGGCCCTCAAACTGGGGCGTGAAGCCACACTTGCTGGCCGTGTTCACGATCAGCAATACCTTGTCGCGGTAGGCCTCCATGCTCTGTTCGTTGCCCTGAATATCACGAACGGTAAAATCGTAGATACTGGATTGCGCCATTCTGGTCTCCTGTGGTGAGCGCGAGGAACCTGATTGTGACCAAGTCCGATGGAAAATAACACGCCGTTACAGGCCACTTGGTCACAAAACCGGGAACCCGCCTGAGGTTTACTCCCTAAATCCGCCACAATTCATCATAATTACCCTGTTGTAGCGCACCCTCGCTCCGCTAGAATAAAGCCTTCCGTCAACCGGACGGCTGTGTATCCGTATTACCTCTCAAGGAATCTGAATCCATGCAGAACTACTACAAATCCGCCAAGCTCGATAACGTCTGTTACGAAATTCGTGGAGTGGTTCTGCGTGAGGCGCGTCGGCTGGAGGAAGAGGGTCACCGTGTGCTCAAGCTCAACATCGGCAACCCCGCCGCATTCGAGCTGGATGTGCCGGAAGAGATCCAGCAGGACGTCATCTACAACATGCATCAGGCCCAGGGCTATGTGGAGTCCAAGGGTCTGTTCTCTGCCCGCAAGGCGGTCATGCACTACTGCCAGCAGCGCGGCATCGACAAGGTGGATATCGACGACATCTACCTGGGTAATGGCGTCAGCGAACTGATCGTGATGTCCATGCAGGCGATGCTCAACACCGGTGACGAGGTGCTCATTCCGGCACCGGATTACCCGCTGTGGACCGCCGCGGTCACCCTGTCCAGCGGCAAGCCGGTGCATTACCGCTGTGACGAGGAGCAGAACTGGTTCCCGGATATTGACGATATCCGCAAGAAGATCACCCGGCGCACCCGTGCCATCGTGCTGATCAACCCCAACAATCCGACCGGGGCGGTCTATTCCACCGAGCTGCTGGAGCAGGTCATCGAGCTGGCCCGCAAGCACAACCTGATCGTGCTGTCGGACGAGATCTACGACAAGATTCTGTATGACGGAACCCGGCACGTGTCCACCGCTTCCCTGGCCGACGACGTCCTGTTCTTCACCTACAACGGCTTGTCAAAGAATTACCGTGCGGCCGGTTACCGCTCCGGCTGGATGATCATCAGCGGTGCCAAACATCGCGCCCGGGATCTGGTGGAAGGCATCGAGATGCTTTCGAACATGCGCCTGTGTGCCAATGTGCCGGCACAGCTCGCCATCCAGACCGCCCTGGGTGGATACCAGTCCATCGACGACCTGGTCGCCCCGGGTGGCCGCCTGTTTGAGCAGCGCGACACCGCCTGGCGAATGTTGAACGACATTCCCGGCGTCAGCTGTGTGAAACCGGAAGGCGCCCTGTACCTGTTCCCGAAACTGGACCCGAAGAAGTTCCCCATCGTCAATGACGAGAAGCTGGTGCTCGACCTGCTGCTGCAGGAAAAGATCCTGCTGGTACAGGGGTCCGCGTTCAACGTGGATGACAAGCAGCACCTGCGGGTGGTCTTCCTGCCACGGGCAGATACTCTCGAGGACGCCATGGGCCGCCTCGGCAATTTCCTGAGCAAATACCAGCAGTAACGGACAATTTATGGCAGACATTCACGTCGAGGAATTCTACAAGGACGTCGCCGTCGCCCTGGTGCAGCTCTACGGTGTCTTCCCCCGCCGGGTCAACCTGTTCGTGGAAGACATTGCGGGGCCGGACGAGCCCGATGAGTTCGGTCTTCACAGCAAGCGGCACATGGCCTGTTTCGGCGCCCTGCTCTGGCTCGAGGAGGAAGGCCTGTTGCGCTACGTGGACACCATCCGGCAGGAAGCCCTGGACCAGGCCGTACTGACCCGCACCGCCTTCATCCGGCTCAGCGCCCCGGCCCCGCAAGCACTGGCGGATGCCGCCGGCGTACAGGTGGCCGAGACCGACAACCTCCCCCGTTCCGTCCAGCGGGATCTTTCCACCCATATCCACCTGATCCGCCAGGCGCTGAAGAGCGGCAACTCCGCCCGCATCAGCCAGGTGGTCCAGGCTACTTTTTTCGCCGACAGCAGCTACCATTAAATCGCGGTAATACTCTTGAAGCCGAGAACCCGGACCGCATATTCCGGTCAGATGGGTGAATCATGTCTTTGACTGAACTTTCAAGGAATTAACATGCGCATACTGCTGTTTCTGGCGACCAACCTTGCGGTCATCGTGGTTGCCAGTTTTACCCTGCGTTTGCTGGGTGTCGACAGTTACCTGAGCCAGCAGGGCATCGAATACGGCTCGCTGCTGGCGTTCGCGGCGGTGTTCGGCTTCGCCGGTGCCCTGATTTCACTGTTCATTTCCAAGCCGATGGCCAAGTGGAGCACGAAGGCTCAGGTCATCGAATCTCCGCGGACTCCGGCTGAGCGCTGGCTGGTGGATACCGTCGCGGAACTGGCCCGGAATGCGGGCATCAAGATGCCGGAGGTGGCCATTTTCCCGGCCTCCCAGTCCAATGCGTTTGCCACGGGCTGGAACAAGAATGATGCACTGGTGGCCGTCAGTGAGGGGCTGCTGCACCGGTTCAACAAGGATGAAATCCGCGCGGTCCTTGGACATGAGATTGGGCACGTGGCCAATGGGGACATGGTGACCCTGGCCCTGATTCAGGGCGTGGTGAACACGTTTGTTATTTTCGCTTCAAGAGTGATCGGTTCATTTGTTGACCGCGTGGTGTTCAAGAATGAGCAGGGCCACGGTATTGGTTTCTTCGTGGTCAGCATCGTGGCCGAGATCGTCCTTGGTATCCTGGCCAGCACCATCGTGTTCTGGTTCTCCCGTCGCCGGGAATACCGGGCGGATATTGCGGGGGCTCAGCTGGCAGGCCGTTCGGCGATGATTAACGCGTTGGCCCGGTTGAAGCAGGAAAGCGAGGTGCCGGATCAGATGCCGGATTCGCTGCAGGCGTTCGGCATCAACCGTGGTGCCCGGGCCGGCCTGAGTGCTCTGTTTATGACCCATCCGCCGCTGGAAGACCGTATTCGAGCCCTGCAGGAAGCGAATCTCTGAAGAATTGCACAAAGGTTCGATAGCTCCGCTGGTGGGGCCACCCTTCCGAAACTGTGCGGAGCCATGGATGGCGGAGCTCAAGCGTCACAGGGACGTGCCGCCAGGAGCGTGTTTCGGAAGGGTGGCCCCGCCAGCGGAGCTCCCCCCAAGTTAAAGCCTGACGGACATTCCTCAGATCTTCAGTTTGAAACCAATTGCTCTGAAACTGTCCTGCAGGGACTTACTGGTTCCTTTGAGCTGGACCTTCAGACTGGAACATTCTCTTCTTACCGGATAATCCCGGCGCAGCCGATCGAAGGCCACACCCCTTTCCTCGGCACTCCCGTTCATTACCAGCCGCAGGCGAGCATCATCCTCTCGGGGGTCGTAACAGGCCCTGAGCGCGGTCTTGATGGCTTTATCTTCGTCTGCAGCCGAGGTAAACGAAACCTTGCTCAAAGCGGGTTCCGGAAGGAACTGGCCGGCTTTCTTGCGGATCGGCAGGCCCAGGAAGGTGCTCAGGGCCTGATAGATCATTTCGGTGCCCTGGACCTTGCCTTCCAGGCTGTAGCCAGCGATATGGGGCGTCGCCAGCCAGGCGAGATCTACCAGATCGGGGTCGATTTTCGGCTCCCGTTCCCAGACATCGAGGGCTACGAGGGGCGAGTTGGCGGAGTTCAGGCGCTGCTTCAGTACGGAGGTATCGATTACTTCGCCACGGCCGGCGCTGATCAGGAGTTGGTCGGAGGTGAGTCCGGAGAGTTCGCGTTCTCCGATCATGTGGAAGGTGGCGTGGGGGCTGTTCCGGGTCAGCGGGGTGTGTAGGCTGACCACGTCGCATTCCATGGCTTCGTCCAGGCTGACGAACTCGGGGCCCTGCTCGCCTTCCCGTTCGGCTCTGGGCGGGTCGCACAGTCGGGTAGTGAAGCCGAGGCGTTCCAGCTTGGCTGCCAGTTCCCCGCCGACGTTGCCGACACCGACGATACCCACGCTCAGGTCCGTCCAGTCAGTCAGACCACGCCTCTCGGCATAAAGTGAAAGTACCGAAAGAACGTATTCGACGACGCTGTTGGCGTTGCAGCCCGGTGCGGCGGAGAATCGGATCCCCTGCTCTTCCAGCCACTGGCGATCGACGTGGTCGGTGCCGATGGTGGCGGTTCCGACAAAGCGGATGCGGCTGCCCTCGAGCAGCTCGCGGTTGACCCGGGTTACGCTCCGGACCAGCAGAATGTCTGCGTCGCGGACGTCATCAGGGCTCATGTGGCGGCCGGAGACCCGGCGGATTTCGCCCATATCCCCGAAGAAGGAGTCGAGTAACGGAATATTCTCGTCAGCTACGATCAGCATGGTCGTCTACGTCCTTCAGTTCCTGCGCTGGCGCTGGGAGCCGCCGCGACCGCCCTGGGGACGTCCGCCGCCGCCACTGCTGCGCCGGCCACCGCGTTTGCGGGTTATGGCCGGCTGTTCCAGTGGTGCTCTCAGGGTATCGTCAGGAACTTCGGTTTTCAGCTTCTGATTAATATAGGTTTCGATCGCCGGGAGGGTGAACGAGTCGTCCTCGCCAGCCAGGCTTATGGATACGCCTTTGCTGCCCGCGCGCCCGGTCCGGCCGATACGGTGCACATAGTCTTCCGCGTTGTCCGGCAGGTTGTAGTTGAACACGTGGGTGACGCCGTTGACGTGTATGCCCCGGCCGGCCACGTCGGTGGCGACCAGTACCTGGATATTGCCTTTCTTGAACTGGTCTAGGGTGCGCAGTCGTTTGTTCTGGGCGATCTCGCCGGACATCAGGGAGACCTTGACGCCCTGGTTTTTCAGGTCTTCCTCGAGGTCCCGGCACTGGTCCCGGCGGTTGGCGAAGACGATGGCCTTGTCCACTTCCGGGCGTTTCAGGTAATTGACCAGTACCTGCAGTTTTTCATCTTCACCCAGCAGGTAGACGGTCTGTTCGACCCGTTCCGCGGTCTTCTGCTCCGGCTCGATTTCCACAAACTCGGCGTTGCTGGTCCACATGGATGCCAGGTTGAGTACGTCCTGGTTGAAGGTGGCGCTGAACAGCAGAGTCTGGCGGTCGTCCTTGGGGGTGCACTTGCGGATAATGCGCTTCACGTCGGGGATGAAGCCCATGTCCAGCATCCGGTCGGCTTCGTCGAGGATCAGGATGTCCACCTGGTCCAGGAACACGTCCTGGGAACCCAGGAAGTCGATCAACCGGCCCGGGGTGGCCACCAGGATGTCCACGATTTCATTCTGGAGCTGGTCCCGCTGCTTGTCATAGTTCATGCCGCCAACCACGGTGACAACATTGTGACCGGTGTACTGGCACAGCTGCTCCGCATCCTTGGCAATCTGCATCGCCAGTTCCCGGGTCGGTGCCAGCGCCAGTACACGAGGCTCGGAGGCGAAGCGGTCCTTGTCGGGAATCGGTGTTTCCAGCAGTGTCTGGATGGCGGTGATCAGAAAGGCCGCGGTTTTGCCGGTACCGGTCTGGGCCTGGCCAATCAGGTCTTCACAGGCCAGTGTCCACGGCAGTGTTTCTGCCTGGATCGGTGTGCAGTATTCAAATCCGATGTTGGAGATGGCGTCCAGCAGGCGTTTGTCCAGGTTCAGGTCACTGAACTTCAGATCGCCGGTGTGTTTTGGGTCAGATGTCATACAGTCTGTGTATTCCTTGCTCTGTCGGAAAACGAATTGTGTGGAACCAGGCGTTGCACGTCCTGTTGCCAGGCGCTGTCGAAGTCCGGGGTGGTTCCGTAAAAGCTCTTAAGTGAATCAAAAAATTGCTGCCCCCGGGGCGGTAACCCCTCGGCCAGGTAACGCTCGGCCTGTGCCAGGACATTGGCACGGAACTGCTGTTCGTCACAGGCCCCATCGCCGGAGAGGTTGTCCACGCTGATGTGAAAGCGTGTACCGGCAGCCACTGAGAACAACCATTCCTGGGCCTGGGGTTTGATTTCAACCTGCTCAAAGGCCCGCTGTTGTTCCGGAGTGCGACCATCCGGACAGTACCAGTAGCCGTAGTCGTGAAGTGTGCGGCGATGCTCACCGGCAATACACCAGTGGCTTATTTCATGTAATGCACTGGCATAATAGCCGTGAGCAAACACGACCCGGGCCAGACCGGACGGTCCGTCAGCGGGCAGGTACTCGGGTTCTGCGCCGCCCCTGACCAGAATCGTCCGGAATGGCTCCCGGAACAGGTCATTGAACAGCATGATAAGATCGTTTGGACTGTGATTCATTGGATGGCTATTGTGCGACTTTAACGCATCCAATACCAGACCACCGGGAACTTTACCAGCAAGCCTGTGTCCACTGCCGTCGGAGCAGGAATCATCCATACACCTACAACCGGGAAATTGCACACCAGATGACAAACCCGAGCTTTGCCGACCGCCTTCGCCAGACAGCCTTCACCATGTTTTTTATCCTGGCCACCTGCCTGGCCCTGCTTGCTTCCCCGGCCCATGCCCTGGGCAGTTCCGGCTCCAGCCTGTTCGGCGGCGGCAATGACTTCCTTCCTGTCGACGAAGCGCTGCCGTTCAATTACACCACGGACCAGGGCGCGGTCACTCTGAACTGGAACATCACTCCCGGCCACTATCTGTACCAGAACCGTGTTGCTATCAGCGCAGTCACCGACGGCGTGACGGTGGGGAATCCATCCTTCTCGTTGCAGGGTGAAACCACCACCGATGAATTCTTTGGTGAAGTTACCGTTTTCTATGAGCCCGTGGCGGCACGCGTGCCGGTCACCCTCCCCGAAGGGGTTCGCGAGGCCACGCTCGAGGTCACCTACCAGGGCTGTGCCGAAGCCGGGTTATGTTACCCGCCCCAAACCCGGGAGGTGCTGTATTACCCCGGTGGGGATGACGCCGGCCCAACCAACACTGCGTCCTCCGGTTCAACCGCTGGCACGTCCGGACCTGCCACCTCCAGCGGGCCTGCCGGTTCCATCGACACGAACTCTGCCACCGGCCTTGCGGGCTTCCTCTCGGAGCAGTCCGTGCTGGTCATTGCCGGCCTGTTCTTTCTGCTGGGCCTGGGCCTGACCTTTACCCCCTGCGTCCTGCCCATGGTACCCATCATCTCCACCCTGGTGTCCGGGCATAACACCCGCACCACCGGTCACGCCCTGATGCTCTCGGGGAGTTACGTCCTGGGCATGGCGCTGACCTACGCCGCTGCCGGGGTGCTGACCGGATTGCTGGGCGCCAGTTTCAACCTGCAGGCACAGCTCCAGTCCCCCTGGGTCCTGGGCATCTTTGCCACGCTGTTCGTGGTGTTTGCGCTGTCCATGTTTGACCTGTTCGAGATCCAGCTCCCGCGCTTCATCCGGGACCCTCTCAATAACGCCAGCCACAAGCTGACCGGCTCCAGGGTCGCGGGTATTTTTGGCATAGGAGCCCTGTCGGCACTGATTGTTTCGCCCTGTGTCTCAGCCCCACTGGCGGGCAGCCTGCTGTACATTTCCACTACCCAGAATGCAGTGACCGGCGGTATCGCCCTGTTTGCGCTCGGTCTGGGCATGGGTGTCCCGCTGATCCTGGTTGCGGTTGGCGGTCGCAAACTGCTGCCTACCAGCGGCCACTGGATGACTGCGGTCAAACACTTCTACGGGGTGATGCTGCTTGCGGTGGCTATCTGGCTGGTAGAGCGACTGGTTCCGGCCTGGGTGGCGCTGACCCTGTGGGGTTTGCTGATCGCCATCACCGGGGTCCAGCTCGGCGCCTTTGACGCCGCCAGGGCCGGCTGGCAGCGAACCCGCAAGGGGCTGGGTTTGATCATGTTCGCTTACGGCCTGGCCCTGCTTGCCGGGGCCGTCGGTGGTGCCAACGATCCGCTCAAACCCCTGGCGCCATTCACGGTCGCCTCTTCGGCTCCTTCAGCTCAGGCGGCCGCCAGCCACGCGGAGTTCCGGCAGGTCGAGAATCCTGCGGAAATCCGGAGGCTGTTGCAGGCAGCCCGGGACCGGAACCAACCGGTCATGCTCGACTTCTATGCGGACTGGTGTATTTCCTGCAAAGTCATGGAGCGCAACGTATTCAGCGATGCCCAGGTTGGCCAGGCACTGTCATCCTATACCCTGCTGCAGATCGACATGACCCGGAATACACCCGAGCAGCAGGCCTTCCTGAATGAGCTGGGCCTGTTCGGTCCGCCGGCGATCCTGTTCTACCAGGCTGATGGCGACGAGCTGGAAGACCAACGAATCCTCGGTGAGATGGACAAGCGGGAATTCCTGACCCACCTTGAGCGGTTGCCGATCCGGAGCTGATGGCCGTTTCATCCGCCCCGGCGGATCAGGTAGATGAACTCCCCCTCCTGCTCCACCTGACTCACCAGCTCGTGCCCGAGAAACTGGCAGAAACGTGGTATATCCCGAGTGGTGGAGGGGTCGGTCGCCACCACGCGCAGCACGCCGCCGGGCTCGACGTCGTTGATACGGTTGTGGAGCATCATCACCGGCTCCGGGCAGAACAGGCCCCGGGCATCAAGTTCGGCGTCAAATTCAGTGGCCGTCAAACGATCACTCCTTCTGGTTAAGCTGATTTTTCAGGAATACGTGCTAAATTCCTGTTTATAACAGGTAAAAATATACGGAGGAAAACCATGATACGGGTTTTGATCGAACGCCACATCGCCGAATCCCTGGAAGAAGCCTATGAACAGCGGGCCCGACTGGTGCTGCAGCAGGCAGTGGCGGCGCCGGGCTTCATCTCCGGCGAGACTCTCGTCGACAGCCACGACCCCAACCACCGGATCACCCTGGCCAACTGGCGATCGGAAGCCGACTGGGACCGCTGGTACCGTTCCGAGGAACGCAAGGAACTGATGACAGAGCTGGTTCCCATGATGGACAAGGATGAAGCCATTACGGTTCTGCAGCAGAACGCGATCTGATTCCATCCGGTTGCCCCTGGCCCCGTCGGATCAGCCTGTGCGCTCGATAAAACAGGTGATCTCTTCGCGGTCATGATACAGGTGGCGGGCGCGCAGTCGGAAACCGACGCCCGCCTGTGCCAGCCCGTCTTCGATGATTTCCCGGCAGATCAGCCACTCTTCGTAGCGTTTCTTCATGGGCAGCTTCAGGTTGAATACGGTGAACCGGCAAAACCCCGAGCCGACCCAATCCACCGCCAACCGTGCCGTCTTCCTGGGCTGATCCACAATATCGCAGACCATCCAGTCAATTCCGCGCTTGGGTCGCCAGCTGTATCCGTCAGCACGCACATGTTCAACCTGACCGGAGGCCATCAGGTCAGGATCCATCGGGCCGTTGTCCACCGCGGTTACCAGCATGCCCTGGCGTACCAGCTGCCAGGTCCAGCCACCGGGGGCGGCACCCAGGTCGGCGGCCTTCTTCCCGCCCCCGAGATAGTCCAGCTCCTGTTCAGGGGGCAGAAAAACCTTCCAGGCCTCTTCCAGCTTCAGCGCCGAGCGACTCGGGGCCGATGCCGGCAGCCGAAGCCGCGGAATGCCGCCCACGAACCGGGCCCGGTTATTCCGCAGGCTGTACCCGACCACCGCATGACTGAAATCCGGCAGAAAAATCTCCAGCCGGGCCAGGGTCTCTGCCTCCACGGCCTTGAGTAGTCCGGCCCCGCGCAGCCCCTTGGAGAGCGGCGCCACCCATTTGCGGGCGAAGTTGCCCAGGTCCTTGTCGGCGTTGTTCTCCGGTAACCGGATTTCCACCCGTGCGCACTCCGGCATACCTCCCTCAAGCTGCCGAAGGCCTGAAATCACCGCTCCAACCCGGTCTTCCACCGGCAGCTCCAGCCGGCCAAGGACCACTAGCCAGTCCCGGACAAACACCAGATTCTCCAGACTGAGCCTGGCCAACAACTCCTCCGCCGGCTCCGGTCCGGGGAGGGAAAACCAGACAATGCCCTCGCCCCTGGCCGGTTCAAAAAAGCCGTACAGACCGGATTCCAGCGCGGAATCGGTGAGTTCACGCCCGGCCTCTGCCTCGAAGCCGGGCCTACAGAATGCGAGAATCTGTTCCATGTTGCCCCTGTGGCGGATTCCGGACCGAAACCCGCAAATTTGAAACTGTTTAACAGTGAAACTTGTGTACGTTGGCTACACTTCCAGCTCACTTTCTTGCTGGAAACACTGAATGCCACTCCTGACCCGGCTGATGTCTGCGGCCATGATCTCCTGCCTGTCTGCCCTTGCCTGGGCCGATCAGCCCGGAGCTCCGGGTCAATGCCCCGTGCTGGACGTCGCAGAGGACAATTCCCGGCACCACCTGATGGATTATGTCTGCTACTACAGCGCCGAGCCGGACGACGCCGCCCACCGGGCCGAATCACCGCAGGAACTGCCAGAATCACTGGCCTGGATACCGGCTGACGGCCATGACCTGGTGTTCAGCCATACTGAATCCGTCTACTGGCTGACGCTGCAGCTGAACAATAGCGGTAAAATCCGGGGGCTCTGGTACCTCAAGCTGGATTATCCCCTGCTCGATGAGGTCACATTCTGGACGGCTACCCGCGATGGCACCAGCCGGAAACTGACAACCGGCGACCAGTACCCGTTTGCATCCAGAGGCATAGGTTATCGGTATTACCTGCTGCCCGTCACCCTCGGAGCGCAGCAACAGCTCCAGGTCACCATCCGCATCCGCAGTAGCGGCGCGCTCAACGTTCCCCTGTCCCTGGAGACCCCGGCCGAGGTTATCTCCACCAGCAATCACCTGACACTGACCCACGGGTTGTTCTATGGGGCGCTGGCGATCTTTGCCGCCTTCAATCTGCTGCTGTTCTTCAGTTCCGGAACCGTCTACTACTTCTACAACGCCTTTTATATGGGCGCGATGGGGCTGTTCCTGTTCGCCATGGGCGGTTTTGCCAACCAGTATTTCTGGCCCGAGAGCGCGGGCTTCGCCAACACCTCGATTCCTCTGGCCCTGGGGCTCTGCGCCCTGGCGATGACACTGTTTGGCCGATCATTCCTGGAAGTCCGGCCGGATACGCTGGCCAATACCACCCTCAAGGTCCAGGCCTGGTTCTGTATCGTCTTTCTGGCCCTGACTTTCATCCTTCCCTACAACAAGACCATCATCCTGAACACGGTTCTGGCGTTGAGTGTCATCGCAAGCCTGCTGATTTCGGCCGGCATTCGCTGGCGCCAGGGCTATCAACCCGCCATCTGGTACCTGCTGTCCTGGATGGTGATGCTGGCCGGGGCTCTCATCTACGCACTCGCGGCGTTCGGCTACCTTGCCGATTTCCTGGCCCGGGAGTCTTTAATGCAGGCAACCATCGGCGGCCAGGTCATTCTGCTGAACTACGCCATGGTCCAGCGCTGGCGCCTGCTGAACCAGAAACTTCTGGAGGTGGAGCACAAGGCCCGCACCCAGCTGGAATTCAAGGTACATGAACGCACCTCTCAACTGCGCAACGCCATGCGGGAACTGGAGAAAGCCAATCGCAAACTGGCGGCCCTGAGCCTGAACGATCCATTGACCGGTCTGTATAACCGCCGGCATCTGGATAACATCCTCCCGGAGCTCTGTGCCGAAGCCAGGAGAACCGGCCAACCCCTGACTCTTGCCCTGGTCGATGCCGACCGGTTCAAGGCCGTAAACGACACCTGGGGCCACGGTTTCGGGGACACGTGCCTGCAACTGATTGCCGATATCCTCACCCGCCACGTGAAACGGCCAAGGGATATCGCCATCCGTTTTGGCGGCGAGGAGTTTGCCGTACTGTTACCCGGCGCCGACATCGAGGGCGCTCGCAAGGTATGCCAGGCGATACTGGATGACCTGAGGAACACGCCGCTGGACACTCCGGACGGCCGGACCCTGACCATGACCCTGAGCGCCGGTGTCGCGCAGCTGGCTAACCCGGAGGACCAGAGCACGCTCTTCCGCCGAGCTGACGATGCTCTGTATCAGGCCAAAGCCTCCGGGCGTGACCGGGTACAGACCGAAGAGCCGGAACTTACTGACCGGGACACACCCGCGACTCAATAAATGTACGAACCTGGCTGGCGGCCTCCTTGATCAAATCCTGTCGGGTCAGGGCCTGGCGGGCCAGTGGCTGAAAATCGTGGTTACCACCTTCCAGCCATACCAGCTGGCAGGCCCCGAGCTCACTTTGCCGCTCAGTCACCTCATCCGGCTTGCCGAAGGGATCACGGGTGCCCTGGATCACCAGCATGGGGCAGCCAATACGGGGAAAATGGTCAATGCGCCAGTTATCCGGCTTTCCCGGGGGATGAAACGGATAGCCAAAACAGACAACACCGTCGATCCCGCTGTCTTCGGCTGCCAGCAGACTGGCCATTCGCCCACTCATGGACTTGCCACCGATGACAACCGGGCACCCATCACCCACCTCCGACCGGACCCGGGCAAGTACATCCCGGAAACTCTCCAGAAGCCGGGGCCGACGATCCGGTGGCCGCTTTTTGCCATCCTGCCGGCGCTTCTGCATATACGGAAACTCGAACCGCACCGCCGCGACTTCTTCGGCATCCAACGCTGCGGCCAACTCTTCCATAAAGGGAGAATCAGCCGGTGCACCGGCACCATGGGCCAGAATCAGTACGACTTTCGGCTGATTTTCGTAGTAATTGCTCTTAATCAATTCCACTGAATTCACCTCTGCCAGATCAGGGACTATCATACCCAGAGCAAGCAGCAATTACCTTGGGCGCATCTTCCGCTTCGCGAATGATTCACATGCTCGCCATGTCGCTGATTTCGGTGAATTTGACGGATATCAGGAGTTGACCTGAGTCATTGCAAACAGCTAATGGTTTCTCCATACTTGCGCCCGCATAATTCCCCATCCTAAACCCATTGGTAAGGCTATGAGCACAGTAAATGCAAACCTGACATACAACTACAAGGTGGTGAGACAATTCGCCATCATGACAGTGGTATGGGGTATTGTAGGAATGGCTATGGGTGTGCTGATCGCAGCGCAGCTCGTCTGGCCATCCCTCAACCTCGACCTGCCCTTTACCCACTTCGGCCGGCTCCGGCCGCTGCATACCAACGCCGTCATCTTCGGCTTTGGTGGAAGTGCCTTGTTTGCCACCTGCTATTACGTCGTCCAGCGCACGTGTCAGGCCCGCCTGATCTCGGACGGCCTGGCAGCGTTCACGTTCTGGGGCTGGCAGGCAATCATTGTGGCAGCAGCAATCACCCTGCCAATGGGCCTTACGTCATCCAAGGAATACGCAGAACTCGAGTGGCCGATCGACATCGCCATTGCCGTGGTCTGGGTCACCTACGCCCTGGTCTTCTTCGGCACGATCATGAAGCGGAGCACTCCGCACATCTATGTGGCCAACTGGTTCTATGGCGCCTTCATCATTACCGTTGCCTTCCTTCACATCGGTAACAACCTGGCTCTGCCTGCCAGCGCCTTCAAGTCCTACTCTGCGTATGCCGGTGTCACCGACGCCATGATGCAATGGTGGTGGGGCCACAACGCCGTAGGCTTCTTCCTGACCGCGGGCTTCCTCGGCATGATGTACTACTTTGTGCCGAAGCAGGCTGCGCGTCCGGTCTACTCCTACCGCCTGTCCATCGTTCACTTCTGGGCGCTGATCGCCACCTATGTATGGGCCGGTGGTCACCATCTGCACTACTCCGCCCTGCCTGACTGGGCCCAGACTGCAGGTATGGTTATGTCCCTGATCCTCCTGGCGCCCTCCTGGGGCGGCATGATCAACGGCATGATGACCCTGTCCGGTGCCTGGCACAAACTGCGTACCGATCCGATCCTGCGCTTCCTCGTGGTCTCCCTGTCCTTCTATGGCATGTCCACCTTCGAGGGCCCGATGATGTCCATCAAGACCGTCAACGCACTGTCCCACAACACTGACTGGACCATCGGCCACGTGCACTCCGGCGCCCTGGGCTGGGTTGCCATGATCAGTATCGGCGCGGTCTACCACCTGGTCCCCAAACTGTGGGGCATCAAGGAAATGTACAGCACTGCTCTGATCAACGTGCACTTCTGGCTTGCGACTGTCGGTACCGTACTCTACATCGTTGCCATGTGGGTTAACGGCATCATGCAGGGCCTGATGTGGCGCGCAGTCAACGAAGACGGCACCCTGACCTACAGCTTCGTGGAAGCCCTGGAGGCCTCCTACCCGGGTTACTTCGTCCGCTTCCTCGGCGGCGTCATCTTCCTGAGCGGCATGCTGCTGATGGCCTACAACGTCTACATGACCGTTCGTCAGAAAGAAGCGGTTGCAGCGGACAGTGCTGCGGCTCAGGCGGCGTAACGGGAGAGAGATCAGATGAAACACGAAATTATCGAAAAGAATATTGGTCTGATGATCATCCTGATCATCCTGACCATCAGTGGTGGCTTCCTGGTGGAAGTAGTGCCCCTGTTCTTCCTGAAGCAGACCAACGAGCCGGTAGAGGGCCTTGAGCCGCTCTCCGCTCTGGAACTGGAAGGCCGGGACATCTACATCCGCGAAGGCTGCCACGTGTGCCATACCCAGCAGATCCGTCCATTCCGTGCGGAAACCGAGCGCTATGGCCACTACTCCGTCGCGGGCGAGTTCGTCTATGACCGCCCGTTCCTGTGGGGCTCCAAGCGTACCGGTCCGGACCTTGCCCGTGTTGGCGGCCGTTATTCCGATGCCTGGCAACGTCAGCATCTGTTCAACCCGCGCAGCGTGGTACCGGAGTCCAACATGCCGGCATTTCCCTGGCTGTTCGAAAACCGCGTAGATCACACCGAGACAGCGTCAAAAATGGAGACACTCCAGACTCTGGGAGTACCCTATTCCGACGAGCAGATCTCCAACGCTGCAGAACAGGTCAAGGGTAAATTCGAGATCGAAGCACTGGTCGCATACCTGCAGCAGCTAGGTACTGTGATTTCAGACAAACGGTGATCCAATGGATATTAACGAGCTACGCGGAATTCACACCCTTCTGGTAATGGCGGCTTTCTTCGGAATCGTCTGGTGGGCCTATAGCGCCCACCGCAAGAAGGCAAATGACGAAGCGGCGCAACTGCCCTTCGATGATGACGAAGTGGAAAAGCGTACTCTCGAACAGGAAAAGACGGAGAAGAAACAATGAGTACCTTCTGGAGCATCTGGATCAGCGTGATCGTGCTCGGTACTGTTTTTGGCTGTGCATGGCTTCTATGGGCAACCCGCAAGAGCCAGACCACTGACGTCGAAACAGACCGGACCATGGGCCATTCCTTCGATGGCATTGAGGAATACGATAATCCGCTGCCGAAGTGGTGGTTCTATCTGTTCATGGCGACCTGTGTGTTTGCCCTGGGTTACCTGGCGCTGTATCCGGGCCTGGGCAACTACAAGGGCCTGCTGGGCTGGACTTCCACCAACCAGTGGGAAGCAGAGGTGGCTGCCGCCGAAGAGAAATACGGCGAAATCTATGCCCAGTACGGCAACACCCCGGTGCCAGAACTGGCCACCAATGAGGACGCCCTGAAGATCGGCCAGCGTCTGTTCGCTAACAACTGCGCCGTCTGTCACGGCTCGGCGGCCCGTGGACAGGTCGGCTTCCCCAACCTGACCGACGACGACTGGCTTTACGGCGGCACGCCTGATGCCATCCTGGCAACCCTGCACAATGGCCGCATGGGTAACATGCCGGCCAAAGGCACCATGCCCAGCATGACCAACGAGCAGGTAGATCAGGTGGTAAACTACGTGCTGAGTTTCAGCGGTCGTGAAAAAGACGCCGAAGCAGCCAAAGCCGGTGCCCAGGTATTCCAGCAGGCATGCGTAGCCTGTCACGGACCCAACGCCAAAGGCAATCAGGCAATGGGCGCTCCCAACCTGACCGACAACACTTGGCTCTATGGTTCCACTTACGAGTGGATCAAGGAAACTGTCATGAACGGCCGCCAGAACCAGATGCCGGCTCAGGCCGGACGTCTGACCGAGGATCAGATCCAGATCCTGGCAGCTTACGTGTACAGCCTGTCCAACTGAGAATGGTCCGGCCAGGGCCCTGCCCTGGTCCGGTCTTTTCAACCCTGTGTCTGCCCTCGCGGGCACAGGCTTGAGAAGATCAGCAGACCCTCCGAGGCCCGCTCCCCGCTTTTCCATTTCATC
Source organism: Marinobacter pelagius (assembly GCF_003315345.1). Classification (GTDB taxonomy): domain Bacteria; phylum Pseudomonadota; class Gammaproteobacteria; order Pseudomonadales; family Oleiphilaceae; genus Marinobacter; species Marinobacter pelagius_A. The sequence continues at coordinate 95,988 of NZ_QNRO01000013.1, forward strand.
GGGAGGTTACGATGAGCAGTGAGATTCCGGTCAAACAGGTTGACCCTTCGTCTGATTCCTCCAACAACAATAAAAAGCCCGAGACTGTCGAGCTCTACGCGAGCCGAAAGAAGATCTATGTCAAAGAAGTGAAAGGCTTTTTCCAGCGTATCAGGAATGTGAGCCTGACCCTTCTGATGGGCATGTACTTCCTGTTCGTCTGGATCACCATCGACGGCCAGCCGCTGATCCATTTCGACCTTCCGGCGCGGGAATTCCACCTCTATGGCATGACCTTCTATCCCAAGGATTTCATCCTGTTATCGGGCATGCTGATCATCTGTGCCTATGGCCTGTTCTTTATCACCACCCTGTTCGGACGGGTCTGGTGTGGCTATACCTGTCCGCAAACGGTGTGGACCTTCATATTCATGTGGGTTGAAGAGCGGATCGAGGGCAGCCGCAACAAGCGGATGAAGCTGGACAAGGCACCGAATTCCGGTGTGAAAATTGCCAAAAAATCTGCCAAGCACGCAGTCTGGCTACTGATTGCTTTTGCAACTGGCCTCACGTTTGTCGGGTATTTCTATCCCATCCGGGAGTTGATCGCCGACATTTTCACCTTGCATGCCAATGGCTGGGCCTACTTCTGGGTGGCCTTCTTCACCGTCGCCACCTACCTGAACGCTGGCTGGTTGCGCGAACAGGTATGCCTGTACATGTGCCCGTATGCGCGCTTCCAGTCGGTCATGTTCGACCCGAACACCAGGGTGGTTTCCTACGACCCTAACCGTGGCGAGCCCCGGGGCAGCCGCAAGAAGGGTGTTGACCCGAGCGAACTGGGCCTCGGTGACTGTATTGACTGCGGCCAGTGTGTCCAGGTCTGCCCCACCGGTATCGATATCCGGGATGGTCTCCAGTACGAGTGCATTGGCTGTGCCCTTTGCATTGACGCCTGCGACGAAGTCATGGAAAAAATGAACTATCCCAAGGGTCTGATCCGCTACACCACGGAGAACGAACTGGAGGGCAAGACCTCCAAACTGCTTCGTCCCCGTACCTTTGGCTATGGCATCATGCTGGCACTGATGATTTCCGCGATTATTTTCACCATTGCGACCCGGGTTCCGGCCCAGATGGATGCCCTGCGGGACCGTGGCGCTTTGTACAGCTTTAACGGTCAGGGACGGATTGAGAACTCCTATACCCTGAAGATTGCCAACATGACCGAAGTGCCTCAGGTCTTCTCCATCTCCGTGAGTGGCCTTGAGGGCATCCAGATCCTGACCGACACCAGGGTAACCGTTGAAAGTGGCGAGAACCGTTCGGTACCGACCGTCGTGGACGTTCCACCGGAATCCATCTCCGAATCCAACAACGAGATCCGGTTCCAGGCGGTTTCCGAGACAGATTCGTCACTGAAACTTGAAACTGAAAGCCGGTTTGTCGGTCCAACGCGCTGATTTTTAAAATTGGCCCCGACACACCGGCTAGAAAAGAGATGAAGCATTATGAGTGAACACGCTCCGGTCGCACCCTGGTACCGCCAGCCCTGGTTCTGGTTCCTGACCATTTTTCCGCTGGCGGCCATTATCTGGTGCCTCGTCATGATTGTCGTTGCGAGCAATATGAAGGACACCATGGTAACCGACGACTACTCCAAGGAAGGCCTTGCCATCAACCTTGACATTGCCCGCGACCAGCTGGCCTATGACATGGGCATGGTTGGTGAAGTGAACTTCGATAATCGTCAGGTCACCCTGAAGCTCAACACCGATAATGGCCCTGCCCAGTTCCCGTATGTGGTCCTGAACCTGTTCCATCCAACTCTGGCGGGCCGGGACCGTACCATCCAGTTCAGTAACGAGGGCGGCGGGTATTACTCCGGCACCATGAACCAGGACATCGAAGGCCGCTGGTATTACGACCTGAGAGGGCCGGATAACAAGTGGCGCCTGAAAGGTGAAGCCAAGCTGCCGGCGGAGGATGGCCTGACCATTCAGGCGGAAGAACCCGTCAAGGGGTGAGTGCTCTGGATTGTTTCCATTGCGGTGAACCCGCCGAGGGGAATCCGCCGATCACGCTGGAGCTTGAAGGCACTACAAGGCATTTCTGCTGTCAGGGCTGTAAGGCGGTTTGCGAGACTATCCATAATGAGGGTCTCACCGGCTTCTACGACTTCCGGACCGAACCGGCGGTAACGCCGAGGGAGCTGTCTGCCTCCGAGCTCACCCGTCTGCGCGAGCTGGACCATCCGCTGGTCCAGCAATCCTTTGTTTCGCCCGTCAAAAGTGGTCAGGAAGCGAACCTGTTGATTGGCGGTATCACCTGTGCCGCCTGTATCTGGCTGCTTGAAAATCACATGAAAAAGCAGCCGGGAGTGCAGATTTTCTCGGTCAACCACACCACCCAACGGGCACGGCTGGTTTGGTCCCAGGATCAGGCGAAGTTGAGTGACCTGCTGATCGCCATCCACCAGCTCGGTTACACGGCCCGCCCGTACCAGGCCGACGAGGTCGAGCAACAGTTAAAGGCGGAACACCGCTCGATGCTCATCCGGCTCGTGGTGGCGGGGATCGGTTCGTTCCAGAGCATGATGCTGGCGTTTCCGCTGTATTTTGAGCTGGTCAATGGCCTGTCACCAGACTTTGTCTCGTTTTTCCGCTGGTTCAGCCTGCTGGTGGCAACTCCCGTGGTTTTCTACAGTGCCCGCCCGTTCTTCCGCAATGCCCGTCGCGATATCCGGAGCCGGCACCTCACCATGGACGTTCCCGTCGCCATTGCCATCGGCCTGGCCTACGCGGCCAGTGCCTGGGTGACGGTGTTCGGAGGCGATGAGGTCTATTTCGAATCGGTGTGCATGTTCACCTTCTTCCTGCTCCTTGGCCGCTACGTGGAAGTCCAGGCCCGCTACCGGGCCGGCCTGACCGGCAATGCCCTGGCCGGATTCCAGCCGGCGGTTGCGGCGAGGGTGAACGGTGATCAAACCGATATAGTTCCGGCCCACGACATCCGGCCCGGCGACGTGGTCCGGGTAAGGCCTGGCGAAACCCTGCCTGTGGACGGAAGCATCGTGCGGGGCGAATCCACCCTGAACGAGGCGGCGTTGACCGGAGAATATCTGCCGGAGTCACGGGGGCCGGGCGACACGGTCCACGCCGGCAGCATCAATGGCGAGAACCCCCTGGATGTACTGGTGGAAAAATCGGGAGCCCAGACCCGGCTCTCCGGCATTCTGCGGGTCCTTGACCGGGTCCAGTCCGAGAAACCGCCGGTTGCCCGGATGGCGGACCGGATTGCTGGCAAGTTTGTGGGGCGCGTGCTGATCCTGGCCCCGCTGGTGTGGATCGGATGGTGGCTGGCCGGAGCAGACAACGCTTTCGATATCACACTCTCGGTGCTGGTGGTGACCTGCCCGTGCGCCCTGTCCCTGGCTACGCCAACCGCCATCACCGCAGCTACAATGCGCCTGCGAAAACTGGGATTCCTGCCGACCCGGGGCCACACCCTCGAATCCATGAATACCATCGACACGGTCGTCTTCGACAAGACCGGGACACTCACCCGGGGCGAACTGAGCCTGGTGGGACAGCAAAGCGTTGGCAGCCTTGATGACGATACCTGCCTGCGCCTTGCTGCGGGCCTGGAAAAGTTCTCCGAACACCCGATTGCCCGTGTCTTCCACGACCGCCCCGCTGCAGCCATGGAGCAGGTCCGGAACCACGTAGGCGGAGGCCTGACCGGGCAGCAAGGCGATCAAAGCTACGCCATCGGTCACCTGGACTTTGTGTCGGCACACACCGATGCACCCATGCCCGAGCAGGGTCAACACACCGGCATGGAAATCTGGCTGGCGTCCAAAGCCGAATGGCTGGCCTGTTTCCGACTCGATGATCAGCCCCGGGAGGATGCGTCCGAAACCATCCGGGCGCTGCAGGACCAGGGTATCCGCACCATTCTGCTCAGTGGTGACCGGAGCGGCCACGTGGCCCGTGTCGCCGAGGCGCTGGGTATCACCGAAGCCATCGGGCAGGCATCGCCGGAACAGAAGCTCGAAGTTCTGGAGAAGCTCACCAGCGAAGGGCGCAAGGTGATGATGGTCGGTGACGGCCTGAACGACCTGCCCTCCATGGCAGGCGCCGGCCTCTCGGTGGCCATGGGGAGTGCCGCCGACCTGACCCAGCTGAAAGCGGATGCAGTACTTCTGAATGGCCAGCTCACGCAATTGGTGGAAGCGCTCAAGACCAGCCGGCAGACCCGCCGGGTCATCCGCCAGAACATGATCTGGGCCCTGGCTTACAACCTGTGCGCCCTGCCCCTGGCTGCGGCGGGCCTGGTACCACCCTGGCTTGCAGCCATCGGCATGTCCGCCAGCTCATTGATTGTGGTGCTCAACGCGCTCAGACTGGGCGCCAACCCCAGACAAGCTCCGGCGGAACCAACACCGGTTGGTACTCAGGCGCTGTCCTGATAACGTAAAAGCCGAACTTCACGATGAGGTAAGTACCGTGCAAATTGTAATGGTCCTCGTACCATTGATGCTTATTCTGGTTGCCGTGGGGATTGCCCTGTTTGTCTGGGCGGTCAAGAACGGCCAGTATGACGACGTGGAAGGCCCGGCCCATCGCATCCTCTATGATGATGACAAGGACATGATTCCCCGGGAAGCCAGAACCGACAAACCTGCACAGGAAGAAGGTAAATCCGGGCAGAGCACCGGGGAGGAAGACCGGGACAGCGCCGGACCGAAGAGCTGATGGCAGCAGACCTTTACCTGAGTTATCCCAGCGCTTTTCTCATCGGTCTGCTTGGCAGTACCCATTGCCTGGGCATGTGTGGCGGGATCAGCGCCTCCCTGTCCATGGCCCTGCCGGTCGGGCGGGGATTCCGCCTTCGCCAGTCACTGATGCTGCTGGCCTTCAATTTCGGAAGAATCGGCAGCTACACCCTGATTGCCACATTGATCGCGGTGCTCAGTACCGGCGCCGCCAGCCAGTGGGCCTCGGCAGGGATGGTGTTGCGGACTATCGCGGGATTGCTGCTGATTTTCATGGGCCTGTCCATGGGCCAGTGGTGGCAGGGAATCCGCTATGTGGAGAAGATTGGCGCCCCGGTCTGGCAGAAACTCTCTCCGCTGACCCGCCGACTGATGCCAATCCACCATCCCGCACAGGCACTGGCACTGGGCGCACTCTGGGGCTGGCTACCCTGTGGCCTGGTCTACAGCACCCTGGGATGGGCTGCGCTACAGCCTACGGTTACATCGGCCGCTCTGACCATGTTCTTCTTTGGCCTCGGCACCCTGCCGTCCATGCTGGCAACCGGTTATGCCGCCAGCTGGGTGCGCGGACTGCAAAAGCACCAGGCGGTCCGGAAGGCCAGTGGTGCCCTGCTCATCCTGTTCGGAATCTGGACCCTGCCCCTGTTCTGATCAGAAAGGCGCCCTAGATATTCAGCACATCCAGCCGACCGAAATCCGGGCTTGCCTCCGGCTCCGCGGACTGAACCACCGCCTGGCGCTTGCCGCCAAGGCGTTTGCCTTCCTTGAAGTCATACAGGTTCGGGTCGGCCAGATGGGACGGCTCAACATTGCACAGGGCCCGGAACATGGTTTCCAGCCGGCCCGGATGCTGCTTGTCCCAGGTCTGGAACATGTCCTTGATCACCTGGCGCTGCAGGTTCTCCTGGGAGCCACACAGGTTGCACGGGATGATGGGGAATTCGCGCAGGGCCGCATAACGGGCAATGTCCTTTTCGCGAGCGTAGGCCAGCGGACGGATCACGGTGTTGCGGCCATCATCACTGTGCAATACCGGCGGCATGGACTTGAGCTTGCCGCCGTAGAACATGTTCAGGAACAGGGTCTCGAGCATGTCGTCCCGATGATGGCCGAGGGCAATCTTGGTAACCCCGTGCTCTTCGGCAAAATTGTAGAGAATGCCCCGACGCAGGCGCGAACACAGGCCGCAGGTGGTCTTACCCTCAGGCACCTTGTCCTTGACGATGCTGTAGGTATCCTTCTCGATGATGTGGTATTCGATTCCCAGTGAAGCAAGATATTCCGGCAATACTTCCTCGGGAAACCCGGGCTGCTTCTGATCCAGGTTGACCGCAATCAGCTCGAAGGAGACCGGTGCGCTTTTCTGCAGGTTGAGCAGGATGTCCAGCATGGCGTAGGAATCTTTTCCTTATATTTGATACCTGAACACTTCATGAGTGAGTGATCAAGCTATATTCTCAATAAATACAGATACTTATAATACTCATAACTGTTTGAAACCTTACAATATCCCTTTAAAATGTAAATATTTCCCAAAATCCGCTTAAATTTTTCCCAATTAGTGAGGCTTGAAGCTTTACAAAAATACGGATTCTACCCCAGCATTACTGAGCATGAAGTGGGAAGACAGTTGCGGGCAGGGTCCGACCAACAATACACGCATAAAACCATAAAAATGGCTTCTACAGCTGATTAAGGTCGGTTATCAGGTCCTTTGGCGAGCAGTCAAGTAACCTAGCGAATACATAAATTTTTTCAAGTGTAATGTTGACCTCCCCTCTCTCGATCTTGCCAACATAACTTCTATCTATCCCCGCATCGTGCGCTAAGCGTTCTTGGGAAAACCCTTTTGATTTTCGAATTGTTCGAAGATTCCGCCCGAAAGCTTCACAAACAAGAGAACCCATTTCTTACCCTCATAAAGAGCAAGACTATGGTTTCTTGAGGCATATGAAGCCACGGCATATACTACCCATTTTTGGGAGTCGACCAAATCGACGCACAGACCAATTGGGCCTTCGAATGGACAAGTTTCAGTCACTGCAAGTCGACAAGACGCTAATCGAGCTGTTGCAAAAACAAGCAGGCAACCCTTTCTCTACTACCGCAATTCGAGATCTCTACGTTCTTGAAATTCCGGAAGGTCAGCAACCGGGACGCAATCAACTCCGCAAGCATATCTATAGAGAGCTACTGCGACTTGAATCGGCCAAGGTGATCGAACGGCACGGTAGATCGACCGGCCGTGGGTGTAAATTCATCTTCAACCCAGAGCTTTCAGGTGTTGAGCTCGAGACTAAACCCTCTCCGTTTGTAGCCATTGATTCTCATGATGAGTCGCCGATGGATGTTAAAACACAGCGTGCGCTGCAAGAGGAGCTCTCCCAAAGGAGAATCGAACTTGTCGCTAGCATTGGGGAAGCGGAGGAATATCAGCGTCTTTATAACAAATATCCCGCGCTTCGCGGTGCCGTGAAGGAGCAATATCTGGAGTCCCGAGAGAAGAGTACAAAACTCTTGGGTCAATTGCGTGCTGTCGAGTCCGTGATCGCAAAAATTGGCTTTCCGTCATGATGCACTTGCGCGCATGGCAGAGCGAGTGTATTGCTCAGGCCCTAGAATCTTTTGAACGCCAGACCCATTTTTTATGCCATGCGACACCTGCTGCAGGGAAAACCGTAATGGTTGCGTCTGTCGCCAAGGCACTTTTTGAACGCGGCGACATCGATTTTGTCGTGTGCTTTTCACCTTCCAGGGCAGTAGCACAAAGTGTCGCCACAACTTTCAGTAAGATCCTCAGGAGAAGCTTTAACGGTCAAATTGGCGCTGCGGGAGGGTCCTACACCTATCAATCGATGAGCACGCTCCCCAAGGAGCTTTGGCGAGTGTTGAGTGACCATCGAGTTCTTGTAGTATTGGATGAGATCCATCACTGCTCTGGCAGTAGCTGGGACGAATTCCCTATTGGCAACAGTTGGGGGAGGATCATTCTAGATAGAATTCAGGGAACTGCCTCCTTCACAATCGCATTATCCGGAACGCCTTGGAGAACGGACAACAACCCTATCGTTCTCGCTCGGTATACCCAACCGGACGGCGAGCTGCAATGTGACTATGAATACGGTTTACAACGAGCTGTTATCGATGGAGTATGCCGTGCTCCAAATATCGTGCTCACTGACAATCAAGAGATCCATCTGAAATCCTCTGAACTCGGCCTTAAAACCTATTCCAGTATCCGAGACACTATTAAGCATGGTCATATCTCTTATCCCGACTTTCTTTTTCGGGACGAGGTGATCGATCACATACTTTCCGAGGCATCGAAAAAACTTTCAGAGATTCGACAGCAGGTCCCTGCTGCAGCCGGTTTGGTCGTAGCAGCAACAGTGGCACACGCGGAGCAGATTGCGAACAGGCTTTCAGCACTTGGCGAGAGGCCTGTGATTGTCACTTGCCGCACCCCGGAAGCTCATCAAATAATAAATAATTTCAAGACTTCGTCTGATCGATGGATCATCTCTGTAGGGATGATCAGTGAAGGAACAGACATCCCTCGACTCCAAGTGTGCTGCCACCTCAGTAAAATTCGAACAGAACTCCATTTTCGGCAGGTGCTCGGCAGAATCCTCCGACGCCAAGCAGACGAAACTCCTGAAATTGGAGGTTGGCTCTACGTACTTGCAGAGTCGAGCCTGACAGAGTTCGCACGTAGAATTAGTGACGACCTTCCAGAGCACAACGTGGTTTCGTTTTCACCAAAATCGTCAAAGCAAAACTCGGAGGCTGCCTCGGAGTATGCGGTTCTCTCTGAAAACGATGAGGCTACCGAGTGGGGCTTCAGCATCGATGCAACTGGCACATGGCTTTCTGGACCTGATCAAACAGAACAAAAGGAAACAACGGAGTTTTCTATTAGTCATCATTATTGGAGCGAGATTCTTTCGCTGTTCGAGGATAGGAACGTGTGACCCTTTACTCAGAAATTATTGCCGTCAATACCTATTATGCCCGGGAGTTCGCTGGTCAGGACGACCTGAACTCACCCCCGGCAGGGATGTCAGGCGAGCGCGACACCTGCACAGTGGTGTGACACGCCAGGGAGAGGCATGGCTTCGACTTGCCCTTAAAATGCCACTGACACTCTTCCTCTATAGCGCAACTTCATCCAGAAATCGTAAAACCCAATCGGCGATTTTCCCCGACTCTCTCCACTCAGATGTGGAATAGTCGTCAACCATTCTCGCGTTTGCTTTCAAGTGCAATAATTCGCTTCATCAACTCTTCATACGTTGAGTTTTCTCTGAGTTGATTTACCTCGGCTTCAAGTGTGATTGCTTGTCGCTCGAAGTGATAACGGGCTTCATGCGATTGTTTTAACTCTTCCGCCGATTCATGAAGTCGCTGCGTGGTCTCTGCCAGTCGCTGTTCTAAATCTTCAATGATGGTGTTCGCATCCAGAATCTCGGCTTCAATTTCTGACCTCAGCTGTTTGAGCTCACGAGATGTCTCTGAGACCTGTCTTTGTGCTGCTTTCAAAGCACCTTCATAGAGCTGAACTGTCAGTGGGCGAACCTGTTCTATTAGATTGCTCTCAAGCTCGGTAACCAGATCTTCTAGCTCGGCAGGTAGGCGAAGATCCGCGTTGTTGTCCACCTTGTCTCTGCTGGCGTATTCGTCCCAGACAGACTTCAGGCGTTTGGGGTCTCCTGCCCCAAGAATTCGGCGGAGCCCGTAGCCAGTGATATTCTTTCCTGTGGACTGCAGTCTTTTTCCAGCTTCAATGATTTCTTGATTCGCTATTTCGGCCGGTCGCATAGGTGAGCTCCAATGATAAGCGTAGTCCGGGATTATATGCAGAAAAAAAGAAACTAAGAAAGAAAGTAAGAAAGGAAGAAAAAATCGTGGAAGTGAGCAGATCAACCAGAAAGTTGGGTGCAGCCCACCGGAACTTCAAATTTTTAAAGGTAGGTACATGCGGGCTATCTAGTGTGGGAAGGTAGGTACACGCGGAGCATTAACTTTCGCTTAAACCTACCTATCCCACCTGGTAACGCACCTCGTAATAGTGAATGAGGTTCAGTTCGCTTTCTTCGGCAACAGATTCACAATGATGTTGCCGCTCGCCCCCAGTCATCGCATGAAACTCCCTACCTCATATGCTGCTCTTCTGGTATTGGGCGCACACATTAGGCACTTTGTAATAATCCGTCTGTACCTACCTTCAAGCTGGATTGGTATAGATTCCCCAGATGAATCTAGCCATATTTCTTTGTTTTTGTTGGATTTTTGCTCACTTTCAGACCCTCGAGGTCGGTACACACGGACTACCTGAGGCCTGGAGGGTAGGTACACACGGAACATTCCCCATCGCATCAAACTTCCTATGCCATTCGATAGCTGCTCTCGGTATAGTGAAGGCGGCCTGACGCCGCTTGCTTCGGCAACAGGTTCACAATCTTGTTGCCTTTCACTGCTCTAGCTATCGCATGAAACTTCCTATGGCTGCATCCAAAAACACACCCCTTCTGATTGTGGACCTGGAGGCCACCTGCTGGGAAAACTCCCGGTTGCCGAGTGGCGAACGCCAGAGCATCGGGAACATGGAAATCATTGAATTCGGGTGTGCGCTGGCGACCCGTGCCGGCGAGCTGCTGAATAGCCAGTCGTTCCTGGTGCGGCCAGTCCGGAACCCGGATCTCAGCGCGTTTTGCCGTTCTCTGACCGGGATTACTCAGGCCATGGTGAACGCTGCCCAGGTCTACCCCGAGGTGGTTCGCGCCCTGGATAGCTGGCTGGGCCAGCCCGCCGAGTCCCTGGTCTGGTGCAGTTGGGGTAACTACGACCGACACCATATCCAAGCTGAAAGCGAAGCCCAGAGCATCGCCCCGAGATTCCTGTCCTGTCCGCACCTGAATCTGAAACGGATCTGGCGGCGATCCACGAGGCAGAAGAAAAAGACGGGGCTGGCCAGTGCGCTCGCATTCCACAACCTGGCGTTTGAAGGGCGACCGCATCGCGGCGTGGATGACGCCCGAAACATCGTGCGGCTGCTACCCTTCATGGACTGGGAGCTGGAGCCCGAACTACTGACCCGGAGCGTCAGTCATGTCGATTCGTGACTGGTTCCTGCCCCCCCCTCCATCACCCTGAACATCTGACGAACCGAGGAAGGTGATCGATGACCGTAGAAGAATTGATGGATCAGCTTAAAACCTTGCCACCGGAAACGCCGGTCCTCGTGGAGGGCTACGAAACGGGCTACGATGACATTGTGGAGCTCAGGCCTCTGAAGGTATTTCGTTACTGCAATGCCCAGGAATGGGATGGCGAGTACCAAGCGAAGAATGAGTACTCCGGTCAGGGAAGCAAAGCGGTACCTGCAGTAGCCATACTCGGGCGCCGTGGGCATTTGAGGTAATCATTAGTATCCATTGTGACTGCAGGGCATGCGAATGAGTGAGAGAAAGCACGATGACTCCGCCGAGGATAACCGAGCGGCTCGACTCATAGCACAGGCCGAAGCGGTTTTTGGCAACGCCGAGAGTGCCCGGCGCTGGCTCAGAAAACCCAAGAAACAGTTAAGCGGGCTGTCCCCGAACGAAGCCATGCAGGACGAGCGTGGCGCAGCGCTGGTTGACCAGTTACTGACAAGGATCGATAGCGGATACTTCTAGTCAAGGATCCACCTGAACAAGGCAGCTTATGGCTAAAAAGAAGACGTACACCCTTGCCGAACTGGTATCCCAGTGTGATCCAGATGCCCCGTTCCCAAAGGAACTGCGGGACTGGGAAGAGGCAGAGAGTTTTGGCCGCGAAAAACTGATGGATGAGAATCAACGGCGCATAGACATTGAGGAAGATCGACGGGAAGAACCCGGTATTCCGATCAATCCGGATAAGCTATAGAGCAGTCGGCGTCGTCATAGTGGTTTGCTAAAAATGCTATCAGGTTTCGAGTCCGAGCCAAGTCTGCATGGATTTCCCATGCACTAACTGGCCGGCCCGCTCCCACTCCCACTCCCGGATCCAGCCCCGAATCACCTCAAAGTCCACCACATCATCCAGGTCCGACGGCTGCACATTCGGCACGGGCCGGTTGTTCAGTTCGATGTGGTGGTACAACAGATCGAACACCGCCCGTTCGTAGCTGGCACACCGGCTCAGGGTTGCCTGAATCCCGGCGAGGGCCAAGTACTCCGAGACATCGACGATCTCGCGGTCCCCGAACAGGTGTGAGGTATCCGGATAGTTCCGGCCGGCGACGGTCCAGGTATCGGGGGATCCTGCACCGTGCCAGAACGCCTTGAATCGTCCCGGATGAGGAATGCACAGGGCCGTGAGGCCCGTGATATAGGCACTCATTCCTTGCGGCCTTTCGGCGGCTGATCCCGGTCGTGCATGAAATCTCTGGTCACGTGCTCCTCGGACTCAAACCACTCGTCCCAGACCGGATCCAGGGGGTGCTCGTAGCGTTTGGCGGAGCCTTTCAGTCGTTCCAATGGTGTCAGTTCCTGCGGAAGCGGTTGCGTCAGCTCGTCGGCGTGGGCCGTGTGGGCATCCAGGTCGTCCATCAGGTCTTTTTCAGTCAGGCGTTTTTTACTCATGGCGTTTTCTCCCTGCTCCCGAACCGAAAGGACAAACCGGATTGATGCGCAGTTCAGTGAATTGGTGGCCGGTCACTGTCCCGAAACCGCCCTTTTCGGGCCTCTCCCGATTATGTCACAGCGGCGATGGTTCATCGGGCACCCTGAAACTGTCCCTTTGGTTCATCCGGCCCCTGAAACTGTCCTTTTGACGCGGTATCCTGTTAGACGACGGTAAACGCTACCTTCATTCCGGAGCGGTTTTTTATGGCAAAAAACAGGAAAGCACCCGCCTCTCCAGATGACGTTGAGGGCTTCTTCGCTCGCCGGGCCGCGCACAAGGACGCGGTTCGCATGAGGGAGTATCGTGATCCGGAATATGCCAGAGGCATCGACGCGCTTTTCAAGGGTGCGATCAGGCCGCCCCGGCGCGGTCGTCGGCGGTTCTGACTACTCCCGTCACGTGTCCCCCACGCCACTGAGATCACTTATTTGTCCCTGCTCGATCTCGCCACAGAAATGGTAGAAAGGATGGACGGGATGACAAAAGTGCTGCCGGAACGCCGCTCTGTTCAGGTACAGGATCGTAAATAACCCCTTGTGCCTTCGGATCTCCAGTGCCGATCGGGCCACGTAGGCTTCAGGCCTTTTGGGCGAGCATTTCTCGAAGCCATGCACAACAGCCAGCTCAGAGTCGCATAAGGCCAGTTGCTCAGGGCTTTCCTTGTCCAGGTTGAATACGCGCACTGAGCGATACCGCTGTCGTACCTTCTCGCTCAGGCGGTTCAGGGTGGCTTCCCCTTCATCCTCGTTTTTGATGATGGCAACGCACCCGGAATAGAGCCCGCTTCGCATGAGGTCCTGTATTCGGTCGAGGTTTACCTGGTTCCTCATGATTACAGTGTCACCCGGATCACGCATAGCCTCCGTCCGCCAGGTGGGCCAGATAAGCCCGAACCTCGTCGCCCCGGCCCCAGGCCACCAGTGCCTCCGGAGTCCGATTCCCCAGGGACGGAATCCGTTCACAGTGGTACCAGGCCAGGGCCGCTGCTTGCGAGCCGGCCCAGCACTCCGCCGGCGCAAGAATGTCCGCCTTTATCTTTTGTGCCGTGCAGGCCATGCCAGTGCTCTCTCCGAATGTGTGTTGCCGGATCAGCGGCAACACCATTGTGAAGGCGTTGCCGACCGGTTCCACCAGACTACCCACCCTGGAACCTCTCATTATTTCAGGTGAACTGGGGGCAGTGTTTTTTTGCCAGATGTACATGAACCGAAACTGTCACACATTCGGCTCATGCGCCACCCAACGCGGCCACAGGCGGAACTGAACGTCCGCTAACCCAACAGGGTTGCCGGCGATTTCGCAGCCACCACGGGTCTGTCGTGCAACGGTTTGTTTGCTTGGCCCCTACTGGTCCGAAGGGGCATTTCTGTTGGTGAAGCGGTCATGGGGAGCCGCCGAGATACTGGTCATTGTCAGGCGCATTCCGAACTTTCGCAGGATCCGGTTCAGCGTCTTAACCGTGGCACACTCGGGATCCCGTTCGATGGCCGAGAGGGTATTGGCCGATACCCCCACAATCTTCCCCAGCCGTCCCTGGCTGAGGCCGGTCCAGTCCCGGCGCATCTGTCGTATGGCTGCCCCGAGGTCAATCTCGCCTCGGTCCAATGCCGCCAACATCTCATGTTTGTCGCGAATGCGTTCGTCACTGGGAATAGGGCGTCGGAGTTTAGGTATGGTGGTTTCCTCGGAGCGGACCTCTGGCTCAGAGCGCCTCCAGGACCGCAGATTCGGTTGCTCAAAATTACAAGTTTAATGGTAATAATGTTAGCCGATCTCCGTTTTATTACCATCATATTTGGAAATCTATTAAGCGAGCCGCGCGCCCGGCTGCGTTACTCATAGCCTCCGTTCGCCAGCTGGGCCAGATAGCCCCGAACCTCGTCGCCCGGGTCTTGTTCAACCAATTCCTTTGAGGGTGCGGCGTGTCATTTGCCATAGGCATCCAGGCTCAGGCCAGTGGGACCACATTTTTCCCCACTGAAGGAGTAACTAGTATTTGAAACCCAAGAGCATACTATTGGGGCCAGCAATTGATCGTTCGGTGAGGTCGCAAAGCGGACATTCCTCTGGTTCGATAGCGCTTTGATCAGCCCACCTACAGTGTAGCGGAAAGGCAGTCAAACGGAGGCCCAAAAGGCCAGAACGGCTGCATTTATAGCTTTTTTACGGCAAGAGAACTCAGCATATCTGTGCGTTGAAAACAAAAGAGGACTGCGTCTAGCTCAAGATGGTGCTTTCCACATCGTTATTTTGCTAAGGTTGGGACAATCAAGGCAATTTTTGTCAAGTAACAAATCCCACGACGGTGATTGATAAAAAAGACCGGCATAAGAATTAGTTTAAGAGGCTGTCAATGAATATTGAGGGAACAAACGTAAAAGATGACTTATGGAACGCTCTTAGATCCTGTCAGCAGGAAAGTGTAAAAACAGCGTTTAGCTATCTGTCAAAACCAAAATCTGATAAATCGTGCTTGATAAGCCTTCCTACAGGTGCTGGTAAAAGTGGTGTTGTAGCTACTGTTTCGCACTTCACCAAAAAGAAAAAAATTCTAGTTCTTTGTCATAGGCGAGCTGTATGTGATCAGTTGTATAGAGAAATTAAAAAGGACTTCTTCGAGAAAATCCATCCAGATCACAGCTTAGCGCTGAAGAATGTCTTTAATAAAGTAGATGACGTATCTAAAGATGGCATCTATGTTTCAACCTTTCAAAAACTTCAAATGATGTCAGAGAATGAATTCAATGTACTAAAGAATAATATAGATGTACTACTAGTTGATGAGGGACACACTGAGCCTTCTCCCATTTGGAGCCAGTTATCCAGAAAACTTGAAGCACATAAAATTATAATTACAGCAACACCTTACCGAAATGACCTTTTCCAGTTCGATATTGACGCAAAGTCAAGCTATATATTTACTTTTGGAAATGCTTTGGATGATAGCGTGCTGCGAGATCCAACATTCTCCACGATTAATGAAAAAGAATTGGCAGATGTTGTTTATAAAAGGCTTTCAGAACAACCAGGCACAATTTGTATTGTAAAGTGTAATACAGGCTCAGAAGTTAAGAGATATTACGACATGTTGACCCAAAAGTTTAAAACGCTGGCTATACATGACTCGTTTAAAAATACCGATGATGAATGTCTAAAATCTTCTGTGCCGAAAAAGGTCGCTAGTCAATCTTGGCAGGTTCTCATCCATCAGAGAAAATTAGATGAAGGTGTTGATATACCTCATGCTAAAACCTTGATTTTAACTTATCCGGTTTCTAGCGGAAGAGAGCTTGTGCAGACTATCGGTAGAGTAGTTCGTATTTATGAAAACTTCATCCCGCAGGTTGTCGAAATAGACACTAGTTCGAATAAAAAGTTGTGGATAAATTATCGGAAATTCGACAAATCCCTTTCGAGTGTTAGTTCGTCAAGAAAATTCCTTAATTCATTAAACACAGCATCATTGATTAACAGCTACTTAGAAGATTTTCCAGAGTATAGCTATTTTGATTCTTCTTTTAAAAAGAGGTTCAACCTTAAGGAGTTTGACCCAAAGAGCTCTTTGAATATCCCTCTCGCCTCTGTATGTTTCGTAAAGAAAGCAAGTGACTTTACCCTGCCCGCCATGATGGATGAAATGTATTGGGAGTACACTAAGGGAGGTGACTTGGTTGAAAGGAGAGAGAACTGTTGCGGTGCAGAAATTATTCTTTCAGTAAGTTTTAATAACTCAAAGCTCTTGAAAAATGAGTTATTTTTTCAACCATCATTTGAAGTTTTTCTGGTAAAAGAGTTTGATGACCTAGTCGCTATATTTGATAGCAGGAGCCAAAAATATAGCTACAGAAAAGAGTTGGGGCTAGGGGCAGCGGTTAATGTTGATGAGCTTCTCAAAATGGCAAGCAGAGAAGAGCGCACTAGAACAAAAGAAGCTCATGCCATTGCGATAACGAGCGCGGAAACAAAGCCTGCAGGCATGTCAATGAAAAGTCAGGATTTAGAGAAAATCATAACAAATCAGACCCATTCAACTTATGCCTTTACTACGCTAAAAGTAGATAATTTAGGTCAAGATGATAAAAGAAAAAGTAGCTACTATCTGGGGATGGGGTCCGGTAGAATTTCAGATCAGAAGGTCAGAAATTTTTCTTTGCAGGAGCTCATGGACTGGATAAATGATGCTCATGAAGTAATGAGTTCCACTAGCGCTTTAAAAAGCAGCTTCCTCAGCTCATTTTCTAAACCGGTATACGAAATTCCTGAAGATGATCCTTTATCTATACTTTTTGATTTTTCCCATTTTGAGGCGGATTTGGAAATCCATAAAGATGAAAATCAGTACTCAGTAGAGCCTGGTTTTAAATACGCTGAATACGATGGTGGAATTGATTTAATTGGATCTGGGCATCGATACCTTGTTCGGTACGATGAGAAAGAAGAACGTCTAAAATTTGAAGGTGACGAATCTATTTCATGCCTGCAATACCATAAATCATGGCTTGATATTTTGAATGGCGTGAGCATTAAGGCTCTGTACCCAAATGGTTTGACCTATGTTGACGGAAACTTCTTTAGGGTAACACTTCCTTCCCAGATGGATGGCGATATATCTGAAACTAAATTAGGTGGAGCATTAATTCCCCTTAATGAGCTGAGTTCTGTAGACTTGGATGAAAAGGATATTGGTAACGTTCGAAGTGATGAGTTTGGCCGGAAGTCAATTTTTCACCTTATTGATCAGCTAAAGTCCGTAAGTGATATTGGATTTAGTCCCGATAACTGTGGGCCATTCTATCAATATATATCAAATGTGGATCTGATTTTTTGTTCCGATATGGGAGTGGAGAACTCAGATTTTGTTGTTTCATCTATAGATAAACTAGTGTTTGTTCACGTTAAATGCGGAAACACAGCAAACCCTGAATCGGCTGCCGGCTCCATCGCTGAAGTCGGTGGGCAAGCTATTAAAAACATTGAGCATGTAATATCCCATGATTTTGATTTAATGCCAGGCAATAAAACTAATCTTTTAAGTCACTGGCCAACTTCGAATAGTAATCCGTCTCTTCAAGAAAGAATTCGGCTTTATAAGAGGCAGAGATTTAGTAACCCTTCTGACGATCAGGATGTAAGAGATGCCAAAATAGCTCAATTGCTTGAGGAGATAGCTACTCGAAGACGATCATCAGCAGTAAAAAAGGAAATTTGGATTGTCGTTGGCAATGGGTTTTCAAAGGAACACTTTGTTCGACAGTTTAATTATGGAAATCGTGCAGCCGCGACTTCGTTGCAGGCCTATCAACTGTTAGATAGTTGGATGTCAACAGCGGCAGGACTAGACGTTGAAATTAAGTTTTTTGTTTCACCTTAAGGTAGGTTTAATCAGAATTTCAAATAAAAATAAGTTTTGTTTAACCAATCTCCGTTTTGTCCTGTGTGCAGAAATCAGAAATTCGTAAGCGCCATGGCAAGAGGCGGCAAGACGACCCAAGCTCTTCTCACTGGGCTTCCCCGGCGCGCCTAAAAAAGGTCCCCTTTCCAATGGAAGTGTGGATTTTTAAAAAGACATTACTAATGTTCGCATTTGTTTAGCTGAGTCTGAAACAAGCCCTGGTCGCAAAGCGGACATTTGGGTTATACCCTGTTTACCTCTAAACCCAGTAAATTCAAGCTTTCTAGCAGAACAGAATTCGGCTAACTTGATAAAAATTGGTTCAACTTCATTCGCCCAAGCGAGTACGCAATGGGTGGTTTTGAGCCATCGACAGAGGGAACTGACATGCAAAAATTTTTTTGGTAATTCTCATTTCAATTGCGTTTTCAGGCTGTGCCAGTCTGCCCGGCCAGTCAAAAAAGTATCGTGAAGGCAACCGAGTGATCTCTGAGTCATACCCTGCCGCTACCTTTGGTTTCAGCAGCGATTACGAGTTTCTGAGTTCTGGTGAAAAAATGGAAAAGGTTAGCGCGGATGCCTCAACGATCAGCACGGGCAAATTCAAGAGCCAAACCTTCGCCTACGCCGTCACCTTCAATAACGAGATCCAGCGACTCGCTGTGGTTCAGTTTAACGCTATGGCTTCACAAGGCTGGACGTGGACCGATTCTCCAGAATGGACAGGTCCCGGAGTCATTGCTGGGGACAGGAGTTCGGAGCTGGGCGAACTGCAAACATGGACGACTTTTGGCAGGACTTTAGATACGTTGTCGTATTTCGATATCGATATTAAGGGACACACAATCAGCCCTTGTGTTGCTGTAGTCACCTCAAGACGGATCCCACCTGCAATGTCGCGATTTAAACAACTGATCCACTACATAGAGCCGATAAACTGCACTACCTCTAATCAATTCCACTATTCAGATGGATCGCTGACGAAAACCGGTAGATATCGTCTGGACAAGGCTTACGAGAATGCTCTTTCGAACATTCTCATTCTGTCGAATGATTAGTTGTCCTTCACCCTGTTCCGCTTCTGGTCTACCACGCCACTATTCGCTTTTTGTTTATGAGATCGAAGATGTCTGGGAGGGTCGCAAAGCGAACATTCAAATGGTGCAATAGTGCCAGTCCACGACGGTGCCAGTTATAATGGAGACTTTTCTAGTACCAGCGAAAAGGAAAAGCTTGAACGATCCTCAACACTCCCTCGTCCAAGGTTCCTAGAGGCGTCCCTATATTTTGTTATATCGCCAAGCTTCATGTGATTACGTTGAAAAATTTCGGTCGCAGCTCCGACCTTTAAAAAATTTCTTAAAATGTCGGCACGCCTATTTACTTCAGAACCATGCAGATACAGTGTCACGTAGCATGTGTAGGTCACTTTTTGCCCTTTTCCACCTTCAAAGACGATAGACGAGACCCTAACTCTAATTAAATTATCCTCGGCGTTCGAGTAGCTTTTAAAAATATCAACGACTTTATCATTCGTAGTTTGATCTGAAATATCACTCATAGCCAGTATAATTTTTCCAGTTATCTCCTTAAACAATTCAGATTCCGTCGCGATGTTTTTCAAGACTGCCTCCCCTTATTAACTTTTATTTGATGCTTTAATATAATATCTAGTTCCCGGCAACGCTTCCAGAGCATCGGATTGCTTTTGCCTTGGGTCTTTCGAAAATACGATCTTTTTAACTTCATCTGTAAGCTCACAAGCGAAGGCAATTGCTTGGTTGCGATCTACTGCAGTAGCCACCGGCGAACCTAAGAACTTGGATACTGCCTCACTTATAAATCTTCCCTCAACTATTTCGATTCTATCGAACCAGTCTGAAACTACGAATTGCTTCTGGATTACAGACACCATCTCTCAGCCCTCCAGTAATACATATAGCTTGCCTTAGGGCGCCCGGCGGCCATCGGTTTTCTCCCTTTGCAAAGTTATCGATGCGTGTCTATTGAAGTGGAGGAAGTGCAGAGCAGACTCAATGGCTTGGTTATGTGTTCTTCGATGGAAGGACTCGTTCACCAGCAAACCACTTTCCCCAAAACAGGTAAGCATCGATAACATTGCTGCAGATCGCCACTTTTTCTCCAGATTTAGTCGTAAAAGACCATTCAGGCAAATTTTTCCCCTCCAAAAACGAGTCAGATGGAGTTCGCTTTCTGGTGGCAAAATTATGATCCAGTTTCGATTTATGTTTGACGTTGTTGGAAAACTGGCGAACTGCATCAATTGCGGCACCTTCTGCGGGATAGTGCTTGCGTATAACGAGAATTAGCCATTTTGCCTCCCCATACCCAAGCTCAATCGCATTCTTATCAGCAAGGTGATTCAATGTAAGACAAAGATTCACCATTTTTCGGAAAACGCGGATCAACTTGACTTGATCACAATCTTCCTCCGACTGAAAATCCCAGTAGAAGTCACTGAAATTCGGATCCACTAATTCCCTAAAAAAGCCAAGCGGATCATCGAGATTTAGGGTTCCCATCTGGTTCTTCCTCACACGTAATATTTTTCATGTGAATTCACTAGGACCAATACTGCTCAATGTGCTCTTGCAATCCAGTGCCTGAGAAACTGGCAACTAATTCCTGAGTGAGGGGCTCAACTATTACCTCAACCCCATACTGTTCATTTACTTTAGTAATAACCTGGCCAGGATCTAAACCCACTTCCCTAACTACAAACTGTGTATCAGACACGACGAAGCCGCCCGTTCGCTGCGCCTCATCGTGTAATGGATATTTTTCTACGCCTTTAGTAACCGAAAACAGATACATATGATTCATAATCTCTCCTCACATAAGAGCAATCAGGCAGCGGGCTTTATCATTGCAGAAATTTAACTGCGCCATTATCACTGACGCTGAATCATCCATCGCGCTGCACATAAATCGATAAAACAATAGCTTAGCCGTGCATGGCTATCTTTGCCACGCAATCATTCAGCGTCTGCAATTCACTTCTGCATCCAATAAGGATGAATTGGCTGTGCTTGGCCTGGAGGCCCTTTCGGAAAGCCTTGCCTTGAATGCTCGCTTTTGTTTAGGAGTTCGCGAAACTCTGATCGCTCGAAAAAAGATCCGCTTTCAAAGCAGAATGGACACAAAAGTTGGATAAATTTTTTGTGCTTTAATACATGATCAGAAGTCACGCCAAGTTTTCTCAGCTAACTTTTAGGATTTTAAAATAGTATACTTACTAAAGTTGAAAGCGCCTATTCACTCACTCATGCGGCCATTTGGGATAATTTTTATTGTTATAGTGCTGCGGTTCAGGCCCGCCTCGACGGGCCACAGGTTCACGGGGTCATTAGCAAAGCGCTCCCGTTTTTCATCACGCCAATCGTCGGCACCATGCGCCCCAGACCAAGCCAGCGGTACCACATGATCGATATCGATCTCACCGCTATTCTGAATCACGTTGCCCGTAAAGGGACTGATCCAGCGACCGGTAGTGACACGGCACCGATCGCCGCTGGCAAATCGGACCGTGGTTGTGGAGGTTGCGATCAGCGCTTTGGCCCGGCTGTCCTGACAATCCCCATCGGCGTCGTCCCAGCCATGACCGAAGGCCGACCGTTTGTAGCGCTCAGGGCTGCGTTTGTGCGATGGAGTTGCCTGCGCTTTGGCCAACTGTTTGGGTAGACGCCCGCCACTCGCCAAACAGGCCTCGGTCGAATCAAACGCACGAAAGTTCTGGGTTCGCTCGTAGTAGGCACTGGCAGGCGGATGACAAATGCCCGACGACGTTTTCTTGACCGTCTCTGCCGCCACAGGCGGGATCCCGATGACCCACGACAACGCCAGCACCAACCACTGGAAATACCGCACCGACCGCTCCTTTCATCCGTAACCGTTTGAATTCAGGGGCATGGTAAAGCGTGGGGCGGCGCGTGTCTCGCTGTAGGAAATGTCTTAACGGATTTACAGAGATCTCGGGTTACCTCGGGCGCCCTAAGAACAGATACTAGACGCGAGCCGTTTGATCAGGACGATCGGGGCTCAGCGCCGGCAGGGATGCCAGGCAAACGCGACACCTGCCCAGTGGTGTGACGCGCCGGGGAGAGGCCTGGCTTCGTTTCCAGTCCGACACCCCGTTCACCATAACCCCAGATTATGCGCAGTAGTCTACAGCCCTTAAATTATCCTGAGGCAGTATGCTTCTCTAGACGTTTCTCAGCGCGGTCTATTTCTCTAAAAACCTGATTTTCAATCTGGCGGATCTGTGTGCGAATCGCATCACTATTGGTCACCTTGGCGGCTAGCTGGAGGTATTTAAAGAAGCCCAGTCTCGGAGCACCTTTCGGAAGAACCTGATTTGATTGGTCGTAGACAGCATCACCGTAGGCTGTACCGTACCCAAGAGAAGTCAGGCGAGCATAAAGCTGGCGCTTCTTTAACTGGGACTCACCACGCGCTGCTGCTGCAATTCGAGCTCGATCAATCGCACGGTTAGCTTTTATCATAAAGCGCGCGATTGTCGAGTCGCGCACTCTCATGTTTCGGCCATCAAACGTCAAACCCAAATAGGAAGTCGAACTAGGGTCCTGAACTATGAAATTCTCATCTACAGAGAATGAGCGCAGAGATCCTTCTTTTCGGAGGAAGCGGCAGCGCACGGTTTTGGCGGAGTTGACCTGAAGTCGGATTTTGCCCAATTCGATCTTCACCACAGATTCCGCCTCTGCTCCTCGTCCATTGGGGACAATAAGCAGGATATCGTCACTGTAGCGGCGGTAGGTACCCCCAAGCTCACGAATACTCTGTTGAATGCTCTGATCGGCGTCATACATATATAGGTTCGCCAGAACGGCACTTATCGGCAACCCTTGTGGAATGCCCGCAGGTTGGCCTTTGAGATAGGCAGGGGCAGGTTTACCTTTAACTTTCCATACAAGGTCATGCCGAGAGCGCAGATGTGGCTTCACACGTGACCGGAATTCCTCCGGAGTACAAATAGCTCGGCCCGCCTTTCCGGCCCGTCGTTTAACCTCGCCTCCGAAAAGATCCCTTAATTTGGGCACCGCAATCGCGGTATCCCGCGTGCAGGCTTTGAAAACCGCATAATGATCACTGGGCAGTTGAGGCGTGCCGAGCAAACCAGCCCAAGCAGCCTTCAAATGCGCATGGTCAAGCGCATCGAAGAAGCCTTCCACGTCAATGGCGATGACGTCACAAGCTTCTTTTGCTGCAATCTCCTCAAAAGCCTCATGAGCGAAATGAACATTACAGCGTGGTGGAGTATGTCTTCTATAGGCTAGGGAGGCTCTGAATAAGTCTCCAAAATCAGCGATAATACGGCCATCGTCAATCGCATAGGATCGTTGCCAGCATGGATCAGATCACCTTCTCCGAA
>NZ_QNRO01000014.1 GCF_003315345.1 Marinobacter pelagius
AGGTGTAGGGGTGGTTGAAGGATTCCTTCTCCACGTACTCATGCAGCCGCAGTGTCATACGGAATCCGTCCACCATCTCCGGTAGCTGGGGCCTGAATGTTGTCTTGCAGGCCCGGCAGGTGTATCGGCGGCGGACCACCCAGAGAGTGACCCGCTTGCCGTGGATGGGCAGATCACGATAGGGAACGTCACGCTTGCCGAACCGCACGAACTCACCCTGCACGCCGCACCCCTCGCAGGCGATGGGATCGGGCACGTCCACCTGGAAGTGCATTTCGTCGTCGGTTGATTTGCAGCCCAGTACTTGGTATTGCGGCAGGTGAAGGATGTTGTCGGGAAGTTCGGTCATGGTGTTGTATAGGCGTAGGTGTCAGTCAGATCCATCCGGCTCGGCATTGGTGTTTGCTTTTTTACCCAACAAGCTGCTGGAAACGAAAAGTAAGGCACCGAGGACAATTGCAATATCAGCCAGGTTGAAGGCCGGCCAATGCCAGTCTCGCCAATAGAAATCAAAGGAATCCACAACATAGCCGCGAAAGACCCGGTCAATCAGGTTGCCCATGGCGCCACCGAGGATAAGACTGTAAGCGATGGCTTCTCCTTTATGACGATTTTCAAGGATCAGCTTGATCAGGAAAATCGAGACCACTACCGCGATTCCGATAAATAAGTAGCGCTGCCAGCCTCCACCATTCGCAAAAAGACTGAATGCGGCACCGGTGTTCCATAGGTGCACCCAGTTAAAGAACGGGGTCACCGAAACATACTCGCCATAGGCCATTGATTGCTGCACCAGCCACTTTACAGCCTGATCAGACGCTGCCAGCAGGCCCGATATGGACAATAGGGCATACGGCGAGAGCTTTTTGCCAATAATGAGCATTATTTAACCCTTCAACGCCAAAATGCGTCTGGCACCGTTAAGTACAATGCCCCCCGCGATGGTGCCGATAATCAGATCCGGATAATTGGAACCGGTCCACGCGACCAGGGCGCCGGCGGTGATGACCCCCAGGTTGATCACCACGTCGTTGGCCGAGAATATCCAGCTTGCCTTCATGTGCGCCCCGCCTTCCCGATGTTTGGATATGAGCAGCAGACAACTGGTATTGGCAATCAATGCGACGAATGCGATAGCCATCATCACCAGCGATTCAGGCTCACTACCGAATACAAAGCGTCTCACCACCTCTACGAGCACGCCCACAGCCAAGATCAGTTGCAGTACACCAGCAAGATGCGCGGCACGTACCTGCATTTTCACGCTATGTCCAACCGCATAAAGGGCAAGCCCGTACACCGCCGCATCGGCAAAATTGTCCAGGGATTCTCCAATCAGGCCGGTGGACCGGGCGATCAGACCGGCAGTCATTTCCACCACGAACAGAAGTGCATTGATGCCGAGCAACCAGCGCAGGGTCCCGGATTCTTGCTTAGCAGAAGCTGCCGAAAACTCGGCGGCCTTGATGGTCTCCGGATTTGCAGCGACGGTTTCCTGAAGCGAGGCGCCTAGCCCCAAGGTCTTCAGTTTCGAGGTGACGGGCTCGACCTCGCCGTCATGCACGACCTTCAGCCGGCGGTTCGACAAGTCGAAGGACAGCGCCCGAATCTCCTCAAAGCCGTTCAGGGCTAGGCGAATCATTCGTTCTTCTGATGGACAGTCCATCTTCGGCACGGCATAAACACTGACCCATCTCCCTGGCGCCTCGGAGGAGGCCTGTATATCGGTATCCGCTGCGGACGTTGCATCACCGCCACAGGCGCCACCACAGGATTTGCTCATGATACGACTCCACTTGAACAATGTTGTGGTACCATTTAAAACTATAAAGCTACTATAAGGTCAATAGAGTAAAGAATCCGTTGGGGAGGAGGCTGATGCGCATTGGTCAGTTGGCGCAGTTGGTAGGGGTCGAAACACAGACGATCCGCTTCTATGAACAGCAGGGCTTGTTGCCGCCGCCTGATCGGCAGGACAACGGTTACCGTGTCTATACCGAGAAGCATGGTGAGGGGCTGGCCTTCATCCGTCGCTGCAGAATCCTGGGCCTGTCACTGGCTGAGATTCACGAACTACAGAGCTATCAGGACGACCCTCATCAGCCTTGTACCGCCGTCAACGCCTTGCTCGATGATCACATCTCTCATGTGCGGTCGCAGATAACCGCTCTGCAAGCGCTTGAGAAACAACTCGTTTCACTGAGAGCGAGTTGCAACGATAACCGGGAAGTTGAGGCGTGTGGGGTTCTTGCTGGAATTAGCGAAGGAAACATGCACCAGCAGTAGGTGAAGCATCAACCAGATAATCCGATGAGATACCGGTCTATCTCACTCTCATGCAAAGGTAAGATCAACCATTTAATCCGCTTACCCAGTATTTGACGCCGTACCCGGATGAGTTGGGGTTGAGGAATAACGTCTGAAGGCTGAAAGAGGGGTCAGACGGATGCACAGGGGTCTGATGCACAGGGGTCTGATGAACGCTTTCATCTGACCCCACTTTCACATCGCCCCCACAGTTATGAAAAAGGGGTCAGAAGAAAGCTTTCTTCAGACCCCGCGGGACTCCGCGGATCACGTCAAAATCCGTACAACAGGGACAGCGAAGTCTCCGTATCCGTCCTCTCCGCCCCCTCCGGCGGCTCGGACACATGCTTGACCCGGAACGCTACCTTCATCGACAGATTCCCCACCACTGTCGACTGCAACGAGGTCTCTGATTCGCTGACGGTGTTGTTGTCATCCAGGCCAATCTCGGTACTCAGCTTCTGACGAAACAGCGAGGTCTCGGACAGCGCATAATCAAAATGCCCTGCCAGCCGGGCGATGGCCTCTTCCTCGGCATTCTGGCCGTCGGCGTTGGGTTCGTTCAACCGGTTGTAGCGATAACCGGCACCGGCGGAGAGGTCCAGGAAGGAGCGCTCCCCGGATTCCCAGACCCGGTGGCCGTAACCGGTGGTGGCGGTGGCTTCGAAGTCGTATCCGGAGAAGCGATCGTCCTCGTAGGAGCCCCGTAGGAACCAGAACTGGCGCTCGGCGAACTTGTAGTCCGTCTGCGCCGTTGCCTTGTACTCCTCGGTGGTGGTTTCACCCTCGGCTTCGGAGTACTTAGAGCTCAGTTCGCCGGTGTTGCGCCACTTTTCGATTTCATGGGTCAGAGCCAGCCGGCCGTTAACATTGGCTTCCTCGGTATTGCCCGAGGTCACCAGCACGCCCAGTTCGGCCTCGCCTTCCCAGTCCGAGGCATCCTGTGCCTGCACGAACGGCGCCAGTGCCGTGAGCGTGACTGCGACTGCGTGTCTGAAACCCATGAAACCTCCTGTCGGTTGAATCAGGCGCTTGCGGTCTTGCGGGCCTTTTCCCCTTCCAGACTCTTTCTTGCCTGAGCCTCGCGCTCTGCTTTCTTGCGGGCCTTGCGCTCGGCAATGATGCGGGCAGCTTCGCCCCCAACATGTACCTCGCCACGCTCTTCGGCCAGACGCATCTGACGCTCGCGCTCCTTGAACCGGGCCTTCTGCTCCTCGGTTAGCGAGTCGATACACTGGTGGCAGCTCACACCCTGCTCGTATTCGGGGCGCTGTTTGTCTTCCTCGGTGATCGGGCGACGGCAGGCGTGGCACTGGTCATAATCGCCGCGCTCAAGCCGATGGTTGACCGTTACCCGGTCATCAAAGACAAAGCATTCCCCGTGCCAGAGGCTCTGTTCTTCGGGTACGTCTTCCAGGTACTTCAGGATGCCACCCTTGAGGTGATACACCTCATCAAAGCCCTGTTCCTTGAGATACGCGGTGGATTTCTCACAGCGGATACCGCCGGTGCAGAACATGGCGACTTTCTTGTGTTTGGAAGGGTCCAGGTTCTCCTTCACGTATTCCGGGAACTCACGGAAGGTGTCGGTGGACGGATTAACCGCATTCTTGAAGGTGCCGATCTCCACCTCGTACTGGTTGCGGGTGTCGATGAGCAGCACTTCCGGGTCGGAAATCAGGTCATTCCATTCCTTCGGGTCGACGTAGGTGCCCACCACGCGCTTGGGGTCGATGCCTTCCACACCCATGGTGACGATCTCTTTCTTGAGCTTCACTTTGGTGCGTTTGAACGGCTGGATGTCCACAAAGGATTCTTTGTAGTCGATGCCGTCGAAGCGCTCATCGCTGGCAATCCAGGCTTTGACCGCGTCGATGCCTTCGCGGCTGCCGGCGATGGTGCCGTTGATGCCTTCACGGGCCAGCAGCAGTGTGCCGTGGACGTCCTTTCCCAGCATCAGATTCAGCAGGGGCTGGCGTAGGTCTTTGTAATCGTTCAGGACTGCGAACTTGTAGAGTGCGCAGACCACTACTTCATTGCTCATGGTTTTCTCCTGCGGGCCGGATCGTAAATCCGGAGCATGGGTTTTAATTCAATCGCGGGTTTCGCGAGGGCGCAAAGTTTAACCAACTGAGAGCACTTCGCAAGTCAGGAGAGGCCGCACATTTGAGTTAGCGGCCCCGCCATTGAGCGCTGGGGGCCTGCCAAAATACGCTGTGAATACGTCCCTGTACGCTCGACTCCGCCCCTCACTGCTAAATGCTCCTGCGTCGCAGTGAGGGTCCTGGGCAGGCCGTCCATGGCCTGCCCGTGAAGCGCTTTCGCGCTTCACCCATGGCTCCGCACGATTTTGGCAGGCCCCCAGCGCTCAATGGCTCACTAATCAGTCAGCCTTCTGGCTCAGTTCACGCTCTACAACCGCCGACAGCTGTCCCCAGCCTGGGCGAGTCAACTTGATGTTATCGACGTAAACAGTCGGTGTTCCCAGCACCCGCAACTGGGTAGCCGCCTGACGGCTCTGCTCCACATCCTCGCGGTGTAACTCGGATTCCATGCAGTTCTGGAACCGGCGTTCGTTCAGGCCGAGGTCTCCGGCGTAGCGGCTGAAGGTGGCGACGGGATCGTTGGAGCCGCTCCATTCGGTCTGGCTGCCGTAGAGCTGGTCGTGCATCTGCCAGTACGCGTCCTGGTCGCCGGCGCAGCGGGCCGCCAGGGCTGCGGGCATGGCGTTCTGGTGTTGTTGCAGGGGCAGGTCGAAGTAGACGAAGCGGACCTTGCCACTTTCAACGTATTCCTGCTTCAGGCGCTGGGTTGCTTCGGAAAATCGGCCGCACGCGGGGCATTGGTAGTCGGCGAATTCCCGGACCACCACGGGAGCATTTTCGTCACCGACCGAGACGCCGTACTGGTCGAGCTGTGCCGGGAAGGGTTGGGCGTCAGGCGCGGCTACGGGTAAGGCGTCGGAGGTGGGCTCGGGTGCCGACGTGAGGAAATACAGGCCGGCGACCACGGCGATGGCAACGACTGCGGCGATGCCGATGATGAGGCCACGATTGCCGGTCTTGCGGGAGGATGGTGTTCCGGTTTGCTTGCGGCGTTTCGCTTCACCCATGTCAGGGCTCCCTTTTGATTTTTGAATGTTCCGATCCGATGGGCCTTCCGTCGTTTGCACGGAGGCCGAGGCACGCTAAGATCCTTTATATCCTACAAAAGTTCCGATAAAAATTAAGGAAATGCCATGCCCCTGCCCTCTTCGCTTGCCGATTCCCTGTCACTGCCGCTTGTGGCAGCCCCCATGTTTCTCATTTCCGGCCCGGAACTGGCGCTGGCCTGCTGCAAGGAGGGCATCGTGGGAAGCTTTCCGGCGCTGAACCAGCGCACCAGTGAGGGGTTCGAGCAGTGGCTGGTGCAGATGCACGAGGAGCTGGACCGGTTCCGCGAGGAGAACCCGGACGCCACAGTGGCTCCCTGGGCGGTGAATCTGATTGTCCATCGCAGCAATCCGCGCTGGCAGGCGGATCTGGAGTTGTGCGTGAAGCACAAGGTGCCCATGGTCATCACTTCCCTGGGGGCCGCCAGCCAGGTGGTGGATGCGGTGCACAGTTACGGCGGACTTGTGTTCCATGATGTCACCAACCAGAAGCACGCCCGCAAGGCGGCCGAGGCCGGTGTGGATGGCATTATCGCGGTGGCGGCAGGTGCCGGTGGCCATGCGGGCACCATCAACCCGTTCGTGCTGGTTCATGAAATCCGGGAGGTGTTCGACGGCACCATCCTGCTGGCCGGTGGCCTGTCCCACGGTGAGGATATTCTGGCGGCACAGGCGCTGGGTGCGGATCTGGCCTATGTGGGCACACGGTTTATCAATACCACGGAATCGCAGGCGGAAGATGCCTACCGGAATATGATCATCGAGGCGGTATCGGCCGACATTGTCCATACCCCGGCCGTCTCCGGTGTGCCCGCCAGCTTCATGCGCCAGAGCCTGGAGGCTGCCGGCTATGACATGAAAAAGCTCAACCAGGCCGGCGATATCAATTACGGCGAGAAGCTGAAACCCGTTGATGATGAGGCGAAGGCCTGGAAAACCGTGTGGTCCGCCGGTCAGGGGGTGAGCCAGATCCACGATGTACTCAGCGTGTCGGATCTCGTGGATCGGCTGAAGAGAGAATACCGGGAGGCTCGCTCCCGGGTTTGTGGTTAAGGCCGGGTATCCGGCCTCAATCCTCTTCCAGCTCTATTTCGTCTGCAACGAATTCCTCACCGGATCGGATGTATTCAACTTCAACGAAAAGTACCTGTTCGGAATATGAATCCAAGAGAGACTGGCGGCTACCTTCTGCCTCCTCATATTCGGCCTCGGAATCACGCACACTAACCCCCAAGACTTCAATGTAACCGGGATCTTGAGTCATAAATGCCAAACGGCCTTCCATCTCGAACGAATTCGGATCATCCACATCCTCGCGTTCGATCTTGACCGCCTCGACAAAGACTGAATCGTTAACAACCCGCTCGATCCCCTCAACCTCGACACCAACCCCAGTCTGAAGCTGGGCAATTGACAGCGTCTCATCATCATCGGAGAGAAGGGTGTTACTGGTTAACCGGATTTCCACTCCACCCAGTTCAAAGCCGTTCTCCAACATCGAACCGATAGTCCCTTTGATCTCGGCGTTCACCTCTCTCGACTCGACCTCTTCAGCCAGAACCTGTCCTTCACTGATAACATCACCCTCAACCTGAATTAACCGGCCAGGAATCAA
The DNA here is from genome assembly GCF_003315345.1 of Marinobacter pelagius. GTDB lineage: Bacteria > Pseudomonadota > Gammaproteobacteria > Pseudomonadales > Oleiphilaceae > Marinobacter > Marinobacter pelagius_A. The sequence continues at coordinate 7,074 of NZ_QNRO01000014.1, forward strand.
ATCTGCCAGAGTCAGACCTTCCTCGAGAACATCGGCAGAGGGAATGATGACCGTGAGCCCGTTAACAGTCAGTGTCCCTGTGCCGGAGTCATAACCATCAGCAACCGAGCCCACGAACTCTATATCGCTATCGACGTCACCATCGTATCGACGGGTTTCACCAATGCCGATCGTGTCGGCATCAATGCCTTCTTCCCCATTGATCAGTGCAATTTCTCCTTCAACCTCGATAGGACCTTCAAAGGTAGCCAGATCCCCCTCAACCAGACCATCCCTGAACACGTCTGTAGTGTTGGGATATTGGACCACAGTGCCGTTAATCCGGAAGGTGTTCAGGTTCTGATTGAGTTCATTAACGCTTCCCTCAATTTCAACCAGACTACTGCCTATGCTCACTTGGTCTGCTGCACTGGAGACTCCGACAAAGGCCGCCCTGTAACTGCCATCAGCCAGAGGCCATGCGCTCACACGGACAAAGTTACCGTCCGCAAGGCCAGTCAGAGTTGTCTTGCTGAACACTGTCTGTTTGTCGGCGATAATTCTCTGCCCGAGGATCTCAAACTCAACTCGGACTATTGTTCCGTCCGAATCGGTAAATTGAGTGACACCGGAAACCGTGCCTCGGAATGTATCGTCATATTCCACACTCACCGCCGTTCCAGTGAGATCATCCTGCCACTCACCGTCTACTTGCAGGATCATTCCCTTTTCGATGGGCTGAGCGCAATTCTGATCAGGCTCACAAATCACGCCATCATTGCTGACGAGCTCTGCCCCACTGGTATCAAACCGAACCCCATTAACAAACACACTCCCGAACCCGGACACCGGCCCGACGCTCGATCCGGTGCCCCGGATGCCGCCGTCCGCCACGTCGAGGCTCGTGCCCGCGCCTCCGCCACAGGCGGAAAGGATTCCCAGTGCCAGGGTACTGGCTGTCAGTCCGATTGATCGATAGAGCAAGTTCCGTTTCATTCGTCTCTCCCTGTCTGCACAGGATCCTCAAAGTAAAAGATGCTCACACCGGTGCGCATTGGCTCGCCGGTGTGGTTGCCGTGACCGTTGCCCGCAATACCCCGGTCGTGCGGCCCAAGCCACTTGTCCAGCTGCTCGAGCAGGGCCTGGGACTGGGCGGCGGCATGGGCGCGCCACCGGTCCATAATCTCCGGAGGAATGTTGTCGTAGGTCAGTGTCCGCTGGAACAGGGGTTGCTGGCCCGATTCGCTACTTACAAGGTTATAGTCGATCGTGGCGATAAGGTCAGATACGTCCTCACCGAAAATCTGGAGCATTTCCTCGCTGTCCCCGGCCGGCACATAGGCCCGTTGCTTGAGTCGGATCAGCCCCGAGTCGCTGTCCACGGATGCCACACCCACCCGGACCAGCTCGTCCAGAACGGCGCGGGGCGGGACATCGCCGCTGTATTGCTTGACCAGTTCACTGAAGCTCAGTGACCCCTCGAAAGGCAGCAGGGCCGGTTCACCATCGCGGGCCTGGAAGGCCTGATCATGCACCCAGCCGGACACCACCCGGGAAGCCCGGTTGGCATGGGTAGTGGTCTCGCGGACCGGGTTCTCGCCGGCAAGGATCTCGCGCTGGCGTTTGACTTCCTTGCGGGTCAGGCCGGTCATCACTGCTGCCCGTGAATCGGTGGGTTTGCGGCCGCCGGAAAAGTCTTCCAGCGCGGCTTCCACATAGGCTCGCTTGACCAGCTCCGCGAACTCCCCGAACGGGATGCCATTGCGTAACAACAATCTGGCAAGAGGGCGCAGAATACGGAACAGTGCCTGGTGCAACGGATTGGTCGGGGTCTTTTTCATGTTTGGGATTGTATTCCCATAGTCACGCCGAACACCAGCAAGGGCGCCCCGAAGAACGCCCTGCTGGGCCAGACATCAATCGTCGTCGCTGTCGTCGTCATCGGAATTCGAGTCTTCAACCTCGATTTCCTCGATCACGTATTCGCCGCCGGTAGTCTTGGAGTAATCGACTTCTACATGATCACCCACCGAGATTCCGGAAGTGGTGCCCAGAAGCTCAAGACCGAGAACCGTGATGCGATCGCTGGCGACAGCTGTCACCCTGCCCTCCAGCTCGAACCCGTCATCATCGTCGTCTTCACGCTCGATCTTGAGTGCGCTCAGCCCGCCGCCCTGATCCGGGGTCTGGATACCCTCGATCTCCAGGTAATCGCCAACGTTCAGGGTCTCGAGATCCTGGGTACGGCGCACGATATTGTCATCATCGTCGGCCAGGTCATCATCACCAATCAGCGTGCTGGCAGTGATGAACACCTGAACTCCACTGACAACCAGGCTTTCGCCGTCACCACCGAGGGATTCGATGACACCGTCCAGCTCCGCTTCGCCCTCGCGGGGTTCAATTTCTTCGGCCACGATCACGCCGCCGCGGTACTCGCCTTCAACCTTGACCAACAGTCCGTCGGCCAGATCGGATTCACGGAGGCCGTCGTCGAATTCGGTATCGTTGTCGACCTGGATGGTGAAACCATTGAGCTGGAACTGGCGGCTGCCAGAGTCATAGCTGCCTGCGATTGCGCCGGAGATTTCCACGTCATCGTCGTCATCGAACAGGTCATCTTCATCGTCAATTTCCCGGGCGATCAGCGTGCCGTTATCGATGTAGCCTTCGACTTCTACTGCCAGGCCATTTGCCAGCTCGGATTCGTCGAGATCATCGTCAAATACCGCACTGTTGTAATCCACTGGGTAGCCGTTGATGGTGAAGGTCTGGGCCACATCATCGAGATCGGCGACCACACCTTCGATTTCCACGTCGTTGTCGTCATCGAAATCGGTTCCGATGGCGCGGGCACCCACAAAGCTTGCGCGGAAGCTGCCATCGTCCAGGCGCCAGCCGCTTACCCGTACGCGCCAGTTTGCAGCTGCGTCTCGCAGCTGGACCGGAGTCGCCCCCTTGAAGACGGTCTGGTCGTCTATGCGGACAGTCTGGCCGGCGATGACCAGTTCACCGATCGTCTCGATTTCGTCCCAGCTCGCGGAGGTCAGCGGGCCTCGCAGGGTGTCGTCGTAATCAATACGGCGGGCCTCGCCTTCGCCGGAGTCATCCCAGTTGCCATCGACCTTCAGGATCATGCCCTTTTCCAGCTGGGTCTCCCGCTCGATGCCGTCGTCACTGGAAACACTACCATCGGTCCGGAACCGGGTGCCATTGACGTAGACGCTGCCAAAGCCGGTGACCGGGCCAACGCTGGTGCCGTCAGAGGTGGTGCTGACTGTGTCTGTGGAGGTACTGCTGGAGCCGCCACCGCAGGCGACAAGGGAACCGGCCAGGGCGCCGGTGAGGACTAGCTTTACTGCGAGAGTCAGGGGATTGCGTTTCATTGATCTTCTCCAGGCTGTTTCTTTCGTTTTTAGCCGGTGGGGTGCCTTCCGGCTTTGGGATTTATTTCCCACTTTCATTGTTTGGGAATTTATTCCCAATTTATTAGGTTGTCCAGATTTTGATCATTAAATTTTTGTGACGGTGGGGGGGGTGAAGGAGGGGTCAGATGAAGGCTTTCATCTGACCCCGGAGTATGACTCGGCAGTGGGCGCCAAGGTCGGGGTCTGAAGAACGCCTTCTTCTGACCCCTTTCTCACCACCAAAACTGTGAACCATTCCGCCCAGCAGGCGTACCCACTTCAAGTCCAACCAACCGGGAGCAACCATGCTGGGATTTCTGAAAGGTGATCCGAAGAAGAAGCTGAAGAAAGCATACGAGGACAAACTCGCCAAAGCGCTCCATGCGCAGCGAAATGGGGATTTGCGCACGCATGGGACGTTGATGGAGGAGGCGGAGAAGATTTATGGGGAGTTGCAGGCTTTGGAGAAAGACGGGAAATAGTGGTGTGAAGGTGGGGTCAGAAGAAAGCGTTCTTCTGACCCCGGAGTTGGGTTTGACTGTGGAGTTTGAGGTTAAGATGGGGTAAGAAGAAGGTTTTCTTCAGACCCCTGAGTTTCCAGCCCCCGGGAGTTGGCGCTGACTTGGGGTCTGATGAAAGCCTTCATCTGACCCCGTCTTCAGTCTTCACCCGGCCCTACTCCCCCAGCAAATGCCGCAACTGCCGGTTAAGCCGGTCCACTTCCCGCCGCATCTCCTGCACTTCGTCCAGCAGGTCCAGCGACATAGCCAGGCCCGGCAGGTTGATCTTGAGATCCCGCTGCAGCCGCATGGCCTTGCGTAGGCGACTTAAAGCCGCCACGTCGAACTGCCACTGCCCGGCCTCGGGGACATCCTCCACGGGGGCAATAACGCCGTGGTTCACCAGTTTGATGACGAACTCGGCATGGCAGTCTCCACGCTCGCAAATCTCACGCAGTGTGAAGGTGCCGCCCTCGGAGTCCACCACTTCCACAGTCAGAATCTGGTCTTGCCTGGTCATTTCCTACCCCCGCTCAGACATGGAGCTTGCTGCGTGGATTGAAGTTCTTCTCGGCTTCGGCCAGCTGCTCGTAAAGCTTTTCGGCTTCCGGCGTATGCTTTTCGGGCATGGCCACCTGCAGGATCACGATCTGATCACCCGGATGCTTGCCGGGGAAGCCCTTGCCCTTGAGCCGGAGCTTGCGGCCGCTGGTGGAGCCTTTGGGCACTTTCACATTCACCTTGGAGCCGACGGTTGGAACGGTCACCGTTGCCCCCAGTGCCGCCTCCCAGGGTGCCACTGGCACGGTGATCAGTACGTCTCGCCCTTCCACGGTGAAATGCGGATGTGGCGCGAACTCGATCTCGATGAACAGATCACCCGGCTCGCCCCCACCGATGCCCGGAGAACCCTGCCCCTTCAGACGGATATGCTGACCTTCGCGCATGCCGGCAGGGATCTTCACCTTCAGGGTCTTTTGCCGGGCAGTCACGCGGCCCTGCTCGTCGGCCTCATGCACCGTGAACGACACCTGCTTTTCGCAGCCGTTAAACGCTTCTTCCAGGAACAGCGCGAGACGGGCATGAACGTCTTCACCACGCATGCGCATGTTCTGACGGAAACCGCCACCGCTGAAACCACCGGAGAAGCCACCACGGCGACCGCCGCCGAATATTTCCTCGAAGAAGTCACTGAACTGGCTGGCGTCGGCATCGGTGAAGCCACCACCGCCGAAGCCGGAGGCACTCTGCCAGCCGGGTGGTGGTTCGAACGAGCCATCGCCCCGGGCACCGTATTTACGCAACTGGTCGTATTCCGCCCGCTTCTCCGGATCTTTCAGGACTTCGTAGGCCTCGCCGACGTCCTTGAACTTTTCGTCGGCCTTTTCTTCCTTGCTGACGTCCGGATGATATTTCCGCGCCAGCTTGCGGTAGGCCTTCTTGATTTCCTCGGGGGTGGCAGACTCGCTCACACCGAGTACGGCGTAATAGTCTTTGAATTCCATTACGGTCCTCACCACTGGTTAATCGTTCTGAGCTTTTTGCTCGTTTGCTAACCACTATATTTGATGAGGTTCGGGAAATTACAAGGGCCGACTGGAACTTACTTGAGGTGGGTCAGGGTTTGGGGTTTTGGATTCGCAGCCTGCAAGTCATGGTGGAAGCGCCGAGGTGGAGAGACCATTCAGAAAACGCCCGTGAATACGTCCCTGTAGGGCTTCGTCGCGCCATCCCTGGCGCTCCAGATTTCTGAATGGTCTCTCCACCCCGGCTAATTCAGGCCTTTTCGATATATCGGGGAGTCAAAAAATTGGGGCGGAGGCCCTGTTCAAAACTGTCTGTGGCCAAGGATGGCCACAGCCAAGCCCTACAGGGATGTACTTGCGGGCGTGTTTTGAACAGGGCCTCCGCCCCAATCTGCCCCCGCAACCGTCAAGCTACGGGAACAACATACTCCAATACTTACTTGATCTTCGGATCCAGTTCGCCAGCCGCATACCGCTCGAACATGCGCTCGAGGTTGATCGGCTTGATCTTGCTGGCGTTGCCGGCACAACCGAAGGCTTCATAGCGTGCGATGCACACTTCGGTCATGGCCTTCATGGTTTCCTTGAGGAATTTGCGCGGGTCGAACTCGGCCGGGTTTTCGGCCAGGAAGCGACGGACCGCGCCGGTGCTGGCCAGGCGCAGGTCGGTGTCGATGTTGACCTTGCGCACGCCGTGCTTGATGCCTTCCACGATTTCCTCGACCGGCACACCGTAGGTTTCCGGGATTTCACCGCCGTACTCGTTGATGATCTTCAGCCACTCCTGAGGGACGGAGCTGGAGCCGTGCATGACCAGGTGGGTATCCGGGATCCGGGCGTGGATTTCCTTGATGCGGTCGATGGCCAGGATGTCACCGGTGGGCGGACGGGTGAACTTGTAGGCGCCGTGGCTGGTTCCGATGGCGATGGCCAGGGCATCTACCTGGGTTTTCTTGACGAAGTCCGCGGCTTCTTCCGGGTCGGTCAGCATCTGGCTGTGGTCCAGGGTGCCTTCGGCGCCGATGCCGTCTTCTTCGCCGGCCTGGCCGGTTTCGAGGGAGCCCAGGCAGCCCAGTTCGCCTTCTACGGAGACGCCACAGGCATGGGCCATTTCGACGGTGCGGCGGGTGACGTCGACGTTGTATTCGTAGTCGGTCGGGGTCTTGCCGTCTTCACCCAGAGAGCCGTCCATCATGACGGAGCTGAAGCCCAGCTGGATGGAGCGCTGGCACACGGCGGGGCTGGTGCCGTGGTCCTGGTGCATGACTACCGGGATGTGCGGGAATTCCTCGATCGCGGCCAGGATGAGGTGGCGCAGGAAGGGGGCGCCGGCGTATTTGCGGGCACCGGCGGAGGCCTGGACGATGACCGGGGAGTCGGTCTTGTCAGCGGCTTCCATGATGGCGCGCATCTGTTCGAGGTTGTTTACGTTAAAGGCTGGCACACCGTAACCATGCTCGGCGGCGTGGTCCAGAAGTTGCCGCATCGATATCAGGGCCATGGGTTGTCTCCTTCGTTGGATTTTGGGTAGTTGAATTCTGTTCGTTTGTTGCTTTGGAGTCTGCTGCGGATGGAGGGGGAACAGCTTCGCGGAACCGCTACAAGCACGTCCCTGTGCGCTTCTCTCAGGCCATCCCTGGCCTTCGAGATTCCGCGAAGCTGCTCCCCCTCCATCCTTGCGATTCTGGCTTTGTTGCTGGTCTCGCTCAGAATCTCTGTTCTTGGCTTACACGCCGCGTTCTTCCAGTACGGCTACTGCCGGCAGTGTCTTGCCTTCGACAAATTCGAGGAACGCGCCGCCGCCGGTGGAGATGTAGGAGATTTTGTCAGCAACGCCGTACTTGTCAACGGCGGCGACGGTGTCGCCACCGCCGGCGAGGGAGAAGGCGTCGCTTTGAGCGATGGCTTCGGCCAGGGCTTTGGTGCCGTTGCCGAACTGGTCGAATTCGAAGACGCCGACCGGGCCGTTCCAGAGGATGGTTTTGGCGTTCTTGAGCAGTTCGGCGAATTTACCGGCAGTTTCAGGGCCAACGTCGAGGATCATGTCTCCCTCGGCAACGTCGGAGATGTTCTTGGTGGTGGCGGTGGCGGTTTCGGCGAATTCGCTGGCAACCACTACATCTACCGGCAGCGGGATTTCAACGCGGCTGGCGATGTCTTTGGCGGTGTCGATCAGGTCGTGTTCGCACAGGGATTTGCCCACCGGGTGGCCAGCGGCTGCCAGGAAGGTGTTGGCGATGCCGCCGCCGACGATGATCTGGTCGCAGACTTTTTCCAGGGCGTTGAGGACGTCGAGTTTGGTAGAGACCTTGGAGCCGCCAACGATGGCGACGACCGGTTTGGCCGGGTTGTCGAGGGCCTTGCCGAGGGCTTCGAGTTCGGCAGCCAGTAGCGGGCCGGCGCAGGCTTCGGGGGCGAAGCGGGCGACGCCGTGGGTGGAGGCCTGGGCGCGGTGGGCGGTGCCGAAGGCATCCATGACATAGACGTCGCACAGGGCAGCGTATTTCCTGGACAGTTCTTCGTCGTCTTTCTTTTCGCCCTTGTTGAAGCGGACGTTTTCGAACAGGACGACTTCGCCGTCCGCCACTTCAATGCCTTCCAGGTAATCCTTGATCAGGCGGACTTCCTGGCCGAGGACTTTGGTCAGGTGGTCCGCGACGGGCTTCATGGAGGAGGCTTCGTCGTAGACACCTTCTTCAGGACGGCCCAGGTGGGACATCAGCATGACTTTGGCGCCGGCGTCTTTCGCTGCCTTGATGGTGGGCAGGGAGGCGCGGATGCGGGCGTCGCTGGTTACCTTGCCGTCTTTGACCGGCACGTTGAGGTCTTCGCGGATCAGGACCCGCTTGCCGGCGAGGTCCAGGTCGGTCATTTTTTTGATGGCCATGTGTTCGTCCTTAAATTTTGCGGTTGTTCAGTGAACCTGGGGTCAGATGAAAGCTTTCATCAGACCCCTGAGATATAGCTCAGAGCCTGGTCAGTGGCCCCCGGGGTCTGATGAACGCTTTCATCTGACCCCATTTTCAGATTTGCTCCCCGGGATCAGACTCCTTTTTCAGTCTTCCCCAGCCAACAACGGCTGACATCCAGCATCCGGTTGGCAAATCCCCATTCGTTATCGAACCAGCACAACACCTTCACCATGGTACCGCCAGTCACCCTTGTCTGGCCGCCGTCGACGATGCCGGAGTGGGCGTCGTGGTTGAAGTCGGAGCTGGCCAGCAGTTCGTCGGTGTAGCCGAGGATACCTTTTAAAGGGCCCTTTGCGGCGCTCTCTAACAGCTTGTTAACGGCCTCGACAGATGTCACTTCGCCAACGTTAACCACCATATCGATCGCCGAGACGTTCAGGGTGGGCACTCGCATGGCCACGGAGCTGAACCTGCCTTCCATGTGGGGCAGGAGGCGTTCGATGCCACGGGCCAGGCCGGTATCCACCGGCACGATGTTGTGCAGGGCGCTGCGGGTGCGGCGGAGGTCCTGGTGGTGATAGGCATCGATCACCGGCTGGTCGTTCATGGCGGCGTGGATGGTGGTGGTGCTGCCCTGCTCCACGCCAAGCGCATCATCCAGCACCTTGATCACCGGCACCAGGCAGTTGGTGGTGCAGGAGGCCGCGGCAACAATCTCGTCCTCGCCAGTCAGCTCGGCGTCGTTGACCCCGAACACCACGGTGCGATCGACATCCGACCCGGCGGGCTGGGAGAACAGCAGCCGCTGGGCGCCGGCATCGATATGCTTCTGGGCTGTGGCCCGGTCGGAAAAGGAGCCGGAGCATTCCAGTACCAGATCCACATCCAGCAGGCGCCAGGGCAGATCGGCCGGATCCGGATGCCGCAATACGCGGATGCGGTCGCCATTGACTACCAGGTCATCGCCCTCGACCGCTATGTCACCCCGGAACCGGCCGTGGGTGGAGTCGTAGCGGGTCAGGTGGGCGATGGTGTCGATGTCGGACAACTCGTTGATCGCGACCACCTGCAGGTGGTCGCGGTAGCCGTTTTCATAGAGCGCCCGCAACACGCACTGGCCGATCCGACCGTACCCGTTGATGGCAATACGAAAAGGCTTTGAGTTGCTCATCAGGCGTCCAGCAGTTCGTCAGCCACTTCCAGGATATTGTCGACGGTGAAGCCGAACTCCTTGAACAGCTCGCCCGCCGGTGCGGACTCGCCGAAGGTGGTCATGCCAACCACGCGACCGTCGAGGCCAACGTACTTGTACCAGTAGTCGGCAATGCCGGCCTCGATGGCGATGCGGTTGGTCACTTCCAGCGGCAGAACCTGCTGCTTGTACTCGGCGCTCTGGGCGTCGAACACGTCGGTGGACGGCATGGAAACCACGCGGACGGCCTTGCCCTGCTCGCGCAGTTTGGCGGCGGCGTCCTGGGCCAGGCCGAGTTCGCCACCGGTGGCGATCAGGATCAGCTCCGGCGTGCCTTCGCTGTCAGACAGGATGTAACCACCGCGGGCAACGTTGGCCAGCTGCTCGGCGGTACGGTCCTGGTGCGGCAGGCCCTGACGGGAGAAGACCATGGCGGTGGGACCGTCGTTACGCTCCAGGGCGGCTTTCCAGGCTACCGCGGATTCCACGGTGTCGGCCGGGCGCCAGGTGCTCATGTTCGGGGTGGTGCGCAGGCTGGCCAGCTGCTCGATCGGCTGGTGTGTCGGGCCGTCTTCACCCAGACCGATGGAGTCGTGGGTGAATACGAAGATGGAACGCTGCTTCATCAGGGCCGCCATGCGTACCGCGTTGCGGCAGTATTCCATGAAGATCAGGAAGGTGGCGCCGTAGGGCACGAAACCGCCGTGCAGGGCGATGCCGTTCATGATCGCCGCCATACCGAACTCACGGACACCGTAATAGATGTAGTTGCCGGAGGCGTCCTCTTTGGTCAACCCCTTGGTGCCGCTCCAGATGGTCAGGTTTGAACCGGCCAGGTCGGCGGAGCCGCCCATCAGTTCCGGCAGCAGCGGGCCGTAGGCATTCAGGGTGTTCTGGGAGGCCTTACGGGAGGCGACGGTCTCGCCCTTGTCCTGGCATTCCTGGATGTAGGCCTGGGCCTTCTCGGCGAAATCGGCGGGCAGGTCACCGGCCATGCGGCGCTTGAATTCGGCAGCCAGTTCCGGCTCGGCCTTTGCGTAGGCCGCGAACTTCTCATCCCACGCGTTCTGGGCTTCGGCGCCCTTCTCTTTCGCGTTCCAGGCCGAGTAGATGTCTTCCGGCACTTCGAACGGGCCGTGTTCCCAACCCAGCTGCTCGCGGGTCAGGGCGATCTCGTCGTCACCCAGCGGGGCGCCGTGACAGCTTTCCTTGCCTTGCTTGTTCGGAGAACCGAAGCCGATGATGGTCTTGCAGCAGATCAGGGTGGGCTGTTCGGTGTTGGCGCGACCGGCTTCGATGGCGGCACGGATGGCCTCGGCGTCGTGGCCGTCCACGTTCGGGATGACCTGCCAGCCATAGGATTCGAAGCGCTGCGGGGTGTTGTCGGTGAACCAGCCTTCCACTTCACCGTCGATGGAGATGCCGTTGTCGTCATAGAAGAAGATCAGCTTGCCCAAGCCCAGGGTGCCGGCCAGGGAGCAGACTTCATGGGAAATGCCTTCCATCAGGCAGCCGTCGCCCAGGAAGGCGTAGGTGTAATGATCGACGATGTCATGGCCTGGACGGTTGAACTGCGCGGCCAGGGACTTCTCGGCAATGGCAAAACCAACGGCGTTGGCGATGCCCTGACCCAGCGGGCCGGTGGTGGTCTCGATGCCCGGCGTGTAACCGTATTCCGGATGGCCCGGGGTCTTGGAGTGCAGCTGACGGAAGTTCTTCAGGTCATCAATGGAAACGTCATACCCGCTCAGGTGCAGCAGAGAGTACTGCAGCATGGAGCCATGACCGTTGGACAGCACGAAGCGGTCACGGTTGGCCCAATGCGGGTTGGCCGGGTTGTGGCTGAGGTAATCGTTCCACAGCACCTCGGCGATATCTGCCATACCCATGGGCGCACCCGGGTGGCCGGACTTGGCTTTCTGAACCGCATCCATGCTCAGCGCGCGAATGGCGTTGGCGAGATCTTTACGAGACGGCATTGACGTTTCTCCAGTGTTTTGCAGGAAAAGAATTCGTGGTGATTCAAAGGGTGATCAAAAATAAGGCGCGTATTTTCGCCGATTAGTGTGTGCCGGGGCAAATCAGCCTGCTTCCTTTTCACGATTGTTTGCCTGTGGATTCCCGAAACGGCTGATTTCACAACGTGATAAATCTATATCAAAATTTTTTGATATGCCTATTGATTAACCAGCCGAACCGCCCTACACTTCGCAACCATGACCTCATTGAATGCACATGCGAACCAACTGGCCTCGGTGGACGCCCTGGCCCCGATCTTCAAGGCCAGCGGCGACCCGCTGCGCCTGGAGATCCTGCGTGTGCTGCGCCGGGACACCTTCGGTGTGTTGGAGCTGAGCCAGATGTTTGACATGCGCCAGTCCGGCATGAGCCATCACCTGAAAGTGATGCACAAGGCCGGGTTGCTGGAGCCGCAGCGGGAAGGAAATGCCATTTTCTACCGCCGCCCCCTGCATCTGGACAGTGACAAGCTCACCGACCGGACCATCCGGCAAATTTTCGAGACGGTGGACCGGGTGCCCCTGGCCGAACCGCTGCAGAAGAAAATCGAGGCAGTTCGTGATCAACGGGCGGACCAGTCCCAGGCGTTCTTCTCCCGCCACGCCGAGCAGTTCCGGGAACAGCAGGAACTGATCGCAGCCTTTGATCTGTATGCCGAGCCCACCGCCGAACTGATTCGCAAGCGAGCCGGCAAGCAGGACTGGCAAACGGCCCTGGAAATCGGACCCGGCGAAGGCGCTTTTTTGCCGGTGCTGTCCGGTCTTTTCGGGCACGTGGTGGCCCTGGACAACAGCCGGGACATGCTGGCCAAGGCCACCCGCACCTGCATCGATGAAAAACTGAACAACGTGGACCTGATCGAGGGCGTAACCGATACCCTGCTGGCCCGGGGCGATTCGTTCGATCTGGTGGTGGCCAACATGGTGCTGCACCACGTACCCAGTCCGGCGGACATCTTCCTGGATGCCGCCGCGCTCATGAATAACGGCGGCTGCTTCGTAATCAGCGACCTGTGCAGCCACGACCAGGACTGGGCCAAGGAAAACTGCGGCGACCTCTGGCTCGGTTTCGAGCCGGAAGAACTGACCAGCTGGGCAGCCGATGCCGATCTGGTCGCCGGCGAGCAGCTGTTTATCGGCTTGCGCAACGGCTTCCAGGTACAGGTACGGGAATTCTGGAAAACCTCCAGACCGGCCTGAAAGAACGGCCAAACAGGAATATCAAAAATTTTTGATATGGGTGTAGGTAGTTTTACGTATGCCCTGACAACCATCAACAACCAGGCAGCCGGCACCGGTCATGTTTGACCCCCGGCACGAATTTGAAGCGCTCACAGAGGAGCAAACACCTATGTCTGACTACAACATCTTTACCTCCGAATCGGTCTCCGAAGGCCATCCGGACAAACTGGCGGATCAGATCTCCGACGCCGTCCTGGATGCCATCCTGACCGAAGACAAGCACGCCCGCGTGGCCTGTGAAACCATGGTCAAGACCGGCGTTGCCATCATCGGCGGCGAAATCACCACCAGCGCCTGGGTTGACCTGGAAGACCTGGTTCGCGGCGTGATCAACGACATCGGTTACACCTCCTCTGACGTGGGCTACGACGGCAGCACCTGCGGCGTGATCAACATCATCGGCAAGCAGTCTGTGGACATTGCCCAGGGCGTTGACCGCCAGAAGCCGGAAGACCAGGGCGCCGGCGACCAGGGCCTGATGTTCGGCTTCGCCAGCAACGAGACCGACGTGCTCATGCCGGCCCCGATCACCTACTCCCACCGATTGGTCCAGCGCCAGGCCGAAGCCCGCAAGAGCGGCCTGCTGCCGTGGCTGCGCCCGGACGCCAAGAGCCAGGTCACCTGCCGCTACGAGAACGGCAAAGTCACCGGCATCGACGCCGTGGTCCTGTCCACCCAGCACGACCCGGACGTCAGCCAGGACGACTTGAAAGAAGCGGTGATGGAACTGATCGTCAAGCACGCCCTGCCGGCGGAACTGCTACACAAGGACACCCAGTTCCACATCAACCCGACCGGCAAGTTCGTCATCGGCGGCCCGGTGGGTGACTGTGGCCTGACCGGCCGGAAGATCATCGTCGACACATACGGCGGCATGGCCCGCCACGGCGGCGGCGCGTTCTCCGGCAAGGACCCGTCCAAGGTCGACCGTTCCGCCGCCTACGCCGGCCGTTACGTGGCCAAAAACATCGTCGCCGCCGGTCTGGCCGACAAGTGCGAGATCCAGGTCTCCTACGCCATCGGCGTGGCTCAGCCGACCTCGATCTCCCTGAACACCTTCGGCACCGGCAAGATCAGCGACGACAGGATCATCGAACTGGTCCGCCAGAATTTCGACCTGCGTCCGTATGCCATCACCCGCATGCTGGACCTGCTGCACCCGATGTACCGGGCCACAGCAGCTTATGGTCACTTCGGCCGCGATCCGTTCGAGATGACCGCCGGCGGGGAAACCTTCACCGCGTTCCCATGGGAGAAGACCGACCGCGCCGAAGCGCTTCGGGATGCTTCCGGGGTTGAGAGTGCTGGGTCTGGCCTCTGAGCCGAGTTTAATCTGGATAGCCCGCCACCTTTCGGGGTGGCGGTGCTGAGTTATCTCCTTCGGGGACACGCTACGAGCACATCCATGTGCGCTTGTTTCGGGCCGTCCATGGCCCTCAACAGTCCCCGAAGGAGATAACTCACCACCGCTCGAAACGTTTGGTGAATGCATATCAGAAAACAGAGATGGTCTTGATCAAGCGATCTCACGAAAAGACCTGTGTGACAAACGCGGCGTATTAATGACCGCAAACACCCAAAGTTTGAGAGAGGGGGTGGGGGAAATCTTCCGTGGAATGTTGAAGGCCATGGATGGCCTGAAACAAGCGCACATGGACGTGCTCGTAGCGGTTCCACGGAAGATTTCCCCCACCCCCGACACTCCCAAATTCCGAGGCCACCGGATAAAAACTCCGGGGCCAAAAAGAACTGACAGGAGAACACCATGAGCACTCCGGCAGAAAAGCTGAACAACTTCGACGACTACAAAGTTCGCGATATCTCCCTGGCCGACTGGGGCCGCAAGGAAATCAAGATCGCCGAAGGCGAAATGCCCGCCCTGATGGCTCTGCGTAACAAATACAAGGCAGAGCAGCCGCTCAAAGGCGCCAACATCATGGGCTGCATCCACATGACCATCCAGACCGCGGTTCTCATTGAAACCCTGGTCGAACTGGGTGCCAACGTGCGCTGGTCCTCCTGCAACATCTTCTCCACTCAGGACCAGGCCGCAGCCGCCGTTGCCGCCCAAGGCATTCCCGTGTTTGCCTGGAAAGGCGAAACCGAGGAAGAGTACGAGTGGTGCCTCGAGCGCACCGTGGGTGCAGACGTGGACGGCTGGGAGCCGAACATGATCCTGGACGACGGCGGCGACCTCACCGCCCTGCTCCACGACAAATACCCGGAAATCCTCGAAAAGAGCCACGGCATCACCGAGGAAACCACCACTGGCGTTCACCGCCTGCAGGAAATGCTGCGTGAAGGCACCCTCAAAGTGCCGGCGATCAACGTGAACGATTCCGTGACCAAGTCCAAGAACGACAACAAGTACGGCTGCCGCCACAGCCTGAACGACGCTATCAAGCGTGCCACCGACCACCTGCTGTCCGGCAAGAAGGCGCTGGTCATCGGTTACGGTGACGTGGGCAAGGGTTCCGCCCTGTCCCTGCGTCAGGAAGGCATGATCGTTAAGGTCACCGAAGCGGATCCGATCTGTGCCATGCAGGCCTGCATGGACGGTTTCGAGGTCGTGTCTCCGTACATCGACGGCGTGAACACCGGTACCGAGGCCGGCATCAACAAGGACCTGCTGGGCAACACCGACCTGCTGGTGACCACCACCGGTAACGTCAACGTGTGTGACGCCAACATGCTCAAGGCCCTGAAGAACGGCGCCGTGGTGTGCAACATCGGCCACTTCGACAACGAGATCGACACCGCCTACATGCGCAAGAACTGGGAGTGGGACGAGGTCAAGCCGCAGGTTCACGTGATCTACCGTGACAAGGCCACCAACGACCACCTGATCCTGCTGTCCGAAGGCCGCCTGGTGAACCTGGGCAACGCCACCGGTCACCCGTCCCGGATCATGGATGGTTCCTTTGCCAACCAGGTACTCGCCCAGATGTACCTGTTCGAGCGCAAGTTCGGCGATCTTCCGGAAGAGTCCAAGGCCAAGGGTGTCTACGTTCAGGTCCTGCCCAAGCAGCTGGACGAGGAAGTGGCCCGGGCCATGGTGGAAGGTTTTGGTGGCGTGATCACCAAGATGACTCCGGAACAGGCTAAATACATCGGTGTACCGGTCGAAGGCCCGTACAAGCCGGAAAGCTACAGGTACTAAGCGGAACAGATCATGGAATCCCAGAAGCAATTCAAGCGCCGGTTCAGCTTCGAGTTTTTCCCGCCCAAGACGGATCAGGGCAAGGAGAAGCTGCAAACGGTGCGCAACCAGCTGGCCGAGGTGAACCCGGATTTCTTCTCGGTCACCTTCGGCGCGGGCGGTTCCACCCGGGACCGCACCATTGAAACCGTGCTCAGCCTGCACAAGCAGGGCATTTCCACGGCGCCGCACCTGTCCTGCGTGGGTGGTACCCGCGAGGAAATCGGCGAGCTGCTGGATGTGTACAAGGAAAACGGCATCAACCGGATCGTCGCCCTACGGGGCGACCTGCCCTCGGGTATGGGGGCCTCCGGCGAGCTACGTTACGCCAACGAGCTGGTGGAATTCATCCGGGAGCACAGCGGTGATCACTTCAACCTGGAAGTGGCCGCCTACCCCGAGTTCCACCCCCAGGCCCGCAACGCCGAGGAAGACCTGAAGAATTTTGCCCGCAAGGTACAGGCCGGCGCCAACAGCGCCATCACCCAGTACTTCTTCAATGCGGACAGCTACTTCTACTTCATCGAGCGGCTGGAGAAGATGGGGGTCACCATTCCGGTGGTGCCGGGCATCATGCCCATCGTCAACTTCTCCAGCCTGGTGCGGTTCTCGGATATGTGCGGCGCGGAAATCCCCCGCTGGATCCGCAAGCAGCTGGAAGCCTACGGCGACGACAGCGACAGCATCCGCAAGTTCGGCGAAGAAGTGGTAACCGAAATGTGTGAACGCCTGCTCAAGGCCGGCGCGCCAGGTCTGCATTTCTATACCCTGAACCAGGCCGAGCCGAGCCTGAGCATCTGGAAGAACCTGGGTATCAGCGACCGCGAGAAAATCGCATTCTGAATGCTGAAAATGGGGTCAGAAGAAGGTTTTCTTCAGACCCCTTTGCCAGTGCCAGCGTCCGAGGTCACGCGGAGCATGGGGTCAGATGAAAGCTTTCATCTGACCCCTTTTTTTAAATGCTGAATATGGGGTCAGAAGAAGGCTTTCTTTAGACCCCGTTCGTCACCCCAAGCATTTGATTTTAGGCATCCCGGTGGGTAATAGTCTAAAGTGTATGTGTTGCAATTCCATAAACGCTCCCCGG
The DNA here is from genome assembly GCF_003315345.1 of Marinobacter pelagius. Classification (GTDB taxonomy): domain Bacteria; phylum Pseudomonadota; class Gammaproteobacteria; order Pseudomonadales; family Oleiphilaceae; genus Marinobacter; species Marinobacter pelagius_A. The sequence continues at coordinate 24,136 of NZ_QNRO01000014.1, forward strand.
AAGCCACGATCACCAGAAGTGGTTGTTCCGGCTTGCCTTACCGGGCAAACGGGGCCTGACAAAAAGCACAAGGAGAAAGCATGAGCACGAAATGGCTGAAGACTCTTGGCGCCAGCCTGGCACTGACTGTGGCGGCGGGAACAGCTAGCGCGGAAACTCTCAAAGTGGTCACCGACCCAAGCTTTGTTCCGTTCGAGATGATGGATCAGGAAACCGGTGAGATGATCGGCTTCGACATGGAAATCATCCGCGAAGTGGCCGACCGCGCCGGCTTCGAAATCGACCTGAACACCATGGACTTCAACGGCATCATCCCGGCCCTGCAGACCGGTAACGTGGATATTGCCATTGCCGGTATCACCATTACCGAGGAACGTGAGCAGATCGTCGATTTCTCGAACCCGTACTACGATTCCGGTTTGCGCATTATGGTTCGCGAAGGCAATGACGAGGTCAAAACCTTTGAAGACCTTGAAGGCCTGAAAATCGGCACCAAGATCGGCAGTACCTCCTACGATTACCTGATGGCCAACCTGGAAGCCGATGATGGAGTTACTCCCTATCCGGGCAGCTCCGACATGTACATGGCCTTGATGTCCCGCGCCATCGACGCCGTCTTCTATGACGCGCCCAACGTTGGCTACTTCGCCCGCACCAAGGGTGAAGGCAAAGTGACTACCGTCGGCCCGCTGTATGAAGGTCAGCAGTATGGTATCGCCCTGGTCGAGGGCAGTGAGTGGGTTGACGAGGTCAACGCCGCACTGGCTTCCATGAAGGAAGACGGTACCTACAAGAGCATCTATGAGAAGTGGTTCGGCCCGATGCCTGAGGGCATGTAAGGGCTGAAGGATCATCCGATCCGATTCCCCGCGCCGGGGCCCCTGTGCCCCGGCTGTTCCTGACTCCAACTTCCTGCGGAGACACTAACCGTGGAATTCCAGTTTCAGTTCGATTGGCAAGCAGCCATCGACTCTATCCCCTTTCTGCTCAAAGGGATCCCCTACACCCTGTTGATCTCGTTTGGCGGCCTGCTTATCGGTTTCGTACTGGGCATTATTTTTGGACTGCTCAGCATCAACAAGCATTGGTTCCTGCGCTGGCCCGCAACGGCTTATATCGAGATTTTCCGGGGTACCCCCATCCTGGTGCAGGTGCTGTTCATCTTCTACGGCCTGCCTGACCTCATTGGCTCGCCGATCAACCCTCTGACCGCGGGTATTGCCGCGATTGCCCTGAACTCGGGCGCCTACATCTCAGAGGTTGTTCGGGGTGGCGTACAGTCCATCGCCAAGGGCCAGACCGAAGCCGGCCTTTCCCTGGGTCTGTCCCGTACCCAGACCTTCTGGTCCATCATCTGGCCCCAGGCCTTCCGTCGCATGATTCCGCCCCTGGGCAATCAGGCAATCGTCAGTATCAAGGACACCTCCCTGTTCTCCGTTATCGGTGTCGGTGAACTGGTCCGTCAGGGTCAGATCTACATCGCCAACACCTTTACCGCGTTCGAGGTTTATTTCGTGGTGGCCATCCTTTACCTGGCGATCACCCTGTCCCTGTCATTGATCCTCCGCCTGGTAGAGCGGCGCGGACTGGCATCTGTCTGAAGGAAAGGTACCCATGACTCATATCGTAGAAATGAAGGGCATGAACAAGTACTTCGGCAAGCTGCATGTCCTCAAGAACATTGACCTCACGGTCGAGCAGGGTGAAGTGGTGGTGATCATCGGCGCCAGTGGCTCCGGTAAGTCCACCCTGATCCGCTGCGTGAACGGCCTGGAAGAATTCGAATCCGGCAAGCTGGTGGTGGACGGCCAGGCCCTCGCCCCCAAAGGCGGCAACCAGAAAGCCCTGGCCGAGATCCGCAAGGAAGTGGGCATGGTGTTCCAGCAGTTCAACCTGTTCCCACACTTGACGGTGAAGAAGAACGTCATGCTGGCGCCCATGAAGGTGAAGAACGCCTCACAGGTGGTGGCCAACGGCACCGCCGAGCGGCTGCTGAACCGTGTCGGTATCGGCGACCAGGCCGACAAGTACCCGAGCCACCTCTCCGGTGGTCAGCAGCAGCGGGTGGCCATCGCCCGCGCCCTGGCCATGGAACCGCGCCTGATGCTGTTCGATGAGCCAACCTCGGCACTGGACCCGGAGATGATCGGCGAAGTGCTGGACGTCATGCGCGAACTGGCCAAGGAAGGGATGACCATGATGGTCGTGACCCACGAAATGGGCTTCGCCCGTGAAGTGGCGGACCGGGTCATCTACATCCACGAAGGCCAGATCGTGGAACAGGGCAAGCCGGACGACGTGTTCGACAACCCGCAGAATGAACGCACCCAGGCGTTCCTCTCACGGGTACTCGCTCACTAAGCCGCCCAGCCCAAAGCCCCCGTTCCGGGGGCTTTTCTGTTTCTGCGGCCCGGGCTATAGCAACTTGCGGGTCGCCTGATACTCATTTTCGATCTTGGCGTGGCAATCGTCCGCCAGGAACCTCGCCACCTTCTTGCCCAGAAGCGGCACATCGCAACGCACACTCAGCAAGACATGATTGGTACACTGCTGCTCGGAGGCCAGCAAACGCATCATGCCCTTGATCTTCGCCGGCACATTTTCGATGTGCACCCGAAACTCGCAATGCCACTCCTCGTCACTCTTGCGGAACCAGTGCTCCTCCTGACGTACCCGGTTCCATTCACGATGGAAGCTCGCGAGGATTCCAGGCACCTCCAGTGAGCTGGTGACTTCCCGCTCGATCACCAGCTTGGCCGACAGCTCGTCCCTGACCAACTCGGGCACACACACGTTGCGTGACCCAAGCCGGGCGTTCTTCTCAAGAATATGATCCTTGCTGAAGAAGGCACCGAGCACCTGCTCCAGACTCGCCTCATAGGGGTGTTCCAGTTCAATTTGCATGGGTGGTCTCCGTATGATGTCAGCCAGATTCTGCGGGGAATGACCACCACCGGCATTGGCCGGCAGGTCAGCCGACCGGGGCGCGCTAGCCAGACTCCGCTGTTAACTGTAATATCCGCAAAGGTTAACAGCGCCCATTCAAAACCAGACAACGTGACCGGAGACTCACCATGCGCAACGCCGATCTCGTCGCCCGCGATCTCAAATCCGTATGGCACCCCTGCACACAAATGAAAGATCACGAATCCCTGCCCCTGATTCCGATCAAACGGGGCGAAGGTGTCTGGCTGGAAGACTTCGAAGGCAATCGCTACATCGACGCAGTCAGCTCCTGGTGGGTCAACCTGTTCGGCCACGCGAATCCCCGCATCAACGCCGCCATCCAGGACCAGATCGGCAAGCTCGAGCACGTCATCCTGGCCGGCTTCAGCCACGAACCGGTGGTCAACCTCTCGGAGCGACTGATCGAAGTCACTCCTGAAGGCCTGAACAAGTGCTTCTATGCCGACAACGGGTCATCGGCCATCGAAGCCGCCCTGAAGATGAGCTACCACTACTGGAAAAACCACGGCAAGCCGGGCAAGAAGAATTTCGTCAACCTCAGCAACAGCTACCACGGCGAAACCCTCGGCGCCCTTGCTCTCGGCGACGTCGCTCTCTACAAGGACACCTACCAGCCGCTGCTGATGGAAGTGCTGACTGCGCCCTCCCCGGATGCCTTCAATAAAGAAGCCGGCGAGTCCGACGAGGAATACGCCCTGCGCCAGTTCGAGGCCATGGAGAAACTCCTGGCGGAGAAACACGATGAAATCTGCGCGGTGGTAGTGGAACCCCTGATCCAGTGCGCCGGCGGCATGCGCATGCACCACCCCGTTTACCACACCAAGCTGCGGGAAGCCTGTGACCGGTATAACGTGCACCTGATTGCCGACGAGATAGCCGTCGGCTTCGGCCGCACCGGCACCCTGTTCGCCTGCGAACAGTCCGGGATCACCCCGGATTTCATGTGCCTCTCGAAGGGCCTGACCGCCGGCTATCTGCCCCTGTCCGTGGTCCTGACCACCGATGACGTCTACAACGCTTTCTATGACGATTACGAAACCCTCCGGGCGTTCCTGCACAGCCACAGCTACACCGGCAACCCCATCGGCTGCGCCGTGGCCCTGGCCACCCTCGACATCTTCCGGGACGACAACGTCATCGAAAACAACCGCCAACTGTCCCAATGCCTCGGCGATGCAGTAGCCCACCTGGCAGACCACCCCAACGTCGGCGACATCCGCCAGCACGGCATGACCCTCGCGGTGGAAATGGTGAAAGACAAGGCCAGCAAGACCCCGTTCCCCTGGCAGGAACGCCGGGGTATCCGCGTCTACCAGCACGCTCTCACCCGGCAATCCCTGCTACGGCCACTGGGTAACGTGGTATATTTCATGCCGCCTTACGTGATCACCGAGGAGCAGATCCGCCACCTCGCCCAGGTCGCGACTGAAGGCATCGAAATCGCCGTAAAGGACTGACCCGGATGCGCATCCCCAGAATCTTCACCGACTCGGAACTCACCGTTGGCAGCAGCTGCGAACTGGACGACAACGCCGCCCAGCACGTGGGCCGGGTTCTGAGGATGCAGCCCGGACAGCAACTGATCCTGTTCAACGGCGACGGCCAGGACTACGACGCCACCATCCAGGATGCGAGCAAGAAACACGTCCAGGTGGAAATCGCCGGGGCGACGGCCACCACTACCGAGTCGCCTCTCGAAATCATTCTTGGCCAGACCCTGTCCAAGGGCGACCGCATGGACTACGCCGTCCAGAAAGCCGTGGAAATGGGCGTCAGCCAGATCGTACCGCTCACCACCGAACGCTGCGACGTCAAACTCAAGGGCGACCGGGAAGACAAACGCCTGCGCCACTGGCAACAGGTTGCCATCAGCGCCGCCGAACAATGCGGCCGCGCCCGCGTCCCTGAAATCCTCCCGGTCATGAACCTGAGCGAGTGGTTCGAACACAGCCAGACCTGCGACCTGCGCCTGGTACTGCACCACCGCACCGAACAGAGCCTGAAATCCCTGGCCACACCCGGCTCGGTAGCCCTGATGATCGGCCCGGAAGGCGGCCTGAGCCCGGAAGAAATCGAGGCAGCCGAACAATCCGGGTTCCTCCCGGTGGCACTCGGCCCCCGCGTCCTCCGAACCGAAACTGCCCCGGTAGCCGCCATGGCCCTGTGCCAATGGCTCTGGGGCGATATCGGCACCTGATCGCTACGACCGTGCCGCCGTCCCGTTTCGGCTTCTCAGTCATTGACAGTTACAGGACCGGCCAACATTATCCCTGTCTGACAAAAATGCAGTGAGGGGCCCCTCCTTGGATGGGGCGTTTATTCGGGGAGGGCTGTCCAAAACTGTGCGGAGCCATGGATGGCGGAGCCCAAGCGTCACATGGACGTGCCGCCAGGAGCGTGTTTTGGACAGCCCTCCCCGAATAAACGCATGCTCCCAAGTAAAAAATAAAGAGAGAGCGCGAGTACCGGATGACAAGCCTGCTGACGACCCAAGAATTCTGGCAATACCTGAGCATCCCCGTGATCGCAGCCCTGATCGGCTGGACCACCAACTGGCTCGCCATAAAGATGACCTTCTACCCCCTGGAATTCATCGGCAAACCACCCCTGCTCGGCTGGCAGGGCATCATTCCCTCCAAAGCCCGAAAAATGGCCGCCATCAGCGTCGACGCCACCATCTCCAAGATTGGCACCGTCCAGGAAATCTTCCAGCAGATCGACCCCAAGGTACTGGCCGCCCACATCGTCCACTCTGTCGACCCCAGAATCGAAGAATACGTCGACGAAATGATGCTCCGGGAATACCCCACCTTCTGGGAAAACCTGCCCGCCTCGGCCCGCAAGATGGTCTACGACCGGGTACGCAAATCCACCCCGCAACTGGTGGACAACCTGGTCGAGGACATCTCCGATAATATTGAAGACCTGTTGGACATCAAAGGTATGGTTATCGAGCGCCTGGCCAAAGATAAACAACTGCTGAACCGAATTTTCCTCGAGTGCGGCGAAGTGGAATTCCGCTTCATCATCAACTCGGGCCTATACTTCGGCTTCCTGTTCGGCCTGATCCAGATGGCCGTCTGGTATGTTTACCCTGCCTGGTGGGTACTGCCCTTCTTCGGCCTGCTTGTCGGCTGGGCCACCAACTGGATCGCCCTGAACGTCATCTTCCGGCCATTACGGGAGAAAAAGGTGGGACCGCTCCGGATCCAGGGCCTGTTCCTGAAGCGTCAGCCGGAAGTGGCCGAGTCTTTCTGCCACATCGTTACCCACGAAATCCTCACCGTGGGCAACATCATCCGCGCGATCCTGGACGGCCCGAAAGGCGATCGGGCCCGCAACATGGTGAAGAAGCACATCAAACCGCTGGTGGATGAAACCGCTGGCATGGGCAAAGCCCTGACCCAAGTGGCCTTCGGCCCCACCGGCTTTGCCACCCTGAAGACCCAGGTGGGCGAGAAGGCCATCGAGATCTCCCAGACCTCCTTCAACAACCCGGTGTTCGAAAAGGATCGGGCCCGGGCGGTGGAGTCCATCATGGTGGAGCGGATGATCGCCCTGTCGTCGGAAGAGTTCCAGGACCTGCTACGGCCCTGCTTCCAGGAAGACGAGATCAAACTGATCCTGGTGGGCGCCTTCCTGGGCTTTGCCGCCGGTGTCTGCCAGCTGGTCTTCGTATTCGGGGAAACCCTGCTCTGATGAGAAGGGCCACCGACAGCCGCGTCTGAGCGTTCTCTCAGGCCTTCGACTGACGCAATAGCGAAGCCAGGGTCTCGGATTCCTGATCCCGCGCGCCATCCATGAGGCACGGCGGCAGAATCGGTGGCAGCCGGTCCACAACCCGGTCGTCATCCTTGCGAATGACATCGAGGATATGACGGACAGTGATCAAATCGAGCGCCCGCCCGGGTACCAGCTTATCGCCCTGCCCGCCAGCCAGGGACAGCAAGCCGGCCCGGATCAGCTTGTCGCTGACCATCCTCGTCACCTCCCCCGGCACCCGGAGCCTGTGCTCCAGAGCCTCCTGCTGAGGGGCCGCTTCGCCCTCACTGAACGGCTTGGCCACCATCCACATGACCGCCAGCCCCACCTTCTCCTGGAGTTCCGGCGCCAACTGGACCTGCCTTCGCTTGGCCACGGACCCCGGATACTGCAGATAGAACGCCAGGCTCGCACCGAGTAACAGGATCATCCAGTTCAGGTAAATCCAGATCAGCAGGATGATACCGATGGCAAAACTGGAATAGATGGCCGCGTACCTGGCTGAGCCGGCCACGAAGGACGCGAACAGCATACCGCCGGCCTGCCAGGAAACCCCGGCCACCACACCGGCGGTAAAAGCATAGCGAAGCTTGACCCGGGTATTGGGGATGAAGATGTAGACAAAGGTAAAGGCAGCAACCACCAGGAAGAACGGGGTGAATCGGCTGATGGCCAGGATCAGGGACCCGAAGGGCTCGATCTCCACCAGGGTCTGGACAATATCCGAGGAGAAGATGGTGGCGGTCACCCCGATCGCCGACACCATCAGCAACGGTCCCACCATGATCACACTCAGGTAGTTGCTGAACCGTTGGGCCAGGGAGCGCATGTCCGGCACCCGCCAGATCATGTTGAAGGATCGCTCGATCTTCTGGATCAGCGAAATGACCGTGTAGACCAGCAGGGCGAGACCGACCGAGCCGAGGACCCCCACTTTCATGTTATCCACAAATTCCAGGATCCGGTTCGCCACTTCAATGCCCTGCGGCCCCATCGGCTCGAAGAACTGGAACAGAAAGGGCTCCATCCGCTCGTGCACACCCATGGCCTTGAGCACTGAGAAGCTGAGGGCAAGCAACGGCACAATACTCAGCAGCGTGGTGTAGACCAGGCTCATGGCGTGCAGGGTCAGCTGCCCGCTGAGCACGTCCCGTACCAGCGCATAGACTGACCGTCCGACCTTGTAGAGCCAGGTCCAGGGCCACGTCTGGGGCGGATTGGGGTTTGCAAGAATCCAGTCTTCAGCGGCCTGCAGCCGTTCTTTGAGTTGGAATGAAGCCACGTGACGTCCTGTTACAGGAAATTTTAGCCAGTTTATCAGGGATATAAGCCGGTGCCCCAAAGTATGGCCGATAACCGACGGTTTGCGAGGCCTAACCGGACAATATAACCATATTAGCTTTTAATCCTTCATCTTATAACCAACCTTCCGTATAAACGGGCGCCATATTCGATATTTGTCAATGAACGGGTTTTCATTATGCGCCTCAAGACTGCTCTGGGCATGGCAGCCGCCTCCGCATTCCTGCCGTCGGTTGCATCTGCCACCAATGGTTACTTCAGCCACGGTTATGGCACCATCAGCTCCGGCATGGCGGGCGCCGGTGCGGCGCTGGCGCAGGACAGCATCGCCGCTGCCACCAACCCGGCCGGTCTGGCTTTTGTCGGTGATCGCATGGATGGCGGGCTGGAGCTGTTCTCGCCCCGACGCAAGTACGAAGTTGAAGGCCCGATGGCGCCGCCACCCGCCTTCTCCCTGCAGCCAGGCAGCTATCAGAGCAGCCGTGATGCCTTCGCAATTCCTCACTTCGGAGTGAACCACCGCATCACTGAACATCAGGCCCTGGGCGTCTCCGTCTTTGCCAACGGCGGAATGAACACCAGCTACCCGGCGCCCGGACCCTTCGGAGGCGGCCGCACGGGCGTCAACCTGGAGCAGCTGTTCATTGCCCCCACCTGGTCCTGGGAATTCACTGACAACCAGGCTATCGGTTTCTCTCCCTTGATTGCCTATCAGAGATTCGAAGCCAAAGGCTTGGGTGCCTTTGAAGGCTTTTCCTCCGACCCATCGGCACTGACCAACAATGGCACCGATGATGCCTGGGGCTATGGCTTCCAGATCGGCTGGCAAGGCGGGATCACCGACACCCTGCGTGGTGGCCTGAGTTTCCGTACCATCCTGGAAATGGAAGAGTTCGAGCAATATCAGGGGCTGTTCGCCGAACAGGGAGATTTTGACATCCCGAGCATGTTCAACGCCGGGGTTGCATGGTCAGGAATCCAGGACCACTGGATTCTGCTGGATGTGCAACACATCCGCTACAGTGACATCAACAGTGTGGGCAATCCAATGCTGCCGGCGCTAGGGATGGCCCAGATGGGTGACCCCGACTCTCAACTTGGCGCTGACAACGGCCCGGGCTTCGGCTGGGAAGACATGACCATCGTGAAGCTCGGCTGGCAGTGGCAGCAGACAGACCAGCAAACCTGGCGCGCCGGCGTCAGCTACGGCGAGCAGCCGGTGCAGGAAGAGGAAGTGCTGTTCAACATCCTCGCCCCCGGCGTCCAGGAGTGGCACTTCACCGGCGGTTTCACCCGCCAGTTCAGCGACTCCCTGGAGCTCTCCGGTTCGGTGTTCTACTCACCGCGTAACAGCGTGAAGGGCGACAACCCGCTCAACCCAGAGCAGACCATTGAGCTGAGCATGTACCAGGTGGGCGTATCCGCCAGCGTCGGCTGGCGGTACTGAAACCGGACCGGGCGCCTGACCCGGTCCCTGGCCTCAGTCAACAGAGGCGAGGTTATTGGCGGTAATAGTCACAATCCGCTGCCTCGCCTCGCGGCTCGCCCAGGCCGAATGGGGAGTAACGATCAGGTTCGGAATGTCATCCGCCAGCAGGGGATTGCCATTGCGCGGCGGCTCTTCGGTCAGCACATCAAAGCCCGCACCACCAATCACTCCGGCTCTCAAAGCATCTGCCAGCGCCTGCTCGTCCACCAGGCCACCACGGCTGGTGTTGATCAGCAGTGCGTCCTTTTTCATCATCTCCAGCTCGCGTTTGCCGATCAGGTTACGGGTTTCGTCCGTGAGCAAACAGTGCAGTGACAGGACATCCACCTGCGGTAACAGCTCATCCAGCGGAATCCGCGGGTAGCCATCCACCTCGCCCGGCTCCTGCCCCGGCCGTGCGCCCAGCAGGATTTTCATACCAAAGGCTTTGGCGCGTTCAACCACACCCTGCCCCAGATCACCGTAGCCGATGACCCCCAGGGTGCGACCCTCCAGCTCCAGAATCGGATGATCCATCAGGCAGAACATGTCGCTCTGCCCCCACCGTCCGGCCCGCACGTCCCGGTCGTAGTCCAGCAGCCGGGTGGCCAGGGCCAGCATCAGGGCCAGGGTGTGCTGGGCCACGGTGGAGCGACCGTAGTTGGTCACGTTCATCACCTTGATGCCGTGCTCCCCCGCCGCGTCCTGGTCGATGTTGTTCAGGCCGGTGGCCACCACAGCAATGTTCTTGAGCTCCGGGCAGGCCTCGAAATGTTCGCGTTTGAGCACCACCTTGTTCACCAGCACGGTGTCAAAGCCCCGAATCCGCTCCAGCACCTGCTCCGGCGTGGTGCGATCGTGCTTTGTCAGGCCGCCGGTGACGGTCTCGATCGGTGACAGGTCGACATCATCGCCAAGGGTGTTGGCATCGAGGAATACGGCTTTCATGATTTTCTCCCATCTCAAGATCGCCACAGATTAAGGTAGACTGAAGAAAACGTCCAAATACCGGTGAAAGGAAAGAACCATGGAACACGAATTCTGGCACGAACGCTGGGCAAAAAAAGAAATCGGCTTCCACGAGGGCACCGTTAACCAGTACCTGCATGATCACTGGCCGGAACTCGCCGGGGAGAACACCGACGCGGTCTTCGTACCCCTGTGCGGCAAAGCCCACGACATGTGGTGGCTGCACGACCGCGGCCACCCTGTCCTGGGTGTGGAACTGAGCGAGATCGCCTGCAAGGACTTCTTCGAGGAAGCCGGCGAGAAAGCCAAAGTGCATCCGGGAGAGCCCTTTACCACGTTCAAACAGGATGACCTTGAGATCTGGTGCGGCGATTTTTACCAACTGGTCCCGGACGACCTCAAACACATCCGCCTCGTCTACGACCGCGCCGCCCTGATCGCCCTGCCCCCTTCCATGCGCCGCCAGTATGTCGAGCACCTGACGGCCATCATCCCCGACGGTGCACGAATCCTGCTGATCACCCTGGACTACGACACTGAGATCAAGGGTCCCCCATTCAACGTCTCCAACGACGAAGTCCGGGAACTTTATGGCCAGGACTACGAGATTGAGCACGTGCTGACCAACACCCTTGCCAAGGACCATCCGTTCGCCAAGCGCCGGGGCCTTGAGGGGGCCTCGGAAAGTGTATTCCGGTTGACCAAGCTTTGATTGTGTCCCTCCCAGCCTCGTGGCTGTTTTGAAGACATTCCTGGTGATTCTGATCGGAGTGTATCGGGGGTTCTTTTTCGGGGTGAATTTGATGTCTGAGCGCAGCGAGTTGCCAATTCGCCCCGAAAAAGAACCCCCGGTGCGCTCCAGCCCCCACCCCCTGAAAGCTACAAAAACGCCACACCCCTCTAACACAATTTAATGAACCTTAACCACTCGCCCACTGTCCAACCTCGCGAACCTGAACTAAGCTCAGATTAAGCAAGCCGTGAAGAGAAAGTTGCGGCGCGGCTTGTAAGTATCCATCCCTTTTACCCATAACCAGATAAACACCGCCGGGACAGGCGGCGCTAACAGCAACGGGGAAAGTGCGTGAACTGAAAAGCTGAATAACAGCGAGCGAGGGGCCATCTATGAGCATACTGCAGCATTTCAAAGACCGGTATGAAGCTACCCAAGAGGAAGAATACTCTCTTGAGGAATACCTGGAGATCTGCAAAAAGGACCCAACGGCCTATGCCACGGCCGCTGAGAGAATGTTAATTGCGATCGGCGAGCCGGAGTTGGTAGATACCTCTCGCGACCCAAGACTGTCGCGCATCTTTTCCAACAAGGTGATCAAGCGTTACCCGGAATTTTCCGAGTTCTACGGCATGGAAGATGCCGTGGAGAACATTGTTTCCTTCTTCCGCCATGCCGCCCAGGGCCTGGAAGAGAAGAAACAGATCCTTTACCTGCTGGGCCCGGTGGGCGGCGGCAAGTCCTCCCTGGCCGAGAAACTCAAGGCCCTGATGCAGAAGGTGCCTTTCTACGCCATCAAAGGCTCACCGATGAACGAATCCCCATTGGGTTTGTTCGATCCCGCCGAGGACGCCGAGATCCTCGAAGAGGAGTATGGTATTCCGCGCCGTTACCTCAACTCCATCATGTCACCCTGGGCTGTGAAGCGCCTGCATGAGTTTGGCGGAGATGTCAGCCAGTTCCGGGTGGTGAAGAAATATCCGTCGATTCTCGATCAGGTTGGCGTTGCCAAGACCGAACCGGGCGATGACAACAACCAGGATATTTCCGCCCTGGTGGGCAAGGTCAACATTCGGATGCTGGAGGACTTCTCCCAGGACGATCCCGATGCCTACAGCTTCAGCGGCGGCCTGTGCAAGGCCAACCAGGGTCTGCTGGAGTTTGTCGAGATGTTCAAGGCACCGATCAAGGTGCTGCATCCATTGCTGACCGCGACCCAGGAAGGCAACTACAACACCACCGAAGGCATGGGGTCGGTGCCGTTTGACGGCGTGATCCTGGCCCACTCCAACGAATCCGAATGGCAGACGTTCCGGAACAACAAGCACAACGAGGCGTTCCTGGACCGGGTCTATATCGTCAAGGTGCCCTACTGCCTGCGGGTGACCGAGGAAATCGAGATCTACAAGAAGCTGCTGACCAACAGCTCCCTTTTCGGCGCGCCCTGTGCACCGGATACCCTGGACATGCTGGCACAGTTCTCGGTGCTGTCGCGGATCAAGGAGCCGGAAAACTCCAGCATCTTCTCGAAGATGAAGGTCTACGACGGCCAGAACATCAAAGACACCGATCCGAAGGCCAAGTCCATCCAGGAGTACCGGGATGCAGCCGGGGTCATGGAGGGAATGGATGGCCTGTCCACCCGTTTCGCCTTCAAGATCCTGTCTAAAGTGTTTAACTTCGACACCACCGAGGTGGCGGCCAACCCGGTGCATCTGCTCTATGTGCTGGAGAAGCAGATCGAGCAGGAGCAGTTCCAGTCGGAGATCCAGGAAAAGTACCTGCGCTTCATCAAGGAATACCTGGCGCCGCACTATGTCCAGTTCATCGGCAAGGAAATCCAGACCGCTTACCTGGAAAGCTACAGCGAATACGGTCAGAACCTGTTCGACCGCTACGTGACCTATGCCGACTTCTGGATCCAGGACCAGGAATACCGGGATCCGGAGACCGGCGAGATCCTCGATCGTGGATCCATCAATGACGAGCTGGAGAAAATCGAGAAGCCGGCGGGCATCAGCAACCCGAAGGACTTCCGCAACGAGGTGGTCAATTTCGTGCTGCGGGCCCGGGCCAACAATCAGGGTCGCAACCCGTCCTGGCTCAGCTACGAGAAGCTGCGCAGCGTGATCGAGAAGAAGATGTTCTCCAACACCGAGGATCTTCTGCCGGTTATCTCCTTCAACCCGAAAGCCAGTCAGGAAGACCAGAAGAAGCACAAGCAGTTCGTCGAACGTATGGTCGAGCGAGGCTACACCGAGAAGCAGGTACGGCTGTTGGCCGAATGGTACCTGCGTGTTCGCAAGTCTCACTGAAATCAGTGACCAGTCACTGATGGGAGTAGCACTATGGGTATGACCCACATCGTCGACCGGCGGTTGAACGGTAAGAACAAGAGCGCGGTGAACCGGGAACGGTTCCTGCGCCGCTACCGCCATCACATCAAGAAAGCGGTGGCGGAGGCGGTACACAAGCGCTCGATCACAGACGTTGAACGGGGTGAGAAAGTCAGTATCCCGACCCGGGATATTGACGAGCCCATCTTCCACCACGGCCAGGGTGGCCGTCGCGAGATGGTGCACCCCGGCAACCAGGAGTTTGTGGCCGGGGACATGATCCCCAAGCCCCAGGGCGGAGGTGGTCAGGGGGGCGGCCAGGGCCAGGCCAGCCCCGATGGCGAGGGCATGGACGAGTTCGCCTTCCAGATCACCCAGGAGGAGTTCCTGGACTTCCTGTTCGATGACCTCGAGCTGCCCAACCTGGCCCGCAAGAAACTCAAGGATACCGAGGCCTTCAAATATGTGCGGGCCGGCTTCACCAATCAAGGCATTCCGGCCAAGCTGGATGTGGTGCGCTCCCTGCGGGGTGCCCACGCCCGCCGTCTGGGCCTCGGCGGTGCACGCAAGAAGAAAATCAGGGATCTTGAGAAGCAGCTGGAAGCCCTGAAATCAGCACCGGAAGACCTGGACCCGGCCTTCAGCCACGAGGACCAGATCAAGGTGCTGGAGGACGAGATCGCCCGCCTCAAGGCCAACGTGCGCCGGATCCCGTTCATTGATGAGATTGATCTGCGCTACCGCCAGCACGTGAAGCAACCGAAACCGGCCACCAGTGCAGTAATGTTCTGTCTGATGGACGTCTCCGGGTCCATGACCCAGATGCACAAGGACATCGCCAAACGGTTCTTTATCCTGCTGTACCTGTTCCTGAAGAAGAACTACAAGAAAATCGACGTGGTCTTCATCCGCCACCATACCAGCGCCAAGGAAGTGGATGAGGAGGAGTTCTTCTACAGCCGGGAGACCGGCGGTACCATTGTCTCCAGCGCGATCAAGCTGATGCACAAGATCATCGAGTCCCGCTATTCCCCGGCAGAGTGGAACATCTATGCCGCCCAGGCATCGGACGGCGATAACTGGAACGACGACTCCCCGGTCTGCGGCAAACTGCTGGCCGACAGCATCCTGCCGCTGGTCCAGTATTACGCCTATGTGGAGATCACGCCCCAGGACCATCAGATGCTCTGGTACGAGTACGAGAAGATCATGGAGCGGTTCCCCCAGAGCTTTGCCATGCAGCAGATTGCCGACCCGGGAGAGATCTACCCGGTGTTCCGCCAGTTGTTCGAGAGGAAAGCCGCATGAGTAGCATCGTCGACCGTCCAAACGTACCGGAAAGCGACCAGCCCGGAGCCAGGAAGCCGATTTCCACCGGGTCGGAGTGGACCTTCGACCTGATCCAGGAATACGACGACGAAATCGCCAAATGCGCCGGGGAGTTCGGCCTGGATACCTACCCGAACCAGATCGAGGTGATCAGCGCCGAGCAGATGATGGATGCCTACAGTTCCGTGGGTATGCCAGTGGGCTATCATCACTGGTCCTTCGGCAAGCAGTTCCTCAATACCGCCAAAGGCTACCAGCGCGGGCAGATGGGGCTGGCCTACGAGATCGTGATCAACTCCAACCCGTGTATTGCCTACCTGATGGAGGAGAACACCCTGCCCATGCAGGCGCTGGTGATCGCCCACGCCTGTTATGGCCATAACTCCTTTTTTAAGGGCAACTACCTGTTCCGCACCTGGACCGATGCCAGCGCCATCATCGATTACCTGGTGTTCGCCCGCAACTACGTGGCCGAATGCGAGGAACGCCATGGTGTGGATGCAGTGGAGGAGATCCTGGATTCCTGCCACGCCCTGATGAACTACGGCGTGGATCGCTACAAGCGGCCGCCGCCCATTTCGGCCGCCGAAGAGGCCCGCCGCCAGAAGGAGCGGGAAGAGTACCAGCAGCGCCGTATCAATGATCTGTGGCGGACCATCCCGAGGCCGGAAGACGACGATGACCCGATAAAACGCCAGCGCCGCTTCCCGGAGGAGCCCCAGGAGAACCTGCTGTACTTCATCGAGAAGAATGCGCCCCTGCTGGAGACCTGGCAGCGGGAAATCATCCGCATCGTGCGCAAGCTCGGGCAGTACTTCTACCCGCAGCGCCAGACCCAGGTGATGAACGAGGGCTGGGCCACCTTCTGGCACTATACTCTGCTGCACCGCATGTACGACAAGGGCCTGGTGAACGACGGTTTCATGCTGGAGTTCCTCCAGAGCCATTCGGCAGTGGTCTATCAGCCACCGTTCAACAGCCCGTGGTATTCCGGCATCAACCCGTACACCCTTGGTTTCTCCATTTTCACCGACCTCCGGCGGATCTGCGAGAACCCCACCGACGAGGACCGGGAATGGTTTCCGGACATTGCCGGATCGGACTGGCTGGAGACGCTGCACTTTGCGATGCGCAACTTCAAGGATGAGAGCTTTATTCAACAGTTCCTGTCACCCAAAGTGATGCGGGACCTGAAGCTCTTTGCCATCGAGAATGACGACCAGGAAGACCATTACATGGTCACCGCCATTCACGATGACCCCGGTTACCGCCCCCTTCGGGAGAAACTGGCCCGCCAGTACAACCTGAGCTACCGGGAACCGAACATCCAGGTCTGGAACGTGGATGTTCGGGGCGATCGATCCCTCACACTCCGGCATATCCCGGTCGACCGGGTGCCGTTAGGCGAGGACACCGAGGAAGTGGTACGCCATGTCCACCGGCTGTGGGGCTTTGATGTGCACCTGGAAAGCGTGGATGACGGTACGGTCGTGGAGGAATATCATTGTCCCCCACCCCATCTCGATGACGAGTAACCGTGCAGGCAACTGAACAGACCACTCAGATCTCCGACACTCAAACCGATTTTCCGGCCAGCAACCGCTCCGCGGTGCTGGCCGGCCCTGTGCTTCGCCATGCCGGTCCGGACCGCATCGTCCTCTGGCTGGCAGTTCGGGAACCACTGAAGCTTTGCGTCAGGCTATCCGAGCGGGACCATCCAGCCAGAAGACTTCTCGACCGGGCCCTTCGTGACGCCGAAGTGACACGACTGCGCATCGGCACCCATGCCTGGCTGCACCTGGTCGATCTCCGCCTTGAGGACCCTTTGCCCAGGGATACCCGGCTGGAATATGACCTTGGCATCACCGCCACTGATGGTACCAGCTGGATCCGGGACTGGGCGCCGCACCTGTGCCCGGACAACCGGGAGCGCCCCGGCTTCGTTCTCAAGTCTCGCCTCGACCGCATCCTCCACGGGTCCTGCCGTCGCCCCCACCATCCCTCCGGAGATGGTCTGGTGCGGGTGGACGAGGAACTGCACAAGGCCCGACACCTCGAGGATGTCCCGGCACTGCTGCTGATGACCGGTGACCAGATCTACGCCGACGATGTCGCCGGCCCCATGCTCCATGCCATCCAATGCGTGATTCACCAGCTGGGGCTCTACCAGGAGGTTCTGGAAGGCGCATCGCTGAACCACAGCCGCGAGCTGACCTCCCTGGACAAGGCCTACTATCACCGGGACAAGCTGCTGCCGGAGTCCGAATTCAACGAGGATCTGACCGAGCGTTTCTTCGGTGGCGTGCGCAAGCCGGTGTTCACCACCGCCAACGCCGGCAACCACCTGATCTCCTTTGCCGAGGTGATGGCCATGTACCTGCTGGTCTGGTCACCCGAACCCTGGGCCATGGTGACACCCGCCGAACCGGTCAGTGATGAGGAGGAGCTGGCCCGCTATCGCCGGGAGCAGGAAGCGATTGACCGGTTCCGGGAGGATCTTCCCCGGGCTTCCCGGGCCCTGGCTAATGTGCCGGTTTACATGATCTTTGATGACCACGACGTGACCGACGACTGGAACCTGTCGGCGCTCTGGGAAGCCACAGCCTACGAACACCCATTCTCCCGCCGGATTATCGGCAATGCCCTGCTTGGTTACCTGTTGTGCCAGGGCTGGGGCAACCAACCCGACAGCTTCACGGACCTGTTGGGTCAGTGCCAGAACCTGCTGGCACCACAGAAAGATCACCACGAGCTGGACAAGACCATTCAGGACGAACTGATCGACCAGTTATTCCATTTCCATCAGTGGCATTACAGCCTGGCCACCAGCCCGAAACTGGTGGTCCTGGACACCCGCACCCACCGCTGGCGCAGCGAAATCCGCCGCAGTCATCCATCCGGCCTGATGGACTGGGAGTCCCTGACCGACTTCCAGCAGGAGGTGATGGGCGAGGACGCGGTGATCGTGGTATCACCGGCGCCCATGTTCGGTGTGAAGCTGATCGAGATGATCCAGCGGCTGTTCACCTGGTTCGGCAAACCACTGCTGGTGGATGCGGAAAACTGGATGGCGCACCGGGGCGCGGCGAGCGTGATGCTGAACATTTTCGGACACCCCCGCACCCCGAAGCATTTCGTGATCCTGTCCGGCGATGTGCACTACTCCTTCGCCTACGACATCCGGCTGAAACACAAGCGCAACAGCCCCGAGATCTGGCAGATTACGAGCAGTGGCATCAAGAACGAGTTTCCCAACCACCTGCTGGAATGGCTGGACCGGCTGAATCGTTGGTTGTTCGCGCCCTGGTCACCCCTGAACTGGTTCACCAAGCGCCGGCGCATGCGGATTCGTCCGAGACTGCCGGAAGGACGGGAAGCCGGGGAGCGGTTATGGAACCATGCCGGTATTGGTGATGTCCGGCTGGATGAGGAAGGCGCGCCCTCCGCCATCCGGCAACTCAATACCGGGGGCGGAGGGACGGTGTTTCACCGTGGCCGGGAGGAATGATCAGCCCGAGACAGACGGCAGGCCGGACAGGGCCATGGCCAGCTCCTGCTCGTCGTATTCATAATCCTCAAGCTGACCCTCGAAGTACGCGGTGTAAGCTGCCATATCGAAATGGCCGTGGCCACAGAGGTTGAACAGGATGACCTCGTCCTTGCCTTCCCGCTTGCAGCGCAGGGCTTCCTCAATGGCACCCTTGACCGCGTGGTTGGCCTCCGGGGCCGGCACGATGCCCTCGTTGCGGGCAAACAGCACGCCGGCTTCGAAGCACTCCCGCTGGGTGTAGGACACCGCATCGAACAGGCCCAGCTCCTTCGCGTGGGACACCATCGGCGCCATGCCGTGGTAGCGCAGACCACCGGCGTGGAAACCGGGGGGTGTAAAGTCGGAACCCAGGGTGTGCATCTTGGTGAGCGGCGTCATGTGAGCGGTATCGCCGTAGTCGTAGGCGTACTTGCCCCGGGTCAGTGTCGGACAGGCCGAGGGCTCAACCGCGACAATCCGCGATTTCTCGCCCCCGCGCAGGGCATGTCCCATGAACGGGAAGGCAATGCCGGCAAAATTGGAGCCGCCGCCGGTGCAACCCACAATCACGTCCGGCCAGCAGTCGGCCATTTCCATTTGTTGCATCGCTTCCAGGCCAATCACGCTCTGGTGCAGCAGCACATGGTTCAGTACCGAGCCCAGGGCGTACTTGGTATTCGGGTCCTGGACCGCCAGCTCCACCGCCTCGGAAATGGCGATGCCCAGGCTGCCGGTGTGGTCCGGCTTATCGGCCAGCACCTTGCGACCGAACTCGGTCAGCTCGGAGGGTGACGGCACGCATTTGGCACCATAGGTTTCCATCACCGCACGGCGGTAGGGCTTCTGGTTATAGGACACCCGGACCTGGAACACGGTGACGTCGATGTCGAACAGGGAGCCGGCGAAGGAAAGCGAGGTACCCCACTGCCCCGCCCCGGTCTCGGTGGTCAGGGTGCGGATGCCTGCCTGCTGGTTGTAGAACGCCTGGGGGATGGCGGTATTGGGCTTGTGGCTGCCAGCCGGGCTGACGCCCTCGTACTTGTAGAAAATCTTCGCCGGCGTGCCCAGGGCCTTCTCCAGACGATGCGCTCGATACAGCGGTGCCGGGCGCCAGAGCCGATAGACGTCGCGAACCGGCTCGGGAATCTCGATCTCCCGCTCGGTGGACACCTCCTGCTGGATCAGCTCCATGGGGAACAGGGGTTCCAGGTCAGCCGGACCCACCGGCTGCTTGGTGGCCGGGTGCAGCACCGCCGGCAGCGGTTCCGGGAAATCCGCTTGCAGGTTGTACCAGTACTTCGGCATCTGGCTTTCGTCGAGAAGAAACTTGGTTTGCATGTGCGATAGGACCTCAGCTTGTTGTCACGTGTCTTGGAATGTCTGACCGTTTGTTATTCTGAACTATGGAATTTGCCTTAAAAAAGCGCTTGCATCCAGTCTACCAGCCAGGGCACAAGAACGGCGGTTGCAAATGCAGACAGTGCCATGGCCAGCCCAGAGAAGGCGCCCATCTGGTTGCTGACCTGGAACGCCCGGGCCGTCCCGATCCCGTGGGCCGCCACGCCCATGGCGATGCCCTTGGCGGTATCATCCTTCACCCGGATCCATTCGAACAGCTTGGTGCCAAGCACCGCACCGGTGATTCCGGTGATCACCACCAGCACGGCGGTCAGTGACGGCAGGCCGCCGATTTTCTCGGAGATGCCCATGGCCACCGGCGCCGTGGCCGATTTCGGTGCCAGGGACATCTGGATCTCGAAGGAGCCGCCGAAGATCCGCGCCAGCCAGATCGAGCTGCCAGCGGCAATGACGACACCACACAACAGCGAGATGGTGACCGGCATCCACAGTTGCCTCAGCCGCGAGAACTGCTGGTACAGCGGTACCGCCAGCGCCACCGTGGCCGGACCGAGCAGGAAGTGCACGAACTGGCCACCTTCGAAATAGTCGTTGTAGGAGGTGTCGGTCAACAGCAGCAGGCCGATGAGCATGGCGACGGACGTCACCACCGGGTTGGCCAGTGGATTGGAGTTGGTGCGCAGGTACAGCCGGTAGGCCAGACCATAGGCCACCAGGGTGATGGTCAGTCCCAGCAGTGGCGAGGCCGAGAGGTAGACCCAGATGTCCTTCAGCCCGGGATCATTCATGGTCCTGCCCCTCTTTTGCCGACGAAACCACCAGCCAACGGGTGGTCAGCTGCATCACCAGGGCCGTGGCCACCATGGTGATGATGGTGCTGAGCAACAGCGCCAGGGTAATGGGCAGCCACTCGTCGGCAATCCGGCTGAAGTGCGCCATCATGCCTACGCCCGCCGGTACAAACAGCAGGGACAGATGGCTGAGCAGGCCGGTGGAGGCGGTTTCCACCGATTCCGGCGTGCTGCCGCGAATCCAAAGGGTGATGAACAGCATCACCATACCCAGCACCGGCCCGGGAATGGGCACCCCCAGCAATCGCACGGTGACCTCTCCGACCAGCTGGTACACCAGCAGCAGGGTAATGCCATTGAGAAACTGCATGAAACTCTCCCCGGACGAAATGAAAAAAATCTCTCTGAACAGGGAGCTTTATAGCACCCTGAATCGTGAACACGGTCCATTATCAGTATACTTTCTACCTACAACTAAAAATCCCTTACTTTGGTGGAGTACGACAAGGAATGAAACGTCTGGGAACACTGGATGCCTCATGGCTGGCCGTGGAATCTGAGGACACCCCGATGCACGTGGGTACCCTGCAGATCTTCTCACTGCCGGAGGGCGCTCCCGAGACCTTCCTGCGGGATATGGTCACCCGCATGAAAGAAGCTGGCGACATCGCCTCACCCTGGGGCTACAAGCTTGCCTGGTCCGGCTTTCTCCGTCGGCTGGTTGCCCCCTACTGGGTGGAAGACAGGAAGATCGACCTGGATTACCACGTACGGCACTCGGCGCTGCCACGGCCCGGGGGCGAACGGGAACTGGGCATCCTGGTGTCCCGACTGCACTCCAACCCGCTGGATTTCTCCCGGCCGCTGTGGGAATGCCACGTGATCGAGGGCCTGGAGAACAACCGGTTTGCCCTCTATACCAAGATGCACCATTCGATGATCGACGGCATAAGCGGTGTGCGCCTCATGCAGCGGGTGCTGACCACCGATCCGGACCGCCGCGATATGCTTCCGCCCTGGTCGGTCAAACCTCAGCGCCGCAGAGGCAGCAAGACCGACAAGGAAGCCACCATTCCCGCCGCCGTCTCCCAGGCCATGGATGCCCTGAAACTGCAGGCGGACATGGCACCGAGGCTCTGGCAGGCCGGCAACCGGCTAGTGCACTCGGTACGCCATCCCGAAGACGGCCTGACCGCGCCCTTTACCGGCCCGGTCTCGATCCTCAATCACCGGGTGACGCCCCAGCGCCGCTTCGCCACCCAGCATTACCAGCTGGAACGGCTCAAGGCCCTGGCACACGCCTCCGGCGGTTCCCTGAACGACATCGTGCTGTACCTGTGCGGAACGGCGCTGCGCCGGTTCCTGGTGGAGCAGAACCAGCTGCCGGACATCCCGCTCACCGCGGGCATCCCCGTAAACATCCGGCCGTCGGATGACGAGGGCACCGGCACCCAGATCAGCTTCATGATTGCCTCCCTGGCAACCGACGAGCCCGATCCGCTGACCCGGCTGCAGGACATCAAGACCTCGACCCGCCGTGCCAAGGAGCATCTGCAGAAACTGCCCCGCAGTGCCCTGACCCAGTACACGATGATGCTGATGTCGCCATATATCCTGCAGTTGATGTCCGGGCTGGGCGGGCGCATGCGGCCGGTGTTCAACGTCACCATCTCCAATGTGCCGGGCCCGCAGCAGACCCTCTACTATGAGGGCGCAAGGCTTGAGGCCATGTACCCGGTGTCACTGATCGCCCATGGCGGGGCGCTGAACATTACCTGCCTGAGCTATGCCGGATCGCTGAACTTCGGATATACCGGCTGCCGGGATACCCTGCCCAGCATGCAGAAACTGGCGGTATATACTGGTGAAGCGCTGGAAGAGATCGAGGATCTGATCCTGCCGCCAAAGCCGAAAACCACCGGCCGGCGGAAGAAAGCGGCGACGGCCAGCAAGTAAGGCGTGAGCGGGTCAGGCGCCGTCACTTTGCCAGTGGCCGGCGCCGACAAAGATCATCTGCAGGAAGCGGCTCGTCCGCTTCCGGATCTGACCGACCTGGTAGTCGTCGTCCGGAGAGACGCTGAGCAGGTCCGTCAGGCTGAAGGCAACGGTACGCACCACCAGGTCACAGGTCAGATCCAGATCTGCATCGCTCAGATGATCCATCAACCTTAGCCGGCGCAGGTCATTGGCCAGCTCACTGGCAAAGAAGCGCATTTCACTGCGGATGCCTTCCTGCACCGCCCTGCTCTCCCCCGCAAGTCCCTGGGCCATGAACATGAAAAAGTTCCGGTTGGTCTGGGCGTGGGCCACGAAAATAGCCACCGACTCCTCGATCAGCTTGTCCGACTGGAGCACATTGGCGCGGGCCTCCCGCATCATGCGGCGCAACACCAGCCCCAGCTCATCCACCAGCTGCAGCCCCAGATCGTCCATATTCCGGAAATGGCGGTAGAACGAGGTGGGCACCACGCCCGCCTGACGAGTCACTTCCCGGATGCCGAGACTGGCAAAGTGCCGGCCCTTGCCCACCAGGGCCAGCGCCGCGCCCATCAGTTTTTCCCGGGTTTCACCGGGTTTTCGTCGTTGTCGTTCTGCCATGTCCTGCCGCTTCATCTGATCTTCGTGTTCACGAGTGTACACATTTGACCCGAAGAAAGTCGCCCGCACTTGTCATTCTGCGCCAACTCATCAACCCGGATTGTCTCCGCAAACATCGGTGTGTACAGTCGTACACATTAGTGAACAAGTGTACACATACAGACAGATGGGTACCGATGATCCATGGAGAGCACCACCATGTTAGCGAGATTGACACAGAGCAAGACCATGCATTGGCTGGGCCGACAGCTGTCGAACCAGGACAATCCGGAATCCTGGCTGGACCCGGTATTGGCCAAGATCAATCCCATGTGGGTACAGGCGTACACACCGGCAAGAGTCGAGCAGGTAATCCAAGAAACAACTGACACCCTGACCTTCCTGATTCGACCAGCACGTCGCTGGACCGGCTTTCGGGCGGGACAGCATGTGAACATCTGTACCGAGATCGACGGCATTCGTCGTAATCGCACCTTCAGCCTGTCCAGCTCTCCCCTGCTCTGGGAAAGCCAGGGCCTGGTAACCCTGACCATCAAGCGCCTGCCCGGGGGACTGGTTACCAACTGGCTCCATGATCAGGTCGAGCCCGGCCAGGTGATTGGTCTGGGTGAGGCCTTTGGTGAATTCCTGATCCCCGAGCCCGCTCAACCGGTCCTGTTCATTGCCGGCGGCAGCGGTATCACCCCGGTAGTCAGTCAGCTGGAAACCATGGCTGCACAGGATTACCCG
Organism: Marinobacter pelagius; assembly: GCF_003315345.1. Taxonomy (GTDB): domain Bacteria; phylum Pseudomonadota; class Gammaproteobacteria; order Pseudomonadales; family Oleiphilaceae; genus Marinobacter; species Marinobacter pelagius_A. The sequence continues at coordinate 48,008 of NZ_QNRO01000014.1, forward strand.
GCGCCCGTCACGCTGCTGTATTTCGTGCGCACCCATCGGGATGTCATCGCGGGGGAGAAACTCCGGGCGCTGGCGTCCCGTCATTCAGCACTGACGGTGCAGGTGATCGCCACCAATGAAAGCGAGGAACCCCGGTTTCTCAGGGGCGGGGATCTCGATGAGATAGCCGACCTGAAGAGTCGGGAGGTGTACCTGTGCGGCCCCAAGGGTTTGATGGACCTGGCCGGTGACCTGCTGCACCAGCGCGGAGTCACCGACGACCGGATCCACAGTACCTTCTTTGCTCCCCCTGCACCGGCGCGACTGGAAGGCGACGAGCTTGGCGGCGAGGTGACGTTTGCACAAAGTGATGTGCAGGTGGGCTCCGAGGGCGATGCCAACCTGCTGGAGATCGCCGAAGCCGCCGGCCTGAAGCCGCAATACGGCTGTCGCATGGGCATTTGCCACCAGTGCAGCTGCCGCAAGACCAGCGGCACCGTGATCAACCGGTTGACCGGCCAGGTTTCCGGCCCCGGCGAGGAAAACGTCCAGCTTTGCATTTCCGTGCCCCGGGGGCCGGTCTCTGTCGACGTTTAATCCCAGTTATCTGAATCAACGCAGCCTTTACCTTCTTTGAACGGCTGCAAGGAGTTTGCCATGAAAAAACTGAACGAGACCCAACTGCAGGAACTGGAACAGGACCTCAATGCCATCCGAGACGAGGTACTGGCAGATCTGGGCGAGCGCGATGCCCGGTACATTCGCCGCGTCATCCGCCTGCACCGGACCCTGGAAATCGGCGGTCGGGTGATGATGCCCTTCGGTTTCATTCCGCCAGTCTTTGTGGCCGCAACCGCGTCACTGGGGGTTGCCAAGATCCTGGAGAATATGGAGATCGGCCACAATGTCATGCACGGCCAGTATGACTGGATGAATGACCCGAACCTGCATTCGCAGACTTACGAGTGGGACACGGCCTGCACCGCCGAGTCCTGGCGCCGGACCCACAACTACGAGCACCACACCTACACCAATGTCATCGGCAAGGACCGGGATTACGGTTACGCGGTGCTGCGCCTGAGCGACGAGGACGAGTGGAAACCCTGGCACAGCCTCCAGTTCATCAACTACATCCTGCTGAGCGTGCTGTTCCAGTGGGGCGTGGGCCTGCACGAGCTGGAAAGTGAGAAACTGCGTCGTCGTGAGATTCGCTGGCGGGACAAGTTACCGTTCCTGAAGGACTTTGCCCGCAAGGGCGGTCGGCAGGCGTTCAAGGATTACGTGTTCTTTCCGTTGCTGACCCTGCCGGTTGCACCGATCGTGCTGGCCGGTAACATCGGAGCCAACCTGATCCGCAACCTGTGGTCATCCACGGTAATTTTCTGCGGCCACTTCACCCAGGATGCGGAAACCTTCTCCGAGGCAGAGTGCGAGGGTGAAAACAAGGGTCACTGGTACCTGCGTCAACTTACCGGTTCCTCGAACTTCACCGGCGGGCGCTGGCTGCATATCCTGAGCGGGCACCTGAGCTACCAGATCGAGCACCACGTGTTCCCGGACCTGCCGGCTCACCGTTACCCGGAGATTTCCGAGAAGGTGCAGGCGGTCTGTCGCAAACACGACATTCCATACAATACCGGCAGCTTCGCCAGGCAGTATGGCACCGTGCTTAACCGGATCTTCCGCTACTCCCTGCCGGACCGGGTTCGCACCCGGCTGGAAGGCGGAAGCGCCCCTCAGGCGATCTGAAGCAGGCGCAGCAACTGTGGCCGGTGTTGATCCTGGATCACATCGGCCAGGGTGTACTGGTCCAGCACCTCGAGGAAGGCCTTGAGCGCTTCGTTGAACATGGACTTGAGACCACACACCGGCGTGATCTTGCAGGCATTCTTCGACGAGAAACACTCGACAATGCTCAGGTCCTGCTCGGTCTCCCGGACCAGAATCCCCACATTGATGTCCTCCGGCGCCATGTGCAGACGCATGCCACCCTTCTTGCCACGAATGGTCTCGATATAGCCTTTCTTGTTGAGCTGGTGCACCACCTTCATCAGGTGGTTCTTGGATATGTCATAGCTGTCGGCAATTTCCTGGATGGTTGCCAGACGATCACCCTGCGCCGACAGGTAAATCAGCACGCGGAGTGAATAATCCGTATAACGGGTGATGTGCATTCAGTGCTCCAGTTTTCAAGATTTCGTTCAACAGGACGGTCGCGTCAGCAGATAGCAGGCCGTGGCAGCCAAACAGACACCCACGATACCCAATACCATCAGGGAAGCTCCCATCAGCAATAACATGGCCCAGCTCAACGCCATCATGCTGCAGGCCAGAACCTTGGCACTGACCGGCACCGCCCGACGGAGGCGCCAGTTATCAATAGCCGGTCCGAACCGGGGGTGAGCATCCAGCCACTGGGCAAAGGCCGGTGACCCCTTGCTGGCAAAAAACGCAGCCAACAGGACAAAGGGAGTCGTCGGCAGCAGTGGCAGAACCACCCCCACCACCGCCAGGCCTGCAGAGATATACGCCAGAATCCTAAATCCGGTTTTCCCGGAAGGCTCGCCCATGACGGGGCCCCCGCTATGATTCATAACTGCATCTATTCTACCTGCATTCAATGGACGGGTCTCCCCAAGCGGCTCAGGAATACCAGGCGCGCCACATAGGCGACCTTGATACCCACCGCGAACAACAGGGTGCCAACGTGAGCCAGGATCTGGATAGCCATCGGGAAATAACGGGCCAGAGGATAAGCCACCAGTACCGTCAGCAGCAGTCCGAGAAATGACCAGGCCATAGCGCTGTTCGCTCTGAATAACAGCTTTTCCATTTGAAACCTCCAGAATACATCTTTAATATGTATTCTATAGACTTCTTTTAAGAAGTTTCAACCCTTGTCCCGAATGGTGATCCCACCGGGGTCCCGGAAACAGACAGAAGTTCCTGATTTTCACCCAAAAAGATTCACCTTATTTAAATGTAAAGGGAGAAATGCCATGACACCTCAAACCTGGGTTGAAGAAGCCACCGAAGAGGAACTGATCGAGCACATCCTGAACCGCTACCACGACACCCACCGGGACCAGTTACCGGAAATGATCCGTCTGGCCCAGCGCGTGGAGCGGGTTCACAGTGGCCACCCCGATTGCCCGACCGGTCTGAGCGCCCACCTTGAGGCCATGCAGGCCGAACTGGAAAACCACATGGCCAAGGAAGAGCAGATCCTGTTCCCGATGATTGTTCGGGGCATCTCGGGCATGGCGCGCGGCCCCATTTCGGTGATGCGCTCCGAGCACGACGAGCATGCCGCCGCCCTCGCCCGGCTGGACGAGCTGACCAATCAACTGCAACTGCCGGAGGGTGCCTGCAATACCTGGCGCAGGCTCTATGAAGAAATCGGGCAGTTCCGGCAGGATCTGAAGGACCACATCGACACGGAAAACAACGTGCTTTTTGCCCGCATCGACGGGCTGTCCGCCTAGGCTTACCTCCCGAGGGGTATCGGAATAGTTGATCCAATCTGCAATACTTGGTCTATACTCAGATCAAAAAACAAGCGGTAACAGGATCAACCCGATGCCCCAGAGCAAACTGACAGACCGTTTTGGCCGCACCGTCAACTACGTGCGCCTGTCCGTCACTGACCGGTGTGACTTCCGCTGTGTCTACTGCATGGCCGAGGACATGACGTTCCTCCCACGCCAGCAGGTACTGACCCTGGAAGAAATCGCCCGCGTAGCGCGCAACTTTGTTTCGCTGGGGACTGAAAAAATCCGCCTCACCGGCGGCGAACCCATGGTTCGCAAGGATATTCTGGAGCTGGTGAAGGAAATCGGCACCTACGGCCTCCGGGACTTTGCCATGACCACCAATGGCAGCCAGCTGACCACCATGGCCGAGCCCCTTCGCAAGGCCGGCATGCACCGGCTGAATATCAGCCTCGATTCCCTCGATGCCGAAAAATTCCAAAACATCACGCGCACCGGCAAGCTCAGCCAGGTTCTGGACGGCATTGATGCCGCGCGCGAAGCCGGGTTCCGGGGCATCAAGCTCAACACCGTGGTGATGAAAGGCCGCAATGACGAAGAGATTCCGGAACTGATCGAATTTGCTCGCAAGAAGCAGGTGGATATCAGTTTCATCGAGGAAATGCCCCTGGGCGAAATTTCCGAGCACGACCGGGGTCTCGCCCTGTGTACCAGCGAAGAAGTCCGGGACATTATCCGGAATACCCACGAACTGGTCCCCGCCACCGAGGATTCCGGTGGTCCGGCCCGTTACTACCGGATGCCGGACAGCCCGATCAAGGTCGGGTTCATCTCCCCGCATTCCCACAACTTCTGCTCCACCTGCAACCGGGTTCGGGTGACCGTTGAAGGCCGGCTGTTGCTGTGCCTGGGCAATGAGCACTCGGTGGATCTGCGTCGCGTGCTGCGGGGTAACCCGGTGACCGACGACAAGCTGCGCGAGACCATCATCAATGCCATGGATCTGAAGCCGGAGCGTCACCACTTCTCGAGTAATGGGGATGTGCAAATTCTTCGGTTTATGAACATGACCGGCGGCTGAGCCGTCGACATAAAGAAGGGGTCAGATGAAGGCTTTCATCAGACCCCGGGTTCGCGGCAAATTCTGACTGGTAATACATGCCCCAGGGTACGACGGGGTCAGATGAAAGCTTTCATCTGACCCCATTTTCGTTCACATGGCGTGCTCTGACGTTTCTGACTCCATTTCGCCCATCTCATCCATTCCACTCATTTCCCCCATCGGCATCCCTGTGTTCAGATGCTCCATGGTGATCTCGCTGTATTTCAGAACTTCCCCACCGTGCTCCATCATGAAGCCATGGGCGGCATCATCGGTGGAGAATGAGGCAAGTGTGGGCCCCATGGCACCGGTGCGGTCTGAGCCAACCACGAAGAACGCATCCCGGGCATCGATCAGGGCGGCGTCGTCCGGGCTTTCCCACTCGGTCTGGGCCATGTCGTGGACATAGAGGGTGTGATCGCGATTCACATTCTCCGGCTGCAGCATCCAGGCGAACATATCCTTGGTAGAGCAGAACTTGCGGACGTGCTGGTCCTTCTCGCTGATGGCCTCACCCTTGGGGCCCGGGAAGTTGCCGATCACCATGCCGCAGACATGGCATTCATCGCCGCTTTCGAAGTGCACCGGGTCGGGTTTGGCCGTGGTCTGTTCCTCATTGCCTGAACAGGCAGTGAGGGTTATGGCGGCCAGAGCGGCGAGGAGCCAGTTCAGTTTGGTTCGGTTCATCAATGACAACTCCGTTCAGATACGACGATTTCGGAAAAGTAACAGGGCAGCCGCCAACGGGATGGCAAACCACAGCACCAGGCCAATCCAGAGACCGGCGGCACCGATGGGCAAATCGGTTCCAAGGCTCAGAACGCCGCTGAGCTGGCTTGTGTCTCCGAAGGCAACGATGTTCAGCAGACGATAGATGTCGGTCGGGTTGAGCATCAGCAACCAGGGCAACAACTCGGCGCTGAACTTGCCCTCGCTGGCGACGAGCGTGCCCAGCAGCATCAGATCGAAAATCAGCACAAAGAAGAACCAGATCGCCAGGGCCAGGCCGGCGGCAATCGGTTTCTCGCTGACGCGGACACTGATCACATAGGCCAGCGCGATGAAGCCCCAACCAAGCAATACGGTGGAGGCGATAAAGCGGAACATTGCGATGGCCAGGTTGGTGATCGCGACATCCTCCACCAACAGCGCAATGGCGATTCCAGCCACACCGAAACCGATCAGCGTTGCCAGGGCCAGGGTCAGGCCATGGCCGAGAAACTTGCCAAGCAGCAATTGGCTGCGACTGAGCGGGTAGGTCATCAGCAACAACAGGGTGCCGCCCTCCTCTTCCCCGACGATCGCGTCGTAGGCCAGCAACAGCGCGATCAGGGGAATCAGGAAGATCCCCAGACTGGCCAGGCTGGCGATGGTGGCCGGCGTGGACGCGTAACCGACCTGGCCGGAAGCGGCAGCGCCGAACCAGGCAATCCCCAGGGCCAGGGTGGCAAACACCAGGGAAATGGCCATCAGCCAGCGGTTGCGCAGGCTGTCACTCAGCTCCTTACGGGCAATGGTCCAGATACTGTTCATCGGCTTCCTCCCCGGTGGGCCAGGCCACCCGAACCGATGAAGTGCACATAGATATCCTCAAGGCTGGGCTGATGGATGCTGACATCCGCCACCTCACCCGATGCCATAACTGTTTGCAGCAAGGCCATTTTCTCCCTCGGTTGCACATCCACACGCAGCCGCCCGTTACCGGTCTTGATCATCAGGCCGCTGGCAGTTGCAGCGCTGTCGATCACCTTTTCGAGCGCGGTGATACTGTGGGCAGGATCCAGTGACAGGGTCACCGGCATGTTCGCCTGCCGTCTCAATGCCGCCAGATCCCCGGCAGCCTTGAGGGAGCCTTCGGTGAGAATGGCCGCGCGGTCGATGTATGGCTCAACTCCGGGCAGAACATGGGAGCAAAGGACAATGCCTGTGCCCTCGTCCCGCAGATCCCGCAGCAGCCGGTAGAGATCCGCCGTCGCCACCGGGTCCAGCCCCACGGTCGGTTCATCCAGCATCAGCAGCTTCGGCTTGCCCAGTAGCGCCTGGGCCAGCCCCAGGCGCTGGCGCATACCCTTCGAATAGGTCTTGGTACGGGCATCCATGGCATCGCCCAGCCCCACCTGCTCCAGCAGCTCTGGCACCTGGCGCAGGGAAGCGCCTTTGAGCCGGGCAAAGTGACTCAGGATCTCCCGACCGGTCAGCTGCGGGTAGAACATCACATTCTCCGGCAGGTACCCGATGTGCTGGGTCACCTGCGGATCGCCGGCGTGGCCGCCAAGTACTGAAACCGTACCCTGGGTCGGCTGCATCAGGCCCAGAATCAGTTTGATCGAGGTAGTCTTGCCCGCCCCGTTATGGCCGAACAACCCCAGGATCTCGCCCGGCTCCAGACGCAAGTCGATACCATGCAGTACCAGGCTCTTGTCGTACCGGTAACTCACATTCTCAAGACGAAAACAGCTCATCAGCTCTCCGGTTGAAGATCAGCGGGAAGTCGCATCAGTGGATGGGAATCGGCAACCCCGGCGGCTTTGACCACCGGAAACGCATCCTGCACCCAGCGCAGAGTATCCACCGCCGGGCTGAACATCAGAATCTTCGCCTCCGGATACTTCCACAGCAGCCGGTCCACATTGTCATTGGGCTCATAGGGCACATCCCCGATCCCATCCTGGTTACGGTCCCAGCCCAGGTAATCACTCCAGTAATTACCCTTGCCATCCCTCGACCACTCCTGGGTGCGAGTGGCCACGTACTTCACCTGGCGCTGGTTATTCACGAAAGCATTCCCGAACACCTTGTTATCCTCAGAGCCGGCAGTCAGATGAATTCCGATGTTGCTGTCGGCAAACAGATTGCCCTCAAAGGTGTTGTAAAGGGAGTTATAGATAAACACCGCCTTACCCTCGGCTCCGTCAATCGCCACACCACCCGTCCGCCCCTGGGATACCCCGGTAACCACATTCCCCCGCAGCTCCGACTGGGTAATGAAATTCATCAGAATCCCATAGTTCTCGTCATTCACCGACCGGTTGTTGAGCACCGTCAGCCGCTTGCTCTGCATCAGCGCATACCCGGTCCGGGTATTGCGGGTGACGTTGTTCTCCAGCAGATTGTCCATCGAGTACATGTAATGGATGCCGTAACGCAGATCCGACATTTCATTGCCCCGGATCGTATTGTTATTCGCCGTCTCGATATAAATCGCATCCCGCGTCTGACGAATGTCATTGTCCTCAATCAGAGCCCCGGTGGTATTGAATAGATGAATTCCATTACCCCGGTCATTCGGACGCATACTGGCATCGCCGCGAATGGTATTCTCGCGGACCGTCACATCCGGCGTCGCATCCAGCCAGACCCCGAACGCCGGCCCCTGCAACCGATTGTTCTCGATAACCGTGCCCCGCGCCTCCCGGGCCACAAAAATCCCTGCGTCCAGCTCGTTCAGATTGCTACCCCAGTTGCGCACCGAACATCCGGAAAACGTCACCTCCTCGGCAACGATATCCACAGCATTGCCCTGCCCGCCGCCATCAATAACGGTGTCAGGATGACAGGACACAGTCACGCCAGGCACCCGGATAGCCAGAGGCGAAACTTGCTCGGGGGGAAGCTCGAAAGACGCGCCCGGTTCAAGGGCATCAAGCTGTTCTTGCAGGCCCGCGTTCGCGGTCAGCGATAACAGGGCGACTGACAGGGCCACCCCATAACGCACAAATGGATACATCAAATTCTCTCGAAAAATGGTGTGCTCTCGGGCAGGCGCCCAAAGTGTGGCAATCCGAGAGGAGACTGCTTTCCAAAACTGTGCGGAGCCAAGGATGGCGGAGCTCAAGCGTCACAGGGACGTGCCGAAGGAGCGTGTTTTGGAAAGCAGTCTCCTCTTGGATTGCTCCTCCCAACCTCAGGGGAGGAGCCGGGACTCCACGAGAGAGTCCCGGCAAAGAGAAGATCAGGCCTTCTCAACAATCATGCGGCCCCGCATTTCCATATGCAGCGCATGACAGAACCAGTTGCAGTAATACCAGTGAACGCCCGGCTTGTCTGCCACAAAGGTCACCGAAGACGTCTGCTGCGGACTGATCTCCATGCTCACACCATGGTTCACCATACAGAAACCATGAGTCACATCCTCGATGGTGTCCTGGTTAGAAACATAAACCGTGACCTCATCGCCCTCCTTGACCTTGAACTCAGTCATCCCGTACTGCGGCGCAACCGAGGTCATGTAAACACGCACCTTGTTGCCGTCACGGATCACCTTGTTATCGGCCTCCAGGGTCACACCATCCTTCTTCGCCTGTTCAACCGCAGAGGCAAAGTAAGGATCGTCACGATCGTAAATCTTCTTGGTCTTGATCTGGTCACGACGCACCAGGATGCAGTCATGGGGCTCCGCAAAGGTCGGGCCATCGTGCACCAGCTTCATTTCCTCGCCGGAAATATCGATCAGCTGATCGTTCTCCGGGTGCAACGGGCCGCACGGCAGGAAGCGGTCTTTCGAGAACTTCGACAACACCACCAGCCACTTGCCATCGGCGTCCCGGGACTCGGTCAGGGAGGCGTGGTTGTGGCCCGGCTGATAGTGAACATCCAGCTTCTGGCGGATGTAGTTCACCTTTTCGCCGTTGTAGTGCTTGATGGCGTCAGCAATGTTCCACTTACACACCTGGCTGTCGATGAACAGCGTGGTGTAAGCATTGCCCCGGCCGTCATAGGTGGTGTGCAGAGGTCCGAGACCCAGTTCCGGCTCCGCCACAACCACGTCACGCTCGTCCTTCAGCTTGCCGTCAAACAGATCGTCCAGCTTGTCGATAGCGATCACGGTACAGGTCGGGGACAGTTTGCCGTTGGCGATGAAATACTTGCCATCGGGCGAGGTGTTCAGGCCGTGCGGGTTCTTCGGAACCGGGATGTAACGGGTCAGTTCCGAACCATGGCGGCCATCGACCACCGGCACCTTGGAATCACCCAGGGTCTCGAAGTTACCGTCCTTGACCGCCTGCTCGATACGCTCAATGTTGAACACCACGGCCCAGTCGCGGTCGTTGCGCATGGTACCGGCCAGGTCCAGGGCCTTCTCGGAGTTGTAGCAGGTGGAACAGGCGTATTTACCGGTGTAGTCGGCATCGGTGTTATCCAGGTTACCGTCCACAATCACCTGGAAAGCCACCTTCATTGTGTCCGCGTCTACCGCATTGAACATGGTGAAGCTGCTTTCAAGACTGGTATCGCTGCCATCGTTCGGATGGGGAATCACATACTCGGCGTTGCAGAAAACATACTTGGTCCGGGGGACCTTCTGCAGACGCAAACCATGAATCGCCTGAACGTTGGGAATGGTGGTGATCTTGTCACACTTCATGATGTCCAGACGGATCCGGGCAACCCGGGTGTTGGCCTTGTCGTTGATGAACAGATATTTGCCATCGTAGCGGCCATCCGTCATGGAAATGTGCGGGTGGTGAGCATCACCGTTGGAGAAGCGGCTGCTTTCCCCGAGCACTTCTTTACTCTCGTTGGTGATGCCCCAACCGGTGGCGGAATCCACGTTGAAAACCGGAATCCGCATCAGCTCGCGCATGGAGGGAACCCCAAGTACACGCACTTCACCGGAGTGGCCGCCACTCCAGAAACCGTAATACTCGTCCAGCTCGCCGGGGTGCACCACAAATTTGTTGCGGGCTTCCTCCGCCGCGGCCGCGAACGACTCCCTGGACATCACGGCCGTACCGAGACCGGTTGCACCGGCCACGCCGGCCAATGCCGCAGCGCCCATGAACCGGCGGCGGCTCTGGCCGCTTTCCGGAAGCTCTGGCGTATCCTTGCTCAGATCATCTCTTTTCTTCATAACATCCAACTCCGTTATTGGTAATGGCGGTTTTTGCTTCTCATGCTTTCTTTTTTTTGGGACTGCTCAAGTCACCTGAACCACGGGGATTTCCTCCGGATGGCCCGGTGCGTTGTGGCCACGACGCTTACCGCGACGCTTGACGATCAGCGGCGGGCACTTGTGGTCATCGAAATAGGTCATCTGGCAATCCAGGCAGTAATGGCATTCCATGTAGTTGATGTGTCCGTCCGGATGGATGGCCTGAACCTCACACTCGTGGTCACACAACCGGCAGGGGTTGCCACATTCCTTGCGGCGCTTGAGCCAGTCGAACACCCGCAGCTTGCTCGGCAACGCCAGCGCTGCGCCCAGCGGGCACATGTACCGGCAGAACACCTTTCGGGTGAACAGGTTGACCACCAGCAGCAGGGCAGCGTAGGTGACAAAGGGCCAGCTGCGGTCGAACTTCAGGGTGATGGCAGTCTTGAACGGCTCCACCTCGGCCAGGCGCTCGGCGGTGGCCATGGAATCCAGCGAGACGCCGAACAGTACCAGCAGAATGATGTACTTGATGGCCCACAGCCGCTCATGCACGGCGAACGGCACGGTGTACTGTGGCACCTTGAGCTTCCGGGCAATCTCGTTCAGCAATTCCTGTAGCGCCCCGAACGGACACAACCAACCGCAGTACACCGCTCGACCCCACAGCAGGATGATGCCGGCGACAACGGCCCAGAGTATGAAAATGACCGGATCGATCAGGAAGGTCTTCCAGCTGAAGCCGCTGATCAGGCTGTTGACGAAGGTCAGTACGTTGACGATGGACAGCTGCCCCATGGCGTACCAGCCGATGAAAAACAGGGTATAGGTCAAGAAGGCGTGGCGGATCCAGCGCATCATCTTCGGCTTCTTTACCAGCCAATCCTGGAAAAACAGAATGAACATCAGCACACCGATACCGATGCCGAGCACCACAATCTGGAACTCGCGCTGATACCACACCTGTACCCACATGGGCTGGTCCGCCAGCATTTCCTCTTCGGTCATGACCGGTTCCGGGCGCGTGTAGTACTGGTCCGGCAACTGGTAAGTCAGCGGGAATACCTGGAATTCGCTGTCCAACGGACCGGTCTGACGTTTGACGGTCAGTTCGAGGGTCCATTCAGTGCCGGGATCGAAGTTGTACTGCTGGCGAATAATGAAAATCGCCATCTCGTTGAAATCGGGCATGCCCTCGGCGTACACATCGCTCAGCCGGTAGTAATCGAGATCCCGGAAGTTGAAGGTGTCACCGAACTGGCGGATCTGGATGCGATCGAAGATACCGCCACGAACGTAACCGGAGCCCTTGAAGGAGTATTCACCGTTGGCCATAACCGCGATGGCGTGTTCACCTTCCTTCAGCTCGCCGGTCAGCCACTGGAACTGGCTCTCGCCCAGCAGGTTACGGCCGATGGTTGGTACATCCAGGTAAGCCGTGTACAGGTCAATCAGCGGCTTGCCGCGGTGTTTCTTCGGCGTTGGGTCGATGCCTTCCGCATCCGTACCCTTGAAGGCGTCATCCACCTGGCCCCGGGTCAGTTTCATCCGGCGCACCGAGCCTTCTCCGAGCAGCGTCTGCCAGCCCTTGTCCTGGAAGCTTTCGGTCTGGACGTTTGCCATGGGTGGGCGGGCTTCGCTCAGGCTTTCAACGAGCCCCAGCTCGGCCCCAACCCGGTGGGCCGATTTCATGATGACCTCGTTCACCACCATAACCGTGACCGTTGCGCCGGACAGACCGTCAACAGCGACCTTGCGCTCCGACGACGTCCCACCCACCGTTACTCTTTGGTCTGCCTTGAGGCCCACGTATTGGTCGGTAAACTCGTGTAGCTTGCTCTCGGGGATGCCGACCAGAAGGATCGGTTCGTGATGCTCGATAACATGTGAGCTCACGATTTTTCCTTCGGTATCGAGAACGACCACAATATTGAGCGGCTTGCCGGAATACGCCGGAGTCTGGACGAAATCGAGACTCTGATAGGCATAGCCTTTCAGTTCATCTCCGGCATACAGTTCCTGGATGGCGCGGTTACCCTCTCTTGGAACCAGGTCGGTCACGGACGGCATGGCTTTCTGGATTACCTGGCGCGCAGCCACAGGCTCGTATTGCCCCACTGGCATGGCCAGAACGGCAGTGCTGACAAGGGTAAAAAGAAATACTGCAAAGCTTCTTACTGCTAAGCTCACGAGAGCCCCCATATCCATAGGTATATCAAAAGCTTGGTCAATTATTGATGGAAAGGAAATACCCCTAATTGAATACACCCCGGGGGGCAGGCCCACCGGGGCTCGGGTCAGCCCAGGTCGATTGCTTCGCCCTGGCCATTCAGAGGCAGGTAGTTGCTGATATGACCCATGCGGATACCTTCCACCATCATTGTCAGGGGCTGCTGGGCCTCGTCACTGGAGGGCGCGGTGCCACCGCGACCGGACATGGCAGCTACGAACACCATGTCCCAGGGCTGGCCGGTGGCTTGCGATTCCTGCGCCAGCACGTTGAAGTCGGGGGCTTCGTCCGGGGTTTTATCAACGCAGATAACGGGGGTCAGTGCACCACCCTCGCCGCGCTCGAACGCGGCTTTTTCTTCTGCAGATGCGTCATCCGGCAGCTCTGCTCGGCAGAAGACAAACAACAGACGCTGGGGTTCGGGCTGTTCACGGGTGGCCTGGATGAGATCCTGGTAGTTGCTGATCATGGGTGTTCCTTGAAAAGAAAGGGGTGTCCGCCGGGCCTTACGCCTGGCGGGCAATCAGTCGTTCGCCGAGCGAAAGGCTGCGAACTTCGTCGCAGACTTCCTCGACCGCCTCGTCACCGTAACTCTGGCCGTAGTGTTTCTTGAAGCCGAATTCGTACAGGCGGACGTGTTCATCCGGTTCCACACCGACGTTTTCCAGGCAGGCACGGGCGCAATGCAGGGGGCAGCCGTCGATCACGGTGATCGGGCGGCCGGACCGGGCGGTTTTAACCAGCGCCGGTACTTTGCCGCCCACACCTGAGATGCAGGACATCTCGAAGCTGCCTTCGTGGTCCAGGCGGACCGCCGCGTTGTTGGCGAGCTGCGCCACGTCGGAGCAGCCGGAGCAGGAATAGATCAGCGGGCGTTGCTTTCTCGGTTTCACACATCCTCCTCTGGAAGAGCCTGGAGGTTTCAGGGCAATGAATTACTGGCTGATTTCAATCAGTCGCTGGGGATCGGAGATAAACAGCTTGCTCCGGTTGACCCGCACGAGGCCGTTGGCTTTCAGGTCGGCCAGGATCCGGGAGAAGGTTTCCGGCTGCATGGCCAGTCTGGAGGCCACCAGGCATTTGGGCAGCGGCAGCTCCACTTCCCCACCCTGTTCGGTGCCGTTTGGCAGCAGGTCGATCAGGTAGCGGATCAGTCGGTCCCGGGCGTTCTGGACGGTCATGATTTCGAGGTCGTGGAAACGGGTGACGGCGCGCTTGGCGTAGTGGCTCAGGGCAGCCTGGGCGTACTCGGGATGCTGGTCCAGCAGCTCGCGGTAGGCTTTGACCGGGATCATCAGCACTTCGCTGGATTTCAGGGCTTCGGCGTAGCAGGCATAGCGGGGTGGATCAGCGTAGATCATGACTTCGGCGAAGCAGTCGCCCGGGGCGATGCTGTCGAGGGTGCGGTCGATGCCGGATGAATCCAGGCGATACAGGCGCAGGCGGCCGGAGATCACGAAGAAGAAGTGATGGGCCGGCATGTCCTGGCGGTACAGCAGCTGGTGGTGGCCCAGGCGGAGGCGCCGGGACTGCTGGATGAGGCTCTCAAGGTCCCGGGGCCGGAGGTTGCGGAACAGCGGGTGGCTGCGCAGTGCCTGGAGGCCATCTTCGTCGTCAAACGGTTTGTTGACGGCTACGAGTACGGGTTTGCTGTAGCGGGTGTCGGCTGATTGCATCAGTGCCATGTGAGTGTCCCCCTGCATATACATGCATTCAAAATCTTGATTTAAATAGTAGATGCAAACTGGTTGAAAATCGCTCCCCCGATGGGGGTATTCGGGTGGTTATTCCTGAGTAATTGATTTAACTCAAAGATTAGTTTTGCTATCTACTTAAGTAAAATCGGGGCGCGGACTGGACGGGAGTTTCTCTTCAAATCCCCCCTCCCTCTGTAGTTCAGTGGCGCTTCAGCTTTGGAGCACAGCCTGGCAGGAAGCCCCTTTCCAAAACACGCTCCTTCGGCACGTCCATGTGACGCTTGAGCTCCGCCATCCTTGGCTCCGCACAGTTTTGGAAAGGGGCTTCCTGCCAGTCTCCAGAGTTTTCTCCAAACGCCTTACTGCATCAGCGGAGAATCCGGCAGTTCCAGATCAACTCCTTCCACACCAGTTTCCGCAGCCAGTACCTGCAGGTACTGCCGGAACGCCCTTCTGGTCACGCTTTCGCTCAGGTACTGCCGGATCTGGGGCTTTACATGCTCATAGGGCAGTTGTTCACCGTCGATGCGCTGGTCGACGCGGACGATGTGCCAGCCGTAGCGGGTTTCGATCAGTTCCGGGTTCAGGCCTTCCTGGAGGCTGAGGACCGGGCGTTCGAATTCTTCCACGGTCTGGCCCTTGCTGATCTGGCCTAGGCTACCGCCCTGGTGGCGGGACTCGCAGGCGGAGTATTGTTTGGCCAGTTCGGCAAACTGGGAGCGGCCATCCAGGAGGGCTGACAACAGTTGGCGGCCGGCCTCTTCCTGGCGGATGCGTTCCTGGACGTCGTCCGGGGCGGCGGCGAGGAGGATGTGGCTGACGGCCATCAGTGTCGGGCTGCGGAAGCGGGCCGGGTTGGCGGCGTAGAAGCGTTCGCAGTCTTCCTCGGTGGGGTCCGGGACGTTGAGTTCCAGCTCCAGAACGCGGGCGATGCGGTCTTCTTCGTCTTCAATGTCGTCCAGCTTCAGGAGCGCGGCCTGTTGCAGGAGCAGTTCGCGGATGACGAGGCTTTTGGCGGCTTCGTGCCAGGCCTCTGCCACTTCTTCCGCCGGGTGGTGCTGCATTTCCCGGGCGATGTCGTCTTCCGGAATCAGCGTTTCGCCCACGTAGACCGGCGGGAACTGGTTTCTGGGCTTGTCGGCTTCGCCAGTGGGGATCAGTTGCATGGTGCTAACCTCGGTGGTGAACCTGAACTTGGGGTCAGAAGAAGGCTTTCTTCAGACCCCGTTTTCTTAAGCAAACTCAGGAGCTGGGACTTAACCCCGGGGTCAGATGAACGCTTTCATCTGACCCCTTTTTCATCTCAGGTTCACGCCCGCTTGCGCACCACCTGGTACTTCCGTCCGAAATACTCCACCGGCACACTCAGCATGTGCACCAGGCGGGTGAACGGGAACAGTACGAAGATGGTCAGGCCCAGGAAGATGTGGGTCTTGTAGATCCAGTTCACGTCCGCGATGTAGTCCGCCACACCGGAGCCCTGCAGGGTGAAGATTCCCTGCGCCCAGGCTGTGAACTTGAGCATGGTGGCACCATCCAGGTGGCCCATGGTGGGCAGGATGGTGAGCAGGCCGAGGGCCAGCTGGATTACCAGGATGATGATGATCATGTTGTCTGCGAAGGTGCTGCTGGCCTGGACCCTCGGGTCGGTCATGCGGCGGTAGGCGAGCATGCCGCCACCGATGATCGCCATCACGCCGGCGATGCCGCCAACCACAATGGCCATCACCTGTTTCTGACCCGGGGTCATCAACCATTCATAGGCCCAGTGGGGTGTCAGCAGACCGACCAGGTGACCAAAGAAAACCACCAGTACACCTACGTGGAACAGCACAGAGGCCATTACCATGTTTTTCTTGCGCAGCATCTGGCTGGAGTGCGCCTTCCAGGTGAACTGGCCATGGTCATAGCGCGCCCAGGTACCGACAAACAGTACGATCAGGGCGATGTAGGGGTAGACCCCGAACAAGAGTGTATTGATATAGGACATCGTCTTTTCCTCCTGCGCCTCAGGCGCGCCCTGCCGGACGGGGTGTCGCATCCGTCATCAGCTGATCACTCAGGTGAATGGTCTGGGTCTGTTCCAGTTCGCGGCGGCGCTGTCCAACCACGCCACCGGTGCTGCAGGAACTACCCTGGTCATCCACGAATTTCACCATTTCCTCTTCCCAGACCTTGTCCAGGGCTTCGGGGGTATCGTCGCGCTCTTCCGAGGCCACGATCTTTGCCAGTTCCTGGCGGTCGGTATTGCGACCGGACAGGATCAGCAGGGAGTCCATGGCGACGTGGTAGAAGCTCTGGCGCTGGAACAGACGTTCGCCCAGCAGGCCCAGGATGTGGTGGATGTCTTCGAGCCAGTTCCGGATTTCCTCCCACGGGCGGGTGGAGAGGTACTCCAGAAACAAAGGAAGGTAGTCCGGCAATTCACGGGCGTCGATTTCCAGCCCGTTGCGACGGTACTCTTCCATCAGGTCCACCATGGCCTGGCCGCGGTCGCGGGATTCGCCGTGGACGTGTTCGAACAGCAGCAGGGAGGTGGCCCGGCCCTTGTCGAAGATGCCCACGTAGTTTTCCTGCAGGTCCAGCAGGTCGCCGTCACACAGCCGGTCGAGGCAGGTGAGCAGCTGCTCCTTGTTCTGCCGGGGCAGCCGGCTGTCCTCGAGGACAGCGGCTACCAGGGCATCCTTGGAGGCCTGAAGTTCTTCGGTCGGGTATTCCAGTACCCGGGCCAGTACTTTGAGAAGTTGCATCTTGGCCTCCTTATTCCTGCAGCTGTTTCGGGTCGACCTGCTTCACGGTGGCCAGCTTGCTCACCATGCTGGTGGTCTGCTTCTTGCCACCGAACAGGCTGAAGTCGCTGTCGCCACCGCTGCAGCCGTCGCCGAAGCTGAAGCCGCAACCGCCGCGCTCGCCATAGGCGGTAGCGTCCGGGAAGGCTTCCTTGGCCAGCTCGCGGTGGCTGGTCGGGATCACGAAACGGTCCTCGTAGTTGGCAATGGCCAGGTAGCGGTACATTTCGTCCGCCTGAGCCTTGGTCAGTCCTGCTTCCTCGAGGGCACGCAGGTCTTCCTTGCCTTCCACGGTTTCCGCGCGCTTGTACAGACGCATGGCCATGATCCGCTTGAGAGCCAGAACGATCGGCTTCTCATCACCGGCAGTCAGCAGGTTGGCCAGGTACTTGACCGGGATCCGCAGGCTTTCGATCTTCGGCAGTACGCCGTCGAACTCGACCTTGCCGGCTTCAGCGGCAGACTGGATCGGGCTGAGGGGCGGCACGTACCAGACCATGGGCAGGGTGCGGTATTCCGGGTGCAGCGGCAGGGCCAGTTTCCAGTCCACCGCCATCTTGTACACCGGGCTCTGCTGGGCGGCTTCAATGACGTTCATCGGGATGCCGTCTTTCTTCGCCTGTTCGATCACTTTCGGATCGAACGGGTCCAGGAAAATCTCCAGCTGCTTTTCATAGAGCTCATGCTCGCCCGGGGCGCTGGCCACTTCCTCGATGCGGTCTGCGTCGTACAGCAGCACACCCAGGTAGCGGATCCGGCCTACACAGGTCTCGGAGCAAACGGTCGGCATGCCGGCTTCGATACGCGGGTAGCAGAAGATGCACTTCTCGGACTTGCCGGTCTTCCAGTTGAAGTAGATCTTCTTGTACGGGCAGCCGGAGACACACATCCGCCAGCCGCGGCACTTGTCCTGGTCGATCAGGACGATGCCGTCCTCTTCACGCTTGTAGATGGCCCCGCTCGGGCAGCTGGCGACACAGGCCGGGTTCAGGCAGTGCTCGCACAGGCGCGGCAGGTACATCATAAAGGTGTTTTCGAACTGGCCGTAGATGTCCGCCTGGACCTGGTCGAAGTTCTTGTCCTTGCGGCGCTTGGCAAACTCGGTACCGAGAATTTCTTCCCAGTTCGGGCCCCATTCGATTTTCTGCATGCGCTGGCCGGAGATCAGCGAGCGCGGCCGGGCAACCGGCTGGTGCTTGCTGTCGCCCGCGGTGTGCAGGTGCTGGTAATCGAAATCGAACGGCTCGTAGTAGTCGTCGATTTCCGGCAGGTCCGGGTTGGCGAAGATATTCGCCAGCACCCGGAAACGGCCACCGATCTTCGGGCGGATCTTGCCGGAGTTGTCGCGCATCCAGCCGCCCTTCCACTTGTCCTGGTTCTCCCACTCTTTCGGGTAACCGATACCGGGCTTGGTCTCGACGTTGTTGAACCAGGCGTATTCCATGCCTTCACGGCTGGTCCATACGTTTTTGCAGGTGACTGAACAGGTGTGGCAACCGATGCACTTGTCCAGGTTCAGCACCATGCCGACTTGGGAACGGATTTTCATTTTACAGCCTCCTGAACAGTGTCGTTGCCTTCGCCGTCGAGCCAGTCGACGTTGTGCATCTTGCGGACCACCACGAACTCATCGCGGTTGGAGCCGACGGTGCCGTAGTAGTTGAAGCCGTAGGAATACTGGGCGTAACCACCGATCATGTGGGTCGGTTTCGGGCACACGCGGGTAACCGAGTTGTGGATACCACCCCGGGTGCCGGTGATCTCGGAGCCCGGAATGTTCACGATCCGCTCCTGGGCGTGGTACATCATCACCATGCCCGGCATGACCCGCTGGCTCACCACCGCCCGGGCCGCGATGGCGCCGTTGGCGTTGAACAGCTCGATCCAGTCGTTGTCTTCCACGCCGATCTCTTTGGCGTCGTCTTCGCTCAGCCAGACAATCGGGCCGCCGCGGGACAGAGTCAGCATCAGCAGGTTGTCGCTGTAGGTACTGTGGATACCCCACTTCTGGTGCGGCGTGATCCAGTTCAGCGCTTTCTCCGGGTTACCGTTGCTGCGCTGGTTGATCATGCTACCCACCGCCTTGGTGTTGATGGGCGGGCGATACACCAGCAGGCTTTCACCGAAGGCGCGCATCCACTCGTGATCCTGGTAGAACTGCTGACGGCCGGTCAGGGTGCGCCAGGGGATCAGCTCATGGACGTTGGTGTAACCGGCGTTGTAGGACACGTGCTCGTCTTCCAGGCCCGACCAGGTGGGGCTGGAGATGATCTTGCGCGGCTGCGCCACGATGTCCCGGAAGCGGATCTTTTCCTCTTCCTTGTTGGTGGCCAGATGGGTGTGGTCCAGACCGGTGATGTCGGACAGTGCCTGCCAGGCCTTGACCGCTACCTGGCCGTTGGTTTCCGGCGCGAGGGTCAGGATCACCTCGGCAGCATCAATAGCGCTCTCGATCTTCGGACGGCCTGCGTTGGCACCCTCGATGTGGGTGTAGTTCAGGTCCTTCAGGAAGTTCACTTCCTTCTCGGTGTTCCAGTTGATGCCCTTGCCACCGTTACCCAGCTTGTCCATCAGCGGACCGAGGGAGGTAAAGCGGGCGTAGGTGTTCGGGTAGTCCCGCTCAACGGTGATGAAATTGGGCGCGGTCTTGCCCGGAATCAGGTCGCATTCGCCCTTCTTCCAGTCCTTCACGTCAAAGGCCTGACCCAGCTCTGCCGGCGCATCGTGCAGCAGCGGCAGGGTGACCACGTCTTTCTCGACACCGAGGTGGCCTTCGGCCGCCCTGGAGAAGGACTTGGCGATGCCCTTGTAAATTTCCCAGTCACTGCGCGCTTCCCAGGCCGGATCGGTGGCTGCGGTCAGCGGGTGGATGAACGGGTGCATGTCGGAGGTATTCAGGTCGTTCTTCTCGTACCAGGTCGCGGTCGGCAGAACGATGTCGGAATACAGGCAGGTGGTGGACATACGGAAGTCCAGGGTCACCAGCAGGTCCAGCTTGCCTTCCGGCGCCTCATCGTGCCATTTCACTTCCTGGGGCTTGGCACCACCTTCATGACCCAGATCCTTGCCCTGCAGACCGCTCTTGGTGCCGAGCAGGTACTTGAGCATGTACTCGTGGCCCTTACCAGAGGAGCCCAGCAGGTTGGAACGCCAGATGAACATATTACGCGGGCAGTTCTCCGGCGCTTCCGGGTCTTCGCTGGCGAAGGCCAGGGAGCCGTCCTTCAGGGACTGGGCCACGTAATCGGCCACTTCCATACCCGCCTTCTCGGCTTCGGCAGCGATGGTCAGCGGGTTGCGGTTCAGCTGCGGCGCAGACGGCAGCCAGCCCATGCGCTCGGCGCGCACGTTGTAGTCGATCAGGCTGCCACCGAATTTGGACTTGTCAGCCAGCGGCGACAGGATCTCGTCGACACCCAGCTTCTCATAGCGCCACTGGCCGGAGTGGGCGTAGAAGAAGGAGGTGGAGTTCATGTGGCGCGGCGGACGCTGCCAGTCCAGACCGAAGGCCAGCGGCTGCCAGCCGGTCTGCGGGCGCAGTTTTTCCTGACCCACATAGTGGGCCCAGCCGCCACCGCTCTGACCGATGCAACCACACATGATCAGCATGTTGATCAGGCCGCGGTAGTTCATGTCCATGTGGTACCAGTGGTTCATGCCGGCACCCACGATGACCATGGAACGACCCTTGGTCTTGTCAGCGTTATCCGCGAACTCACGGGCAATGCGGATCACTTTCTCGGCGGGTACGCCGGTGATCTTTTCCTGCCAGGCCGGAGTGTAGGGCTTCACTTCGTCATAGGAAGTGGCGCCGTCATCATCGCCCAGACCACGGCTGATGCCGTAGTTTGCGACCATCAGGTCGTAGACGGTGACCACGCGACCCTCGGAACCATCCGCCAGCTTGACCTTGCGGGTGCCCAGCTTGTGCTTGAGGATGTCCTTGATCTCGACATGCTGGAAGTGGTCGTGCTCGATGCCACCGAAGTACGGGAAAGCGACATCGACAACTTCGTCGTGCTTCTCGACCATGGACAACTGCAGGTTGACGTCTGTGTCCTTGGCGGTCTGCTTCAGGTTCCACTTGCCCTTCTCGCCCCAGCGGTAGCCGATGGAGCCGTTCGGAGCGGTCAGTTCGCCGGTGCTTTCGTCAATGGCGATGGTTTTCCATTCGGGGTTGTTCTCTTCACCCAGGCCATCCACCAGATCACTGGCACGCAGGAAGCGGCCCGGCGCGTAGCTGCCGTCGTCCTTTTCTTCCAGCATGACCAGGTACGGCATATCGGTGTAGCGGCGCACGTAGTCGGTGAAGTACTCACTGGGCTTGTCGACGTGGAATTCCTTGAGGATCACGTGGCCCATGGCCATGCCCAGAGCAGCGTCGGTACCCTGCTTCGGGTTCAGCCACTCGTCGGACAGCTTGGACACTTCCGCGTAGTCCGGCGTGATGGCCACGGTCTTGGTGCCCTTGTAACGGACTTCGGTGAAGAAGTGGGCGTCCGGGGTCCGGGTCTGGGGCACGTTGGAGCCCCAGGCGATGATGTAGCCGGAGTTGTACCAGTCGGCGGACTCCGGTACGTCGGTCTGCTCGCCCCAGGTCTGCGGGGAGGCCGGCGGCAGATCGCAGTACCAGTCATAGAAGCTCATACAGACGCCACCGATCATGGACAGGTAGCGGCTGCCGGCAGCGTAGGAAACCATGGACATGGCGGGAATCGGAGAGAAACCGATGATACGGTCCGGGCCCACCTTTCTGGCGGTATAGACGTTGGCGGCACCGATCAGCTCGTTGACCTCGTCCCAGCTGGAACGGACAAAACCACCCATGCCCCGGCGGGGCTTGTACTCGGCGGTTTTCTTCGGGTCCTCGACGATGGAGGCCCAGGCTTCGACCGGGTCGCTGTGCTGGGTCTTGGCCGCACGCCAGAGCTTCATCAGATGCTTGCGCATCAGCGGGTACTTCAGGCGGTTGGCGCTGTACATGTACCAGGAGTAGCTGGCGCCACGGGGGCAGCCACGAGGCTCATGGTTGGGCAGATCCGGGCGGGTGCGCGGGTAGTCGGTCTGCTGGGTTTCCCAGGTCACCAGACCGTTCTTGACGTAGATCTTCCAGCTGCAGGAGCCGGTGCAGTTCACGCCGTGGGTGGAGCGCACGATCTTGTCGTGCTGCCAGCGCTGGCGGTAGCTGTTTTCCCAGTCGCGGTTGACGTCGTGGGTTTCGCCGTGGCCGTTGGCGAACGGCTCGCGCTTCTTCCTGAAGTAGTTCAGTTTATCGATCAAATGACTCATGGTCTCTCTCCGGATCGGTTTCCGATGTGGAACCATTGTGGAATAGAGAAACCCTGAAATCTGCGTGGTTACTACTACATAACCCGGTTCTACCACCCTGGTGGTAGGCGCTCTATATCCCCGGGTGGAGAAGGCTCATACGCTCGTGCTCGCGGTTGTCCCGGGAGAACAGGAACAGGCAGCTGCACAGCAGAAGGAAAAGGATCATGAACACGGCGCTGCGGATACCCAGCCAGTGGTTTACCGCACCGAAAACGACGGGCAGAACAAAGGCGACCAAACTGGCCGCAACCAGCAACAGACCCGCCACAAACGCAGCGACTGACCGGTTACCCAGGATCACCAGACGCTGCAGGCCACCCATGGCACAACCCAGGGCCACGCCGAGCAACACCACAAATGCGCCTTCCATCATCAGTGGCAGGGCAAACTCCAACCGAATGGTGTCGTCCACCCCCCGGATGAATAACGTCATAGGCGGGTAGGACAGGACAAAAAGGGAGACCAGGCAAAGCAGCAGCGACCGGCTGATCACCCGCCCACTGCCAAAGCGATCAGACAATCCACCACCGACAATCTGCGCCAGGGCACCGGGTATGACAAACCATTGGGCCAGACTCGCCCCCGTCTGAACGGGCAATTCGAACTGAGAGGCCAGGTAATCCGGTAACCAGAGCGCAAGCGCGAAAAAACTGCCGGCCACCAGGCCGAAATAGGCGCACAGGTGCCAGGTCCGGTGATGGCTCAGCTGGCGAAGCAATACCCGCACCGAAGTCTCACTTCCAGGCTCGGCCCGGGAATCCTCAGCCGACGTCAGCAGCATCAGTAACGCAAGGACCAGGAGCAGAACAATAAGGTAGGCCACTGGCACGCCATGCCAGGAGAAGGCCTTATGGAAAAGGGGGACGAGGTAATAGTTAAACCCTGCCCCGGTCACACCGGCACCAAAGATACCCAACACCAGACCCAACCTCCGGGGTTCACAATGGCCGGTCACAAATTGCAGACCTGCGCTGTAGAAACCACCGGCCAGGCCAAGCCCGCTGGCAACGACCAGGTAACCGGCGTAGGTGTCTGCGGTGAGCATGAAAACCATACACAGGGCCAGCCCCGCCAGGCAGAACAGCATGATATTCCGGGCGCCGAACTTGCGGGCCGCCAGACCGGCGGGTACCGCCAACAAGGCGCTCACGGCCATGGGTACCGCCAGCAGAATGCCGAACTGGAGGCTGGACAGTTCAAGCTCCGCCCGCAGGTGCACCCCGGCCACCGCAAACAATGTCCAGCATCCGGCCGCCACGACAAAGCCGAACAACGCCAGGGGCAGCACTACCCACAGCGACGCCAGCGTGTCGTCATCCGGATCCATTTGCACCGTCATAGCCTTAACCCTTGATAACCCAACTTTTAGTCTCATCTTTTGCTCCTCAAGGGGTCAAAGACTATGATGGGTTACCAACTATCGGGGTAATTGACTATCCTCAAGGAGGTATCAAGAGCGGTGAAGTGCGGTCATAATTGAAGCCCCGCCAGCAAACTTTCGACAAGGCGTCGTGCAACTGACAGCATGAAATCCAGAAGCCCCCTAGTTAACCGTATCGCCATCGTTGTTGGCGCCATCGTACTGACCGCCGTCGTCAGCATGGCGACCACGCTCGCGGTCTCCAAGAGCATCGAGGGCAACGCCACCGCCATCAACCTGGCCGGGGCGTTGCGCATGGGAGCGTTCAACCTGCTGTCCCACGCAGCGGCAACCGGGCTCCACAGGGAAGATGAGCAAGGCCTGGCCGGCATGATGGACGACTATGGCGAAAAACTCTCCGATGCCACCATCCTCCGGGCCCTGCCCCAGGCTGTCGATCACCCGTTGAGTGCACAGTACCAGAGCATTCTTGACGCCTGGCAGGAAGAACTCCGGCCGGCCTTGCAAAACCACCCCGCCGGTGCGCCGATCACGCCGGCCATGCTCGACGCTGCGGAAAACTACGTGGCGGAAGTCGATACCATGGTGGGCATGCTCGAGCAGCGAACCGAAGCACGGATCGACCTGCTGCACCTGATCCAGATCATCAGCCTGGTGTTCTCAGTTCTGATCGTGATCGCCTTGTTCCTGGACCTCAAGAACCGGGTATTGCGGCCCCTGCGAAAGCTGGTGGGCATTGCCACAGCGGTGGGTGAACAGGACTTCTCCCACAAGGCGGAGCTGAAGGGCTCAGATGAACTGGCGCAGCTGGGCCAGGCGTTTGACCAGATGACCAGCGAACTCGCCCTCACCTACTACGAGCTGGAAGAACGGGTCCGCTCCAAGACCGAGGAGCTGGAGAAGAGCCACTCGGCGCTCCAGTTGCTGCATTCCGCCAGTCGCAGCCTGTTTGCCAACCATGACCTGTGCAGTGGGGCTGTCCCCATGCTGCAGGATCTCGAGCAGTTACTGGGTATCGGGCCAATTCACCTGTACCTCCACGACCGGGAGTCCGCGGAACCGGTGAGAGCCGTGACCACGGCCACCAAGGAACGCCCGTTCTACTGCCGGGACCACCATTGCAACGCCTGTCTGGTAACGCCCGAGGTTTATGATGACCTGCCGGTGGAAAACAACGATGGCCGGCGCCTGCTGCTGCCGATCCGGACGCCGGGCCTGCTGCTGGGCACCCTGGAAGTCTGGTACCCCAATGAGAAAGGGCTGTCCGAGACCGCCCGAAGGCTGCTTGAAACCCTGAGTGACCAACTGGCCACGGCCATCTACCTGGAGCGCCAGATCACCGAGGAGCAGCAGCTGACCCTGGCCGAAGAGCGCACCGTGATCGCCCGGGAACTCCACGACTCCCTGGCCCAGTCCCTCTCCTACCTGAAGATGCAGGTGGCTCGCCTGCGGCGCCTCAACATCGAGGGCCCCCAGAGGAAGGCCCACGACGGGATTCTGGACGAGCTCAGTACCGGCCTGAACAGTGCCTACCGGCAATTGCGGGAGCTGCTGGCCACCTTCCGCCTGAAACTGGACACGCCGGATCTGGCCACCGCACTGAGAAAAACCATTGACGAATTCAGCGAACGCCTGGGCAAGCCGGTGGAGCTGAATTACAACCTGCCGCCCCAGACCCTGTCGCCGAACGAAGAGATCCATACCCTCCAGATCGTCCGGGAAGGGCTGGCCAATGCCGTCAAGCATGCAGACGCCACGGATATATCTGTGGATGTGATGTTCGAGTCTCCGCAGGTCAAGGCCCGGATCCGGGACAACGGCAAGGGCCTGCCCGGCGGCGACCAGCCAGTAAATCACTACGGCCTGATTATCATGCAGGACCGCGCCCGTACCCTGGGCGGACAGGTAAACGTCAAGAACCGGGATGAAGGCGGCGTGGAAGTCACGCTAACATTCGTCCCCAAGAGCCGGAACCTGATTCCAACCGAAGTTTCCAGTGCCTGAACACAAGAGAGAGACCATGCCTGAATCACCCGCGAGTATTTTGCTGATCGACGACCACCCACTGCTGCGCCAGGGCATCAAGCAGCTGGTGGACATGGAAGACGACATGGAGGTTATCGGTGAGGCAAGCAATGCCACCGATGGCATCCGCATGGCCACCGAGATGGAGCCGGATCTGATCCTCATGGACCTCAACATGCCGGAGATGGATGGCATCGAGGCCCTGAAGAAGTTACGGGAACAGAATGTGAGCTCCCGCATCGTGATGTTCACCGTCTCCGACCAGGAAGATGACGTGGTCGCCGCCCTGCGCGCCGGTGCCGACGGCTACCTGCTCAAGGACATGGAGCCCGAGGAAATGATCGCCCAGCTGCACCAGGCTGCCGTAGGCAAAATGGTGATCAGCGACCGCCTGACCACCCTGCTGGCCCAGGCGCTGCGCTCCAACAAGCCGCAACAGACCGCACGCCCGGACTTTGACAGCCTCACTCCCCGGGAAAAGGACATCCTGCGCCTGATCGCCGAAGGCCTGTCCAACAAGATGATCGGCCGCAAACTCGACATCAGCGACGGCACCGTCAAGGTGCACGTCAAGCACCTGCTCAAAAAGCTCAACCTGCGCTCGCGGGTAGAAGTGGCCGTCTGGGCTGTCGAAGAAGGCCTGCACCGCTAAGGAGCCCCGAGGACGGGGTCTGAAGAAAGCCTTCTTCTGACCCCATCTTCACCCAATCTCCCAGCCACACCCGGGGTCTGAAGAAAGCCTTCTTCTGACCCCATATTCAGTCCATCTCCCAAGCTAACCGGGGGTCTGAAGAAAGCTTTCTTCAGACCCCGCCCCTGAGTTATATCAAAGCCTCCAAACCAGATTTCCCCTACCCTGCTCCCGAGCCAAATAACGGAGCCCACCATGCATCTCTCGTTACCCAAACTGCCGCCGTTCCCCGCGCACTACCCATTACTCAACCAATCCCTGGCAGTACTCCGGGAGTACCTCCCCTCTCCCGCTCCGGTGCTGGGCGCCATCGACCAGCGCATTCCCATGCCGGTCAAACAACTGGCAGCCGAGGCCCCACTGAATCGACTGTTCGCCGAGGCCATGGCCGATGGCGAGTTCGATGATTTCGAAGACCGCCGGATCCGCCTCGAACTCAATGGAGGTCACCCGGGCATAACCCTGGGTTTCTGGTCAGGCAGGCTGAGAGTGGTCAACGGGCCAGGCGAAGCGACCATCCGCGGCTCCCTGTCGGCATTCCGAACCCTCGCCGAGCGGCGCCAGGACCCGGATCAGCTCTTCTTCCAGCGTCGCCTCGTCATTGAGGGGGACACTGAGCTGGGACTTGCGCTGAAGAACCTGCTGGATGGACTGGAGTGGAATGTCAGCCTTCGGAGCATCCTGTTCCCGGCTGCCTGATCAAGATCACCAAACGGCTGTTTTTTATGGAGGGGAGATTGGCCCAGTATTCAACAAAACCGATGCATCACCGCCTTCGCTGAAGTCGATCCAGTTCAACCTCGGCCCTATGCCGCGCCAGTTTCTCCTGCAGCAATTGAACCGTAAGCGAAGACAGCTTGGCGTAGATTTCGAGCAGAGCATTCACCAGCACCGAGACGGACCCGCTGAGTTCCGAATCCACGTGCTCGCGGGCCTCTTCCAGGGGCAGCCCACCCTTCACTGCCTTGGCCGTAAGCGCCATACGCCGGTCCGACTCCAGAATGTGAAATGCCAGCCATCGAGTCAGATAATCAAACAGCTGTGAGAGTCTCTCCTCTTCGGTGCCATGGCCTTGCTTGAGTATCTGCACCTGGGCAAAAAACATCTGGTGGGCATCGTGATGGTTTCTGGCCATATCCGATTCCCCCAGCGCTTCCTGCCAGACCTTCTCCTCAGACTTGAAATGGTAGGCCGCGTACGAGAGTAACTCGTCCAGCACATGGTCAGAGGTGACTCGGGAAACATCGGACGCGAAATGCCACGCAAGCCGATTGAGAATATCGACCAGCACCTTATGTTGCTCATCAATTTCCTCGAGGCCTGTTTCGAAATTCCTGTTCCAGGGGAAAATCTCGAACTTTTCGGGCTGTGGCTGCCAATCCGGGTTCACCTTTCGCTCCGATCACTGAATATGGTCACTGCCCAGAATACTGCATAAGGGTCCGTCTAAAATTGCCCGATGTCAGGAACCTTCATTTCGAGTTACCCGCCCAGGGTATGACCTCAAGCCCACTCCTGGCAGGCTCAGATCAGCCCCAGCTCCAGGCGTGCTTCCTCATCAAGGCTGTCGTAGCTCCACGGGGGATCAAACACTATGTCCACGCTTGCGTCTTCGACCCAGGGAACTTGCAGCAATTTGTCTTTCACGTCGCCAGCGATAATGTCACCCATGCCGCAACCTGGTGATGTCAGCGTCATTTCGACACGGACAAAATGCTTATCCTGATCAAAATCCAGTTTATAGATAAGTCCCAGGCCGACAACATTCACCGGAATCTCCGGGTCATAAACCAATCGCAACGCATCCCAGCATTGCTGCTCGCTGATCCGGCCATCTTCCGGCGGCTCGAACAGGATGGCGTCTGAATGAAACCCCAGGCGGCGAGTCACCTCCGGAGACAGGCGATACAGGTTACCCTCGTACTTGACCGTGAAACTTCCGCCCAACGCCTGGGTTATGGAGACGGGCGCCCCCTCCGGAAGCGTTGTGGACGCCCCGGAAGGAACCCGCAGGGCTTCACAGCTCTCTGACAGAACAAAGGTTTTCGGTGGTTTGGCCGGCTTTTTGGAATGTGGCGCCTTGATGGTCAGGCTCTGGAGCTTCCCCTCACCCTGAAGGCCAATCTCCATGTCCTCAAGGTAGGGCACGCTGGCCGCCTCGAAATACAGGGTCAGCTCGTCAAAGTCCTGCCTCAAATCCCCGGTTGCTTCATGCCCTGGCGGACAGAAAGCCAGACAAGTCTCGGCCTGCTGGGTGCCGCCTTTCTCCACATAGACCCGGGCTGCCATTCCCGGCACTTCCTGTTTCGCCAGTATAGCGATCAGATAGTCACGGGCTTGCGGTGTCACTTGCGCGTTGATGTTCACGAGTTACCCCTCCTTCTGCGCTTCTCACGTTGCCGCTTTCGCTGATTGGATCTGCATTCATCGCTTACAAGATCCAGCCATCTCAGGTGCTGCTCCCAGATCTTCTGTTTAATGTGTTCCGGCTTGTTGCAGCTCATCTCTGCCTCCCCACGCACCAACAAAATGAGAACAATTCTTGACACCTTATAAAGTGCATTCTATATGTATGTTAAAGCAAGAGAGGAGGATGAGCAATGAACAATCAACAACCACCAATTGAGGAACTGGACACTGACGTGCTGCTGGAATTGATACTCCGGGGTTACGATGCTGCGCATCTGGCCAAGCTGCCAGAGCTTCACCGGCTGGCCCGAAAGATTGAAGCGGTTCACAGAGGGAGCCCTGACGTGCCCAAAGGCATTACCCTCGCTATCAAGAACCTTGAGCATACACTCAAGTATCACATTGAGCGGGAGAACGCCCACGTGCTGACCAAGATGGTGCATGACCAGCCGCCGCGGCCGGAAACACCGATTGCCCAGATGAATGAGGAGCACTCGATCATCAAGGGGCAATTGAAAAAGCTTCGTGAAATGACCCGCAACTACTGTGCTCCGGAATCCGCCTGCCGTTCCTGGAGGCGTTTCTACCGGGAGCTGAAAAGCCTGGACTTCCGGCTTTCCGAGCAAATCTACCTGGAACGGGATGTGCTTTTCCCGCGCTTCCAGTTCTGAAAGAGGGAGGGTAGTAAAATGTCGGCCTTTACTGTTCGCCTGTATCGCTACAACCCGGAACAGGATGACGCTCCCTACAATCAAGACATCGAAGTTGACAGTGAATTCCGCAACCGCATGGTTCTCGATGTCCTGGAGCATCTCAAAACCCGCGATCCAACACTCTCGTTTCGTCGTTCATGCCGGGAGGGTGTTTGCGGCTCGGACGGCCTCAGCATGAATGGCCGCAACGGTCTGGGCTGCATCACGAGAGTAGCGGATATTCTGGGCAAAAAGGGTATTCTGGAAATCCGCCCCCTTCCGGGGATGCCCGTAATCCGGGATCTGGTGGTGGATCAATCCCTCTTCTTCAAACAGTATGAGCGGGTGCAACCCTGGCTGATCAATGATGATCCCGAACCGGCCATCGAGCGCCTCCAGAGCCCGGAAGACCGGGCAAAGCTGGATGGACTCTACGAGTGCATCCTCTGCGCCTGCTGCACCTCAGCATGCCCTTCCTGGTGGTGGAACCCGGAGAAGTATATCGGTCCCTCGGGGCTGCTCCAGGCATATCGGTTCCTGGTGGATTCGCGCGACACCGCCACACGGGAGCGTCTGGCCAAACTGGAGGATCCGTTCAGCGTGTTTCGCTGCCGCGGCATTGGCAACTGCACCGCCTACTGTCCCAAGGGACTCAATCCCATGAAAGCCATTGGGCATATCAAGGCCATGCTGGTGCGCGAGCAGGTCTGATGGTGCCTCGAA
This sequence comes from Marinobacter pelagius, assembly GCF_003315345.1. Lineage (GTDB taxonomy): Bacteria > Pseudomonadota > Gammaproteobacteria > Pseudomonadales > Oleiphilaceae > Marinobacter > Marinobacter pelagius_A. Next base: position 78,420 of record NZ_QNRO01000014.1, read on the forward strand.
CTCAATTAACCGGCTTTTCCTCTTTCAACCCCATCTTTTTGAGGATCATCATCGCCGGGCACCACTTGGTGAAGGCGGACTGGATCAGGTTAAGGGCTATAAAGCCGGTAAACAGAAGCCAGTAAGGGCTCACGTAATGGGCGAGCACAATGGATATCAGCGTAAACACGCCGGCCATCAGGCGAAGGCCTTCGTTGACTGTCATGGCACACCTCCTTGAGAGCATATAGGCCCATCTTTTACCCGAAAGCCCGGTTGCGCAATGACACGCATCACTTTTCCAGATCAAAACGAACCGAAACGCCCGGCGTGGATAAACTCCCGAAGGGCAACCGCGTTGTTGTGTTCCTTATCTTTCGCCGCAAATACCAGCGTGATGCGGGCATGCCCTTCAAGCAAGCTCTTGAGTGCAGAAAGATCCTCACCGGCATCACCCGATTTCAGCTCTTTCAGATACCTCTCACGGAATTCCGGCCACTTCGCCGGATCATGTCCGAACCACTTGCGCAGCTCGGTGGACGGTGCCAGTCCTTTCAGCCAGTGGGTGATGTCGGCTTCCTCTTTCGCAACGCCCCGCGGCCAGATACGGTCCACGAGCACGCGCGGGCCGTCTGAGCGGGCGGGAGCCTCATAGGCTCTTTTCAGGCGAATATCCATGAGTTGAACTCCTGTGCTTGTCCACCTCACAGGTAGCCACCACTGGAAACCGAGGTCAAGGTCGACACTTGACCTCTGTGAGCGGGAATTCGTACAAAAACCCCGTTTGCCCTTTGTAAAGGGAAAGGCTAGATTCATATAAAATCCTGCAAAAAATCACCTGAGCCAGCCGATTTGTACGTTGTCACTTCTCTGACTGGTTTCCGGAATGCCCCGCGTGGCAGATCCGGCCACACCACAGCGTTACTTTCCTGACGCTGGGTCTGCGCGCACGCACGGCTCAGCACCAGCACCCAAACTATCTCGGTTAATCCCTTTTCTGGAGGTCACTATGTCCGATTTGCCCGCTATCACTGTTGCCGAAGAGGATTACAATCGCCTTGCCACCCTGCTTGAGAAAACCACCGATCCCACCGGCGTTGCCGACGGACTGGAAGAAGAACTCAGCCGTGCCGACTTGCGGCCTTTGTCCGAAATACCAGAAACCGTTGTCGTGATGAATTCGGTGGTTCTTTTCGAGGATCAGGATAGCGGAAAGCAACACAGGCTCGAGCTGGTCTACCCTCACCAGGCTAATGGCAGCCCCGACAAGATCTCCATCCTGGCGCCCGCCGGGGCTGCAATGATCGGCCTGAGCGTCGGAGACAGCATTGAATGGCCGGTGAAGGGCCGGAACCCGCTGCACCTGAAAGTGGTGCAAGTCACCCGACCCGACTGAAAAGTCGGGTCATCCCGACCTCAGGAACCCCCACGTTCCAGGGTTCTTGCAAAAACCGCTGCGAGCTCTCAGACTAAAGCAATTACTCACTTTTTTTTGGCACCACCATGTCAGCAAAATCAAAAGGCTCCAAGCGCACCTACCAGAGCACCGAACTGCGCCAGTCCGCCACCATCGAGGCGGTCGTCCAGCTTTGTGCCGACCAGGACCCGGCCACCCTCACTACAGCCCGGATTGCCGATGAAGTTGGCCTGTCGCAAGGCGCCCTGTTCAAACACTTTCCCAACAAGAACCGGTTGTGGGAATCGGTGGCTGGTTGGGTATCGGAACAGCTGACAAGCCAGGTTTTCCGTGAAGCAGACCGGCATGAGCTCGCCGATCAGGCTCTGGAAGCCATGTTCCTGGCCCATGTGAGGTTTATCGCCCGGCATCCGGGCATTCCCCGCCTGATGCTGGGTGAGTTGCAAAAGCCCGGCAATGGCGCCGCCAAAACAATCATCCGCCAGACCCTCGCCCGCTACCGCAGGAAGGTGGTCGGACTGCTGGATCTCGGCATACAACAGGGGCGAATAGCTCCCGGCATGGATACCGAAGCAGCGGCGGTGCTGTACCTCGGGGCCATTCAGGGACTGGTGGTTCAGGGTATGGTCAGTGGCGAGATTGCCACCCTTGAGCAAGCGGCTCCCCGAATTTTCAAACTTTACAGCGCCAGCTTCCAGGAGATGCCCGATGACCCGGAAAAATAAACTGACTCTGGCTCTGGCCCTGATCGCCGGCATTGCCTTCGTGGTGATCATGGTCAAGCTGAAACAGCCGCCGGAACGGGCGGCGGCGCAGGCAGCCGCGACCCCGGTGCGGATAATGGAAGTTACGCCCCGGGAATTCCGCACTGAAGCCCGGGGCTATGGCCAGGTGCTGCCGGCCCAGACCTGGAACGCGGTGGCCAATGTTGGCGGGCGGGTTATCTGGAAACACCCGGATCTGGAGAGCGGCAACCTGATCGCCGAGGGTACCCGCCTGCTTGAGATCGACCCCACCCGCTATGAACTGGCCGAAGCCTCCGCCAAAGCGGACCTGGCCGGTATTGAAGCCGAGCTACGTCAACTGGAACAGGAAGAGCGCAACACTGGGGAGTTGCTGAAGCTTGAAGAGCGCCGGCTGACACTGGCCAGGCGGGAGCTGGAGCGGGCAGAAACCCTGGCGGCGCGGGGCGCCCTGTCCCAAACCCGGTACGACGAGCAACAGCGGGCCACCCTGCAGCAGGAACAGGCGGTGCAGAGTCTGCGAAACCAGCTAAACCTGATTCCGGTCAGGCGGGATACTCTGGAAGCCCGCAGGGCCAAAACGGAATCGGCCCTGGCCAGTGCCCGGGAAGACCTGGAAGACACCCGTTTTGAAGCCCCCTGGGACCTGCGGGTACATCAGGCCGACATCGACACCGGCCAGTATGTCAGCCCCGGCCAGACCCTGTTCATCGCCGACGGCATCAGCCGGGCCGAAGCCACAGTACAGCTGGAAATACCGGAACTGCGCCGGGTGTTGTCGCAACTGTCGGGTGACAGCCTGCCTGATTCCGAAGCCGGTACTACCAATCACTTCACCGACTTTCATGACCAGTTACCCCTGGGCGATCTGCAAGTCCGGATAACGCCTACCAACGTGCCGGATGCCCACTGGCCCGGAAAACTCACCCGGGTCACCAGCAGCCTCGACCCGGCCACCCGGACGGTTCAGGCCGTTATCTCGGTGGAAGAGCCTTACCGCAACGCCAATCCGCCGGCCCGCCCGCCGCTGGTGCGAAACATGTTCGTGCAGGCCAGTATTAGCGCCACCACGCCCAGGCCGGTTATCGTGATTCCGGCCAGCTCGGTTCATCAGGGTGTGGTGTACCTCGCCGATGAAGACAATCGTCTGCAACGCAGGGAAGTCACCGTTGCCTGGCAACAGGGTGATCAGACCGTGATCAGCGAGGGACTGAAACCAGGCGACCGGCTGATTCTGGATGACCTGGTACCCGCCATCGACGGCACCCCGCTGGCCCCGGGAGATCAACCATGATCCGCTGGTTCGCGGGCCATCCCACGGCAGCTAACCTGCTGCTGATTCTGATTCTGGCCGCAGGGCTGTTTGCCGTTCCCAAACTTACCCGGGAAACCTTTCCGGACTATCTGCCGCCGGAAGTCAGCATCACCATGGAATACCGGGGTGCCACGGCGGCCGACGTGGAGGAAGCCATCTGTCAGCGTCTGGGTGAAGCCCTGCAACGGGTGGACTATATACAGGAGATAACCTGCACGGCCCGGGACAACCAGGCCCAGACCATTGCCAGCATGGAACCCGGTGGCGACATGGGCCGGTTCCTGGACGACATCCGCACGGAAATCGAAGCCCTGACCGACCTGCCGGAAGAAGCCGAAGATCCGATCATCCGGGAGCTTTATCGAACCGACCTGGTGGCTGCCATCGCCGTCACCGGGCCCATGAGCTTCGCCCACCTGGAAAGCTACACCGGACAACTGGAAGACCGCCTGTTTGCCATCGACGGCGTGGCTGATGTGGTGCCTGTGGGATTGTCCCAACGCCAGTGGCAGGTGGAACTATCCCGGGATCGCTTACGCCAGTATGGCCTGGGCGTACAGGATATTGCCCGGGCCATCGGCGGCCAGAACGTCGATATGCCCCTGGGCACCCTGGAAACCGAAAGCAGTGATATCCAGCTAAGGTTTGTGGATGAACGGCGGTCGTTGCAAACGCTGGCCAACCTGCCAGTGCTGGGCGGCCGGGCCGGAGCCGTGCTTACCCTCGGCGATATCGCCACGCTGTCTGAAACTTATGAACGGCAGGAAGAGCGCGCCGAGTTCAACGGCCAGCGGGCGATCATTCTGGAAATCCACAAAAACCGGAACGACGATGCCCTGCGGGTGATGGATTCACTGCAGACATTCATTGCCGAAGAAACTGCCCGCCGGGATGGCACCGTCAACCTGGAGATCACCCAGGACATGACTTCCATCGTCAGGGACCGCCTTCAGATGCTGGTTGGCAACGGCATCACCGGCCTGCTGCTGGTGGGGCTGGTGATGGCCCTGTTCTTCCGGCCCCGGCTGGCCTTCTGGGCGCTGTTTGGCCTGCCGGCGGCCTTTGCCGGCGCCTTTGTAATGATGGCACTGACCGGGCTGTCCCTGAACATGATCACCCTCGTGGCGCTATTGATGGCCATCGGCATTGTGATGGATGACTCGGTGGTGATCACCGAGAACATTGCCCGCCATGCCAACGAAGGCACCACGCCTCTGCGGGCCGCCACCGACGGGACGCTGGAGATCCTCCCCGGTGTGTTGTCCTCCTTCCTGACCACGGTATCGGTGTTTGTTCCTCTGGCGTTTCTGGCCGGTGAGCTGGGTTCGGTACTGGAAGTCTTACCGGTGGTGCTGATTGCCGCCCTGGCCGCCTCGTTGGTCGAAGCCTTCTGGATTCTGCCCCATCACCTGAAAAGTGGTTTGGGCAAAGGCCGGGACAAACCCGCTTCCCGCTTTCGCGCGCGCTTTGACCGGGGCTTTGAAGCCACCCGGGAAAAGGTGGGGCAACTGGCCGATACAGCCATCCGCTATCGCTACGGAGTTCTGGCCGGCATGCTGATCATCCTGCTGGGCTCTGTCGGTCTGATGGCGGGCGGCCACGTGCGCATGGAAGCCATGCCGGAAATCGACGGTGATGTACTCGAAGCGCGGCTCCTCATGCCCCAGGGCACGCCACTGCACCAGACCCGGGAAATCACCAAACGCATTACCGAAGCCATGCTCCGGCTGAACGAGGAATACAGCCCGCAGCAGCCAGACGACCAGGCCCTGGTGCGCAATGTCCAGACCCGCTTCAACCAGCACGCCGGGGCCGGCGAAAAAGGCGCCCATGTGGCCACCGTAATGGCTGACCTGCTCACTGCAGAAAACCGCACCGTCGACCTGGCCACCCTGACCGACCGTTGGTACGAGGAAATCGGTGACATTCCCGGCCTGATCGCCCTGAATATCCAGGAACCGGGGTTCGGCCCGGCAGGCATTCCCATCGAGATCCGGTTGCAGGGCAGCGATCTGGACCAGCTCAAGGAAGCGGCCCGCTACCTGGGCAACGAAGTGGCTGACTACACCGGCACCTTCAACGTGCTGGACGACCTGCGCCCCGGCAAACCCCAGCGTATCCTGACACTCAAGGACAGCGCCCTCGCACTGGGCCTGACCGCCAGCGATGTGGCCGGCCAGATCCGCACCGGCTTGCTGGGCGATATTGTCGATACCGTCCAGATCGGCGACCAGCACATCGAGATTCTGGTGCGCCAGAGCAGCGCGGAGCGCACCACCCGGGCGTTTCTGGAAGACACGGTCATCACCGGCAGGAACGGCCAGATGATTCCGTTGCGGGAGGTCGCCGACATTACCGACGAACGCCAGTGGGCCCAGGTGACCCGAATTGACGGCCTGCGCACCGTCACGGTGTCGGCAGATGTGAACGGCCGGGAAACCAACGCCGATGCCATCATCACCGATCTCCAGAATCGCGTGTTTCCGGAGCTTCGCGAACGATGGCCGGAAATCACACTACAGGTGGAAGGACAGACTGCCCGCTCCCGGGAAACCGGACAGTCGATCGCCCGGGGCCTGCTGATCGGCCTGCTGGGCATCTTCCTGATCCTGTCATTCCAGTTCCGCAGCTACCTGGAACCGCTCATCGTGATGCTGTCAATTCCGGTGGCGTTCATGGGGGCGGTCTGGGGCCATCTGCTCATGGGCTATAACCTTTCCATGCCCTCGCTGATCGGCGCGGCGTCCCTGGCCGGCATCGTGGTGAACAACGCGATCCTGCTGGTACAGTTCATAAAGTCCTATCGGGAACAGGGCATGAGCACTGCCGACGCTGCCGGTGCCGCCAGCCGGAACCGGTTCCGGGCCATCCTGATCACTACCAGCACCACCATAGCCGGCCTGCTGCCCCTGCTTGCAGAAACCAGCACCCAGGCCATGGCGGTGATTCCACTGGTGATTTCCGTGGTGTTTGGCTTGCTGGTCTCCACCCTCATCGTGCTACTGGGACTGCCGGCGCTCTACGTCATCCTGGCGGATCTGGGCTGGTCCGCTTCCGCCAGGTCCGATAGGCGTGAGGATTCGACAGACGACGGACAATTAACATATCTCAACGGGTCTGACGGCCAACAGTGATAGCCTGAAAGGCGCTCACCATTCATTGATAGAGGAGCATCACCATGACAAAAACGAACGGATCGCTTCTGAGCATACTCCTCCTGAGCCTTACCGTGTCATTCGCTGCCACGGCTTCCGAACCGGTCACTCCCAAGCTGACCGAGAAACTGGATCGACTGCTGCGTGAAGAGATGCGGTCCATTCAGACGGCGATGGGGCAGATTCATTCGGCCATCGTTATGGGGCAGCATGACAAGGTTGCGAAGCAGGCCCAGGATATTCACGACAGCTTTATCCTGCAGCAGTCACTCACTGAACAGGATCGTAAAGATCTGATGTCGGCGGTACCGGAAGGCTTTATCCAGCTGGACAAGGAGTTTCATCAACTCGCGGCATCGCTGGCAGAGGCCGGCAGGAATGACGACACGGAGAAGCAACACCAGCTGTTCGGCAAAATGACAGGCAACTGCATCCAGTGCCACAGCACCTATGTGTCTGACCGTTTTCCCGGCGTCAAACCTGTTCGGGACTGATCGGTCTCACCCGATCAGATCCATCCCCGGCTTGCCATACCAGTACCCGTTGCAGGGTGGTGCTTCCACCAGCTGCAGCGGGTCGGTGGCAGGCACTGCTCCCCGGCGTACCTGATCAAAGCGTTTTACCACTTCCTCCATGCCCTGATGTTCCGGGCTCAGGCGCACCGTATTCACGCCCATCCGCTCCATCTCCGGTAGCTCCCGCATCAGGTCGTAGCGGGAGCCCGAGAGCGTGGAAATTCCGTTCAGGCGGAACAGCTCCTGGGATTCTCGAGATCGTAACTCCATGCCATCCGGATGCTGCAGACAGCGGAACTCGCAGTTGTCCTTGGGCAGGTTGTAGTGACGGGCCGTGAAACAGCGGGATGACCACGCAAGGGGCAGGAAGCCCCAGGAAAACACTTCAGCTGGCAGATCCAGGCCTTCATGCTTCAGGCCGGTGACCAGCTGTTCCAGCGTCTCCTTGCCCAGCTCCACCGGCAGGTTCCAGCCTTTCAGTCCCTGCTTTGCCAGCACCTTGAGGGTGGCGACGTTGTAGATGTTCATGGAGGGGCCGGTAATAAATGGAATCTGATGACGGCTGGCGACCTGCACCGCGCTCTGGTCGTTGGCCTCCACCAGGAACTCGTTCTGATCGCAGATCCGGCGCAGGCGTCGCAGGTCGGCCTCCGACTCGATCAGGGTCTGAGTGGAGATCACCACCTCCTTGCCGCAGGCCTTCAGGTCCCGGGCCAGATCAAACCAGTCGTCCGGTTTGAGTTCACGGCGCCGGGAGCAAACCGCCTCACCCAGGTAGATAGTATCCACCGGCCATTCGGCCGCCTTGGCGTAGAAATCGAACACGGTCTGCTTGGACCAGAACCACAGGATGGGTCCGAGAGAGAGTTTCATCATGATTGGCAGAACCTTATTTCCACTTGCGGTGATAGGCGCCCAGGGTAGTCAGGCCGCCTTCGGAAAGTCCGGAGAGGGTGTTGCGCCAGTCATTCTCCACGGTGAACATACCCGGCGTTCTAGCCAGGTTATCCAGGGCCTGGCGCCAGGTGCGGGCAACATCGGCAATGTAGGCCGGGCTGCGCTGGCGGCCCTCGATCTTGACGGCGCTGATGCCCAGCTCCTGCAACTCCGGCAGCAGGTCCAGGGTGTTCAGGCTGACCGGCTCCTCGATGGCGTGATAGACGCTGCCTTCCACCTCGAACCGGCCCTTGCACAGGGTCGGGTAGCCGGCGGATTCACCCTGACCGTAACGGTCGATCAGCACGTCGTTCAGGCGCGACTCCAGACCCTGGGGTGTTTCCTGCCAGCGCACGGCCTTGGCGGGTGAACAGGCGCCGCGGGTGTTGGGGGATTCATCCGTGAGGTAGGACGACAGGTAACAGCGCCCTTCGGCCATAATGCACAGGCTGCCGAAGGCGAACACTTCCAGCTCCACGGGGCTGTGTTTGGCCACGCCGCGTACCTGATCGAGAGAAAGCACCCGGGGCAGCACCGCCCGGCGGATATCGAAGTTGTCCTTGTAGAAAGACAGGGCCTCATAGCTGGTGGCCGAACCCTGTACCGACAGGTGCCGGGGGATGTCCGGATAACGATTCGCGGCATAATCGAGCAGGCCCATGTCGGCGAGAATGATGGCATCCACCCCCAGGCCCGCGGCGCGGTCGACCGCAGCCTTCCACTGTTCCCAGCCATCCGGTTGCGGGTAGGTGTTGATGGCGCAGAACACGCGGCGGCCTCTGGAGTGAGCGTAATCGATGCCCTCGGCGGCGCGTTTGTCGTTGAAGTTCAGGCCCGCGAACTGGCGGGCGTTGGTGCTGTCGCGGAAGCCGATATAGACCGCGTCGGCACCATTATCCACGGCGGTTTTCAGGGCCGGCAGACTGCCGGCCGGGCACACGAGTTCCATGGGTTTCTCCGCTGGAATTGGGTAGTTAGAGGGTATCGGCTGGGGGGCCGGGGTGCCTTGACCTTTGTCAGCGGAGTGGCGTGGGGAGTGAAGTTGGGGTCAGATGAAAGCTTTCATCTGACCCCGTCCTGGAACCTGGCTTTGGGAATTGGCGCTAACTCGGGTGTGAAAATGGGGTCAGAAGAAAGCTTTCTTCTGACCCCGTCTTGGAATCTGCCCCGCCACTCAGGTCCCTGCCCGGCGCTCAGATAATCCGCGAAAACCGCTGGCTGGCCCCTTCCTTCCGATACAGGTCGAAGATCTGGCAGATAGCGCGAATCAACAACCGGCCGGCGGGCTGGACCTGCAGCACCTGGCCCTCGTCGGCCACCAGTTCGTCCTTGATCATCGGGCGCAGGCGATTGAGCTCGTCGGCGAAATAGCGGTCGAAATCCTCACCCCAGGCGTCGGCGAACTGCTGGCGGTCCAGGCGGAACTGGCAGATCAGCTGGCCGATGACCCAGCGGCGGATGCGGTCGTCGCGGCTCAGGCTCACGCCACGGACCGTGGCCAGCTGGCCAGCGTCGATGGCTGCTTCCCAGGCCGGCAGGTCGTGGTTGTTCTGGAAGTAGGCGTCGTCAGTCTGGCCAATGGCGGAGACACCGAGTGACACCAGATCGCAGTCCGAATGGGTGGTGTAACCCTGGAAATTCCGGTGCAGGCGCCCTTCCCGCTGGGCCACCGCCAGGCTGTCATCCGGCTTGGCGAAGTGGTCCATGCCGATGTACTCGTAACCGGCCTCCAGCAGGCGGTTGATCGTATTGTGCAGGATGGTCAGCTTCTGCTGCGGGCTCGGCAGAGTCTCGGCCTGGATCCGGGTCTGGGGATAGAACCGGTCCGGCAGGTGCGCGTAGCTGAACACCGAGAGCCGGTCCGGGGACATCTCGATAACCGCTTCCAGGGTCTCTGCAAAGCTCTCCGGAGTCTGGTACGGCAAGCCGTAGATAAGGTCCAGGTTGATGGAGCGAAAGCCGATCCTGCGCGCCTCATTCAGCACCGCCTCGGTCATGTCCCGGGGCTGGATGCGGTTGACCGCCTTCTGCACCTCGGGGTTCACATCCTGAACGCCCAGGCTGATGCGGTTGAAGCCCAGGTCCCACAGGGTCGGCAGGGTATCCTGGTCCACTTCCCGGGGATCGATTTCCACACTGTAGTCCCGGTCGTCGCCGGTCTGCAGATTAAACAGTTCACCGTACCCTGCCATCAGGTGCTGCATCACATCCTTCGGCAGGAAAGTGGGCGTGCCACCACCCCAGTGCAGCTGCTGGACCGGGCGGTCGGCGCCGAACAGTTTCGACTGGATCGCCGCTTCCTTGAGCACCCGCTCCACGTAAGGCATGGCCTTGTCGCGTTTCTTGGTGATCACCTTGTTGCAGGCGCAGTAGTAGCACAGGTGCGCGCAGAACGGCAGGTGGGTGTACAGCGAGATCGGGCCACCCGCGGCCTTGCTGCGCCCGGCCGCCTTGACCATGTCCTCGACCCGGTAGTTCGGGGTGAATTCCACCGCCGTCGGATAGGAGGTGTAGCGGGGTCCGCTGAGGTCGTAACGCCGGATCAGGGCGTCGTCCCAGATGAAGGCGGGGAGGTCGTTCTTGGTCGCGGTGGCGGTGTTGGAGGCCATAGGTAACTCTGGGTTGGTCGGTGAAAATGGGGTCAGAAGAAAGCCTTCTTCTGACCCCTTCTTTATAGACATTATCGCCGACTCCGGCCCTGAAGGGTTTGATTCGGGTCAGCTGATCATGATGTTCAGTCTAGCACCCCCCGCGCTGAACCACCCTTGCGCCCTTGGCGTATTCTGGCTACCTCTTTGGTGTAACCCGCAACTGCCGGAGTCCGTTCATGGCCAACGTCATTCTCATTCTGGGCGATCAGCTCTCCCCCAACCTCAGCGCCCTCGACGGAGCCGATCCCTGCGGGGATGTGATTGTCATGGCAGAGGTCCATGACGAGGCCAGCTACACCAACCATCACAAGAAAAAGCTCGTACTGCTGTTCAGCGCCATGCGCCATTTTGCCGCCCGCCTGCAGAAGGACGGCTGGCAGGTGCATTACCAGCACCACCATCCCGACAACCCGCACCAGAGCCTGGAGGCGGTAGTGGCAGATCAGGTTCAGCAGCTGAATGCGAACAAGGTGATCACCACCGAGTGCGGCGAGTGGCGGCTGCATGAGCAGATCAGCCAGTGGCATGAGCGCCTCGGCGTGTCGGTGGAGATCCGACCGGATACCCGGTTCATCGCCGGCAAACAGGAATTCGCCGATTGGGCAAAAGGCCGGAAACAGCTTCGAATGGAGTTCTTTTACCGGGAAATGCGCAAGAAAACCGGGTTACTGATGACACCGGAGGGTGAGCCGGAAGGCGGTCAGTGGAACTTCGATGCCGACAATCGCAAGAAATGGACCGGCAAGCCGCCGGCGCCGGCGCCCTTCCGCGTTGAACCCGACGACATCACCGGCGAAGTCATCGCCCTGGTCGACGCGCACTTCGCCGACCATTTCGGCACCACGGAGGACTTCCATTTCGCCGTGACTTCCGAGGATGCCCAGGCGGCCCTGGAACACTTCATCGACTTCGCCCTGTCCTGTTTCGGGGATTTCCAGGACGCCATCTCGGACACGGAGGACTGGCTGTTCCACTCCATCCTGTCGCCCTATATCAACTGCGGGCTATTAGACCCGCTGGCCGTATGCGAAGCCGCGGCTCAGGCCTGGTATGCCGGCCGCGCGCCAATCAATGCGGTGGAGGGCTTCATCCGGCAGATACTGGGCTGGCGGGAATTTGTCCGGGGCATCTACTGGTTGAACATGCCGGGGTATGCCCGGGAGAACCGTCTGGGCAACACCCGCGCCCTGCCCTGGTTCTACTGGAGCGGTGAGACAAAGATGCGCTGCATGCACAAGGCCATCGACGCCACCCGGCGCAATGCCTATGCCCACCACATCCAGCGACTGATGGTCACCGGTAATTTCGCCTTGCTGGCCGGCATCAGACCCGAGGAGATCTGCGACTGGTACCTGGCGGTGTATGCTGACGCCTACGACTGGGTGGAACTGCCCAATGTGCTGGGCATGGTGATGCATGCCGACGGCGGCTATCTGGGGTCGAAACCCTACGCCGCCAGCGGCAAGTACATCCAGCGCATGTCGGACCACTGCAGCAACTGCCGCTACAAGGTGAATAAAGCCACAGAGGAAGATGCCTGCCCGTTCAATGCCCTGTACTGGCATTTCATCGACCGGCACCGGAATGAGTTTGCGGGCAATCCCCGCATGGGCATGATGTACCGCAACTGGGACAAGCAGAAACCGGAGCGACGGGAAGCGCTGCTCCGGCGCGCCGAGCACCTGCTGGCGAACCTGGAGCAGCTTTAAGCATCAGTGGGGAGCAATCCGCTGTTCCGTCTCCGGATCAAAGAACACCACTTTTTTCATATCGAACATCAGCTCGGCGGTCTCGCCCCAGGTCACCGGGTGCTCCGGATCAATCCGGCAATGCACGTTGGTGTCGTTGAGCTGGATCAGCGCGATCACATCCGGGCCCGTGGGCTCGGTCACCTCGATGGTGAACTCGCCCTTGGTGACCAGGGTCTGATCGTTCTTCTGGTCCTGGGGCTGGGTGATGTGTTCCGGGCGAATGCCGAGGATCACCTGGCGGCCGACACGGTCGGACAGGTAGTCCGGTAACGGCAATTCAAGTTCGCTACCGTTGTTGCCCTGCACCTGCGCGTACAATCCCTGTCCGCCCTGCTCCACGGTGACCGGCACAAAGCTCATGGCCGGCGAGCCCATGAAGCCGGCCACGAACAGGTTGGCCGGTGTGTTGTACACCTCTTTCGGTGTACCCAGCTGCTGCAGCTCGCCGTCCTTGAGCACGGCAATCCGGTCCGCCAGGGTCATGGCCTCGATCTGGTCGTGGGTGACGTACACGATGGTGGTTTTCAAGCGCTGGTGCAGCTTTTTGATCTCGGTGCGCATCTCCACCCGCAGCTTCGCGTCGAGATTCGAGAGCGGCTCGTCGAACAGGTAGATGCGCGGTCGGCGGGCCAGGGCCCGACCCATGGCCACCCGCTGCTGCTGGCCACCGGACAGGTTTGCCGGCTTCTTGTTCAGAAGCTGGGAAATCTGCAGCAGATCGGCCACCCGCTCAACTTCCTGGTCGATCTCGTGCTTTGGCAGACCGCGGATTTTCAGACCGAAGGCGATGTTCTCGCGCACCGACATGGTCGGGTATAGAGCATAGGACTGGAACACCATGGCGATATCCCGGTCTTTCGGTTCCATGGTGGAAATGTCCTTGCCATCCAGCACAATCGAGCCGTCGCTGATGGTTTCCAGGCCCGCGATGGTGTTCATCAGGGTGGACTTGCCGCAGCCTGAGGGGCCCACCAGAATGATGAATTCCCCGGACGCGATGTCGATGTCGATCCCCTTGAGGGTCTCCTCGGCCACGCCCGGATAGGTTTTGCGGATGCTCCGCAGTTCCAGTTGAGACATTGTTGTTATCCTCTCAGATCAACCTTTGACAGATCCGGCGGTCAGCCCCCGGATGAAATATTTGCCGGCGACGATGTAGACCACCAGTGTCGGCAGCGCCGCAATCATGGCCGCAGCCATATCCACGTTGTATTCCTTCACCCCGGTGCTGGTGTTGACCAGGTTGTTCAGCGCCACTGTGATCGGCTGGCTGTCGCCGCTGGCGAACACCACGCCGAACAGGAAGTCGTTCCAGATCTGGGTGAACTGCCAGATCAGCGACACCATGAAAATCGGTGTGGACATGGGCAGCAGGATGCGGAAGAAAATGGTGAAAAAGCCGGCGCCGTCCAGCCGGGCTGCCTTGATCAGGGCGTCCGGAATGGCCACGTAGTAGTTGCGGAAGAAAAGCGTGGTGAAGGCCACCCCGTAGATCACGTGCACCAGCACCAGGCCGGTGGTTGTGTTGGCAAGACCCAGCTGGCCGAGCGTCGCCGCCATGGGCAGCAGCACCACCTGGAAGGGCACGAAGCAGCCGAACAGCAGCATGCCGAAGAACAGGTTGGAGCCCTTGAACTTCCATTTGGACAGCACGTAGCCATTGAACGCGCCCAGCAGGGTGGAGATCAGCACCGCCGGCACGGTCATCTTGAACGAGTTCCAGAAGTAACCGCGAATACCGCCGCAATCCACGCCGGTACAGGCCTCGGACCAGGCCTTGGTCCAGCCGATGGTGGTCCAGTCGGTGGGCAGGGCCATCAGGTTGCCGGTGCGGATGTCCATCGGTGTCTTGAAGCTGGTCACCAGCATGATGAACAGCGGGATCAGGTAAACCAGCGCGGCCAGCAGCAACACGCCGTAGACAGCCACGCGGCTGGGACGAAAGCCGGTACGGACGACATCAGTCATGGCGTTTCTCCCTCAGTTCGGAGTACAGGTAAGGCACCAGCAGGGCCAGAATCGCACCCAGCATCAGCATGGCGCTGGCGGAACCCAGGCCCATCTGGCCCCGGGTGAAGGTGTGGGCGTACATGAATACCGCTGGCAGGTCGGTGGAGTAACCCGGGCCACCGGCGGTCATGGCCATCACCAGGTCAAAGCTCTTGATGGCGATATGGGCCAGCACCATGACAGCACTGAAAAACACCGGCCGAAGGGACGGCAGGATGATTTTCCAGTAGATCAGCGGCAGGCTGGCGCCATCGACCCGCGCAGCGCGGATAATGGAAGAGTCGACACCCCGCAGGCCGGCCAGGAACAGCGCCATGACAAACCCTGAGGCCTGCCAGACCCCGGCCATCACGATGGTGTAGATGGCCATGTCCGAGTTGACCAGCCAGTCGAAGCTGAACGAGGTCCAGCCCCAGTCGTGCATCAGCTTCTCCAGCCCCAGGCTGGGGTTGAGGATCCACTTCCACACGGTACCGGTGACGATCATGGACAAGGCCATGGGGTACAGGTAAATCGTGCGAATGGCACCTTCCTGGCGGATTTTCTGGTCCAGGAAAATGGCCAGTACCACTCCGATCACCAGACAGCAGGCGATGAACAGGCCGCCAAAAATCCCCAGGTTAACCGAGGCGGTAAGCCACCGGTCATTGGCCATCAGCTTGGCGTACTGTTCAAAGCCGACGAACTCATACACCGGCAGGAAACTGGAACTGGTGAAGGACAGCACACCGGTCCAGATCATGAAGGCGTAGATACCGACACCGACCAGCACAAAGGTCGGTGCCACAACCAGCTTGGGCAGCCAGCGCTGCAGCGCGTCGAGCAGGCTCGGACGCGACCGGGCCACCCGGACAGGTTGGCGTTGAATGTGTTCCATGAAATGTCTCCCGAAAGGATCGGAGGCCACGCGTCATGTAATCTGACGGGTGGCCTCCGCCTGATCACATGGCGGCCTGGATGGCGGCTGCCAGTTGATCGGTAGCCCGGGCGGGATCCTTGTCGTCGTTGTTCACGAAGTTGGTGACAACGTCAAAGATCTGGCCCTGGATATAACTGGTGGTCGCCAGGCCATGGGCGAAGCTCGGGACCAGTCCGCCGGTATCGGCACTGCTCTTGAAGGTGTCCATGGAGGCCTGGGCGCAGGCATCGAAGCCGGACATTTCCATATCGGTACGCACCGGGATAGAACCCTTGGCCTTGTTGAACACGGTCTGGAACTCCGGCTCCAGGATGGTGCGGGCCAGGTCTTTCTGGGCTTCGGTGTTTTCCTCGTCGCTCAGGCTGAACATGGCGAACGAGTCGACGTTAAAGGTGAACTCTCCGGTGGTGCCCGGCGCCGGGGCGCAGATGTAGTCCTCGCCCGGGGTCAGACCGGCAGCGGTGAATTCGCCCTTGGCCCAGTCACCCATGATCTGCATGGCCGCCTCGCCACGGATCACCATGCTGGTGGCAGTGTTCCAGTCCCGGCCGGCGGCGTTGTCATCGACGTAGCTCATCACCCTGGCGAATTCGGAGAACACCTTTTCCATCATCGGGCTGTTGATCACTTCCATATCGTGTTCGACGAAGGCCCGGGCAAAGTCTTCCGGTCCCATCACGGCCAGGGCCACCGCCTCGAACACCGTGGCGTCCTGCCAGGGCTGGCCACCGTGGGCCAGGGGAATCACGCCGGCCGCTTCCAGCTTCTCGGCGGCTTTGTAGAACTCATCCAGGGTGGTCGGTACTTTGACGCCGGCCTGCTCCAGCACGTCGGGGTTGGCCCACAGCCAGTTGACCCGGTGCACGTTGACCGGCACGGCCACGTAGTTGCCCTCGTATTTCATGACATCGGCAATCACCGGCGGAATCAGCTGGTTCCAGTTGTTGGCCTCGGCCACGTCATCCAGGCTGGTCAGAAAGCCCAGCTTGGCCCACTCCCGGATGTCCAGGCCCTTGATCTGCGCCGCTGCCGGCGGGTTGCCGGACACAGCACGGGTCTTGAGGACGGTCATGGCGGCTTCACCGCCGCCACCGGCCACGGCAAAGTCTTTCCACGTGTGGCCCTGTTCTTCCATCATTTCCTTGAGGGCGGCTGCAGCGCGGGCTTCACCGCCGGCGGTCCACCAGTGCAGCACTTCCACTTCACCGGCCTGGACGGCCTGGGCTGGCAACAGTGCGGCAGTCACGGCCGCAGCGGTAAGGGTTTTCTTGAATAGGTTCATGGTCATTCCTTCCTGTTTTGTTGTCTTGATCAGGTTCAGAACCAGATTTCCATTTGCGTGCCAAAGGTCCACTGGCCGCTCTCGAAATCGCTGTCGGCACCCAGCGGGTCGCCAGCGGCATAGGTTTCAAGCTCGTCATCCCAGGTGGAGTAGCTGGCGAAAAGCCGGATCTCCGGGCGGTTCCAGAAGCCGCCAACCTGGGGCTTGAACGTCGGGGCAATGGTGAAGCGGCTGTAGTCGCCATCGACGGCATTGCGGTCATCGTAGCCCAGGGTCTCGAGATCCATGGTCTGCCAGGACGCCTCATACTGCATCTCGAAATTGGCGTTGAACTCCTGCGCCAGCCGGGCATTGAAGGTCAGCCACTGGTATTCGTCGCCCTTGATGTAACGGTCCTCGCTGGTTTCCGCCAGGATCGCCGGGGCGAAACGCCAGTTCTCACTCAGATAGGTGGTGCCGTACATGGCGACGCGGGTGCTGACTGCATCCTCGTGCAGGTTGCCATCGGCGCCGATGTTCTTGGTTTCCGCACCCAGGCCCTGCCCGTGCAGAACGGCGACCTTGAAGTTGCCCTCGGAAACGCCGAAGAAGCTGTCGCCATGGTAGGCGAGCATGGTGTGAACACCGGTCTCGGCCGCCTGAAGCGCCCCACCAACCACGCGCTGGTCATTGTCCTGCGCCTTCATGCCGCTGAGTGTCCACTGGACGTTACCGAAATAGTTGTCGGCAGTCAGGATCAGGTTGTCGGTGTTCGAGGTGATGTCCTGGTCCTGAATGTCAGACGGGAACTCCAGGAAACTGCGGCCATACAGGGAAAAGTTGGATTCCACGTTATCGGCAAACTTGACGTCGTAGATACCGGCGCCCAGGCCCCCGAGAAAGATGATGTCGCTGTCCAGCCAGTGGATGTCGAAGTTCAGATCCCGGTCAAAGCGCTTGCCGGCCCAGATCGACGCATCCTCGAAAATACCCGAGAAGCTGGCCAGATTGCTGAACTCCACATAGGCCTGGCGCACGTTCAGGGCGCCATCACCGGCGGTCCAGTCGTTCGATGACGTGGTGGAATCGGCGATCATCAGGCGGTAGTGGGATTTGGTGCCGTTCTCGGCCACCTGCTTGTAGTTCAGGATGGCTTCCAGGTAGGTGTCCGGTTCGTTGCCCAGTCGGCCTACAGCACCGCCCACGGAGCCAGCCGGGGTCAGGTAGGGACCGCCCGGCGCGCTTTGCAGGTCGCCATTGAGCAACAGCCCGGAGCGGGCGTAGGTGTTGAAGGAAAACCCTTCGTCACCGGTAGCCTTCGGCTCTACTTCAGCGAGCTTTTCTTCCAGTGCAGCCAGGCGCTCCTCGACGCTCTGCTGCTCCTGTGCCTGCACCGAACCGGCCGCCATGGCCAGCGAGGCCAGCCCGACTGCAACAGCCAGGGATCGACCGGCGAGCCGGCCCTTCACAGGGGAATTCGTGGTGTGAAACATAGTGACTCCTTGTTTTTGTTGTCTTCACAACTTCGGAGTCTATGGCAGGAAACCGAGACGATGAGTATCAAACTGAAAGACCGATGTAACACCTTTGTTACATTGACCTTTTAGTGCCGGGGCAAGGTGAGAGTGACGTGCAGCCCGCCTCCGGCGCGGTTGGCAATGACCAGCTCTCCGCCATGGTTCTGGGCAATGTTGCGGGCAATTCCCAGCCCCAGTCCATGGCCCTGACGCTGGCTGGCCTGCAACCTGTAATAGGGTTCAAAAATGCGGGCCAACTGATCCTCCGGCACCCCGGGGCCCTCATCCTCCACATGGATCACCAACCGGCCGGGCTCATCCTCGATACGGACTCGGGCCACGCGGCCGTACTTGACCGCATTGTCCACCAGATTGCCCAGGCACCGCTTCAGCGCCAGCGGCTTGCCCCGGTAACGCCGGCAGTGACCCTGAACGGTGACACGGCGCGCGCCCCCGGACTGATAAGCCTCACCCATACCGCGCAGCATACGCTCGATATCCACGGGCTCTGCGTTCTCGTGGATATCCGTGTCTTTCATGGACTGGAGCGCATTCTTGACCAGCAGTTCCAGTTCCTGCAGGTCTGCTTCGAGCCGCTGCCGCATGGGCTCGTCCTCGATCAGGTCAACCCGCAGCCTCAAGCGGGTAATCGGCGTTTTAAGATCATGGGAAATAGCACGGAACAGCTGTTCCCGGTCGCTGATGTAGCTCTGCAGGCGCCGGCGCATGGTGTTGAAGCTGCGGGTTACAGCAACAATCTCGGCACTGCCCTGCTCCTTCAGTGGCGGTGTGGCGTCATCCAGCGGCAGATCCCGGGTGGCCCTGGCCAGTTTGCGAAGGGGTCGGGTCTGCTGCCGGATCAGCCAAGCCAGCACCGGGAACAGGATGCCGATCATGACCACCACGAACAGGATCTGCTGACCGGGGATACCCTCCTCTTCCAGGGACACAAAGGGAGCCGGCAGGGCGGCGGCCAGGTACAGCCACTCTCCCTGATCCACCTCGATCTGGGTCACCATGACCGGAGGGTTCAGCGGCTCCAGGGTCAGTGCATAGTGGGCCCACGAGCGCGGCAAGGCGTCCAGCGGCAGCTCGGTATTGAGGATCCGCAAATTGTCGGGGTACACAAAATCCACGTGCAGGTTGATCCGGTTACCCAGGCGCTGATGCAGCACCGAGCGCACTTCCTCCATGACCAGCTGCTTGCGCGCGGTGTCCGGCAACGGAGTCATATCGATGCGTTTGTCATTCAGGGAGACAAAGAAACGGGTACCACCCATGTCCCGCAACTGATCCAGCACGATGTGACGGTATTCCTGGGGCAGGGAGTTGAAAAACTGCACGGTGGCCGACGCGGACTGGGCCAGGTTGCGAGTGGTGGCGACCAGGCCCTCTTCCTGTTGGGCCCGGTAGGTGGCAACCCAGGCAGCGCTGGAGATGATCTGGGCACCGGCCATGGCCAGCAGGGTCAGCAGCAACACCCGCCCGAGCAGGGAGGATGGCACCCAGCGCCAGAGCAGGGAGCGCTCCTTGCCGGAACTATTCAGGGCCATGACTTACCGTGGCGGCGAGCAGATACCCCGCGCCCCGCACCGTCTTGATCAGCCTCGGGTTACGCCCCTGGTCCCCGAGCCGCTGGCGGAGCCGGCTGACCGCCACATCCACCACCCGGTCCAGCGGCATGGACTCACGCCCCCGGGTAACATCGGAGATGGTGTCCCGGTCCAGGACCTGATTGGGGTGGTTCAGAAACAGCTGCAGCAGGGCGAAATCGGCACCGGACAGCGCCGTCGACTGGCCGCTCTCGTCGATCAGCTCATGGGCCAGGGTGTCCAGGCGCCAGCGGTCGAACAGGATGAATCGGGGGTTTTCCACCCTGGCGAACCTTGCCCGTCGCAACAGAGCCTTGACCCGTGCCTGCAGCTCCCGGGCACTGAACGGCTTGGCCAGGTAGTCATCGGCGCCGATTTCCAGGCCCACCACCCGGTCGGTCTCGTCGGAGCTGGCAGTCAGCATGATGATAGGCACCTGGGAATGCTCCCGGATCTGCCGGCACAGGGTGAAGCCGTCATCACCCGGCAGCATCACATCCAGCACGATCAGGTCGGCTGGCCGCTCGCCGAGCAGCTGCCGCATCTGGTCTCCATCCCCGGCGGTCCGTATGTCATACCCGACCCGGGACAGATGCTCCTGCAGCAACTCCCGGATGGCGGCATCGTCATCGACCACCAGGATCGACGCTTTGGTGTCAGTCATGGACTCGGATCTTGTTGTTTTTCATGGTTACAAGGATATGCCCAAACGTTGTGCGGCAAAAGCCCGAAGAGCCTGCTAGGCTGAGAGCACGATTGTCAACAACACGGACGAAACGACCATCATGCTTGCCAGGCCGTTGCTGTGGCTCTTGCCGATACTGGCCCCTTCCCTGACCGCGGCGGACCCACGGATCCTCGAACTCTATACCTACGAGGCTCCTCCTTACCAGTCGCGAATTCAATTGCTGGATCAACAGGTATCGGTGACTGGCGAAACCGTGGAAACCGTTGCCTGTGCTGCCAGGGAGGCCGGCTGGCAACCGAAGATTCATCTGGCGCCACAGAGTCGGGCCCTGTATGAGCTGCGCCGGAACATGATCGACGGCTACTTTGCTCTTGACGCCTCCACCGAACTGGACGCCGCGGCCTTGCGCAGCGATCCGGTAGCCCTGGAAGAATGGTACTTTTTCAGCACCGAGGCGCAAACGGAGCCCTCCAAAGGCCGTATCGGCGTGGTCAATGGCAGCAACGAGCTGGCCTGGCTGGAAGCTTCCGGCTACGATGATTTTCTCACCGTTGTCACGCCCGAACAGCTGCTCGCCCTGCTGAAACGAAAGCGGATTGACGTCGCGTTGATGGATCGGCGCCTGATGGAGGTGCTGGCCGGCCCTATGGGCGAAAACCTCGAAACTATGCACATGGAGTTCGTGCGTTACGCGCCACTTTACCTGTACCTGAACCGGGAGTTTGATGCCAGCCACCCTCACTTCCTGGCCGCTTTCAATCGCGCCCTTCCCGGCTGCATGGAGGATCAGATCACGCTGTCCTCGACCGAACGCCACCAGGCCGAGCGCCTGGCGATTTCTCTGCTGGAGAATCTGGCGCAGCAGATTGATCTTCAGCAGGCGCTGGCCGATGATTCGACCAATCCAGCCTCCGGGGACATCCGGGACATCGATCGTGACTGGCGGGCAAAGGCTCCCGGCGAGGCCATACCCCTGGCCCGACACATTCTTCAGCTGCCTGCTTCCACGGCACTGCGCCAATGGAAGGCAAAGTATCCGGGTCTGGTAACCGAAGCCATGGTGGTCAACCGGTCGGGGACGATTGCGGCCATGAGTCGCCTGTCATCCGATTTCTGGCAGGGTGACGAACCCAAGTTCAAGCAGATAATGGACGCCCCCGCCTCCACCGGCGATATCTACATTTCACCCATTCGCTATGATGGCTCCACTTCGCGCTTCCAGATCATGGTCAGCTCGGCGATTAAGCCGGCAGAGGGCGGTAAGCCGCTTGGCGTGGTGGTGCTCGGGCTGGATGTGGAAGAGGCACTCAGGACCCGGCCCTGACACCAATCCCTACGGCGGCCCCACCTCGCAAGCCAGCACCAGCGCCCAGAACTCGGAAAAATCATTGACCACCACGTCCGGCTTGTCCGGATGTTTGTGGGTGCCCGGAAAGATCTTGTTGAGCCAGGGCTGGTCCCACTGGGCGCCGTTGAAAAACACCGAGGTCATCCCTGCCCGCTTGGCGGCAATCACATCGGTGGTGCTGTCCCCGACATACCAGACACTGGGGTCCGGCGGGTAGTCCAGCTTCTGCACCGCCAGCAGCAACTGGTCCGGATGGGGTTTGCGCAACGGCGTGTCGTCCCCGCACACATCCACATCAAACAGGTGGGACCAGCCCGTGCCTTCCACCGCGTCCAGTTCGTGCTCGAAGAACTCCCGGTCCCGGTTGGTGATCACCCCGACCTGGATGTTCAGTTTCCTCAGCCCCTCGAGCACATCCCGGACCCTCGGCTCAAAGGCCTTGACGGTGCCGTAGTGGTTCCGGTAATGGTGGTTGAAGGCCTTGTGGGCAACCTGCTTGGCTTCCTGGTCCTCACCGAACAGCACCTCAAAGATATCCGTCCGGGAAATCTTCCGGTCCGCCTTCACCTTCGGGTGCAGTTTGGCGAATTCGCGCACGTAGGACACCAGCCGGGCATCCTCAAGGGTCTTGCTGTCCTCCGGGGCCACCATCCGGTCCATGAGATCGAGCTTGTGGAAATCCGGCAGCATGTCATCCACCGCGTGGTACATGGCGTCGAGGGTGTCCACCAGGGTGGCGTGCCAGTCAAACAGGATCACCGCCGGGCGAATCAGCCGGACCACCGCCGGGTGCCAGTCCGGCTCGATTCTGGGCTCCGGGCGCTCCGGTGAAGGGAAAGGCCTGGGTCGGACCTCGGCCGGGGCCTGGGTAAAGGCATCCGGCTCCTGGCGCTCCAGCAAGGCCAGCAGGTTGAGCAGATCCTCGAAACTGTCCAGGATCGCCGCCGGAGCATCCCGTTTGGTGAACCAGCTGTCGATGCGATCCTGCTCCCAACAGGCACCGTTGTAGAACACGCCCGAGACTCCTGCCTTGTGGGCGGTGAGCATGTCCACGTAGCTGTCGCCCACGTACCAGGCCCGGCTGTCCGCCGGCAGCTCCAGCTTTTCCAGGGCCTTCAGGATCACCTGGGGGTCCGGTTTGTACTCGGTAACGTCATCGGCACAGACGGTGGCATCAAACAGATGCTGCCAACGGCCTTCGTCCACCGTCCTCAGTTCCTTGTCCAGAAACTCCCGGTTGCGGTTAGTGGATACCGCCAACCGGATGCCCATGGCTTTCAATGCCGACAGATATTCATAGGCGCCCGGCTGGAAAGGTTTCACCTGGCCGAAGTACTTGCGATAGGCAGTATTGTAGGCCTTGTGGGCGATCAGTTTGGCTTCCTTGTCCTCCCCGAAGATCGCATTGAAGATGTCCGTGCGGGAAACCCGGCGCTCGGCCAGAATCCGGGGATGAAGGCGCCGGAAGATCCGGATGTAGCGCACCAACCGGGCATCATCCTGGGTGCGGCACTGGTCCTCCGATAATAGTCGGTCCACGAGGCCAAGTTCTTCCAGTTGCGGCAACATCTCCTCCATGGCACTGAACATGGCATCGTGGGTATCCACGAGGGTGCCGTGCCAATCGAAAATCAGCACCGAAGGAGCCGGTATCGCCTCGTTGAATCGCGCCATCTGGAGTCTCCGCACTGGAACTGTTTTTACCCTTGCAATCCGGACCGCAGGGGTTAAAACTCGGTGTTGTATAACAAAAAAGATAAACCCGGTTGGCTGCGATTGCACACAGAGTGGTTTCCATGCCCGATATTGGCTTCCTGGCCCCTTATGATTTCTCACCCCTGACCATACTCAGTTTCGCGCTGGTACTGGCAGGCTATGGTTTTGCGCTCTTACGCATGGCGCCAGACCAACGCCCCGGTTCCGTGCGTATCGTCGCCTTCGTGGTTGGAGTGCTGTTGTGCTACGGGGTCATGCAGACCCGCTTCGATTACTACTCCCAGTACATGTTCTTCGTACACCGGGGCCAGCACCTGATCCTGCACCACCTGGGACCGTTTCTGATCGCCTTGTCCAACCCGCTGCCGATTTTCCGTTTCTGGCACGAGAAAATGAGCCCCACCCTTCGCTCCTGGCTGCGGCCGGTGGGCTGGGTATACCGAATCCTGCAACAGCCGGTGATTGCCGCCGTCCTGTTTGTCGGCCTGATCTATTTCTGGCTGTGGCCACCGATCCATTTCGACGCCATGCTCTCGCGCCAGCTGTACTGGACCATGAACTGGAGCATGCTGCTGGATGGCCTGCTGTTCTGGTGGCTGATGTTCGATCCCCGCTCGCCGGTTCTGACCAGCGCGCTGGGGTACGGCAAGCGCATCCTGATTCTGGCGGCAGTGGCCATTCCCCAGATGATCCTCGGTGCCTGGATCGTGTTTTCACGGGGCATGGTGTATGACGTCTACGAAGTCTGTGGCCGGGCCTGGCCCATGGCGCCGGAAACCGACCAGCTGCTGGGGGGCCTGCTCACCTGGATTCCGCCGGCTATGATGAGCGTCATCGGTATCCTGCTGATCCTGCGCCGGGCCATGCACGAGGACGGCAGAATTGTAAAGCCATCAAGACTGGCGGGAGAGAATTTATGACCAAACGGCTGCTGCCCCTGATCCTGACCGTTTCGGTTCTGGCACTGACAGGCTGCTTCGGAAATGACGAGCAGTGGCATGGCAAGGACATTTCCGGCCTCATGCCCGAGCTCGAATTCGAACTTGTCGGCGCCGGCGGCCAGACCGTTACGCCGGAGGATTCCGCGGGCGACATCCGACTGCTCTACTTCGGATTCACGTCCTGCCCGGATGTCTGCCCCACCACCCTCACCGATCTGCGCAAGGCAGTGAACCAGTTACCAGCGGACTACCGCGATGACATCACGACGCTGTTCGTCAGTGTCGATCCGCAGCGGGACACCCCGGAACGCCTTGGCAGCTATGCCAGTTTCTTCGGCGATCACGTGGTGGGCCTGACCGCCGCGGAGCCGGAACTGCGGGAACTCACCAAACGCTACCGGACCACGTTCGGCTATGACGAGCCGGATGCCGATGGCAATTACAACGTTTCCCACAGCAGTGCGGTCTACGTCTTCGATCGGTCCGGCAACGCTCGTCTGCTGCTGCGCCCCGGGCTGACAACGCAGCAGGTCAGCGAGGATCTGGCACAATTGCTGAGCGAGGCCTGATCCCCACGCACGGTGCCGGCGTAATTAGAGGCGAAATCCCCAACCGGAACAAACTGGTGAGCCACAGCAAGCCCCATCTGCCGACGAAAACCTGCCCGGTGTGCCAGCGTCCGTTCGCCTGGCGCCGGAAATGGGCCCGGGACTGGGAGAACGTACGTTATTGCAGCGAGCGCTGCCGTCGCGCGGGGAGACATCGGCCATGACCACGGTAGTGTGGTTCAAACGCGACCTGAGAACCCATGATCACGGCCCCCTGGTGGCCGCAGCAGCACTGGGCGAACCGGTGTTGCCGCTGTTCGTTATTGAACCGGACTACTGGCAACTGCCAGATACCTCGGCACGCCACTGGGGCTTTATCGATGACTCGCTCCATGACCTGAAACGGCAACTGCGCAAGCTGGGCTCGGACCTGATCGTACGGAGCGGTCCGGTCACGGAAATACTGGCGCAATTGCACACAAGCGTTGGCGTGAGCCGGATCTTTTGTCACCAGGAAACCGGCGGAAAATGGACGTTTGAGCGGGACCGGTCCGTCATTGCCTGGTGTGACAGCAATAACGTCGAGTTCCGGGAGTGGCAGCAGTTCGGGGTGGTACGCCGGCTGCGGGATCGGGACTACTGGGATGACGAATGGTCCCGGCTTATGAAAACCGGAGTCCATGACGCGCCGACCCAGCTGCCGACATTGCCGGAAGGAGTCCATGCGCCCGCATCCTGGCAACCCCCGGAGGCAGCCTGTAACCGGGCCTGCCCGGATCGACAGGCCGGCGGCAGTGCCCGGGGAGAGAAGCTGTTGGCATCGTTCCTTGAGCGCCGGTGTGTGGGCTACCAGTACAACATCTCCAGCCCGGTAACCGCAGTCCGGGCCTGCTCACGGCTGAGCCCGCACATTGCCTACGGCACCGTCAGCCTGAGGGAGATCTACCAGCAAGCGAGGGCCACCGGTCAGCATCGCAATACCCTGCCCCGCAAGCAGCGCAGCCTGACCAGCTTCCGTTCCCGGCTGCACTGGCATTGTCATTTCATCCAGAAACTGGAAGACGAGCCGGAACTGGAATTCCGGGCCATGCACCGGGAGCTGGAAAAACTGAAAAACGGGCCCAATAATTCCGAGCGCCTGCAACGCTGGCAGGAAGGCCAGACCGGCTGGCCACTGGTGGATGCCTGCATGCGTGCCCTGCACCACACCGGCTGGATCAATTTCCGGATGCGGGCCATGCTGATGGCGGTGGCCAGTTACCAGCTCTGGCTGCACTGGCGCGAGCCGGCCCTGCATCTGGCCCGGCAGTTCACGGATTTCGAGCCGGGTATCCATTACCCCCAGGCGCAGATGCAATCCGGCCTGACCGGCATCAACGCCCTGCGGATCTATAACCCGGTCCTCCAGAGCCAGAAGCTGGACCCCGACGGCGAATTCATTCGCCGCTGGCTGCCGGAGCTGGCCGGCGTGCCGGCAGAAATGATTCATACCCCCTGGCTAATGACCCCGACACAGAAGCAACGGTTCGGAGGCAATACCTACATCAGCCCGGTGTGCGACCACGAACAGGCGGCGCGGGCCGCACGCAAGGCGATCGGCGAGTTCCGGAAACAGCACGTGAGCCGGGCCGAAACCGAACGGGTCCTGCAACGCCATGGCAGTCGCAAGGGACCGGTCCAGAAGCGGCCGACACTGCCCACAGACATGGGCCAACCGGACCAGTTGTCGCTGTTTGACTGATCAGTCGCTTTCCTCGTCCTTTGCCTCCGGCTCGGCTTTCTCCAGTGACGGCAGCACCAGCACCGGGCAGGGCGCGTTCACCGAGACATACTCCACGGTGGCCCGGCGCAGGGGCCAGTAGCCGCTGCTACCACGAGACACCAGGATCAGAAGGTCGGCACACAGCTGGCCGGCCAGTCCCACCAGCTTGTCACCGGCGGTGCCCGCCACCACATGAAAACTGGCGTTAAGATTCAGGGGCAGGTATTTGCGTGCCAGCAGATCCAGCATTTCGCGGACCTCCGCTTCCTTTTGCTCGGGCGCTTCCTCCGTTACGTGGGGGAAAAATCCGCCACCGCCCGGGCTGTAGACACTGGCAAGGTGCAGTTCACCATCCTCGGCCAGCAGATCCACCGCGGCCTCCAGGGCACGTTTGCCCTCGCCGTCATCCTCCGGATCAATGGCGATCAGCAGCTTCCGATACATACTCGTTCTCCTGTTTGGTTTCGGCGGTGGCCTCCACTTCCGGGAAGGCTCTTCCCTTGACCAGGGCTTCGACGCTGTAACCACGGTAATCCGCTCTCAGAGCCCGGAACAGTGATACAGCCATGAAGATCAGTAAGATGCAGAAAGGCAGGCCCAGGGAGGTAATGACGTTTTGCAGGGCATCCAGTCCACCGGCCAGCAAGAGCGTAGCGGCAATCACACCCTGCGCCGCCGCCCAGAAAATCCGCTGGCGCACCAGTGAGGGCTGATCATCCCGCCGGGTCAGCAGGTCTATCACCAGGGAGGCGGAATCCGAGGAGGTGGTAAAGAAGATCACGATAATCACCACACTCAGCGCAGATGCCACTTCCGCCAGCGGGAAGGCCTCGAGAAACGCGAAAATGGCGACGGAGGGGTCCTGCTGTACCTGGTCCGCCAGCGCCACGACACCGTTCATCTCGACCTGGATGGCAGACAAACCGAAGATGCCGAACCACACCAGCGTGAAGGCAGTGGGGGCAAAAAGGACACCACCGACAAACTCGCGAATGGTCCGCCCCCGGGAGATGCGGGCAATGAAGATACCGACATAAGGCGCCCAGGAGATGGTCCAGGCCCAGTAGAACAGGGTCCATTGCCGCTGCCAGTCGGTCTCCTTGAAGGTTTCGGTCCAGAATGCCAGCCAGGGCAAGGCATCGAAGTAGTCGCCCACACTCTGCACCATGCCTTCGGCAATGAACACGGTTGGCCCAACGGCGAGCACGAATGCGAGCAGGACCATGGCCAGCAGGATGTTGAGCTGGGACAGCCGGCGCACTCCCTTGTCCAGCCCCAGCGCCACCGATGTGGCGGCGATGCTGGCAATGACCGCAATCAGAATGACCTGGACCAGGCCGGTAGAGGGCACACCAAACAGGTAATTCAACCCGCTGTTGAGCTGCAGGGTCCCCAGCCCCAATGAGGTGGCCACGCCAAACAGGGTGCCAAGCACCGCGATCACATCCACTGCCCAACCCCAGGGACCAAACGCCTTCTCACCAAGGATGGGGTAAAAAAGACTGCTGATGCGCATGGGCAGGTTGTGCCGGTAGGCAAAGTAACCGATCGCCAGGCCCGGCATGGCGAAAATGGTCCAGGTATGCAGCCCGAAGTGGTACAGCGCCACCGTCATGGCATCACTGGCGGCCCGCTCGGTGCCGGGCTTTACCCCCTCGAACGGCGGATTGGCGAAATGGGACACCGGTTCCGCCACACCCCAGAACATCAGGATAGTGCCGATACCGGCCGCAAACAGCATGGTGAACCAGGTCAGGTTGGAATAGTCCGGCCGGCTGTCATCGCCGCCAAGCCGGATGGTGCCGTAACGGCTGACCGCCAGGCCCAGCAGGAACACCAGCAGGGAGGTGACCGCAAGGATGTAGAACCAGCCAAGATTGCGGGCCACCCAACCGGTCAGCAGGCCGAAATACTCGGCTACGGCCTGATCAAAGGGGACCGCCAGGGCAACAAACAACGTTGCCACCCCGGCAGAGGTGAAAAATACTCCCGGTATTGTCTGCAGACCCAATCGACGTTGCAGCCGTTCCAGCACGCAAGCCTC
This sequence comes from Marinobacter pelagius, assembly GCF_003315345.1. Taxonomy (GTDB): domain Bacteria; phylum Pseudomonadota; class Gammaproteobacteria; order Pseudomonadales; family Oleiphilaceae; genus Marinobacter; species Marinobacter pelagius_A. The sequence goes on from NZ_QNRO01000014.1 coordinate 107,228, forward strand.
CGCATCCTGAAAATCGAAAAAGATGCTTCTCAACCTAGCACAGCTGTCAAACCGATTGGTGAACCGGGATCAATTTGCCTCAATTACTGTTTCTGTTCAGTTGCCGCTGATGCTGTAGCATCTGTTCCATCATCAACTGCATCTGGTCCATGCGCTCCTGCATGAACTGCAAACGCTGATCGGGTGACATGCCAGCGGCATTGCCCTGACGATTACCCTGGCCAGGCTGATTGTTCATCATGCCCTGCCCCTGGTTACCGCCCATCATGCCGCCGGCGCCTCCCATCATGCCCGGGCCCATCATGCCCCGGTGCATCAACTCCATCTGGTCTTCCATGGCCTCCCAGTGGTTTTCGAGGAAGCGCTGACGCTCCTCCGGTGATCCGGCCCCGGGCATCTGCTGCATGAATCCGTTCATACGCGACCAGTTCTGCTGCATTTGCTGCATCTGGTCCTGGTCCATCATCATTCCGGGACCGTGGCCCTGCCAGTTGCCCTGTTCACCGTGAGCAGACGCCCAGACAGGAGCGGCCGCCAGAATGGTGCATACTGCAAGCTTCTTTACTGAAACCATCTTCATTCTCCATCACGCGGGTTCAAAACACTCACCCCTATTTAACGCTCAAGAGCTGAATTCAAACTGAATTTCCTGGCCGAGACGGCAACGAATTGATCTCGCTCAAAAGATTCATCCGATTTGTCAACGGGCCGGCGAATACAGCCCGTTCACTCACCAGCCAAGCCTCTGGCTCTCCAAAGGTAGTAACCCACAGGAATCACCAGCAGAGCCAGAATCACAGCGCTGATCATCCCGCCAACCATCGGTGCGGCAATCCGCCCCATGACTTCGGATCCGGTACCGCCACCGATCATGATAGGCACCAGCCCTCCGATAATCGCGGCAGCCGTCATCATGACCGGCCGCACCCGCAGTCCAGCGCCGTGGAGGACCGCGTGGCGGAGCGTTTCCCGCCTCGGGGCCAGCCCTTTCCGTTCACAGGTTTCCAGCATTGCCTGGTACGACTGGTTCAGATACACAAGCATGATCACACCGATTTCCACGGCAACGCCGGCCAGGGCAATGAAGCCGACACCGACCGCCACCGAAAAGTTGTAGCCGAGCAAATACATCAGCCAGATGGCACCGATCATCGCAAATGGCAGCGTGCCCATGATGATCCCTACCTCTGCAAAACGGCGGAAGTTCAGGAACAGCAGGATGACAATGATCGCCAGGGTCAGCGGCACCACATAGGTCAGTTTTTCCTTGGCGCGGAGCATGTATTCATACTGGCCGGACCAGCTAACGGAGTAGCCTGCAGGCAAATCAAGCTCGTCGCTCACTATAGCCATGGCCTGCTCTACATAAGTGCCCACATCGACCCCATCAATATCCACAAAGGTCCAGCCATTGAGGCGGGCATTCTCGCTCTTGATGGCCGGCGGCCCGTCCTCAACCCGGATATCGGCCACATCCGCCAGGGCAATTCGCTGCCCGGACGCGGTCACGATAGGAAGCTGCTCCAGCTTTTCGGGCGAATCCCGGTAATCCTCGGGGTACCGGAGGTTGATGGGGTAACGTTCAAGACCTTCGATAGTCCTCGATACGTTGATACCACCAATCGCCGAGGCCACCACCTGCTGGACATCGGCGATGTTCAGCCCATAGCGTGCGGCACCTTCGCGGTCAATATCCACCTTGATGTAGCGCCCGCCGGCGACCCGCTCGGAGTAGACAGACGCCGTCCCGGGGATGTCTACCATGATCTCCTCAAGGCGTTTGCCGATGTTCTGAATAATGGCAAGATCAGGCCCCGCCACCTTGATACCGACCGGCGTTTTGATACCCGTTGCCAGCATATCGATACGGGTGATGATCGGCATGACCCAGGCGTTGGTCACTCCGGGAAAACGAATCAGGGTATTGAGTTCCTGCTTCAGTTTTTCGGTCGTCATGCCTTCCCGCCATTCATCCCTCGGCTTGAGCTGGATGAATGTCTCGATCATGGTTAACGGCGCCGGATCGGTTGCGGTGTCGGCCCGCCCTACTTTTCCGAACACCGTTTCGACTTCAGGCACGGTCGCAATCAGCTTGTCCGTCTGTTGCAACAGCTCCCGGGCTTTGCCAATGGAGATGCCCGGATAAGTGGTGGGCATATACATCAGATCGCCTTCGTCCAGCGGCGGGATGAACTCACTGCCAATCTTGGTAGCCGGCCACAGGCCGACGACCAGTATCAGCAGTGCAGCCACAACCGTCATCCTGGGAAACCGGAGTACCAGCTTCAGCACCGGCATATAGGCACCGACCAGCAGCCGGTTCACGGGATTCCTGTGTTCCGGCAGCACCTTGCCGCGAATGAAATAGCCCATCAGAACCGGAACCAGCGTCACCGCAAGAGCCGCACTCGCCGCCATGGCGTAGGTTTTGGTGAACGCCAGGGGCGCAAACATCCGCCCTTCCTGCGCCTCCAGGGCGAACACCGGCACAAAACTGACCGTGATGATCAGTAGCGAGAAAAACAACGCCGGACCCACCTCGGAGGCTGACCTTGCGACGACTTCCCAACGGTTCTCGGGTGTGAGTGGCGTCCGTTCCATGTGCTTGTGCATGTTCTCAATCATCACAATGGCGCCATCAATCATGGCGCCAATGGCAATGGCGATCCCCCCAAGCGACATGATATTGGCGTTGATACCCTGCCAGTGCATAACAATAAAGGCCGCCAGGATGCCCACGGGAAGACTGAGAATCGCCACCAGCGACGAGCGCACGTGGAACAGGAAGACAATGCACACCAGACCGACGACCAGGAACTCTTCAAGCAGTTTGAATCCGAGGTTATTGACGGCTCGCTCGATCAGACCAGAGCGATCATAAACCGTCACCACTTCCACACCTTCGGGCAGGCTGGATTTCAGGTCCTCCAGCTTCGCCTTCACCCCATTAATCGTTGCCTGGGCGTTCTCACCAAAGCGCATTACCACAACGCCGCCAACAGCTTCACCTTCCCCGTTCAGTTCGGCAACGCCACGCCTCATCTGAGGGCCGACCTCAACGCTGGCCACATCTTTCAGGAGAATCGGGGTACCGTTATCGTCAAGACCCAGCGGGATCGACAACAGATCATCACGGGACTGGATATAGCCCGACGTGCGAACCATGTATTCCGCTTCCGCCATCTCGATCACCGACGCGCCCACTTCCTGGTTGCCCCGTTTGATCGCGTTCTGGATGTGAGCCAGCGGGATGCCCAGTGCCCGTAGCTTTTCCGGGCTGACCTTGACCTGATATTGCTTCACCATGCCGCCCAGTGCGGCCACCTCCGACACACCCGGCACCGTTTGCAACTCGTACTTCAGGAACCAGTCCTGAAGGCTGCGCAGCTGGCTCAGATCGTGGTTGCCGGTGCGGTCAACCAGGGCATAAAGATACACCCAGCCAACGCCGGTGGCGTCGGGCCCCAGCTGAGGCCGGGCCGAATCCGGCAGACTGGGTGCCACCTGGGAAAGGTACTCCAGCACCCGTGAGCGGGCCCAATACATGTCGGTGTCTTCATCGAAAATCACATAAACGTAAGAGTCACCGAAGAATGAGTAGCCTCTCACCGTTTTAGCACCCGGCACCGAGAGCATGGCCGTTGTCATCGGATAGGTCACCTGGTCTTCAACCACCTGCGGAGCCTGCCCCGGGAAGCTGGTTTTGATGATGACCTGTACATCGGAGAGATCCGGCAGGGCGTCCACCGGTGTGTTCTTCAGTGAATAGAGGCCAAGCCCGGTGATAAGCAACGTCGCCAGCAGCACCAGGAAACGGTTACGCACAGACCAGTAGATGATGGCTGAAATCATGACTCGTCCCCGCCATGATTCATGGTGCTGTGGTCCATCCCCCCGTGATCCATCTGCGGGCCTGTCTCTTCACCGGCTGGCGCTGACATCCTCTGGAAATCCGACGTTTTGCTGGATTCGGAATCAATGAGGAACTGGGCGGAGGTCACCACGGTATCGCCCGGTTTGACACCATCAAGGATCTCCGCATAAGGGTCGCCGATACGACCGACGCTGACATTGACGGATTTGAAAGCGCCCTCCTCAAGCGCCAGCACCAGACGGTCGCTCTGCCCGGTGCGGATTATGGACTCCCTGGGCACAAGCATGCGCCGCTCTCTGCGTTCGCCCTGAACCTCCAGCCCGGCGAACATACCTGGCAACAAGGCACCATCGGTATTGTCAAAGCGCATTCTGACCTGCGCCGTGCGGGTTTTCGGATTGATCTCCGGATAGATATAATCCACGCGCCCGGCCCATTGGCGCCCGGGCATGTAATCCAGTGTCATCACCACCCTGTTACCCGCGTCAAGCGCGGCAAGCTGGCTCTCAAAGACTTCCCCGATCACCCACACCTCATCCAGTGACGCAATCGACAAAACCCGGTCGCCGGGCTTGATAAACATACCTTCCCGCACGTTCAGGTTATCGATAACGCCCGAGGCCCGGGCGTGGACGGTCATTGTTCGCTGAACTTCACGGGCGTCTTTCAGCTGACGGATCACGGTCGCAGGCACATTCAGTGCCCTGAGACGTTCTTCAGCCGCGTTGATCAGACGCTGGTTTCCCCGGTTCAGCGCCAGGATCAGCTCTTCCTGTGCGTTGACCAGTGTTGGTGAATAGAGGGTGTAAAGGGGCTTTCCTTTCTCAACCGTTTCGCCCTCCGCTTTTACATAGAGGGCTTCGATCCACCCTTCCACACGTGGGTGCACATGGGTCATTTCATCCTCGTTGTACTGCACGTAACCCACCGTCCTGACGGTGCTTGGCAGCCGCCCCTGGATCACGGACGCCGTCCGCACGCCGAGGTTGTTCACCACGGTGGGCGAGATCCGGACCGTGCCTGGTGCGTCTTCCCCTGAGCCGCCCTCCTTATAGACGGGCACCAGATCCATGCCCATGGGCGACTTGCCGGGCTTATCTCGTTTGAAATTGGGGTCCATGGGCGCCACCCAGTACAAAGGTTCGTTGCTTTCCGTGCTGGTTGGGCCAGTGGCGTGGTTCATTCCGGCTTCGGGAGCCAGCCAATAGGCAGTCGCTGCCCCGGCAACGCCACCCAGCAATACAAAGCCCAATGGGCGAATCAGATTGGCCATGGTCGTTAGTCCTGATCGTTCGGTAGTGAGGAAGAAGTTGTTTCAGGGGAGTGCGCAGTCAAATAACGAAAGCTCGCGAGATTTTTTGCGCGCTCGGCAACAATCTGTATCAGCTCAACCCGGGCGTTAAGCTCGTCGATACGGGCGCGCACGGCTTCTGCGAAATCGCCATCGTCGTTGTTGTAGGCTGTCAGGGCAGCGCTGGCCTGCTCTTCCATTTGTGGCAGCAGGGTCTGACGGTATAGCCTGATCCGGTCGTCCAGCTGCTCAATCCGTGCCAATGCGGCGCGGGCCCTGGCCTGAAGCTCCCGCATCTGCAGGATCCGCTCGGACCTGGCAGCTTCCAGGCGGGCTGTTGAGGAGCGCAGCTTCCGGTCCTGTCGGTTACCGGTAAAAATCGGGAGGTCAAAACCGATTCCGACAGAAAACAGATCGGCCCGGTCCTGTCCATTCGGAGCCCTGTCCCGATATCCATACTGCGCAAAAACAGACCATTCCGGCTTGTAGGCCTGGCGCGCCAGGTCCACATCAATCGCCTGGGCATCGATTAACTGATCGGTGGCACGGATTGAGGGATGGCGGATTAACCCATTAACATCTGTTTCCGTCTCCCTGTTCGGAATTTCGGCCAATAGCCCTGGTGGAATCTGTCTGGTGACCGGTAACTGTGTTGCCTCCGCGCCAATCCACTCACCCAGCGATTCACGGCTGGACGCCAGTTGGGTGTTCAGGGCTGCCAGTCGGTCCTCAAGCCGGGTCAGTTCCAGTGAAGCCCGAATGATGTCCTGTTGCCTGGAGCCCATGGTCGCAGAGGTGTAGCCCGCTTCGGCGACATCTGACAACTGCTCAAAGAGCCCCCGGTTGCTCTCTATCAACCGGATACTCTCCTGGGATCGCCAGAGCTCGAGCCAGAGGTGAGTGACCCTTTCCGTTACCTGCTCTCGGCGATTTTCCCGGCGGAATGGCTGCACTTCAGCCATCCGGGTCTTTTGTTCACTGGCCAGCTGACGACTGTCACCACGGGGAATGCGCTGGGAGAAACCGATTGTGGCCTGAGTCATTGCTTCCTGCCTGGTGTCGAAAGTATCCGTGGGCAGGTTTGCGGCGCCGAGGGTTACCCGGGGATCAGGGAGCGCTCCCTCTGCATAGGATTCTTCGATCAACGCCTCCTGCATCCGGGCGCTCTGCCGAAGCCAAGGGTCGTTCCCGATAGCCGTGTTAACGACCTTGGTCAGTTGAAGTTCTGAGTTTGCCCAACCGGACAGACTGGTTAAAACCAGAACACAAAAAATGGCAGGTTTTATAACGGGAGGAGGGATGGACAACTTTAAATCTCCATTGAAGTTATTTATGAACGGAGATCTTATGGCTCCAATCTGAAACCAAACTGAAACTTATAACAAAAATAGTATATTTTGATCTGGCTCAAATATTCTTCAAGCCTGACAAATATCAAAAAATATTAAGGAAGGTCTGAATAACTGCTGATATTTGCCCATCTTGGGTTTAAACGGCAAAAAATCGAAGATTCAGACACTATTTTCCCTTTATTTGTGTGTTT